>CAWAAO010000009.1:0-105377 GCA_963780015.1 uncultured Actinomycetes bacterium
CAACATCTGGTCAAGGAGCCGACCGCACTCAACGGTACTCAACGACACTCGTGTGACATCGGAATCGACCGCGACCTGCATCGATGCAGGTCAGAGCGTCGCGCCGACATCTTTGACACGGAAGAGGTCAGAGGTTCAAATCCTCTACCGCCCACCAAAAGTGGTGCGCCCCGCTCGGTGCTGCCGCGGTCTAGGTGCAGCCGAGGTCCCGCAGGGCGCGCAGCAGGCGGAGCTTCGCCGCCTCGTCGGTATTGACGAGCGCCAGGACCCGCGCCAGCTCGGAAAGATCCGGCCGAGCGATCATCCGCCGCTGGAGCTTGTCGCGATACGTCTGCGGTCCGACAAGCACCATGTACAGCTCCTGCAGGACATCAGGTCCAAGTTCGGCAAGGTATTGCCGGAGGTGACGATCTTCGTCCAGAAGATCCGCGTCATCCATACGACGAACCGTACAACCCTGCGGCATCGCGACCCGCAATTGCGGGGACCCCTTCGCCGCGGAACGCCCGGTACCGAGTCACGCGTGCCGGCCTGGACACTAGAGTCGCCAGAGGTCGAATCCCTTGCCGCCACGAGTCAGATATCGACCACCCCGATTCGCGAGCAACGCCTCCCAGCTCAGCGCGTGGGCTTCGTGGGGATCGTGTGCGCGGTGATCGCCGCCGCTGCAGCGCGGTGGATCGCCTGAGGCGGCTCGCCGCGGTGTCGTCCCATCAGGAACGCGAAGGCGACGCCAGCCGCGCAGATGAGCGCCATCAACAACGACGACCGTGCGAGACCGGCTGCGAGCGCATCGGCGGCGGACGCTCCAGCCGCGGTCTGGTTGTCGATCGCCGTCGTCGAGACCGTCGCCGCGGCAGCGACGAAGAGCGCGCCCCCGACGTACCGGGCCATGTTGGAGATGCCCGAAGCCTGTCCGACCTGATTGTCGGGTACGGCCGACGTCGATGCCGACGACGCGGGTCCGTTCGAGAGGCCGAGTCCGGCCGAGATGGCGACCAACGGCAGGATGAACGCAACGTACTCCCAATCCGATCCGACGAACGCGAGCCACCCGAACCCGACCGCGGCGAGCGCGAAGCCGATGCCGATCGCCTGACGGCTCCCGATCTTGACGGCGATCGGCGTGATGAACGGTGTGATCGCGATCATCACCGCGGCCGCAGGGAGCGTCGCGAGGCCCGCCTTGAGAGCGGTCATGCCGAACCCACTGGGGTCCTGGAAGTACAGGCTGAGCACGTACATCAGCGCGTTGATCGTGCCGGCGACGATGAGGATCGCGATCGTCGAGCCGACCAGGATGCGGTTCCGCAGGAGCTTGAGGTCGACGAGCGGCGCCGCGACGCGACCCTCCACCCGCACGAATGCGATCGCCCCGACCACCGAGATCACGATGCAGCCGATCGTGCCCGCGGAGAGCCAGCCCCACGAGGCGCCCTCGCTCAGTGCAAGCACGAGCGGCACGAGGATGACGGCGATCAAGATCGTTCCGATGAAATCGATCGACTGCGAACGGGTCGGATCGCGTGATTCCTGCACTGACCGGATCGTGATCGGGATGCAGGCGGCCGCGACGAGGGCGTCGATCCAGAACAGGCCTTGCCACCCGGTGCTGTTGACGAGGAGGCCGCCGACCAATGGCCCGGCCGCCGCACCCGCGGCAGAGGCGGCGCCCCAGGTCGTGATCGCCCGCATCTGGCCGGTCCCCGAGGCGCTCACCGACAGCAGGCTCATGCCGCACGCGAGGATCGTCGATCCCGCCGCGCCCTGGATCCACCGGCCGACGACGAACCCGCCGCCGCTTCCCGCAAGGGCGATGAACGCACACGAGATCACGAAGAGCCCGAGACCGGCGAGGAAGACGCGCCGCCGCCCCAGGACGTCGCCGAGCGCGCCCGACGTCACGATCGTGGCCGCCCCGACCAGCATGTAGCCCGTCACCGCCCATTGCAGCAGCGAGATCGGCGCGTCGAGATCCTTGCTGATCGCCGGCAGCAGGATCGTCACGGCGGACGTGTTCGCATTGACCACGAAGGCGGACACGCACGCGACGATCAGGATGCCGCGGCCGGCGGCCTGGTCCGTTGCGACGGCGGGACCGTTCGTCACGTCCATGTGGGGCGCCATCTTATTCACCGGGCTGGGGTGCGTGCGTCGAGCCGCCGCTGTGGTAGATACTGCGGCTACTTCTTTCGGTAGGAGGATGGGTTGAGCGAAACCACGACCGCCATCGTCGAGGGCCTGGTCGTCGTCATGGCGATCGTCATGGGTGTTCGCGTCGGCGGCATCGGCTTGGGACTCTGGGGCGCCGCCGGCACCGCCGTCCTCATCTTCGCCTTCCAGGACACGCCGGGTGATCCGCCCGTCAGCGCCTTCTTCATCATCATCGCGGTGATCACGGCATCGGCCGCGATGCAAGCGGCGGGCGGCATCGACTGGCTGGTGGGGATCGCGGGACACATCATCCGGCGCAACCCGTCGCGGATCACCTACGTGGCGCCGATCGTCACGTTCTTTTTCACGATGGGCGCCGGCACGGGGAACATCTACCTCTCGCTGATCCCGGTGATCTACGCGACGTCGTACGAGGCGAAGATCCGACCCGAGCGGCCCCTGTCGGTTTCGACGATCGCATCCGGGTTCGGGCTCACGGCGTCACCGGTGGCCGCCGCGATGGCCGCGATGCTCGCGCTTGTCACGATCACGGACAAGAGCTTCACCCTGTCGAACATCCTGATGATCACGATCCCCGCCGGGCTGGCCGGCACACTGGTCGCGGCGTTCGCGATGTCGCGTCACGGGAAGGACCTGGACGAGGACGAGGTGTACCGGCAGCGGCTCGCGGATGGCAAGGTGAGTCCGCCGATCCCGCCCGAGGACATCGTGTTGCTGCCCGGCGCCAAGCGCAGCGCGATCATCTTCCTCGCCGGCGTGGCGTTCATCGTTCTTGCCGGCTTGTTCCCGCAGTTGCGCCCCGACGTGATCCCGACAGACAAGAAGGGCGTGTTCGATCCGCTCGGCATGAACGAGACGATCCAGCTCGTGATGTTCGTTGTGGCGCTCGTCATCGTGATGTGGAACCACGTGAAGCCGGGCGACGTGGCGAAGCAGCCGTTGATCGCGTCCGGTCTCGTCGCCGCGATCGCCTTGTTCGGCCTGGCGTGGATGACGGCGACGTACTTGGACGCCAACCCGATCGTGATCTCGTCGATCGGCGACATCGTGACGGCGCACCCGCTGTTCCTTGCGGTCGCGCTGTTCCTCGTGTGTGCCATGACCACGAGCCAGTCGGCGACGACCAACGCGATCGTGCCGATCGGTCTCGCGGCGTTGGCCGTGCCGACCGTTGTGGCGATGTGGCCCTCGCTCGTCGGCTGTTTCATGCTGCCGGCCAACGGCACCCAGCTCGCTGCGGTCGAGATCGACAAGACGGGGTCGACGCGCCTGACGAACAACCCTCTGGTCCACTCGTTCACGATTCCGGTCTTCACCGGATGGATCGGATCGCTCGTCGTCGGGCTGATCGTCTCTCGCTTCGTCTAGCGGCGATACTGTCGCGGTGTCCGTGATGGCCATCCACCGAAGAGAACAGGGGATTCTTCATGTCTGATGTCGATGGGGTTCGCACCGCCGCGAAGGCGATGCTGCCGGACATCCTGCAGCAGCTCGAACGGATGGTGGCCGTCCCGTCGGTCGCGTTCCCGGGGTATCCGCCCGAGCCCGTCCACGAGATGGCCGCCACCGTGCTCGACCTGTTCCAGGCGGCGGGCATCTCGAACGCGGCGCTCCAGGACGTGCCCGACGGCTATCCGCCGATCTACGGGGTGCTCGAAGGGCCTCCCGGGTCACCCGTGGTGGTCCTCTACGCGCACTACGACGTCCAGCCGGCACCGCCCGAGCAGGGGTGGACCTCCGATCCGTGGGTTCCGACGCGCAAGGACGACGGTCGGATCTACGGACGTGGCGCGGCCGACGACAAGGGCGGGCTCGCGATCCATCTGGGGACGCTCCGGCACTTCGGTGGCTCGCCACCCTGCACGATCAAGCTGATCGTGGAGGGCATGGAGGAGACGTCGTCGAACCTCGAGCCGTTCGTGGAGGCACACCCCGACCTGTTCGCGTGCGACCTGTTCGTCGTGTGCGACATGGGCAACCTTGCGGTCAACGAGCCGACGCTGACCACGACCCTTCGCGGCGACGTCGCGTGCGTCGTCACCGTGCGCACGCTCGAGCACCCGCTGCACTCGGGCGTCTTCGGCGGTCCCGTTCCCGACGCGATGATGGCGCTCGCCCGGTTGCTCGCGACGCTCCACGACGATGCGGGCAACGTCGCCGTCGAAGGTGTGAGCTCGTTCGAATGGGACGGCATGGACTTCAACGAGGACGACCTGCGCGCGGGCGCCGACATGTTGGACGGCGTCGGGACGACCGGCAGCGGCTCGGTCGGGTCGCGACTGTGGTCCCACCCGTCGATCTCGGCGATCGGGATCGACACGACCTCGATCGACGGCTCCTCCAACGTGCTCTTGCCACAGGCGCGGGCGAAGCTCTCGATGCGCATCGTGCCGGGCGCCGAGCCGTCCGCCGAGCTCGACGCGCTCGTGCGGCATCTCGAGACACACGCGCCGTGGGGCGCGACCGTCGAGGTCGAGCGGACGAAGGAAGCTCCACCGTTCCGATGTGAGACGGGTGGACCCGGCTACGCGGCCGCTCGCATCGGCGATGGAGGAGGCCTTCGGCGCGCCACCCGGCGAGGCCGGCTCCGGTGGGTCGATCCCGTTGCTGCGAACCCTCCAGGGGGTCGCGCCCGGCGCGGAGTTCATCCTCTGGGGTCCGGAGGACGTGGCGAAGTCGCGGATCCACGCCTCCGACGAGAGCGTCGACCCCGATGAGATCGAACGGATGATCGTGGCTCAGATCCGGCTCCTGGAGCACCTCGCGGACGCAAAGACTGGCTGAGCCTTAGACGCGGGTTCGGGTGATGCTCACGATCGCGTTCATCGGGATGCGCGCGACCTCGGCGCCCGCGAGGTGGAACACCCAATCCTCGCCGTCGCGTTCGTAGCCATCGGCGATGACCTCGTCGGGGGAGTCGTCGGTGGTCGACAGGAGGTAGAGGTTCGGCATCCGGCGATCGAGGCGGCGCGTCCGGCTAGGACGCGGCCTGCTCCCGCTTCTTGGTCGAGGCCACCGCGTACCCGAGCCACAGCACGAGCGGGATCAGCATCAGGGCCGTCAGCAGGGCGAAGTAGACGGCGATCTCGGCGATCAGCTGCAGCTTCTGGGGCAGGTGATCCAGCAGGCCGTTGATGAACTCCTGGCTCGTCGCGAGCATCGTGTCCTCCGGGTCGGGTGCCGCGACATCCTATCGCTCCGTCCGCAGGACGCGAACGACCTCAGGCAGTTGCCGTGCGAGCGACGAGCGCGACCCCCAGCAGGCAGATCCCCGCGGCGCTGAGGACCGGCGCCCACGTCGCGAGCGCCCCCGGCAACCGGCGGCCCATCAGGTCGCGCACCCGGATCGTGCCGAACCCGACACCCATCAACACGGCGGCGAGTCCCACACCGAAGGCCAGCACGAGCGCCAGGCCGAAGACCAGCCGCCCGATCGCCACGGCCGCCAGCAGCGCGATCAGCGCCGACGGCGAGGGAAGGATGCCGCCCGACACCGCCAGCGTCGCGAGACCGAAGCGACCGGACCGCGGCTCGTGCGTGTGGTCGTGGTCGTGCCCGTGCGCGTGTGCGCGGCCGTGCGCGATCGCTCGCGAACGCGTCACGAGGAGGTAGCCGCCGAGGATCGCCACGAGCCCGCCCGAGGCCAGCGTCGTCCACCGGTACGCGACCTCCGGCGTGAAGGCCTGTCCCGCGGCAAGCACCGTCAGGCCGAGCGCCACGACCGATGCCGTGTGCATCGCCGAGACCGCGGCACCGACCGCGACGATCTGCCGCGGCCGAACGTCGGTGCCGACGAGATAGGCGGCCATCAGCGTCTTGCCGTGCCCGGGGCCGAGCGCATGCAGCCCGCCGATCGCGAACGCGGTCGCGAGGGCGAGGAGCCACAGCAGCGGCGACGAACCACCGGTCGTGACGAGGGACGCGAACGCCGTCGTGAACCGGTCGCCGAACCCTCGAGCGATCGGGGCGGTTGTGAGATCGGTCGCGGGCGCGGCATCCGTGTCCGCAGCCGTGCCCGCCACGATCGAGGCGCTGCGCTGATCCAGCGGGGAGCTCAACAGGTCGGCCGGGTAGGCGGTCAGGCGACCGCTCGAGCTGGTGGCCGGCACGTCGGAGCGTGCCAGCGTCATGCCGTCGCCTGCCGCCGTGACCTCGTGCCAGCCGATGCGACCGGGGTCGGCGTCGTCGCGGAACGCGATCGCCGTGCCGGGGCGGATCGTGACCTCGGCGTGCAGGGAGCATTCGACTCGCAAGGTGGAGAGGCCGCCGGCCCCCGGCGGGAGGGCCAGGGAGCCTGCGGCCGAGGGGTGCAGCGCGATCGCGGTCCCATCCACCGAGACCGCGAGGTCATCGGCCGCGCCGGCGCACGTGCGCGCCACGTAGGCGGCGGACTCGTCGTCGCCGATCTGTCCGTCGCCGTTGGCGTCGATCCGCGATCGTTCCTGGAAGGCGGGGATCTCGGCCATGTCGATGACGTGGTCGACGTCGATGCCGTGGGAGCGGATCGCGAGCCCGTCGTAGAGGTTGATCGTGAAGTTCCCGAGCGGGTGCGCCTGGGCGGCGCCGGCGCCGAGCACGAGGACGCCGCCGAGCACGACGGCGATCGTGGCCAGCCGTACCGTTCGTCGCCGCATCGAGCCTCCCCCCGCCGGTGTCGAAGCCGGTTCGCAGGCCACCGGGGGTCGGATCACCGCGGTTGGTCCTTGCCGGGCGCCGGTGACATCATCGTCGGACCGCTCGGCGCGACGCCGATCCGGGGAGGGGGGAGCTGCGAACCGCATGTGTCGTGATCACCGCCGAGTTCCCTCTCGCCCCCCAGCGTTCGCATGCGCGTATCGTCAGGCTGCCGGAGGCGACCGTGGCCGTCCGTGACATGGACGATGCCCGGGATCGGGAGCTCCTGGGCCGGGTCCGCGACGGCGATCCGACCGGTGAGGCGTTCCGCACCCTGTTCCGACGCAACGCCGGGGTCGCGAAGGCGGTGGCCCTGCGCATCACGCGGAGCGATCCCTTGGCGGAAGAGGCGGTCCAGGAGGCGTTCCTGCAACTGTGGCGGGCGCCGGAGCGCTACGACCAGACCCGCAGCACCGTGCGGCGCTGGCTCCTCACGATGGTGCACGGGCGGGCGGTGGACCTGGTGCGCCGCGAGCAGGCGCACCGGCGGCGTGCCGAGGGTGCGGCCGCGTCGATCGAGGTCGAGCCCGATCACGCCGACGAGGTGGCGACGACGATCGATCGCCCGGGCGAGCAGGAGGCGGTGCGCGCCGCGCTGGCCGTGCTGCCCGACGAACAGCGGGCGGTGATCGACCTGATGTACTTCCAGGGCGTGTCGCAAACCGGCGTGGCCGAACGACTGGGCATCCCGCTGGGCACGGTCAAGTCACGGTCGTTGTTGGCGATGCGCAAGCTGCGCGGCGCCATGGGGACGGAGCGATGAGAGAACACGGCGAGATCGAGGAGCTCCTGGCGCTCGAAGCGATCGGCGGGCTCGAGCCTGCCGACGGCGAGCGCCTGGCCGAGCTCCGCGCCGAGCACGGACCCGAGTGCGCCGAGTGCGCGGCGCTCGAGGCGGGGTTCCGGGACACGGCCGCCGGGCTCGGCGCCGCGCTCGCGCCGGCGAGGCTCAGCGACGATCTGGAGGAGCGAACCGTCGCGGCGGCTCTTGCCGAGCCGCGGTCCGAGCCAACGCCGCGACGCGGACGCTCGATGGCGTGGCTCGCCGTCGCCGCCGCGATCGTGTTGCTGGCGGTCGGCGCGATCGGCGGGTACCTGGCGGCGCCGAGAAGCTCCGTGGCCGCCTTCATCCAGCAACCCGGCGTCACCCTGGTCCCGTTCGAGCAGTCGACCGGAGCGGCGGGCACGATGACGCTCGCGATCGGCCCCGACGGCACGGACGCATACGTGATCGGGACGGGGCTCCCGACCCCGCCGGACGGGCAGGTCTACGAGGTGTGGACGATCGCCGGGGACACCCCGACGTCGCTCGGGTGCGTGGTGCCCAGCGACGGCCACGTCACCGAGAAGGTGCAAGGGGCGTTCTCGACGGCCGACGTCGCGGCCGTGACCGTTGAGAGCGCGGCGTGTCCATCCGCACCGACCACCGACCCGGTGCAGGTCGCCACCCTTCGCTGACCGCGGCTTGCGCGCCGTTTCCCTTTCATGGAAGACTCCGCGAGTCCCGGCCTGTCCGGGTCACGAGATGGCGGCACGTCGCGGGCACGTGCCGCCATCTGCATTTCCAGCGCCGTTGGTATCGTGACGGCACTCCCGGGCGCGTAGCTCAGCGGGAGAGCGCTCGCCTCACACGCGAGAGGTCGCTGGTTCGATCCCAGCCGCGCCCACTGCTCGCGGAGGTCCGATGTTCCGCCTGACTGACGAACGAATGGGGGATCGCTCGATGTCCATGCAGACGACGGTGCAGCCCGCGGCGCGTGCCGAAGCGTTGCGCAAGGTCTACGGCACGGGCGGCGCGGCCGTCGAGGCGCTGCGCGGCGTCTCGATCGAGATCGCGGCGGCGGAGTGGACGGCGATCATGGGCCCGTCGGGGTCGGGCAAGTCCACGCTCCTGCACATCCTCGCCGGGCTCGACTCGCCCACCGAGGGAAAGGTCTTCATCGGCGACGTCGATCTCACGACGCTGAACGACAAGCAGCTGACCCAGTTGCGGCGCGACAAGGTCGGGTTCGTCTTCCAGGCGTTCAACCTGATCCCCACGCTGACCGCGGAGGAGAACATCACGCTGCCGCTCGACATCGCGGGCACGTCGGTGGATCGCGCCTGGTTCGACACCGTGGTCGACACGGTCGGGTTGCGCGACCGGCTCGGCCACCGCCCCTCCGAGCTCTCGGGCGGCCAGCAGCAGCGGGTCGCCGGCGCCCGGGCCCTCGTGTCGCAGCCGGCGATCGTCTTCGCCGACGAGCCCACGGGCAACCTCGACTCACGCAGCGGCGCGGAGCTGCTGACGTTCCTGCGAACGGCCGTCGACGACCACGGGCAGACGATCGTGATGGTGACCCACGATGCGCACGCCGCCGCGCACGCGGATCGGATCGTCTTCCTGGCCGACGGCAACATCGTGGACGAGCTCCGCGAACCGACCGCCGATCGCATCCTGGACCGGCTGAAGGCGATGGAGGCCTAGGCGTGCTCCGCGCCACCATCAAGAGCCTGCTCGGGCGCAAGCTGCGTCTGGCGCTGACGGCGCTCGCCGTCGTGCTTGGGCGTGGGCATGACGGCGGGGTCGTTCATCCTGACCGACACCGCGCTCAAGAGCTTCGACTCCCTGTTCGGCGATCTGTTCAAGGGCACCGACGTCGTCGTGCAGGCCACCACCGCCTTCGAACCGGGAGCCGCGGGCAACAGCGGGGGCGGCAGCGAGCGCAAGCCGATCCCCGAGAGCGTCCTGCCGCAGGTGCAGGCCGTCGACGGCGTCGGCAGCGCGGACGGATCGATCGGCGGCACGGCCTGGATCGTCGATCCGGCGACGAACAAGGTGGTGCAGAACGGCGGCGCACCGCCGATCGGCGGATCGTGGGACCCGAACACCACCACCTTGACGGTCGATCGCGGGTGGCGCGCCGCCCGCCGGGCCGGACCAGGTGGTGGTCGATGCCGGCACGGCGCTCGATCACGACCTGTCGGTCGGGCAGAGGATCAAGGTCGTCACGTCGACCGGCCCGGGCCGAGTACACGATCTCCGGCATCATTCGTCTTGGTACGTCGAACAGCCTGCTTGGGCGCGACCCTCGCGCTGTTCGATCTGCCGACCGCCCAGAAGCTGTTCGATCGCGAGGGGGAACTCGACGCGATCTACGTCAAGGGGGACGGCTCCGTCTCGCCCGATCAGCTCGCCGCCGGCGTCGGCGCCGTGCTGCCCGACGGGCTACCAGGCGATCACCGCCGCGTCGGCCGCCGCCGAGCAGCAGGATCAGGTCGGCCAGGGCCTCGGCTTCCTTCGCACGTTCTTCTTGATCTTCGGGTTCGTGGCGCTGTTCGTCGGCGCGTTCATCATCTTCAACACGTTCAACATCGTGGTGAGCCAGCGCAGCCGCGAGCTGGCGCTGTTCCGCGCGCTCGGAGCGCCGCCGGCGACAGGTGATGACCTCCGTGATGGTGGAGTCGGCGATCGTCGGGCTCATCGCCTCGCTCGGCGGCGTCCTGCTCGGCATGGCCCTCGCGAAGGGCCTCGAGGCGCTGCTGTCGGCCTCGGGCTGCAGCTGCCGCCGACGGCGCTCGTCGTCGCCAGCCGCACGATCATCGTGTCGATCGTGCTCGGCACGGGCATCACGATGGCGGCCGCCTATCCGCCGGCGCGGCGGGCCGGGCGGCTCGCGCCGCTCGAGGCGCTGCGCGACAGCCGGGCACCGAGCGCCTCGATCCGGCGCCGGGTCGTGGTGGGCTCGCTGATCACGATCGCGGGCATCGCGGCGATCGGTCTCGCCCTGTTCGGCGATGTGTCGAACGCCGGGCTCGTGGTCGGCCTCGGCGCCGCGCTCACCTTCCTCGGGGTCGCGATGCTGTCGCCGCTGTTCGCCAAGCCCATCTCGGCCGTGATCGGCCGCCCCTTCCGCGGCAAGATCGCCGGGCGGCTCGGCGTCGAGAACGCGAACCGCAATCCGCGGCGCACCGCCTCCACCGCGGCGGCGCTGATGATCGGGCTCGGGCTGGTCGCGTTCGTCTCGGTGTTCGCGGCCTCGCTGAAGGCCTCGGCGACCGCAGACGCTCGACGAGGTGCTGGGCGCCGACTTCACCCTGTCGTCGAACCAGTTCGCGCCGTTCTCGCCGCAGCTGGCGAAGGATCTGTCCGCCGACAGCCAGTTCTCCACCGTGTCGGCGCTGCGCCAGAGCCGAGGCGCATGCGGGTGCCTCGGACACGTTCATCACGGGCATCGACCCGGCCACGATCACCTCGGTCATGAACATCGAGCATGGTGTCGCGGGTCGGTGGCGGATCTCTCGCAACCGAACACGGTGATCGTGTCCCGGACCGAGGCCGACGGCAAGGGTCTGTCGATCGGCAGCACGGTCGACATGCAGTTCGCGGCGACGGGGGACCAACCGCTGCGCGTCGTCGGCACGTTCGAGACCAACGGGTTGCTGAACGACTACGCGGTCTCGCTCGACACCTACGACGCGAACGTGGCGCAGGTGCTCGACCAGGCGGTGTTCGTCAACGTCGCGGACGGCGTTCCCGTCGAGCAGGCGAAGGCCGATCTCGACGCGCTCCTGGAGAAGGACTATCCGGGGGTGCACCGCCAACGACCAGGAGGCCACGAAGCAGCAGTACCTCGACGTCGGTGAACCAGTTGCTCGCGATCGTGTTCGTGCTGCTGTTCCTGTCCGTGTTCATCTCCCTGTTCGGGATCGTGAACACGCTGGGGTTGTCGATCTACGAGCGGATCCGGGAGCTCGGGCTGCTCCGCGCGGTGGGCATGAGCCGCAAGCAGGTCAAGCGGATGATCCGAACCGAGGCGGTGATCATCGCGATCCTGGGGGCGGTGCTGGGGCTGGTGATCGGGATCGCGTTCGCGTGGGCGATGCAGCGGGCGCTCGCGGACCTCGGCATCTCGAGCTCTCGCCATCCCGGTCGGCCAGCTCGTCTTCCTCCTGATCGTGGCCGGCCTTCTCGGGGTCTTCGCCGCCATCTTCCCGGCCCGACGGGCCGCGAAACTCAACATGCTGGAGGCCATCTCCTACGAGTAGGCCCGGTCGGCCGTAGGTCGTCGGCTATCCTGCGACGCATGCCGACCCTGCGTCTGCCCGATGGCACCACCGTCGCGCTTCCCGAAGGGGAGCCGGTCGGCAGCGCCCTGGCGCCCGGCGCGATCGCCGCGCGCGTCGACGGCGAGCTGCGTGACCTCTCCTACGTGCCGGCCGGCGACGCGGCGGTCGAGCCCGTCGACGTGCGCACCGACGACGGCCTCCACGTGTTGCGCCACTCGACCGCCCACGTGCTCGCGCAGGCGGTCTCCCGGCTGTGGCCGGGCACCAAGCTCGGCATCGGGCCGACGATCGCCGACGGCTTCTACTACGACCTGGCGATCCCGAAACACGTCAGCGTCGATGACCTGCCAAGGATCGAGGAGACGATGCGGGCGATCGTGGCCGAGGACCAGGCGTTCGTCCGCGAGGACGTCGACCGCGACGAAGCGCTTCGCCGCCTGACCGAGCAGCCCTTCAAACGGGAGATCGTGGAGGGTCTCGCCGCCGAGGAGGGCGCGGGCGACATCGCCGCCGGCGCCCAGACCGCCAGCTTCTACCGCAACGACGGCTGGGAGGACCTGTGCCTCGGGCCGCACGTGCCCTCGAGCGGGCGTCTCGGCGCGTTCACCTTGACCGCGGTCAGCGGCGCGTACTGGCGCGGCGACGAGAAGAACCCGCAGCTCACCCGCATCTACGGGACCGCGTGGGCGACGCAGGAGGACCTCGACGCCTACCTGCTGCGCATGGAGGAAGCCGAGCGCCGCGACCACCGCAAGCTCGGCGTCGACCTCGACCTGTTCTCGTTCCCCGAGGAGATCGGCTCGGGCCTGGCCGTCTTCCATCCGCGCGGCGGGCTCGTTCGGATGATCATGGAGGACTACTCGCGGCAGCGCCACGTGGAGGGCGACTACGAGTTCGTGTACTCGCCCCACATCACGAAGCGCGAGCTGTTCGACACGAGCGGGCACCTCGAGTGGTACGCGGACGGCATGTTCCCGCCGATGGAGCTCGACGGCGGCACCGAGTACTACCTGAAGCCGATGAACTGCCCGTTCCACGTGCTGATCTACAAGGCGCGGACGCGCTCCTACCGCGAGCTGCCGCTGCGGCTGTTCGAGTTCGGCGGCGTCTACCGCTACGAGAAGTCCGGCGTCGTGCACGGCCTCACCCGCGTACGCGGCATGACGCAGGACGACGCGCACATCTTCACGACCCGCGAGCAGATGGGGGAGGAGCTCCAATCGTTGCTCGACTTCACCCTCTCCCTGCTGCGCGACTACGGTCTCGACGACTTCTACCTGGAGCTGTCGACGAAGCCCGAGGAGAAGGCGGTCGGGTCCGACGAGGAGTGGGACGAGGCGACCGAGGCGCTTCGCCAGGCGGCCCTGAGCAAGGATCTCGAGCTCGTGATGGACCCGGGTGGCGGTGCCTTCTACGGCCCGAAGATCAGCGTGCAGGCGCGCGACGCGATCGGGCGCACCTGGCAGATGTCGACGATCCAGCTCGACTTCCAGACGCCCCAGCGCTTCGAGATGTACTACGCGGGCGCCGACAGCAAGCGCCATCGCCCGATCATGATCCACCGGGCGCTGTTCGGGTCGGTGGAGCGGTTCTTCGCCGTGCTCACCGAGCACTACGCGGGCGCGTTCCCGTTGTGGCTTGCGCCGGAGCAGCTTCGTCTGTTGCCGGTTGCCGATCGCAACGTCGAGGTCGCCCACGAGCTGGCGGCGCGGGCGCGCGCGGCGGGTCTGCGCGTCGAGGTCGACGACTCGAAGCAGTCGGTCGGCAAGAAGATCCGCGCCGCGCAGCTGATGAAGACGCCCTACACGGTGGTGCTCGGCGATCGCGACCTCGAGGCCGGCACGTTCACGGTGCGCGGTCGCGGCGGCGTGGAGACCCCGGGCGTCGCCTTCGACGCGATCGTGGCGGCGTTGGTGGCGGAGTCGACCACGCGTTCGCTCGACGCGACCGACTTCACGGCGGTGTGACGGTGGACCGGCTCTGGAGCCCGTGGCGGATGGAGTACATCCAGGCCAACAAGGAGGAGCCGCCGGATCGTGGGTGCGTGTTCTGCGCGGCGCTCGAGGGCGAGGAGGACGGCGAGCGCATCCTGCGACGCGACGAGCACGCGTTCGTGACGCTCGCGAAGTACCCGTACAACCCCGGCCACCTGCTGGTGCTGCCGGTGCGCCACGTGGGCGAGCTCGAGGAGCTCACCGTCGAGGAGAACGTGGGCATCGCGTCGCTGCTGCAGCGTGGCGTGCGGGCGCTCCGCGCCGCCGCGGAGCCCCACGGGTTCAACGTCGGGCTCAACCTCGGCCGGGTCGCCGGCGCCGGCATCCCCGAGCACCTGCACTGGCACGTCGTGCCCCGATGGGGCGGCGACACGAACTTCATGCCGGTGGTGGGCGGCACCCGGGTGCTGCCGGAGCTGCTCGCCGAGACCCACGAGAAGCTCGCGCCGCACTTCGCAGACTGATGGACGGCACGATCGCGCTCGTCGACGGTGGACATCTCGCCTTCGAAGACGTGGGCGACGGTCCCGCGGTCGTCTTCCTGCATCCGGGGCTGTGGGACATGCGCACGTGGGATCCGCAGATCGTCCCGTTCACCGACGCGGGCTACCGCGTGATCCGCTACGACCTGCGCGGCTACGGCCAGTCGAGCCGGACGACCGCCGAGCCGTACTCGCACGTCGCCGACCTGTGCAGCCTGCTCGACACGCTCGACGTCGAGCAGGCGGCGCTCATCGGGTGCTCGATGGGCGGCGCGGTCGCGATCGACACGGTCCTGACGGCGCCGACCCGGGTGTGGGCGCTCGTGACGGTGGCGGCGGGACTGGGCGGCTTCGAGCCGAACACCGAGGAAGAGGAGTGGTGGGAGGACGCGGGCGCCGGCATCGAGGAGGCCGTCGAGGCGGGGGAGTTGGTGCGCGCCCAGGACCTTCGCCTCGCGATCTGGGCGCCGCTCGGCACCGAGGACGCGGCCGGCGCCACGATCCGCCGGATCGCGTTCGACAACATCCACGAGCTGACGATGGACGAGAGCGGCGAGATCGAGCTCGACCCGCCGGCCGCGCACCGGCTGCACGAGATCGACGCGCCGACCCTGGTCCTCAAGGCCGAGCACGATCCGCCGGACATGCGGCGCATCTCGGACCTGATCGCCGCCGGTGTGCCGGGCGCGCGCGCCCGGATGATCGAGGGCGCCGACCACGTGGTGAACCTGCGCCAGCCCGCGGCGTTCGACGACGCCGTGCTGCCGTTCCTGGCCGAGGTTCGTCCCTAGATGGGGCGGGCGCTGTCTCGGCGCCGGCGCGCTGCTCGGGTTCCTCGGGGTGGCCGCCGGCGCGTTCGGCGCCCACGCGATGCGGGCGAAGCTCACGCCCGAGCGGCTCGACAACTGGAAGACCGCCGCCGACTACCAGCTGTGGCACGCGCTCGCGACGATCGCCGCGGGGCTGGCGGCGGCCCGGTGGGAGAGCGGCGCCGCGGCCGCGGCGGGCTGGTGCTTCGTGGCCGGCACGCTCGTGTTCAGCGGCAGCCTCTACGCGTTGGCCGTGACCGACAGGCGGAAGCTCGGCGCGATCACGCCGATCGGCGGCGTGCTGTTCCTGATCGGCTGGGCGCTGTTGGTCGTGGCCGCCCTCACCGCCTGAGCGCTACTTCTTGTGGGCTTCCTCTTTGGCGGCCTGATACTCGGCGATCACCTTCGAGGCGAGATGCGCGGGCATCTCCTCGTAGTGGTCGAAGGTCATCGTGAAGGCGCCGCGGCCGCCGGTCATCGAGCGCAGGTCGATCACGTAGCGCGCCACCTCGCTCTGGGGCACCAGCGCGTTGATCCGCTGCTTGCCACCGCCGATCTGCTCCATGCCCTGGATCTTGCCGCGCTTGACGTTGAGGTCGCCCATGATGTCGCCGGTGAACGTGTCGGGCACGACGACCTGCAGCGCCACGACCGGCTCCAGCAGCGCGACGCCGGCGGCCTCGACCGCCTCCTTCAGCGCGAGCGAGCCCGCGACCTGGAACGCCATGTCGGAGGAGTCGACCGTGTGGAACTTCCCGTCGACCAGCGCGACGTGGACGTCGACCATCGGGTTCCCGCTCAAGACGCCGTCGGCCATCGTCTTGACGATGCCCTTCTGGACCGAGGGGATGAACTGCTGGGGGATCGCGCCGCCGACGATCTTGGACTCGAACACGAAGCCCTCGCCGCGTGCGCTCGGGGAGATGTCGATGTCGCAGACCGCGTACTGGCCGTGCCCGCCCGATTGCTTCACGTGGCGGCCGTGCCCCTTCGCCGCGCCGCGGATCGTCTCGCGGAACGCGATCTTCGCGGGGTGGTGCAGCACGTCGACGCCGAACTTCGTCTTGAGCCGGCTCATCTGCACGTCGAGGTGCGCCTCGCCCATGCCGTAGATCACCGTCTCGTGCGTCTCCTCGTTCCGCTCGATCCGGAACGACGGGTCCTCCTCGCGGAGCCGCGTGAGCCCGGTCGCCAGCTTGTCCTCGTCGCCCTTGGAGGCGGGCTCGATCGCGTAGGCGAGCAGCGGTTCCGGCAGCTCGACGGGAAGCAGGGTCGCCGGCGTGTCCTTCGCCGACCAGGTGTCGCCGGTGTGCGCGTGCTGCAGCTTCGCGACCGCGCCGATGTCGCCCGCGGGCACCTCCGCGACCGACTCGTGGTCCTTGCCGCGCTGGGTGAAGAGCTGGCTGATCCGCTCCTCGGTGCCCTGGGTCGCGTCGTGCACGGTGGAGTCGGGCCGGACCGTTCCGGAGAACACGCGAAACATCGTGATGTGCCCGACGAAGGGGTCCGAGACCGTCTTGAACACGTAGGCGGCGAGCGGTCCGTTCGGGTCCGGCGTGCGCTCGAGCTCGGCCTCCGCCTTCCCGTGCACGGTGATCGCGCCCCGATCCACCGGCGAGGGGAACTCTTCCACGATGAAGTCGAGCAGCCGGTCGATCCCGATCGCCTTGGCGGCCGAGCCGCAGATCACGGGCGCGAGACGTGCCCGCGCGAACCCGCCCTTCGCGCCCTCGACGATGTGCTCCTCGGGCAGCGAGCCGGTTTCCAGATACTCCTCGATCAACGCGTCGTCGGACTCGGCCACCGCCTCGATCAGCTTCTCGCGGGCCGGGTCGGCCATCGCGTGCAGATCGTCGGGCCAGTCCGATTCCTCGGCCTTCGGTCCGCTCGGGTACAGGTCGGCCTTCTCGTGCAGCAGGTCGGCGATCCCGCGGAACTCCTGCTCGGCGCCGATCGGCAGCTCGAACGGCGCGACCTGGTTGCCGAAGCTCGACACGAGCTGCGCGAGCGTCGCCTCGAAGTCGGCGCGCTCCCGGTCCAGCTTGTTGACGAAGATCGCGCGGGGGAGCCCTTCGTCGACCGCCAGCTCCCACGCGTACTCGGTCTGGACCTCCACGCCGTCGACCGCGGACACGACCACGATCACCGCGTCGACCGCGCGGATCGCGTTGCGCAGATCGCCGACGAAGTCGGCGGTGCCCGGCGCGTCGAGCACGTTGATCTTCGTGCCCTTCCACTCCACCGGGGCCATCGCGAGCGACACGGAGATGCCGCGGCGTTGCTCGTCGGGATCGTGGTCGGACAGGGTGTTCCCGTCCTCGACCGTGCCCATCCGCGTGATCGATCCGGCGGTGAACAGCATGGCTTCCAGGAGCGAGGTCTTCCCCGCTCCGGCATGGCCGACCAGCAAGACGTTCCGGATGTCGTTCGCGCCGTAGGTCTTCAACGCGGGCTCCTTCGTCCGTGGGGAACAGGTTCGGGCATCCTACCCAGTTGCTAGGCTCGCGCTCACCCCATGGTTCGCTTCCAGCGTCAACCACCCGGCACCGCCCTCACCCGCGCAAGCTCCGTCGTCGGGCTGGGCTTGGCCGTGGGCGCGGCCTTCGTGATCCTGGACGGCCGGCTGGAGCGCGGAGGCGTGCTCGCGGCGACCAGCGGCGCGTTGCTGCTGCTGGGGGGCCATCGTGCCAACCACGGTCTCGGCGGGCCCGTCGACCGGATGCTCACCGAGCTGTTCGACCGCGGCTGGGACGCGTGCGTGCTCGCGCCGATCGTCTGGATCACCTACGGCACCGAGCCCGAGATCGCCGTGGGGGCGCTGGTGGCGCTGTGCGCGAGCTTCCTGTCGTCCTACGTCCGCGCCCGTGGCGCCGCGCTGAACTACTCGATCGAGGAGAGCCATGTGACGCGCGGCGTTCGCTACGCGCTGGTGTCGGCGGGGCTGCTGTTCGGCTGGCTGGCGTGGACCGTGTGGGCGGCGGCGGCGCTCGCGGTGCTCGCCGCGCTCGTGCGGACCGGGCAGATGGCCCGCGAGGAGCGTGCGTGAGCACGACCGACGCGCAGCCCATCGAATCCGACGAGGCCGCCGAGACGTTTCGCGAGCGCCTGGCGTTCCACGCCTACGCGTCGGTCGCCTGGCTCGGACGCACCTTGCCCACCCATACGGGTCGGGCGCTGTTCCGGTTGTTCGGCACGCTGGCGTTCCACCTCGCCTCGCGTACGCGCGCCGTCGTCGCGGCGAACCAGGCGCAGGTGATCGGCCGGCCCGTGGACGACCCGCTCGTCGTGGCGAGCACGCGCGAGGCGTTCCGCTCCTACGGCCGCTACTGGTACGACACGTTCGCGCTCACCTCGATGGGCGACGAGCAGATGCGCGCCGCCTTCGACTGGGACGGCGACCAGTTCCTGTTGGAGCCGACGTCCCGCGGGCAGGGGGTGATCGCGGTGCTCCCGCATCTCGGCAACTGGGACGCGTGCGGCCGCGACATGACGGCGCGCGGTCTGCCGGTGGTGGCCGTGGCCGAGCGGCTCCGTCCGGAGCGTCTGTACCGCCTGTTCGTCCGCGAGCGCGAGGCCAACGGCGTCCGCGTGATCGGTCTCGGCGGCGCCGGGGTCGGCAGGTCGCTGAGCGCCGCGATCGAGGAGGGCAACGTGCTCGCGCTGCTGGCGGACCGCGACCTGTCCGGCCGGGGGATCAAGGTCGAGATGTTCGGCGCCACCCGCCGCATGCCCGCCGGGCCCGCGATGCTCGCGCTGTCCACCGGCGCCCCGATCGTGGTGGTCGGGTGCTACCAGACCGCGGCGGGCTGGCGCGCGATCGTGCGCCCGCTGCCGATGCCCGAGCCGACGGGGGATCGCAAGACCGACGCGCGCGCGATCACCCAGCGGATCGCCGAGGCGTTCGAGCGGCTGATCGCCGCCGCGCCGGCCGAGTGGCACGTGTTCCAGCCCGGCTGGCCGAGCGAGGACTGATGCGCGTCGCGATCGCCTGTCCCTACGCCTGGGACGACCCCGGCGGCGTCCAGGTCCACGTGCGCGAACTCGCGGAGCACCTGCGGCGGCGCGACCACGAGGTCCTCGTCCTGGCCCCGACGCGCACCCCGCCGTCGCAGCCGTGGGTGGCGTCGGTGGGCCGGCCCATCGACATCCCGTACAACGATTCGAACGCGCCGATCGATCCGCGCCCGTGGTCGCGGCGCGTCGTGCGCCACGAGCTGGCCACGTTCGGCCCCGACGTGGTCCACGCCCACCAACCGACCGCGCCGTCCACGGGGCTGTGGGCCACGCTCGAGTCGCGCGTGCCGGTCGTGGGCACGTTCCATTCGGGGGCGACGCGCGCGCGGCTCTACGACCTGGCCGCGCCCGTCCTGCGTCGGGCCGCCCGGCGTCTGGCGGTCCGGATCGCCGTGTCCGAGCGCGCCGCCGCGTTCGAACGCGCCCATATCGGCGGCGCGTTCCGGGTGGTGCCCAACGGGGTCGACACCGAACGGTTCGCGGCCGCGGCGCCGGCCGACCTCGGCCCCGGGCGGAAGCTCCTGTTCGTCGGGCGGCTGGACGAGCGCAAGGGCTTCCCCGTCGCCGTCGGGGCCTTCGCGGAGCTCGCCGAGACGCGGCCGGACCTGCACCTGGTGGTCGTCGGCGACGGGCCCGAGCGCACGGCGCTGGACACGCTCCCCACGGCGCTGCGCGCCCGCGTCACGATGCTCGGGCGCGTGCCGAACGTCGAGCTCCCACCGATCCACGCGGCGTGCGACCTGTACCTGGGGCCCTCGATCGGTGGCGAGTCCTTCGGGATCGTGGTGATCGAGGCGATGGCCGCGGGGCTGCCGGTGGTGGTGAGCGACACGCCCGGCTACGACGAGGTCGTGACCGATGCGGTCGATGGCCTGTTGGTCCCGCCTCGCGACGTGGGAGCCCTCGCGGGCGCGGCCGGCCGCGTGCTCGATGACCCCGACCTGGCCGCCCGCCTCGCGGCGGCCGGCCGCGCCCGCGCCGCCGCCTTCGACTGGTCCGTCGTGATCGAGCAGATCGAGGCCTGCTACCGCGAGGCGCTGGACATCGGCGCCCCCCCGCTACGATAGGGCCATGTCCCCGGCCCTCTGGATCGTGCTCGGCCTCGTCGTCGTGATCGTCGGCTGGCTGATCTGGGCGTTCAACCGCCTGGTGAAGTACCGCAACCGCGCCGACGAGGGCTGGTCGCAGATCGACGTCCAGCTACGCCGACGCTACGACCTGATCCCCAACCTCGTGTCGGCGGTGCAGGGCTACGCGGCGCACGAGCGCGAGACGTTCGAGAGCGTGACGAAGGCGCGTGCCCAGGCCGAGGGCGCGACCGGCGTCGCGGGACAGGCCGACGCCGAGAACGCCGTGACCACGGGGCTTCGCCAGTTGCTCGCCGTGGCCGAGAACTATCCCGACCTCAAGGCCAACGCGAACTTCCTCGCGCTCCAGGAGGAGCTGACCGGCACCGAGTCGAAGATCGCCTACGCCCGGCAGTACTACAACGACCAGGTGCGCCTGCTGAATACGGCGATCCAGTCGTTCCCCTCGAGCATCCTCGCGTCGATGTTCCACTTCACCGCCCGAGAGTTCTTCGACATCGAGGATGCGGCGCGCGGGCCGGTGCAGGTCACCTTCGAGGGGTCATAGACGGTGCACGAACAGATCGCGCGGAACAAGCGCAAGACCTTCCTGCTGCTCGCGTTGGCGGTGTTGTTCACCGCGCTGATCGGCTATGTGATCGGCTACTTCTTCTTCTCGGGATCCGTCGGCGTGATCATCGCGGTGATCCTCGCCATCGTGCTGTCGCTCGGCTCCTACTTCTACGGCGACCGGGCGGTGCTGGCCTCGACCCACGCGCACAAGGTGACGGCGGAGCAGGAACCGCGGTTGCACAACATCGTCGAGGGCATCGCGATCGCCGCCGGCGTGCCGAAGCCCGAGGTGTACGTCGTGCCCGAGATGGCGCCCAACGCCTTCGCGACCGGTCGCGACCCGCAGCACTCCTCGATCGCCGTCACCCAGGGCCTGCTCGACACGATGAACCGGGTGGAGTTGGAGGGCGTGATCGGCCACGAGATGTCGCACATCCTGGACCGCGACATCCTGATCGGCACCGTGGTGGCGACCGTCGTCGGCGCGGCGGTCTTGATGTCGCAGATCTTCATGCGGTCGTGGTTCTGGGGCGGTGGCCGCGGGCGACGCGACTCGAACAGCGGTGGGGAGGGCGCCGGGGCGCTCACGTTGATCCTGTTCGCCGTCGGCATCGTGCTGCTGATCATCGCGCCGCTGGCGGGCCAGCTGATCAAGCTCTCGGTCAGCCGCAACCGCGAGTACCTCGCCGACGCGGAAGGTGTCGCGCTCACCCGCTATCCGCCCGGCCTGATCTCGGCGCTGGAGAAGATCGCGGTCGGCGCCACACGCGATGCGCGGCGCCAACAACGCGACCGCGCACCTGTGGCTCGACCAGCCCTCGCAGGTCCCCGGCGAGCAGACGAGCTCGATGGAGAAGCTGTTCTCGACGCACCCGCCGATCCAGGAGCGGATCAAGCGTCTCCAGGAGATGTAGCCCCGCGCACGATTGCTGCCCCGCAGGTCACCGGCGGTACACTGGCGCTCTACCGATAGCGAGCTCCGAGGAGGTCATCCACCGTGCAGCGCGAGACCGGGACGTTCACCGTGAAGTCCGGCTTGGCCGAGATGCTCAAGGGCGGCGTCATCATGGACGTCACCAACGCCGAGCAGGCCAAGATCGCCGAGGACGCCGGCGCGTGCGCCGTGATGGCCCTCGAGCGCGTCCCCGCCGACATCCGCAAGGAAGGCGGCGTCGCGCGCATGGCCGACCCGACCAAGATCGAGGAGATCAAGGCGGTCGTGTCGATCCCGGTCATGGCGAAGGCGCGCATCGGTCACTTCGTCGAGGCGCAGATCCTGCAGTCCCTCGGCGTCGACTACATCGATGAGTCCGAGGTGCTGACGCCGGCCGACGAGGCGTTCCACATCGACAAGTGGGCGTTCACCGTGCCGTTCGTCTGCGGCTGCCGCAACCTCGGCGAGGCGCTGCGACGGATCGCCGAAGGCGCCGCGATGATCCGCACGAAGGGCGAGGCCGGGACCGGCAACGTCGTGGAGGCCGTGCGGCACGAGCGCCAGCTGCTCACCGACATCGCCGAGTGCACGACGCTGCGTCCCGAGCAGTACGTCGCGAAGGCCAAGGAGCTCGGCGCGCCGGTCGAGCTCGTCCGGATGGTGGCCGAGCAGGGCCGTCTGCCCGTCGTGAACTTCTCCGCCGGCGGCATCGCGACCCCGGCGGACGCGGCGCTGATGATGCAGCTCGGCGTCGACGGCGTGTTCGTGGGCTCCGGCATCTTCAAGTCCGAGGACCCCGCGACCATGGCGCGCGCGATCGTCGAGGCGACCACGCACTTCCAGGACCCCGACGTCTTGGCGAAGGTCTCGCGCGGCATCGGTGACCCGATGGCCGGGCTGGAGATCGGCACGCTCGAGACGCGCCTGCAAGACCGCGGCTGGTAGCACCATGAAGGCCGGCGTGCTCGCCCTCCAGGGCGACTTCCGGGAGCACGCACGCGTCTTCGCGGACGCGGGCGCGACACCGATCGAGGTCCGCACCGCCGAGCAGCTCGCCCAGGTCGACTGTCTGGCGATCCCCGGCGGCGAGTCGACGACGATCGCGAAGCTCGCCCACGCCTACGACCTCGTCGAGCCGCTGCGTGCGCGCGCCGCCGAGGGCATGCCGGTCCTCGGCACCTGCGCGGGCATGATCGTGCTCGCGACCGAGGTGCTCGGCGGCGAGCCGTTGTTCGCGCTGATGGACATCACCGTGCGCCGCAACGCCTACGGTCGGCAGGTCGACTCCTTCGAGGCCGACATCGATGTGCGCGGCGTCGATCACGCCGTCCGCGGCGTCTTCATCCGCGCCCCGTGGATCGAGCGGGTCGGCGCCGATGTCGAGGTGCTCGCGACGTTCGAGGACCGGCCCGTCGTCCTCGAGCAGGGGACCCTCGTTGTGGCATCCTTCCACCCGGAGCTCGTGGGCGAGACCGGTCTCCACGAGTATCTGCTGAGGAAGGTGTAGCGCGATGTCGGGCCACTCCAAATGGGCGACGATCAAACGCAAGAAGGAAGCGACCGACACGAAGCGGTCGAACATGTACGCGAAGTTGTTGCGCGCCGTCGAGGTCGCCGCCCGCGAGGGCGGTGGCAGCATCGAGGGCAACATGACCCTCGCGTCGGCGGTCGAGAAGGCCAAGAGCTTCTCGGTTCCCAACGACAACATCGAGCGGGCGATCAAGCGGGGGACCGGCGAGCTCGGCGACGGCCAGAAGTACGAGGAGATCGTCTACGAGGGCTACGCGCCCGGCGGGATCGCGTTGCTGATCGAGGCGCTGACGGACAACCGCAACCGCACCGCCCAGGAGGTCCGCCACGCGTTCAGCCGCAACGGCGGCAGCCTCGGTGAGACGGGCACCGTCGCCTGGCAGTTCACGCGCAAGGGCGTGATCGTGGTGGACAAGGACGTCGCCCCCGACGAGGAGCATCTGCTGGAGCTCGCGCTCGAGGGCGGCGCCGAGGATCTGAACGACTCCGAGTCGAGCTGGGACATCATCGCCGCGCCGCAGGACTTCAAGAAGGTCCAGGCCGCGCTGGAAGCCGCCGGGGTGCCCATCTTCTCGGCGGAGCTGTCGATGATCCCGCAGAGCACGATCCCGGTGGCGGGTTCCGAGGCGAACCAGGTCCTGCGGCTCCTGGAGGCGCTGGAGGAGCTCGACGACGTGCAGAACGTCTACGCCAACTTCGACATCCCCGAAGAGGTCATGGCCGCGCTGTAGGCGCGCCGGCCGCTTCCGTCCGACGCATCCCGGGTATACCGTCGAGCCGTGCGCATCCGCTGGGCGTTTCTCGCGATCGTCGTGGTCGTCACCTCGTGTACGTCGACGTCCACGACGAGCACGCCGGCGCCGACGATCGACGGATCACCGGCGCCATCGACGACGACGCCCCCGGTCGGCACGACCCTGGCCGACGGCTCGGGACTGCCCGAGGGATGTCCGGGGAAGGCGACGACCCGGGAGACGGTCGCGTTCGTCGCCGAAGGTCGCGCCTGGGCGCTCGATCCCCTGACGGGGGCGCTCGCGTGCCTGTTCGAGGTCGCGGATCCGGGACCCTTCGCGTTCGGCCCGCAGGGCGACCGAACGTTGCTCGCCGACATGCAGGTGCAGGGCCTGTCGTCGAAGGCGCCGACCTGGCCGCCGAAGGGGCAGACCCCGGGCGTGTTCGACTGGGGCCACCCGCTCGGGCTCGCGATCGTCTACGCGAACGGAGCGGACACCCCGCTGAAGCGCTTCATGGACGACGGGAAGGTCGAGCGCCTCTCGACGCTGCCCACCGGGACCTACCAGGCGATCGCGTATCACCCGAGCGGCCTGGCGCTCGGCTTCATCGTCAACGAGGGGGAGCGCCAGGGCATCTGGCTCTCCGACAACGAGGGGAAGGACCCCGTGCGGCTCGTCTTCTCGAAGCCGGACACGGTGTTCTCCTCGCTCGCCTTCAGCCCCGACGGCACACAGATCTGGTGGATCGCGCAGCACGCCGGCGCGATCTCGGAGATCCACTGGATGGATCTGGCCGATCGGACCGGGTTCGAGACGATCCTGACCCGCGGGCTCGCGCCGACCGCGCACGGGTTGCTGCTGGCGCCCTCGGGCCCGCTGATCGCCGCGACCCAAGGGACGGGGTGTGCCGACCAGCAGGCGATGATCGTCGACGCCGACGGCGCGCGCCCCGCGATCCCGGGTGGTGCGCAACCCACGCAGGCGCTCGGATGGCTCGACGCCTCGACGCTGCTGGTGTCGGCTGGGGGTTGCGACGAGCCGGCGCAGCTGTTCGCGGTCGGCGCCCACGGGCAACACGCCGTGCTGCTGGTCGACGGGGTCGATATCGGGGCGCCGCGGACCGTGCTGCGCGATGCCCCGACCGAGGTGCCCGCGCCGCCGAACGAGGCGCCGCCGGCTCCGCCCGGCGGGGTGGGGTGATAGCGCCGATCGACGGCGGCCGGTCGGCCGCCACAGTCGGGAAGGCTCCGTAGATGTTCGATCGGAGCGCGCATCTCTACGACCTGATCTACGGGTTCAAGGACTACGAGCAGGAGGCCCGCGACCTGGTGACGGTCGTCCGTGAGCGGAACCCCGAGGCATCGTCGCTCCTCGACGTCGCCTGCGGCACCGGGCGAGCACCTCCGCTTGGTGCGGCCGGCGTTCGCGCACGTGGAAGGCGTCGACGTGGAGCCGGACATGCTGGCCGTCGCGCGCGCCAAGCTCCCCGATGTCGTGTTCACCGACGCCGACATGCGCACGTTCGACCTCGGGCGGACCTTCGACGCCGTGACGTGCCTCTTCTCCTCGGTCGGTTACATGGCCGACGTCGCGGAGCTGCGCGCCGCGGTCGCGAGGATGGCGGCGCATCTCGCGCCCGGCGGCGTCCTGGTGATCGACGGCTGGATCCGTCCCGACGCCTGGCGCCCGCGCGGCAGCGTGATGGCCCAGAGCGAGACCGACGAGGAGACGGCGGTCGCCCGCGTCGTGCGGAGTCGACGGGAAGGGGATCGGACCCATCTCGAGATGCGGTACCTGGTGGCGACCCGCGACGGTTTCGACACGATCGAGGAGACCCACGTCCTCACCCTGTTCGGCGACGAGGACTACCGATCCGCGTTCGAGGTGGCCGGCCTCGATCCCCAGGTCATCCCCGGACCGATGGGACCCGATCGGGACCGGTACCTTGCGGTCCGCGCCTAGGTCGTTGCCCGCAGGAACCCCCGCGCTAGACTCCAGCGAACAGATGTTCGATGCGTGTGTACTCGGTGTGGACCCCGGTGTGGCCCGGTTGGGCCTCGCCATCCTCGCCCAGCACGACCGGAAGGTCACCTTGGTGTGGAGCGGCACGGTCCAGACCGACAGCGATCTCGACGAGGCCGCGCGTCTGTGCGCCCTGGCCGACGGCGCACGGTCCGCGATCGACGAGCACCGACCGACCGCCGTCGCGATCGAACGCGTGGCATGGAGCCGCAATCAGGTCAGCGCGCTGCACGTCGCCCGCGCGACCGGCGCGATCATGCTGATCGCGGCCCAGGCCGGTTTGCTCGTGGAGGAATACGCGCCCAACGAGGTCAAGCAGGCCATCACCGGCATGGGCAACGCCGACAAGCGCCAGGTGCAGGACGCGCTCGCGCGGATCCACGGACTCCGTGACGTGCCGTCCCAGCCCGATGCCGCCGACGCGGTGGCCGTCGGGTTGACCCATCTGCTCGCTTCGCGCATGCGGGGCATCGCGGCGCGGGCGGGCGTCCGATGATCGCGTTCCTCGACGGGGAACTCCTCGAGAAGAACGTCGGCCGTGTCGTGCTCAACGTCGGTGGCGTGGGCTACGAGCTTGCGGTGCCGACGTCGGTGCTCGCCGGTCTCCCGGGGGTGGGCGAGCGCGCCCGGTTGCACACGCGCATGGTCGTGCGCGAGGACTCGATGACGCTCTACGGGTTCGCCTCAACCGACGAACGCGAGCTGTTCGACCTTCTCACCGGGGTGACCGGCGTCGGGCCGAAGGTCGGGCTCGCGTTCCTGTCGGCTCTGCAGCCCGACGCGCTGCGACGCGCGGTCGTGGCCGGCGACGCCGACACCCTCACCGTTGTGCCGGGCGTCGGCAAGAAGGTCGCGCAGCGCGTCGTGCTCGATCTGCGCGACAAGCTCGGCGGGGAGGGAGCGGACGTGATCTCGATCGGGCCGCTGGCCGATGTCCGTGAGGCGCTGCTCGCGCTGGGGCTCACGTCGGCCGAGGCCGCGCAGGTCATGGCCGGGATCGATCCCGAGGGCAAGGCGCCCGACGATCTCCTTCGCGAGGCGCTGCAGAAGGTGGGACGATGACCGTCATGCCGGGAACCGACGTGCCCAGCGACCCCTTCGACGAGCGCCTGATCGAGGCCGACGCGCTGAGCCCGGAGGACCGAGAGTTCGACGTGGCGCTGCGCCCCCGCACCCTCGACGACTTCGTGGGGCAGGACCGGGTGAAGGAACAGCTGAAGGTGCTTCTCAAAGGCGCGAGCCAGCGCAACGACCCGGTCGATCATCTCCTGTTCAGCGGGCCGCCCGGGCTCGGCAAGACCACCCTCGCCCAGATCGTCGCGATCGAGATGGGGGCGGGCTTCCAACCGACCAGCGGCCCCGCGCTGGAGCGCCCCTCCGACCTCGCGGCGATCCTGACCAACCTCGGCGACGGCGACGTGCTGTTCGTCGACGAGATCCACCGCATGCCCCGTGCCGTCGAGGAGGTCCTGTACCCGGCGCTCGAGGACTACAGCCTCGACGTGGTGCTCGGCAAAGGCCCGACCGCCCGTTCGATCCGGTTGGACCTGCCCCGGTTCACGCTGATCGCCGCGACCACGCGACCGGGGCGCATCACGCTGCCCCTGCGAGAGCGATTCGGGTTCAGCCCGAGGCTCGACTACTACGGCGCCGAGGACCTCACCCGCATCGTGTTGCGCAGCGCCGGCATCCTGGGGGTCGTGACGGCCGAGGAGGGTGCCGAGGAGATCGCCCGCCGCTCGCGCGGCACCCCGCGCATCGCGAACCGGCTGCTGCGCCGGGTGCGCGACGTTGCCGAGGTCCGCCACGACGGGGCGATCACCGCCGATATCGCCCGGGCCGGGCTGGCGATGTTCGAGGTCGACGAGCAGGGGCTCGACCGTCTCGATCACGCGATCCTGCGGGCGATCATCGAGCGGTTCTCCGGGGGTCCGGTCGGTCTCTCGACCCTGGCCGCGGCCGTCGGGGAGGAGCCGGACACCGTCGAGGACGTGGTCGAGCCGTACCTCCTGCAGCTGGGGTTCTTGCAGCGCACACCGCGCGGACGGGTGGCGACCCCGCGCGCCTACGCCCACCTGGGGGTCACCGCCCCCGGCCAACTTCCCCTGTAACCGCGGCGTTCCCGCAGGTAGGATGGGGTCTCGCGCCCGTCGGGGCGCCTCGTTCGTTCGACCCGGAAGGAACCTCGATGATCCTTGCCCAAACATCCTCGCGGCGGCGGCAGCCCGCTGCTGCTGCTGATGCTGGCGATGCCCGTCGTCCTGTGGCTGATGATGCGCTCGCAGAAGAAGAAGGTGGCTGCGCAGCAGGCACAGCAGCGCAGCGCCGAGATCGGCGACGAGATCATGACGACGGCCGGCATCTTCGGCACGATCGTCGATGAGGACGAGGACGAGGGCACCGTGATCGTCGAGATCGCTCCCGGCACCCGGATCAAGATGATCCGTGCCGGCATCGCACGTCGCGTCGAGGACGACGCCGAGTACGAGGAGGACGTCGAGGAGGACGAGGAGCCCGACGAGGCCCCCGCCGTCGATCTCGACGACAACGCCGAGGGCCCGTTCCGGTCGTGAGCGACGAAGCGATCGGCACGCCGAGCGGCGCGCCGGTGCCCGAGGTGCCGCCCGTGGAGCCGGCGACCGCCGTCGCGACCGTCACGCTGGCCGATGTCCAGTCCGATCCCGACCTGTCGCTCTACATCGCGTCGGCCGATCGCGTGATGGATGCGATGGGGTACACCGAGCACGGCTTCCGTCACGCGCATCTGGTGGGCAAGATCGCCTATCAGGTGCTGAATCGGCTCGGATTCTCACAACGGGAAGCGGAGCTCGCGCGCGTCGCCGGCTATCTGCACGACATGGGCAACGCGCTCTCGCGCGAGGGGCACGCCCAGAGCGGCGCGATGCTCGCCTACCACGTGCTGCGCGAGCGGGTCGACGGAGCCGACCTGATGACGATCATGGCCGCGATCGCGAACCACGAGGAGGAAGAGGGCACGGCCGTGTCGCCGGTGTCGGCCGCGGTGATCCTTGCGGACAAGGCTGACGTACACCGCAGCAGGGTCCGCAAGCCGGCCGAACTCGAATTGGAGCATGACATCCACGATCGTGTGAACTATGCCGTCGAACAGAGTTTCCTGCGGGTAGACTCCGACGCTCGAACCGTCAGTTTGGAGCTGACGATCGACACCCGGATCAGCCAAGTGATGGAGTACTTCGAGATCTTCCTTGCCAGGATGCAGATGTGCCGCCACGCCGCCATGGCGATCGATGCGCGCTTCCAACTGTTCGTCAACGGGCAGGAGCTCGCGTGAAGCGCAGTCGTGGGCTGTGGGTCTCGGTCATCGCGATCGGGTTGATCATGGCGATATCGATCGCCGCGTTCGCCGCCAACCGCCTGCGCCCGGTGCTCGGGTTGGACCTGCAGGGCGGCGTGTCGGTGATCCTGTCCGCGCCGGAGGGCACCGACGCCGACACGATGAACACGGCCCTGGAGAACATCCGCAACCGGGTGGACGCTTTCGGCGTCGGGGAGCCCGACATCGCTTTGTCGGGCACGACGATCGAGATCCAGATCCCGGGGCTGTCCGACAGCACGGTCGAGGAGCGCACGGCGGACCTGGAGTGCATCGCCGATGCCAAGGGCGCCACGTACGGCTGTTCGGCGACGCGCAAACCCCGACCACCGCCCTGAAGGGGTTCGACGTGGCGTCGCAGGTGGCCAAGGTGTGTGTGGTCGCGGGCGACACCGAGCTCACCTGCTTCCAGACCCAGGCGGCGGCCGACGCCGCGAAGACCGGGATCACGACGGAGCCCAAAGCCGTCCGCGTCCGCGTCCGCCTCCGCCTCAGCTTCGGCCTCGGTCTCGGCAAGCCCGACGCCGACGGAGGGCCCGGGCTCGACGGCCGGCGAGTACTGTCTGACCGACTTCGTCGGCGCGGAGCTGCAGTGCTATCCCGACTACAAGACCGCGCAGGCCGCCTACAAGTCACTCGACACCAAGGTGACCGAGACGACGTGGTGCATCACGGCACCGCAGCCCAAGACCCCCGACGCCTCGGCGACACCGACCCCCAGCGCCTCGCCGAAGAAGTCTGCGTCGCCCTCGCCCTCGGCGTCCGCGAGCGCCGCGAACGATCCGGGCACGGCCTACGCCGAGCTCGATCAGACCGGCTCCTCGCCGCTGCCGTGCGACGCCAAGACGAAGCAGGAGGCCGAACAGGCCCTCGAGGCGCTCGCGGTCCAGCACATCACCACGCGCTATTGCGTGGTGAGCTCGCAGGGACAGGACCTCGGGTGTTACACGACCCAGAGCGCGGCCGCGGAGCGCCAACGCGAGACCGGCCAGCAGCACCTGTTGGAGCTGATCGGCCAGACCGCCCGGCTCGAAGAGCGACCCACGATCGAGATCGTGGCTCCGGGCGATCCTCGATTCCAGTCGATCCAGTTGACCTGTCAGACCGACGTCGAGCGCGCCTCGAAGGCGTGCGCGGGCGACGCCCAGGACGGCAACGAGGTCTGGTACCCGGACGAGCAGGGCAACGCCGTGCACCTCGGCCCCGTGACGATCACCGGCGGCAACATCACGAACGCGCGCGCGGCGCTCAGCGGTGGCTCGCAGTCGGTCGCCGAATGGCTGGTCAACTTCGAGCTCGATGGCGAGGGCACGCAGAAGTTCGCCGACGCGACCCGCCTCGCCGTGACCCAGCCGCCGCCCCAGAACCAGATCGCGATCGCGGTCGACCGCAAGATCATCTCCAACCCGGTCGTCCAGGGCGCGATCACCGCCGGTCAGGGCAGATCAGCGGCAACTTCACCGAGCAGAGCGCGAAGGATCTGGCCGCGATCCTGAACGCGGGCTCGCTGCCCGTGAACCTCACGCAGGAATCGGTGCAGACGGTCAGCCCCACCCTGGGCTCCGAGTCGCTGGACCAGGGGATCGTGGCGGGCGCCGCCGGGTTGTTCCTGTTGTTCATGTACCTGCTCTTCTACTACCGGATGCTCGGTGTGGTGGCGTGGTTCGGCATGGCGATCTGGGCGGTCCTCGCGGTCACGCTGATCTCGCTGGCGGGCCGCAGCTTCGGCTACGCGCTGACGCTTGCCGGCGTGGCGGGCCTCGTGATCTCGCTGGGGGTGACCGCCGACTCCTACATCGTGTTCTTCGAGCGATTGAAGGACGAAGTGCGGGCCGGCCGGTCGCCGCGCACCGCGGTGCAGCCGGCGTTCCAGCGCGCCTTCAAGACCATCGTGGCCGCCGACGTGGTGACGGGGATCGCGGCCGCCGTGCTGTACTTCACCGCGGTCAGCTCGGTGCGCGGGTTCGCGCTGACGCTCGGGGTGGCCACGGCGCTCGACCTGTTCGTCGTGTACTTCTTCAAGCGCCCGACCGTCTTCCTGATCGCGCGGAGCTCGAAGCTGTCCAGGATGAAGGGCTTCGGCCTCGCCTCGGCGACCGGCGCCGACCACATGCAGGCACCCGAGGGGCCGGCATGAACCTGCGCCACGCCTACGACGTCTACCGCGGGTACCGCGTTCCGCACCTGCAGCTGATCGAGCATCGCCGCTGGTGGTTCACGTTCTCGGGGATCCTGCTCGTGCTGTCGCTGATCGGAATGATCTTCAGCGGGTTTCACTTCTCGATCGACTTCGTCGGCGGCGCGGAGATCGTCTACACACCCTCGACCCCCGTGACGACCGATCAGATCCAGTCGGTCCTGGACGACTTCGGCCTCACCGGTGAGATCCAGCTCGTGGCCGGTGGCGATGAGGTGTCGATCCGGACCGACTCGTTCACCGACCTGCCCAACAACCAAGACCTCATCAAGGAGCTCGCCGATCAAGCGGGCGTGTCGCCGCAGGAGGTCAACGTGGAGGACATCGGGCCCACCTGGGGTCAGCAGATCTCCCGAAAGGCGTTCCGCGGACTGTTGCTCGTGTTGGTGTTCATCGCCATCTACATCGCGTGGCGCTTCCAGTGGTCGATGGCGATCGGCGCCATGGTCGCGCTCGTGCACGACGTGGTGATCACCGCGGGCATCTACGCGCTCGTCGGGCGCCAGGTCACGCCGGAGACGGTGATCGCGATCCTGACGATCCTCGGGTTCTCGTTGTACGACACCGTCGTGATCTACGACAAGATCCAGGAGAACACCGAGTCCGCGGCGCTGACCGCGCGCCTCGGCTACACGGGCGTGGTCGACCTGTCGCTGAACCAGACCGTGATGCGCTCGGTGAACACCTCGCTCGTCGTGCTCCTGCCGATCCTGTCGTTGCTGCTGTTCGGCGGGGACACGCTGAAGGACTTCGCCTTCGCGATGTTCGTCGGGGTCGCGATCGGCGCCTACTCCTCGATCTTCATCGCCGCCCCGGTGCTCACGATCGTGCACGAGCGCCAGGTTCGTCGCGCCGCGGGTCCCGCCGCCGCGCCGACGCGCGAGAAGGCCACCGCGGGCGCCGCGTCCGCGATCGCCGTCGACGCCGCGGCGACGAAGGCGACCGCCGGCATGGGCGGCACCAAGCCCAAGCCCAAGGCCAAGCCCCGGAACAAGAAGGGCCAACCCGCCAAACGCAAGCGGAGGTAGACCGTGCAGATCGAGCAGATCGAAGCCCTGATCCGCGACGTCCCCGACTTCCCGGAGCCGGGCATCGTCTTCAAGGACATCACCCCGGTGCTGGCCGACCCGATCGCCTTCAGCACGATCATCGACCTGATCGTCGTGCATTTCGGCCGGGGCAACGTCGACAAGGTCGTCGGGATCGAGGCCCGCGGGTTCATCCTCGGGGCGCCGGTCGCCTACCACTTCGGGGCCGGGGTGATCCCGGTGCGCAAGAAGGGCAAGCTCCCGTACGAGACGATCGAGGAGGAGTACGCCCTCGAGTACGGGACGGCGACGCTGGAGATCCACACCGACGCCGTCACGCCGGGCGAGCGGGTGCTGGTCGTCGACGACGTCCTGGCCACCGGCGGGACGGCCGCCGCCACCGCGAGCCTCGTCGAGCGGATCGGCGGGAAGGTGTGCGGCATCGCGACCCTGATCGAGCTGGACTTCCTGCACGGCCGCGACAAGGTGTCGGGATACGACCTCTTCACGCTGATCCACTACTGAGCGCGAGAACCGGGCCGGTGCGGCCGTAGACTTGACCGCAGGCGTGGATACCCGGGACGAGCTCACGGTCGGTACGGCACAGCCACCCGCTCGGCGAGGTGGCCGTCTCCCCCTGCCGCGCCGCCGTCGCGCCGAGCATCCGCCGACCGGGTTCGCGGCGCTGCAGAAGAAGATCCGCACCTACAACCCCAAGGGCGACCTCAAGATGCTCGAGGCCGCCTATCGGGTCGCCGAGGAGGCCCACGAGGGCCAGGTGCGCCTCTCGGGGGAGCCGTTCATCGAACATCCGCTGGCGGTGGCGCAGATCCTCGCCGACCTGCGCCTGGACACGACGACGCTCGAGGCGGCGCTGCTGCACGACACCGTGGAGGACACGCCCGTCACGCTCGACCGGCTCCGCGAGGAGTTCGGCGACGACGTCGCCGAGATCGTCGACGGCCTGACGAAGCTCGACAAGCTGCAGTTCCAGACCCGCGAGCTGGCGCAGGCCGAGAACGTGCGCAAGATGATCGTGGCGATGGCGGGCGACATCCGCGTGCTGCTGATCAAGCTCGCCGACCGTCTGCACAACATGCGGACACTCTCGGCGCTGCCCGTCGCCAAGCAACGCCGGGTCGCCACCGAGACCCTCGAGATCTACGCCCCGCTGGCCAACCGCCTCGGTGTCCAGGAGGTCAAGTGGGAACTCGAGGACCTCGCCTTCAAGACGTTGCATCCGGGGCCGTACAAGGAGATCGCCCAGCTCGTCGAGACGCGTCGCGACGAGCGGACGCGGCGCATCCTCGAGCTCACCGACACGCTCCGGCAGAAGCTGAAGGAGCTCGGGATCAAGGCCGACGTCGACGGACGCCCGAAGCATCTGTACTCGATCTACGAAAAGATGGTGATCCGCGGCAAGGACTTCGAAGAGATCTTCGACCTGATCGGCATCCGCATCCAGGTCGAGTCGATGCGCGACTGCTACGGCGCGCTCGGTGCCGTCCACGCGCTCTGGAAGCCCGTCCCGGGCCGGTTCAAGGACTACATCGCGATGCCCAAGTCGAACATGTACCAGTCCCTGCACACGACGGTGCTCGGCCCCGAGGGCCGGCCGATCGAGATCCAGATCCGGACGCGCGACATGCATCGCACGGCGCAGTACGGCATCGCGGCGCACTGGCGCTACAAGGAGAGCCCGAAGCAGAAAGAGGCCGCCGACCTGGCGTGGCTCGGCCAGATGATGGACTGGCTCAAGGACCTGGCCGATCCGCGGGAGTTCATGGAGGGCCTGCGGATCGACCTGTCGGGCGGCCGGGTGTTCGTGTTCACGCCCAAGGGCGATGTCACGAACCTGCCCCAGGGCGCCACGCCGGTGGACTTCGCCTACACGATCCACACCGAGGTCGGCCACCGAACGATCGGCGCCAAGGTGAACGGCAAGCTCGTGCCCTTGGACTACGAACTGCGCACGGGGGATTCCGTCGAGATCCTCACGTCCAAGGCACAGGGCGAGGGCCCGAGCCAGGATTGGCTGCAGTTCGTGGTGACGCCTCGGGCGCGCAACAAGATCCGCCAGTGGTTCGCGCGCGGCCGTCGCGAGGACGCGCTCGATCAAGGCAAGGAGCTGCTGCAGCGCCAGATGCGCAAGCAGAACCTTCCGTTCAAGCGTCTTGCCACCGACGAGGTCCTTGAGCAGGTGGTCGCCGATCTGAAGTACCCCGACCTGGACGCGCTGTACGTCGCGGTGGGCGAGGGGCATGTCTCGCCGCAGTCGGTGGTGGCACGGCTGGCACGAAGCGTCAGCGGCACCGGCGACGAGGACGTCACGGCCGACGTGCCGCTCGCGCGTCCGGTGCGGATCTCGAAGACCGACGTCTCACAGGGCGTCATGGTCAAAGGGCTCCCCGATGTCTGGGTGAAGCTCGGTCGCTGCTGCACGCCGGTGCCGGGGGACGGGATCGTGGGCTTCGTCACCCGGGGCCAAGGCGTCAGCGTGCACCGAGCGGACTGCCCGAACGTCAAGACGCTGCGTCGCGAGCCCGAGCGCATGATCGAGGTGTCGTGGTCGGAGGGCAAGCCGACCTCCTTCGTCGTCGCGATCCAGGTTGAGGCGCTGGATCGGACGCGACTGCTCTCGGATATCGCCACCGTGCTCTCGGACCAGCACGTCAACATCCTGGCGGCGAACTCGACCACGGGTCGGGACCGGATCACGCGCCTGCGCTTCACGTTCGAGCTCGGTGACATCACGCACCTGTCGTCGATCCTGGCGACGGTGAAGCGCATCGACGGCGTCTACGACGCCTATCGGGTGGTTCCCTCCTAGTGCGCGTCGTGCTCCAACGGGTCGCGCGCGCGGCCGTCGCCGTCGACGGTGCGCCGGTGTCCTCGATCGGCCCCGGGTACCTGTTGCTGGTCGGCGTCGGGCACGACGACACCGAGGCCGACGCCGAGGGGCTGGCGACGAAGATCGCCGGTCTGCGGATCTTCCGCGATGGCGAGGGCAAGACGAATCTGGATCTCGCGGCGGTGGGGGGCGAGGCGCTCGTGGTGTCGCAGTTCACCCTGTACGCGGACACGCGCAAGGGCCGGCGCCCGTCCTTCCTCGGCGCGGCCGAACCGACGCGAGCCGCCGAGCTCGTCGAGCACCTGGCGGGCGCGCTCGAAACGCACGGGGTGCGCGTCGGCCGGGGTGTCTTCGGGGCCGAGATGGCGATCGACCTGCTGAACGACGGGCCCTTCACGATCGTGTTCGACACGGCCTCGCCCTGAGCGGCCGTCGCCCGGCAGCCCCCGCCAATCCTCCGGCCAACCCTCCGGGTAGCATGACCACCGCATGTACCTGGACGTCTTCGATCGCAATCCCTACGGGACGAATTGCTGGTTGCTCGGTGCCGAGGGCGCACCGGACGTCGTCGTGGTCGACCCCGGGTTCGAGCCCGAGACGGTGGCCGGGATCCTGGAGGCCGCCGGCCGGCGCCCGGCCGCGGTCCTGTTGACCCACGCGCACATGGACCACGCCGGCGCCGCCGGAACGTTCGCGGGCGACATCCCCGTCTACGTGCACGGGGACGACCGTCCGGCCTTCGCCGACTACCAAGGCTGGGGCGGGATGAGCCCGATCGAGCTCGATCCCGTCCGTGACCTGCGCACCTTCGCCGACGGCGACGTGCTCCGCCTGGCCGGGCTGGCCATCGAGGTCCTGCACACCCCGGGGCACACGCCCGGGTCCTCGTGCTTCCGGCTCGACGACGACGTGCTGGTGTGCTCCGGCGATCTCGTGTTCGCGGGCACGATCGGCCGGTCGGACTTCCACAACTCCGACCCGGTCGCGATGCGGGCGTCGCTGGCGCGCTTCCTGACGCTGCCCGACGATCTGCGGGTGTTGCCGGGGCACGGGGCCGAGACGGTGGTCGGCCGGGAGCGCGCCTCGAACCCCTTCCTGCAAGGGGTGGGCTGATGGAGCTCGCGCCCGCCCGTGGCACGCAGGACCTCCTGCCGCCCGCCGGCGGTCGGATGCGCGCGCTCTACGACCGTGCGGCCGACCTCGCGCGCCGCTACGGCTATCGCTACGTCGAGACCCCCGTGTTCGAGGCGACCGAGCTGTTCGCCCGGACGTCGGGCGAGACCAGCGACGTGGTGGCCAAGGAGATGTATACGTTCACCGACCGCCGCGATCGATCGCTGACCCTTCGCCCCGAGGGCACGGCCCCCGTGATGCGCGCCTACCTGCACGACCGCCAGCGTCTCGGGTCGCCCTTCAAGGCCTACTACCTCACGCGGATGTATCGCTACAGCCGACCGCAGGCGGGCCGCTATCGCGAGCACCGGCAGTTCGGTGTGGAGGTGTTCGGGACCGACGCGCCCGACGCCGACGTCGAGGTGATCGGGCTCGGCGACGCGTTCCTGCGGTCGCTCGGGTTGCGACGCTACCGGCTCGAGCTGAACTCGCTCGGCGACGACGTGTGCCGCCCGGCCTACCGCACGGCGTTGATCGCGTACCTGACCGAGCACGCGGACGAGCTCCGCGACGAGCACAAGGACCGCTTCGCCGACAACCCGCTGCGGGTGCTCGATTGCAAGGACGAAGCCTGTCGGGCCGTCGCGGCGGGCGCGCCGATCATGGTCGAGCACCTCTGCGATGCGTGCGACGCTCATTTCGACGCCGTGGTCGCGGGCGTGCGCGCCCACGGGCTCGAACCCGTCATCACCCCGACGCTCGTCCGTGGCCTCGACTACTACACGCGAACCGCGTTCGAGTTCGTCAGCGATGCGATGCAAGAAGGCGGCAACGCGCAGCAGGCGACGCTCTTCGGTGGGGGCCGGTACGACGGGCTTGCCGAAACGCTCGGCGGCCCGCGCGTGCCGGGGGTGGGGTTCGGCATGGGTCTGGAGCGCGTGCTGCTGGCGCTGGCCGACGAAGAGGTGGCGCCGCCGAGCGAGCCACCGCTCGCCGCCTACGTGGTCGCGATCGGCGGTGCGGCCCGCACCGCCGCCCGGGCGCTCGTTGCGGAGCTGCGCACGGCGGGGATCGGTGCCGACCTCGGGTACGAGGATCGTCCGTTGAAGGCCCAGCTCAAGATGGCCGATCGTGCCGACGCCACCGTTGCGGTGATCATCGGCGAGCAGGAGCTCGCCGCCGGCAGCGTGACCCTGCGTCGGATGGACGACGGCACGCAGACCGCCGTCGCGCTGACCGAGGTGGCGTCGCATCTGCGCGCCGGCGAGGGATCCGCATGAACGAGCGATCCACACTGGCGACCGCGATGCGCTCACACGCGTGCGGGGAGCTTCGCGCGGGCGACGCCGGCCGCGAGGTGACGTTGTGCGGGTGGGTGGCGCACCGTCGGGATCACGGCGGGGTCACGTTCATCGATCTGCGCGATCGCGAGGGCGTGATCCAGGTGGTCTTCCACCCGCAGGAGGCCACCGAGGCGCACACGATCGCCCAGGACCTTCGCGGGGAGTGGGTGGTCCGCGTGACCGGCACCGTGCGCGCGCGGCCGGCCGGCATGGTCAACGCGGGGCTCGCGACCGGCGAGATCGAGGTCGCGGCCACCGCCCTCGAGGTGCTCGCGCGCGCCGACACGCCGCCGTTCGTGATCGAAGACCGCGTGGAGGCCGACGAGCTGCTGCGACTGGAATACCGCTATCTGGACCTTCGCCGCCCCGAGATGACCGCGAACCTGCGTCTGCGTCACCAGGTGACGCGTCTGATGCACGAGCATCTCGATGCGCTGGGGTTCGTCGAGGTCGAGACGCCGATGCTCGGCCGAGCCACGCCCGAGGGCTCGCGTGACTTCCTCGTGCCGGTGCGGGTGCGGCCGGGCACCTTCTTCGCGTTGCCGCAGTCGCCGCAGCAGCTGAAGCAACTCCTGATGGTGGGTGGCCAGGACCGGTACTACCAGATCGTGCGATGCCTCCGCGACGAGGCGACCCGCGCCGACCGCGGGTTCGAGTTCACGCAGCTCGACATCGAGATGGCCTTCGTCGACGAAGACGACATCATCGCCGTCATCGAGCCGCTGTACGCACGGATCATCGCCGAGACGCAGGGCGTCGAGGTGCCGGTCCCGTTCCGGCGGATGCCCTACGACGAGATGCTCCAGCGGTTCGGCTCCGACAAACCGGATCTCCGATACGGGATGGAGCTCGTCGACCTCGCGGATCTCTTCGCGGGCTCCGGTTTCAACGCCTTCGCCTCGGTCGCGGCGGACGGCGGCGCGATCAAGGCGCTGTGCGCCCCCGGCGGCGGCACCCTGAGCCGCAAGGAGCTCGACAGGCTGGTGGACGACGCCAAGGGCCGCGGCGCCGCCGGACTGGTGTGGCTGGTCGTCGAACCCGACGGATCGCTGCGCTCGCCGGTCGACAAGTTCCTGTCCGACGAGGAGCGCACGGGCATCGTGGCGCGCACCGCCGCGGCGGCGGGGGACCTGATCTGTGTGGTCGCCGACCGTCGCGACCGGGTCGACGTCGCGCTGGACGGCTGCCGCCGCGATCTCGCGGAGCGGCTCGATCTGATCCCGGAGGGTCGGTGGGAGTTCTGCTGGTACTCGGAGCCGCCGCTGTTCGAGTGGAGCGAGGAGGAGGCCCGGTGGGTGGCCAACCACCATCCGTTCACCGCGCCGCTGACCGATGACCTCGAGCCGACCACGGCAAAGGCCCGCGCCTACGACCTCATCCTGAACGGGTTCGAGATCGGTGGCGGCTCGATCCGGATCCACGAGCCGGCGGTCCAGCAGGCCGTCTTCGACGTGCTCGGGCTCACACCCGCCGAACAACAGGAGAAGTTCGGGCACCTGCTGAAGGCGTTCCGGTTCGGCGCGCCGCCCCACGGCGGGGTCGCCATGGGCCTGGACCGCCTCGTCATGCTGCTCGCCGGCAAGGATTCGTTGCGCGACGTCACGGCGTTCCCGAAGGCCCAGTCGGGCGCCGACCCCATGACCGGGGCACCGGCGGCCGCCGACCCCGGCGCGCTCGCCGAGCTCGGGATCGCCGTGACCGCGCAGCCCGAGGAGGACGAGACATGAACGAACTCACGGCGGCGGATCGCGCGCTGCTCGGCCCGCCCAACTTCGCGTGGATCGTGACCCTGAACGCCGACGGGTCACCGCAGGCGACGCTCACCTGGGTGGGCGCGAACGAGACCCACGTCCTGGTGAACACCGCCGTCGGCCGGAAGAAGGATCGCAACGTCGAGCGCGACCCGCACGTCACGGTCGCGGTCCAGCAACACGGTGACGCGTACCGCTGGATCTCGATCGAAGGCGTGGTCGAGCGGCGCGAGCTCGGCCCCGGCGCCGAGGACCACATCGCCGAACTGGCGCTCGCCTACGACGGCGCGGAGTGGACGCCGGTCGAGGGCCAGGTCCGCGTGCGCTGGCACGTTCGCCCGACCCACATCATCCGGTACGGGGAGTAGCGACGGCCGCGTGAGCGATCAGCCGCTCGCCGCCCGGATGCGTCCCCGCACGCCCGCGGAGTTCGTCGGGCAGAAACACCTCGTCGGTCCCGGTCGGGCGCTGCAGAAGCTCCTGGACCGCGGCGCGTTGCCCTCGCTCGTGCTCTGGGGACCGGCGGGTACGGGAAAGACGACGCTTGCAACGATCCTGGCCGACGCGGTCGGGGCGCAACTCACCACGTTGTCCGCGGTGTCCTCCGGCGTCGCGGACGCGCGCAAGGTGATGACGGGCGCCGAGGGCGGTCTGTTCAAGACGGTGCTGTTCGTCGACGAGGTGCATCGGTGGTCGAAGGCGCAGCAGGACGTCCTGTTGCCGGCCGTCGAGCAGGGCACGGTGACGCTGATCGGGGCCACGACCGAGAACCCCTATTTCTCGCTCAACACGCCGTTGCTGTCGCGCTGCCTGTTGCTGCGGCTGGAGCCGCTGACGGCCGAGGACATCGCCGCGTTGCTGCACCGTGCCCTCGCCGACGAGGAGCGCGGGCTCGGCGGGATGCACCTGTCGATCGACGAGGACGCCGTCGAGCACCTCATCACGATCAGCGGCGGCGACGCACGGATGGCCCTGACGGGGCTCGAGGCTGCGGCGCTGGCGGTGACCCCCGACGGTCCCCAGGTCATCACCCTCGACCTCGTCGCCGACGCGGTGCAGCGCAAGGCCATCGTGTACGACCGGCAGGGCGATGCCCACTACGACGTCGTCAGCGCGTTCATCAAGTCGATCCGGGGCTCCGATCCGGATGCCGCGCTGTTCTGGCTGGCACGGATGCTCGAGGCGGGCGAGGACCCGCGCTTCATCGTCCGGCGGCTGATCGTGCACGCGAGCGAGGACGTCGGTCTGGCGGACCCGATGGCGCTCCTGCAGGCCACCGCCGCCGCCCACGCCGTCGAGCATGTGGGTCTGCCCGAGGCGCGCCTCAACCTGGCGCAGGCCACGATCTACCTCGCGCGGGCGCCGAAGTCCAACAGCGTCGCCACCGCGCTCGCCGCGGCCCAGGAGGACGCGCTCGGCGCCGAACCGGTGCCCGCGCACCTGCGGGATGCCTCCTACGGTGGCGCCCGAGCCCTCGGCCACGGCCAGGGCTACATCTACCCGCACGACGAGCCCGATCACTGGGCCGACCAGCCCTATCGCCCCGAGGGCTACGAGGATCATCGGTACTACCAGCCCTCGGGGATGGGGGAGGAGACCGAGGAGTGGCGCCCCGGCTCAGGCCCCTCCCGCCCGGCCCAGTGAGTCCGGTAGGCTAGCCCCTCGAACGAGACCCAAGGAGCAGCGGATATGACGGTTCTGGCCATGACCGGCGGCGATGCCGCGATGATCGTGCTGGCGGTCGGCTGGGTCGTGTTGGTCGGCGGACTCCTGTTCGTGCTGCTGAACACCTTCCGTGTGCTCGAGAGCACGAAGATGACGATCGACGCGATGCGCGAGGAGACGATCCCCTTGCTGCGCGAGGTCAAGACCTCGGTGGAGAAGACGAACCGCGAGATCGACCGGGTCGACGTGATGCTCGACAACGCGAACTCGATCGTGGCGCGGGTCGAGAAGCTCTCGGGATTGGTCGAGGAGGCCGCCTCGAGCCCGTTGGTCAAGATCATCAGCATCGCCTCGGGCCTCCGCAAGGGCTTCTCGAAGGCCTCCAAGGGATCCGCAAGGGATCCGGCAAGGGATCCGCCAAGGACACCGGGATGATCCGCCGACTGTTCTGGATGGCCTTCGGGGTTGGCCTCGGCGCCACCACCGCGGTGATCGCCTCTCGTTGGACCCGCAAGCAGGCGAAGAAGGCCGCGCCGGCGACGATCGCGCGCGAGGCCAAGGGCGGCCTGCTGGACCTCACGAAGCTGGTGACCGCCTCGGTGGACGAGGGCCGTCGCGCGATGGACGAGCGCGAGCGCGAGCTGCGCACGACCTACGGGCTCGACGAAGCGCACGGCTAGACTCACCGGTCGTGAACGGCAGCGACATCCGCGAGACCTTCCTGCGCTTCTTCGAGGAGCGGGGACACACCCGCGTTCGGTCCTCGTCGTTGCTGGCGGCACCCGAGTCCGGCCTCCTGCTCACCGGCGCGGGCATGGAGCAATTCATCCCGTATTTCCTCGGCCAGGTCGAGCCACCCTTTCGCCGCGCGACGTCGGTCCAGAAGTGCTTCCGCGCCAATGACATCGAGAATGTGGGGCGGACCGATCGCCATCTCACGTTGTTCGAGATGCTGGGCAACTTCTCGTTCGGGGACTACTTCAAGGCCGAATCGTGCGCGTGGGGGCTCGAGCTCGTCACGCAGGGATACGGGATCGACCCCGATCGCCTGTGGATGACCGTCTACGAGGACGACGACGAGGCGATCGACATCTGGAAGAGCCTCGGGATCGCGGCCGACCGCCTCGTTCGCCGCGGGAAGGCCGACAACTACTGGTGGACGCACGCCGCCGGACCGGCGGGCCCCTCCTCGGAGATCTTCGTCGACCGCGGATCGCGCTACGGCCCCGACGGCGGTCCCGAGGTCGACGAGGATCGCTTCTGCGAGATCTGGAACCACGTGTTCATGCAGCACCGGGTGGACGGCGCGTGCGAGCTGCTCGGTGACCTCCCCAACAAGAACATCGACACGGGCTCGTCGGTCGAGCGTGTCGCGATGGTGTTGCAGGACAAGGCGAGCTTCTTCGAGACCGATCTGTTCGCCCCGCTGCTCGAGGAGGTGCAATCCCTGTCGGGCAAGCACTACGGCGCCGACGAGAAGCACGACGTCGCGATCAGGATCGTCGGCGAGCACGCGCGGGCCACGGCGTTCCTGGTGGCCGATGGGGTCCAGCCGTCGAACGAGGGTCGCGGGTACATCCTTCGGCGGATGCTGCGACGCGTGGTCTCCGCGTCGCGCCAGTTGGGCGCCCAGCGCGAGGTGTTCCGCCCGCTCGTGGCCCGGGTCGTCGACGGGTTCGGCGACGCCTATCCGGAGCTCCGGGAGAACCGGGCGTTCATCGAGGAGGTGCTCGCCTCCGAGGAGGACCGCTTCTCGGCGACCCTGCGTCAGGGCATGGTCCTGTTCGACGAGGCGCGCGACCACGCCGACGCGGGAACCGTCACGGGAGCCGATGCGTTCAAGCTGTCCGACACGTTCGGGTTCCCGATCGAGCTGACGATCGAGCTGGCGGCCGACGCCGGGCTGCAGGTCGACGAGGAGGGCTTTCGCGTTCTGCTGCAGGAACAGAAGGATCGCGCGCGCGCGGCCGCCAAGAAGGTGGAGATCGGGCTGGACGCGGGTGCGGTGCCCCCGACGATCTTCGTCGGCTACGAGCAGCCGGAGGCCGAGGCGCCGATCACGCTGTTGCTCAGCGACGAGAACGCACAGCTCGAGGTTGCCGAGGAGGGGCAGGCGGTGCGTCTGTTCCTGGAACGCACGCCGTTCTACGCGGAAGGCGGTGGTCAGGTCGGGGACCGCGGCGTGATCCGCACGCACACGGGAAGCGTTCGGATCACCGATACGCAGAAGGCCGGCGACCACGCGATCGTGCACGAGGGGGTCGTCGAGAGCGGCGAGGTCCGCGCCGGTCAGGACGCGATCGGAGAGATCGATCGCCTCTTCCGCGAGGGGACGGCGCGCGCACACACCTCGACCCACGTGATCCACGCGACGCTGCGGCACATCCTCGGTGAACACGCCCGCCAGGCAGGCTCGCTCATCGAGCCCGGCCGGCTCCGGTTCGACTTCTCCCATCCGAGCAGCGTCCCGATCGAGGTGCTCGAGCAGGCGGAGCTCGAGGCGAACCGGCGTCTGGCCCAAGACGACGTGGTGCGGATCTTCGAGACCTCGATGGACGAGGCGCAGGCGCTCGGCGCGACCGCGCTGTTCGGCGAGAAGTACGGCTCGATCGTCCGGGTCGTCGAGATCGGTGACTACTCGCGCGAGTTGTGCGGTGGCACCCACGTCGGTCGCACCGGCACGGTGGCGGTGATCCGGCTTCTGCGCGAGGGATCGATCGGCGCCGGTATGCGCCGGATCGAGGCGTTGGTCGGGCCCGATGCCTTGCGCGAGATCAACGTCGAGCGGGCGCTGCTGCGGGATCTCGTCGGGGCGCTCGATGCGAAGGATCCGCGCGCCGCTCTCGAGCGAGCGAGCAGGATCGTCGACGAAAACAAGCGCATGCGCAACGAGCTCGGCAAGCTTCGGGCGGGCGGGCGCGACCAGCTGATCGCGGAGCTGGCGGACGGCGTGCGCGACGTGGACGGCGTCGCCCTCGTGACGGCCGAGGTGCCCGACCTGGATCCCGGGGAGCTCCGCGAGCTCGCGCTGAAGGTCCGCGATCGCCTCCAGGATCGCCCCGCCGTGATCGTCGTCGGCAACGGTGCCGGCGGCAAGGCGATGCTCGTGGCGGCGGCGACCACCGGCGCGATCGAGCGCGGGGTGACGGCGCCGGCCGTGCTCGCCGACGCGGCCGTCGCGGTCGGCGGCGGCGCCGGCGGGAAGGACCAGCTCGCCAACGCCGGCGGCACGCGAGCGGAACGGGTCCCCGACGCCCTGGGCACGATCCCGGCCCGACTCGCCACGCTCCTGGCCGGCGCGTGAGCGCGACCGCGCCCGGACGGGTCCTCGGTCTGGATCTCGGCGACGTGCGGATCGGCGCCGCGATCAGCGACCCCGATCGTCGCGTCGCCGTCGCACTCGGCACGATCCACGTGGGGCAGCCGCCCGGCGAGCTGTTGGCCGTTGCGGAGCTGGTCCGAGCCCACGACGTCACGACGATCGTGATCGGCGAGCCGCTGTCCATGGACGGCAGCCGCGGCACGCGGGCGTCCCATGCGGCGGCCTTCGCCGACGCGGTTCGGGCGGTGGTGGCGGTGCCCGTCGTGCTTGCAGGACGAGCGACTGTCCACGGTGGAGGCGTCGAGGGGATTGCGCGATGCGGGCGCGAGCGCGAAACGGCAGCGCGCGGTGATCGACGCGTCGGCGGCGCAGGTGATCCTGCAGGCCTGGCTCGACGTCGAACGGGGCCGGCGCGAGCGCGAGGGCTGAGGCCGACCCCGGGCCCGGGTATCCTGCACCCTCGATGGACGACGGCCGCCCTTCCTATCTCGCCGAGACGGATGCCACGTCGGAGCGACGTCGACGACGGGTGGCCGCGATCGCGCTGCTCGTCGTCTTCTGCGTGCTCGCCGTGGCGGTGGCGGCCGGCGCGAACACCTACCGACGGTGCGGCCAACCGCCGGACCCCGACGGCCGCAGCGTCGCCATCGTCGTCCCGGAGGGCGCCACGGGCCAGGAGGTCGTCCAGCAGCTCGCCGACCAGGGGCTGATCCGCTGCGGTGGGTTCGTCGGGAACCTGCTGCTGCGCGGGACCGGGCAGGCCACCGCGATCCTGGCCGGGTCCTACGACGTGCCGGTGGGCTCGTCGCTCGACCAGATCCTGGCGCTCATGACGACGCCGCCGCAGGAGGTGCGCACGGTTCGCGCCACCATCCCCGAAGGGCTCCGGATTCGCTCGACCTTCCCGGGGGAGCGCAGCACCTCGAGCGTGATCGAGCAGCAGACCGGCGTGCCGGCGTCGGTCTTCGCGACGTTGGCGGAGAGCGGTCGCTACGCCCTGCCGCCCTACCTCCCCAAGGGTCGAAGCGCGGAGGGATTCCTCTTTCCGGACACGTATGAATTCGTGCGGAAGGGTCTCGACGCCGACGCGATCATCCGTCGCATGCTCGAGCAGTTCGATACCGAGGCCACCGGTCTGGACCTGACCGCCGGCGCCAAGGCGCTCGGCCTGACGCCCTACCAGGTGGTCATCGTCGCCTCGATGATCGAACGCGAGGCGCAGGTCGATCAGGATCGCGCGACGATCGCCGGCGTCATCTACAACCGACTCGATGCGGGGCAGACGCTCGGGATCGACGCGACCCTGCTGTACGACGATCCGACGCCGGACGGGAAGCTGAGCACCGCGGACCTGGCCGCGGCGTCCCCCTACAACACGCGGATCAACGCGGGTCTGCCGCCGACCCCGATCGCGAGCCCGGGTCGCGCTTCGCTCGAGGCCGCGCTGCATCCGGAGCAGACCGACTACTTCTATTACGTGCTGTGTCCGCCCGACGGGGCCGGCGTGCATCGCTTCGCGGTGACCTACAACGAGCATCTGGCCAACGTTCGCGAGTGTCTCGGTGGATGAGCGCCACCGCATCGGCGGGTCGACCCACCTCGTCGGGGGTGATCGGCTGGCCGATCGATCACAGCCTCTCGCCGGTGATCCACAACGCGGCATACGAGGCCCTGGGGCTCGATTGGGTCTACGTGGCCCTCCCGGTCGCGCAGGGCGCCGTGGGTGCGGCGCTGGAGGGACTCGAGGCGCTCGGGTTCGCCGGTGCGAACGTCACGATGCCGCACAAAGAGACCGTGGCCGCGACGCTGGAGGCGCTGAGCGACGACGCCGCGCTGCTGCGCGCGGTCAACACGATCCATGCCACGCCGGCGGGGCTCGTCGGGCACAACACGGATGCACCGGGGTTCGGGCGCTTCCTCGAGCGCGACGCCGGGTTCGATGCGGCGGGCACGAGCGCGCTCGTGTTCGGCGCCGGGGGCGCCGCTCGGGCGTGCGCGCTGGCGATCGCCCGGGCGGGCGCGGCCCGGATCGTGGTCGCCCTGCGGGAACCGGTGCGCGCATCCGCGCTGATCGCGACGTTGGACGGCCTCGACACGACCGTGGAGGTGGTGAGCTTCGCGGAGGCCGCACGGGCGCGGCCGGACCTGATCGTGAACGCCACCCCCCTCGGCGCGCATGGCGAGGCGCTCCCGCTGCCGCCGCTCGGGGCCTCGATCCTTGCCGTCGATCTGCTCTACCGACCCGCGAGCACGCCGCTGCAGAGCGACGTCCGCGACGCGGGTGGGGTTGCGTTCGGGGGTCTGGGCCTCCTCCTGCATCAGGCGGCGCTCTCGATCGAACTGTGGACCGGACAGCCGGCGCCGCTGGAGGCGATGTCCGCGGCGGCCATCGGGGCGATCGGCACCGGGGCCTGACCCGACGGAGAGGCCATCCCTCCCTCGGGTGGTTTTCGCCCGCCCGCCTCAAGGCGGTCTGAGGCCCCGACGATGCCTCCCGCAGACGACCCATGGATGAATTCGCTGCTCTCGCGCAGCGCGTCGTGCTCACGATGGACGACGTGCGAGGCTGTCTCGTGCTGTCCCGCGACGGCTTGGTCCTGGGCGCGTTCCCCGAAGACCAGGAGGCCGAGCTCAAGCCGGCCTGGCTGCGTTTCGTCAATGTCGGGGAAGCCCGCAAGGGGTTCGTCGAGTTCTCCGACCAGCTCTGGGCGTTCGTCCACCGCGGGCCCTACGCGGCCTTCGTCGTGACCGGCACCAGCGTGCGTCCCGGCGTCATGCTGGATCAGCTCGAGCAGGCCGTCATCGCGGCGGAGGAGACCCGGGCCAAGCAGAAGGAGGTCACCCTCAAGGTCCCCGACGCGGCGAGCGCACCCTCCGGTCGCCCCCGGACGTCCTTGCACCCGCCAACGGACCGCCCGGCGACGGCGCCCGTGGGGAGCACGCCGGCCGCCGCGTCCGCGGAGATGCCGAGCTTCGCGGCACCGACCACCGGAGGAGGCCGGCGCCGACCCCGCCTGGCAGGGCGCCGACCCCGCGCAGATGCAGCAGATGCAGGCGATGCAGGAGCAGATGGCCGCGATGCAGGCGCAGCTCCAGCAGCAGGCGCTCCAGCAGGCGCCCCCCGCCACCGTCACGCCCGCGACAGCGGCTCCTTCGCCGGCGGCCCCGAACCCCGGTCCCGCCGGCTCGCAGCAGCTGAGCGGCTATCGTCGCCCGGACTCGGCCGTGCCGACCCCGGCGCCCGAGCCGGCGGCCGACGCCGCCGCCCCGCCGCTGAGCGCGGATCTGTCCGGGCACGCCCGTCCGTCGGTGGAGGGCTCGCCGTACGAAGCCGTGCTGGCCGACGAACGCTCGGCGTCCCCGTTCGGATCGGAGTCCTCGCCGTTCGCACGGCTCGAGGCCGAACAGGCGGCGGCCGCGACCGCGGCGGAGACCTCGGCATCTGCCGACGACGGGGGTGTGTTCCGGCAGGAGCCGCAGCGTCTCGTGTCGCCGGAGGAGGCGCCCGCCCCGGCCCCGGCCGAGGAGGAGCCGGAGGAGCCGGGGGAGGTCGATCGCGTGATGCTCGCCAAGGAGTTCTCGGGGCTGCTTCAGGTCGGTGAGGACGGTGACGAAGACTAGGTCCTGAAGGACCTAGCCCGAACGGACCCTTGAGGGGCGCGATGTCGACGGTCAAGCGGAAGTCAAAACAGCTCGGCCAGATCCTCATCGAGCTCGGCTATATCAAGCCCGAACAGCTCGAGGTCGCACTCGAAGAGCACCGCAAGACGCCCAAATCGCTCGGCCGCGTCCTGATCGACCTCGGCATGATCCGAGAGTCCGACCTCGTGCGGGCGCTCGCCGAGCAGGTCGGCCTCGAGTTCGTCGATCTTGCGGACTTCCAGATCGATTCGCTCGCAACATCGCTGCTTCCCGAGGCCCTGGCCCGCCGGTACCGCGCGCTCCCGATCGGCGAGCGTGACGGGCGGCTGCTGGTGGCGATGTCCGATCCGGCCAACGTCTATGCGCTGGACGACATCCGCACGATCACCGGCCGCGACGTGCTCCCGGTGGTGGCGACCGCCAACGATGTCGAGGCCGCGATCCAGAAGTACGCCGGCATGGACTCCCAGGTGGAGGCGATGGCGAGCATCGTGGCGGATGCCTCCGAGGAGGACGAGGACACCGATCTCGAGGTGGCCGTCGAGGACGCCCCGATCGTCAAGCTCGTGAACGCGATCATGACCCAGGCGGTGGGGGACCGCGCATCCGACGTCCACATCGAGCCGCGCGAGCACGACGTGCGGATCCGCTTCCGCGTCGACGGGGTGCTGATCGAGCCGATGCCGCCTGCGCCGAAGAACATCCAGAACGGGCTCATCAGTCGTCTGAAGGTGATGGCCGACCTCAACATCGCCGAGAAGCGGATCCCCCAGGACGGGCGGATCCCGATGAAGGTCGGGGGCAAGGCGCTCGACCTCCGGATGGCGACCCTGCCCACGGTGTACGGGGAGAAGGTGGTGCTCCGGATCCTCGAGACCTCGACGGCCATGCTTCGGCTCGAGGAGCTCGGGTTCCTGGAGGACTCGTTCAACCGCTTCTCGCAGTCCTTCCGCAAGCCGTACGGAGCGATCCTCGTCACCGGTCCGACGGGTTCGGGCAAGTCGACCACGATGTACGGGACGCTGAACATCCTCAACCAGATCGACAAGAACATCATCACCGTCGAGGACCCGGTCGAGTACCGCCTCGCCGGCGTGAACCAGGTGCAGGTCAACGTCAAGGCCGGGCTGACCTTCGCCCTGGCGCTCCGCTCGATCCTGCGTATGGACCCCGACATCGTGCTGATCGGTGAGATCCGGGACAAGGAGACGGCCACGATCGCGATCGAGGCCGCGTTGACCGGACACCTCGTCCTGTCCTCGCTGCACACCAACGACGCCCCGAGCGCCATCTCGCGTCTGGTCGAGATGGAGGTCGAGACGTTCCTGGTGGCATCGGCGATCGACGCCGTGGTCGGCCAGCGCCTCGCCCGCAAGTTGTGCGAGCGCTGCCGCACCGGGTACCGGCCCGACGAGAACGAGCTGTTCGCCGCCGGCTATCCGGATTGGTTGTGGCCCGAGATCCAGGAGCTCCAGAAGCCCGTGGGGTGCCCCGCATGCGCGAACACCGGATTCCGCGGACGGATCGGACTGTACGAAGTGATGCAGATGACCGAAGAGGTGGAACGGCTCACGGTGGAGCGTGCATCTGCCGATGCCATCAAGGCTGTGGCCGTACAGCAGGGGATGATGACGCTCCGAGACGATGGTCTGGAGAAGGCTCGGATGGGCCTGACGTCACTGGAAGAGGTTGCAAGGGTGGTGAAGTGACATGAGCACGGTAGCTCCTCCTGAAGATGATCTCCAGGTACCGATTCCAGAGTTGCTCGGGAAGCTTCTGGAGGCGAACGGATCGGACCTGCACCTGACGGCGGGCACGCCGCCGACGGTGCGCGTGCACGGCGAGCTCGAGCGCTTGGAGGAATATCCGCCGCTCACACCTCGTGCGCTGCAGGGGATGATCTACGCGATCCTGCCACAGAAGATGCGAGAGCGCTTCGAGCAGGAACTCGAGCTCGACATGTCGTACTCGCTGCCCGGGCGCGCCCGGTTCCGTGTGAACGTGTACATGCAACGCGATGCGGTGGGCGCCGTCTTCCGGGTGATCCCCTTCGAGATCAAGGGGCTCGACGATCTGGGGTTGCCGCCGGTCGCGGCCGACCTCGCCCGCTTCCCGCGCGGCTTCGTCGTCGTGACCGGACCCACCGGCTCGGGAAAGTCGACGACCCTCGCGGCCATGGTCGACGTGGTGAACCGCGAGCGCGCGGGCCACATCATGACCGTCGAGGACCCGATCGAGTTCCTGCACAAGCACAAGGCATGCGTGGTGAACCAGCGTGAGATCGGGGCGGACACGCACAGCTTCGCGGCCGCCCTCAAGCACGTGCTGCGCCAGGACCCCGACGTGATCCTCGTCGGCGAGATGCGTGACCTCGAGACGATCTCGACCGCGATCACGGCGGCCGAGACCGGACACCTCGTGTTCGCGACCCTGCACACGCAGGACGCGCCGCAGACGATCGACCGCATCATCGACGTCTTCCCGCCGCACCAGCAGCAGCAGACGCGCGTGCAGCTGTCCACGACCCTGCAGGGTGTGATCACCCAGCAGCTGGTCCCGACGGTCGACGGCAAGGGGCGCGTCGTGGCGGCCGAAGTGATGATCGCGACGCCGGGCATCCGCAACCTGATCCGCGAGGGCAAGGTGCACCAGATCTACTCGGCGATGCAGGCCGGCGGCCGCTACGGGATGCAGACGATGGATATGTCGCTGGCGTCCCACGTCAAGGCCGGACGGGTCACCCAGCAGATGGCGTTCGAACGCTGCCACGATCCCGAGGAGCTGCAGCGACTGATCGGCTCCACCGGCGCCCTGTCGGCCTTCGCCGGCGGCGGCAACTACAACGACGCCGGCGCGACGGACTTCGGAGCCGCCCCACCCGGTGGCGGCTGGGCCGGCGACGCAGGCACCACCGGATCGTGAGGAGGTGACGCGAGATGCCAGATACCTATGCCTACAAAGCCCGTGACAAGGGCGGCAACATCCTGAACGGCACCATCGTCGCCGACAACGAAGCGCTCGTCTTGGCGCGCCTGCGCGAGCAGGGCTTCGTGCCGCTCGAGGTCGACAAGCAGAAGCGCGGCATGAACATCGAGCTGACCGCGAAGAAGGTCAAGTTCAAGGAGCTGTCCGTCTTCGCCCGGCAGTTCGCCACGATGGTGAACTCCGGTCTGCCGATCCTGCGCTCGCTCGCGATCCTGGCCGAGCAGACCCAGAACCCCGAGCTCGCACGCGTGCTCGGCGAGATCCGCACCGACGTCGAGCAGGGCTCGTCGCTGTCGGGCGCGATGGTCAAGCACCCGAAGGTCTTCAACGACCTGTTCGTGGCGATGGTCAAGTCCGGTGAGACCGGCGGATCGCTCGACGACGTGCTCCTGCGGTTGGCGGACATGATCGAGGCCGAGGTGCGCTTGCGCGGCAAGATCAAGTCGGCGATGACCTACCCGATCGCGGTCGTCGCGCTCGTCGTGTTGATCATGTCGGCGATGCTGTTGTTCGTCGTGCCGCAGTTCCAGACGATCTACGGCTCGCTCGGCGGCTCGCTGCCGCTGCCGACACGCGTGCTGCTCACGATGTCCAACATCTTCAAGAAGTACTGGTACATCGTGTTGATCGGCACGTTCGTGTTCCGATTCTTCTTCAAGCGCTGGAAGAAGACCGACAACGGTCGCGCCTGGGTGGACAAGATGAAGCTGCGGGTGCCGGTCTTCGGGATCCTGTTCCAGAAGACGGCGCTGTCGCGGTTCGCATCGACCTTCTCGATGCTGCTGCGCTCGGGCGTGCCGATCCTGCAGTCGCTCGAGATCGTGGCCGAGACGGTGAACAACCGGGTCGTGTCCGACGCCGTGAACGACGTGCAGGCCAGCGTTCGGCGAGGGTGAGTCGATGGCCAAGCCGCTGGCCAAGCACGCGGTCTTCCCGCCGATGGTCGTGCAGATGATCGCGGTCGGGGAGGAGACGGGACAGGTCGACATGATGCTCGAGAAGGTCGCCATCTTCTACGAGCAGGAGGTCGAGGCGTCGGTCGACGCCCTGACGTCGCTGATCGAGCCGCTGCTGATCGCGGTGATCGGCGGGTGCGTCGGTGCGGCCGTCATCGCCCTGTACATGCCGATGTTCAACATCATCAAGCTGATCCAGTAACTCGACGTCTGGCACGGTTCCGAGGCCTCCGGGCGAGACCCGGGGGCCTCGGCCGTTTCCGGACCCGTCGCGGGCCTACCCGATCCCGGGTATCTGCGCTCGCCGGCCCTACAGGTACACCTCGCCGGGACCGAAACCAGGGGGGAACGCGCACCAGCAAGGTGCGCCTCGTCACATGGAAGGAGGCGAAAGCAGATGCTCAAGGGACTCATGAAGCGCGTCCGTGAGGACGAGGGCTTTACCCTGATTGAGCTGATGGTGGTCGTTCTGATCATCGGCATCCTGGTCGCCATCGCTCTGCCGACGTTCCTCGGAGCCCGGAACCGGGCCAACGACAAGGCCGCCCAGTCGGGCGTCCGCAACGCCATCGCAGCCGCGAAGACGTGCTTCACGGACACGGACTCGCTACCAGGGTTGTGACTCCGCGAAGCTGGCCACGATCGAGACGGCGCTGACCTTCGTTGACGGCACGGTGACCTCGACCGACCCCGGTCGATCTGAGCAACATCCCGGCGGAGGCACGGCGCCGACGGTGACCACGCGGTGACCAGCATCAACCTCGCGGCGTAGTCGAAGTCGGGTACCTGCTTCTACCTGCGGGACAATGCCGCAGGCCGGAGCACGTTCTACGGGTCGTCTGCGTCCGACGGCACCGCCTGCCTGTCGACGACGCCATCGGCGCCGCGCAACGCCTCAGCTGGTAAGCCACACACCAGGTCGCAGATCCGCGAAGGGCGGCCCTCCGGGGCCGCCCTTCCGGCGTTCTGGGCCTCAAGGCCACCCCCCATCCGACCGACACCTACAGGACACGGGCTGGAGGAGCCGATTGTTGATGATGCGCATGTTGCAGACGCTCCGCCGCCGGATGAACGGCGAAGGCGGCTTCACGATCGTCGAGGCGATGATCTCGATCACGATCTTGGCCGTCGGCGCGTTCGCGGTCGCCCAGGCGATCGATCTTCGGGCTGAGCACGACCGGCCTGTCGCGCCAGAAGCTCTCCTCGCGCGCCGCGGTCGACCAGCAGATGGAAGAGGCTCGCGCGCTCAATTACGACAACCTCGTGCTGTCGGACTCCTCGCCGCTCACGCACTCGGCCGACACGACGAACCCCGACCACTGGGTCGACGCCAACGCCCAGACCTTCGATCCCGATGGGACCGGGGGCCTGGCCGCCGAGTCGCTCGTGCGCGTCGCAGGCGCGTCGCCGGCGCTGCAGCACTACCAGAACCCGCTGCTCGACGGCGCCACGACCTACGAGGTGTACCGCTACGTGACCTGGGTCGACTCGACCCAGGACGGCACGGGTGACGCCGACGCCACGGACGGGAACAACGACGGCATCAGCGACGCCAACGGCCACGACGCCAAGCGTGTCACCGTCGTCGTCGTGTGGAACGACGAGCTCGGTCGCGGCAATACGTCGCTCGCCGAATCGTCGCTCTTCTCCGACGGCCAGATCATCTACACGGCTCCGGCGACCAACCGCGCTCCGACGGTGTTGTGCCCGACCGCCAGCGTGAGCGACAAGACGGTGACCTTCACGGCCAACGCCAGCGACTCCGACGGAACGATCGCAAGCGTCTCGTGGAACTTCGGCGATAGCGCGACCGACACAGGCACTTCAGTGGTCCATACGTACGCCGAGCTACGCGACCTACACGGTCGTGAACACGGTGACGGACAACGGCGGCTCGACATCCAGCAACTCCGCGGCGGGCTGCACAGTGACGACGGTGACCGCCGCCGCCGGGCAACGGCGGTCCCGACGGCATCGTGACCGATCAACGGCGGTGCTTCATACACGAACTCGACGACGGTGACGCTGAGCCTCGCGAAGAGCGGGGGCGGGCCGAACCCCGCGACGATGTATCTGTCGAACGACAACTCGACGTGGCTCGGTCCCTTCGGCTTCGCCACCTCGTACACGTGGAACCTGCCGTCGGGGACGGCACCAAGACCGTGTACGCCCAGTTCTACAGTTCGACCGGCAAGTACGGTGCGATCGCGAGCGATACGATCGTTCTTGACACGGTTGCCCCAGGGACCCCGACGAGCTTCGCGAAGTCCGCATACCACGATCATCGGGTGCCAACACGACGATCACCTTCACGTGGGTCGCGCCCGTCGGCGTCACGGACCTGGGCGGCTATCGCGTGTATCGGCGCCTGATCACCTCGACGGGCAGCTACTCGCTCGTGTGCGACACCGCATCGACCTGACCTGCAGTGACACTCACAAGACGACGGACACCTATGAGTACTACATCGTGGCTTATGACTTGGCGACGAATGTCAGCGCTGGCTCGACACCGCACCTCACGGGCTGACCGGGGCGAGGCCGGGTTCACCCTGGTCGAGCTGATGGTCACCATGGCGGTGATGAGCATCGTGGCGACGTCGGTGATGGCTGTTGCGTTCCGCTCGTTCACGACGACGAGCACGATCACGAACCGTCGCGACGTGCTGACGGACGGGCGCATCGCGATCGACCAGATGACCAAGCAGCTGCGGCAAGGTGAATCCGTCGATCAGGCGGTGAGCGACGGATCGACGATCACGTTCGACACCTACATCGACGGCGTGCCGGCGACGATCGTGTGGCGGGTGACGGGTTCCTATCCCTACACGCTTGGAGCAGTCGCGCGACGGCGGCGCGAACTTCGCCCCGCTGGTGTCGCCGATCAAGTGCAATTCGCGACGGACGCACGGCTGCTCGGCGGATCCCTTCACCTACATCCGGTCTACGGAGGCGTACGTCGACCAAGTGACGATCGATCTGACCTTCCTGACCGACACGTCTACGATCGATCTGATCTCGGACGTCCATCTGCGGAACGCGCGAAGAGTGAGGACGCGATGATGCTGACGATCGCTGATCCGCCGACTGCAGCGACGAGGAAGAGGGCTACTCCCTCGTCATCGCGATGTTGCTGCTCTCGATCATGATGGTGCTCCTGGCGGTGTCGCTCGATGCCGGGAACGCCTCGCTGCGCCAGTCCGGCTTGTCGATCGAGTGGAGCAAGTCGTTGACCGTCGCTGAAGCGGGCGTGAACCGGGCCGTCACGCTGCTCGGTGAGAGCCGGGGCGCGACCAACCCGTGTGGGATCTCGACCAGCACCGTGTGCACCGGTGGTGGCGGCGAGTACCAAATGAGTTGGGCAACGAGCGGCGGGACCGTCCTCGTGAGCTCGATCGGGTACTACCCGACGAAGGCGCGTCCGACGTTCGCGCGCGAGGTGCAGGTGACGTACGAGCCGGTGCCTTCCTTCAAGTACGCGATCTACTCACAGACCTCCCTGTCCGTCGCCAACAACATGACGGTCATCGGCGACGTCTACTCCGCGGGCGATATCACGCTGGGCAACGGCGCGACAGTGTGCGGCAGCATCATCTCCTCCGGCGGTGGCGTGAACCTCGTGCAAAGCTCCAACATCGTCAAGACCGATGCGACGTACGGATGCTCGGGCAAGTCTGGCAACGTCTGGACCGGGGGCACGGGTGGCATCACGTGCCAGAGTCAGGTCACGATCGAGGGGAACGCGACTGCATCGAACCCGTCCTCCGCGACCTGCAGCAACCTCGGCACCGATTACGACATCGTTCAAGCTCGGGCGGGACGACCACGGTCGGCGGTGCGGCGACCGCCTGCGGTGCGCATCTCGAGCGACATCTCCGCTGCGACGACCTCCGCCGGGACGTCCTCGAGTCAACCGGTGCCGGTCGGGTTCCCGGCCTTCACGTTCGATCCAAACAACTACCCGAGCGACCCGAGCGACCCGTTGCACCTCCAGTGCTATCCGACCGGAGGCACGTGCGGCTCGAACGATTCCACCACCGCTGTCTCGGACTTCAACGCCTACGTTGCCGCGCACGCAACCAGCCTTACCGGGACGTTCGCGGTCTGGCAGCGGACGCCGACAAGCTCGACCTACATCAACCTGGACGGCATCACGTTGTCCGGCGACTTCACCCTCATCACGAACGCGCCGGTCAACTTCGGCAACACGAGCACGATCACGACGACATCGTCGTCGATCGCGGCGGACCTCGTCGTGAACTCGAGCTACCAGCCCACGGCCGCCTGCACCGCGGACCTCGTCAACACCGGCGGCGCGGACTGCAGCATCTACGGCAAGAACGCGATCGAGTTCGACGCCGGCGACGCATCCGATCCCGACGACGGTGTCGTGGGCCTGCTCTATACGACCGGCAAGATGGCCTTCGTGAACTCGGCCAACAACTTCGACAGCACCGGCGACGGCGCGCTGTACGCGCAGTCGATGGACTTCAAGAACGGCTTCAACATCATCTACAACTCGCGCGTCGAGCGGGTGCTCGGCTTCGGAACGACGCTCGAACAGGTGCTCTGGCAAGAGATCAACGTCTAGAGTGCGGCCGTGCTCACTGCATTCCTCCTCGTCCTGCTGACGGTGTTCGGCCTTGCCATCGGTAGTTTCATGACGGTGGTCGCCGCCCGAGTGCCGGCGGGGGAGTCGGTGGTGCGCCCCCGGTCGAAGTGTCCGAGCTGCGGTGCCGAGATCCGGAACCGCGACAACGTGCCCGTGCTCAGCTGGCTCCTGCTTCGCGGGCGATGTCGCGACTGTGGCGCCCGCATCCCGGTTCGGTACCCGCTCCTGGAGGTGTCCACGGCGGCGGTCATCGTGGGCTCGTTCCTCGTCTACGACGACCTGTGGATCGCGTTCGGCGTGGCCGCGTTCCTCGCGTTGATGCCGGTCATCTCGGTCATCGACCTGGAGCACCGGATCATCCCCAACAAGATCGTGTACCCCGCGTTGATCGCCTTCCCGATCTACTCTCGTGGGCGCCCGTCTCGCCGGTGCGCCCGTCGACCTGACCCGGATGGCGATCGGCTTTCTCGCCTACGGGGGGGCGTTGTTCGTGATCGCGCTCGTGTCCCGCGGCATGGGCATGGGCGACGTGAAGCTTGCGGCCCTGATCGGGATCGTCCTGGGGTCCCTCGACCTCGGGCAGGTCGCCGTCGCGGCCGGCGCGGCGATCGTCCTGGGCGGTCTCGGGGCCATCCTCGCGTTGCTGCGTGGGGCCGGGAGGAAAGGGGCGATGCCGTTCGGCCCGTTCCTCGCGGCGGGGGCGATCGTGGCGGCCTTCTGGGGTCCCCAGATCGCGGACTGGTACTCGCGCACCTTCCTGCACGTCTGACGCGGACCGCTCGGGCGGGCAATCGGGCCGAACAAGCGTTCGACCTGCAGAAATGACCTCCTGAGGTGTTTGACTCACCGTGTGCCCTGATGTTTCGTAAGCGTGCTTTCGGGGCTAGAAGGCCCAGATGAGCTTCTTGTGGAAGATGTGGCACATGAGGCACGTGAGTTTGGCTCACGGCCGGACTTGGAGACCGCTCGGACATGGTGACGACAGGGGCCCAGGCACTCTTCGGTGACGGCACACGACTGCTCACCGTCGCCGAGGTCGCCTCCGCGATGCGCGTGTCCACGATGACCGTGTACCGACTGATCAAGAGCGGCGACCTCCCGGCCGTGCGGGTCGGGCACAACTACCGGGTCCGCGGCGCGGACGTCGAGCGCTATCTGGCCTCCCGATCGGTCCAGGTGGAGGGATCGTGATGGCGAAGGGCCGGATCGGTCTGGACATCGGCTCCACGGCCGTGCGCGCCGTGGAGCTGGTCGGCTCGCCCTTGACGGTCGTGCGCGCGAGCCAGGTCGCCCTGCCGCCCGGCGCCGTGGAGAGCGGCGAGGTCCGGGATCCGGGCGCGGTCAGCGACGCGCTCAAGAAGCTGTGGAGCGAGGGCGGCTTCAAGGGTCGACAGGTGTGGCTCGGCGTCGGCAATCAGCGGGTCGTCGTGCGTGAGATCTCCCTGCCCTACCTGCCGGACAAGGAGCTGCGCTCCTCGCTCGGCTTCCAGGTGCAGGAGTTCATCCCGATGCCGGTGGACGACGCGGTCCTCGACTACGACCCGATCGGGGAGTTCGAGCAGGAGGACCGTCGCATGCTTCGGATGCTCCTCGTCGCGGCCCAGCGAGGCATGGTCGATCAGGTCGTGCAGGCCGTGACCGGCGGCAAGCTCGAGCCGATGGGGCTGGATCTGATCCCCTTCGCGATGGTCCGCTCGGTCGGTGCGACCGACGGCGGTCTCGACCTCGAAGAGGGCGTGGTCGAGGAGGCGATCGTGGACGTCGGCGCGCATGTGACCAACATCGTCGTCCACGCGCGCGGGGCGACCCGGTTCGTCCGGATCCTGCCGAGCGGTGGGCGCGATGTGACCGTCGCGATCGCGCGCTCGGCCGGCGTCGAGGACGACATCGCCGAGCGGCTGAAGCGCGGCGAGGCGGTGGAGGACGCGCCCGAACCCCAGGCCGTTCGCCAGGCCGCGTTGCAGCGCGCCGCCGCGTTCGTCGACGAGGTCCGATCCTCGCTCGAGTTCTACACGGCGCAGGCGAAGGACGCGCGGATCGGCAAGGTCCTCGTCACGGGTGGCGGTTCGCGGCTCGAGGGCCTCTTCGATCTGATGCGTCAGCGGATCCCGGTGCCGGTGGAGCCCGGCGCCGTCTTCAGCCGCGTCCCGCATCAGCTGGACGAGGCCGACGTCGCCGCTGCGGAGCCGCTCCTTGCCGTCGCGATCGGCCTTGCCCTGCCGGAGGAGGAGCGATGAGTCGCGTCAATCTGCTTCCCACCGACATCAAGAAGGGCCAGGAGGTTCGCCGCCGGACGCTGCTCGTGTTGATCGGCGCCGCCGCCGTGATCGGCCTGATCATCTTCTTCTGGGTGCTCCAGGGTGTGCGACTCAGCGGTGTGAACGACGACATCGAGGCGCAGAACCAAACGAACGCGGCGCTCAAGCAGGAGATCGCCGACCTGCAGAAGTACGAGGACTCTGCAGGTCGAGGCGCAGCAGCAGGAGCAGCTGCTCGCGTCCGCGTACGCGAATGAGGTGGCGTACTTCGTCGGTCCTGCTCGACGTGTCCAAGGTGATCCCGCCCGACACGTACCTGACCTCGTGGGCGTCCACCGTCGACACGACTGCGGTTCCGCTCCGACCGATCCCGACATCGACGCCCACGTTCGTCGGCACGATGACGTTCGCTGGGTGCGACCCTGCACTTCGATTCGCTGAGTACGTGGCTCAACAGGCTCGAGGGCGTGGATGGATGGGCGAACCCGTGGACGTCGAACATCTCCCAGGAGAGTTCGGTCGCCGGCGCGTTCACCTTCGATACCTCCGTCGACCTGACGCAGGACGCCCTGACGGAACGCGGCTTGGCCGGAGCGGCGGTGGCCGGTGGGTAACCCGCGCGCACCGATCTTCGCCGCCGCCGGCGCGGTCGTGATCGCGATCCTCCTCGTCGTGCTGCTCGTGCTGCCCAAGATGGGGCAGGTGTCGACGGCCAAGGAGGACCTCGCCGCGGCGGCGAGCCAGGAGCAGACGCTCGAGACGCAGAAGGGCGCGCTGGAGGACACGAAGGCGCAGGCGCCGGAGAACAAGCAGACGATCGACGAGGTCCACGCGAAGATCCCGCCGACCGCCGACGAAGCCGGACTGATCCAGCTGATCAATCTGTCGGCCTTGGATTCGGGGCTCGATCTCACGACAGCTGGGCCCGAGCCCGCCGGTCTTCGACGACGTGACCGGGCTCAGCACGATCGTGCTGTCCTTCAGCGCGATCGGGACCTACAACGAGGTCACCGAGTTCAGCTACCAGATCGAGTCGTTGCCACGCGCGGCCAAGATCACGTCGATGACGCTGTCGCCCGCGGGCGTGACCGACTCGCTCGGGAACCAGGTGCTGACCGTCTCGATGCAGATCGACGCCTACACGAGCGACACGAGCGCAGGCCCGGGGTCCACGCCCGGGCCGACCGAGGCGGGTGGCTGAGATGCCGATCAGTGACCGCGACCGGCGCATGCTCCGCATCGGCGGGATCGTGATCGGCGTGCTGGTCGTCGGGTTCCTGCTGCTCAAGCTTCTCGGAGGCGGCGGCGAGGAGGAAGCGTTCCCGTCCTCCTCACCACTGAGGCCGTCGAGCAGTTCGACCCAGCCGACCGGCACGCCGAGCCTCGCGCCCTCGCCGATACTCGTCCTGCCCGCACGCGACCCCTTCTCGGTCCCACCGGGCTTCGATGTGACGACGAGCTGACCTCGACCGGCGGGGACGACGACCTCGACCGGCGGGACGACGACGACCTCGACCGGCGGGGGCACGACCACGACCCGACCGCCACGCCGCCGACACAGCCGGGGAACGACGCGAGCAAGACGGTCGGGGGACACACGGTGGTGCTCCTGGACACCTTCACGGCAAACGGGGTCGAGCAGGCGCAGGTCGAGGTTGACGGCACGGTCTATGACCCGTCGGTCGGGCAGACCTTCGGCCCGAACAAGCAGTACCGACTGCAGTCGGTCTCGGGGAACTGTGCCACGTTCCTCTACGGCGACGAATCGTTCACGCTCTGCGTGTCGCCGAACAAGTAGGGACCGGCGTCGACGCCGGCGATGCGCCCACGGGGGGAGCGGTCGCCGGTCGCGCGGGGGCGGTCCGTTTGGACCGCCCCCGCCATCTTCATCGCGCGACCGATCCCACGCCCTGAGGACCGGGGGACGCCCTTCCCTATGATGGGGCGCATGCTGCGCATCCTGACGGCCGGGGAGTCCCATGGGCCCGGCCTCGCTGTGATCCTCGAAGGCCTGCCCGCCGGGGTGCCCGTCAGCAAGGCGTCGATCGCCGGTGAGCTGGCGCGGCGACGGCACGGGTACGGTCGGGGCGGGCGGCAGCGATTCGAGGCGGATGCGTTCGAGATCCAGGCCGGCGTGCGGCACGGTCGCACGATCGGGTCACCGGTGGCGATCACGATCCCGAACGTGGAGTTCGAGACCACGTACCGCGAGCTCATGGGCCCCGAGGGCGAGATGGACCCGTCGAAGCGCCTGACGCGCCCCCGACCGGGGCACGCGGACCTCGTCGGCACCCTCAAGTACGGCTTCGACGACGTGCGAAACGTCCTGGAGCGGGCGAGCGCGCGGGAGACGGCGGCTCGGGTGGCCGCGGGCGTGCTCTGCAAGTCCTTCCTGGCCGAGCTGGGCGTGCGCGTGTTCTCCCACGTCGTGCAGATCGGGAAGGTGCGCGTGCGACGCTCCACGCTGCCCACGCCCGATGATCTCGGCGCGATCGACGCCTCGCCGGTCCGGTGTGCGGACGCCACGGCCGCCGCCGCGATGGTCAAGGAGATCGACCGGTTGCGGAAGGCGAAGGACAGCGTGGGCGGCGTCTTCGAGGTCCTGTCCTACGGGGTGCCGGCCGGCCTCGGCTCCTACGTCCAGTGGGATCGCAAGCTCGACGCCCGCCTGGCCGCCGCGCTGATGTCGATCCAATCGGTCAAAGGGGTGGAGGTCGGTGACGGGTTCGCGACGGCCGCACGGCCGGGTTCGCGGGCGCACGACGAGATCGTGATCCGGGGCGGGCGACTCGCCCGCGCATCGGCCCGCGCGGGCGGGATCGAGGGGGGCATGTCGACGGGGCAGCCGATCCGCGTGCGTGCGGCGATGAAGCCGTTCTCGACGATGCCGCAGCCCCTGCGCACCGTGGACCTCGAGACCGGCGCCCCCGCGCAGGCCATCAAACAGCGCACCGACGTCTGCGCCGTGCCCGCCGGGGGTGTCGTCGGGGAAGCCGTCGTGGCCTTCACCCTGGCCGATGCGACCCTGGAGAAGTTCGGCGGCGACTCGCTGCCCGAGACCGCGCGCAACCTGACCGCCTACCTGGAGGAGCTCCCGTGATCGTCTACCTCGTCGGGATGCCCGGCTCCGGCAAGTCCACCGTCGGCGCGGAGCTCGGCGGCCGGCTCGGCGTGCCGTTCGTCGACCTCGACGTCGAGATCGCCCGACGCGATGGGCGCAGCATCACCCAGATCTTCGATGAGGAGGGCGAGTCCGGCTTCCGCGCGATCGAGGCTCGCGCGCTCGTGGAAGCCTCGACGCAGGACCCCGCGGTGATCGCCTGCGGGGGCGGTGTGGTGCTCGAGCCCGCGAACCGGATCACGTTGCGCAGCACGGGCACGTGCGTGTTCCTCGACGTGCCGATCTCGGTGTTGGAGGCTCGGGTCGAGCCGAACGCCGAGCGGCCGTTGATCCGGGCGACCGGCGACCTGCAGCGACTGCTCGAAGAACGGGAGGCCCTGTATCGGGAGTTCGCCGGCCACGTCGTGGACGGCAGCGGCGATCCCGGTGAGGTTGCGGACGCCATCGTGGAGGAGCTTCGTTGGAGCGCGTGACCGTCCCGGTCGCGGGGCGGTCCTACGACGTCACGATCGGCACCGGTGTGGTCGCCGACGCCGCGGCGCACCTGCCCGATCTCGCGCCCGCGACCCGCGCGTTCGTCGTCGCCGACCAGGCGGTGGCGCCGGCCTGGCTGCCGCCGCTGGAGGCCTCGCTGTCGACGCGGGGGCTCCATGCCGTGCCGCTCGCGGTCCCCTCCGGCGAGGCGGCAAAGACGCTGCAGGTCTACGGCACCCTGTTGCATCAGCTCGCGAGCCAGGAAGCACACCGGGACGATGTCGTGGTCGCCCTCGGGGGCGGCACGGTCGGCGATCTCGCGGGCTTCGTCGCATCGACCTACATGCGCGGCATGCGGTTCGTGCAGGTGCCCACGACGTTGATCGGCCAGGTCGACGCGGCGATCGGTGGCAAGACCGCGGTCAACCTCCCCGAGGGCAAGAACCTCGTGGGCACCTTCTACCAGCCGGTCGCGGTGCTGTGCGACGTGGCCGCGCTGGCGAGTCTGCCGGACCGGGACTTCCGATCGGGCCTGGGCGAGGTGGCCAAGTACGCGCTCACCCTCGACGTCGAGCTGCTCGACGTGCTGGAGCGAGACCCCGGACCGATCCTCGCGCGGGACCCGGGGGCGCTCGAGCCGTTGGTGGCCCGCTGCGCCCGTCTCAAGGCCGGCACCGTCGCCGACGACGAGCGGGACACGGGTGTCCGGTTGTTCCTGAACTACGGGCACACGCTGGGGCACGCGTTGGAGCGTCTCGAGTCCTTCGCCGGGCGCTCGCACGGAGAGGCGATCGCGATCGGCATGGTGTTCGCCGCACGACTGGCCGAGGCGCGGGGCGTCTGCGCGCCGGGGCTCGTCGGGCGGACCGTCCGGCTGCTGACATCCCTCGGGCTCGAGACCGATGGGGCGCTCCCGCCCGTGCGTGACATCCTGTCTGCCATCCGCATGGACAAGAAGTTCCAGGCGGGGGTCCGCTTCGTGCTGTTGGCGGACGTGGGCCGGCCCGTGGTGGTCGCGGGGGTCACGGACGACGAGATGCGTGCGGTGCTGATCGAGATGGGGGCTGCCGGATGAACGTGCTGTATCTCTTCGGGCCGAACCTGGGCACGCTCGGGCGGCGCGATCCCGAGACCTACGGGTCGCAGACGATCGCCGAGATCATGTCGGACCTCGACGGCCGGGCGCGCGAGCACGGCCACACCCTGCGGTGGCATCAGTCCGACCACGAGGGCGAGCTGATCGGGTGGCTGCTGGCCGCCCGCGAGGAGCACGTCGAGTTCGTCGTGCTCAATCCCGGAGCCCTCTCGCACTATTCGTACGCGCTCCGTGACGCGATCGAGGCCTCGGAGCTGCCCGTGGTCGAGGTGCACATGTCCAACATCTACGCCCGCGAGGCCTTCCGGCATACCTCGGTCATCTCCGATGTCTGCCGGGGCACGATCAGTGGTCTCGGGGCCGGTGGCTATCATCTGGCGCTGGAGGCGATGCCGTGGATCACCGAGTAAGGCGGGACGCGCTGTCCGCGCGTCTGGAAGACCTGTCTGTCGATGCGTTGCTGATCACGCGATTGCTCCACACGCGCTACCTCACGGGGTTCACCGGGTCCAACGGACAGGTGCTCGTGCGGCGTGACGGCGCCCTGTTCCTCACGGACGGGCGCTACACGGAGCAGTCCCGCCGGGAGGTCCCCGATCTGGAGCGCGTGACCTATCTGAACCCGCTTCGCGAGGAGCTGGCGGGGTACCTCGATGGCGTGACCCGTCTCGGGTTCGAGGCGGAGGAGATGACGGTCGCGACGCGGGATCGGTTCGCCGACGCGCTCGCCGACGTCGAGCTCGTCGCGACGACCGAGGTCGTCGAGACCCTGCGCGCGGTGAAGGACGACGATGAGCGTGACGCGATCCGCCGGGCGCAGGCGATCACCGACGCCGCGTTCGATCGTATCCTCGAGCATTTCGCGGTCGGGGTCAGCGAGCAGCAGATGTCCCGGCAGCTCGAGGCCCTGCTGATGGACGAGGGAGCCGAGGGACTCGCCTTCGACTCCATCGTGGCCTTCGGCGAGAACGCGGCCGAGCCCCATCATGAGCCCGCGCACCGGCTGCTCGAAGAGGGCGATGTGATCAAGCTCGACTTCGGCGCGCGGTTCGCCGGCTACCACGCCGACATGACGCGCACGATCTCGTTCGGGGCGCCGGCGGGCGAGATCACGAAGATCCACGGGGTGGTCCGGGAGTCGCAGCAGGCCGGCATCGACGCGGTGCGCGCGGGCGTGACCGGGGCATCGGTCGACGCCGTGAGCCGCGAGGTGATCGAGCGCGCGGGCTACGGCGACCGGTTCGTGCACAGCCTGGGTCACGGCGTCGGGCTGGAGATCCACGAGGCACCGAGCCTCGGGCGAAAGCAGGACGAGCCGTTGCCCGCGGGCGCGGTGGTGACCGTCGAGCCCGGGATCTACATCCCGGGGTTGGGCGGCGTGCGCATCGAAGACATGGTGGAGGTCACCGAGGACGGCTGCGTCGTGGTCGGCACCTCGGCCCGCGACCTGATCGAACTGTAGGCGAGGAGCCCGGTTGAGCATTTCGACGAACGATTTCAAGAACGGCATGACCCTGGAGCTCGACGACGTGCTGTTTCAAGTTGTGGAGTTCCAGCACGTGAAGCCCGGCAAGGGCGGCGCGTTCGTTCGGACGAAGCTGCGCAACGTCAAGACCGGGGCGGTGGTCGAACGGACGTTCAACGCGGGGGTGAAGGTCGGGCTCGCGATCGTCGAGCGCAAGGGCATGCAGTACCTCTACGCCGACGGTTCGGATTTCGTCTTCATGGACCCGGACACCTACGACCAGGTGCACGTGCCTCCGGAGGTCGTCGGCGACGCGGGCAAGTACCTGGCGGCCAGCGCCGAGGCGCAGGTCGCGATGCACGAGGGCGTGCCGATCGCGATCGATCTCCCTGCCTCGGTCGTGCTGACGATCACCGACACGGCGCCGGGCGCCAAGGGCGACACGAAGACCGGGGCGCTCAAGCCCGCGACGGTCGAGACGGGTGCGGTGGTCAACGTGCCCCTGTTCGTGGAAGAGGGCGAGCGGATCAAGGTCGACACGCGCTCGGGTGAGTACGTCGAGCGCGTGAAGGGCTGAGCGTGACCCGCCGGGAGGAACGGCGCGTCGCGCTCGACGTCCTGTACCAGGCCGACATCACCGACGCCTCTGCTGCGGCCGTGGTCGCGGAGTGGCGCTCGGCGGGGCGAGAGGTGCCGGCGTTCACCGTGGAGCTGGTCGAGGGCGTGTCCGGTCGGTTGCCCGACATCGATCTCCTGCTCGAGACCCACGCCGAGGATTGGTCGGTGCAGCGCATGGCGGCGCTGGATCGCACGATCCTTCGCGTCGGGGTCTACGAGCTGCTCTGGGATGACGACATCCCGTCGTCGGTGGCGATCAGCGAGGCGGTCGAGGCCGCGGCGGAGCTGTCCGCCGACGACGCGAAGCGCTTCGTGAACGGGGTGCTCGGCCGGATCGCCCGGGACGAGGGCGTCGGCTAGGCGCTCGGCTGGTCGCCCTCTGCCCGCTGGACCTGCTCGGGCGCCGCGGCGGGCGGCGCGACCGCGGGCGGGGCGGTGGCCGGCGGGATGGCCGCGGGCGGCGCGGGGGACTCCTCGTCCACAGCGCCTTCCTTGAGCCCCTTCTTGAACTCGCCCTGGGCCTTGCCCATGTTCCGCGCGATCTGCGGCAGTTTCGCGGCCCCGAAGATCACCACGCCGCCGATGAGGAGCACGATCATCCAGTCCTGCATGTCTGTTCCTTCCGGAGAGGTCTTCTCTCAGGATAGCCCCCCGGGCTCCATCGGAACACCGCCCGCTTCGACCGGGGCGTGTATCCTTCAGATCGACACGAACCCCCTTTAACGCCGGTCCCGTGAGGCCGGGAAGGGATCACAGATGGGCCACAACCTATCCGCCTCCTCGTCTGCCCGAGGAGGCGTTGTCGTATGACCGCCACGGTCCTGTCCGACGAGGACATCCGCCGGGCCCTGACCCGCATCGCGCACGAGATCATCGAGCGAGACAAGGGGACGGACGATCTCGCGCTGGTCGGGATCGCCGACCGGGGCGACGACCTGGCTCGTCGCCTCGCGACGGAGCTCGCCCGGATCGAGGGCGCGGAGGTCCCGGTGGGGGTTCTCGACATCACCTTCTACCGTGACGACATCGGGTTGCGCGCCGAGGCCCCGGAGGTCCATGAGACCCGCATCGGCTTCGACGTCTCGGGCAAGATCGTCGTGCTGGTCGACGACGTGCTGTTCACGGGGCGCACGATCCGATCCGCGATGGACGCCCTGATGGATCTCGGCCGTCCGCGCAAGATCCAGCTCGCGGTGCTGGTGGACCGCGGCCACCGGGAGCTGCCGATCCGGGCCGACTTCGTGGGCAAGAACGTGCCGACCAGCCGGGGCGACGACGTGCGCGTGCAGATCGCCGAGGTCGACGGGGTCGACGCGGTGACCGTCACGCCCGGCGCGGGAGCGAACACATGAACAAGCATCTGTTGTCGATGCACGACCTCACCGCCGACGACGTCGTGCGGATCCTGGATACGGCCGAGTCCTTCCGCGAGGTCGGCACCCGTGTCATCAAGAAGGTGCCGGCGCTGCGCGGTCGCACGGTCGTCAACTTCTTCCTCGAGAACTCGACGCGCACGCGGATCAGCTTCGAGCTGGCGGCCAAGCGGCTGTCGGCCGACGTGATCAACTTCAGCGCCGGCGGCTCGAGCGTGGCCAAGGGCGAGTCCCTGAAGGACACCGCGCTCACGCTGCAGGCGATGGGCGCCGACGCGATCGTGATCCGGCACTCCTCGAGCGGGTCCCCGCTCCAGCTCACCCGCTGGGTCGACGGGCGCGTGCTGAACGCCGGCGACGGCACGCACGAGCACCCCACCCAGGCGCTGCTGGATCTCTACACGATGCGCGAGAAGCTGGAGCGACTCGAGGGACTTCGGGTCGCGATCGTCGGCGACGTGCTGCACTCCCGGGTCGCTCGCTCCTTGACGTTCGGCTTGGTCAAGATGGGGGCGGAGGTGACCCTGGTGGGGCCGCCGACCCTGATCCCACCGGACGCGCCGGCCTGGGGCGCGCAGGTGAGCTACGACATCGACGACCTGCTGCCCAAGTTGGACGTGTGCTACATGCTGCGGGTGCAGCGTGAGCGCCAGCGTCTCGAGTACTTCCCGAGCGTCCGGGAGTACGCGCGTCTGTTCGGGCTGACGAGCGCCCGCGCGGCGATGCTGCCCGAGCACTCGCTGATCATGCACCCCGGCCCGATGAACCGAGGGATCGAGATCGACTCCGACGTGGCCGACCAGCCCGAGTCCGTGATCGAAGAGCAGGTGACCAACGGCATCGCGATCCGCATGGCGTTGCTCTACCTCTTGCTCGGCGGCGGCGGCGAGGGAGCGGCGGCATGAACGAGCGCTACGTCTTCGAGCGGGCGCGGGTGATCGACCCCGCGGCGGGGGTCGACGAGGTGCGTGACGTCGTGGTCGCCGATGGCGTCATCGCGGGCCCCGAGGCCGCCGATGGCGCCGAACGGATCGACGCCGGCGGTCTCGTCCTCGCACCCGGGCTGGTCGATCTGCACGCCCATCTTCGCGAGCCCGGCGAGGAGCACAAGGAGACGATCGCCACGGGGACCCGTGCGGCCGCGGCCGGTGGGTTCACGGCGGTGGCCGCGATGGCCAACACGGTGCCGGTGACGGATCACGCCGCGATCGTGCACGAGGTGCGCGACCTGGCGGCGGCCGCGGGCAGCTGCGACGTCTTCCCCGTCGGCGCGATCACGAAGGGCCTGCTCGGGGAGTCGCTGGCCGAGATGGGCGAGATGGTCGAGGCGGGCGTGCGGGTCTTCTCCGATGACGGTCACTGCGTGCCCTCGGCGAGGCTGTTGCGCAACGCCTTGCTCTACGCCACGGCGTTCCCGGTCGAGGTGGTGTTGGCCGAGCACGCCGAGGACGCGTCGCTCGTGGAGGGCGGCCACATGCATGAGGGGCTGCAGTCCTACTCGCTGGGGCTTGCGGGCCGGCCGGCCGCGGCGGAGGAGATCGCGGTGGCCCGCGACCTCGCGCTCGCGCGCGCGACGGGGGGGCGGCTGCACCTCTGCCACCTCTCGAGCGCCCGGGCCGTCGAGTTGGTTCGTCGCGCCAAGGCCGAGGGCGTCCGCGTCACCGCGGAGGTGACGCCGCACCATCTCGTGTTCACCGACGCCGACCTCGCCACCTACGACACCGCCAAGAAGATGAACCCGCCCCTGCGGTCGGCGGAGGATCGCGAGGCGCTGCGCGCCGGCCTCGCCGACGGCACGATCGATGCGATCGCGACCGATCATGCGCCGCACGCCGTCGAGGAGAAGGACATGGAGTTCGACCTGGCCCCGCCCGGGACGATCGGCCTGGAGACCGCCCTGGCGGCGGCGCTGACGTTCCTGGTCGAGCCGGGCATCGTGCCGCTTGCTCGCGTGATCGACGCCCTGTCGACGACCCCGGCGCGCATCCTCGGCGCGACCGCCCACGGTGGCCCGATCGAGCCCGGCCGGCCCGCACACCTGGTCGTGTTCGATCCGTCCGAGGACTGGATCGTCGAGCCACCGTTCGTCTCGAAGGCCCGCAACAGCGCCTTCACGGGACAGCGGCTGCGCGGGCGCGTGCGGTTCACGATGCTCGCCGGCGCCCTGACCGTCGCGGATGGGAAGCCGACGCGATGACGACCGGCCCCGCCGCGCTGCTCGCCCTCGAAGACGGCACCGTCCTGCACGGCAGCGCGTTCGGCGCCGAGGGGGAGTCCTTCGGCGAGGCCGTCTTCAATACCGGCATGGCCGGCTACCAGGAGATCCTGACCGACCCGTCCTACGCGGGACAGATCGTGACGATGACGTATCCGCACCAGGGGAACTACGGGATGAACGACGAGGATCCCGAGAGCTGGCGGCTCCAGGTCGCCGGGTTCGTCGTGCGCGAGGCGTCCCGCCGTCCGAGCAGCTGGCGGTCGCAGGCGAGCCTCCCCGACGCGCTCGCCGACGCAGGGGTCGTCGGGATCGAGGGGATCGACACGAGGCACCTGACGCGGCAACTGCGGTCGCACGGGGCCATGCGCGCCGCCGTGTCGACGGTCGATCTCGACCCCGTGTCGCTCCTGGACCGCATCCAGGCGGTGCCCGGCATGGTGGGCGCCGATCTGGCCAAGACCGTGAGCACCGCTCGAGCCGTACGACGCGAGCACGCTGGTCGGTCCGCCCGCCGACGATCACGGGCCGGTGTTCCGGGTCGCCGCCTACGACTTCGGCATGAAGCGGAACATCCTGCGGCTGCTGGCGGCCCACGGCGTCGCCGTGACGGTGTTCCCGGCCGAGACGCCCGCCACCGAGATCGCGCAGGGCGGCTACGACGGCGTCTTCCTGTCGAACGGACCGGGCGACCCCGCCGCGACGGCCTACGGGATCCTCGCCGTGCGCGAGCTGCTCGGCAAGGTGCCGGTGTTCGGCATCTGCCTGGGCCACCAGCTGCTCGGGCTCGCGCTCGGCGGGCGCACCTACAAGATGCCGTTCGGCCATCGAGGGGTGAACCAGCCCGTGCGGGACCTCGCGACCGGGGTCGTCGAGATCACCAGCCACAACCATGGGTTCGCGGTCGACCCCGACGCCTGGTCCAAGGACGGCGAGGGCGTGGCCCTGACCGACTACGGCCGCGTCCACCTGAGCCACTGGAACCTCAACGACGCCACGCTCGAGGGCATGCGCTGTCTCGACGTCCCGGCCTTCAGCGTGCAGTACCACCCCGAGTCCGCCCCCGGGCCGCACGACTCGCGGTACCTGTTCGAGGAGTTCCGTGCGCTGATGGGGAGCGCTCGCTGATGCCGCGCCGCACCGATCTGCACAAGATCATGGTGATCGGCTCGGGGCCGATCGTGATCGGCCAGGCCTGCGAGTTCGACTACTCGGGCACCCAGGCGTGCAAGGTGCTGCGCGCCGACGGTTTCGAGGTGTCGCTGATCAACTCCAACCCGGCCACGATCATGACCGACCCGAACTTCGCCGATCGCACCTACATCGAGCCGCTGACCCCGGAGTCGGTCCTGCAGGTGATCGAGCGGGAGAAGCCCGACGCCCTGTTGCCGACCCTCGGGGGACAGACGGGGCTGAACGTCAGCGTCGCCCTCGCCGAATCGGGCGATCTCGAGCGGCTGGGCGTCCGCATGCTGGGGGCCTCGCTCGAGGCGATCCGCAAGGCCGAGGACCGCAGCAGGTTCAAGCAGGCGATGCTGGCGGCGGGGCTGGACGTGCCGCGCGCCGGTGTGGCGCACACGCTGGAGGAGGCGCTCGCGCTCGGCGACGAGCTCGGCTTCCCGCTGATCCTGCGGCCGTCCTTCACGCTCGGCGGCGGCGGCAGCGGCTTCGCGCACACGCGACCGGAGCTGGCGACCGCGGCCGCTCGGGCGCTCGCGAGCAGCCCGGTGAGCGAGGTGCTCGTCGAGGAGTCGATCGTCGGGTGGAAGGAGTTCGAGCTCGAGGTGATGCGCGACGGCGCCGACAACGCCGTGATCGTCTGCTCGATCGAGAACGTCGATCCGATGGGCGTGCACACCGGCGACTCGATCACGGTGGCTCCCCAGCAGACCCTGACCGATCGCGAGTACCAGGTGATGCGCGACGCGGCGATCACGGTGCTGCGGGTGATCGGCGTCGAGACCGGCGGCTCGAACGTGCAGTTCGCGGTCGACCCCGCCACCGGCCGGCAGGTCCTGATCGAGATGAATCCGCGGGTCTCCCGCTCGAGCGCGCTGGCCTCCAAGGCCACCGGCTTTCCGATCGCCAAGATCGCCGCGTTGCTGGCGGTCGGCTACCGGCTCGACGAGATCATGAACGACATCACCGGCGAGACGCCCGCGGCCTTCGAGCCGACGCTGGACTACGTCGTGGTCAAGATCCCGCGTTTCGCGTTCGAGAAGTTCCCCGAGGCCTCCCCGGTGCTGTCCTCCACGATGAAGTCCGTCGGCGAGACGATGGCGATCGGACGCACCTTCACCGAGGCGATCGGCAAGGCCTGGCGGGGGATCGAGAAGAGCGAGCTCGACCGCGGCTGGGGCGGCGGGGCCGGGATGCCCGATCCCGACGCGGTCGCCGTCCCCACCGAGACGCGCCTGCATGCGCTTGCCGACGCGCTGGCCGCGGGCGCGACGGCCGACGACGTCGCGGCGACCTCCGGCATCGATCCATGGTTCGTCGATCAGATCGCCCGGGTCGTGGCGGAGGGCGCGTCCCTGCGCGGGCGGCCGTTGCACACGCTGTCGGGTGAGGAGCTCCGTGCGGCCAAGCGTCTCGGACTGTCGGATGCACGGCTCGCGACGCTGACGGATTCCTCCGCGGCGGCCGTGCGCCGTCATCGCGACGCGCTCGGCGTGCAGCCGGTGTTCAAGACCGTCGACACGTGCGCGGGGGAGTTCCCCGCGTTGACGCCGTACCACTACTCCACCTATGAGTCGGTCACCGAGGTGCGGCCGGCCGAGCGCCCCCGGGTGATCATCCTGGGCGCCGGGCCCAACCGGATCGGGCAGGGCATCGAGTTCGACTACGCCTGCGTGCACGCGGCCTACGCGCTGGAGGAAGCCGGGTTCGAGTCGGTGATGATCAACTCCAACCCGGAGACGGTCTCGACCGACTACGACACCTCGAGCCGGCTGTACTTCGAGCCGCTGTCGGCGGAGGACGTGTTGGCCGTGTGCCGTGCCGAGCAACCGGTCGGCGTGATCGCGCAGTTCGGCGGGCAGACCCCGCTGCGGCTGGCGACCATCCTGCAGGAAGAGGGCTTCGCGATCCTGGGCACGAGTCCCGCCGCGATCGATCTCGCCGAGGATCGCGGGAAGTTCGCCGAGATCCTGCGGGAGCTCGAGATCCCCGCCCCGCCGCACGGCGAGGCCAACACCATGGCGGAGGCCCGGGCGATCGCCGAGCAGGTCGGCTACCCGGTCGTCGTCCGACCGTCCTATGTGCTCGGTGGGCGTGCGATGGAGATCGTCTATGACGACGACGAGCTCGAGCATTTCGTCCGGACGGCGGCGGAGGCCTCGCCCGATCACCCCGTGCTGATCGACCGGTTCCTCGAGGGCGCGATCGAGGTCGACGTCGACGCGGTCTCGGACGCGGTCGGCGGGGTGTTCGTCGGGGCGGTCATGGAGCACATCGAGGAGGCGGGCGTGCATTCGGGCGATTCCTCCTGTCAGATCCCGCCGGCGACACTGTCCGACGAGGAGCTCGACACGATCGAGGACATCGCGGTGCGTCTGGCCCGTCGCCTCGGCGTGGTCGGGCTGATGAACCTGCAGCTGGCCGTCAAGGACGAGCGGATCTGGGTGCTCGAGGCCAACCCACGGGCCTCCCGAACGGTGCCGTTCGTCTCCAAGGTGATCGGGGTCTCGCTCGCGCGCGTGGCGACGCTGGTCCTCACGGGGCGCACCATCGCCGATCTTCGCGCCGACGGCGTGTTGCCGAGCGACCCGTTCCACTACCGGCACCTTCCCTACACGAGCGTGAAGGCCGCCGTGCTTCCCTTCGGCCGGTTCCCGGGCGTCGACACGGTGCTCGGGCCCGAGATGAAGTCGACCGGGGAGGTCATGGGCATCGACGCGGACAGCGGGATGGCCCTGGCCAAGGCGATGGTCGCGGCCGGGCACGCCCTGCCGATCGCGGGCTCGGTGTTCGTCAGCGTCGCCAACCGCGACAAGCGGGCGATCGTGTTTCCCGCGAAGCGACTCGCCGACCTCGGCTTCCGCCTCCTGGCGACGGGCGGGACGGCGGGCGTCCTGGAGCGCGCCGGGATCCCCGTCGCACGGGTGGCCAAGGTCAGCGAGGGGCCCGACAACATCGTCGAGCTGATCCGCGGCGGCCGTGTCGACCTCGTGATCAACACGCCGTTCGGGCGCGCCCCGCGCACCGACGGGTCGTTCATCCGAACCGCCTCGGCCGCCGCCGGCGTTCCCTGCATCACGACGCTGCCGGGCGTCTTCGCCGCCGTCCGCGGCATCGAGGCGCTCCGCGGCGACGCGACCGAGCCGCGCTCGATCCAGGAGCATCACGCGGACGCGTTGCGGGAGCCGCCGCAGGCGCGTCTGTCGTTCGACGCCGCCGCCGCATCGGCCGGGAGCGACGCGTGAAACGGGTCCGCGCCGAGATCCTGTCCACCCGCACGCTGGGGGCCTATCGGTCGCTGACCCTCGTCGCGCCGGAACTCGCCGAGCGCGCGCGACCCGGTCAGTTCGTCGCCGTCGCGATGCCCCCCGGCCGCGACTTCATCCTGCGACGGCATCTCACGATCCATCAGTCGTCCCGTCGCGGCGGCTGGGCGGGCACCTTGGAGTTCGTGGTCGACCCCGCGGCGGGTCCGGGCACCGCGTGGCTGGCGGATCTGCGGGCCCACGAATCCCTCGACGTGATCGGGCCGCTCGGCAAGCCCTTCGCGTATCCCAAGCGACTCACGAACTGCCTGCTGGTGGGCGAGGGGCGGTCGGTCGCGGGGCTCTACTTCCTGGCGCAGGAACTGATCGCGCGTGGCAAACGCGTGGACATGGTGATCGGGGCGGCGACGCTGGAATCGGTCTTCAAGCCGATCGAGGCAAAGCGCCTGTCCCAGCTTGTCACCGTGATGACCGACGACGGCACGCTGGGGGAGCGCGGCTCGATCATCGACGCCCTGCCCGGCGCGATCGATCGTTGCGGAGCCGAGGTCGTGTACGCGGCCGGACGGCCGGCGGTGCTGCGAGCGGTGGCGGCGCTCTGTCGCACGCGGAAGCTGCCGGCCCAGGTCGCCGTCGAGGAGCGCATGGGATGCGGGTACGGCCTGTGCGGCACCTGCGCGGTGCCGGTCGCGCGCAAGGATGGAACCGGCTGGGACCACGCGCGGGCGTGCGTGGACGGACCGGTGTTCAACCCCGCGCGCATCGTGTGGGATCGCTGGCCGACGCGCCGCCGCGAGCGCCGACGTCGAGGAGAACGGGGCGGCGGTGTGACCCAACACAAGCGCTCTCTTGCGGTCGATCTGGGGGGCCTGGTGCTCACCACCCCGGTGCTGATCGCCTCGGGCTGCGCCGGCACGGGTCGGGAACTCGTCTGGATTGGTCGAACTGCGAAAGGTCGGCGGCATCGTGACGCGGACGATCACCGTCGAGCCCCGTCCCGGTTCGGCGCCCCCCCGGATCGCGGAGACGCGCTCGGGCATCGTGTGGAATACCGGGCGGCAGAATCCGGGCATCGACGCGTTCATCGGTGCCGAGCTGCCTTCGTGGGCCAAGGTGGGAACGCCGTTGATCGTGTCCGTCGGCGGCGGCTCGCTCGAGGAGTACGTGCGGGTCACCAGCGCGCTCCAAGGACAGCCCGGGGTGCACGGGATCGAGATCGATCTGTCCGGCCCCGATGAGGAGCTGGAGCGGCCGATGCTCGGTGCCCACGTCGAACGTGTGACCGAGATCGTCGGCGCGGTCGCGAGGATGTCGCTCGTGCCGGTGTTCGCGAAGATGCCCGGAGGGCTCGACGTGGTGCCGATCGCGATCGCGGCCGCCCGCGCGGGAGCGACCGGGCTGACGCTGACCGGGTCGCCGCCGGCCTACGCGATCGACACGTCGTCGATGCGCACGACGCTCGGTGCCGGTGCGGGTTGGTTGTCGGGCCCGGCCCTCAAACCCCTCACGCTGCGCGCGATCGCCGACGTCGCGCGCGCGCTGCCGCGGATGCCGTTGCTGGCAAGCGGCGGCATCGCCTCGGCAGCGGATGCGATCGAAGCACTGCTGGCGGGCGCGACCGCGGTGCAGGTCGGCGTCGCGGCGATGATCGATCCGTCCGCACCGGTGTCGATCGCCCAAGGGATCGTGGCGGAGTTGAAGCGTCGATCGCTGTTGTCACCGATGCAATTGCGCACGGCGATGCGCGCCGCCGAGGTGGCGACGTGATCCCACGCCCCGACCGGCCGCTGATCGTCGCGCTCGATGCGTCGGACCTCGACGAGGCCGAACGACTCGCCGCCGCACTCGCGCCCGAGGTCGGCATGCTGAAGATCGGGTTCGAGCTCTTCTGGGCGCATGGCCCAGAGGCGGTGCGGCGCATCACGCCTCACGGCCCCGTGTTCATGGACAGCAAGCTGCACGACATCCCCACCACCGTCGAACGTGCCAGTGCGAACATCGCGCGGCTCGGCGTCCACATGTTCAACGTGCACGCGCTCGGGGGCGACGCGATGATGCGTGCCGCGCTCGAGGGAGCGAAGCGCGGCGCCGACGCGGCGGGCGTCGCCATGCCGCTCGTCACGGCGGTCACCGTCCTGTCTTCCCACAGCGGCGACGATCTCGCGTCCCCTGCGTCCTTGGCGTGGGAGGCGAAGTCGGCGGGCCTCGACGGTGTCGTCGTGTCGGGTGAGGACGTGCGCGACGTGCGGGAGGTGTGTGGCGAGGCGTTCTGTCTCGCGGTGCCGGGCATCCGGCCCGCCGGCACGAACGGGCACGATCAGGTTCGCATCCTCACGCCGAGCGATGCGATCGAGCGCGGTGCGGACTATCTCATCGTCGGTCGCGCGATCACGACGGCGGCCGATCCGGTCGGCGCGGCGCGTTCGATCACGCGCGAGGTGCGCTGAAACACGCAGGTCACACGGTTCGACGGCGGTTTGTGCCGTGTCGGACGCGCGTGCGTATACTCCCCGCGTTCTCGTACCTTCCATCGATTCGAAGGAGACTGTTCATGGCCCTTCCGACGCTTACCCCGGAGCAGCGCGCCGACGCACTCAAGAAGGCTGCGGCCGCGCGCAAGAAGCGCGCCGAGGTGAAGGGCGAACTGAAGTCCGGCAAGCGCACGCTCGCCGACGTCCTGAAGAAGGCGGAAAAGGACGACACCCTTGGCAAGATGAAGGTGTCCACCGTGCTGGAGTCTCTTCCCGGCGTCGGGAAGGTTCGCGCGCAGAAGATCATGGAGGAGCTCGACATCTCCGCGACGCGTCGCGTGCGTGGGCTCGGCAGCAAGCAGCGTGAGTTGCTGCTGAACAAGTTCGGCAAGAAGTAGCGAGCGGCCGCGTGCGTCACGGCACGCTGATCGTCGTCGCCGGCCCCTCCGGCGTCGGGAAGGGAAGCGTCGACCGGCGCCTGCTGGCTCGCGACCCGGATGGCCTCGCACTGTCCGTCTCGGCGACCACGCGCCCGCCCCGACCGGGCGAGACCGACGGCGTGGACTACGCGTTCGTGGGCGAGGGCCGTTTCGACGAGATGATCCGGACCGGCGAATTGCTGGAGTGGGCCGAGATCGTGGGGCATCGGTCGGGGACGCCGCGCCAGTTCGTCGAGGAGCAACGACGCGCGGGGCGCGACGTGATCCTCGAGATCGACGTGAAGGGGGCGCAACAGGTTCGCGATCAGGTGCCGGACGCGCTCCTCATCTTCTTGATGCCCCCCTCCTTCGAGGAGCTCGAGCGACGTCTCCGGAGTCGAGGCACCGAGGACGAACAACGGATCGAGGAACGCCTCCGCACCGCCCGGTGGGAGCTCGAGCAGGCGGGCTGGTTCGACCACGTGGTCGTCAACGACGATCTCGACCGGGCGACGGATGAGGTCGCTGCTATCATCGAGGGGTCCCGCACCCGCTGACCTGCAACGATCCAGCGACAGGAGTTGCTTCCCACATGATCGAACCCAAGATCGACGACCTGTTGGCCGCCGTCGATTCCAAGTACACGCTCGTGATCGTCGCCGCCAAGCGCGCGCGAGAGATCAACTCGTACTACAGCCAGCTCGGGGAGGGCCGCGGCGAGTTCGTACCGCCGTTGGTCGAGACCGGGTTGCGCAACAAGCCGTTGTCGATCGCCCTCGAGGAGATCGCCGAAGGCAAGATCGCCTACGAGCGTCCCGAGGAGATCGTCGAGGTCGACTGAGGTGACCGCGCTGCGTGGCCGCCGGGTGTTGCTCGGGGTCACGGGCGGGATCGCCGCGTACAAGGCCGCCTCGCTCGCCCGCGAGCTGCAGCGTGCCGGCGCCGAGGTCACCGCGGTGCTGACGGCGTCCGCCACTCGGTTCATCGGCGCCGACACGTTTTCCGGGCTCACGGGTCACCCCGCGTACACCTCCCTGTGGGAATCGCCCGGCGAGGTCGTGCACGTTCGGCTCGCGCAGGCGCACGAGCTCGCCGTGATCGCCCCGGCGACCGGGAATCTGATCGCCAAGCTCGCGCACGGCCTGGCCGACGATCTGCTGTCGGCGACGCTGCTCGAATTCGACGGCCCCGTGGTGGTCGCGCCGGCGATGCACGCAGGCATGTGGTCGGCGCCGGCGACGCAGGCGAACGTGCGGACGCTGCTCGCGCGCGGCGTCCGATTCGTCGGTCCCGAGGAGGGCGCGCTCGCCCACGGCGACGAAGGCATGGGTCGCATGAGCGAGCCCGGTGCGATCGCCGAGGTCGTCGCGAGTGTCGCAGCACGTTCCATGGACCAGACGACGGGAGAGAGCCTGTCGGGTCGGCGCGTCCTCGTGACGGCCGGACCGACCCACGAGCCGATCGACCCCGTGCGCTACGTCGGGAACCGTTCGAGCGGCAAGATGGGGGTGGCGGTCGCCACCGAGGCGCTGGCTCGCGGCGCCCGGGTGACGCTCGTGCTCGGACCGGGTGCGGTGCGCCCGCCGGTGGGCGTGGACGTGATCGAGGTCGAGACCGCCGAGGAGATGCGCTCCGCGGTTCTCGCGCACGCGGCCGATGCCGACGTGGTCGTGATGGCGGCCGCCGTCGCCGACTTCCGTCCGAAGCTGCGCGCCGACCGCAAGCTCAAGAAGGACGACGGCATCCCCGAGCTGCAACTGGAGCCGACCCCGGACATCCTCGCCGAGCTCGGGGAACACCGGCGTCCGGGCCAGATCCTGGTGGGCTTCGCGGCGGAGACGAACGACGTCGAGCGGGCCGGGAGGGACAAGCTCGCGCGCAAGGGTCTCGATCTGCTGGTCGCCAACCTCGTGGGCCGGGCGGGCACGGGCTTCGGCACCGACACGAACGAGGCGGCGATCCTGGTGGCCGATGGCGAGGACGTGGAGCTGCGACGGTGGACGAAGGCAGAGCTCGCCGGCGGGCTCTGGGACCGGATCGCCGACCGGCTGCCGCCGGCGGCGACCGCATGACCGGCGCTGACGGTGTCTGCGCCCACCGGTAGACTCAGCCGATCATGAGCAAGGGCTATCTCTTCTCGTCCGAATCCGTTACCGAGGGGCACCCGGACAAGCTCGCCGACCAGATCAGCGACGCCGTCCTGGATTCGATGCTCACGCAGGACCCGCACGCCCGGGTTGCCTGCGAGACGCTCGTCACCACGGGGGTCGTGTTCGTCTCCGGTGAGATCACGCTCGTGCAGGGCTATGTCGACATCCCCTCGATCGTGCGCGACACGATCGTGGAGGTCGGGTACACGGACGCCAAGTTCGGGCTCGACGGCTACACGTGCGGCGTCATCACGGCGATCCAGGAGCAGTCCGCCGACATCGCCATGGGCGTCGACCACGCGCTCGAGGAGCGGCAGGACCATTCCGGGGACGATCTCGACCACCTCGGCGCCGGCGACCAGGGCATGATGTTCGGGTACGCCTGCCGCGAGACCGACGAGCTCATGCCGTTGCCGATCGCGATGGCGCACCGGCTCGCCCGGCGCCTGGCCGACGTCCGCAAGGCGGGCGTCGTTCCGTATCTGCGACCCGACGGCAAGAGCCAGGTGTCGGTGGAATACGTCGACAACAAGCCGGTCCGTGTCGACACGGTCCTGATCAGCGCGCAGCACCGTGAAGAGGTCGACGTCGAGACGCTGCTGCGTCCCGATATCGAGGCCGAGGTGATCGACCCGGTGTTGCGCGAGTTCCCCGATCTGCAGACCGAGTCGGTGCGCGTGCTCGTGAACCCGACGGGCCGCTTCGAGATCGGCGGACCGAAGGCCGACACCGGTTTGACGGGCCGCAAGATCATCGTCGACACGTACGGCGGGATGGCCCCGCACGGCGGCGGCGCGTTCTCGGGCAAGGACCCCACGAAGGTCGACCGCTCCGCCGCCTACATGGCCCGCTACGTCGCGAAGAACGTGGTCGCCGCGGGGCTCGCCGATCGCTGTCAGCTGCAGGTCGCCTACGCGATCGGCACCGCCCACCCGGTCTCGTTGATGGTCGAGACGTTCGGCACCTCCAGCGTCGACCCGGACCTCGTGCAGAAGGCCATCTGGGAGATCTTCGACTTCCGCCCCGCCGCGATCATCCGGGACCTCGACCTGGCGCGGCCGATCTACGGCGAGACGGCCGCCTACGGCCACTTCGGTCGCAAGGAGTTCCCCTGGGAGGCCACCGATCGGGTCGACGCGCTCCGCAGCGCCGTCGGCGCCTGAGGTCCTCGCCGGACCGGTCACGGTCTGCGTCGACCGGCCGCTGCTGGCCCTCGACCGCCCGTTCACCTACGACCTCTCTGCCGATCTCGGCGCGGGCGTCGGCTCCTACGTCCGCTTCCGGTTCCACGGGAAGCTGACGCGCGGCTGGGTGCTGGGTCCGACCGACGACGTCCCGCCGCGGATGTTGTCCGTGATGAAGGTCGTGTCGCCGGTCCGGTACTTCGATGCCGCGATGCTCGAGCTCGCGCGATGGATGGCCGAACGGTACGTGGCGCCGCTGGCGACCGTCCTGGGGGCGATGTCGCCGCCGCGGGTGGCAGGAGAAGAGGGGCAACTGCACGCTGACGGGTCCCTCGCGGACCGGGGGGGCGCTTCGCTCCTTCCCTCGGCTTCGCCTCGGTCAGAGCCCCCCGGACCCGCGATCGAACCCGTCAGCGCCCCGTCCTTCGCTGTGGTCGGAGTACGTCCGCGGATCCGACCTCGCGGCTGCCTTGCGGGGGGGTTCGGGGGGGTTTGTGGTTCGGCCGGGGCCGGAGGATGAGCAGCGGTTGGTGGTCGAGGGGGTGCGCGCCTGTTTGGCGGGGGGACGGCGAGCGATCGTGTTGGTGCCGGAGGCCTCGCCGATGCCGGCGACGACGGCCGCGTTGGTGGAGGCGTTCGGGGAGCGCGTCTGCGTGTTCGCGGGCGGGGAAGCGCGGGCTCGGTATCGGACGTGGCTGGCGATCCGCGACGGCGCGTTCGACGTGGTGGTGGGGACGCGGCCCGCGGTGTTCGCGCCCGTCACGGATGTCGGGCTCGTCTGGGTCTCGCGCGAATCACACCCCGGGCATCGAGAAGAGCGCGCGCCCTACTACCACGCCCGGGATGTCGCGATCCGCCGGGCGCAGCTGGCCGCCGCGGTGTGCGTGCTCGCGGCGGCCTGTCCCACGAGTGAGGCCGCGGCGGTCGCGTTCCCCGTGGTGACGCCCGTCGAGCGGCGGTGGCCGAAGGTGGAGGTGGTCCGTCCCGGCACCGAAGGGCGTGCGCCGAGGTTGGTGCGCGCCCTCCGGGAGGCGAAGCGCGCGTTCGTCTACGCGCCGGTTCCGGGCTACGGCGTGGCGCAGGTCTGCCGCGCCTGCGGCGCCCCGGCGGCGTGTGCCGCGTGCGGCGGCATGCTTCGGGCTTCGTCCGGTGCGGTGCGGTGTGTGGTCTGCGAGGCGCCCGGGCGTTGCGGCGCGTGCGGCGCGTCGTCCTTCGGGATCCGACGGGGCGGAGCCGAACGGGTGGAGGAATGGGTGGGTCGCGTGGCCGCGGTGCCGGTCGCGCGCGTCTCGCGCCCGCGGCTGCCGAGGAGGACGGGCGAGATCGTGATCGGCGGGCCCGAGGCCGTGCGGGACCTCGGCGTCGGTGCCCTGGACCTCGTCGCGGTGCTCGATGCCGACCTCGCGGCCACGCGCCCGGGGCTTGCCGCGCGCGAACGCGCGCTGGCGATCTGGATGGAGGCGGTGAGCTGGACGCGCCAGGACGGTCGGGCGATCGTGCAGAGCTCGCACCCGTCGGATCCCGCGGTGCAGGCGCTCGTGCGCGGCAATCCCGATCGGTTCCTGGCGCGCGAGCACGCACGCCGTGCGGCGGCCGGATTCCCGGTGGGCGCCCCGGTGTTCCGAGTCGTCGGGACCGCCGAGCTCGAACCGGCGATCCAGGAGCAGGAACCGATCACCACCCTGCTGACCTCGCTCGGGGGTCGGACGGTATGCTTGCTCGCGCTCGAGCCCGGCCGCCTCCCCGCGTTCGGGACCGCCATGCGATCCCTCGCCGCCACGGGCGTGGTGGAGCGCGTCGAAGCCGAACCGCACATCTGATGAGGACCCGCATGCTGCTACCGATCCGCATCCTGGGGGACCCGGTGCTCCGTGAGCCGGCAAAGCCCGTCGAGTCGTTCGATCGTGCGCTGCGCCAGCTCGCCAAGGACATGATCGAGACGATGTACGAGGCCCCCGGCGTGGGGCTCGCCGCCCCGCAGGTGGGGATCTCGCTGCAGCTGTTCGTGTTCGACGACGGCGAGCACGGTCCCCGGTTCGTGGCGAACCCGGAGTTGCTCGACGCCGAGGGGGAGGTCACCCTGGAGGAGGGCTGCCTGTCGATCCCGGGGCCGTACCATCCGACGAGCCGCTCGCAACGGATCCGGTGTCGAGGGCTCGACGTCCACGGGAAGCCTCTGGACCTTGTCGCCGACGGGTTGCTGGCGCGCATCTTCCAGCACGAGACCGACCACCTCCGCGGGATGCTCTACATCGATCGCCTCGATGACGACGGGCGCAAGGCGGTGCTCGCGGAGCTGCGCCGCATCGAGCTCGGGCTCGTCGAGCCACGCGGTCGTCGACGCATATAGGTCGCGGCTATCCTGCGGCCGTGACCGTGCGTATCGCGTTCCTCGGCAACGACCCGTGGTCGGTGCCGGCCCTCGACGCGATCGCCGGGGAGCCGGATCTGGCGGTGGCGCTGGTGGTCACGAACCCCCCGAAGGCCGCCGGTCGAGGCGACACGCTGCGGCCGACCGCGGTTGCGGACGCCGCGCGGCGCCTCGGCGTCCCGCTCGTCGAGGCCGCCGGGGTGCGCCTCGGACCCGGTGCCGAGGCGCTTGCGGCGGCGCGGCCCGACGCCATCGTCGTCGTGGCCTACGGCGAGATCCTGCGTATCGAGACGTTGACCATGGCCCCTTTCGGCGCGGTGAACCTGCATTTCTCGCTGTTGCCTCGATGGCGCGGCGCCTCGCCCGTCCAGCATGCGATCGCGGCCGGCGACACGAGCACCGGCGTGACGGTGATGCGGATGGACGCGGGCCTGGACACCGGCCCGATCCTCGCGCAGCTCGAAGAGCAGATCCGCCCGGACGACGACGCCGGCACGCTCGGGATGCGGTTGGCGCATATCGGGTCGCTTCTGTTGGTGGGCGTCCTTCGCATGTTGCCCGACGGCGGGGTGCCGCCGCGCCCGCAGGATGACCGGGTCGCCACCGTCGCCCCGCGGATCGGGCCCGAGGATCGGGCGATCACGTGGGCGGGACCGCCGGAGGCGATCGTGCGCTGGGTCCGCGCGCTGTCGCCTCGTCCGGGGGCGACCACGCTGTTCCGCGGACAGCCGCTTGAAGGTGCTTGCCGCCGCGGTCGACCATCAGCGCTCCGAGGGACCACCGGGCACGATCGTGGAGACGGACGACCGCGGGGTGCTGGTGCGCGCCGCGAACGGCGGCGTCCGCCTGGTCGAGGTGGCGCCCGCCGGGCGCAAGCGGATGGGCGGCGCGGCGTGGGCCCGCGGCGCCCGGTTCGCCGCCGGCGAACGGCTCGGATGAGCCCGGCGCCCACCGCCCGATCCGTCGCCCTGGACGCGATCGGTCGGGTCATCGACGACGGCGCGTACTCCAACCGCCTGTTGCCGAGCCTGCTCGCGCGCTCGGGTCTGGAGACCCGCGACCGTGCCTTCGCGATGGAGCTCGCCTTCGGCACGTTGCGGCGGCGATTGCCCCTCGACGCCGCGATCGCATCGGCATCGAGCCGGCCGATCGAACGGATCACGACGACCGCGCGCAACGCGCTGCGCCTGGGCGCGTATCAACTGCTCGACGCGGGGGTGGCGCCACACGCGGCCGTCTCCGCGACCGTCGACCTTGTGCCGACGCGGGAGCGAGGCTTCGTCAACGCGGTGTTGCGACGGCTCGCGTCCGCGCCACCGTCCCCGCCGCCGGGCAACGACACCGAGGCGATCGCGGTGCGCACCGGGCTCACACCCTGGGCGGTGGACGAGCTCGAGGCGCTCGTGGGGTCGGAGGCAGAGGACGCGGCGGCGGCGCTGGCGACGAAGGCGACGTTGTCCCTACGGGTCCGCGGCGGCGCGCAGGGGGTGGCCGAGTCCGTTGGCGGCTTTCCGGGGCGCGGGCCTCGATCCCGTCGTCGGAACCGTCGATCCCGACTGCATCGTGCTTCGCGGCGGGGAGCCGCGTCGCCTGCCGGGGTTCGACGAAGGGCGATGGACCGTCCAGGATCAGGCCTCCGCCTTCGTCGTTCGGGTGCTGGACCCCCAACGCGGCGACCACGCGTACGACGCCTGTGCGGCTCCCGGCGGCAAGGCGTTGCACGCCGCCGAGCTGGTCGGGCCCGAGGGCCGGGTGCTCGCGGCGGATCGCTCCGAGAACCGTGTCGGTCTGATCGCCGCCGCGGGGGACCGGCTCCGGCTCCACCCGTGGCTCCTCGTGCACGACGCGGCGACGCCGGCGGTGCTCGGGCCGTTCGATCGGGTGCTCGTGGACGCGCCGTGCAGCGGCGTGGGCTCGGCCAGGCGCCGCCCGGAGCTCCTGTGGCGCGTGCCGAAGCATCGGCTGAGCGGCCTCGCCGCCCTCCAGCTCGCGATCGTCGGCTCGGCCGCGGATGCCGTTCGTCCGGGGGGACGGCTGGTGTACGCGGTGTGCACGTTCACGCGGGCCGAGACGGATGCGGTCTGTGACGCGCTGTTGCGCCGCCGGCCCGACCTGGACCCGATCGAGACCGACGGCCCGGACGGCCGCACCACCCGTCACCGCCTCTGGCCGCATCGGCACGGGTGCGACGCCATGTTCGTGGCGGCGTTTCGCCGCGCGTCGTAGGTCCTCCGGCGCTAGGTACGGGGGGTATCTCCCGGTACGATGACGGCCACATGGGGACCGTCGCCGCTTCCATCCTGGCCGCAGACTTCGCTCGTTTAGGGGCGCAGGTTGCCGCCGTGGAACCGCACGTGGGGGTGTTCCATGTCGACATCATGGACGGGCATTTCGTGCCGCCGATCGCTCTGGGCACGGTGATCGTGCAGAGTCTGCGACCGGTGACGACGCGGACGCTGCACGGTCATCTGATGGTCGATGCGCCCGAAGGATTCTTCGACGAGCTGCACGACGCCGGTCTGGACATCGTCAGCTTCCACTTGGAGGCGGTGCCCGAGCCCGGGCCGGCGATCGCGAAGGCGCGCGCCGCGGGGCTTCGCGTGGGCCTGACGCTGAACCTGGAGACGCCGATCGAGGCCGCGGTCCCGTACCTGAGCGCCATCGACGACGTCATGCTGATGAGCATCCGTCCGGGATGGTCCTACCAGCAGCTGCATCCGGAGGTGTACGAGCGGCTCGCCGCGATGCGAGCCGAGATCGATCGAGCGGGACTCGACGTGGCGCTCGAGATCGACGGCGGCGTCAAGATCGACAACGCGCAGCGGGCGATCGACGCGGGCGCGACGGTGCTCATCGCCGCATCCGGTATCTTCGCCCAGCCGGATCCGGCGGAGGCAGCCCGCAGCCTCGCGATCATCGCGGAAGGAGCGTCGCTCGGTGCCTGAGACCATCCTCGTTGTCGACGACGATCCGGACATCGCGCGGTTCGTCGAGGTCAACCTGCGATCGGCCGGCTACGACGTCGCGGTGGCCGCCGACGGCGAGGAGGCCCTTGCGCGCGCGACCTCGCTGCGCCCCGACCTGGTCCTGTTGGACGTGATGATGCCGCGCATCGACGGGTTCGAGGTGGCGCAGCGACTCCGGAAGAACCCCCAGACCGCCAACACCAGCATCATCATGCTGACCGCCAAGGCGTTGTCCGCCGACAAGGTCACCGGTCTCCAGTCGGGCGCCGACGACTACATCATCAAGCCGTTCGATCCGATCGAGTTGCTCGCGCGCGTGAAGGGCACGCTGCGCCGCGCGAAGGAGATGCGCAATCTGTCGCCCCTCACGGGCTTGCCCGGCAACATCCGGATCCAGGAGGAGATCGAGCGGCAGGTCGGGGAGGAACGCGAGTTCGCCGTGCTCTACTGCGATCTCGACAACTTCAAGGCGTACAACGACCAAAAGGGCTTCGTGCGCGGCGACCGGCTCATCCAGGCGACCGCGCGCATCATCCAGGACGCGGTCGTCGAAGGATCCGGTGCCGAGGGCTTCGTGGGCCATGTGGGGGGCGACGACTTCGTCGCGGTCGTCGAGCCGGCGGGTGCCGAGGTGGTCGCCAAGCGGATCTGCGAACGGTTCGACGAGGCGCGCGGTGAGTTCTACGAGGCCGACGACCTGGAGCGCGGCTTCGTTCGGATCGAGGATCGCAAGGGCGTGCTGCAGGACATCCCCCTCGTGGCGATCTCGGTGGGCATCGCGAGCACCTCGAAGCGGCAGTTCGCCCACTACGGCGAGGCGGTCGCGGTCGCGACCGAGATGAAGTCCTACGCGAAGCGCGAGCCGGGCTCGAGCTACGCGGTCGACCGCCGTACCGAGGTCTGATCCCCGGCTCGCGGCCGAACGGGTCGTGCCTGCTTATACTTGGTGCAGCCTGTTTCCGGGGCGGGGTGCAAGTCCCCACCGGCGGTAACAGTCCGCGACCCCGCCGCCGCCAGCGGCGGGTGGATCCGGTGCGATTCCGGAACCGACCGTGAGAGTCGGGATGAGAGGGAACAGGGCACGTCGAGCCGCCGCATGGTGCGGAGGCAGCGCGTGTCGCGTTCGTGCCCCGGAGCAAGGGGGGACATGGACGCACCGGACACGCACATCGAGCACATGCGCGAGGCGCTCGCGCTCGCCGAACGTGGTCTCGGCCACGTCTCGCCCAACCCGATGGTCGGCGCGGTGGTCGTCGACGCGAGCGGCGTCACGATCGGGCGCGGCTGGTACGCCGGCCCGCGCGGCGCACCGCACGCAGAGGTCCGCGCGCTCGCCGAGGCGGGGGACCGAGCCCGGGGCGCGACGATGTACTCCTCCCTGGAGCCCTGCGACCATCACGCGTCGACACCGCCGTGCACCGACGCCCTGATCGCCGCCGGTGTCGCGCGCGTCGTCGTGGCCGCCGCCGATCCGAACCCGCTCGTGGACGGCCGAGGCATCGCCCGTTTGCGAGCCGCCGGCGTGGAGGTCATCGAAGGTGTGCTCGCCGAGGAGGCCCATCGGCGAAACTGCGCCTTCGAGCGTCACATCCGCACCGGGCTGCCCTTCGTCATCTGGAAGGTGGCCGCCTCGCTCGACGGCAAGACGGCCGCGCATGACGGCTCCTCCCGCTGGATCTCGTCCCCGGAGGCGCGCGCCGACGCCCATCGATTGCGGGCGTGGTCGGATGCGATCGTGGTGGGGGCCGGCACCGTGCTGGCCGACGATCCGCAGCTCACCGTGCGCGCGCCGGAGCTTGCGGAGGCGTGGCAGCCGACCCGGGTCGTCGTGGACTCGAGCGGTCGGACCGATCCGGCCGCAGCGGTCTTCGACGACGGCGCGCCCACGCTGGTCGCCACCACCGAGCGGGCCCCGGAGGCGCGCGTTCGCGCCTGGGAGGCCGCGGGCGCCGAGGCGATCGTGCTCGAGGCCGATCGGTCCGGCGGCGTCTCACCGATCGCGCTGGTGGCCGCGCTCGGCAAGCGGGATGTCCAGGGCGTGCTGCTCGAGGGCGGGGCCACGCTCGCCTGGAGCTTCCTGCGCGAGGACGCGATCGATCGGATCGTGCAGTACATCGCGCCGCTCGTGGTCGCCGGCGCCACCGCGCACGGCGTCGTCGCCGGTGCGGGTTTCGCGCCGATCGATGCCGCGCGCCATCTCAACTTCCGACGGGTCGAACGCGTCGGACCCGATCTGCGGGTGGAGGCCGATGTTCACCGGGATCATTGAGGAGCGGGGCGCCGTGCGTGCGCTCGAGGGTGGGCGCCTGTCGATCGCCTGCCGGGTCGTGGTGAACGACAGTCCGATCGGGGCATCCGTCGCGGTCAACGGCACCTGCCTCACGGTGGTCGAACGCGATGACGACCACCTCGCCTTCGATCTGAGCGACGAGACGGTCGCGCGCACGAGCCTGCGGCGCCTGGTCGCCGGGCACGCGGTCAACCTCGAGCGGCCGGTCTCCCTCGCCGCTCGGCTCGGCGGGCACATCGTGCAGGGCCACGTGGACGGCGTCGGGACGCTCATCGCCATCGAGCCGGGCTCCGACGGTGGCGCGGTGCTGCGGATCGGCGTCCCGGAGGATCTCCTGCGCTACGCCGTCCACAAGGGCTCGATCACGGTCGACGGCGTGAGCCTCACGGTGGCGGCCCTGCATGACGACGGGGTGTCGATCGCGCTGATCCCACACACCCTGGCGATGACCAGCCTGGGCGCCGCCGTGGTCGGCGACCCGGTGAACCTCGAGATGGACATGATCGCGAAATACGTCGAACGCCTCATGGAAAGGTCCGGATGATGAACGAGCACGTGCACGACGCGGAGGCCGAGCGGTCGTCCTTCTCCTCGATCGAGGACGCGCTGGCGGATCTGCGCGCCGGCAAGATCATCCTCGTGGTCGACGACGCCGACCGTGAGAACGAGGGCGACTTCATCATCGCCGCCGAGAAATGCACGCCGGAGGCGGTGAACTTCATGGTCACGCACGGGCGTGGGATCGTGTGTCTGCCGGTGGCCGCGTGGCGCCTGGACGAACTGCAGATCCCCCAGATGGTGTCGAGCAACGGCGGCGACGACACGGCGTTCACGGTCTCGATCGACTATCGGCCGGCGATCACCACCGGCACGAGCGCGTACGATCGCGCGTTCACCGCGGCCGCGATCGCCGATGCCAGCGTCGGGCCGCGTGACTTCCATCGACCGGGTCACGTGTTCCCGCTGCGCGCCAAGGAGGGCGGCGTGCTTCGACGGGCCGGGCACACCGAGGCCGCCGTCGACCTGGCATCGCTGGCCGGTCTGTTCCCCGCGGGGGTCATCTGCGAAGTCATGAACGAGGACGGCTCGATGGCGCGTCTGCCGGAGCTCGTGCGCGTGGCCGAGGAGTTCGACCTGAAGCTGATCTCGATCGCGGACCTGATCGAGTACCGCCGCCACAAGGAGGTCCTCGTGGCCCGGGTGGCCGAGGCGGCGATCCCGACGGCGTGGGGGGACTTCCGCGCCTACGCGTTCGACAGCACCGTGGACGGGCGCACGCACGTCGCCCTCGTCTACGGGGAGATCGGCGACGGGGAGAAGGTCCTCACCCGCGTCCACTCCGAGTGCCTGACCGGCGACGTCTTCGGGTCCTTGCGCTGCGACTGTGGCCGGCAGCTCGAGGCCGCCCTGGAGAAGGTGGCCGAGGAGGGCCGTGGTGTGGTCCTGTACATGCGCGGGCACGAGGGCCGCGCGATCGGCCTGACGCACAAACTGCGCGCCTACGAGCTCCAGGATCAGGGTCGGGACACGGTGGAGGCCAATATCGAGCTCGGCTTCCCGGCGGACCAGCGCGACTACGGCCTCGGCGCCCAGATCCTGGTGGAGCTCGGCGTCAAGACGATGCGTCTGCTGACCAACAATCCGGACAAGCGGGCGGGGCTGGAGGGGTACGGCCTTTCGATCGAGGAGCGGATCCCCTTGACGACCGTGCCGACCAAGGAGAACCGGGCGTATCTGCGCACGAAGCAGGAGAAGCTCGGCCACCTGTTGGACGTCGGCCCGGAGCCCGCGCCGTGAACGTGGTGCAGGGCGCCGCCGACGGCACCGGTCTCCGGGTGGCGGTGGTTGCCGCGCGGTTCAACGAGGTCGTGACCGCGGCGCTCGTCGACGGGGCGGTCGAGGGGCTCCGGCACCTCGGCGTTGCCGACGAGGCCATCACGGTGGCGTGGGTGCCCGGCGCGTTCGAGATCCCGCTCGTCGCTCGGCGCTTCGCGGAGCGCGGCGATATCGACACCGTGATCTGCCTGGGCGCGGTGATCCGCGGCGAGACGGCGCATTTCGATCTGATCGCCGATACCGCCGCGCACGGCATCGCAGAGGTGGGGCGCTCGACGGGGGTGCCCTGCATCTTCGAAGTCCTTGCCACCGACGATCTCGCGCAGGCGGAGGCGCGGGCCGGCGGTGCGCACGGCAACAAGGGTTGGGAGGCGGCGTTCGCCGCGGTCGAGATGGTCCGGTTGCTCCGTCTGGTCTCCGAGGGCGTCCCGACGTGATCGTCGACCGGCCCTGGGGGCGCACGCAGACCTATGCGCTCAACCAGCCGGCGACCGCCCGGCTCGTCACGGTCGTGCCCGGCGGCGATACGGGGGCCCACTATCATCGGCTCCGCGACGAGCTCTGGATCGTGCTCGACGGTGGCCTGACGATCGAGATCGGCAACCGGGTGCTCGAGCCGGTCCCGGGCGACGAGCTGCAGGTCCCGGCCGAAGAGCCCCACCGGATCCGCTGTGGTCCAGACGGTCCCGGTCGCATCTTGCAGATCGCCTTCGGGTACGCGAGCGAGGACGATCGACTGCCCGTCGACGGGGCGTCCGCTCCCGATGTCTAGGGTCCCTGGTCGAGCGTCGTGGGCGGCCCCTATACTGCCCGGGCGCGGATGCGCACGTGTGTTCGAGGTGCACCGGTCCGGTGCACCGTTTTCCACGAAGGAGTGATGCGGGGTTTCAGCAGATCCCAGGATCAACGACAGGATCAGGGCGGCACAGGTGCGCCTGGTCGGACATGACGGAGCGCAGATCGGCGTCGTCGAGACGCGAGACGCCCTCAGCCAGGCCCGAGCGCTCGATCTGGATCTCGTCGAGGTCGCGCCGCAAGCGGATCCGCCGGTGTGTCGGATCATGGACTACGGCAAGTACAAGTACGAACAAGACGTGAAACTGAAGGAGGCCCGCAAGAAGCAATCGCGGACCGGCCTGAAGGAGATCAAGTTCCGACCGAAGATCGACCCGCACGACTACGCCACGAAGAAGGGGCACGTCACGCGGTTCCTCTCCGCCGGGAACAAGGTCAAGATCACGATCATGTTCCGGGGGCGCGAGATGGCGCACACGGATCTCGGTCGCAAGATCTTGGATCGTCTGGTCGTCGACCTGGGTGATCTCGCCATCGTCGAGTCGATGCCGAAGCAAGAGGGTCGCAACATGATCATGGTGATCGGACCCAACAAGCGGTATCTCGAAGAACAGGCGAAGCAACGTGCGCGTGCCGAGCGTGAGGCGGCCAAGCAGGCCACCGCGCCGGCCGAGCCCGAAGGCGAGACGCCCGATGTGCCGGATCTCGAGCCGGTGATCGAGGCGGTCCCCGCAGCAGACGAAGGGTAGAGAGCAATGCCGAAGATGAAGACCAACAGCGCCACCGCGAAGCGCTTCCGTGTGACGCGCAAGGGCAAGGTGCTGCACCACAAGGCCACGGGCCATCACATGCTCACGAAGAAGAGCGGCAGCCGCCGGCGCCGGATCGAGGGCATGGCCGAGGTCGCGTCCACCGGCGAACAGAAGAAGATCAAGCGCCTGCTGGCGAGGTGACCCCATGGCCCGAGTCAAACGTTCCGTTCATGCAAAGAAGAAGCGCCGTGAAACGCTGGCGAGCGCGAAGGGGTACACCGGGAGCCGCCGGGTCCGCTATCGCGCGGCCAAGGAGCAGGTCCAGCACTCCGGCGTCTACGCCTATCGCGACCGTCGCGACCGCAAGGCGCAGTTCCGGCGACTCTGGATCGCACGTATCAACGCCGCGGTCCGTCCGCACGGCCTGTCCTACTCGCGGTTCATCAACGGGTTGAAGGCCGCGGGGGTCGAGGTCGACCGCAAGATCCTCGCCGACCTCGCCGTGCACGACCCGAACGCCTTCGCCCAGCTCGTGCAACAGGCGAAGGACGCGCTGCCGCAGGCGTCGGCCGCCTGAGACTCGCTCCACGCGTCCACGGAACACCCGGGGCTAGACTCCGGGCGTCCGGCGTCCCGGGGGGTCTCGTGATCTCCAGCGTCAAGAATCCCAAGGTCGTTGCCGCTGCGCGGCTGCACAAGCGCGCGATGCGGGAGCACGACCGGCGCTTCCTCGTCGAGGGTGCACAGGGTGTGCGCGAGGCGCTGGCCGAGACGCCCCCCGCCCTGCAGACCCTCTTCGTCGAGGACGATCTGCACGAGTTGGCCGTGCGCGCCCGCGAGGTCGGCGTCGACGTCGTGCACGCGGACACGGCGGTCGTCACGAGGCTGACGTCCACCGTCACGCCGCAGGGCGTCGTGGGCGTGGCGCCGTTCGTCGATGTCGGCCTCGACGGGCTCGGAAGCGGCGGCTGTGTCTCGATCCTGCATGAGGTCCGGGATCCCGGGAACGCCGGGACGATCGTGCGCTCGGCAGACGCATCGGGCGCCGACGGCATCGTGTTCACGACCTCCTCCGTCGATGTCTACAACGCGAAGACCGTGCGGGCGGCCGCGGGATCCGTCTTTCACCTGCCGGTCGTGCGCGGCGTGTCGACCGCCGAGGCGATCGAACACCTCCGGGACCGCGGACACCGCATCCTCGCCATGGACGCACAGGGCTCCGAGCAGCTCTACGTCACCGAGCTCGAGGACCCGATCGCGTTCGTCTTCGGCAACGAAGCGCACGGGCTGCCGCAGGAGGTCGTCGCCATGGCGGACGCCACGGTTCGGGTTCCCCACGGCGGGAAGGCGGAGTCCCTCAATCTCGCGGCCGCCGCCAGCGTGTGCCTGTTCGAGCGCGCACGCCGGGCGGGGGCCAAGGGCGCGACCCTCGAGTCGCTGATCGCCGCGGCCGCCCACGACATCCGGTCGCCGCTGACGGCGATGAAGGGGTTCGGCTACGCGCTCGAGAAGCGCTGGGCCACCATGACCGATGAACAGCGCTCGCTCATGCTCACCGGGATCGTGCACGACGCCGACCGGATGGACCAGATCCTTCGGCTGCTCGTCGACGCCGCTCGCGTGTCCGGCGGGACCCTCGAGCCCTATCGCGATCGCGTCGATCTGGCGGAGCTCGTGGCGTCGGTGGGCGACATGCAGCGCCGCGATCCGGAGCACCCCGAGGTCGTCTTCACGGGCGATCCCGGCCCGTACTTCCTGGATCCGACGCGGATGAAAACGGCGGTGCTCGCGTTCGACGAGGCCCTGCAGTGGTGGGCGACGGAGGGGCCGGTCACCGTGTCGGCGGTCCGCAACGCCGCCACGGTCGACGTCACGGCCTGGCGCGCGGGCGCCACCATCGAGCCCGTCGGCGGTGGAGGCGCTCTTCGAGCCCCGCCGTCCCGGGACGGGCGGTGGCTCGAAGATCGGCCTCTTCGTGGTGCGTGGCGTCGCCGAGGCGCAGGGTGGATCGGCGTGGGGCAGCGTCGAGGACGGACGGCTCATCCTGCGTCTGCGGTTGCCGCTGGCCACCTGAGTCGGCCGAAGGTCGGTTGCTAGACTCGCCGGACCATGGAGCCCGCCGAGATGCTCGAGCAACTCGAATCGGAGCTCGCGCGGGGGCGAGCCGCCTTCGAGGCGGCGACCACGTTGGAGGAGCTCGAGGCGGCGCAGATCTCCGTGCTCGGACGCAAGGCGCCGTTCAGTCAGCTGCAGCGGGGCCTGGGGTCGCTCGAGGAGGCACAGCGACGAACCGTCGGCGCTCGCGTCAATGCCGTGCGCGCGGCGCTCACCGACAGTCTCGAGGCACGCCGCGCCGAGTTCCGTGAGGCGGCGGACTCGACGCTGCTGGAGGCGGACCGCATCGATCTGTCCCTGCCCGGGCGCCGACCGCGCAGCGGCTCGTTGCACCCGCTGACCCTGGTCGAACGGGAGGTGATCGAGGTCTTCGTCCGCCTCGGCTTCCGCGTCGTGCAGGGGCCCGAGATCGAGGACGACTGGCACAACTTCCAGGCGCTCAACATCCCGATCGATCACCCCGCCCGCACGATGAAGGACTCGCTGTTCGTGGCGATCCCGGGGCACCCCGAGCTGCTGCTGCGAACGGAGACCAGCGCGGTCCAGATCCGCACGATGCAGTCGCAGCCACCGCCCGTGTACATCATCGCGCCGGGCCGGGTCTACCGCCGTGAGACGCCCGACGCGACGCACCTGCCGGTGTTCCACCAGGCGGAGGGGCTCGTCGTGGACGAGGGGATCACGTTCGCCGACCTCAAGGGGACGCTCGAGGCGATCGCCAAGGAGCTGTTCGGAGCGAGTCGACGCGTGCGACTCGGCCCGGCGTATTTCCCGTTCGTCGAGCCCGGCGCGGAGGTCGGGGTGAGCTGTTTCCTCTGCGACGGGGTCGGGTGCCGCGTGTGCGGCAACGGCTGGATCGAACTGCTCGGTGCCGGGATGGTGCATCCGAAGGTCTTGGAGAACTGCGGGTACGACCCGGAGCGATACACGGGCTTCGCGTTCGGCGTCGGGATCGAACGCATCGCGCTGCTCCGGTACGCCATCCCCGACATCCGGATGCTCGTCGACGGCGACGTTCGGTTCCTCGCGCAGTTCGGGGCGTCGTCGTGAGGATCCCGCTCGCCTGGCTGCGGGAGTACGCGCCGACCGACATGGCCGTCGACGAGCTCGCCGAGCTGATGACCCACCGAGGCGTCAAGGTCGAGGCGGTGCTGCACCCGTGGGAAGGACTCGAGGGTGTCGTGGTCGCGCGCGTGCTCGAGGTCCGCGACCACCCGAACTCCGACAAGCTGTGCCTCGCCCGGCTGCAGCACGCGGCCGGCGAGATCGAGCTGGTGGTCGGTGTGCGCAACATGGCGCCGGGCGATCTCGTGCCCTGGGCCCCTCCCGGCGCCCGTGTGCCGACCCTCGAGGAGCCGTTGGGCGAGCGCGAGATCCGCGGCGTCGTGTCGCACGGGATGCTGTGCTCCCCCCGGGAGCTTGCGATCAGCGGCGACCACGGCGGGATCCTGTTGCTGAACGACGAGGGCTGGGACGTCGGGACCGACCTCAAGCGCGCCCTCGAGCTCGACCAGCCGGTGCTCGACATCGAGGTGGAGCCGAACCGCCCCGACTTCCTGTCGATCATCGGTGTGGCGCGGGAGGTGGCGGCGGCCACGGGCGTGCCGCTGCGGTCGATCGATCGCGATGTCGCGGAGACCGCCGAGGAAGCCGCGGCGGTCGCGTCGGTGCGGATCGAGGACCCCGACGGATGCCCGCGCTACCTCGCGCGCGTGATCCGCGGCGTGACGCACCGCGCGTCCCCCTTGCGGGCGCAGGCGCGGCTCACCGCCTGCGGGATGCGACCCATCGACGCCGTCGTCGATGCCACGAACTACACGATGCTCGAGCTCGGCCAACCCCTGCACGGCTTCGACCTCGCCACCCTGGCGGGGCCCGGCATCATCGTCCGGCGCGCCGTCGGACGGCGAGCGCATCACGACCCTCGACGACGTCGAACGGCAGCTCGACCCCGCGGACCTGCTGATCTGTGACCTCGAGCGACCGGTGGCGATCGCGGGGGTCATGGGCGGGCGCACATCGGAGGTGTCCGGCGAGACCGGCGACGTCCTGCTCGAGAGCGCGTACTTCACCCGGGGAGGGGTGCTGCTGACCGGGCGGCGTCTCGATCTCCACTCGGAGGCGTCGCATCGATTCGAACGCGGCACCGATCCGGAGGGGCTCGAGGCTGCGGCGGATCGGTGCGCGCAGCTCCTGGCCTCGTGGGCAGGCGGCACGGCCGCGCACGGCTATGCGCGCGCGGGGACGGACCCGATCCGCCGGTGGGTGTCCGTTCGTCCGGCGCGCGCCACCGCCTTGCTGGGGTACCCGGTCGGATCCGGGGATGCGGAAGCCGTGTTCGAGACGCTCGGTATGGCCCACCGCGCGGCCGGGGACGCGCTCGAGGTCGAGGTGCCCGGGTACCGGACCGACATCGATCACGAGGTCGATCTGATCGAAGAGATCGTGCGGATCCAGGGGTACGACCGCGTCGGCACGACCCTGCCGCGGGCCCCGCACGCGGGTGGGCTTCCCGACGACGCCGCGTTCGCCGGACGGGTCAAGGACGCGCTCGTCCGCGCGGGCGTCCGCGAGATCCGGCCCGTGCCGTTCGCCTCCCAGGACGACCTCGACCTGTTCGGCGACACCGACGCCGTACCGATCGCGAACCCGCTTCGCGCGGAAGAGGGGTTCCTGCGCACGCGGCTGACCCCGGGGCTGCTCCACGCGGCCGCGCGCAACCTCGCGCGGGGTGTCGGGCAGGTGGCGCTGTTCGAGGTCGGCACGACCTTTCGCCTCGCGGACCCGTTCACCGAGCACGGAAAGCTCGGGTTCGTCCTGACCGGGCCGGCCGGAGAGGGGTGGTTCGCGGAACGTCGCGCGTTCGACGTCCTGGATGCAACCGGGATCCTCGCCGCGGTGCTCGACGACCTGGGGGTCGGCGGGATGTCCCTGGGCGCGCCGCTCGGACGACCCTTCCACCCGGGACGATCGGCGGCCATCTCGATCGGCGAGCGTCATGCCGGCGTGGTCGGTGAGATCCACCCGCGGGTTGCCGAGGCGTTGGAGATCGACGGTCGGGTTGCCGTGTGCGTGGTCGGTCTCGACCCGCTGCGCGAGGGTGTGGCGGCTCGCGGGGAGCTCGAGGACGTCCCACGGTTCCCGCCCGTGCGGCGCGATCTCGCGTTCGTCCTGCCGCTCGAGGTGCCGGCGGGCTCCGTCGAGGCCACGCTCCGCGAGGCCGGCGGTCCGCGCCTGACCGGCTGCGTGCTGTTCGACGTCTTCTCGGGCCCCCCGCTGCCCGACGGCTTCCGCTCCCTCGCCTATGCGATCGAGCTCCGTGAGCCCGATCGCACCCTCACCGACGAGGAGGCGCAGTCGGTGATCGATCGGATCGTCGCCGCCGTCACGGAGACCTACGGCGCGACCCTCCGCTCGGGCTGACCGGGCGCACGAAGCCCCGGATAGACTCCGCCCATGACGCGCGACTATCTGTCCGTCGACGACCTCGAGGGTGCGGAGCTCGAGGGGATCCTCGAGCTCGCCGCTCGGATGAAGGCGGATCGATCCCTCCATGCAACGGCGTTGGTCGGCAAGGCCGTCGCCCTCATCTTCGAGAAGGCGTCGACCCGCACACGGGTCTCCTTCGAGGTCGGCGTCGGGCAGCTCGGGGGGTACCCGCTCACCCTGTCGGCCGCCGATCTGCAGCTCGGTCGCGGAGAGACGATCGAGGACACGGGCCGCGTGTTGTCCCGGTACGTGGACGCGATCGTGCTGCGCACGTTCGAACAGGAGCGCCTGGAGGTGCTCGCCGCCGCCGCCGACGTGCCGGTCGTGAACTCGCTGTCGGACTTCGAGCACCCGTGTCAGGCCCTGGCGGACCTGCTCACGATCCGCGAGCACCGCGGCGCCCTGGCGGGCACGGTGCTCACCTACGTCGGCGACGGGAACAACGTCGCGCACTCCCTGCTGCTGGCCGGGGCGAAGGCGGCCATGACCGTGCGCGTGGCCACCCCGGCGGGGTTCGCACCCATCCCGCAGGTCGTGGATCGCGCCTCGCAGATCGCGGCGGCGACCGGGGGTGCGATCGAGATCACCACCGATCCGATCGCCGCGGCCGCCGGCGCCCACGTGCTGTACACCGACGTCTGGGCCAGCATGGGACAGGAGGCGGAGGCCGAGGAACGCTCGCTCGTGTTCCAACCGTTCCAGCTCAACCAGAACCTGATCGACGTCGCCGACCCCGAGGTGCTCGTGATGCACTGCCTGCCCGCACACCGGGGGGAAGAGATCGCGGACGTGGCGATCGACGGTCCCCACGCCGTCGTGTTCGATCAGGCGGAGAACCGGTTGCACACACAGAAGGCCCTGTTGGTGTTCTTGTTCGGCCTCGCCTGAGCAGGTGCCGGGCGAACTCACACGTCGTTGGTTCGCGAGGCCCGCACCGGTCGTGGCGCCCGCGCTGCTCGGGCGCCATCTCGTGCGGCGTCTGCCCGACGGCACGATCTGCCGGATCAGGATCGTCGAGACCGAGGCGTATGAGCCCGACGATCCGGCGAGTCATTCCTTCCGTGGCCCGACCGCACGCAACGCCTCGATGTTCGCGGATGCGGGCCACGCGTACGTCTATCTCGTCTATGGCATCCATCACGCGGTCAACGTCGTCACCGGGCCGCTCGGCCACGCCGGGGCGGTGCTGATCCGCGCGGGGGAGCCGCTCGAGGGGCTGGCCGCGATGGGTGCGCGACGGGGGACCGGCGACGTGCGCGCGCTGTGCCGAGGACCGGGGCGTCTCGCGCAGGCTCTGGAGGTGGATCGTGCGCTCGACGGCGTCGACCTGCTCCGATCGTCGGTGCTGTGGCTCGAAGCGGGCCGTCCGATCCCGAGGTCGGGAACGACGTCGACGCGCCGGGTCGGCGTGACGGCGGGCGCCGATACTCCCTGGCGCTGGGTCGAGACCGGATCGAGCTGGGCGACGCCGACCCCGCGGGGCTAGGCGCCGGCGGGCTTGGCGACGGTGATCGTGATCACGCTCGTCTGCTGCGCGGAGGTGCCGGCCGCGGGGTCCTGGTAGATCACGGTGCCGGCGGGCTGGGTCGATGGCTCGCCCACCGCCGTCACGAAGAACCCGGCGCCCTGGAGCGTCTGGCTTGCCTGCGCCTTGTCGAACCCGATCACCGACGGGACCAGCACGTCCTGCAGGGAGTCGGGGGTCGTGCAGACCTTCGTCGGCTCGGTGCCGGACACGAAGTTCACCATCTCGATGTGGTTGGGCAGGGTGAAGGAGTTCGGCAGGCACGCCGGCTGTTGGGTCGAGTCGATCGCCACCGCGACGTAGCGAACCTCCGGTGTCGGGAAGGGCTCGGCGGGCAACGTGGCGGTCGCCCGCTGCATCAGGAGGCGCCAGATCTGTGCGGGCCAGGTCCCGCCGAACACGGTGATGCGGGTGCGGGGCGGTTCCATCGGGATCTGCCCTTCGTGGAACCCGACCCACACCGCCGCGGCCAGTTGCGGCACCGCCCCGACGAACCACGCGTTGTCGTGGTTGTCGTCGGTGCCCGTCTTGCCGATCTGCGGGCGGCCGATGTTGGCGGCGGTGCCCGTTCCGTAGAGCACGACGTCTTGCAGGATGTCGTTCGCGGCGGCCGCGACCTGTGGGTCGACGACCTGCGCCGCCTCGGGAGCCGCCTGCCACAGGATCGAGCCGTCGGGGCCGACCACCGACTCGACCGGCACCGGTGGGACGCGCCGCCCGCCCGTCGCCAGCGTTCCGTAGGCGCTCGCCATCTCCAACGTGTTGGCCTCGTTGGAGCCGAGCACCGCGCTGTCGACCGCGAGGAGGGGGTCGGTGGGTTGCCCGACGTCCGTGCAGCACCGCAGGCCCATCTGCGTCGCGACCCGCACCACGGTGTCCGCGCCGAGCGCCTGGATCAGTTGCGCGTACACCGTGTTGACCGACTTCTCCGTGGCGGTGCGCAGGCTCAGGGTCCCGTACCCCTCGCCGTCGGCGTTGGTCACCGACCAGCTGCCGCCACCGGGCAGCGGCAGCGTGATGGACGCCGGCGCCGGGAACGTCGTGTCGGCCGAGTAGCCGTTCTCGAGCGCCGCCACGAGCGCGAACGCCTTGAAGGCGGACCCGGTCTGGCGACCCGAGCCCCCCGATCCCGTCGCGAGGTTCACGCGGCCCGCGCCCACGTTGGCCCAGTAGTCCGCATCACGACCACCGACCATCGCCCGCACGAAGCCGGTGCGAGGATCGAGCACCGTGACCGCCGCGTCGGGATCGCTCGGATAGGTCAGCACGCTCGTGACCGCATCCTGGGCGGCCGCCTGGACCGCCGGATCCAGCGTGGTCGTGATGCGCAGGCCGCCGGTGAACAGCAGACGGTACCGGTCGTCGTAGGTGCGGCCGAACGCCTTGTTCGCGAGGAACCACCGCTTCACGTAGTCGACGAAGTAGGGGTAGGGGTACTGCTCCTCCTGCGTCCCGGGGTGGACGCGGATCGCCTCCGCCCGGGCGTGGCGCTGCTCGGACGCGGTGATCGTGCCCATCTCGCGCATGATGCCGAGCACGACGTTGCGCCGGCCCTCCGCCGACGCCGGCCGCACCAGCGGATCGAAGTGGTTGGGGGCGGTGATCAGACCCGCGAGCATCGCGCTCTCGGAGAGCGTCAGCTCGCTCGCGTGCACGCCGAAGTACGTCTTGGCGGCGGCCTCGATCCCGTAGGCTCCCTCGCCGAAGTACACGGTGTTGATGTAGCTCGTGAGGATGTCGTCCTTCGAGTAGGCCTGCTCCATCTGGACGGCGAGCGCCGCTTCCTCGAGCTTCCGACGGAACGACTGCTCGTTGCCGGTGTAGAGGTTCTTCACGAGCTGTTGGGTGATGGTCGAGCCGCCCTCGACGACACGGCCGTGCTCGATGTCGACGGCGGCCGCCCGCAGGATCGATCGGAGGTCGAGACCGGCGTGCGTGTAGAAGCGTCGGTCCTCGATCGCGACCACCGCGTCGCGCGTGTCCTGCGTCATCTGGTCCTGGGTCAACACGACGCGGTCCTCGGTCGCGTGCAGCTGGGTGATCCGGGAGCCGTCGCTCGTGAACAGGAACGACGTCTGGGCAAGCGGACGCTCCCGCTGGTCCTCCAGGCGGGGTAAGTCACAGGCGCTCGCGACGAACGCGAGCACACAAAGCAGGGCGAGTGGCCCCCGGGCCTTCACCATCGCGGGCAAGGGTACCCCTGGACCTGCGGTTTTCCGGGAAGGCGCTGGTAGCATCCGCGCGATGGCCGCCGACCTCGATCGACTGCGCAGCGGCGTCGCCGAGATCATCCCCGCCGAGGGATTGGAGGCGAAGCTCGCGCTCGGGCGCCCATTGCGCGTCAAGCTCGGCATCGATCCGAGCCGACCGGATCTCACCCTCGGCCACTCCGTCGTCCTGCGCAAGCTCCAGCAGTTCCAAGAGGCGGGCCACGTGGCGGTGCTGATCGTGGGCGACTTCACGAGCCGCGTCGGCGACCCGTCGGGCCGGTCGGACACGCGGCCCATGCTGAGCGCCGAGGAGGCCGACGAGAACGCCCGGACCTACCTCGAGCAGGCGGGGCTCGTGCTCGATGTCGAGCGCGCGGAGGTTCGGCGCAACGGCGCGTGGCTGGCCGAGTTGGACGCGGCCGCGTTGGTCCGCCTCGCCTCGGTCGCCACGGTGGCCCAGATGCTGGAACGCGAGGACTTCCGCACCCGCTATCAGGCCGGCCAGCCCATCAGCGTCGTGGAGTTCCTGTACCCGTTGTTGCAGGGATACGACTCGGTGGCGGTCGAGGCGGACATCGAGCTCGGTGGCACCGACCAGACCTTCAACCTCCTGATGGGTCGCGAGGTGCAGCGCGCCTACGCGCAGGAGCCGCAGGTGGTCGTGACGACGCCGTTGATCGAGGGGCTCGACGGCGTCCGCAAGATGTCGAAGTCCTTCGACAACTACGTGGCGCTTCGCGAGCCGGCCGAGCCGATGTTCGGCAAGCTGATGTCCATCCCCGACGAGCTGATCCCCAAGTACGAGCTGCTGTGCACCGACCTCGGCCCCGAGGACCACGCCCGAGTGGTCGCCGGGCTCGCGGACGGCTCGATCCACCCCAACGCCGAGAAACGCCGTCTCGCCCGGGCGGTGGTCGACCTGTATCACGGAGCGGGGGCCGGCCGGACGGCCGAGGAGGCGTTCGACCGCGTGTTCAAGCAGCACGACATCCCCGAGGACCTCCCCGAGGTGTCGCTGCCGGCCGAGCTGGTGCGCGAGGGGAGGATCTGGCTGCCCAAGGCGTTGGTCGCCGCGGGCCTTGCGTCTTCCAACGCCGAGGCGCGCCGCGCCGTCGAGCAGGGGGGCGTCCGTCTGGACGGGGAGCCGCTGACCGACCCCGACGCGGAGGTCGCGGTCGACACCCTGGTCGGCGCCGTCCTGCAACTGGGACGCAGGCGTTTCGCCCGTATCGTGTCGATCGGCTGAGCCCGGGCCGCTCCGAACACGGGTTCGGCCTCGCGCGGCCGAGTTGACGGGTGGTCCGAGCCTGTTACCATCACCGGTCGGCGCGCACCACTGCGGAAGGACTACACTGTTCGTCGCGGTGGGTTCCGTGTGCCGTTCGCACCTTGAGAACTGAACAGCGTGTGAATGCCAGTGCCTCGTCAAGATCGAGGCGTGGTTCGCCACGTCACGACCTTGACAAGCAATTCCACACCATCCGCATTTGCGGATGGTCGGACAGGTCGGACCCAAGGTGCCTCTTGGTGCCGACCGACTCCGGTAGAACAAGGCCGATCCACGAAGCCCTCGGGCATCGCGGGGAGGCTGGAAATCTCTACGGAGAGTTTGATCCTGGCTCAGGACGAACGCTGGCGGCGCGCTTAACACATGCAAGTCGAACGGTGAACGGGGCTTCGGCCCCGGAATCAGTGGCGAACGGGTGCGTAACACGTGGGCAACCTGCCCCAGACACTGGGATAACTCCGGGAAACCGGGGCTAATACCGGATACTCCGCTTGGATCGCATGGTCCGATCGGGAAAGCTTTTGCGGTCTGGGATGGGCCCGCGGCCTATCAGCTTGTTGGTGAGGTAACGGCTCACCAAGGCGACGACGGGTAGCTGGTCTGAGAGGACGACCAGCCACACTGGGACTGAGATACGGCCCAGACTCCTACGGGAGGCAGCAGTGGGGAATCTTGCGCAATGGGCGAAAGCCTGACGCAGCGACGCCGCGTGGGGGATGAAGGCCCTCGGGTTGTAAACCCCTTTCGGCAGGGACGAAGCGATTGTGACGGTACCTGCAGAAGAAGCCTCGGCTAACTACGTGCCAGCAGCCGCGGTAAGACGTAGGAGGCGAGCGTTGTCCGGATTCATTGGGCGTAAAGAGCACGCAGGCGGTTTGGCAAGTCGGACGTGAAAATCCGGGGCTCAACCCCGGACCTGCATCCGAAACTGCCCGACTAGAGGTAGGTAGGGGAGATCGGAATTCCTGGTGTAGCGGTGAAATGCGCAGATATCAGGAGGAACACCGGTGGCGAAGGCGGATCTCTGGGCCTTACCTGACGCTCAGGTGCGAAAGCTAGGGGAGCGAACAGGATTAGATACCCTGGTAGTCCTAGCCGTAAACGTTGGGTGCTAGGTGTGGGCGGATATCAACCCCGTCCGTGCCGAAGCTAACGCATTAAGCACCCCGCCTGGGGAGTACGGCCGCAAGGCTAAAACTCAAAGGAATTGACGGGGCCCCGCACAAGCGGCGGAGCATGTTGCTTAATTCGATGCGACGCGAAGAACCTTACCTGGGCTTGACATGCAGGGTGAAACCCGTGAAAGCGGGTGCTCTTCGGAGCCTGCACAGGTGGTGCATGGCTGTCGTCAGCTCGTGCCGTGAGGTGTTGCCTTAAGTGGCGCAACGAGCGCAACCCCTGTCCTTAGTTGCCAGCGAGTTATGTCGGGAACTCTAGGGAGACTGCCGGTGCCAAACCGGAGGAAGGTGGGGATGACGTCAAGTCATCATGCCCCTTACGTCCAGGGCTGCAAACATGCTACAATGCTCGGTACAAAGGGCTGCGATCCCGCAAGGGGGAGCGAATCCCAGAAAGCCGGGCTCAGTTCGGATCGGGGTCTGCAACTCGACCCCGTGAAGTTGGAGTCGCTAGTAATCGCAGATCAGCACTGCTGCGGTGAATACGTTCCCGGGGCTTGTACACACCGCCCGTCACACCACGAAAGTGGGCAACACCCGAAGCCGGTGGCCTAACCCCTTGGGGAGGGAGCCGTCGAAGGTGGGGCTCGCGATTGGGGTGAAGTCGTAACAAGGTAGCCGTAGCGGAAGCTGCGGCTGGATCACCTCCTTTCTAAGGAGCCGTTGGCACTCCGACGCACCGACGTTCGTTCGGTGCACCATGTCGGAAGTCTCCAGGTTGATAGACACTGGCGTCGGCGTTCCCCTCGGGGGGCGTCGACACACGCTGTTCAGCTTTGAGGGTGCGAACCCTCGGGCACCTTGAGAACTCGATAGCGAGCGCGAGCATCTAAAGAGTCAAGTTATGAAGGGCTTACGGTGGATGCCTTGGCGCCAGGAGCCGATGAAGGACGCGTCTGGCTGCGAAAATCTGCGGGGAGCTGCCGAGAGAGCTTTGATCCGCAGGTGTCCGAATGGGGAAACCCGGCTGGGGTCATGCCCAGTCACCCGTGTCTGAACACATAGGGCACGTGGAGGGAACCGCCCGAAGTGAAACATCTCAGTAGGGCGAGGAAGAGAAAGCAAAAGCGACTCCCCAAGTAGCGGCGAGCGAACGGGGATCAGCCTAAACCGGGGCGGTGTCAAGCCCGACGGCGTTGCCGTCCCGGTGTTGTGGGACCCACAGGAACCCCCGTCGGAGGGTTCAAGGAGTTACAAAATCGACGTCTAGACGAAGGCCATGGAAAGGGCCGCCACAGCGGGTAACAGCCCCGTAGTCGAAAGGCGATCGATCTCCTCGTGGTGTTCCCGAGTAGCACGGGACCCCTGAAATCCCGTGTGAATCTGGGGGGACCACCCCCTAAGGCTAAGCACTCCCTGGCGACCGATAGTGAACTAGTACCGTGAGGGAAAGGTGAAAAGCACCCCGGGAGGGGAGTGAAAGAGCACCTGAAACCGTGAGCCTACAAGCAGTCGGAGCTCTCGCTGGGTTTCCAGTGGGGGTGACGGCGTGCCTTTTGAAGAATGAGCCGGCGAGTTAGCGGTACGTGGCGAGGTTAACCCTTCTGGGGTAGCCGAAGCGAAAGCGAGTCTGAAACGGGCGAACAGTCGCGTGCTCTAGACCCGAAGCCGAGTGATCTACCCATGGGCAGGTTGAAGCGAGGGTAAGACCTCGTGGAGGACCGAACCCACCTAGGTTGAAAACTGGGGGGATGACCTGTGGGTAGGGGTGAAAGGCCAATCAAACTCGGTGATAGCTGGTTCTCCCCGAAATGCCTTTAGGGGCAGCCTCGGGCGTTCTCCAACGGAGGTAGAGCACTGATTGGGCTAGGGGGCCTACAAGCTTACTGAACTCAGTCAAACTCCGAATGCCGTTGGACCAGAGCCCGGGAGTGAGGGCGCGGGGGCTAAGCTCCGTGTCCGAGAGGGAAACAACCCAGATCGCCAGCTAAGGTCCCTAAGTTCGTGCTAAGTGGGTAAGGATGTGAGATCGCAGAGACAACCAGGAGGTTGGCTTAGAAGCAGCCACCCTTGAAAGAGTGCGTAATAGCTCACTGGTCAAGTGGTCTTGCGCCGACGATGTAACGGGGCTCAAGCACGACACCGAAGCTGCGGGATCCTTCATATGACTCGGCCCTGGCGGGAGGCCGCCTGGGTCCAGGTCGAGGGATCGGTAGGGGAGCGTTCCGATGCGAGTGAAGCGGCGGGGTAACCCAGCCGTGGATGCATCGGAAGTGAGAATGCCGGCACGAGTAGCGAAAGAGGGGGAGGAACCCCTCCGCCGAATATCCAAGGGTTCCTGGGGAAGGTTCATCCGCCCAGGGTTAGTCGGGACCTAAGCCGAGGACGACAGTCGTAGGCGATGGACGACTGGTTGATATTCCAGTACCACCTTGATCGCGCCCAGGCCGAATCCAG
>CAWAAO010000010.1:0-471240 GCA_963780015.1 uncultured Actinomycetes bacterium
GCGGACGAGGTGCTCTCGTATTACGAGCGCGCCCTCCGCGAGGGTGGCTGGACCGTGGTCATTCAAGAGATCCCTACGGAGGCACCGGAGGGAGAACCAGTCGACGTCCGAGAGTTGACCGCAACCCGAGGGGGTGCGCTCTTCACGATCGCACTCGAGGCCTACTCCGGTCGAACGAGTGCCGCGATCCGCGTGGAGGCGTAGCCCTCCAGACGCCGCGATCTGAGAATGCCGCGGCTTCAGGCCGTCTGGCGCAGATCGGCGTCGCGCCGGTGTCGAGACGCACCGAGAGGCGTCGAGAACGTCGACGACCGGAAGGTCGAACGCGTGACGCACACGTGCCGCCACGTTGGTCCGACGTCGGTGGGGCCGCTCGCGGATCGCCAGCACGATCGAGTCGTACGTCGTCTCTCTGAGCGCATCCTCGATCGCCAGCATCGGGTCGACGTCGCCGACCTCGCCGTCGGCTCGAGGATCGACCTCGCGCATCCAAGCGAGACCGTGCTCGAGTCGTCTGCGCGCGACCAGGTGCGCTTCGGTCTCCTCCCACGTGAGACCCCGTCTGTCCGGATGCGTCGGCACGACGAGATGGAACGTCGATGGCTCGTCGTCATCGCGGCTCCGGACGAAATCCATCAGCTCGCGTGCCCCCACTGCGAGATCTGCAACCACCAGGTATCTCTGCATCAGTCTGCCCTCCATTTGCAAGGAGTACGGGTCACTCCGCGCATCGGTTCGTGCCGGGTGCTGTGACGATCGACACACGGGTCTACGCCGCCTCCTCCTCGAACCGCGAACGGAGCCGGTCCGTAGACCCCTTCGACGTGAACCTCAGGAGGGACCCGGAAGATGACCGATCAGTCGAGTGGCACGACCTACCAGCGTGGCCCGCACCGCGTCGTTATCGAGCGCGCCTGCCAGCGCGAGGACTGCCGTGAAGTCATGTCGAGCCTCACCAGCCGAGAGCTGATGCGGCGTGGCGGGCGGCCGAGTGAGCGGGCCATCACCTTCGCGCGCGACCACGCACGCAAGGGTTGCGAGTTGTTCGTCGCCAGCTGGTAGAAGTCGAACCCGAGATCCTGCGCACGCCGATCTCGGGCGCAAGCCGATCGGGCGGCGACGAGTCATCATGACTGCATGACAGCACAGGTCCGAACCAAGGCCGGTCCTCCTTGGTTCCTCGTGCTGGCCCTGGCCGCCCCCGTGGCCGGACTGCTTCTGCTGCTGGGCATCCCTTCCCTCGACGCGCACTGGGAGCACCATCCGTCTCACTTCTGGCTGGTGCTCGGCGTCGCGCTCGTGAACGTCACGCTCGGCTTGATCGTGAGCGAGGTGTCGCGCCGAAGTGGCGACGAGCGGCTCTTCCTGGTCTCCATGGTGCTCCTGACCAGCGCCGGCTTCCTCGCCTTGCATGCTCTGGCGACGCCCGGGGTTGTGCTGAGCGGGCCGAACGGCGGCTTCGTGTTGGCGACGCCGATCGGGCTTCTCCTCGCGTCCGGGTTCGCGGCACTCTCAGCGATCGAGATGGACGATCGCACGGAGTCAATGTTGCGTCAGTGGCAATCCCGGATGCGGATCGGACTCGTGGTGGTGTTGCTCGTGTGGGCCGCCGCCTCGCTCGCAGGCGTTCCACCGCTCGACCGGGTGATCGAGTCGGAACGAGCACCGTGGGTACTGGCACTGCTACCGCTCGGCGTCGGCGCCTACGCCTTCGCCGCGTGGCGATACCTCGAGATCTACCGGGAACGCCAACGTCCGCTGCCGCTCGCGGTGGCGGTTGCGTTCGTGTTCCTCGCAGAGGCCTTGATCGCGATCGCCTTCGGGCGCGCGTGGCAGGCGTCGTGGTGGGAATGGCACCTGTTGATGGCGGTCGCCTTCGCCACGATCGTGTTCGCCGCCCGGCAGGAGTACCGGCGCGCACCATCTCTGTCTGGGATCTTCGGGGGCATCTACCTGCAACGAACGCTGGAACGGCTCGACAGTCGTCAATCGTCCGCTCTCGCAGAACTGGTGCAGGCCGATGCCGCAGGCACGCTCGGCACCACGGCTGGTGCCTTGCGCGAGCGAGGCTTCACAACCCACGAGGTCGCGGTCATGACGGACGCGGCGCGTGAGCTGGCTCGCATGGACGGCGTCCTGCGCCAGTACGTCGGGCCGCAGCTCGCCGATCGTCTCGGCGCCGACCCCGAGCTGGCCGACCTTGGGGGAACGGAGCAAGAGGTCTCGGTGCTCTTCGCGGATCTATCGGGATTCACCGCGTTCGCCGAGGGCAGGTCGGCCACGGAGGTGATCGACATGCTGAACGCATACTGGGGCGCGGTGGTTCCGTTCGTGGTCGATCGAGAAGGAGGCTTCATCGAACGGTTCGCCGGCGACGCGGTCCTGGTGGTGTTCAATGCGCTGGGCGATCAGCCCGACCACGCCTCGAGGGCCGTTCGCGCTGCTATCGCGGTCCGGGACAGATCCGCCGACGCACGGAGATCGGATGACTGGCCGCAGTTCCGCGTCGGGGTGAACACCGGCGTCGCGGTGATCGGGAACGTCGGGGCGGGTGCGCAACGCTCGTTCGCGGTGATCGGAGACACGACGAACGTCGCCGCCCGCTTGCAGGGACTCTCCACGCCCGGACACATCACGATCGGCGGTCGCACGCTGGACGAGGCGAGCGCGGAGCCTGATGTGATCGTCGACGTCCGACCTCTCGGGCCTACCGATCTCAAGGGCAAGACCGAACCCACGGAAGCATTCGAGCTCTTGTCCGTCAGCGCCACCGACGATCGGTGAACGCGCCGGGAGCTAGACGGCGGGGGCGGTGCTTGCTGCCCGGCCCTCGTCCAGCTCGGCTTGCACCTCTGCGATCTCCTCGTGCGACCTCGTCTGGATGCCTGCCACGTGATCGCGCGGGCCCTCCATGTGCGTGATGATCTCGTCGAGCTTCACCTGAAGAGCCGAGGAGTCCTTGTGCTCGGCGTTCTGCAGGGCGAACACCATGAGCAGGGTCGCGACGCTGATGGCCAAGGTCGTGACACCGATCCCGACAAACGCCAGGCCGAAGGCGATCAGCACGGCCGCGACGAGGACAGCCCAAACCGACCCCAACCACCGTGAAAGCCAGGTTGCCAGGGAGCTGAACGCCTTGGACGCGTGTGGTTCGGGCATCGAGCGCTGATACCCACACGCCGCGAAACGAAACTACAGGGCTGCTGCTGGCGGTTTGCGAGGTCCGGGGCCGACGGCATACGGTCCGCACGTGGCCGACGACAGCACGCAGCGCAACCTCGTCATGATCCTTGCCCGCGACCTCACCTCGCGCCTGGCGACGCCGGCGTTCGTCGTGGACGCCGACGGCACGCTCGCCTATTTCAACGAGGCGGCCGAGCCCGTGCTCGGTCGTTCCTACGCGGAGGCAGGAGAGCTGCGGGCCGGTGAATGGGCCACCGAGTGGAAGCCCACCGACCTGGACGGGATGCCCGTCCCCTTGGAGGAGCTCCCCCTCGGGATCGCCTTCCGGGAAGGTCGCGCTGCCCATCGCCCGATCCGGATCACCGGCGGCGACGGTGTCGAGCGCGAGATCGAGGTGACCGCGTTCCCGCTGTGCCCGCGACCGAACGTGATCGTCGGTGCGGTCGCGGTGTTCTGGGACCGACCGCCGGTGGAGGGCTAGCGGTGCGAGCGACGATCTGGGGCTGCCGCGGCACCCTGGCCTCCCCCGGCCCCGAGACGATCCACTACGGCGGACAGACCTCCTGCATCGTGCTCGATCTGGATGACGGGTCGGTGGTGATCCTCGACGCCGGCACCGGGATCCGTCCGTACGGGATCTCGCTGGCGGGCGTGCACCCGCCGCGGGTGGACCTGCTGATCACGCATCTGCACGCGGACCACATCGAGGGGCTCCGGTTCTTCGCGCCGTTCTGGAATCCAGAACGTGGAGTTCCACATCTGGGGCCCGCCGGCGCCGGCGAAGGGGTTGGAACAGCGGCTGGCACCGTTCTTCGCACCGCCGTTCTTCCCGGTGCACCTTTGCAACGTGCCGTCGCGGCCGCAGTTCCACGAGGTGCCCGATCGGCCGTGGACGATCGGCTCCGCGACCGTCTCGGCCGAGCTCGTGAAGCACCCGGGGCCGGCCGTCGGCTACCGGATCGAGGAGGGCGGCCGGTCGCTCGCGTACCTCCCCGACCACGAGCCCGGTCTTGGGACCGACCTCCGGACCATGGAGGACAGCTGGATCTCGGGCCTCGGCATCGCGCGGGGGGCCGACGTGCTCGTCCACGACGTGCAGTACACGGTGTCGGAGTACGAGCAGCGCGTCGGCTGGGGTCACTCGAGCACGACCGATGCCGTGACGTTCGCGGAGCGCGCGAGGGTCGACCGCTTCGTGCTGTTCCACCACGACCCGATGCACACCGACGCGGACCTCGAGGCCATGCTCGCGGATGCCCGCGGCGGTGGTCGGCGCCGGCTCGCTCGAGCTGGAGCTCGGCTACGAAGGGCAGACCTTCGCGCTCGCGTAGGGCGAGCAGGCGGCCGGCAAGCCAACCCTCGGCAAACGCCCTGGTGGCCGACGAACCCATGTCGGTCCCGCCCTCTATCCTGAGGCCATGAACTGCACCGTCTGCGGCTCTCCGCTGCCCGACGGCGCCCGCTTCTGCCCCAGCTGTGGCGCGCTCGTGAATCGGGCGACGGGGACCGACGAGCGCAAGATGGTCACGGTCTTGTTCGCCGACCTGGTCGATTCGACCGGGCTCTCGCAGCGGCTTGACGCGGAACGCGCCCGCGAGGTCCTCGGCAGGTTCTACGACGCCGCCGTGGACGAGCTCGTGGCACTCCGCGGCCGCCCCGAGAAGTTCATCGGCGACGCGGTGATGGCGGTCTTCGGCCTGCCGCAGGTGCACGAGGACGACGCGCTCCGCGCGGTGCGCGCGGGCCTTGCGATCCGGGCGCGCGTCGGCCGACTGTGCGAGGAGCTCGGGTTGCCCGATCCCCTCGAGATCCGGGTGGGGATCGAATCGGGCGAGGCCGCCACGGGGACCGGGCCCGAGGACCAGGTCCTCGTGACCGGGTCGGTCGTCAACTCCGCGGCTCGGCTGCAGGCCGCGGCCGCGCCGGGCGAGGTGCTCGTCGGGGCCACGACGCGCAACCTGACGGACGCGGCCGTCACGTTCGGCGACGAGCGGCACGTGGAAGCCAAGGGATTCGCCCAGCCGCTCGCGGCAGCGCCCGTCGAGGGGCTCAGCACACGCTCGGTGCGACGCACGATCCCGTTCGTGGGCAGGGACGACGAGCTGGCGATGCTCCGACAGTCGTTCTCCCGCGTGATCGCGACCTCGACGCCACTGCTGTTCACGATCGTGGGCGAGCCGGGCATCGGGAAGTCGCGGCTCGCGGCCGAGTTCCTGGCCGGGCTCGATCCCGAGGGCACCGTCCTCGTCGGGCGGAGCCATATCGGCGCCGACAGCGCCACGTTCGCGCCCGCGGCCGCCATGGTGCGCGCGGTCGCCGGCGTCGAGGACGAGGACACGACCGACGTCGCCGTCCGAGCGGCTGCGCGAGCTGATCGACCGGGTCTGCGTGCCGGGGACCGACGCACACACGGCCAACCGGTTGCAGGCGCTCGTGGGGCTCTCGGAGCCGCGCCGTGACGAGTCGGCCTTCGTCAACGATGTGCGTTCCGGGTTCCTGGCGCTGCTGGAGGGGCTCTCGCAGCCAGCGGCCGGTCACGTTGCTGTTCGAGGACGCGCACACGCTCCGCCCGCAGATGCTCGATCTGATCGAGCGGATCGCGGCCCGCGGGCGTCGCGGCCCGGGCCGGGTGTTGGTGCTGGTCGACGGCGCGCACCGAGTTGCTCGAGGAACGTCCCGCGTGGGGAACCGGCGCCATGAACCAGGTCTGCGTACGCCTCGAGCCGCTGCCCGAGGGCGAGGCCGCCGAGCTGGCACGACAGGCCGGCGGCGGCCGGCTCGATGCCGACCACGCCGCGACCGTCGTCGGCCGCGCCGGTGGCAACCCCTTCTTCATCGTGGAATCGACCGGCATGCTGCTGCGGGAGGGCCCCTCGAAGGACGGCGAGGCCCTGATCCCGCCGACCGTCAAGGCGATGGTCGCCTCGCGCCTCGACGGCCTGCCCTTCGAGCAACGCGATCTGGCCAGGCGGCTGTCCGTCTATCAGTACGACTTCGACCTGGAAGAGGTCGGGGTCGTCGCGGAGGCGGGCGAACGCGAACTCCACGAGCTGATCGACGCCGAGATCATCGTGCGCGAGGAGAACGCCGGACCCTCGCCCGTCTGGCGGTTCCGCCAGGAGGTCCTGCGCGACGTCGCGTACGCGAGCCTGCCGAAGCGCGAGCGTCAACGGTCGCACACCGTCATCGCCGAGCGGCTGCGTGCCGCGGGTGCCCTGACGTGGGCGGCCGACCATCTCGAGGCGGCCGCGCTCGCGGCGCGCGACCTCGACCCCGCGGATCGCGAGCCCACGGATCGGGCGGCCGACGCGCTGGTGGCGGCGGGCGATCGTGCTCGTCGCCGCATGGAGAGCCGCTCGGCGTTGGATCTCTATCTGCGTGCGCTCGAGATCGTCGGACCCGAGGACCGGTGGGCCGTTCGGGAGGCGCGCGCCCTCGCGGGGATCGGAGAGGCGCGCTACTGGCTGTCCGAATATGCGGCGGCGACGGAGGTGCTCGATCGCGCGATCGAACTGGGCACCGAGCTCGACGACGACTGGACGCTCGCGATGGCGCTTCGCTTCCGCGGGGACGTGGCGATCAACGTGGACGCGGATCTGGACGCCGCCGAGGCGATGCTCGCGCGATCGCTGGCCGCCGCGGAGCGTCTCGGCGAGCCGTGGGCGATCGCACGTTCTCTGTTGTTCCAAGGGTGGGTCCCGTGGACCCGAGACGACTACGACGCTTCCGAGGCCATCTGGAAGCGCGCCCTCGAGACCGCGCGGGAGGGCGAGGACCGGTGGGCCGAGGTGCGCGCGCTGACGTCGCTGTCGATCAACCACTCGCAGAGAAGCGAGGAGGAGGCCGCGCTCGCGCTGATCGTCGAGGCGCAGGAGCTGGCCGATCGGATCGGCGACCAGTTCAGCGTCGCGGTGACCACCACCCAGCGCGCCCGCGTCGACGCCGACCTCGGGCGTTTCGACGACGCCGTGCCGCGGCTGGACGCCGCGATCGCCACGTTCGGCGACCTCGGCGCGCGGTGGGAGCTGGCCGACGCCACCGCGGAGCGCGGCGTCACGAAGCGCGAGATGGGCCTGCTCGACGAGGCCGAGGAAGATCTGCAGCGCGCGATCCGCCTGTCGCAGGAGCTCGGCGAGCGCCAACTCGCCGGATGGACGTGGCGCGCGCTCGCCCGCGTGTCCGAGAAGCGGGGCGATCAGAAGCAGGCGGCCGAGCGCTTCAAGCTCGCCGACGAGGCGGACGCACAACAAGCCCGCTGACCCGCGGCGACGAAGCCGGCGCCCGCCGGACGGCGCCTAGCGACAAGGGGTGTACGGGAGATCGAACAGGTCGTCGGTCTTGCGGATGGAGTTGAAATCGAACTGCGGCGAGTTTGACTGCGGGCAGAAAGCGGCCGGATCCAACTCGTACTCCACGTCGAACACCGCCTTGCCGTACTGGGACGGCCAGGCCTGCATGGCGCCGCACTCGTCGAATTGCCAGCACTCCTCCTCGATCCCGAAGTCGAAGTAGGGCTGCAGTGCCGCGGCCTGATCCCGGTCGTTCTTCAGCCCGACCGAGAGCCCCTGCCGGTGGGCGAGGTTCGCCAGCGCGGCGTTGTACTTGAGTTGTGAGCCCGCGCTGATCGACAGGCCCGAGCGGCTCTGATAGCCGTCGACGTCGTCGAACTCGATCGCGTCCACACCGATCAACTTCGCTTCCTTCACCCTGGCCTGCATCTCCTCCAACAGGAACCGGCGGGTGGTCTGGGACTCGCCTGTGTTGGGGTTGATCCCCCTCATGTCGTTGTTGATGTTCAGCCAGTATTCATCGGGGAAGCTGCTGAGCGGGTTCCCGAACAGGCATCCGTCACAGCTCTGATCGAAGGCCTGCATCTCCGGGAAGTCCGGCCGCCAGGTCTCGGCCGTCCCGGCATCGATGTAACCGATGACCCTCGCGCCCCGCACATGCAACGCTTGGACGGCGGCATAGTTCAGGACGGAGTAGTCCTGCGGTGAATAGCACTTGCCGTCCTGCAGGATGTCGATGTCGAACACCGTCGGTGCAACAGTCCGGCCGGTCGCGAACGACGTGCCCGTCACGCCGATGTTGACGAATCCGGTACTCGCGTAGCGACATCCGCCGCGAGGACTGGGCGACCCTTGCAATTGGTATTGCCACCGGGCCTTGACGGCGGGCTTCCAGCAGCGGCCGACCGACTGGTTGCAAGGCACGGGCGTCGGCATGAGCGCCCGAACGGAGCTCGCACCACTGCCCAGGGCTGGACTCGCCGACAGGAACGGGAGCAGGAGCCCGAGCGATACCAGCGGTACCAGGAGTTTGACGCGCGACACACGAGACTTCATCTCTGCCTCCCGATGCATGCAGCCGGGTTCGATCAGAAACCCGGATACGCCAAGTCAGGACACCATTCAAGTACGCAGCCGTAGCTTGGCGCAAGCGCCGGATTCAGGCCTTGGCGGTGATCTACTGGGTGTCGCGCGTGTAGACGCGCAGGTCCCACACGAGGCGACTGTGCTCCCGAGCCACTCGACGGAAGCCAGCTCCGACGATGCGCGCTTCGATCGCGCTGAGGTCGTGGATGAACACACGAAACCCGCGGAACTTCTTGGTACGTAGCGCGTACCAGCCGTTCCCGAGAAGCCAGAGGACCCGGTTGTACAGGCCCATCAGACCACGGTCGACCGGAGCGGTGAAGGCGAAGACGTTGCCGGCCGCGCCCAAGGTATTGGCGAGCAACGCGTCCGCCGAGGGATAGCAGCACACGACGCGGTTCAACACCACGACGTCGGACCTCGGCAGCGCGACCTGCGTCCCGTCGCCCACCTGGAACGTGGCACGTTCGGACAGACCTCGCTCCTGCGCGAGCGCGCGGGCGTTCGCGATCGCGCCCGCGCCCAGGTCGAAGCCGGCTGCCGAGCGTGCTCCGCGTCCGAGGGCGGCGAGTGCGAGATCCCCGGTGCCGCACCCGACGTCGAGCACGGTGCGACCCTCGAGGCCGACCTGGTCCAACGCGTTGAGCAGCGCCGCGGTGATCGGCGGCCGTCGTCTCGCTCGTCCTCGCCTGCTTCGCGTTGCTTGCGGCCCACTCGTCGAAGCAACAATCCGGGACGTCGTCATCCGGCATGCCGCCAGTCTCGCGAGTCGAACCCGGCGCGTCTAGGGCTGTGCCTACTCCCCGTCACTGAACGCGAACCCACCACAGGTAGGGAGCGCGAAGGGTGGCTGGGTCTTCTTCAATCCATCGAGACTCCCGCGCGGCTGGGGTCTCGTCCACAAGACCGGCATGGGGGCGGTCGACCTCTCCATCCCGCGAGCAGGGGATCGGGTCCCCGAGCTGGAGGAGTGTCTCGAGCAGATCCCTGGAGACCGACAGCATCATGGTTGTTGTTACTGGTAAGTCAGCTTCTTGCCGCCTCCTCGTCGACTCGATCGATAAGGGAGGCATCGGCAGACGAACAGGCCGCCGGCATACGAGCCGCTCTCGATGCCGCGGCTGTCCTCACGTCCTTGGCCCCCACTATCGAGCGAGCCTGGCGATCGCACTCCCGAGCTCGAAAGTCGGGACGGGAATTGCGGCTGAGTGCCGATCGATCCGAGGGTCAACGGCCGGCAGCGTACTCAGCCATCCGGTGATTCCGCGCCTCGACGAACGCGATCGCGTCCGGCGATAGTCCTGATACACCTCGACGGTTGGGGGAAGCGGGTGACGTCCCGAAGTCGGCGAACGGCATGAAGAACTTCACCGCCGACGAGTCGTCGGACACGAGGTCCTGCAAGAGGAAGAAGTCGGTGTACCCGTTGAAGTCCTCGAAGAGTGCGAAGAAGTCCCCGTAGCGGATAAGGACCTCAGCAAGAGGGCTGGTCTCGCCGAGGTAGTGCAGTCGTATGCACTCCACCGTCAGGTCGAGCCGGTCGGCGATCTGCGGATTGAACCCGCGCTCTTGGTTGATGGTCGTCTTACCGTCGATCTGCCTGCCGGGAACAGCATCATGCCGCCCATCTGGTACGTGACGGTGTCGAACTGCTCCCGCTCGGACTCTGGAATGAGCGGGATGATGTCGATCTGACCGGGCCATGCCGATATCTCCGGATACCTGATGAAGGTCGGCATAGCCGCATCGCTGCGAGGCAGAACTCGCCTCGCTCGGACAGGTGGTGCAGGTAGGCACCCGGCGTCGTGTCATCCAGATCGAAGGGCGCACCGCTCGGCAGCGGCTTGCTCCAGAGGAGCTTGTGGTATCGCCCTGAGCGTCGGACTGGTGGAGTCAGGGTCACCTCCGCCCGCGTCGGTCCTGAAGTCGAACGTCGGATCGAATCCCCCGAGGTCGCTCATGTCCCGGACGATATAGGCAATGGTCGCGCAGGCCCTGGAGCGCGCCATCTCGGAGACGGTGGAGCAAGGCGCGGAGTAGCTCGCGAGTCGACAGCGACCCGGTGCAGTTTCGGAACCGCGATGAGGAAGGCGAGTCCTCCGTGTCTGCTGCTGTGAACACCAGCGATCGGCCCCGCTACGAGACCGTACTTGCCTATTTGCTCCTCAACGCGGTGGCAGAACTCAACGCCCACAGTGCCGCGACCCGTACTCACCCGGCTTGGGGCTCAGTCGTGCTGTGGCCTATCTGTCTCCTGAAATTGGGACTCGGCTCGTTGTTTGGCTCCTTTCCCGAGCGTAGCCTCGCCACCATGACAGGGTCGCCACGCTACATCCGGACGTTCATCAAGGGCGTGCCATACGGGGGGAAGGGTCACGGCAGCGCCGGTGCACAGGGCTGGACCAGTTGCGTGAAGTCGGCCACTGAGCATCTCGGGCGGGTCGAGGACGCGTGCATCGTCAACGTGACGTTCCACCTCCACCCGATGAACTATCGCTCTATCCAGCACGGCACCGACATCGATAACTTGCTGAACCGCCTGTTCGACGCGCTCAAGGAAACGATCTTTTCGAGGCACCCGGTCGGGACTCGTGCGTCATTTCGGTGCACGCCGTGAAGCGTCAGGTTGAGATAGAGGCTGACACGGGCGCCGATCTCGAGATACTGCCCGTTGCCGTCGCCGGCCCAATCGGTTAGCGCGCACCTGGCGAAGAGGGTTGTGGCTGGGAAGTTATCCTCTGAGGGCTAGAGTCGAAGCTTATCGCTGGGACAAGTGCCTCATCTGCGCGGGCGAGCTCTCCGCCGACGAGTGCCCTGACGCTGTCGAATACGTCCCAAGAACCAGGCAACTGCGTCCGGGATTGGCTCACATCCATCCCGAAGGGCCGTCCTCCTCGGATTTGTGACGTGCGCGTTCGAGGTTCTCTCCAGGCCCCCGCCAGCCGTTGATACCGGTGAGGGCCCTGACCGACGCTCAGAAGGCTAGCTCGCTGCTTGAAAGCGCTGCCAGCGCTCCTCGAGCAGGAGCGGGTCTGGCCGGGCAGCAAGTTGGCGCGGCACATCCAGTTTCGTTTTGTGCATCGCCTGCAAAGCGAACTGCAGCGTGGGCCCATCCTGCTCGACCAACACATCTGGCCTGACCTCAATCACGTAGTCGGGTCTCACACCGACAACGTGGGAGTCGAACGCACGATGATGAATGGCACACATTGCTACTCCGTTAGGCACGATTGGCTCGCCCCCGTCCGAGTCCTCCTTGATGTGCGCGGCGTCTAGCAGCTCTGGATGCCGAAGATGGCACAGTGCGCACTGCCTTCTGTAGGCCAGGAGAACGCGATCTCGGAATAGACGTTGGTGCAGCCGGCGACGAACAGTGGCCTCTGCATACTTGCGACGCAGAGCCATATCAGCCGGATGGAACAGGTCGCTGCCCCACTGCTCCCGCATCGTTTGCTCGAGCGCCAAGACGAATTGATGCTCCTCAGGTTCCTCTCCCACGAGCCAGACCGGGTAATGCGCCTCGTACGTGCCAGGCGCCACGCCGACCAACCAGATGAGGGGCTTTCCTTCCGTCATCGCTACGCGGAGCGCCCGGTTGTCGTAGGTCGTGCCGTCGGTACCGCGCCACTTGTACCGCGGGTAGCCATCCTCGCCCATCCGGTCGTCATAAGGCGCTTTGGTTGGATCTCGGACAAAGGTCGTCAAGATGCTGACGGCTGCGTCGAGCCACCCAACCTTGCGAATCCCCCGCTGTCGCTCAATCAAGGGTGCCGGGCGTCCATCGAACTCAAACTGCTCTAGTTCGGCGCGCGTCACCAATCCACCGGTTCGCTCGGTGATTTGGTCGAGGAAAGCGAACGCAGATGAGCGGAATTCCGCATCGACGTCGGCGGATGTCATCCGGGCAGCATGCGTGAGGGCAGGGATGGTGGCAAGCTCACCCCACGCGGTCATAGGACAGCCAGACCCGTTATTCCTCGCCCCATTCGACCCTGGAAAGCACGAAGTCGCGCGTCTGATCGTCTTCGAAGTACACGAAACAGCCACGCAAACCCCTAGTGAGCAGAACGCGGTAGGTGTTCTTCACAAGGTCAGTGAACACGGCCAGATCCTTCCCCGCTCGCTTCACGATCGTGTCTTGCGAGAACTCGGGCTGACCTACCCAGCCTTTCCGCGGACGCCAGACAAGGTCGCGGCCGAAGATCACGCCCGGCGTAGTCGTACTCGAACCCTTGCGCCGTGTAGACGCAGCCGACTTGATCGATCCCGCCCGGATCGCTGGCCCAGTAGTTGGACTTCGGGATTCCCTTCCCAGCTTCCCCGCGTCAGGCTTCGCGTTCCAGGGCATCGACCATTCCCCGATCGTGACGTCGCGTTCGAGCGTCCCGTCGTCGACGCGGGTCGGACCATTTCCAGCAGAACCCCGCGGAGAGGCGCGCCGACGCACCTTCGTCTGCCTTGCGCGCGGATGAGCATCTCGAGCTCTTGAGGCGAGTCCACGACGTCGAAGTCGAACTCTTCGCTCGGATCCCACATCGTGTACTGGTTCCGCCGAAGCTCGAGCGTGTTCTCGACCCATCCAACGAACGCCTCCGAGCCACCGCACCGGAACTGCGCCTCGAGCTCGTGCTCGAACAGGGCACACCAAGACGCGCTGCCGTCTGCGTGATCAACTGAGCTGCTCCCAACCTCGCCCGGCCGAACCACCTGCAAGTCGTCGATGAAGAACACGCTCACCTTCGCCGCCTGCATCAGCTCTTCGACCTGCGGCAGATCGGAACGACGGTCCTTCTTCGTGAACCTGCTGTTGCTGTTCTCGCGGATCCGATGCGACTCGTCGCAGACGATCGCATCGAGGATCTGAGGCTCGGCGCCGGCGAATCCGTTGAAGTAGCCGAACTGCGCCGCCGCGCGCGGCCCGACGACGCGACGAAGGTTCTCAGTGAACGCCTTCGAGCCGGTGGCGTGCTGGGTGGCGAAGCCCTCGGCTGAGAGCTCCGCCAGGAGGTTCACCGCAATCACCGACTTGCCCGTGCCGGGCCCGCCCTTGATGAGGAACACAGTTTGTTCCGAGCTGCGTTGTCGATCGCGGACCCTCCCGAGGATGTGGTTGAAGGCGACCTGCTGCTCGTCGAGCAGGGTGTACGCCGGCTCTCGCCGGATCACCTCGCGCCGTGTGATCGAGCAGACGCTTGTGCGGCCGGTACCTGCCCTTCAAGACCTGGTCCAGAATCGGTCCACCATCGCCTTCGGCAAGCTGGGCAGTGAGGAAGTCGGCCAAGCAGATCGACCTGATCGCCGACGAATACGGGGAATCGCTCGACCAGCTTGCGATGCTTCTTCGCGAAGACCTCGGCGTCCGGGTCGTAGGGCATGTTGTGGAGATAGCTGCACGCGGTGAGCCCGACGGAGCCTTCGCTGAACGTGGTTTGCACATCTTGCAAGTACCGCGCGTAGTTCCCGACCTGCCTCGATGGGTGCAGGACATCTCGCACGCGTTGACCGACAAACGTGGTTACGCAGTCGTCGATCTCTGACGATCCCGCCGACTCCCATTGCTTCAGTTCGACGATCACCGCCTGGGCCTTCTCGGCCGTGTCGTGTCCGGTCAGCAGGCAGTCCAATCGACGCGACGAGAGGGGAAGCTGCAGTTCGACGACGATCCCGTTGTCGTCCGAAGCTCGCAAGCTCGACCACAGAAGCCATCGCACGGAGTGAGTTTTGCCACGAGCGGACCTCACTCTGGCCCGGCGAGTACCGGAAGTACTGGAAGAAGGCCGCCTCTAGCTTTCCGGCAATCTTGTTCCGGGTTGCGTCAGAGACGAAGTCGATGCGTTGAACCGCTGTAGAGATGCATCGGCTAAGGCTGGCGCGAGTTCGGCTCGGATGCAACTTGGGCTCAGCTGCGAATAGGCTCAAATGGCCCGTATCAAAGCGACCTGGATTGAACGGGCCCAAGGAGGTGCCGCTGATGTCGTGGGAGTACAAGGTCGAAAGCGTTTCAGTGATCGAGCGGTGGTCTCGAAAGAAGCAGGCTGAAGAGATCGCCTCATTTGAGGTGAAGCTCAACTCGCTGGGAGCGGCTAATTGGGAGATGGTCAGTTTCGAGACGATTCCGCTCACCGGCAGCTTTAGTGGAAACATCAAGGGGTACATCTATTCGACCTTCTTCAAGCGGTCCTTCTAAGCCCGTTGAGTTTCGCGGGGACACGGGACCGGCCGCCATTCAACTTGGACTCGAACCTAGCTGCGCCTGGCCGTGCCGCCGCGGCCCGACCTGCCGAGGCGTTCCTCGATGCCCTAGCTAGGACTCGCAGCCAACGCCGTCGTTGTTGCCGTCGAAGTTGTGCGGATCTGCCGGTAGCACCTTGAAGTTCGAATACGGGATGTCGCCACAGTCGAGGTCGGGCGGAGGCGGTGGGATGCACACCGTCGGATAGGCAGGATCGCAGCTCCCCCCACCGCCGTTCCCGGGATCCTTCGGTGCTCGAGGCGCGAGCTTGATCTTGATCCGCCCACAGGCAGGGACGGAAACGATCCGCTTGATGGCCGCCTTCTCGCGCCAATCTATGGACAGGCGCCACCGGTACTTCACCTGCATCCACCACGTCACGTACTTGCAGCGGAACGACGGCGGCAACCACTGCGCCGGATCACCGTCTCCCTTGGACGAGTTCAGGTTGTCGGTCATCGCGTTGAGCGAGTGGGCGTACTTCAAGTCGTTGGCGTAGCGCATGCGCTGCGTCGCCGACCAGCGCCTCGCGCCCGAACCCCACGCCTCAGCGAGCGGAACCTGGTGATCGATGTCGACATCGCTCGCCCTCCACCAGGTCTTCTGATCGAAGGGAGAGGTCCACCGGCCGGAGACGACCGTGCATCCGGACGTCCTCGTGGTGCTCCTCTGTGACTCGGTGATCAGCACTTCGGCCCGCGTGTCGCACCCGTCGCCATCTGCATCGATCCAGAGCTTGAACTTCGACCGGTCGTATCCCGTGTTCGATTCAGTCCGGACGTGCAGCTTCGGGAGGATCTCCCTGACACGAACCGTGGCAGCTTCGGCGGGCAGCGAGATGAGCAGGACAAGGACGAACGCCAACAAACCCGCAGCGCTGAGTCTCGACTTCATCGGCCTCACCCCTTCCATCACACGATCACACACTGTCTTCGACCCGCTCGGACGCTAGCTGGAGACCTCGCAGGCGGTGCCGTCCTTGTCGGCATCAAGGCTTGCGTTCGCGCGGTAGATGGTCAGGCTCACGTACGGCTTGTAGTGGCCGCTGTTGACCTGCTTCCTCGCTGCCTTTGCCGACTTCGCTACCCCGTAGGGACGAACTTTGTGCATCGCATCACAGTTGCTGAACGACGTCGCGGCCCCGGCTGGTCCAGCACCAACCATGGTTAGAGCGACGACGGCCGCCAGAAGCGTGCTCATCGTGATCTTGCGCATCTGAGTCCACCTTTCTGTTGAGGCCGCCAGCGTGGCCGGCCGAGGGCCTGGGCCTAGACAGCAAGCGGCCGGGCGCCCGTGGTGGCACGCCCGGCCGACTGCCTCAACCGTTTCGTCTTAGCCGCCGAACACCGTCAGGTTGCCAGCGGTGATCGGGTAGTTCGTACCAGGAGTCCCACAGTCGCCCACGGTGTGCGCCCATGTGTCATGACCAACGCCCGACGAACCGCCGTCGTGCACGGTCACCAGCGTCACAAACGTTTGGAGGTTCGACGTGCCCGTCAGCACGGTGATGGGGTTGGAACCTGCCGCGGCTTGGACAACTGCGCCGAGAAAGGCCCCCGACCGGGTCGACACCTGTGATCGAGAAGCCGTTCACGTTGAAGATCGAGCCGCCTGTCTGCGGCACGATCGATCGTGCGGTCGGTGGTGCAGTTGGCCAACAGCTGTAGACGGTGAGTGCGCCGGTCGTGCCCACCGGGCATGCGCCCAAGGTCGTACGTGGCCGGATCTCGATCGCGGTCCCGTTCGGACCATGTGTCCTCACGAAGTGCCAGCGGTCGCCGAGCTCGTCGTCCGCGTCGAACCTCGCGATCGAGCCGTGCCGAACACGACGTTGGTCCACCGTTCACGTCGAGCCACCGTCATCCGGGATCGAAGCGAGAACTCGACGTTCAGGGAGTTGCACGGCCCGAGCCGAACCGATTGGCGTCCGTGCACGTGGGTCGGCGGTCGTAGGAGGCGTGACCGACGATGACCTGGTCTCGGTAGGCGACGCTCGGCCGCTCATGTCGAACGGGTCGAACGCGCACCGTTGTAGCGTCGAGGGACTCGCGGGACACGCGGTGGGGTTCAGGCATGCGGGGTCGGCTACGGACGTCACGGATCGTGACGGTCTGCGTAACTGAGCCCAGGAGCGTGTCCGGCACGCCAGCCGTGAGGTGGTCGCTGTAGACGTTGACCGGATCGGTGCGTCCAGTTCTCGCGTCGCCCGAGTACCGAACGTCGGACGAGTAGTCCGCGAACACGGCCAGTCACTCATGTTACGGTCACGTTCGCAAGCGGGCGGTCTGTTACGCCAGGTCGAACCTGTCACCGCCTCGGACGTCGAGGTGGCCTCGAAGCCCACGTCGGGACGTTCGAGCGGCCGTTGAGCCGGTTGCTGTCGTAGACGGTGGACCCTGCGACGGCCGATGCGGCCGGGGCAGGACGAGCGCGAGTATGCCCACGATCATCGGCCATGCATGGCGCCCACGAGGTGCGTGGACGCGGTGGAGCGTCGCGATGACGCCGCGAGCTTCCTGTGTCGCATTGCGTTCCCTTCGTTCGTAGTGATGGGCCAGAGTCCCGAGCTAGTCGTGCTGCGCTCTGTAGCGCTGCGCAACGCAGAGACTACCAGAGGTGTGGAGGGAATGCAAAGGCTCTGCGGCGGTGGTAGGCTCATCTCATGGGCGACCAAGAGGAACGGCTGACTGAGCGGCTCATGGTCCAGCTGAGCCCCCGGGATCTACGCGCGCTCCAGGCGGTCGCAGACGACATGGAGCGCCCCTTGGCGTGGGTCGCCCGTCGGGGCATCCGGCTCTACCTCTCCCAGATCCTCGAGGCGGAGGCGACGCTGGCCCGCGGTGACAACATCGTCCAGGGGATGCGCCGCGAGGCGCTCGATCGCCGCGAAGCGGAGGAGCAAGAGGACTGACGGTGATCCGCTGACGGGTCTCGCCGAAGGACGAATCGTCGCGCGGGGGCCAGAGACCTCTACGCCTCGAGAACCGCCCGCACGGAAGGTGCCGCGAGATACGCGTTCGCACGTTCCGGAGCGAGGGACGCCGTAACCTCACCGACGATCGAGGCGGCCTCGCCCAACCGAGGGTCGGGGTCCGTACCGGCCACTCGTTCCGCGGACGCCAGCGCTGCGCGGGTTTCCCACCGCACCAGCGGCGACCCGAGCTCGTCCGCGATGGCGACGGCTCGTTCAAGCTCCCCGACCGCGTCCTCGGCGAGCCCCTGTCGTGTCAGCGCCTGACCGAGCGTCTGCAACGCGATCGCCTCGTACTTCGGACGTCCACCGGACTGGGCCAGCTCGAGCGCGCGACGCGACCAGGTCACCGCGTCGTCCAGCCTGCCGGCGCCGAGCTCCAGCTGTGCCCGCGCGATCGCCAACCGCCCCGACACGAGCCAGTGCTCCCACGCCTGGACCTCCTGCGCGTCGTCCCACGCGGACGGCCAGAGCCGCTCCACGGTGCCGAGCTCACCCAGCAGCAGCTCCGCGGCGATCAGGTCGGCACGGGCGTTCATCCAGGGCATGTTGAAGTCCGACGGGCCGAGACGATCGGCGACGAGCTGGCTCCGATCGCGCGCCTCCTCCAACGCGAAGATCTCGCGCAGGGTCAACGTCGAGTAGTTGAGCACGACGTTGGCGGGCCGACCCAGCCGCTGCGCGGTCTCGATCGCCGACTCCGAGGCCGTCAGCGCCTCCTCGTAGCGCCCCATGCCCGCGAGCGCGAGCCCCGTCATGCCGGAACCGCGCAGCACGAACTCGGCGCTGTTCGCCGCGAGCCCGCCGAACGACTTCGCCTGCATCGACAGCTCGTACGCCTCCTCGTACCGGCCGCTCCAATACATCGGGTTGGCGTAGATGTGGAGGTGGTGCGCGAACTCGTCCGGATACTGCCCCTCCGGCCACAGGTCCATAGCCTCTTTGCCGAGCTCCAGCGATCGCGCCACGTCGCCGCGCTCACCGCGCATCGCGTGCGACGCGGAGAGCAGCGACAGCCCGATCGGCACGAGGTCGTCGAAGCCTTGCTCCCGCGAGAGCGTCAGCGCGCGTTGCGACGTCTGCTCCGTCCGTTCGGTCTGCTCCGTCCAATGCAGGGCGAGCCCGAGCGAGAGCAGGCCCTCGACCTCCTCACGGCCGTCGAGGTCGGGTAGGAGCGCGGTGAGCTCCTTGTCCGCGCGGGCGTACTCGCCGACCTTCGCCAGCATGTCGCCCCGGCGGAGCAGGATGCGCCGCCGTTCCGCCTCGTCCTCGGTCAGGTCGAACGCTCGGGTCAGCAGGTCGTATGCCTCGTCCACCGCCAGGGCATCCTGCGCGCGCTCGGCGGCCGCCAGCAGATAGGTGATCGCTCGCGCCGGATCACCCGCCTCCGTCCAGTGGTGCGCGAGGAGCCACCCGAGGTCGGGCCTGGCCGCGAGCACATCCTCGAGGTAACGCGCGATCGCGCCGTGGAGCTCCCGGCGCCCCGCGCGCGGCATCGTCCCGTACGCACCGTCGCGGATCAGTATGTGCTTGAAGCCGTACTCGACGTCGCCGGCGACCGTGCTCTGCGGGTGCCGGACGATCAGCCCGCGGTCCTCGAGCGCGTCCAGCGCGTCGACGACACCGTCGGACGGCATCACGGCGGTGAGCACGTCGCGCCAGAAGGTGAGTCCGATCACCGAGGCGTGGAGAAGCACCGCCCGAGGGTTCGGCGGGAGGGCGTCGATCCTCGCCGCGATCGCCGCGAGCACGGTCGTCGGCAGCTCCTCGGGCCCGGCCTCGTCGGTGACCGAGGCCGCGAGCTCCTCGAGGAACAACGGGTTCCCCTCCCCGGCAGCCACGACGCGCTCGATCGCCGTCGTTGCCCACCTCGGGGAGCAGCGCCGTGGCGACGGTCACGGCTTGGTCCGACGTGAGCGGGTCGAGCGGAAGCGTGGTCTGGCCGATCATGCCTCCGCCCCACGTACGACTGGTTTCGAACAGCTCCGGTCGCGCGAGCGCGAGGAACACGACGCGCGCATCGCGCACGTGCGAGACGAGGTAGTCGATCAGCTCGAGGAGCGGCGCGTCGGCCCAGTGCGCGTCCTCGAACACGACGAGGATCGGTTCACGCGCCGCGAGACGCTCGACGAACATCCGCGCCGCGAACCGGAGGTGGACCACCTCGTCCGGCGGTTCGTCCAGCCCGAGGCCGAGGACCACGCTCAGGTATCGCGTCGCTTCGTCCGCCTCGGCCTCGGGGAACAGCGACGAGACCGTACGCCGCGAGCTTGTCGCGCGCGACATCGACGCCGTCGTTCTCGTAGATGTCGGCGACCTTCCGGATGATCTGGCCGGCCGCGCGGTACGGGGAGCGTTCCTCGTACGGGAGGCTCCGGCCCCAGAGCGCGACACCGCCGGTCGTCTCGACCCGTCGCGACAGCTCGCGCCCGAGACGCGTCTTGCCGATCCCGGCCGGGCCGAGGATCGTCACGAGGTGCGGCCGGGACGCGTCGACGGCTCGCTCCCAGACGCGGGTGAGGATCTCGAGCTCGTCGTCGCGACCGACCAACGGGGTGCCGGACACGGGGCGGGCCCCGGGTGCGTCCAGTGGAGCGAGCACGCGCCAGGCTCGGACCGGCTCGCGCTTGCCCTTCGCTCGGATCGGCTCGAGCTCCGTGAGCTCGAACGAGTGCCGGACCAGCTCGTAGGTCTGATGCCCGATCAGCACGCCGCCCGGAGGTGCCGCGTTCTGCAGACGCGCGGCGGTGTTGGCGACGTCGCCGGTCGCGAGCGGCTCGCCGGGCGCCGCGTCGATCGCGACGACGGCCTCCCCGGTGCACACCGCGCCCCGGAGCTCGAGATCGAGGCCGGGGTGCTCGAGGTTCAGCTCGTGGATGCCGTCGATGATCGACAGCGCCGCGCGGACGGCCCGCTCGGCGTCGTCGGCCTTCGCGAGCGGCGTCCCGAAGACCGCCATGACGGCGTCACCGATGTACTTCTCGACGATGCCGCCGTAGTGCTCGATCCGCTTGCGCGCGTCGTTGAAGTAGAGCTGGTTGCGATCGCGGACGTCCTCGGGGTCGGCGCCGTCGGCACGCGCCGTCGAACCGACCATGTCGACGAACAGGATCGAGACGAGCTTCCGCTCCTCCTGGTGCTCAGCCTGCTCGGCGCCGCACGTCGGGCAGAAGCGGGCGCCCTCGGGAAGGTCGGAGCCACACGCGACGCAGGCCACGGGCGCATCGTAGGACGTTCCGCCCCGATGGGCGCGCGGATCTCGCTGCGCTCGACTGGCCATCAGGAATAGGCTGGCGAGCACTGTCGAGGAGGGAGGTTCTGGCTCATGAGCACTCGAAGCGAGAACGGAGGGAGCCCACCGGAGGTGACGTCGACTCCGTCGATGGGTGAAGGGCGACGGCCGCTCGGCACCGTGGTGGCGTCCGCGGTGGACGGGCTCCGTACGCTCGCCCGCCAACACGTGGAGCTCACCAAGATCGAGGCGACCGAGGCCGTGGCGGTCCGTGGCCGTGGTGCGGGGATGTTCGCCGCGGCGGGCGTCGTGGGGATGTACGCGATCGGCTTCGCCGCCGCGACGGCCGCGGCCGGGCTTGCGGTGGTCCTGCCGGTGTGGGCGGCGATCCTGGTCGTGACCGTGCTGCTCTTGATCGTCGCCGGTGTCCTCGTGCTGATCGGGCGCCGCACCCTGCGGACGGCTCCCGAACCGGGCGTGCAGATCCGCGAGACCTTGAAGGAGGATGGGCGATGGGCGCGGCAGCAGATCTCAAGGTGACCGAGATCGAGGCGACTCGACAGAAGCTCGCGGATGATCTGCGAGACCTGGAGGCCCGGCTCCCGGCCCCTCTACGGTCGGCGAAGAGCGTGGCTGGGCTCGTCCTGGGGACCACGGTTCTGGTCGCGTTCATCCTCCGGAAGCTGCGATCGAATGGCTCGAACGATCACCCCACCGCGGAGGTTGTGGTCCGCATCGTGCGGGAGGACGTCTAACCGCGCGCTACGAAGTGGCGCGCTTGGCCTTCTCGGCCACGTCCTTCGACGTGTCCGCCGTGAGATCGACCACGTCCTTGGTGCCGTCAGCGGCGGCGTCGACCGCATCCTTCGCGACTCCCTTGGAGTCCTCCAGGTACCCCTGCCACGAGTCCTCGTCGCCGCCCGAGCGACGATTCATGATCACGGCGACCGCTGCGAGCGATCCCGACGATGACCGCCGTCCAGAAGAGGAGCTTCTTCACGGTTGACCTCCCGACCGAGCCTCGGTCGATTGTCATCCGGCCCGGGAGGCTCGTAGCCCGGCGCCTACCTCCGAGCCTAACGGCTCCTCGAAGATAGGCCGCGGTTAGTCGGTGGCCGGCACGCCGAGCGTGTCCGCGATCGCCTGGATCGCATCGCTCTCGGCGGGACTGACGTCTTGGCCGCCCTCCCGATGCGCGGCCGCGACCTTGTGGGTCAGACCCACGATGAACCGCTTGTAGTCGTCGATCTCCTCCGGTGTGGCGACGCCGTCCAGCACCCCGATCGCGTCGCGGATCTGCTGGAGGCAGCCTTCCCGCATCTCCTCAGGTGTTCGGGCGTTCGGGCGCTCCATCTTCGGCTTCGACGACACGACCTCGTCCAGGAGCTCGCTCTCGCCGTGCTGCTGGCGGGCCTCCGTGTACGCCTTCGACATCGCCCACGTCTCGCTCCACGTACCACCGCTCTGCGCGAAGAGCACGATCATGCCCGCGCTCGTCGGTCCTGCCAGCACGGTCTTCCACCCCTCGTCGCTGAACGCGGACTTCGCCGTCATGCCGTTCCCTCCTCAGTCGCCTCGGAGCACACCGTACAGAAGGCTGCTACGAAACGCATCTGAGGCCCGAAAGACACGCGGCGTCGCGACGCGGGTGAACCGCACCCTCGGCCGTGTAGTTTCTTTGCGTGAGAGTCATCGTCTGGGTGCTCCTCGGCATACTCGCACCGAGCGTGCTCCTCATCGGCGTGCTGGCGTTCATCGGCTTGAACCGCCGATTCCAGATCGCGCGAACGCGTCGTGAACTGGTACGCCGGGGTTTCGTGGTGAGCTTGCCCTACGCGCCCGAGACCCGCCCGATCTGGCCGCGTTTGGTAGCCGGGTTCACCGGATTGGTCGCGTTGATCGTCACGACGTCGGTGCTCACCGCCGCAGCACCATCGGCTCGAACGCAGGCATCGAGTGCCGGTTCATCGTTCCAGGGCGCGCCGACCGACGCTACCGTCGTCCCACCCGGTACGGACCCCGGCTCCGAGCACCCCAATCGCAGCACCCGACGTCGTCGCAGGGCGTCGCGAGTCCCCAGGCATCAGCGGCCTCGTCGGCGTCATCGGCGGCGGATGCGGGAACCGAAGCGGGAGCGCCGTCGGCCGTCACCGCTCTCCCGGCGTCGACAACGGCGATCCGGCTGGAGTGGGCGCCGGTCAGCGGCGCGGCCAGTTATGACATCGAGCGATCGATCGACACCGTGGCTTGGAACACCGTCGCCTCCACGGACGGTGGCAGACCCAATACACCGACGTGGGGCTGTCCTCCGGGACGACGTACTACTACCGCGTCGTCGCCTTCGTGGAGGGCCAGGACGCTTCCACCTCCGACGTCGTCTCTGCCACGACGACGGTCGACACATCGACCGCGCCCGTGCTCACCTCGGCGACGGGCTCGGCCACGTCCATCGATCTGGAATGGAGCGACGTGGACGGTGAACTCGGATACCGCATCGAGCGGTCGCCGGATGGAGCGAGCGGCTGGACCGAGACTGGGACGACCGGCCTGGACGTGACCTCCTATACAGATGCCGGCTTGGCCTCTGCGACCACCTACTACTATCGCGTCGTCGCCGTGACGTCGGACGGCGAGTCACCCCCATCAACGGTGCTATCCGCGACCACGTATCCAGACGTGCGGTCGGCATCGGAACCGAACGCCGACCCCGTCCCAAGCCCCGACGGATCCTGACGACGAGGCCACATGCTCGCGGGCCACGATCTGGAGCCGACACTTCGGCAACGGCTCGGGTCGCTCCGCCTGGCGGTCGTGGGGCACGTCGAGTGGGCGGAGTTCCTCCGGGTACCCCATCTCCCGACTGCCGGCGAGATCACGCACGTGACCGACCGATGGGAGGCCCCTGCCGGAGGCGGAGCCGTGACCGCCGTCCAGCTCGCGCGGCTCGCCGGTCACGCGACGCTCCTCACCGTTCTCGGCGACGACGAGCTCGGTCATCGTGCGGCCGATGAGCTGCGGGGCCTTGGTGTCGACGTCCAGGCGATCTACCGCGAGGGTCAGCCGCAGCGCCGGGTCATCGTTCACCTCGACGGCAGCGGTGAACGAACGATCACCGTGATCGGAGACCGTATGGGGCCTCGCGGCGACGATCCCTTCGGGTGGTCGGACCTCGACTTCGACGCCGTGTACTTCACGGCCGGTGACGTTGGCGCCGTTCGCGCCGCCCGGCGTGCCCGGATCCTGACGGCCACCGCGCGGGCACTCGCGACGCTCCGTGAGGCGAAGGTGTCGCTCGACGCACTCCTGCAGAGTCGGCTCGACGAGGGCGAGCGCTACGAGGAAGGCGACCTGTCGCCTCGACCCGACCTCATCGTCGCGACCGAGCGCGGCGCCGGCGGACGTTGGGAGGCGCGCGACGGGAGCCGAGGGCAGTACGACGCCGTCGAGCCCCCCGGCCCCGTCCGGGACACCTACGGCTGCGGAGACGCGTTCGCGGGAGGGCTCACCGCGGGGCTCGGCGCCGGTCTCGACGTCGGCGCCTCACTCGACCTCGCCGCCCGGTGCGGCGCCTGGGTCGCGTCGGTCGACGGTCCCTACGGCCGCTGACCGCCACGGACGAGGGCTCGAGCAGCTCGGCTAGCATCGACTGATGGACGAAGTGCTCCGGGTGCTTGCCGCGGCCGCGGGTCTGTTCATCGTCGTGGCGACGTTGGGTTCCGCGATCAAGACGGTGATCCTGCCCCGTGCGTCGGCATCGCGCATCACGCGATGGGTCTTCTTGACGATGCGGCGGATCTACCTCGTGATCGCGCCGCGGAGCCTCTCCTACGAACGCCGCGACCGTCGACTGGCCACCTACGCACCGATCAGCCTCATCGTGACGCTCGGGGTCTGGCTCGTCCTGGTCTTCGTCGGCTATACGCTCATCTTCGTCGGCGACGGTCTCTCCGTCCGTGAGGCGTTCACCTTGTCCGGCTCGTCGCTGTTCACCCTCGGCTTCGCCCATCCGTCCGGGGTGCCGGCAACGCTCCTCGTGTTCACCGAAGCGGCGATCGGTCTCTTCCTGCTCGCGCTGCTGATCACGTACCTCCCTGCGATCTACTCCGCGTATTCGCGCCGCGAGGTCGGCGTCACCGCGCTCGAGGTGCGGGCCGGCTCCCCGCCGTCCGCACGCGAGATGGTCTGGCGGCACTGGACGCTCGAGCGCATGGGCGAACTCGGCGCCGTCTGGCTGGAGTGGGAACGCTGGTACGTCGACGTGGAGGAGAGCCACACCTCGTTGCCCTCGCTCGTGTTCTTCCGGTCGCCGCAGCCCGACCACAGCTGGGTGACCGCGGCGGGCGCCGTGCTCGACAGCGCCGCGCTGACCCTGTCGACCGTGGACATCCCGAGGGACGTGCAGGCGGAGTTCTGCTTGCGCGCCGGCTACCTGTGCTTGCGCAGGATCGCCGGGTTCTTCAAGGTTCCGTTCGATCCCGATCCTGCGCCCGACGACCCGATCTCCGTGTCACGTGAGGAATGGCAGGCGGCGGTCGACGAACTCGAGCGCGACGGGGTGCCGCTGAAGGCCGATCAGGACCAGGCGTGGCGAGACTTCGCCGGGTGGCGCGTGAACTACGACACGGTCCTGCTCGCGCTCGCGAACATCGTTGGTGCTCCTCCCGCGCCGTGGTCGTCGGATCGCTCCGGCGACCGGACCATGGCGCCCCGTGCGTTCAGGTCCCGGATGAGCGGCCACTGATCGAACGCTGGCCGTCGTCGAAGTCGATCGCGGCATGGGTCCCGTCGCAGAACGGCTTGTTGCTCGAATGCCCGCACCGACACAGGGTCTGCCGGTTCCGCTGTTCGTAGTCGAAGCCGTCGGCCGCCGTCACCTGGATGCCCCCTCGCACCGCGAGCGGACCGGAGCACCCTTGGGTCGGATCCTGGACCACGCCGATCGACGGCGGATAGTCCTCCTCGTAGGGACTGCTGTGTCGCTCGTTCCCACGCGATCAGCCGTCCCGACGGGCATAGCTTCGCGTCGCTGATCGCGACGTCCTTCGACTCCTCGTCCGGCTCCTCCACGAGGTTCCAGACCCGGCCGCCGAAGTCGCAGAACCGGGCGAACGAGCACAGCACTTCCGCGTCGGTCAGGATCAGGTTCGGCCCGACCTGCTCGTCGGCTTGCGAGAGGTACGGCTCCCTGCTGGCCGTCTCGGTCCCGTCGAAACCGCCGTCCTCGCAGGCCCGGTCGCAGAAGGGTGCGGTCTTCGTGGCACCGCACCGACAGAGCTCGTACGTCGCTTCGGTCGTGAACGGCTCTCCCTCACCCCACTCGACCGAGAACCCCTCCTCGTCCGTGACGATCGTCCGCGGGACGAGCGGGACCGAACCCGTCACCCGATAGGGACCGTTCGTCGTGACGGTGATGCGCATCTCTTCCGGCGTCGCCATCGGATCCTTCCTCCCCGGTTCCACATCGTATGTCGGGAGGTTGCTCCCGTGCTCGATCGTGAGTGATCGTGCAGCACGGATCACCGGGAGAGGGGTGCGGACATGACTGAACTCGTTCAGAGAGGAACAGTGAACGTACACGGTGCGAGGGCAGCTCCGTGCCGCTCAGCCGGCGAACGGGGTCTCGACGATGCCTCGGACACCCGGCGTGCACGCGAACACGCTGCCGGCGAGCGGCTCTTCGGCGATCTCGGCCTCGGTCAGCGTCTCGGTCGCGCTCGTGATGTACAGGGTCTCCATATCCGGGCCGCCGAAGGCCACGCCGGTGCCGCGCGAGACGGGCAGGTCGAGGATCCGGTCGATCTCGCCGTCCGGGTCATAGCGCACGATGCGACCGTAGACGGGTTGGGCGCTCCACACGAACCCCTCGCTGTCCACCGTGAGACCGTCCGGGAAACCACCGGCCTCCGGGTCGAGCTGCACGAACGGACGCCGTCCGCCGATCTCGCCGCTGTCCGGATCGAAGTCGAACGCGAAGATGGCGTACCGGAAACTCTCGGTGTGGTACATGACCCGACCGTCGGGGCTCCACCCGATCCCGTTCGAGCACTTGACCTCGTCCTGCATGCGGGTGATCCGTCGATCCGGATCGAACCGGTACAGGGCGCCGGTCGGCGCGAGCCAGTCCTCGGCTCCCATCGTGCCGGCCCAGAGTCGACCCTGACGGTCGCACTTGCCGTCGTTGAATCGGTTCCCGCTGCGATCCGGTTCGGGGTCCGCCAGGATCTCGAGATCGCCGGTTTCCGGCTCATAGAAGGCGAAGGTCTTGCGCATCGAGAGCACGAGACCTCCCTGCGCCCGGGTCGACACGGACGTCACCCAATCCGGCAACTCGAACGTGCGAAGGTCGCCGTCGGTCGGGCTCAGGTCGTGGATCCGCTGCCCCGGGATGTCCACCACATAGAGCCGCTGCGTCTTGGCGTCCCACAGGGGTGACTCACCGACGACGTGGCTGGACCGGATCACGACCGACACATCGGTCTGCGTCGGCTCCACGTCCGGAGCTCTTCCCGTTCGATCCATCGTCTGCGTCAGAGGTACTTTCCGAACCAATCGAGGATCCGCTCGAGCCGGTCGATGCGCCGGTCGGGCCGGCCGTTCACGAACATCACGTGGAACTCCCCCGGGTATCGCACCATCTCGGCGTTGACGCCCGCCATGCGCAGCGCCGTGAACGCGATGTCGGAATGGATCGGAGGGCACCGCAGATCGCCCTCGCACACGAGCATCAGCAGCGGCGCCGAGCTCCGCGTGATCTTGAACACGGGACTCCGCTCGTGCCACTTCGCAACGTCGGGCCACGGCGGCAGACCCATGCCTCCCTCGATGTCCTCGGCGGAGTCGCCGGCCCCGTAGTCGGCCATGACGGTCGTGAAGGGGTTCTCGCTCACACCCACCTTGAACCGCCCGGGGAAGTTCGCGAGCAGCCAGTGCACCATGAATCCGCCGTAGGACAGACCCATCACGCCCATCCGCGAGCGGTCGACGAGCCCGTCGCGCACGAGCCGGTCGATCAACGCGAAGATGTCCTCGCTGTCGGGATCGCCCCAGACGCCGTCCAGCGCCTTCGCGAACCCCTCGCCGTAGCTGATCGATCCGCGCGGGTTGGGTCGGAGCACGTGATAGCCGCGCGCCGCAAGGGCGAGATCCTCGAACCGCGAGGCCGGCCCGAACGCGTCGAACGGACCGCCGTGCGGGCGCACGATCAGCGGACGCGGAGCCCGGCCCGTCTTCGCGCGCAGGAGCCACCCGTCGACGTCGGGCAGCGTCTTGCGCTTCACCGTGATGCGCTCCGCCTCCTGCCGGTACGGGGCGAACCACCGGCCGGTGCCCCGTGGGATCCGGCGGAGGCGGCCGTCCTCGACCTCGTGCACCTCGCCGACGTCACCGTCCACCGAGGCGACCACGAACACCCGGCCGCCGGCCGCGCGGAGCGTGACGCAGCCGGCCGACACGCCGGGCGCGAGGCACTCGGCCGAGCCGTCGAGTCCGAGCCGCCACGGCAGCGAGATCCCTCGTTCGGACGCGATCACCACGACGTGGTCGTCGTCCAGCCACGCGAGGCCGGGCCCCTCGGCGTCGGCGGTCACCTCGCTGTACCCGGCGGGACCGAGGAACAGGTCGCGCCCGGGAGCGAGCTGCACGGTGTCGCGGCCGCGGCGCACCCACGCGCCGATGGTCTGCCAGGCCGGCACCCGTGCCTGCCAACCGCGCCAGGCGATGCCGCGCTGCCCCCAAGCGGCTTCGATCACGACGTGCCCCTCGGGGCTCACGCGCGACGGGCTCCCGCCGCCGGCCGGGATCGACCACACCTGCGGTTTCTCCGCGATCGTCCGCTCGGGGCGGCGGTCGCCGACGAAGGCGATGCGCTTCCCGTCCGGCGACCACATCGCACCGCCCGCTCCGTGGTCGGGCGACGTCCGGCGGACCGGCGCTCCGCCGTTGGATGAAACGGTCCAGATGGCGTCGTGTTGGTCGAGCACGCCGATGTCGTCGTACCGCCACAGCACGTCGCGGATCACGCGACCGGTGGGCTCCTTGTCCTTCGCCCGTTCGCCGATCAGATAGCGCTCGACGCCCGAGGCCGCCGTCAGCGCGATCGTTCGGCCGTCTGGCGACCAGACACCCGATGAGACACCGTCCTTGAGCTCGCAGATCCTGTGCGCTTCGCCGCCGCCCAACGGCAGCACCCATGGCTGCGACTCCTTCGCGCCGTCACGAGCGGAAACGAACAACACCGAGGAGCCATCGGGCGAGATGCGGGGCGATCCCGTCGACCGCCTTCGCGGACGTGAGGCGCTCGGGGCGTCCGCCGGCGGTTGGGACCCTCCACAGGTGGGCGACGTACGTGCCGTCGCGGACCTCGCGCCGCGCGAACACGATGGTCTCGCCGTCGGGCGAAACGTCGAAACCGGTGAGCGCCTGCTGCTTGGACACGATGTCGGGACCTATGCGGACCGTGGACACGAGAGCCTCCTATGAGGGGATCAGCCTGCGTAACTGCCTGGACTTCTGGGAGACCGAGGAAACTCGACCGGAGTTCGAGCGTCGTCGATGCTCCCCGCGATCCGATCGATGATCTCGTTTGCCCGGCTCCGGTGCTCGGCCGCTCGCGCCGCGTCGCCGGCCGCGGACGCGACGCGGCTCAGCGCCATCTCGATCTGCCACCGGACCGGCTCGAAGCCGAGCTGAACAGCCTCGGCGCTTCCCTTCCAGCAACGCGCGCTCCGCCTCGTCGAGCTTGCCAAGTTCCAACAGCGATGAGCCCTTCAATAGGAACGCGGCGGGGTTGTACGGGCGGACCCCGAGCGGTCGGAGCCACTCGACCACCTGGTCGGCGATCTCGACCGCACCGGCATGGTCTCCCCTGATCGCTGCGATACGACCCGTCAGGATCTTGGCGTTCGCAGCGGCGGCGAAGTGCAGCAGGCCGGGGAGACGGGTCATGACGCTCTCGGCGATGGCGGTCTCCGCGTCCTCGAGCCTTCCTGCGAGCAGGAAGATCTCGGCTTGCGCCGACTTCGCGATCGGGATCGCGATCGCGTTGTGCTCCAGGGCGATCGCGAGCCCCTCGTCGGCCAGGCGCTCGCCTCGGTCGATCTCTCCGAGGCCCGCGTACGCGGCACCCATCTCGGCTCGACTGATCGCCTGGGGGATCACGAACCCGGCGAGCACGGCGTGCTCGATGCAGGCCTGCATCTTGTCCAACGCTTGACCGATGTTCCCCAGGGACAGGTCGACGTGATAGGCGTTCAGCAGGCAATACGACTGCCCCCAGTGGTTCCCGATCTCGCCCGAGATCCGATAGGACTCGTCGCAGAGCGCGAGGGCCTCCTCGCTCTGCCCCGCGAGGGCGAGCAGTGCGGCTGTGCTCGAGAGGTTCTCGCAGTACATCGGGCGGTTCTCGAGCTCAAGCCACAACGGCCGGGACTCCTCGAGACAGTCTCGCGCGGCTTTGAGGTCGTTGACCGCGGCGTACGGCCGCCAGAGGTCGTTCAATGTGAAGGCCATCTGCTCACGCGCGTCCAGTTCGCGCGCGATCGCGAGGGACGCTTCGCCGGCCTCCACCGCCTCCTTCGGATCCCCGGCGCTGAAGACGTTCAGGGTCATCAGGTTCCACAGCGCCTTGGACTCGGCCGCGCGATCGTTCAGGTCGCGGGCAAGCGCGATCGTGCGTTCGCAGAGCGCCCGTCCGGCGACCGCGTCGAACACCGGGGTCGGCGTCGAGTACAGGGTGGTGAGCGCCAGATCGGCGGCGAGTGCGGCGACTTGCTCCCCGCTCGCCTGCGCCGCCTTCTCCATCTCCTCGTAGTTGGCGACGGCCTCCTCGAACCGTCCCGAGAGCTCGAGGGCGCGCCCGCGACTCGGATAGAGGTGGTCGAGCGCCTCGTCGGTCCGGCCGAGCTGCGTGGCCGCTTCGATCGCCCATGTGAAATGGATCACCGCCTCGGCGTTGGCGTACAGCCGGGCGTCGGCGTCCGCGGCCATCGTCGCGTAGCGGACCGTGCGCTCGTCGTCGCCGCCCTCGCGAGCGTGGTGCGCCAACAGCGGAGCGGACGCCTCGATCCGGTTGGCGTACAGCTCCTCGAACACCTCGACGACGCGCCGGTGCAGCTCCCGGCGCCGGCGCAGCAGGATCGTGCCGTAGGTCGCGTCCTGCGTGAGGCTGTGACGGAACGCGTACTCGCGCTCGGGCGTCCGCGCCGTCTCGACGACCAGCCCGCTGCGTTCCAGGGTGCGGAGCGAGGTCGAGAGGTCCGCGTCGCCCGAGACGGCTCTGAGCACCGGCTCGGAGAACGACCGGCCGATCACCGACGCGAGCTGCAGCGTGTGCTTGGCTTTCTCGTCGAGCGCGTCGAGACGCGCGGTGAAGAGCGCCTGCAGCGTCGTCGGGATCGCGATGTCGACGTGGTGCTCGTGGACCGCGGCGACGACCTCCTCGAGGAACAGCGGGTTCCCGTCGGTGCGGGCGAGGATCTGCTCCCGAACGGCCGCGTCCTCGTCGGGGATGAGCGCGTCGATCAACCGCCCGCTGTCGTCCCCGGAGAGCGAGGCTGAGGGCGAGCTCGGTCGACCGGTGCGGATACTCCGTCTCGAGCCACTGCTTCAGCCGCCACGACGGCGCTTGTCGATCGGGCCGGAAGGCGAACACGAAGAGACACGGAAGTTCGTCGACGAGCTTCGCGGTCTCGATCAAGACGTCCATCGACGCCTCGTCGCACCAGTGCAGGTCCTCGAAGACCATGAGCCTCGGCTCGCCGGCCCCGAACGCCCGGGTCGAGGACGTCACGAGCTCCATGATCGCGTCGCGGAACGCCTCCCCCTCGAGGGGCTCTTCGCCTTGCTCCGTGACGCCGAACAGCGATCGCCACACGCGCATGTGCGGGTCGAGCCAGTCCTCCGAGCCGTGTTCGATCGTCCCCGCGAGCTTGGCGCGGACGACGTCCGGGGCATCGGTGTCCTCGATCCCGGCGATCCGCGCGACGGTTCGCCGGTACTGCGAGTACGGCCGCGTCGCGTCGTAGGACACGCACTGCCAGGTCTCCCACATCCGGTGCAGTTCGTCGTCGCCGTCGGACGCTGCTTTGTCGGTCGGCGCCGCTCCCACTCGGCGCGCGTCTCGGCGATCAGCCGCGACTTGCCCAAGCCGGCTTCACCGACGAGCGAGACGATCCGCCCGCCGCCGGCGAGCGCTTCCTCGACCGCGTGGGTGATCTCGTCGAGCTCGCGCTCGCGGCCGATCAGCGGCGAATCACGCAACCCTCGGATCGCGCCGTGGTCATGCGCGCTCGTGCGGCCAACGACCGTGTACGTCTCGACGGGCTCTGCCTTTCCCTTCACCTCGATCAGACCGCGGGGCTCGACGTCGAAGAAGCGTTCGATCAGCCGGTACGTCTCGGCGGTGATCTGCACCGTGCCGGGTTCGGCCGTTTGCTCCATGCGGGCGGCGACGTTCACCGCATCGCCCATCGCCGTGTACTCGAGACGCAGGTCCGAGCCCACCTGGCCGACCATCACCGGGCCTGTGTGGATGCCGACCCGGACGGCGAGGTCCAGGCCGTGCTCGGTTCGCACCTGCTCCTTGTAGGCGGCGATCCCGGAGATGATGTCCAGCCCCGCCCAGACCGCGCGTTGCGGATCGTCCTCGTGCGCGATCGGCGCGCCGAAGAACGCGAAGATCGCGTCGCCCATCAGGCGGGCGAGCGTTCCCTCGTAGCGGTAGACCGGGGCGATCAGCCGCTCGAAGGCGCCGTTCATGATCTCCGCCCAGTCCTCGGGATCCATCGTTTCCGCCATCGCGGTGGAGCCCTTGACGTCGCAGAACAGCATGGTGACGACGCGTCGCTCGCCCTCCATCGCGCGGCCGGCGCGGGCTGCCTCGAGCTTGGCGAGCAGTTCCCTGGGAAGGAAGGGGTCGAGCGCGGCGCCCTCGGCGGCGGGATCCAGCGGAGCCCCGCACGCGTTGCAGAACCGGGCGTCGTCGGGGTTCTGCGGTGCCACACGCAGGGCAGTTCACGAAGGGACGATAGCGCGGGCTGGGTCGCGGCCGCCTGCTACCCAGGATCGACTAGTCAATGTCGGTGTCAAAATCCACCGGGGGTCCCGCACAGTCGCGCCGCTGTAGCGCCGATACCCCATGCATGAGCACAGAAACCGTCTGCATCCTCAAGGCCCCAGGAGTATCCGAAGAGCGTGCCGAGGCGATGGCCTGGAACCGGCTCCGCATCCGCGGTCTCGCGCCCGAGAGCAGGCCCTACCGCTCCGAGCTCGTCGGCCTGTCGAACGAAGCGGTGCAGGTGTGGCAGGTCTCGTTCCTCGTGAACGCGAACTGATCCTTCAGAGATCCAGTCCGGGCACTCCGTGGCTTCCAAGGATGATCGACATCTCGCCTGTGTGATGAACGTCGTGCTCGATCAGGTGCCAGACCACCCAGCTCCGCGTGAACGCCTGCGTTCCCGATGACCGTTGACGGCTGAAGCTGACTGCAAGATCTTCGGACGTCCAGCGTCGCAGACAGCCCTCGACCAGCGCCCACGTGTCCTCGAGCGCACCGACAAGCTCGGCGGCGCTCCTCGGGTGCGTCTCGTCGTCCTCCCAGCCGGCGTCCTCGAGCGGCAGACCGGGGACGGTCGTGCTCGCAACACGGAAACGGTCGCGAAGCGACGGGTCACCCTCGCCGAGGATGTCTTGGAACCAGTAGCTCCGCGATCCCGCGACGTGACCGGCGAGTTGCCACACGCTCCACGAATCGGGGCTCGGCCGCAGCGCAAGTTGGTCGGGAGTGAGACCGGCGAGCATGTCGATCGCCAAACGCTGGTGGTTGGCCCAGCCGTCGTAGAGCGTGTCGAGCGCCGCCTGTCCCACGATGGCTCCGTCTAGGGAACCGGCATCCCCGGCACACCGGCGGCGAAGCGGAAGACACCGGGCCCGTCGCCGGGCGGCAGGTTGAACAGCTCGCTGATCGAGAAGTTCACCCCGTAGATCGTCATCCGCTGTCCGCGTGCGGTGCCGAAGACGACGCTCGACGGGAAGTCGAGCGGATCACCGCTCGCGACGACGCTCATCGAGCCGGACGGCCGCACCTTGGCGATCGCGTTCGCGAGGTTCATCGCGACGAACGCGTCACCGAACACATCCATCGTGACGCCGTCGGGATTGTCCCCGACCGGCAGCGTCGTCAACACGGAGATCGAGCCCGGCTCGCCGCCGACCTTCGGGATCCGCAAGATGGTGCGCCGCTCGGTGTTCGTCACCGTGAAGACGCCTCGCTGCACGGCGATCCCGTTCGCGCCGAGCCCCAGCCCGAGGCTCCCGTCGCCGGTCAGCGCCGGATCCTGGAGCCAGATCGCCGCGTCGCCGTCCCACGGGATCCGCCAGATCGCGCCGCGGGCCGAATCGGTCACGTAGAGGTTCATCTGCTTGTCGAACGCGAGGCCGTTCGGGATGCCCATCGCGGCCGTGCCCGGCAGGCGTGTCGCATCGCCGGTGGACCGGTCGAAGCGCCAGACGCCGTTGGCGTCGGGGTTGGCCGACTGCACCGCTCCGTACACGTTCCCGAACACATCGACCGCGAGTCCGAGGAGCCCGAAGTCTGCGCCCGGTGTGATCCCGTCGACGTGGCCGAAGGGCTGCGGATCGTCCGATCCCGGCGGGATGCGCCAGACGTCGCCGAGCGGCGAGACGCTCACGAAGATCGACCCGGTGCGATTGATGGCGATCCCCTCCGGGTTCTGACCTTGTGCCTCGTCGAACGAGGTGACGACCTGCACGGTCGCCTGCGCCTGCGCAGCGCCTGCCGCGACGACAACGAGCGCCAAGCAGCGACGAACGGAACGACCCAAACACGTGTTCGCGAACGGGGCACGAACATCGTTGCCTCCCTTCATCCGGGACAGAGTCCGGTAACCCTTCGACCCTACGAACAGCCCTCGGATACGACAAGGTGCTTCGCCATCCACCCATCCTCGGCCGCGAGTGATAGACCGGTGGTCCTGATGCGGAGATATCTGCTCGTCACGGCGATCCTGGTCGTGCGGCGCTCTCTCGCCGGCGCGTTCCTCGGCCCGCGTGTGTTCACGCTCGTCGATCGCGACGCGCGGAAGAGCGGTGGTTCTCCTCGCCCCGGTCCGACTACACGATGACAATCGATCATCAATGCTTCTGTTCCTGGCCTCCGAAGTACACAGTGACCGTGCGGGGCAATCAGCCGACGCGCATGGTGAGCGCTGAGGGCCGCGGCCTCTCGCTGCGCGCAGCTCGGGCGCTCGGGACGCCGCTCACCGTGGAGGACCTGTTCACGTTGGCGCACGCTCTCATCGCGCAATACGGCTCCGGGAACGTCGACGTCACCTATGACCCACAGTGGGGCTATCCGGTCACGATCGCGACCGGTGGAGACCCGAACGCCATCGACGACGAGATCTCGGTCGCCGTCACATCGTTCCACGAGGGAAGGTAGCGCGTCAGAGGCTGGTGCGAGCATCGACCGGTGGGCAACGAGGGCACGATCCTGCACGCGGACGCCGACTCCTTCTACGCGTCGGTCGAGCAGCGCGACGACCCCTCCTTGCGCGGCCGCCCCGTGATCGTCGGGGGCGGCGTCGTGCTCGCGGCCAGCTACGAGGCCAAGGCGTACGGCGTCTACACCCCGATGGGCGAGACACAGGCGCGACGCCTGTGCCCGCAGGCGATCGTCGTCAGCCCACGGATGGAGGCCTACAGCGAGGCGAGCAAGGCGATGTTCGCGGTCTTCAACGACACCACGCCCTTCGTGGAAGGGCTCTCGATCGACGAGGCGTTCCTGGACGTCGGCGGGCTGCGCAAGATCTCCGGCACGCCGAGCGAGATCGCGGTGCACCTGCGCCGAGACGTACTCGAGCGGGTCGGCATCCGCGTCACCGTGGGCGTGGCACGAACGAAGTTCCTGGCAAAGGTGGCCAGTGCCGTCGCCAAGCCCGACGGCCTGCTCGTCGTTCCGCTCGACGGCGAGCTGGAGTTTCTGCACCCGTTGCCGGTCGAGCGACTGTGGGGCGTCGGGCCCGTGACCTCGCGGAAGCTCCGGGAGCGCTCGATCACCACGGTCGCACAGGTGGCGGCGCTGAGCGAGCCCGCGCTGGTGCAGATCCTTGGACAGGCGTCCGGACGGCATATCCACGCCCTCGCGCACAATCGCGATCCGCGCCGGGTGGAGGTCGGTCGCCGTCGTCGCTCGATCGGCACGCAGCGGGCGCTCGGTCGACGACCACAGTCCCCCGAGAAGCTCGATGCCGACATGATCGCGTTGGTCGACCGGCTCGCCCGGCGCCTGCGAAAAGCCCACCGCGTCTGCCGGACGGTGACGCTGCGCCTACGGTTCGACGACTTCACACGAGCGACGCGGTCCCACACCCTGCCCGAGGCGACGGCCGACACGGTGACGCTGCTGGAGGCCGGCCAGACCCTGCTCGCCGGCGCCTTGCCCGAGATCGAGCAGCGGGGCATCACGCTGATCGGCATCACCTTCGGCAACCTGTTCGGTGACGACGCGGTCCAGTTGGCGCTGCCGTTCGACGGCGCGCCCGCGTCGGCGATCGACACGACCCTCGACAGCCTGCACGAACGCTTCGGATCGTCGGCGGTGACGCGAGGCGTGCTCCTCGGGCGTCGCGAGGGACTGCGGGTTCCGCTCCTCCCCGACTGATCGGGGTAGCGGCGCGGCTACGGCCCCAGTCTGTACCGGTGCCAGCGAACCTCGAAGCGCTCCTGGAGAGGAACATCGAGCCGCCCGTACCGCTCCAGCGTCCACGAACGCGCGACCTCGATCGCGGCGTCCAGCGCCTCATCGGACGCGGCCCATGTGAACGACGGCGAACGACGCTTCATCTGGTCGAGGATGTCGTCCATCGTCTCGGTCTCCGGATACGAGAACAACGTCGTCCCCTCGGGCGTCGCGCCGGACGCAGCGAACGCGTCGTCGAGCACCTGCTCGCCGTCGCGGGAGATGACGAGCCCCGGCGGCTCCGCTTCGGGCCCGAGAGCCGGCGACATCGAACGCCACAGCTCGGCGAACGCCCCGGACTGACGACCGGCGTCGACCAGGATCACGCCCTCGCCCACGACGCGGCAGAGCTCGGAAACAGCCAGCTCCCAGGTCGGGATCAGATGGAACACGTGGCGCAGATACGCGCCGCCGAACGTGCCGTCCCGGAACGGCAACCGACGCGCATCGGCCTCCACCACGTGCACGTGCTCAGCGGGCGACGCCTTCTGCTGGAGCTTCGCGAGCATCTCCGTCGACACGTCGATACCGTCGACGGCGAGCCCGCGCGCCGCGAGTGGGAGCGCGAGCAACCCGGTGCCGACCCCGATCTCCAACAAGCGGCCACGGCCCGCGAGCGAGGTCGCGAGATGCTCGATCGTGTCGGTGGTCGCATCGTTCCCGACGTCACGCGTCGCGTCGTAGAACTCCGCCGCCCGGTCGAAGCTGATGGTCTCGCGCGTCTCGGGCATTGGCGGAGCTTAGCGGGAGGGCCGAACCCCAAGGTTGCGGATTCACGCATCTGGTGAAACGATACGGCACCTCATCACGAGGAGGGTTCGAATTGGTCTCCCGTCGCGTCACGTCGCTGTTGGTTGCGGCGCTCATCCTGTTGCTGCCCCAGGTTGCCTCGGCTGTGGTCGCGCCAACGAAGGTCTATGACCCGCCTGGGAATCAGTGGTTCCCGTTCCGAAACGCGAGCTACCTGGTGTACCAGGGCACCTCGACGGCGCACCCGCGTCACGGCAACGCGTATGCGAGGATCTGACCAGTGGCACGAACCAGAAGCTGAACGCCAAGGGCACCGAAGGCGGCCCCGGCGGTTTCGACCCCGGTACCAACACGGTGATATTCCAACAATGGAGCGACGGATCTGCGATCCGCATGTTCGATCTGGACTCGCAGACGAATGTGCCCGTCCCGGGTGTCCTCAACTCTCCGAAATGGGAGTGGGAGCCGCGGATCTCGACCGCCTACATCTCGTTCTTCCGCAACACGAAGGTCAACGGTGTTTGGTACGCGGACCTCTACCTCTACGACCGCGTAAGCACCGATCTGACGAAGGTGGCGCGCATGCGATCGGCGCACTACAACGTGAACGGGACGGTCGGCGAGCGGTACGCGACGTGGAGCTCATGCGACCGCAAGACGTGTCACGCGTATCTCTACGACGCGATGACCGATACCAAGACGACGATTCCGACCCGCAATGGCCGACCGCAATACGCGGCAACCGTCGACGAGGTGCACGGAACGCTGTTCTTCGTTCGTTCCGGGTTCGGGTGCGGTGTCTCGGTGATTTTCTACAAGGTGCCGGTGGCAAACCTTGCCACGGCTCCGACGAAGGTCGCCCAGCTGCCGGATGGAGTTGATGTCGATACGTCATCGTTGGATGGTCCCGACCTGCTCTTCTCGCGGATCGCCTGCGGTAAGAGCGCGGGGATCTATGAGCTGGGGAACGTCGCGACCTGATCGCTGAGGCGTGGGTCGCCGCATCCGTGCCGATCGTCGGGGGCCTCGAACTCGTGCAGACCGAGCCCTGGGCTTCGGTCTTCCGCGCGACCGCCTCGGACGGCGAGACCGTCTGGTTCAAGGCGTGTGCGCCCCACCAGGCCTTCGAGGTGCCGCTCACGGCGTCGCTCTCGGCGCGGTGGCCGACGACGGTGACCGACGTGCTCGCACACGACGTCGACCGCAGGTGGTTGCTGATGGCGGACGCCGGCGAAACGTTCCGGAAGCTGGGCAACCCGCCCGAGCGCTGGCTCGAGGTCCTTCCCGCCTACGCGCTGATGCAGGCCGGTGAGACGGACCGTGCCGCCGACCACCTCGACGCGGGCGTGCCCGATCTGCGGCTCACCAAGCTTCCCGAACGCTATGACGACCTGCTGGCCGCCGAGCTGCCGCTCGCGCCCGACGAGCGGGCGACCCTCGCGGCGTTTCGCCCCCGCTTCTGCGGACCTGTGCGCAGAACTCGACGGCCACGGCATCGGACCACGGTGCAACATGACGATCTCCATATGAACAACGTCTTCGTGAAGGACGACGTGCTTCGTGTGCTCGACTGGGGCGACGCCTCGATCGCCCACCCCTTCTTCTCCCTGTTCGAGACCTTCCGGTTCCTGATCGAGATGAACCACCTCGGCGCCGGGCGATCCGTGGTTCGGGCGGCTCCGCGATGCGTACCTCGAACCGTGGGGACCGGGTCACGTCGAGACGTTCGAGCTCGCGCAACGCATCGCGGGGTTGGCACGATCGATCGCCTGGCTCGACCAGCGCGAGGCGCTCCCAGCTCAGGATCGACCCGAGTTCGACGAGGGGTTCGCCGGGATGTTGCGGCTGGGACTCAGCGCGGCGGTCGGATCCACCAACCTGCGATAGCGTTCCCGCATGGAATACAGAACGCTCGGCGGCACCGGCCTGCAGGTCAGCACGCACTGCCTCGGCACCATGATGTTCGGCGCATGGGGCAATACCGACGTCGATGACTGCGTCGCCACCATCAACGCGGCGATCGACGGCGGGATCAACTTCGTGGACACGGCGGACGTGTATTCGAGCGGCGAGTCCGAGGAGATCGTCGGTCGCGCCTTGAAGAGCCGTCGCGACGAGGTGATCCTCGCCACGAAGGTGCACGGCCAGATGGGCCCCGGGCGCAACGATGAGGGGAACTCGCGCGTCTGGATCATGAAGGAGGTCGAGAACAGCCTTCGCCGCCTCGGCACCGATCACATCGACCTCTATCAGATCCATCGTCCCGACGGGGACACGGACGTCGAGGAGACGCTCGGCGCGCTGACCGATCTGCAGCGCCAGGGCAAGATCCGCTACTTCGGCTCCTCGACGTACCCGGGGTGGCAGATGGTGGAAGCGCAGTGGACGGCCGAGCGGCGCGGGCTGTCGCGGTTCCGCACCGAGCAGCCGCCGTACTCGATCTTCGTGCGCCAGATCGAGCACGACGTGCTCCCGGTGGCCGAGCGCTACGGGATGGGTGTGCTCGTCTGGAGCCCGCTGTGTCGCGGTTGGCTGACCGGTCGGTATCGCCGTGAGGACTTCGATCGATCGCCGGAGTCCCGCGCGGTTCGTGGCGCGCAGCGGGCGGACTGGCTCGCGGCGCTCTACGACGAGTCGCGTCCCGAGGTCCAGCGGAAGTTCGACCTGGTCGAGGAGCTGATCCTCCTCGCCGGTAAGGCGGGCATCTCGCTGACGCACATGGCGATCGCGTTCACGATCGCGCACCCGGCGGTCACGTCGACCATCATCGGGCCGCGGACGCGGGAGCAGCTCGACGACCTGCTCGGGGCGGCCGACGTGCGGCTGGACGCCGAGACCCTGGACGCGATCGACGAGCTCGTGCCGCCCGGCACGATCGTCGACGAGGAGGACCGCGGCTTCGACCCGTGGTGGTTCGAGGCCAAGGCGCGACGCCGAGCCTGAGCGCCGACAGCCTCTAGGCAGGGCGCCTCGCGACAAAGACCACGTGTGTGTCGTCGCCGGTCGCGGGCGCCCCCGTGTAGGCGTTCTGGATCTCCACGTCGACGAATCCGACCGTTTCGAGCATCGTCACGACCTCTTGCGCGAAGTAGGCAGAGAGCACGATCGCGTGCTCTTCCTCCTGTGCCACGAGCTGGTGGTCGCGCCACCGTCGTATGCGCACCTCGAGGATCGACCGCTGTAGCAGCGGATCCCACGACCGTTCCCGGAACACCAGCTCGAGCTCGTCGTCGTCCGTCGCTCGTCGACGGTCGCCGGCCTCCGGCCACGGCTCGGCGCCGCCGTGTCTTTGGGGAAGCCAGCGGAGCCATTCGCTCTCTTCGTCTCCGTACGGGAGATGGTGGCTGAAGACGAGGGCGCCGCCCGGTTCGAGGTGCGCGAGGACGCGACGAAGACCCTCGAGGTCGTCGGAGCGTGGCCCGCCGATCCCGAACGAGTCACAGATGAAGATCGTGCCGTAGCGACGAGCGAGGCTGAGCTCACGGATGGGCTGGGCGGTGAGCGTCGGGTGCAGGCCTCGGGCCGCTGCGAGCTTGTCCGCCTGCGCGAGCATGTCGGGTGAGACATCGACACCGTCGACGTCGAGGCCTGCCTCCATCAACGGGACCAGCAGACGGCCGGCGCCGCACGCAAGGTCGAGCGCCGGTTGGCCGAGACGTTCGATCGCGGTCCGATAGAACGCGAGCTCGGCCGGCTCGGCCTGCATGAACTCGGCCCACCAGCGCGCCATGAGACCGTAGTGCCAGGTGAGCGGCTCGTGGCGGCCGGCATCTTCCCGTTGGCTCATCGCGTCTTCTGTCTAGGCGAGACCTCGGGCGGCCCACGCTCGTGCAGTAAGGACGAACGGCGCTTCCGGTAGCGACCGACGGCAATGCTCACGGAGCTCGGCTTGCGCCTCCTCGGAAAGGCTGGCGACGTGGGCACCTGCCGGCCCGACGCCCAGCGTGTACGGCTCCCACCACTCCTCGAAACTCTGGTGCTCGACGCCGATGGAGAGCGCGACCTCCTCGACCTGGCGCAGCCCGGCCGCAGTGAACAACTCCGTCAGCTGCCCCTTGCCCGCGCCGGCCAGCGTCGACTCGTCTTCGACGGTCGGGTCGACTTCCCGCGCCGCCTTCCAGAACACGGAGAGCGGGCCCTGGCCGCCGGCGGCGTGATCCCACACGCATGCGGCGACGACGCCGTCGGGGCGCGTCACCCGCGCCATCTCGGCCAAGCCCGCGACGGGGTCGGACATGAAGAGGACCACGAGCTGCGCCAACGCCGCGTCGAAGGAGTCGTCCGGGAACGGCAGGAGCTCGGCCGGCGCCTGCTGCACGTCGACCTCGGGGTAGCGATCCCGCATGGCCGCGACGAACGGCGGGGACGGGTCGACCGCCGACACCGACGAGGCACCCAGCCGGCCGACCAACTCGCCGGTGAGCTGGCCGGTGCCACAGCCGACGTCGAGCGCTCGCTGACCAGCGGAAACACCGGCGAGATCCGCGAGCTGTGGGCCGAGCAGGATCGAGTACCTGCCCATGAACGCGTCGTAGGCGGCCGCATCGACGTCGAAGGTCATGCCAGGCAACGTACCCTTGTCGGACTCGGTACGACGACTGGAGATGACGTGAGTGAGCTACTCGGTATCGCTCGGTTCAAGTTCCACGAGGGCAAGGTCGAGGAGTTCAAACGCTTGTCCGCTCAGGCCATGGAGATCGTGCGGACCAAGGACAGCGGAACGCTGCAGTACGACATCTACCTCAACGACGACGAGTCCGAGTGCATGGTCATCGAGCGGTACAGGGACTCCGAGGCGCTCCTCGAGCACTTCGAGAACGTTGGCGAGCTGTTCGACCCCATCTTCGAGACGGTCTCCGTGGTTCACGGCGAGATCCTCGGCGAGGTGAACGAAGCGTTGCGGGCGAATCTGGCGGACAGCCCGGTCCAGCTCTTCAGGCCCCACCGGTCGATGTAGCTCCTTGAAGGCGTCAGGACGCGGGTGTGATCTCCACGACCCGGCCCACCTGCATGCCGAACTCCAGGATGTCGATGGTCGGCGGTTGCACGCCGAGCGCCGTGAGGGTGGTGCAGATCTGGCTCCGGTGATCGGTGCCGTGTTGCAGCGCCCCCGCGAGCTGGATGCCCATCGCGATGGTCCTCGTATACCCGTCATCGTCGTCGACCTCGGTGAGGACGACATCCGGATCGAGGTTCTGCGTCAGGAGCCGCGACCACGCGGGGCCGTGGCTCTCCATCGCGGCCCGGAGCTCCGAGAGGTCCATGTCGTCCTGGTGGATGATCGTGGCGCGGTCACCGGTCGCGACGAACAGATCCCAGGCGTCGCTCCCGATGCAGTGGCGCAGCGTGTCGAGGATCGAGCCGTAGGTCCCCGGGACGGTGGTCTCCAGCTGCTGCGGACTGAGCGCGAGGCATGCATCGACCAACCGCAGCGTCGCCCACACGTGATGCGCGAACGCGTCCTCCATCAAAGGCTTGCGCATGCGGCCAATCTAGCAAGGCCGGCACGGCAGAGCGCCGCCACCGCGGCTAGTGCGGCTTCGCGAACTCGGCCATCTGCTCGGAGAAGTCCACCGCCACGTAGTCCTCGTCGCCGACGACCCAACCATCGTGACCGGGCTCGATCACGTAGGCGTCGCCCGGCTGGATCTGGAGCTCCGTGCCGTCCTCGGCTTGCACCATCAGCGATCCCGAGACGCAGTACCCCTTGTGGAGCACCATGCACAGGTCCGTTCCGGCGATCGGCTTCAGGTCGTTGGACCAACGCCAGCCCGGCTTCATCCTCGACCGGCCGATCATGGTCGACCCGATCGTGACCATCTCGACCGCGCCGTTCGGGAACGGACGTGTCTCGTCAGGCTTGTCGAGGTTCTTCGTCTCGATCTTCCCCATGTATACCGCCTCCTCTCGCTGGGCAAGGTCTGACCGTAGTCCGGTCAGAGCGCGCTCGGTCCAGCCGAGCCTAGCGAGGCCGGAGCAGCCGCTGTCCCCCTTCACGGACGATCCGACCGATGGGGAACGGTGGAACATGCGCGGTCGCGAGCGTCAGCCCCTCCGACTCCGCTCGGTCGAGCCACGCCGCCCGCGTGCGGCTCCCCTCGTCCGGATCGTCGTCGCCGGGTGCGCGGAACCCGGGGTCGTTCAGCTGGAACGTGAAATGCAAGAGGTCTCCGGCGAAGAGCACCCGCTCGCCGCCGGCGTCCAAGAGAACGCACCGGTGTCCTGGGGTGTGACCCGGCGCGTGTCGCAGGCTCAGGCCGGGCGACACCTCGCGGTCCTCGATGGACGTGTCGAGCTGCCCCGCCGACTCGAGGGGGGCGATCACCTCGGCGAACTCCCGGACGTCCTCCTCGTCGACGAAGCCTCGCATCCACGCGACGTCGGCCTCGTGGAGGTGGTAGCGGGCATTCGAGAACCGCGGGACCCATCCGCTCGACGACGGCATCGTGCTCCACCCCGTGTGGTCCGAGTGGACGTGGGTGAGGATGACGTCGTCGACGTCGTCCGGCATCACGCCGAGCGCGGCCAGTTCGTCCGGCAGCGTCCCGCCGACGCCGAGCCATCGTCCGAAGGCCGAGTCGGCCGGGCCGGCGCCCGTGTCGATCAAGGTCAGGCGCGTCGGCGTGCGGACCAGGAAGCAATGGTCGCGGAAGCGCCACGCGTCGGCGGTGAATTCGTCCGGATACCTCGTCGCGAGGGACTCTGATCCGCCGGGTGGAGGGTCGCCGCTCCCATCGAACAGCTCGGCGAGCGGCATCGACGTGTCGACGTCGAGGATCGCCGTGATCTCGACGTCTCCGACGGTCAGCGTCGCGGCGGGCATCGAAGAAGATCAGCCGCGGTCCCGGAGAGCTTGCTCCAACTCGTCGAGGTGCTCACCTCGGTGCACGCTGCGGGCTGGCAGAGATGGGACTCTCCGGGTCGAGCGGATACATCCGGTCCAGGGGCAGCACGGCGACGCGTGCGTCCGTCTCCTCCGCGATCCGCAGGGCGAGCTCGGCTGCCGCCCTCGGTGCGACGGCAAGGATGATCGGGCGGATCGAATCGTTGAGCCAGTCACCCTCCGGTTCGGCGTCCGACGGGACCCACGGCTCGCCACGATCGATCTTGTCGGCGAGGACGAGCACCCGGTTGTCCCAGTACGCCATGTGGACCAACACGCCCGCGACCGTCCAGTACTCGTTGGCCGGCGCTGCGAGGGCATCGTCGTCCAGCCTGTTGATGAACGCCCGCAGACGCTCGCGCTCGCGGTCGTTGTCCTGGATGTACGAGCGATCGTCCGTCACCACTGCATCCTACCCACGGTCGAACTCCCTCAACAGCGATGCAGCGAGGTGAAGCGCCACGCCTCGGCGTAGGGCACCGGCGGATACGTCAGGAATGCCCACAGGTTGTGCGGCGTCCCGTCGATCGCGGTGACGCGCCCGTCGGACTTCCGCGTCCAGTCGATCTGCCAGTTCGCGCCCACGCGGTGTGCGATGTACGGACGAGATGCGTTCAGGTCCTGATCGAACGCGCCCCCGACGGCCCACACCGCCCCCGACGTCGGCACGACCACGTCCTCGAAGCGGTCGATCCGGTCGAAGCGCCTGGCCAACACCCAATCGCGTCCGTTCCACTGTCACCACGAGCCCGTGCTCCCGAGATCCCGCGCGGGTTGACCCCACGGCCCAGATCTCGCTGCTCGACACGGCGTCGGCCGCCTCGACGTGCCCACGCGGGCCCCATCGAACCGTCCAGCCGTCGGGCGTCATCCGCGAGGCGAGCACCCGCTCAGCCTCGCCCGCGCGTCTGCCCGTGCCGATCGCCCACACGCGGGATCCCGCGGCGACGACGTCGGCGAACTCGCTGCTGACGCCGGGATCCGGGCTCGACACGCGGTGCCACGCCTGGCCGTTCCAGCGAACGATCAACGTCGTCTGCCGCCCACCGGACTCGTCGCGAACGCCGACCGCCAACAGGCGATGCGTGCCGGGCACCGCCATCACCGCGGACAGGCTTCCGTGCACCCATACACCGGTCGGCACGATCCGCCATCTGCTGCCGTTCCACCGACCGACGATCGGCCGGCTCGGGTGACGATCGGGAGCCATCAGCTTGGAGCCGACGACCCACGCTTCCGTCGGCGACACGACCTCGATGTCGTCGAGTTCCCAGAACTCCCACCCGGCGCTCCCGCTGTCGGGCGTCGGGAACGGAACCTCGGACCAACGTTGGCCGCCCCAGTGGTAGATATGTCCTTCGTTGTGTGACTCGTACCCGTCGTCCGTGGTCGCCCACGCCTCCGACGGGGAGACGACGTCGACGTCCGTCACCGCGCCGAACCCGCCGGGATAGAGCTTGTCTCCGGGAACCGGCACCTCGCGCCAGTCGCCGCACACCGCCCACCGCGTCGAAGGCGCCTCCGCCGCGTCGACGGACGGCTGCATGCCGAGCATGACGAGTGCGGCGAGAACCGGGAGTGTCCGTCGCCCGCTACGTCGACCGGTCATCACACCGCGCCTCCCGTGGAAGCCCGATGGTATGCCTGCATGCCGTGTAGGCGCAACGCCGCCGCGAGTGGTTCTTGTCACTCTTTCTCCGGCCGGGGAACCGCAGGTCAGACGGTCATATGCGCTGGTCAAGCGCGTGTTGACCGGATCGCTGTCGCGCCCTAGTTTCGGAGTCGGTCCCAGGGGGCCGAACAGATCGAAGCAGGGAACCGAGTGGGCTAGAGCCGTAAGGCGACTCGGAGTACTTGTGGGTATGGGTGGGAAAGCCAACTGCCTGTGCCTGCGGGGAATCTGGGAGACCCCAAAGCCGAGGTACCGTGAGGAAACCAAGCCGGTCGTGAAGTTCCCTGGGACCACTTTCATGCCTCGGCGGCGGCGCCGAGGGACCTACGAGTTCCACGGCCCGACGCCGCCGAGGCGTTCCGGCGTGATCCGCGTGACGAAGCCTTGCGGTGGATCGGGCATGTTGGGAAACACCACGTCGGGTCCGAGGTACGTGTGCGCGAGTCGCTGCAACAGCTCGGGCGCGCCGCCCTCCGTGACTCGCGCGGTGCCGTACACGACGAGGTACTCGAGCAAACCCCAGTCGTTCCGCGTGGTGGACGCCACCGATAGCGCGATCCGCGGGTCTCGGCGGAGGTTCTGCAGCTTGCGCTGATCGGGCAGCGTCGCGATCACGATCTCGTCGTTCTCGAGGCCGACCCAGGCGGCGGTGACCTGTGGCGCTCCGTCCTCGTCGATCGTGATCACGTGCGCGATCGCGTCGCTCTCGAGGAGCTGACGAGCCGCATCGGACAGGACGATCCCGGCCATCCACCCATCCTAGGCCGCGAGTCGCTCGCTTCGCTCAGGCGGCGAGTTCGGCACAGACCGGCCCATCTCGACCGAACGAGTAGCCTTCCACGCGGTGCTCGATCGAGAGGAGCAGCGCCGTGGCATTGGTCCCAGGTGTCACGTTCCGGACCGTCGACGAGGCTCGACCCGGCCCGAAGCTGGCGGCGATCTACGCGCAGCGGGCGGCCGCCTACGCCACCTGGTACCTGCAGGACGGCGATCTTGCCCGGCCCTCGGCGGCGCAGGGTGTGGAAGCGCTTCGCACGCACATGCCGGAGCTCGTGCCCGCGTACGAAGAGATGGTCGCGACCGTCGGCAACGGGGATCCGCTCGCTGCGCGGATGTTCACGATGTGGTGCCCGCCGGGTGCCGCGATCGCCTGCTCCCAGGCGGTGCTCCAGGAGGGCGACCGGGGTCCCCGTCTGGTCCGCAACTACGACTACCCCGCCGAGCTGATGGACGCGGTGATCCTGCGCTCCGGTCTCGTCGACCGGCAGGTGATCGGCGTCACCGACGCCGTCTGGGGCCTCTGCGACGGCATGAACGATCGTGGGCTCGTCGTCTCGTTGACGTTCGGCGGGCGGGCGACGATGGGCGTGGGGTTCGGCGTGCCGATCGTCGTTCGATATCTGCTCGAGACGTGCGCCACCACCGCCGAGGCGCGAGCCGCGCTGGAGCGCATCCCCGTGGCCCACACGCAGAATCTGACCGTGGCCGATGCCGACGGCGACGTGGTCACCGCCTACCTGAACCCCGATCGGCCGCCGTCGTTCCGTCGGATCCCGATCGCGGTCAACCACCAGTGGGCGGTCGAGACGTGGGATCCGGTGCTCGCCGAGAGCACGCTGCAACGAGAATGGTGGCTCCTGCGGCTCCTCGATGACCCGGACGTGGACCACGAGCGGTTCCTCGGTGCATTCCTCGTGCCGCCGCTCTACAGCCTGGCGCACGACGTCGGGCGAGGCACCGTCTACACCGCGGCATACGATCCGAAAGAGGGCGACATCACGTACGTGTGGCCGACCTCCACGCTGCCGCTTCGGTTCGACGCGTTCACCGAGGGGACCCACGAGGTTGTGTTCCCGCCCTCGCCGCCTTCGGTGTGATGCCGCGATCGAGCGTCGATTTGCGCCCTACCGAACCCCTCACTACCCTCGCCCGATGCGGAGGATCTCGTTGGCGGTCGTGTCGGCGGCGCTGCTCGTCTCGACGCTGCAGGTCGGCATCCCGGCAGCGCACGCGGGCTCGAAGGCGACCGCCACCTACTACCTGGCGCTCGGGGACTCGGTGGCGGCCGGCTTCCAGCCCAATACGGGCCTGACCACGGGCTATGTCGGACGTGTGTGGCGCCACTTCCGAACGGAGATCCCCGGGCTCGGCCTTCGGAACCTGGCCTGCCCCGGCGAGACGACGGCCTCGATGATCACCGGCAAGCGCTCGGCGTGCCACTACGGGGCGGGGTCGCAGCTCGACGCTGCGGTCTCCTTCCTGGGAGCGCACGCGGGTGCGATCGCGTTCATCACGATCGACATCGGCGCGAACGACCTCATCGTTCAATGTCTCGACGGGCGCACCGGCCTGTGGGGCCGGGCGTGCGCGAAAGACGAGCGCCCACGCCTGCGGACCAGGCTGGCCAACGTGCTCGACGCCTTGGCCACGGCGGCACCGGGCGTGCCGATCGTCGGCATGACGTACTACGACCCGTTCCTCGGGCTCTGGGGCCGGGTCCCGGGCGGCTACAAACTGGCGAAGGCCGATCATCGCGTCATGAACCTGTTGAACGCCGCGCTCAAGAACGTCTACGGGGACGCCGGGGTCCCGGTGGCCGATATGGCCGCTACCTTCCGGACGGACGACTTCACGGACATCGTGATCGTCCCCGGCCGCGGTCGGCTCCCCCTGAACGTTGCCCTGGCTTGCCGCTGGACGTGGTTCTGCACGACGAAGTACTTCTTCGACCCGCACCCGAACTGGATGGGCTATAAGCGGGTCGCGCGCACCTTCGACCGGAAGCTTCGGGGTTTGGTGTAGCGAGCGCTACTGGGTGGCGAGCGTCAGCCGCGCGCGCAGGAGCCGCGCGTCCTCGTCGCTGCTGCGTGACACGCGATCGTCGGGGGCTCGCCCCCACAGCCAGAGCAGGACGTCGGAAGGATCGCCGCCGATCGTCGCGTCGGCGGTGCCCGCGTCCTCGGCGACCTCGATCTCCGTCGATGCCAGCGTGACGATCCAGCGACGCTCGCCGCTCTCGATCGCCACGCGCTGCCCGGTCGAGGCATCCGGCGCCTCCGACCAGTCGCCGGCGAGCATGATCGTGAGCACCTCGTCGATGCCGTCGAGCGCGAGATCGCCGTCCACGGGCGTCGGCTGACCGACCGCGAGCTCCGCGTCGACGCGGTGCACCGCGGTCTCCTGCGCCATCCGCCTTGCCCAGAACCCGACGGTCTGGTCCGACGGCCACCAGGTCGCCGACGGATCGGTCGGTTCGTGCGCCGCGAACATCGCGAGCAGACGAGCGTGCGCATCGGTCAGCCACACCAGGTCGTCGCGGTCCGCGGGCCACGCCGGCGGCCAGGGGTCGGGCTGGGCGCCGAGCTCGGTGCACGCGATCTTGTGCTCGTACACCTGGGCGACGTGCGTCACCAGATCGTGCATCGTCCAGCCCGGACACGACGGGATCGCGCGCGGACGGGTCGTCGCCTGCAACCGACACCAGTCGTTCCCCGTCGACGCGCACGTGCTCCACAAAGGTCGCGTAGTCCACGATCCGAGGATATCCGCACCGATACGTTTCCTTCTCGCGCAACCCGCAAGATTCCGGCCCGACCTGCCGATACCGGGGCCATGCGTGGCGATGGGGCGGATCGCGTTGATGACGTGTGGCAGATGAGCGACGGATCGAGCGCGCTCGCGGCCAGCCTCGACGATATCGTCGACGACGACGGCCTCCTCGCGTACGCCCAACGCTCCGCGGCCCGGGCCGGAACGGCGTGGTACGTCGAGGAGTTCCGCCGACGCGACGAGGAAGAGCAACGTGGGCCCGAGGCGAAGGCGGACGCGGTGTGGCCGGCCCCAGTTGCCCCGGTCGTTGAGGACGAGGGGTTGGTCGACGCGTCGGCCGAGGATCAGCTCATCGGCGGCGCACCCTCTTCGCTCGGCTTCGCGTCGCCGCTCGCCCCGACCGTCGAACCGGAGACGGTTGTTCGCCATCCGAACGTCCCGAGACCGCCCGCTGTCGAGCCCGAGCAGCGGTCCAAGCGCGGGCGCCGGAAGCGGGATCGTGCGCCGGCGGATCGAGGCCCTGCCGCCGGCCATCAGCGCTCCCGAGTGGGCGCGCATGTCGCCGGGGGCTCGGCGGTTGTACGGAGTCGACGGGGCCGCCGCCGGTTAGGAGCCGGCCAGCTTTGCGCCCAACTCGCGCACCACCTGAGGCACCAGGTCGACGTCCTCGGCCCGTGTCCGCCAGTTGACGAGCGCCGGGCGGAACGCGACGCGGCCGCCGTAGGTGGTGGCGCCGAAGAACACGCGCCCGTCGGTCAAGGCCGCCTCGCCGATCCGACGGTTCAGATCGTCGAGCTCGGGCCCGTCGACGGATCCCGCGGGGCGGTAGCGGAAGCACACGATGTTCAGCGGCACCTCGGCCAGGCGCTCCAGGTCGGGAGCGGCGTCGACGGTCTCCTTCAGGCCCTGCGCCAGATCGAGATCGTGCTCGACGATCGCCCGGTGCCCCTCGCGGCCGTACGCGCGGAGCGTCGCCCACACCGGGAACGAACGCGCACGGCGCGACATCTCGGGTCCCCGGTAGCCGTAGTTCGGCTGCGGCTCGTCGATGTCGGGCAGGTACGGCGCGCCCGAGCCGAAGACGGCCGGCAGCAGCGCCGGGTCGCGCACGAACGCGAACCCGTTCTCGTAGGGCACGTTCAGCCACTTGTGGCCGTCGGCGATCACCGAGTCGGCGCGCTCGACCCCCTCGACCAGGTGCTTGGTCCGCGGCGACAGCGCGGCGAACAGCCCGAACGCGCCGTCCACGTGGAACCACGCGCCGTAGCGCTTCGCGAGATCCGCCATGTCGACGAGCGGATCGAAGTCGCCCGCGTTCACCTCGCCGGCGCTGCCGATGACGATCGCGGGCGCGCCGTCCAGCTCGCGGAGCGCCGCCTCCATCGCGGTGAGGTCGACCCGCCCGACGTCGTCGCGCGACAGTTTCCGCACCCGTCCCCTGCCGACGCCGAGCATGCCGAGCGCCTTGACGTCGCTCGGGTGCGTGTAGCCGCCGCCGAGCACGGTGATCGGCGGGGCCGCGGCCACGCCGAGGTCGTCGATGTCGATGCCCGCGCGCTCGGCGCACCAGCGACGCGCGCACCCGAGCGCGACGAAGTTGGCCATCGTGGCGCCGGTCGTGAGCACGCCGCCCCACGCCGGCGGCAGACCGAAGAGCTCCTTCAACCAGTCGATCGACACCTGCTCGAGCCGTCCGGCCAGCGGCGAGGAGACCCACGCGCCCGGGTTCTGGTCGAGCGCGGTCGCCAGCCAGTCCGCACCGAGCGCGGCGGGCGTCGTGCCCCCGTCCACGAAGTGGAAGAACTTGGGGCCCGCGGAGTGGACCGCGCCGTCGAGACCGCCGATCAGTTCTTCAAGCGCTTTCTCGGCACCGACGCCCTCCTCGGGCAGCGGTCCCCCGAACGTGGCGGCCACCTCGTCGGCGCGTGGGTCACGGACGGGTCTGTCGGCGATGCCCGCCAGGTAGTCGGCCGCGGCACCGGCGGTCAGATCGATGACGCCTTTCAACTCAGAGGGGTCGGGACGGCTCATAGCTGAGGATGCTACGCGAACGGGGTGAGCGTCAGTCGGCCTCGTACTTGAACGAGATGTTCACGCGCGCCCGGTACTGAGTGATGTGGCCATCCTCGACGGTGACGTCGAGCTTGCCGACCTCGCCGACGCGGAGATCGCGCAGCGTCTTGGCCGCGGTCTCGACGGCGTGGCGCGTCGCGTCCTCCCACGACTCAGTGCTGGTCCCGATCACCTCGGTGACCCGATAGATGCTGTTGCCCATCGTCTCCTCCTTCAGAAAGGCTCCCGCCACATCCTCCCCCGAACGCCAGCTACCCGCACACGGCTACGACGCCGGGCCCGAGCGAGTGCTCTCGGCGAGCCTGTCCGCGAGGACGCGCATGACACCGATCGCCAGGTCGGGGCGTTCCCGCAACATGCTCTCGAAGTCGCCGTGGCCGATCCGGATCGTCCGCACGACGCCGTCGGCCACCAGCGAGGCGATCCTCGGGTTCCTGGTGATGATCGACATCTCTCCGACGACGTCGCCGGCAGACCGTCGAGCGATCTCACGCTCGTTCCCGCCGAGGTCGGTGACCACGCGGATGACGCCGTCGGTCACGATGTGCATCTCGTCGCCGAGCTCGCCCTCTCTCGCGATCGTCTCGCCGTCCGCGTAGCCCCGTTCCTCCGCGATCCGCGCGACCCCCTCGAGGTCCGCGGGGCTGAGATCCGCGAACAGTGGGATCCCGCGCAGGATCAGCACGCGCTCGATGGTCGAGATCGTCATTGGGGAGCTCATCGTTTCTCCTTCGCTTCGGGCGCGGACCAGCTCCGCGCATCGCTGCACCGTGCCGTCGTCATCCTGTAACGCCTGTGCCAGCCAGGCCGCGTCGTCGTTGCGCGCCGCGATGGGTTCCCAGAGCGCGAGCAGCGGAGCGACGAGCTTCGTGGCGCCCGCGGTCTCGAGCGTCTCGAGAGCGCTGGCGCGCAGCGGCGCGGGCCCGTCGAGGCGTTCGATCGCCGTATGCATCGCGCCCCGCTTCGACACCAGCATGCTCGCCGCCCAGAGCGCCGACCGCGCGACGTGGCGGCCCCGATCCAGGACCGCGTCCCGAAGGAGGGCCTCCGCCTCGGGCGCCTGCGGGATCGAGCCGACGAGCGCGCGGTCGACGCCCGCCCGGGCCGTCGCCGCACGCACGAAGACGTGCACCCGCTCGATCTCGTCCTCCGGCTCGAGGCGGCGGGCCGCCTCGACGCCGGCCGCCGACCGTTCGGGATCGAGCAAGGCGGCGAGCACATGCTCGACGCCGCGGTCCCCGGTGGCGCCGAGGGCGCGCCCGGCCGCCAGACGCACGGCCGGATCCGGATCGCGCATGCCCGCCAGCGTCGGGGCGAGCGCCCGATCGGGGGCGGCCTGGGCGAGACGATCGAGCGCGGCCGCCCGCACCCGCGTGTCGGGGTCGTCGAGCAGACGCTCGGCGAGATCCGCGGCCAGCGCACCCGGCGCCGCTCCGAGCTGTTCCAGTGTCAGCGCTCGCACGCGCGCGTCACTGTCGCCCAGCAGCCGATCGAGCTTCGTCGCGGCATGCGCATCGGACAATCCGGCGGCTCGCGCCGACGCCGCGGCGGCGACGCTGGGATCGACGTCATCGACCATCCCGAGCAGCGCCTCGCGCCCCGGCGCCGTCGAGACGTCGAGCGAACGGACCGCGGCGAGCCGCACGATCGGGTCCGCGTCGTCCAGACCCCCGACGATCTCCGTCGTCAGCGCGTCGGCGCGAAGCCCCGAGGCCAGCTGGAACGCGGTCCGTCTCGTCCTGGTGTCGTCGGATCGCATCGCGTTCGCAAGGACGATGGTCGCCTGCGCGTCGATGTCGAGCGGGATCGGCGTCCACGCGGTCGGCCTTCTCGAACACCTGGGGCCGAGCCGCCAGCAAGGCCCCGAGGAGCGCGTCGCCGTAGGACCGATGGATCACCAACGCCGCCGCGAGCGTCAGGACCGCGGCCACCATCCCGATCACCGCGAACTGCCGGCCCGTCAGCACATCCTGTCCGACCAGCGCGACCACGCCGGCGATCGCGGTGCCGACCTGCGCGGGGCCCCCGTTCAGGAACGCGCGCGTCTGATCGCGACGATCGTCCGGCACGACGTTGACCAGCGTCTCCCAGGCCGGCGACGCGACCCCCTGCAGCCACACGCCCGTCATCACCCGGAGCACGACCACCGTGATGAAGCCGGACGCGACGAGCAGGACCGTGAACGATCCGAGATAGAGCAGCGGCAGCACGAGCACCATCGCGGTCACGCCGAACCGAGCGAACAACCGGTTCGTCAGCAGGATCGAGATGAGGAAGGCGCATCCCGTGATCGTCGCGCCGACCAGCCCGAAGAACCCGGCGAGCGCATCCGTATCGGTGAAGCGCTCCGTGGAGACCGTCGCGAACGGCAGGAACAGGGAGTAGAACAGCACGGAGAACAGCACGGCGGCCGCGGCCATCCCGATCAGCAGACGGCTGCGCCGGACGTAGGTGAACCCGTTCTTGATGTCGTGCAGCATCGACCCGTGCCGACGTGCCGCGACGCCACGAGCGGTCGCGCGGGGTCCGAGCGACAGCCGGCACAGGACCGCTGCGACGAGGAGACCGCCGACCCAGATCAGGAGCAGGTTTTCCGCGCCGACCACATCGGCAAGCGGACGCGTGAGCAGCCCGCCGACCACGGCTCCCAGGATGCCCCCCGCTCCGAAGATCGGGAACAGCCGCTTGGCCTGACGGGTGTCCACGACCGTTCCGGCGGTCCCCCACAGACCGATCGCCTGCGAGAGCGTGGCGAACGCCACCGTCATCCAGAGCACCGGATAGATCCAGCGCACGTCGGTCAGCAGGACGCCGCGCTCGATCACCACGACCGCGGCCAGCAACAGCGGCGACCAGATGTAGACCGCACGATGCGACACGCGCTCCAGGACGGTGGTCAGCGCGAACATCGCGACCAGGGTGGCGCCGGCCTGCGCCAGGTACATCAACGGCAGCGCCTGCGTGCCGATGCGATCGAAGAACAGGGCGTTGACGGCGCTCTCGCCGATCGTGATCCCCGCGAGCGTGACGAACATCAGGGTTGCAACGAGCGCCACGGTCCTGCGCTCGCTCGGGCGGATGCCGAGGACGCCGGTCGTGAACCCCACGCGCGGGCGCCTACCCGGTCGGCGCGACCGTCGACCGCGTCGGCAACACGAAGGCGTCGAGCGGGAACCCCTTCAGCGACACGTGCCGTGCTTCCAGGTCGGCTTCGACCAGCTGGGTGCGGTCGACGACCGACTGGGTGACCAGGATCTCGCCCGCTGCGGCCTGCGAGGCGAGATGCGCCGCGATGTTCATCGGATCGCCGAGCGCGGTGAAATCGCGCCCGTCCTGTCCCCCGACGACCCCGACGAACGCCGATCCCGAATGCACGCCGGCACCCAACGGCACCCACGGTCCCTCGGCCGATCCGTACCCCGTGGCCTCGAAGAGCGCGCGCGCAGCCTCGACCGCTCGCGCCGCATGATCGGGGCCGGCCAGGAACGGCAGGAACAGACCGACCACTTCGTCGCCCACGAACTTCTCGATGATCGCGTCGTGCTCGACGAGCACCTCGCTCGAGGCCCGATAGAACCGGTCCATCAGCTGCGTGAACTCGAGCGCCGACTGCTGCCGTGCGAGCTTGCTGGAACCCCGGACGTCCGCGAACAGCATCGACAGCTCGACCTCGGCGCCGCGCACCTCGGAGCCGTCCGGGTCACCCGGACACATCGACGCGTGCTCCTGGAGTCCCTTGAAGCACCGCCCGCAGATCTTCGGGTTCTTCGGCCATGGCGCGAAGCCGTACCGCCGCAGGAGCAGCCCACCGGGACGGCCGAACGGCGCCTTGCACAACTTGCACCGGGGGTTCGAGGGGATGAAGCGCAGCGGGCTCTTGTCCTGCAGATGCGGATGCGTCCCGCTGAGGAAGTCGTGCCATTCCTCCTCGGGGGTCGCGTAGTCCGCCATCGGCCCAGGGTAGTTGGCGCACGCCGGGCACGCCACCGGGGCTCCCTGTGCCGCCGGGCCCGGATCGTGCGAGGATCACCGCTCAGGGGGGATCCGACCGTGGATCAGCGTGCACGCGTGTCGAACAACGAAGACGTCGTCGATGTGAGCAAGGTCGGCAAGCGCCACCGCCGACCCACCGGGGCGCCGCCACCGCTGCCCAAGTCGATCGGGGCGACCGGTGTCTTCCGGCTCGCCCTGGTGTTCATCGTCGTCATCCCGGGGTGCATCTGGTTGCACGTCAACCCGGGGCCACTCGACCGCTTCGATGCCGCCATCACCGATGCCGTGGTCTCGCTGCGCACGGGGTGGCTCGACAGCCTGGCGCGGAACCTGAACACGATCGGCTCGCGCTTCGGGCTCGCCCTCATCGGTCTGGTCACCTTCGCCGCCGTGGCATGGTTCCGGCGCTGGCGGCATCTCACGCTCTACCTGATCGGCGTGGCGATCGTGGGGCTCTCGGTGGAAGGGCTGCTCTTCCTGGCGGCACGACCCCGACCGTTCGGCGTCACGATCATCGGCCACTGGGAGGGCTATTCGGCCCCCTCCGTCCCGATGGCGGGGCTCGCCGTCGTGGTCGCCGGCGCCGTCTACATGCTCGTGGTGCCGGGGCGGCCGCGGATGCAAGCGAAGTTCGTGGGCGCCGCCGTGCTGGTCGCGGCCACGTTCCTCCGCATCTACCTCGGGGTCGACCACTTCACCGACGCGTTGTTCGGGGTGATCCTCGGCATCTCGATCCCCGTCGCGATCTACCGGGCGTACGCGCCCAACGACGTCTACCCCGTGCGGTACGGCGCCCGGGGCAAGGCGGCGCACCTCGACGTCACCGGCAAGCGGGGCGAGGCGATCAAGGTCGCCATGAAGGACCAGCTCGGCTTCGAGGTCGTCAGCATGAAACCCGTCGGCCTCGAAGGCTCGGGCGGGTCCACGCCGTTGAAGCTGCAGGTGATCGACGAAGACGGCCAGACGCGATCGGTGTTCGCCAAGCTGTACGCGCGCAACCACGTCCGCGCCGACCGTTGGTACAAGCTCGGGCGCACGATGCTCTACGGCCGGCTGGAGGACGAGACGCCGTTCGGCACGGTGCGGCGCTTCGTCGAGTACGAGGACTACACCCTGCGGCTCCTCGGCGAGTACGGCTTCTCGACGCCGGCGCCGCTGGGCATCGTCGAGATCACGCCGGAGCGCGAGTACCTGATCGCGATGGAGTTCTTCGAAGACGCCGTCGAGATCGGCGACGCCGAGGTCGACGACCGGATCATCGACGACGGGCTGCAGCTGATCCGCCGGATGTGGGACGTCGGGCTCTCGCACCGCGACATCAAGCCCGCGAACCTGATGGTGCAGGACGGTCGGCTGCGCCTGATCGACGTGTTCTTCGTCCAGGTGCGGCCCTCCCCGTGGCGCCAGGCGGTCGACCTCGGCAACATGATGCTCGTGCTCGCGCTGCGTTCGAGCGCCGAGCACGTCTACGAGAAGGCGCTCGCGTACTTCACGCCCGAGGAGCTGTCGGAGGCGTTCGCCGCAACGCGCGGCGTCGCGAGCCCGTCGCAGCTGCGCGCGTCGATGAAGGCCGACGGCCGCGGACTTCTGGAGACCTTCCGCGAGCTCGCGCCGGCCCGCAAGCCGATCGGGATCCAACGGTGGAGCGTGCGTCGCGTCGCGCTGATCGTCGTCACGCTGCTCGGCGCGTTCCTGGCCGTGTTGATGGGGATCGCGCTGTTCCTCCCCTCGCGCGGCGAGGTGGGCACGGCCACCTGCGGCACCAACGAGACCATGCAGCTGATGGCGCAGGCGGTGCCGACGGCGACACAGGCTGCCGTGCGTCGAGGATCTGCCGCTCGGTTGGGGCTCGTCGATGTCCACGGTCGTTCGTGACAAGGCGGTGTTCACGGTCGCGGTCGGGTCGGACGAGAGCAGCCCCGTGACCGTCACCCTGACGGAGACCTGTCCCGCGGACACCACGGCGGCCCAGGTGTTTCAGGAGGAGGGTGGCTGCGTGACCTACGAGATACCGCCCGGGACCGAGCCCGGCTCGGTGCCCTCGTTCGACCCGGATGGTGGTCTCACGTTCACCGAACGCAGCGACCTCATCGCCTCGGTCGAGAGCGACGGAGACCAGACGCTCTGCGGCGCGTTGGCACCACCGTGCGCCGCGGCCCCCGAGGCCTGAACCGACTCGCACCGCACCTTCACGGTTCTCACAGGGAACCCACAGGCGGCATTGCAACCCTTGACCGTGCCCGGACCGAATCACTCGTGACCGCGCAAAGGAGAATGGAAGCCATGTCCGACCAGTTCCCCACCGAGACCCCCGCCTGGCCCGGCTGGCAGGCGGGTATGCCCGCTCCCCCCGGATGGCCTGCCCCCGAACCGCAGCAGCATCGCTCGCGGCGCGGGATCGCGCTGGTCGTCGCGGGCGTCCTGGCGATCACGGCCGCACTCGGCCTGTGGGCCGGGACCTCGCTCGGCTCCGGCGGATCGCGGGCCTCGGCGTCGCCGGAGGCCGGCGTCGTCGACATCACCACGTTCATGCACCCGCTCGGACAGCCGACGGACAACCTCGTCCCGGCGGGCGCGGGCTCCGGCATGGTGCTCACCCCCACGGGCGAGATCCTCACGAACAACCACGTCGTGCAGGGCGCGTGGGAGATCCGGGCGCAGGTGCCCGGCGGCGACACCTACACGGCGACGGTGGTCGGCGTCGATCCGTCCCACGACGTGGCACTGCTCCAGCTCGCAGACGCCTCGAACCTCGAGACGATCACACCGGACACCTCGACGGTGGCGATCGGCGATCGGGTCGCCGGCATCGGGAACGCGCTCGGCCGCGGTGGCGAGCCGGCGGTCGCGAACGGCTCGGTGACCGCGGTCGACCGGTCGATCACGGCCTCGAACCCCAACGGCAGCTCCGAGCAGCTGACCGGCATGATCCAGACCGACGCGAACATCCAGCCCGGCGACTCCGGCGGTGCGCTCGTCGACACCGAGGGCCAGGTCGTCGGGATGATCACGGCCGGCAACGACCGCACCGAAAGCACCGGCGGGCCGACCGTCGGCTTCGCGATCCCGATCGATACCGCACTCGGCATCGTCGACGCGATCCGCTCGGGCTCCGATTCGGTCCTGATCGGCGAGCGGGGCTACCTCGGGGTCGCCGTGCGGCCGTTGGACGAGGTGAGCGCCACGCGTCTCGGTGTGACCTCGGGCGCGCTCGTGGTCGGGCTGGACACGGGAAGCCCCCTGGAGGCCGCCGGCATGACGACGCCCGCGGTGATCAAGGCGGTCGACGGACACCCGGTGGACTCGATCGATGCGCTCGGACCGCTGCTGCACAGCCACGTGCCCGGCGAGTCGGTCACGGTGGATTGGGTGGACGCGAGCGGTTCCCACTCGGCCTCGGTCGCGCTGATCGCCGGCCCCGCCGTGTAGCGCGGTTGGCGAACGCGTTCCTGATGTCAGGGAACGATCGAAGGATCAGTCGGCGAAGTCGGGCTGGGTCTTCTCCACCATCCGCAGCATCGCGGCCCAGTGCATCCGGCCCCACTCGAGCATGCCCTCGCCGGTGAACTGACCGCGCGTGCGGTCGATCGTCTCGGCGCGGATCGGCGTGAGCGGCCCGAGCCCCGACGCGAGCACCTGCAGCTGCGCGGCCTTCTCCAGCATGTAGAGGTCGTCCATCGCGGCGCCGAGCTCGCGGCCCGCGACCAGGATCCCGTGGTGCCGCAGGAACATGACCTCGTGCTCGCCGAGCACCTTCGCGAGGCGCTCGCCCTCGTCGAGGTCGGCCAGGCCCTCGTACCGCTCGTCGTAGACCACCCGGTCGGTGAACTGCAGCGAGGTTTGGCTGATGGGCGCCAGATGCAGCTCGTCCTGCATCGCCAGCGCGGTCGTCCACGGCTGGTGCGTGTGCAGCACGACGCTCGCCTGGGGGCACAGCCGGTGGATCGGCGCGTGGATGCCGATGCCGGTCGCCGGCGCGATGCCGCTGACCGGTGTGCCGTCGACCTCGACGACCGCCAGGCTCGAGGCGGTGACCTCGGAGAAATGCAGCCCGAGCGGGTTGATCAGGAACCGGTCCTCGCGCCCGGGGATCAGCATCGAGAAGTGGTTCGAGACCCCCTCATGGAAGTCGAACGCCACCGCCATCCGGAAGGCGGCGGCCAGCTCGATCCGTGCCTCGCGTTCGTCGACGGGTGGATTCATGGCTGCCTCCGTGGTCGGGTGATAATCGCACGCTACCGGCCCGGGCGATCCGGCGCCAACGCGGCGAACAGGAGGAGATCGACGTGGCACAGCAGACCAGCACCACGCTCAACTTCGGACCGTGGTACCGGCGGTCGCCGTTCTTCGAGGCAACGCTTCGCGCGGGCTGCAGCGCCTACGACATCTATCAGCACATGTACCACCCGAACACCTACGGCGATCCCACCGATGAGTACTGGGCGCTCGTCAACGACGTGACGCTCTGGGACGTCAGCGTCGAGCGCATCGTCGAGATCACCGGTCCCGACGCGACCGCGTTCACGAACCTGCTCACGTGCCGGGACCTGACGAAGTGCGCGGTCAAGCAGGGCAAGTACATGCTGGTGACCGCCGAGGACGGCGGCATCGTCAACGACCCGGTCCTGCTGCGCGTCGAGGAGAACCGGTGGTGGCTCGCGCTGGCCGATTCCGACGCGGGGCTGTACGCGATGGGCGTCGCGGTCAACTCGGGTCTCGATGTGCACGTCGGCCATCCCGAGGTCTACCCGGTGCAGGTGCAGGGGCCCAAGGCGAAGGACACGATGCGCGACCTCTTCGGCGACTGGGTCCTGGACATGAAGTACTACTGGTGCGACGAGGCCGACCTCGACGGCATCCCGGTCGTGATCAGCCGCACGGGCTGGACCGCGGTCGTCGGCTACGAGATCTATCTGCGCGACCCGAGCCGCGGCGACGACCTCTGGGAGCGCATCCTGGACGCGGGCAAGCCCTACAACATCCGCGTCACACCGTCGTCGGACATCCGGCGCATGGAGGCCGGCATCTTCGACTGGGGCTCGGACTTCGGCCTCGAGACCAACCCGTTCGAGGTCGCCGGGCTCGAGCGCCTGGTGGAGACGCAGGACGCCGACTACATCGGCAAGGAGGCGCTCGAGCGGATCCGGCGCGACGGCGTGTCGCGCAAGCTCGTCGGGATCGAGCTCGCCGGCGAGCCCGTCGAGCAGCCGAGCCAGCACTGGCCGGTCTCGGTCGGCGGCAAGCAGGTCGGCCACGTCACCGACGCGTGCTGGTCACCCCGCCTCGAGAAGAACATCGGCTACGTCTGGGTGCCGATCGACATGGCCGCGCCCGGCACTCGGCTCGAGGTCGCCACCGACGACGGCGAGCGCGAGGGCACCACCGCAGCGCTCCCCTTCATCGATCCCCAGAAGAAGGTCCCGGCCGCCTGAGCAACGACGCGAGATCCGTCAGCAGGCGCGAGATCTTCACAAATGAACGCTCGCCATATGCTATGTCATATGGCATGCTGCGGGTCATGGCTCGGAAACAGGTGCTCGTTCAGCTCGACGACGCGCAGGTCGCACGTCTCGATGCCTGGCGTCGGCGGCCGCGGACAGCCGCAGCGAACTGATCCGTCGCGCGATCGATCTGTACGTGGAGGCGGTGGGCGAGGCGCTCGAGGACGTTCGCTATGCCGATGCGTATCTGCGCGTGCCCGAGGAGCTCGAGGAGTTCGCGGCGCTCCGCGAGCTCGCGTCGCGAGCCTGGCCCGAGAGGTGAGCGCTGCGACGGGGTGAGATCTACGTCGCCGACCTGCCGGCGCCGATCGGGCGTCGGCCCGTGCTGCTCGTCACGCGCACAGCGGCGATCGCGGTGCGCACCGCCGTCACGGTCGCGCCGATCACGCGGACCGTGCGCGGGATCATGAGCGAGGTGCCGCTCGATCGTGCGCACGGCCTCCGTGCTCGATCGGTGGCGAACTGCGACTCGCTGCAGACGATCCCCCAGGAGGCGCTCCGTCGGCGTCGTGAGCGACTCGCGAACTTCCGGCGCCGATCGGCATCGATTATAATCCTACGAGAACTGAACGCGGGAGATACCGTCGGGCGGCTCGCCGACGACGAGCTTCCGGCGCTCGACCGGGCGCTGCGATTCGCGCTCGGCATGCGCGCTAGCTAGACTCGGCCCATGGCGCCGAAGACCTGGGGACAGACGAAGGAACAGGCCAACTACCGGCCCGCGCCGCAGCCGCAGGTGTCGTGCAAGGAATGCATGTGGATGTTCCCGCGGCTGACGATGGGCTCGTGCAAGTACGTGCGCGGCGTCATCGAGGCAAGCGCGACCTGCGACCTCTTCGAGCCGCGGCATCGTCGCGCCGATGGCTGAGGTCTCAACCGAGGAAGCACGGCGTCGCCAGGCGCTCATCGACGAACTGGTCGCGATCGGCATCGACGACGGCGTCTTCCATGTGATGGTTCGCGAGGGACAACTCCTCGAGCTGAAATGCGAGACCGAGCGCTGCTACTGCGACCAGGGCCGCTTCTTCTTCCCGAAGCCACCGGTGCCCGACTCCGACTGGGATCCGACCGCGGACCACTACCCGATCCTGAAATCGCAAGGCGGCCACAAGGATCCGTGGAACGTGCGGCTGGCGCACAAGCTGTGCAACCGGGAGGACTTCGCGTGGCGGGACCGCATCACGCGCATGATCCAGGCGCACCGGTCGCTCGAGGAGATGGCCGAGGAGCTGAACCGCGTCGGCGTGCGCCACCCGAACGGCGCGGGGCCGTGGACGGCCACGAGCGTGCGCGACACCTACGCGACGTCGTAGTTCCGTTCACGGTTTGCGCTGCCACGCTCGCGGGAACGTCGACGGCATGGATATCGGCGCGCCGCTTCGCACCATCGACCGGCTCCAGCGGCCGCGGCCGTGGTTGGCGATCCCGATCGCGCTCGGCAAGCGGTTCGGGGAGAGCGGCGCAGGCGGCCAGGCCGCCGCGATCGCCTACTACGGGTTCTTTTCATTGTTCCCGCTGCTGTTGGTGCTGGCCTCGTTGGCCGGCTTCGCCTTGCGAGACCATCCCGATCTGCAGCAACGGCTGCTCGATTCGGCGTTCGCGCAGCTCCCGGTGGTCGGCGCAGAGATCCGCGGCAACGTTCGATCGATCCAGGGGTCGGGCCTCGCGGTCGTCGTAGGGCTGACGCTCGCGACGTGGGCCGGGCTCGGCGCGATCCGCGCGACGCAGGCGGCGATGGACACCATCTGGGACGTGCCGCGCACGCACCGACCGGGCGCGCTCGCCTCGATCGGGCTCACGCTCGTGACGCTGGCGCTGCTCGGCGTCTTCCTGCTGGCCGCCACGGCGATCGCCGGCGTCACAGCCGCGGCCGGCCCGGCCGGCACCGCGATCGGCCTGGTCGCCTCGCTCGCCCTCAACGTCGCGGTCTTCTTGCTGGCGTATCGAGTGCTCACCCGCGCCGACATCGGGTGGCGAGCGGTCGCGCCCGGCGCGGCCCTTGCGGGGATCGGCTGGACGCTGCTGCTCGCGGTCGGCGCCCGGATCGTCTCCGGGCGGATCGCCTCCTCCGAGAGCGTGTACGGGAGTTTCGCGGTCGTGATCGGCCTGCTCGGCTGGATCTATCTGGCCGCGCAGACGGCGCTCCTCGGCGCCGTGCTGAACCCGGTGCTGAGCGATCGCCTCTGGCCGCGCTCCCTGGCGGGCGAGCCGACGAGCGCCGATCGACGGGCGCTGCGCCGGTCCGCCCGCCAGGAGGAGCGCCGGCCGGACGAGTCGGTCGAGGTCACCTTCAGCGACTCGCACTGACCCTCACGCGATGTCCCGACGGACCAGGACGCGGGTCCCCAGGCCGACGGACAACGCCGTCCAGCCGATCAACAGCGCGCCACCGACGAGCGGCGCCACCAGCGACGCGTCGGCCGCGGCGATGCCGAGCACCGACGTGCTCGCGTGCGCCGGCAGGAACCGCGCGACCGGCGCCGAGAGCATCTCGACGATCCCCTCGCCCACGAGCAACCACAGGATGGTGCCGACGATCGCGGCCACCTGATGGGACACCGTCACCCCGATGCCCAGGCCGATCGCCGCCCACAGCGCGCAGATCGCGATCGCCTTGGCCAGCAGCACGGCGAGCGCCGCGACGGACACGCTCACCGCGACCCCGTCGGCCACGAGCAGCGCACCGGACACGACCGCCACCGTGAGCGAGGCGGCCACCGCGAACACCGCGGCGGCCCCGGCCAGCACGACGACCTTGGACGCGATCACGCGGCGTCGCTTCGGACTCGCGAGCAGCGTCGGCACGATCGAGCCGTGCCGCGCCTCGTCGGTGTAGGAGCGGATGCCGAGCACCGCGGTGAGGATCGGCACGAGGATCATCATCTCGGCGAACCCCGGCAGCGTCGTGAGCTCGACGGCGGGTCCGAAGTGCATGGACGCCACCATGGCCCACGCGGCCAGGCCGGCCAGCGCGATCGCCGCGGCGAGCAGCCCCCACGCGCTCCGGGTCGAACGGATCTTCCGCATCTCCGATCTGATCTGATCTCTCATCGTTCTGCCCCTTCCGTCAGTTCGAGGAACGCGTCCTCGAGCGTGGACTCCTGTGCGGTGAGCTGGGTGAGCGCGATGCCCTCGGCGGCGGCGATCCTGCCGACGTCGCCGGCGTCGGCGCCGGTCACGACGAAGGCCTCGCCGTCGACGCGCGGCTCGAGCCCGGCTGCGACCAACGCCGCCCGCAACGCCGCGCCATCGTCGGCCGCGACCCGCACGGAGGCGTGCCCCGCCGTCAGGTCGGCGAGCGACCCCTGGCGGACCAGGCGCCCGTGGTCGATCACGATCACCTCGTCGGCCATCTGCGCCATCTCCGAGAGCAGGTGGCTCGAGACGAGCACCGCGTTCCCGTTCGCCGCGAACTCCCGCAGGAACTCGCGCAGCCATCGGATGCCCTGCGGGTCCAGACCGTTCGCCGGCTCGTCCAGGATCAGGACGCGCGGATCGCCCAGGAGCGCCCCGGCCAACCCGAGTCGCTGGCGCATGCCGAGCGAATACCCACCCGCCCTGCGATCTGCCGCGTCCGTGAGATCCACGAGCGCGAGCACCTCGTCCACGCGCGCATCCGGCACGCCGGAGGCGGCCGCCAGCACGCGCAGATGGTTCCGGCCCGTCCGCTGCGGGTGGAAGCTCTGCACCTCGAGCACCGCTCCGACGGCCGTCGCGGGCCGCTCGATGCTCGCGTACGGCAGACCGAGGACCGTGGCCGAGCCCGCCGTCGGGCGAACCAGGCCCAGCACCATCCGCATCGTCGTGCTCTTGCCCGCGCCGTTCGGACCGAGGAAGCCGGTGACGCGCCCCGGACGGACCTCGAAGCTCAGGTCGTCGACGGCCTGCACCCGCCCGAAGCGTTTCGTCAGGCCCCGGGCGGCGATCGCCGGCGACCCGATCGACCGGGCGGTGCCCGTCGGCGCCGGGCTTGTCGTGGTGTCCATCATCGTGGTCCTCCCTTCGGGATCTCTTCCCGTCGAGAACCACGCTAGGGAGCGCGTCATCGTGCCGGCGTCGGCCGCTGGTGCCGTTCCGATGTCCTCCTTGAGGATGACTACGCGCCGGGCTGGACGAGGCCGGATTCGTAGGCGAGGACGACGGCCTGGGCCCGGTCGCGGAGCCCGAGCTTGTGCAAGACCCGACCGACGTGGGTCTTCACCGTCGTCTCGGCGACGAACAGCGCCGCGGCGATCTCTCCGTTCGAGAGGCCGCGGGCCATCAGGACGAGCACCTCTCGCTCGCGTTCGGTCAGTTCGTCGAGCGCGCGCGGCGCCACCGGCGCTTCCGGCCGATGTGCGAACTCCTCGATGAGCCGCCTGGTCACCGCCGGGGCGAGCAGGGCGTCGCCCGCCGCCACCACGCGAACCGCGTGCACCAGCTCCTCGGGCGGACGATCCTTCAACAGGAACCCGCTCGCGCCGGCGCGCAGCGCGTCATAGACGTACTCGTCGAGGTCGAACGTCGTGAGCATCAGGACCCTGGCGGCGTCGTCGGCCGCGGTGATCCGACGCGTCGCCTCGATGCCGTCCATCGTGGGCATCCGCACGTCCATGACCACGACGTGGGGGCGCAGCCGCTCGAATCCCCGGACGGCATCGGCCCCGTCGATCGCCTCGCCCACCACCTCGATGTCCGGCTCGGCGTCCAGGATCATCCGGAAGCCCCCGCGCATCAGCGCCTGGTCGTCGGCGATCAGGACGTGGATCGGGGTCATGGCGCGCCAGCCTCTCCGATCGGAATCGTGGCACGCAGCTCGAACCCGCCGCCCGGACGCGCGCCGGATGTCAACGTGCCGTCGAAGAGCGCCACGCGCTCACGCATGCCGATCAGGCCTTGGCCGCCCGGCGCCGTGGCCGTTGGACCGCGCCCGTCGTCGGCCACCTCGATCTCCAGCGCGTCGTCGAGCCAGCGCAGGAGCACGCGGGCGTTCGCCCGGCCCGCATGCTTCATCACGTTCGTCAGAGCCTCCTGGACGACGCGGAACGCGGTCAGATCGGCCCCCGAGGACAGCGCCCGCGGCTCGCCCTCGGTGACGAGCTCGACCGCGACGCCCGAGGCGCGGACCGTCTCGAGCAAACCGTCGAGATCGGCGAGGCCCGGCTGTGGCGTCCGCTCGGCTTCGGCCGCATCCTCCTTCAGGATGCCGATCAGCCGCCGCATCTCGGCCATGCCGTCGCGCCCCGTGGCCTCGATCCGGGCGATCGCCGCCTTCGCTGCCTCGGGATCCTCGTCGAGCACTCGCCGCGCCGCGCCGGCCTGCACCACCATCACGCTCATGGCGTGGGCCACCACGTCGTGCAGCTCGCGCGCGATCCGCGCCCGCTCGTGGGTGACGGCGTCGCGAGCGGCACGCTCCCGCTCGGCGGCGATCCGGCGCCGTCGGTTGTAGCCGATCCGCCCGAGGAGCATCGGCAGGCCGGTCGAGAACGTGGCGGCGACCAGCACCTCGACCCAGTTGGTGTGCGGATCGGCGATCACCGTGCCGGCGACGGCCGCGCCAACCGCGATCGGGACGCTGATCCGGACGAACCGCTCCCGGTCGACGTAGGCGGCCGCCGTGTAGGAGGCCACCACCAGCGCGAACGCAAGGTCTTGCGAGTGGTTGATCGAGGCGCTCGCGACCGACGCCAGCGACACCGCGATCAGCACCCCGATCGGCCAGCGACGCCGCACGACGAGCGGTGCACACCCGAGCGCCACCAGGATGAAGGGCGCCGTCCCGAGCCCCTGGCGCGCCGGGTCGGACGACCCGTTCGCGGCGATGATGCCGCCGATCACGGAGAACGCCGCAAGCGCCACTGCGAGCAGCGTGTCCCACACGAGCGGGTCGATGCGTCGGGCGCGATCGCCCAGGGTCGGTCCGTCCACGCCTCGACGGTAGCTCTCCGAGGGGCGATCCAGCGTCATCCTGCGGGATGACGCTCCGGGCGAGGGTTCGAGACGCGCACAACGGGGTAGAAGGCGCGACACCCTCTCACCCGAAGGACATCATCGTGCCCGCAGCGATCGACGAAGCCCCCGACCTCGCGCCGTCCGACGACTGGCAGCGACAGTGGCCTCCGCTCATCTATTGGGCCAAGGTCGTCGTGGTGGTCATCGCCACGATCTGGGTGATGTTCGCGGTCCGAACGGTCGCGACCATCCTCCTGTTGGTCGTGATCTCGCTCGTGCTGGCCGTCGGCGCCGAGCCACCGGTGGCGTGGCTCACGGGGAAGGGCCTGCGCAGAGGCGTCGCGGTGCTCATCGTGCTCGGGACGGTCGTCGTCGTGCTCGGGGCGTTCCTGGCGCTGTTCATCCCGGCGGCGGCCGCGCACATCGGGTCGCTGTCCACCGACCTGCCCGACTATCTGTCGCAGCTGCAGGCGCGCGGTGGCTGGGTCGGCGAGTTCCTGCAACGGACCCAGGGTGTCGCGAAGGTGCAGGTCGTTCCTGGATGAACCGCCTGCGAAGCTGGGGACCTCGATGGGCACGCTGCTCGGCATCGCCGGCAGAGTGGGCGCCGCCTTGCTGGCGCTCGGCACGATCGCGGTCCTGACCGTCTACTTCATGCTGTCGCTGCCCGGTCTGCGCGCCCGAGCGCCGATGCTGTTCCGCCCGGAGATCCGCGATCGCGTCGAGCCGGTCATCGAGCAGTCGCTGACGCGGATCGGCGGCTACGTGGCCGGCAACGGTGTCACGTCGATCGTCTGCGCGATGAGCACCGCCATCGCCTTGCTGCTGTTCCAGGTGCCGTTCGCGGTGCCGCTCGCGATCTGGGCGGGGTTCGCCGATCTGATCCCGGTGGTGGGGTCTTACGCCGGCGCGATCCCGGCGATCGCCGTCGCGTTCTTCGTGTCACCGCTCACCGGGCTGCTCGTGGCCGTGTACTTCGTCGTCTACCAGCAGTTCGAGAACTACGTGCTCGTGCCCCGCGTCATGCGGGGGGCGGTCGACCTCTCGCCCGCGTCGGTGATCGTCGCGACGCTCATCGGCGCATCCCTCGGCGGCTTCGTCGGCGCGCTGCTCGCGTTGCCGTTGGCGGCCACGATCAAGGTGGTGGTGGTCGAGATCTGGCTGCGGGATCGCGTGGAGGAAGGCGACGATCTGGCGCGCCAGCACCTCCGCGGCATCCGTCGTCGAGCCAAGGCGGAGCGGATCGAGGCCGCGAAGAGCGCCGAGCGACGCGCCCGTTGGTTCGACCGGGTCGTGCCGTTCCGAGCCGGATCCCCGCGGGCCCACGCAGATCAACCCTGAGCGGCCCGGCTAGCATCGTTCGGGATTCCTTTCGCGGACCTGTCGATTTCGCCGTTCTCGTTCGTTACGTGGGCGACCGATCCCGAGAAGGAGGGGAACGATGCAGTACATGATGTTGATCCACCAGGGAGACACCCCGACGCCGCGGTCGCCCGAAGCCTGGGCGACGCTGTCGGAGGAAGAGCAGCAGGCCGTCTACGCGGACTACGCGGCGATCAACCAGACGCCGGGCGTGACGCCGGGCAAGGGGCTGGACGCGCCCGAGATGGCGACGACGGTCCGCGTGCACGACGGCAAGACCCTGACCACCGACGGTCCGTTCGTCGAGATCAAGGAAGCGATCGGCGGGTACTTCCTGTTCGAGGCAGACGATCTCGACGCCGCCATCGCGCTGGCCGCGCGGGTGCCGGCGGCTCGCCTGGGCGGCGCCGTCGAGGTCCGTCCGACCGTGGAGTGGTAGCGATCCTCGACCGGGTCTTCCGCGATCACTGGGGGCGCGTCCTCGCGGCGCTGATCGGCTTCCTCGGCGACTTCGACCTCGCCGAGGAAGCCACCCAGGAGGCGTTCGCGATCGCCGCCGAGCGCTGGCCGCGCGACGGCGAGCCACCCAACCCCGTCGCCTGGCTGACCACGACCGCGCGCAATCGCGCGATCGACCGCATCCGGCGCGACCGCACGCTCGCGGCGAAGACACGACTGCTCCAGATCCCGGAGGACACGGTGAGCCCGACGACGTTTCCCGACGAGCGGCTCGAGCTCATCTTCACCTGCTGTCACCCGGCGCTCGCGGTCGAGGCGCAGGTCGCGCTCACGTTGCGCACGCTCGGCGGGCTGACCACCACCGAGATCGCGCGCGCGTTCCTCGTGCCCGAGGCGACGATGGCGCAGCGGCTGGTGCGCGCCAAGCGAAAGATCGCCGCGGCCGGGATCCCGTTCCGGGTGCCGCCCGACGATCTGCTGCCCGAGCGGCTCGACGCCGTGCTCGCGGTGGTCTATCTGATCTTCAACGAGGGGTACGGCGGCCGCGGGGACCTCGCCGCCGAGGCGATCCGGCTCGGGCGTGCGCTCGTGGAGCTGCTGCCCGACGAACCGGAGGTCCACGGCCTGCTCGCCCTGATGCTGTTGCTGGACGCGCGCCGCGAGGCGCGGTTCGCCGACGGCGAGCTCGTGCTGCTCGCCGAGCAGGACCACGGGTTGTTGGACGCCGCGGAGGTCGCCGACGGACGGCTGACGCTGGACCGGGCGTTGACGCTCGGCGGCCGGGGGCCCTACGTCGTGCAGGCCGCGATCGCGTCGCTGCACGCCGACCACGAGCGCGACTGGGAGCAGATCGCCGCGCTGTACGGCGAGCTCGCCGTCCTGACCGGATCGCCGGTCGTCGAGCTGAACCGCGCCGTCGCCGTCGCCGAGGCGGAGGGAGCCGAGGCGGGGCTCGCGATCGTCGACGGGCTCGCCATCGAGGACTATCGCTACCTCCATGCGACGCGCGGCGAGCTGCTGCGCCGGCTCGGGCGAACCGACGAAGCACGCGACGCCTTCACGCGGGCGCTGGCGATGGCGCACACCGAGGCCGAGCGCCGCCTGCTGGAACGCCGCCTCGCGGAGCTCTAGGACCGGCGGGCGCAGATCGCCCGCGGGTCGCCCTCCTCATCGAGCAGCACCTCCGGCGTCTCGAAGCCGGCGTCATCCAGCGAGCCGCCAAGCTGTTCGGCCTGATCGCCCCCGAGCTCAAGGAGGAGCCACCCGCCCGGCCGGAGCCATCGCGGGCTTCGCCGCACCACCTCGGCGAGCACGTCGGTGCCGTCGACGCCGCCGTCGAGCGCGAGCCTCGGCTCGAACGCCCGGACGTCGCGCGGGAGCAGGCGCAGCTCATCGGTCGGCACGTAGGGCACGACCGCCGTGAGCACGTCGACGCGGCCTTCGAGGGAGCGCGGCAGTGGCTCGTCGAGGAACCCGGCGAACACCTCCACCCCGTTGGCGCGCGCGCATGCGACCGCGGTGTCATCCAGCTCGGTCGCGACCACCCGCGCGCTCGGCACCGCCGCGGCGAGCACGAGCGCGATCGCGCCGGAGCCGGTGCACAGATCCACGGCGACGCCGCCCGGCGGGAGGAGCGAGGCCGCCCGTCGCGCCAGCGGCTCCGTCTGCCATCGCGGCACGTAGACACCCGGGCGAACGCCTACGCGAACGTCGCAGAAGGTCACCTCACCCGTGAGCCACGCCACCGGCTCGCCCATCGCTCGCCGTCGCACCAGGTCGGCGAGGGCCGCCGCGTCACCCGCCGCCGCCCGGACCAGCTCCTCGGCCTCTTCGTTCGGCGCGATGGAGCCCGCGGCGGCGAGCGTCCGCGCCACCGACGAGCGGTCGAGGTCCATCCCGTTACGGGTTGACCCGATAGGTGAGATGCACGACGCCGGGCGCCTCGATCACGCGTGTCTGCTCGAGACGGAGATCCCCAACGTTCTCGAGGAGCCGTTCCCCGTCGCCCAGCAGGAGCGGCACGATGTGCAGCTGCAGCTCCTCGATGAGGCCGGCCGCGAGGTACTGCTGCACCGCCTCGGCCCCGCCAGCGATCAACACATCGCGGTCACCGGCCGCCCGCCGTGCCTGCTCGAGCGCCGAGGCGATCCCGTCGGTGACGAAATGGAACGTGGTGCCGCCCTGCATCGGCAGCGGCTCGCGCGGATGGTGCGTGAGCACGAACACCGGCGTGTGGTACGGCGGGTCCTCGCCCCACCAGCCGGTCCAGGGCGGATCGTCGCGCCAGGGGCCGGGGCCGCCGCCGAACATGTTTCGGCCCATCACGGTGGCGCCGACGTCCTGCGCCTCCTTGATCACCTGCGTGCTCGGGTTGGTGTTGCCACCCTCCAGGCCCTGCGGTCCTCGCCACGCCTCGAGGTCGAACACCCATCGATGCAGTTCCATGCCACCCACGCCGAGCGGATCGTCCAGGCTCTGGCGCGGGCCCGCGACGTAGCCGTCGAGCGAGATCGCCAACTGACATTTGACCTTCCCCATATCGTCCTCCCCCTCGCCGGTAAGGTGCAGGCAGGACCTTCCCGACAACTTCGCCAGCTGACCATGTCCGACGTCGACACCCTACCCACGAAGCGCTCGCCGCTGCGCCGCATCGCTCGCGCACTGGTCGCAGTCGCGATGCTGCTGGTCGTGGCGGCCGCCTCGATCGCGTTCGCGCTGCAGGTGACGCCCGAGCGCTCGGTCACGTCGTTCGGCCAGACCGTGACGGTCGGCACCGCGCCTCCGACCTGGAGCACCGAGGGCCCCGGACAGGTCGTGCTGTTCGGGTTCACGCTCCCGACGCAGGTGCGCTTCATCGGACCGGTGCGGCCCAAACTCACCCTGACGGATATCAGCATCAACGAGCAGGTCGCCGGGTTGTTCTCTCCCGGCCCCCACGCTCCGGTCGCCGACACGCTCGGCGCCGCCCTCGAGCGAGGTTGGCGCTCCTACTTCCTGTTCGAGATCGGGTTCGTGGCGCTCGGCGCGACCCTGCTGCTCGGCGCGATCGCCGGCTGGCGGCGGTTCTCCACGAAGAAGACGATCCTGCTGATCGTGGGCGGCCTGTTGTTCGTGGAGGCGGTCAACGTCGGCTCGATCATGGTGACGGCCTTCACCGCCCCGGCGATCCTGCGGGATGTGCACAGCCTGGACGGGCTGGTCGGCCGCGCGCAGCAGGCGCCGCTGGCGGCAGCTCCCGGCCCCGATCTGTCGGCGGTGCAGGCGATCGTGCTCGGCGACTCGACGGCCGCGGGCCTCGGCGGTCCCCCGCTGCCCCATCCCAGTGCGAGCGACGAAGCCTGCCAACGAAGCTCCTTCGCCTTCGCCGAGACGCTGGCCAAGGTCAACGATTGGAAGGTCGACAACCTGAGCTGCAGCGGGGCCACGATCGCCGAGGGCGTGCTGGGTCCGCAGGACGTGGGGGGCACGCGGCTCCCGGCGCAGCTGGCCGTCGCCAAGCGCGCCGTGGCCGCGTCGACCCTTATCGTCAACGTGGGCGCCAACGACCTGCACTGGAGCACGCTGATCCGTCTGTGCGCCTTCGCCGACACGTGCGACAACCGCGCGCTGACGTCCTACTTCCAGCGGTCGCTCGCCGCGTTCACCACGAACTACCTGGGACTTCTGCGCCAGCTCGCGGCGATGCCCGGCGAGCCGCTGATCCTGATCAACCAGTACTACGCGCCGTTCGACCCCGCGCTCGACTGTCTCGTGTCCATCGGCCTGACCGCGGAGAAGATCGGCGTGCTGCTCGACCGGCTCGATACGCTGAACGAGGTGATCGCGAACGGCGCCCGCACGTTCGGCTACCTCACGGCGAAGCCGGACTTCACCGGCCACGAACTGTGTACGAACCAGTCCTACGTGCAGGGCGAGACGGACCCGGCACCGCTGCACCCGAACGCGCGGGGCCAGCTGGCGATCGCGCTCGCCGACGAGCGGGCGCTCCTCGACGCGCCGAGCTAACGCGCTAGTCCCCGAGCTCGAGCGGCGCCCACAACAGCTCGAACGTCTCGAGGACGACCGGCGTGTCCTCGGCGACCGGCCTGCCTTCACTCGCGAAGAAGTCGATGTGCGCGGCCCGCCAGTACGCCAAGCTCCGGTCGCCCTCGCCCTCCACCCACGCGAAGGCCTCGTCGACGAGCCCGAAGGGACGAACCTCGACCTCGGTGGTGCGGATCACACAGATGGGCTCACCGCGACCGTCGAGCACCACGCTCAGCGCCCCGACCACCGGCATCGGCTCCGCGTCGTCGCCCTCGTACGACGACAACAGGCTCGTCGTCGCGCGCTTCGGTCCGTCGCGGACGAGCCGGCCCAGGTCGTCGGCCATCGCGGGATCGTTGCCGAACGCCCACGCCGTGTACGGCCCGTCGATCCCGGTCTCTTCGACGAACGACCGCCAGAACGCTTCGATCGCGGGGCCCATGGATGCGGGCACGGTAGCACCGCACGGACCGGACCCGCACCCGGTTTACCGCTCCTCTCGTCGGGGCAAGATCCGCCCAACGGATCGAAAGGAGCTGGCACATGTTGCTCGCGATGGAGGTTCTCGCACGATCGGGGCACAACGGAGAGGTCGACATCACGTCGATCATCGGCTACATCGTGGTCGGCGCGATCGTGGGTGTGCTGGCGCGATTCCTCGTGCCCGGGCATGACCCGATGGGGATCCTCGGCACCATCGTCCTCGGCATCTTGGGCGCGTTGATCGGTGGGTGGGTCGCCGGTGCGATCTTCCCCGACACCGCCGGGATCGACTGGATCGCATCGATCCTCGCGGCCATCGTGCTGGTGCTGTTGTGGCGGGCGGTGGCCCGGAACCGCGGCGTTTGATCGCGTTTGTCGCGCACCCGTTCCGGGTAGAACCGCTCGACCTCGGAAGGAGGACCAGATGAATCGAACCACGGGAACGAGCATCTTGGTGTTCGGGATCGTCCTCGGCGTGATCGGCGCCGTCATGTACTGGGCGGTCACCGCCAACACCGACGGCTTCGACATCAACACCGCAGGCCTGATCCTGTTCTGGGTCGGCGTGGGCACCACCCTCATCGGCCTCTTCTTGTCCCTGATGGGGAACCGCTCGACGACCGTGCGTCGTCAGGATTCCTTGGGCGACGGCCGCTACGAGTACGAGGAAGAGCACCGCTCGATCTAGACGTTCGTCTCTACCTCTTGCCACCCTGGTTGTGGCAGGGTTCGGAGCATGACCCCGGCGCTGTCGCGACGCGAGTTCCTGCAGCGGTCTGCGTTGGTCGCCGGTGCCGGTGTCATCGCACCGTTCTCGTTCGTCCGCGACGCTCGCGCGACCGACGACCAGGCCCTCCAACGCTATCTGCGGCGTCAGGTCGACATCGTCAAGACGCCCGGGATCGCCGCGGCGGTCGTCCGCGGAGACCGGGTCGTGTGGTCGGCGGGCGCCGGCTGGGCCGACATCGAACGGGGCATCCGGACGACCCCCGACACGGTGTTCCAACTCGCGTCGGTCTCGAAGACGGTCACCTGTGCCGGGATCATGACGCTCGTGGAGGACGGCGTGCTCGACCTCGACGCCGACATCAATCGGTACCTTCCGTTCGACGTGCACGTGCCCGCCGCTCCCGACGTGCCGATCACGATGCGGACGCTGCTCACCCATACCTCGGCGATCCGCGACCGGTGGCAGATCTGGGGCACGCCGACCTCCGACCCGACGCTGTACTTCCACGGCGATTCGCCGATCCCGCTCGGCGCGTTCTGCCGCTCGTACTTCACGGTCGATGGCAGCGAATACCGCCCGCTGCAGAACTTCTTCCAACGCGAGCCGGGCACCGTGTACACCTACTCGAACCTCGCGGTGGCCCTCGCGGGCTACGTCGCCGAGTCGGCGAGCGGGACCGATTTCGATGCGTTGTGCAAGGAGCGCATCCTCGCCCCCCTGGGGATGTCCGATTCCGGCTACCGGTTGGCGGACATCCACACGACCGATCTCGCGATGCCGTACAGCGACAAGGGGGCGTTCAGGCCGATCTACCAGTACGGCTACCCCGACTATCCCGACGGCGCGCTCCGGACGAGCGCGGTGCACCTCGCACGGTGGCTCGGGGCCTTCATGAACGGCGGCTCGTTCCAGGGCGATCGTGTGCTCGCCGAGGACACCGTGCGTGAGATCCGCCGGAACCAGATCCCCGACGTGGTCTCGTGGCGTCAAGGCTTGATCTGGTTCCAGGAGCGAACCTGGGGCTTCCCGATGCTGGGCCACGACGGCGGCGACTTCGGGGAGACCACCCGCATGTTCTTCCGACCGGACCGCAACGTGGGGGTCGTCACGCTCACCAACGCGTATCTGGACGCCCGCAAGTGGCCCGCGTTCAGCGATATCGAGCGGCACCTCTTCGCCGTCTTCTCCTGAAACGGGCTCCTCCCGCGGCGCGCCCATGCAACCGATCGACCGAGCTAGGCGTCTGTATCGCGTACGGGCACGAGCGAGAGATGGAGGATCCGATGCGCAGACTCATGATCGTGATCACGGCCGCGGCGCTCGCCGGCGGCGGCGCCTGGGCCGCACACGCGGCAGGGGCGGGCGGCACCACACCCTTGCGGTGCATGGACACCCGGTGGCGGACGAGCGCGGTATCGACGTCGGCGAAGACGTTCTCGAACGTGCCGGGTCTCGCGGACGATCCGAGCTCGATCTACCCCATCGCGATCGACGTCAGCGCGGTCGTGTCGGGGCCGCCCGTGGAATTCCGCGTCGTGAGCACCAACGTCGGTGCGCAGACGAGCGTGAGCAAGCCCGGACGTGTGCGGTTCGTCCCGAGCGGTGGCGGTCCCGACGCGTTCTCGTTCCAGTGGGTCGAGCCGAACCAATCGGCCGCCGTGCACGTGAACGACCTGCGCCTGCAGTGGCGGAGCCCCGGCGGCGGCGCCGTGACCCTGCTTCGGGGCGACCTGGCCGTGTCCTACGCCACCGAGGCCGGAGCCTGCGTCGGCTCGGGCTGAGCTTCCCGGGCTGCCGGGAACGCGATTTGACCCTCTCCGGAGCACGTGAGAAGAATGCCCGTATGAGATCGAAGCTCCTCACGGCGGCGGTCGCAGCTGCGGCCGTCGCCGGAGCGCTGTCGGCCGGCATCGCGAGCGCCGGGACCCGGGCCGAGACCACCGTCACGATCACGGTGCAGGGGCGCGACTTCTCCGGGACCGTCGACAGTCCTCGCCCCCTGCGGTGCGCCAAGGACCGCAAGGTCATCCTGTACAAGCAGGCAGGCACCGTGCAGGACCCCTCCGTCGACAAGAAGATCGCATCCGACGTCGCGTCGCTCAGCAGCGGCAAGTACCGCTGGAGCACCGGCAACACCGGGATCCGGGGCCGGTTCTACGCGCGGGCGCCGGGGACGCCGGAGTGCAAGGCCGACTCGAGCCCCACGATCCACACGACGTCCTAGCCTCGACGCAGGCGAAAGGATGTAATCGGTATTACGTCGGGAATGCAGGCTGGCCCCCAAGCGTTCTCTCCAGTGTCGAACGACGACCTGGAGGCTTGCCATCATGACCGAGCTACACACCGAAACCCTTCCGTTGCTTCCGTTGACGACCGGAGTCGTCCTCCCGGGCATGGTCGTGACCCTCACGATCGAATCGCCCGAGGCCGAGGCGGCCGTGGAGGCCGCCGCCCACGGTGAGCTGATCCTGGTTCCCAGGATCGAGGGGCGCTACGCCCGCGTGGGCACGATCGCCAAGGTCGAGGAGGAGGGCCGCGTCCGCGGGGGCGCCGACGCGGTCGTGATCCGGGGCCTGCACCGTGGCGTCGTTGGCGTCGGGGTGCCCGGGACCGGCTCGGCAACCTGGGTGCAGATCGAGCCCATCCACGACGGCCAGCCGTCGGCGCAGGCCATCGAGTTGGCCCGCGAGTACCGCGCGACCCTGGAGAACATCGTGGAGTCGCGCGGCATCCCGCAGGTCGCGGAGTTCCTGCGCGGCATCTCGGATCCGGGACAGATCGCGGACATGGCCGGCTACTCCCCCGACCTCAGCTTCGAGCGCAAGATCGAGGTCCTCGAGACGGTCGATGTCGAGGCGCGCCTGCACAAGGTGCTCGCCTGGGCCAAGGACACGCTCGCAGAGATCGACGTGAAGGAGCGCATCCGCGGCGAGGTGTCGGAGAACCTCGAGAAGCGACAGCGCGAGTTCATCCTGCGCGAACAGATGGCCGCGATCCGCAAGGAGCTCGGCGAGGAGGGCGCCGACGACACGACCGACGAGCTCCGCAGAAAGATCGAGGAGGCCGGCATGCCGGATGCGGTCCGCGAGCAGGCGGAGCGTGAGCTCGGCAGGCTCGAGCGCACCTCGGAACAGTCTCCGGAGCACGGCTGGATCCGGACCTACCTCGATTGGTTGACCGACGTTCCGTGGTCGGTGCGGACCGACGACTCGCTGGACATCGCCGAGGCGCGCGGCGTGCTCGACGCCGACCACGAAGGCCTCGACGACGTCAAGGAGCGCATCGTGGAGTACCTCGCCGTGCGAAAGCTCCGACAGGAGCGCGGGCTCGCCGACGTCACCGGTCGCGGCTCGGGCGCGATCCTCACGCTCGTCGGTCCTCCCGGCGTCGGCAAGACGTCGCTGGGAGAGTCGGTGGCGCGCGCGCTCGGACGCAAGTTCGTCCGCGTGTCGCTCGGCGGCATCCACGACGAGGCCGAGATCCGCGGGCACCGGCGCACCTACGTGGGCGCGCTGCCCGGTCGGATCGTTCGCGCGCTGACCGACGCCGGCACGAAGAACCCGGTGATGATGCTGGACGAGATCGACAAGGTCGGCGCCGACTGGCGCGGCGACCCCTCGAGCGCCCTGCTCGAGGTGCTGGACCCCGCGCAGAACCACACCTTCCGCGATCACTATCTCGACGTCGACCTCGATCTGTCCGAGGTGCTGTTCATCGCGACGGCGAACGTCGCCGAGACGATCCCGCCGGCGCTGCTGGACCGGATGGAGGTCATCCGGATCGACGGCTACACCGAAGAGGAGAAGGTGACGATCGCGCGACGGCACCTGTTGCCGCGCCAGATCGAGCGCAACGGGCTGCGCGACGACGAGGTCGCCGTGACCGACGACGCGCTCCGCGCGATCGTCGGCGACTACACCCGCGAGGCGGGCGTGCGCAACCTCGAGCGCGAGCTCGGCAAGCTGCTCCGCAAGGTCGCGACCGCCGTGGCCGCGACCGATGCGGGCGAACCCGTCCGCGTCGATCAGGAAGACGTGCGCACGTACCTCGGCCGCCCTCGGTTCTTCTTCGAGGCCGCCGAGCGGACGGTCGTACCGGGCGTCGCGACCGGGCTGGCCGTCACCGGCACCGGTGGTGACGTGCTCTTCGTGGAGGCCACGCGGGAGGACGGCGAGCAGAACGACGCGCTCACCCTCACCGGACAGCTCGGCGACGTGATGAAGGAGTCGGCGCAGATCGCCCTGTCCTACGTGCGGTCCCACGCCGGCGAGCTCCAGATCGACCCGGCGAGGCTGCGCGGGCGGTTCCACCTGCACGTGCCGGCCGGCGCGGTCCCGAAGGATGGGCCGAGCGCGGGCGTCACGATGACCACCGCCCTGGTGTCCCTCCTGACGGGGGCGCCGGTGCGGGCGACCGTCGGGATGACCGGCGAGGTGACCCTGCAGGGTCGCGTGCTGCCGATCGGGGGCGTGAAGCAGAAGGTGCTGGCCGCCCACCGCGCGGGTTTGACCGAGGTCATCCTGCCCAAGCGCAACGAGGGCGATCTGGAGGACGTGCCCGAGCAGGTGCGCGAGCAGATCACCTTCCATCCGGTGGACGACGTGCAGGAGGTCCTCGCGATCGCCCTGCGCGTCGACGAGCCGGCGGCGCCGGCGATCGACGCCGCCTAAGCGCGCATCGCCCAGGTCTTGCCCGCTCCCTCCCTTGCGGGCGAGACTGGGCCGATGCGTCTGTGGCTGCTCCGTCACGCGAAGTCGAGCTGGGAGGACACCGGCCTGCCCGATGTGGATCGGCCGCTCGCCCCACGCGGGCAGCAGGCCGCGGATCGGATGCGCGACTACCTCGCGGCCGAGGGCATCGAGCCGCGAGCTCGTCCTGTGCTCCGCGGCCGTGCGAGCACGCGAGACCCTGGCGCGCGTCCTGCCGGGACTGGGGTCGGAACTGCAGGTGCTGATCGAACCGGAGCTGTACACGTTCGATGCGGAGGTGTTGCTGCATCGGCTTTTCCGCGTGCCGATCGAAGTCGGCTCCGTGATGCTCGTCGGTCACAACCCGGCGATCGAGGAGCTCGCCGTGCGCATCGCGGATCGCGGCGATCGTCTGCACGACCTGTCGGAGAAGTACCCGACCGCCGGCCTCGCCGAGATCGCATTTCCCGCGAAAACCTGGACCAGCATCGAGGAACGACCGGGTGCGCTCACGCGGTTCGTCGTGCCCAGAGATCTCGGGTGACGCCCGCGCGGCTACCAGCCGATCTCGTAGGCCCAGCTCCCCGTTCCGATCGCCGGGTTGAGCGGCAGGGTCAGGATCACCCCGGCGGCCGTGGCGCGGATCTCCTCGAGGAGATCGCCGTGCGCATCGACCACGCGGGCGAGGACCTGCCCAACCTCGACCTCCTCGCCGAGCTCGACCCCCGCCTCCAACAGACCGCCTCGCGAGGGCGTCACGATCCGGAATCCCCGCAGGACGCGTGCGTCGCCTTCCGATCGAACGTCTCCGGGCGTCGATCCGAGGAGACGAAGCACGTTCTCGACGCCCTCGACGCCGCGTTGCACGGTCTCGGCCGAGGGTGGGAGCCCACCGCCGGCCTCGATCAAGATCGACGGCACGCCGGCCTTGGAGAGCCGGACGAACAGCGCGTCGTCGAGGAGGCCGTGGTCGGTGTCTTCTCCCTCCCCCATCCGATGCTCATAGAGGAACGGCGACGCGTACGCGCGGGCCATCGCAGCTCCCGTGTCGTCGCCTTCGACGAACAGGGTCCAGTCCACCGTGTCGGACGGCACGCCGGCGCTGTGGAGATCGACGAAGGAGCCGCCGCGCTCGGCGATCACCTCGAAGAACCGATCGTCCATCTGCCGCTCCAGATAGGTCGGCGCAAGCGGATGCTCGCGGCTCAGCACGCCGAACCCCGGCACGTTGCCGATCGGCAGGACGACGACCGTTCCCGCGATCCCGTCCGGCTGGAGTCGCCGCTGCAGCTCCATCGCGATCAGCGTCGCGTGCACCTCGTCGCCGTCGCGCGCGGCCATCATCCACACGGTCGGCCCGGCTTGCGGCCCCCGGAGCACCGTGAACGGCACGTCGATGCGCGAACCGCCGGGCATCTCGCCGAGGTGCAGCGAGCCGATCACGCGAGCCGGGCCCGATGCGGCGAGGGCCTCGTCCAGCTCGTCGGTCGAGTACGACATCGTCGGCTCCGATCTCATCCGAGGGCGTCGACCATCTGCAGGAGCTTGGTCGTCGTGTTCCAGTTCCGGATGGTCATGCTCTGGTAGACGGGCGTGCCCACGATCCGGCTCATCTGACTCTGGGACGCCCGGCTCGTGAGTCTGGAGAAGTAGAGCACGCCGGTCCCCGGAAAGGCCTGGTCCACACCGTCCCTGGTGCGCACGCTCTTCATGGCGGCCTGCGCCGTCAGCGGGGGCTTCAGGAAGATGACGTCGGAGCGATACCGGCTCGGGTCCGTGCCGAAGCCCGCCGGGGCGCGCTCGACGACCGCGCGCATCTGCGTCCGACTGCGGACCGCGACACTCGCCTCGTAGTCGAAGCTCGCGGCGAGCATCCGTTCGATACGGGTCACGAGCTCGGCAAGACGGGTCGCATCGGACGCGAACACGACGTTGCCGCTCTGGATGTACGTGGACACGTCCCGGAAGCCCTGCTCCTCGAAGCATGCCCGGAGCTCCGTCATCTTGATCGGGTTCTTCCCGCCGACGTTGATCCCGCGCAGCAGGGCGACGTAGCCGGTCATGAGCGGGAGCCTATCCGGTCTGGGGTTGACCTCTTGTGCGCCACCAACCTAGGGTTCGTCCATGCATCTGCGAGCGGCGTTCCCGTTCATCACCGGCCTTGCGCTGGTCTTGGCGGCCGCGCCCGCGACGAGCGCGGCGCCCGGCGATCTGGATCCAACGTTCGGGGGCTACGGCGTCGTCCGGACCGACCTCACGCCCGGCGAGGACGACGGCTTCACGGTGGCGATCCAGCCCGACGGCAAGATCGTCGTTGCCGGAGGGAAGGGGATCGACGGCCCGAACCCACGCTTCGCGATCGTCCGCTACGAGACCGACGGCTCCCTGGATCCATCCTTCGGCGGCGGCGACGGGAAGGTCTCGGTCGACTTCACGCCTGGCGCCGACTTCGCCTACAGCGTCCGCATCCAGGAGGACGAGAAGATCCTGGTCGCCGGCCCGGCTGCGTACTTCGGTGGGAACTCGCGCTTCGCGCTGGCGCGGCTCACCTCGGACGGTTCGCTCGATCCGACGTTCGGCGGGGACGGGAAGGTGACGACCGACATCACGCCCTCGTCCGACGTGTTGAACGGGATGGCGCTGCAGCCGAACGGCAAGATCGTCGTGGTCGGGAGCCTGAGCGCGGGGCCCGAACAACGGGAAGATCGGGGTGCTGCGCTACCGCACCGACGGCTCGCTCGATCCCGGCTTCGGCGGCGACGGCATCGTGCGCGCCGATCCCACGCCGACGTACGACGACGGGTTCGCGGTCGGCGTCGAGGCCGACGGCCAGATCGTCGTCGCCGGCGGGGCGGGCATCGACGGCCCGAACGAGCGATTCGTGGTGCTGGCGTTCGGGCCTCACGGTTCACCCGATCCGACATTCGGCGGCGACGGGAGGGTCTTCACCGACCTCACGCCGAAGGCGGACGTTCCGCTTGGGCTCGCGATCCAGGACGACGGCAGGATCGTCGTGGCGGGCGGCGCTGCGCAGGACGGTCCAGACCCGAGGTTCGGTCTCGTGCGGTACGCGCGGGATGGCTCGCTCGATCCAAGCTTCAAGGGCGACGGGACGGTGGTCACCAACGTCACGCCGCACGCCGACGTCGCGTACGGCGTGGCGATCGATCCCGACGGAAGGATCGTGGCGGCGGGGACGGCGGGCGACGGCGGACCGGCGCCGCGCTTCGGAACCGTGCGCTACCTCGCCGACGGGACACTCGATCCCACCTTCGGCGGTGACGGCACGGTCACCACGAACCTTACGTCGGGCTTCGACTCGGCGTGGAGCGTCGCGATCCAGTCGGACGGTTCGGTCGTGTGTTCCGGCGTGGCGGACTCCGGTGGTTCGCACGCGTCGTTCGCGGTGCTGCGGTACCAGCCGTAGGCTGTAGTCGACCAGGTTCGCCCTCGTAGCTCAGTGGAAAAGAGCAATGGTTTCCTAAACCATGTGTCGCAGGTTCGATTCCTGCCGGGGGCACGATCGCTCGTCACGCCGCGATGGAGCGGAGGCGGTCACTCACGGGATGGCGCTCCACGGGGCATACTGTTCGCGTGTCCGAGGCCAACCCGACGCGCGAGCTCATGGAGGAAGAAGACCGCCTGTGGGTGGAACTCCACGCACTCGTTCGCTCGCTTCCGGCGTCGAAGGTCGACACCCCCGGGTACTTCGAGGAGGGCTGGTCGGCGAAGGATCTCGTGGCGCACATCGGAAACTGGCTGGCCGAGGCGGGCGTCGTCCTCGAGCGCATCCGGTTCGGCACGTATCGCGCCGATGAGATCGACATCGACGCGATGAACAAGCAGTTCTACGAGGCCATGCGCGACGTCCCGTTCGAGACGGTGCGCGCCCAGGCGTCTGCGGCACGCACGCGCATGCTGCGCGCGTGGGGTTCCCTCGAGCGACGACACGCCCGACAGCGAGCGGTGGATCCGCAAATCCGGGCCCGAGCACTACGCCGAGCACCTGCCTCGCCTTCGGGAATGGGTGGACTCGCTCACCGACTGACGTTGCCTGCCGCGGGAAACATCGTTCACCGGCGAAGCGAAGACTCCTCGCCAGGCATCTCAGTCGTAGACATGGGTGTGGGACGGATCCGACGATGAGCGCGGAGAGCGCGGGCGCGCTCGAGGGCATGACCTCGATGCCGGCGTCTCGACTGGCCGGTCTCTACGAGGAGCACGTGGGCCGGGCGGTGGCGCTCGCGACGCTCCTGACCGGCGATCGGGCGATCGCCGAGGACATCGCTCATGACGCGTTCCTGCGGGTTGCCGGCCGCTTCCGGGATCTCCGCGACCCCGGCGCCTTCGGGCCCTACCTGCGGACGACCGTCGTGAACATGTGCCGGGCACGGGCCCGCCGTCTCGACCGCGAGCGGATCCTGCTGCGCATCGCAGACCCGATCGGATGCGATCGATCCCGACACGCGGGCGGAGGACCGAGACCAGGTGTGGGGCTTCATCGTGGCGTTGCCCTATCGACAGCGAGCCGCGCTCGTCCTGCGGTATTGGGACGACCTGTCCGAGGAAGAGATCGGTCAGGTTCTGCGGTGCTCTCCCAGGGCGGTGAACGCCCTGTTGTCACGTGCACGGGCAACGCTTCGAGATGGCATCGGAAGGAGCGAGGAATGAACGACATGGACGAACGGATCGCGGAGGCTCTGCAGCGGCACGGCGCAGGTGTTCCGCGCAACCGATGCCGAAGGGCACGGTCGCGCGCGTGCGGGGACGCCAGATGTTCGTCTCCGTCGGGACGATCGCGCTGTCGCGCTCGTGGTGGTCGGTGCGGTCGGCGTGCTGTCCGCTTCCCCGCGCGCCTCGCAGGCCGGATCGCAGGAGACGGTCCCGCCGCCGAGCGGCTTCCTGCCCCGACCGCAAGGCAGCGCCGACGGTGCGAACGACGCGGCCGCGGCGCCCACGACGCTTCTGGATCACGAACGGCGACACCACATCCCACGACACGAACAGCACGGTGCCCTACACCGAGCAGGTCGACGGCCAAGAGGTGTACCTCACCACCCAGAAGAACCCGGTGGCGATCGGGCACGTGAACGGCGTCGAGTGGAGCCTCGCCGCCTACGACACACGCGCCCTACGCCGGCGACGCCTTCCCACGGTTCCTCGGGGGGGCGTGCGGCGACCTGATGGTCGGCGATCAAGGCGAGTACGGAGGCATCGGGTTCTGCCTGCACACGGGCGAAACCGCGCCCGACGCGGCGTTCGCGATGGCCGGATTCGGCAACGATCTGGACCGACAGGCCGACCCGATCATCGGGTACGCGGGGCTCGTCGACAGCCGGGTCGCGACCGTGGAGCTCCGGCTCGCGGGCGGGGACACCACGACGCTGCCGCTGTACGACGCCCCCGCCGGCGTCGGCGCGCGGTACTTCGAGGTCTTCGTCCACGCCGGCGACGGCGGGCGCATCGTGGCCCTGGCGGCGGACGGATCGCAGCTCGGTTCGGGCGGGCTCTGCCTCGACGACGCCGCACGGCCCGACCAACACCGGGTGCGGTCACGGGCTCGAGGGCGTGAGCTCCGTCGTCTCGACGCTGTCGCCACCCCCCACGGGGTGACCGCGTCACGCGCGGCGGTCGGCTCATCCCGCGATCGCCTCGGCCGTCGTCAGCACGCTGACGCGACCGTCGAGCCGTCTCGGCCTGCGAGGAAGTCCAGGAGCGCCGCGAACTTCGCCGGCTGCACCGTGTAGGCGCCGCAGTGCGCGTCGCAGTAGCGATGGAACACGAACTGGATCCAGAGGCTCTCACCCGTCGCCGCCGCGGCCTCGGCGTTGAGGACGTATTGCTTCATCGTCGAGAGCTTCGTCGCCTTCTTCGGGTTCGGGGGCGTGCGCGTCGCGTAGGGATCGAGCGGCGGCAGCGTCTCGCCGATCTTGTCCTTGCCGACGTGGATCGAGACCCCGGAGACGGTACGGGCGCTGTCGTACCCGCACGCTTGACGATGGTCTCGCTGTTCGCGTCGTAGGAGCCGAACGGGTAGGCGAAGGACGTCACCGTGAAGCCCCAGGTGACGCCCCAGTCCATGAGCGTCGCCCGGTCGTCGCACACCTCGGCGGTCGCCTCGGCGGTCGACAACGGCTGGATGTTCGCGTGATCGACCGTGTGCCCGCCGATCTCGTTTCCCGCTGCGGCGAGCGCGCCCAGCTGCGCCACGCTCATGTGATCGGGGTCTGGCGATGATCGGCCGCTGTTGATGAAGAACGTGGCGTGCATGTGGTGGAGGTTCAGCACTTCCAACGCGTCGAACTGATCCACGGTGCCGTCGTCGAAGCCGATCGTGACGACCACCGGCGGCGCGACGAGCGGGACAGGATCCGAGGCGCCGGCGGCGACCATCGGTTGTGCCCAGCCGAACGACGCGACAAGGAGCGCGATCGATGCGCCGATCGTCGCGCGGCGTGTCCTCTTCCCGTGCATGTGTCCTCCCTCTAGCGGAGACCAGCCATCTGTCGCGCGAACGCGAGCGGTGAACTGGCCGTCAGATCGATCGCCGGCTCCACGGTGGAGAACGACTCGACGTTGTCCCGGAACTTGGCGCCGCCGCCGTTGAAGGCGGCGAACGTGTCGATCCCGTTCGGCGGACACGGCACCATGTTCGTGAGCGAGCCCTGATAGACGGTGCCGTTGGGACCCTCGACCGCCGCGCCGGCCAGGATCGGCGGCGAACCGTCGAGCGAGCCGATCAGGTTCGTGACCTGGTGTTGCATGCAGTGCGGGAACGTCGTGCCGTCGCCGACGATCAACGACGTCCCCCACGCGTTGGCGCCCAGGATGTTGCCGAGCCAGCGCACGCTCCAGTCGGCGTAGCGATCGGTGCCGCTCAGCTGGTCGTACTCGCTCGCCATCACCGAGAGCCCGGCACCGTGGGTTGTGGTGTCCCACCTCGCCCACGGGAAGCCGAACCCGAAGGGATCGGTCGCGCCCTGGGCCAGCGCGCCGTCCAGCGCCTTCGCCATGTCTGCGAGCAGCGCCGCTCCGCGTCGTCTCGAGCCCGGCGGGATCGCCCGCGGCCTCGATCGCGCGATACAGATCGAAATGCGCGAACCCGGAGACGTCGTACAGGTTGAGCGTGTCGGCCGCGTCGAACGGGCTCTGCATGTACTGCGAGGCCCAGTGCGCCGCATCGCCCAGGTAGAACGACGACGTGTGCGGCAAGCCCGAGGGGAGACCGGACGCGGCCGTCGCCAACGCCAGCTCGGTGGCGCCGAGCTCCATATCGCTGAACCACTCGTCCTCGGGATAGAAGCTGAACGGGATCACGGTCAACAGGTCGCCGCTCGGCGAGGTGTCGGCCAGGTCGTAGATGTGCGCCCCGGCACGCAGGCACTTGTTCGCGAGCTTCGTGTTGGACGCCCGGAACACCTGCGAGCATTCCGCGAAGGCCGCGGCCAGGCGACCGGCGAGGTTCGGGCTGACCGCGGCGCCGGGCGGCGCGGCGCGGAAGACGGGCCGGTTGCGGATGTACCGATACCGCGGGTCGGTGCCGCCGAACGTGTCGTCGTCCTGTGGCAGCCGCCAGATGTCGTGGTCGCCCGTGGTGTTCGCGTTCCCCGATCCGATCCCCACCTGGTAGTAGAGCGTGGAGGTCTTGTCGTTCCACATGCGCAGCAGGAACTGCACGCCGAACCGCGACTCCGCGGTGAAGTTCGAGGTCGGCGATCCCGCGCCCATCTGCGCAGGGAAGTCGCGCACGCCGGCAAGCAGCATGTCGACCGTGTAGCTCGTCGTCTGGACGAACTTGATGTAGTCGCCGGCGTCCCACCAACCGCCGGAGGCGTCCATCGTGATGCCCAGCGGCGACAGGTCGCCCTTGAAGTGGCCGCTCGTGTTCGCGTTCGGCGTGAGGTAGGTCTTCGCCGTCTTGTCGTTCAGGTGTGCGGGCGCCGTGCGCAGCGCCGACGGGATGTAGTTCGCGCCGTCGCGCTCGTTGCCGTAGAAGCGCAGGGCGTTGGTCAACGAGCCCGCATACAGGTTCGTGCCGGTGGCGATCCGGAAGGGAGGCGACGAGGCCGGGAGCGGGCCCGCCACCTCGATCGTGTAGGTGCCCGCCGTGGCGAAGGCGTCGAAGTCCAGGGGGTAGACGTGGGTGTAGGTCTTGCTCCATTTGCCGAGATCCGACCCGACGGTGCCGGTGAAGACGGCGCCGCCGCCGGTGCGAACGGTGAAGGTCGCGCCCGTCTCGACGTCCGTTGACATCAGGTAGGCGCGCTTCGAGGCCGAGTCCGGATAGCCGACCTGGTTCACCCGGATGAACGCCGAGCCCGCCGGGCGCGGCCACGGACGGCGGTGCGTTCGGGAGCACCACGTACGCGAGCGGCAACAGCAGCGCCAGCACCGTCGCGCGACGGAACCGTCGCCTACGTCGCAACCGTCCTCCCGGGGGCCGGGCGGGCGAGGGTAGTCGCCCGCGAGGGTGCCCGATCGTAGGCCGCCGGGCCCGGACCGGTCAATCCGTGCCTCGTCTCCGAGGTTTTGACCTATCGGCCGTGGACGCGGTAGGTTCGTGGGCCTACGTAGGAAAGCGCACGAGACCGGCCGAGACGGCCAACGGGGAGGAATCATGCGGAAGCTGACGGCACTGATCGGGATGAGCGCACTCGCCATCGCCGCTGCGTTCACCACGATCCCGCCCGCCGCCGGTGCGGGCGCGACCGAATGCACGGATGTGCTCGCGCCCGGCACGTATCAACGGGTCCTCGTCCCCGAAGGAGCCGTGTGCCTGAGCGACGGCCCGATCCGGATCCGCGCCGGGCTCTGGGTCGGATCCGGCGCCACGTTCGTCCTCGGCAGCGAGGAGAGCGGATGGACGACGGGCACGATCGGCGGCGGCGTACACGCGACGGACCCGGCATCGGTGCAGATCCACTTCGCGACGATCAACGGCGGGATCGACATCCACGGCGGCTCCGGCCCATTCGGTCCGCCGTTCGATGTGACGTGGAACGCGATCGAGGACAACGTGATCCACGGTGGGGTCGTGATCGACGGCTACGACGGGTTCTGGTTCGGCTTCATCCGCAACCACGTCGACGGGACCGTCAAGCTCCGCAACAACGTGCTCGAGGACCCCGACGGCAACGAATACGTCACCAACACGATCCACGGCAGCCTGCAGTGCTCCGGCAACTCGCCGGCGCCCCAGGTGGGGGACTCGGAAGGGCTCCCGAACGTCGTGACCGGCCGCAAGTCGGGGCAGTGCACGAACGTTTAGCTTGACCGCAGCGTGGACAGGGCGTCGCCGGCGCGAAGCACGTCCTCGACCGGGGAGCCGGCGGGCATGTTGAAGATGAGCCCCTGCAGGCCCGCGTCCAAGAACGCCTGAGCCTGCTCGGCGACGCCGGCGCGGTCGCCCCAGATCAGGCGCATGGCGAGCCCGGCGTCGTCGACGCCTCGGGCCTCCTGCCAGGCCCGGCGCCGACGATCCGCGTCCTCGGCCGTCTCCCCCACGATCAGGGTGCCGAGGCGGGTCGCGACGATCTCGGACCGATCGCGGCCGACGCTCGCGCAGTGCTCCTCCAGCACGTCGAGCTTGTGACGGATCGTCGCGACGTCCCCGAACCCGTTCCACATGTCCGCGTAGGTCGCGGTCAGCCGGAGCGTCTTGCGCTCGCCACCCCCGCCGACCAGGATCGGCGGGCCGCCCCGACGGATCGGCTGCGGCACGTTCATCGCGCCCTCGACGTGGTGGACCGAGCCCTGCAGCGTCGATGACGGCTGCGAGAACATCGATCGGCAGATCCGAAGCGCGTCCTCCAGCCGTTCGAACCGCTCGGCGGCCGGCGGCCACGGATACCCGTAGGCGCGCGACTCCTCCTCGTTCCAGGCCGCGCCGATCCCGAGGATCGCCCGGCCCGAGGACACGACGTCCAGCGTCGTCACCACCTTCGCGAGGAACGCCGGGTTCCGGTAGGTGACGCCGGTGACCATCGCGCCGAGCTGGATCCGGGCGGTGCGTGCGGCGACCCCGCCGAGCAGCGTGTAGGCCTCCAGCATCGGATCGGTGTCCGGCCCGATGTTTGCGATCTGGTGGTAGTGGTCCATGACCCAGAACGAATCGAATCCGGCGGACTCGGCCGCCGTCGCGATCTCGGCGATCCGGTCGAACAGCTGCTCGTCGGGGACATCGGCGAACGTGAAGCTCGGCAGCTGCAATCCGAGGTGCACGGTTCCTCCCATCGTGATGTGACTAGGTGACGCTGCCGGCGTGACGCCCGCGGATCGGCCCGTGCGGATCCGGGTTGTGCCAGCCGCCGGCGCCCTCGATGAGCCGATCCGCCTCGCGCGGCCCCCACGACCCGCTCGTGTACGGATACACGGGCGTCGCGTCGCCGAGGATCGGGTCGACGATCTCCCAGGATCGCTCGACGACGTCCTGCCGGGAGAACAGCTCTGCGTCGCCGTCCATCGCGTCGGTCAACAGGCGCTGGTACGGGGACGCCTCCTCGGCGATGTGGTGATCGGCGACGAGCTCCACGTCCTGGCCGACCATCCGATCGCCGGACAGCTTCGTGCGCGCCCCGAGCGAGATGTCGACGTCGGGCCCCAGACGGAAGACGACGTGGTTGGGATGCGTGGCGTCTTCCCCGAACACGTCGCGCGGCGGCCGCTTGAGCTCCACGAGCACCTCGGTGGCGGTGACCGCCATCCGCTTGCCCGCCCGGATGTAGAACGGCACGCCCGCCCATCGCCACGTCTCGATCGACAATCGCAGCGCGATGTAGGTCTCGACCGTCGAGTGCGGATCCACACCCGGCAGGCCGCGATACAAGTCGAACTGGCCGCGGATCACATCGCTCGGCGTCAAGCGGCCGGATCGCCTGGAGGAGCCGGATGCGCTCGGTCAGGAACACGTCGCGGTCGAACCCGCTCGGCGGTTCCATCGCCACCAGCGCCAGGACCTGCAGGAGGTGGTTCTGCACCACGTCGCGGATCGCCCCCACGTGGTCGTAGAACGCGCCGCGCTGGCGCACGCCGAACTTCTCGGCCATCGTGATCTGCACGCTGTCCACGTAGTTGCGGTTCCAGATCGGCTCGAGGAACGAGTTCGCGAACCGGAAGTACGCGAGGTTCTGGACCGGCTCCTTCCCGAGGAAGTGATCGATCCGGAAGATCGCGTCCTCGGGGAACACGCGCCGAAGCACCGCGTTGAGGGCTTGCGCGGACGCGAGGTCGCGACCGAAGGGCTTCTCGATCACGACGCGAGCGTTCGTGGCGCAGCCCGCACCATCGATGTGCTGGATCACCTCCTCGAACAGCGCCGGCGGGATCGCGAGGTAGTGCAGCGGCCGCTCGGCGCCGCCCAACGCCTCGCGGAGACGCGCGAAGGTGCCCGGGTCGGTGTAGTCGCCGTCCACGTACTCGAACAACGACGTCAGCTTTGCGAACGCGGCGTCGTCAACCCCGCCGTGATCGTCGAGGCTGGCGCGCATCCGCTCCAGGAGCCGTTCGCGGCTCCAGCCCGAGCGAGCGACACCGACCACCGGCACGTCGAGGTCCTTGGCGCGGACCATCGCCTGGAGCGCGGGGATGACCTTCTGATAGGCCAGGTCGCCCGTGATGCCGAACAGCACGAGGGCGTCCGATCGCCCGTTGTCTCGCCTCGAGGCCGCCTGCGCACGCACCCCACCAGGCTACGGCCTCGTTCGCCTAGCATGGTGCCTCGGAGGGAAGGAGGCGCCTGTGACGACCGATCGACCAACGCATCTCGGGATGGTGGGGCTCGGCCGGATGGGCTCGAACCTGGTTCGCCGCCTGATGCGCGACGGCCATCCCTGCGTGGCGTTCGACCTCGATCCCGCCGCCGTGGAGGCCGTGCGCCTCGAGGGCGCCACCGGGGTCGACTCGCTCGCGGCCCTCGTCGCCGCGCTGCCCGCCCCGCGGTCGGTGTGGCTGATGCTGCCGGCCGGCGAGATCACCGAACGCGCGATCGCGGAGCTCGCGGGTCTGGTCGAGCCGGGGGACGCGATCATCGACGGCGGCAACACGCACTACGTCGACGATCTCGCGCGTGAGGCGCAGCTCACCCCGCTCGGCATCCACTACGTCGACATCGGTGTCTCGGGCGGCGTGTTCGGGCTCGAGCGAGGGTTCTGCCTCATGGTGGGCGCCGAGGACGAGGTGTTCTCGCGCCTGGAACCTCTGTTGGTGTCGCTCGCCCCCGGCGTCGAGACCGCGGCGCGGACGCGGGGACGGGACGGCGCGCCGTCGCCCGCGGAGATGGGCTATCTGCACTGCGGACCGGTCGGCGCCGGCCACTTCGTGAAGATGGTGCACAACGGGATCGAATACGGGCTGATGGCGGCCCTCGCGGAGGGGTTGAACGTGCTCCAGCATGCCGACGCCGGCACGCGGGCGCGGGACCAGGACGCCGAGACGACCCCGCTCGAGCACCCGGAGCGGTACCGCTTCGAGATCGACGTGGCCGAGGTCGCCGAGGTCTGGCGGCGCGGGAGCGTGGTGTCGTCGTGGTTGCTCGACCTCGCGGCCGCGGCGCTGCACGAATCGCCGCAGCTCGAGGGGTTCGCCGGGCGGGTGAGCGACTCCGGCGAGGGACGCTGGACCGCGATCGCGGCGATCGAGGAAGGGGTCCCCGCCCCCGCGTTGTCCGCGGCGTTGTTCGCCCGGTTCGACTCGCGCGGTGAGGCGGACTTCGCGAACCGGGTGTTGTCGGCGATGCGCAAGGAGTTCGGCGGCCACGCCGAGAAGTCGTGAGCCCGGATCCCGCGTCGATCCGGATCGCCGTCGACGTCGAGGACGACGCGAGCGGTGTCGCCCTCCGCGCGGCGGCCGTCCTCGCCGCCGCGTGTCGAGCGTCGGTGGATGCGCGTGGAACCTGCGCGATCGCCGTGTCCGGTGGGACGACGCCGTTGGCGATGTTCGCAGCCCTCGCGGACGAAGACGTCCCGTGGGAGGCGCTCGGGATCTGGCAGGTGGACGAGCGGATCGCGCCGTCCGGTCATGACGACCGCGGGCTGACACACCTGATGGGATCGCTGCCGCCGCAGGGCCTCCCCCGCGTTCGCGCGATGCCGGTCGACGACATCGATCCCGACGACGACACGGCGCTCGCGGCCGCGGCCGAGGCCTACGCGGCGGAGCTGCCGGAGCGCTTCGACCTGATCCACCTCGGGCTCGGGCCGGACGGACACACCGCGTCGCTCGTCCCCGGCGACGCGGCGCTCGACGTCCGCGACCGCCTCGTGACGATCACGGGCCTCTACCAGGGACGTCGCCGGATGACGCTCACCTTTCCGGTGCTCGATCGAGCGCGGCACATCCTGTGGGTGGTCGCGGGTGGGTCGAAAGCGGACGCGCTGCGCCTGCTGCGTGCGCGCGATCCCTCGATCCCGGCCTCGCGCGTCGCCGCGCCCGACCAGCGCGCGGTCGTCGACCGCGCCGCGTGGGGTGACGCGGACCGGTGAGGCGCTCAGGCGGGCGCCAGGCGATACACGCCGCCCGCGAGCGACAGGACGTACAGCTCCCCCTGCGCGTCCTCGCCGAAGGAGCTGACCGCATCCACGGTCGCCCCGAGCTGCTCGTGGACGACCTTCCCGCCGTCGAGACGCAGCCCCTCGATCTCGCCGAGGCAGAAGTCCGCGAACACGTAGGTCCCCACCAGATCGGGGATCGCGGCGCCGCGGTAGACGTAGCCCCCGGTGACCACGCACCCGCCGTCGCTGTGCGGGTAGTCGAACACGGGATCGACGGCGCCGGGCGCGGACCCGCCCGCGGTGTACGGATGCGACCCCTCCCACACGTTCCAGCCGTAGTTCTCGCCGCCGGTCGAGGACGCCGGCTGCCGATCGACCTCCTCCCAGGCCGACTGGCCCACGTCGCCGATCCACAGATCGCCCGTCGCCCGGTCGAAGGAGTAGCGCCACGGATTGCGCAACCCGTAGGCCCAGATCTCCGGCCGTGCGCCGGGGGTCGTCACGAACGGGTTGTCGGCCGGGATCCGGTAGGGCGCGCCGTCGGCGGGTCGCGGATCGATCCGGAGCATCTTGCCGAGCAGGGTGCCGAGCGATTGCGCGTTGCCGTGCGGGTCGCCCCCGCTGCCGCCGTCGCCGAGTCCTATATAGAGGTACCCGTCCGGGCCGAACACGAGGTTGCCGCCGTTGTGGTTGGAATACGGCTGGTCGACGAACAACACCTCCCGCCGAGAGGACGGGTCCGCGCGATCGCCCGCCATCGCGTAGGCCACGACACGGGTGTCCCCGTTGACGTCCGTGAAGTTGACGTACAACGTTCCGCCGTCCGGTGAGAACGCGAGCCCGAGCAACCCCTGCTCGCCACCGAGCGAGACCTCGCTCGACACGTCGAGCACGGGGGTCGGGTCGACCTTCCCGTCTCGGATCGCCACGACCGCTCCGCCCTTCTCGGCGATGTAGAGGGCGGGATCGTCGGGCCGGACGGCGAGGGCGAGCGGCTCCTCGAGCATCGCCACTCGTTGCAGCCGCACCTCGGGGGGTCGCTGTCCGGCGGCGCTCGAGGTGACCGGCGGGGCGCTGGTCGATGTCGTGGCCCCCGAGCAGCGCGGTCAGGATCGCGAGCGCAGCGAACGACGCGGCGACCCGAACCCGACCCATGCCTCCGACGCTACACGGCGCCGGACCGACGGCGGCGCCGCTCCATCTCCACGGCCGCGAGCACGAGGAGCGCGAACGCGCCGAGCGCGATCAGTTGCCAGGGCGCGATCCAACCGGTGGAGATCGGTGCGGGCGACGGAGGCTCGATCGCGGGCGCCGCCGCGACGGCGGGCTGGATCCGTGGCTGCGGCAGGACCTGGACGACGGGCCCGCTGGCGGTCGTGGAGGCGCCGGTCGCCATCCGCGGCCCGCCGCCCACGACCACGGCGCCCACCATCCCGGCGTGATAGGTGCACACGTACGGGTAGACCCCGGGACGCGTGAATCGATACGTGATGTGCTTGCCGACGTTCAGCTGCCGGAACGACCCCCACGACGCGTTCGCACCCATGACGGTGTGCGACGTGCTGTCCGCGTTGAGGAACCGGACCTCGTCGCCGGGATGCACCCGCAGGATCGTGGGGCCGAAGCAGAAGTTCCGGATCCGCACGGTGTCGCCGCGGGCATCGCTCACCGGCCGACCACAGCCGCCGCCGCCGCTCGCCACGGCGGCGCCGCCAGGGAAGGCGACCGCCGCCACCGTCGCGATCGCGATCGCCGACCACATCGCGCTGCGTTTCGTGCTCCGCATGCCGCCCCCCTTGTCCGACCGACCACCTCGAAGACCGGTCGACGGCGGGAGAAGTTCCGCCGTCGAGGGAACTTCTCGCGGGCTCGACCGGTCGGTACGGCGTGACGCGCACACGTCTAGGCTGTTGTGGCGGAAGCCGCTGAGGGGGGCCGGGTGCAGGATCCGGATCCACGAACGGTGCAACGCGCCCGCGCGGGCGATCTGCGCTCGTTCGAAGAGTTGGTGCGCACCTACCAGGGCGAGGTCTACCGCTTCGCCTGGCACCTCACGCGCGACCGCACCCTCGCCGAGGACGTCACCCAGGACACGTTCCTGCGAGCGTTCCGCTTCATCCGCGGCTATCGCGGCGAGCAGCGCTTCGGCTCCTGGTTGTTCGCGATCGCCCGCAACTGCTCGATGGACGCGCTGCGTGCCCACCGCGTGTCGCCGACCGATGCGGAACCCGTCGCCCGAACGACCGGTGACCCGAGCGCGCGGGTCGAACTGGAGACCGCGCTCGCGGCCGTGTCGGTGGAGCATCGGGAGGCGTTCCTGCTCGTCGAGGTGTTCGGCCTGTCCTACCAGGAGGCCTCCGACGTGCTCGGGGTGGCGGTCGGCACCGTGAAGAGCCGGATGTTCCGCGCGCGCCAGGCGCTGTGTCTCGCGATCGCGGGCGACGAGGAGGCCACGACGTGAACTGTCGACACGTGCAGCCGCTCGTCTCCGCACGCATGGACGGGGAGCACCTCTCGTCGGTCCAGCGGGACGGGGTCGAGACCCACCTCGCCGGCTGCGCGTCGTGCCGCACCTTCGAGGAGCGTTCGACCCGCGTGCGGACCGCGGTGCGGATCCGTCCGGCCGAACAGGTGCCCGACCTGACCGAGGCCATCATGGCCGGGGTGGCGACCGAGGCGGCGCGCGGAGCGCGCCGCCTCGGGCGCCGTCCCAAGCCGCACCGGAGCCTCATGCCGGCGATCGCTGCCGCGATCGCCGGCCTGCTCGTCGGCAGCCTGGTCGTCGGGGGTCCGTGGCGGGACGGACCGGACATCGCGTCCGCCGCGTCGATCGCGCACGCGATCCGCCAGGTCGCCCCCTCGGTGGACGCGTTCCGCGCGAGCTACGAGATCGACGAGCACGGGCTCGACCCCGCCGTGCCGGACCGGCAGCTGCAGATGGACGTCGCGTTCCTCGCGCCACAGCGGTTCCGGCTGGACGTGCGCGATCTGACGACCTATCCCTCGAAGGCGTGGACGCCGACGGACCTCACCTACATCGAGGACATGCCGGCGACCTACCAGTCCGGTCCGACCGGGTGCCCGGCGGCGCTCGCCGCCGAGTGCCCGACGTCGCGCACGATCATCTCGCACACCTCCGCGTTCTCCGCCGCCGCGCCGTTGCCGGCGGACCTCATCGCGCCGATCGCGACCTTCGGGTCGGCGGACGGCGTCACGGTGGTCGGACGCGAGGACGTCGACGGACACGAGACGGTTCGAACCGAGATGTCGTTCGCCCGCGCGGCGCCGCTGTTCCCGTTCCTGCGGCTGGGCGGCACCTGGCGGCCGATGTTCGAAGGCGATCGGGTCGTGCTGTGGCTCGACACCACCGGCTGGTACCCCGTGCGATTCGAGGTGTTCCCGTCGACGGATCCCGAGCGGCGCGCCTGGGAGATGCGCTTCGGGCTGGCGCACGAACAGCCCCGAGACCGCGATCATGGACGTGCGACTGCAGTCCGTATCGACCGAGCCGCCCGATCCCTCGCTCTTTGCGATCCCCGACCTCGAAGGTTCCGCGAACGTGCCGCTCGAGGACGCCGGGCGACGCCTCGGCTACACGCCCGCGATCCCCGGGGACGCCGGGCATCTCGACCTTGCGTCGTTGATCGCCCCCAGCGGCGAGGGGCCCGCCGCCCCGAGCTCGGTGCTCGTGTATGCGGCGGGCCTCGACTACCTGCGGATCAGCGAAGACCCCACGTGGAGAGGGCCGGGCCCGTTCGGGCCGCTGGATGCCACCGCGCAGGCGGTCGACATGGCCGGCGGCGGCGTGGCGCTGTATGCGCCGGCCGGCGACGGGCTGGGCCGGCGCCTCGCGATCCATGCGGCGGGCACCGACCTGTTCTTGGAGACCAACCTGCCGCGGGACGAGCTGTTGTCGATCGCGGCCACGCTGCCCGTTCGGGTCGAAGCCCTTCCCGCGTCGTGGCGGTCCGCGCGCGCCGGACCGCTCACGATCGAGCGGATCCCGACCGCCGAGGCGCTGGCCGACGCCGGGCTCTCGTCGGTGCCGGACGGGCTGCCCGCCGGCTATGTGATCGCCAGCGCCACGCGCACGCTCGACCGGGGCGCGGCGGTGGCGACGACGATCACGTTCCGCCAGCGCGAGACCGACGCCGCCGGCCCACCGATCACGCTGCACGTCTCGAGGTCGCCTGCCCGATCGCACACGACCGCCCCGGATCAGGTGCTCGTTGCGATCGGCGCGACCACGGGCCGCTGGACGCCGAGCGACGCGCTGCTGGAATGGGAGGCGGGCGGCTCGACCCGGTCGTTGCAGGGCGACGTCGGCCTCGAGGTGCTCCTGGACATCGCCGCATCGATGACGAAGGCGGCCCCGTGATGCGCCGGTGGACGATCGTCGTCGCCATGACGTGCGCCGGGCTCGTGCTCGGCGCCGCGCTGACGCTCGCCGTCCAGACGGCCGCCGATGCTCCCACGTTGCCGGCGCGAGCGGAGACGATCCCGGTCTCGGGACCCGCGGCGCCCTCGACCTTCCTCGTGTGGGTGCCACGCGGGTTGCCGGCCGGGTTCGCGGGCGCGGTCGGCACCATGGACAAGGTCGCGGCCACGACGGTCGTCGCGGAAGACGACGTGTGGCTGCGTCGATCGTGGAGCGCCGCGGGCGAGCTCGTCGACGACCCGCCACCGACCTATCGGATCCCGATCGATGCCGCGGCGGTCGACCCCGCGACCTTCGCCGCCTTCGTCCCGGCCGCCGACCGGGCGCGCATCGCCGCGCTCGCCCAGGGGGAGGCGATCCTCGGCGCCACGTCGGCGGGGCTGCGCGGGCTCGGTCCCGGCGCCGTGATCGCGATCGGTGACCGCCGCATCCGGATCGCTGCCGTCTTGCCCGACGAGCTCGTCGGCGCCGCCGAGCTCGTCGTGTCCAGGCGGACGGGGGCGAGCATCGGCATCACCCATGACCGCTACTTCCTCGTCCAGCCCGCCGCCGGGCGCCACATGACCGCCGCGGCGTTCCGGGCCCGCCTCCAGCCCTTGCTGCCGACCGAGCTCGGCGTCAACCGAGCGGTGCAGGTGCGCGCGCCCGGTCAGACGCCGTTCTTCCGAGCGGGCGACGCCGTGCTCCCGCCGGTCATCGTCAAGAGCCTGTTCGGTGAGTTCGCGGCGCGTCCGGGCGCGCGGCCGGGCACGATCGAGATCGACCCGGCCTGGACGGCGTCGCACCTGGAGACCACGCACCTGCCGGTCCTCGGCCGCGTCACGTGCAACGTCGGCATCATCGATCAGCTGCGCGACGCGATGCGGAGGGTGGAGGCGGCCGGCCTGGCCTCGACCGTGCGCTCGTTCAACGGCTGCTTCGTGCCGCGGCACATCGGGTGGAGCGACGAGAACATGCTCTCCTACCACTCCTGGGGGATCGCCTTCGACGTGAACCTGGCCGTCAACTACCGGGGACAGACGCCACATCAGGATCCGCGACTCGTGCGGATCCTGGGCCGATGGGGGTTCCAGTGGGGCGGCACGTGGATCGTGCCCGACGGGAACCACTTCGAGTTCCACCGGACGAAGGCGTGAGGGGCCCTACCGGGTCGGACGATTGCGCCGCGAAAGCGCGTCGATCGTCACGGCCCCGAGGAGCACGAGCGCGGTGACCATGAACTGGGTCGATGCGTCGAACCCGACCAGGCCCATGCCGTTGTAGATCGCCGCGATCACGATGCCGCCGAGCACGCCGGACGCGGCCTTGCCGCGGCCGCCGAAGAGGCTGGTGCCGCCGATGACGGCCGCCGCCACCGCGTACAGGACGAGGGTGCCGCCGTCGAACGCGGTCGAGATCGAGCGCTGTCGCGAGACGTAGGCCACGCCGGCGATCCCCGCGGTGAGCGACACCAACATGAACGCGATCGTCCGGATCCGCGCCAACGGGATACCCGCGCGCCGGGCCGCCTCCGCGTTGCCGCCGATCGCGTACACGTAGCGTCCGAAGCGCGTCCTGCCGAGCACGTAGGTCCAGACGGCGAGCACGGCGAACACCACCAGCACGACCCAGGGCACCCCGTAGACGGGCAGTCCGGATACCTCGGTCCGTGTTGCAGAGCAGCACGAGCAACACACCGAACACCAACACGGCGACGATCTTGGCCAGCGTCAGCGCCGGCGGAGGCGCGGTGAGGCCGGCCGTGCGACGTCGGGCGTCGCGACGCCAGGTCATGATCCCGAAGGCGCCGACGATGACCAGCATCACGATCCATCCCGCGGCCCTCGACAGGTTCCCGCTCGAGATGTCGTTGATGACGTCGTTCTGGACCAGGACCGTGCCGCCGTCGCCCAGGATCCGGAGCATGACCCCTTGGAGGAACAGCAGCCCGGCGAGGGTCACGATGAACGAGGGCAGCCCGATCCTGGTGATGATCGTTCCCCACAGCAGCCCGATCAGGGCGCAGACCACAAGTGCGGCGAGGATCGCAGCCCACCAGGGCCACCCGACCGTCGGCTTCGCGAGCTCGGCGAGCACGACGGCGCCGACCCCGGCGACGTAGCCGATCGAGAGGTCGATCTCGCCGAGCAACAGGGCGTAGACCTCGCCCATGGCCAGCAGCGAGAAGACCGCCCCCTGCACCAACAGGTTGACCAGGTTCCCCGCCGTGAGGAAGTGGTCGTTCATCGCCTGGAACAGGATGGACACGAGCAACAGCCCGGCCACGACCGGCAGGATGCCGGTCTCCCCGCCACGCATCCGCGCGAACGACGCCTTCAGATACTCCCCGACCGAGTTCGCGACGAGCTCGGAGGGAACGGTCGTCGGATCGAGCTCCTCGTCTTGATCCACGTCTGGAGTCGGGACAGGTTCGTCGACGGTGGTCATGGTGACGGCATCTCCCCACCCGATTGCATCCGCGTCGACGCACCGGTGGTCATCAGGTCGACGACGATCTGGGTGTCGACTTCCCCGATCGGTCGCACCGCCGCCATCTTCCCGAGGTGGAGCACCGCGATCCGGTCGGCCACCTCGAAGACGTCGGTCATGTTGTGGGACACGATGAGGACGGCGAGGCCTCGCTCCGCAAGTCTCCGCACGAGCTGCAGGACCATGGCGGTCTGGGCGACGCCCAGCGCGGCCGTCGGCTCGTCCATGATCACCAGCTTGGAGTTCCACAGGACGGCCTTCGCGATCGCGACCGACTGCCGCTGACCACCGGACAACGACGCGACCGGCTGGCGCACCGACCGCACGGTGGTGACCGCCAGACTGGAGAGCGTCTCCTTCGCGGACTGCTCCATCGACTCCTCGTCCAGCGACATCCGGCGCACCCGCTCGCGCCCGAGGAACATGTTCTGGACGATGTCCAGGTTGTCGCACAGCGCGAGGTCCTGATACACGGTCTCGATCCCCAGCGCGGCGGCGGCCCGCGGCGTGTGGATGTCCACCGGCTCGCCGGCCCACCACATCTGGCCGCTGTCGGGTGCGTGGATCCCCGAGATGCACTTGATCAGGACCGACTTGCCGGCGCCGTTGTCACCCGCGAGCGCGGTCACCTGCCCGGCGGGGATCTCGAGATCGATGTTCGTAGAGCGCCTGGACGGCGCCGAACCGCTTGCCGATGCCCTCCAGGCGCAGGAGCGGGCCGGCGTGCTCGACCTCGTTGGGAGCCCGGGTATCCGCGATGACGTCGCCCGTCGCGATCCTCCAGTCGTGCGAACCACGCGTGACCGGGCCGCCGATGTCGGCGGCCCGGTCAGCGTCGCTCTTGCGGCTAGCTTATCCCCGCGGCTTGGCAGGCGCTCTGCACCTGGCCGGTGCAGACATCCTTCGCCGTCGGGCCCACGCCCGTCGTCTCGGAGTCGGCCAGCACGTCGGCCACGCCGTCGGTCTGGACCCACACCGGCACGGTGTACACCGATGGGATGTCCTTGCCGATCTCATCGTCCTTCGTCGTTGAGTTCACCAATGTCGAAGGAGGCGTGACGCCCGCCCGAAGATAGAGCGCGAGTGCGGCGGCGGCCTGGGCCTCCGCGTGGAACGGCTTGTAGACGGTCCCGCACTGGTACCCCAGCAGGATGTTCTGCAACCCGACCGGAGACGCGTCCTGGCCCCCGATGGGGAACGTGTTCGCGGCGATCTGGTTCTTCTTCAGGATCGAGATAATCGCGTTGGCGTTGTCGTCGTTCGGCGCCACGACCGCGTTGATCTCCGGGTGCGCCGTGAACTGCTGCTCGAACGTGGTCGCCGCGGTCGGCGGATCCCACGTGCCGGCGGGCTCGCCGACCTTCGTGTACGTCTTGTCGCTGAACAGCGGATCCAGCACCGAGTTGTACCCCTGCGCGAACAGCTTCGCGTTGTTGTCCGTCGGGTCCCCGTCCATGATCAACAGGCTCGGGTCCTGCACCTTCCACGCGTCGATGCAGTCGACCTCGCCCTGGCCGATCAGCTCGCCGACCTGCACGTTGTTGAAGCTGACGTAGTACCGATCCTCGGGACCGCCGCTGACCAGCCGGTCGTAGTCGATCACCGCGACGCCCTGCGACTCGGCCTTGGACTCGATCGCCGCGCCGCTACCGGGGTCGAGGGGGTCGATCAGGAGCACCGACGCGCCGGCGTTGATGTCGGCGTCCGCCTGGGTCTGCATCGTCTGCGCGCTGCCGTGGGCGTTGTCGATCTTGTACTGATCGGACGTCAGCCCCGCGGCCTCGAACGCCTTCGCGAGGAACGGCGCGTCGTACTGGACGTATCGCGTCGAGGTCGTGGTGTCCGGCAGGAGCACCCCGATCAACCCTTCACCCTGCGCCGCGAGACCGGTCAGCTGCTGCATCACCGCGAAGTCGGCGGTGAAGTCCCCTGCGGCGATCTGCGGTACCTCTCCGCCGGACGACGACGCCGTCGATGAGGAACTCGACGAGTCGCTACATGCGGCCAGTACGAGCGAAAACGCCGCCACGACACCGACCGCTACCCACGATTTCCGAACCGATCTCATGCGAGATCCCTCCTCTTTCCGTTCCAATCGACCCTAAGCCCATTTCTTGTTTCGCGCTGACGCCTCGAGGCCGCCACCAGGCCATGCGAGGCGATGGCACGTGTCCCCGTTCTGAACATACGCAGGGGGTCGCCCTCCGGGATGCCTGCGCGACTTGCCCGGTCGCGCGGGCTCGTCGAGACTCGGACGGGTGATCACCGAGCACGCCTACCCGTGGCCCGACCTGCCCCGTGAGCTGGAGATCCAGGCGCTCGCCTTCATGCGCATCGCCTGGGGAGGCGACGATCCCTTCCGCGATCATGTCCACGAGGGGCCCGGATCGGTGCACTTCGTGCGCTCGGCCGGGAACCTGCTCATCAGTCACGTGCGCGTGTTCATCATCGAGGCTGGGGATCTCCGCCTCGGGGGCGTGAGCGGCGTCCTGACGTATCCGCAGTTCCGCGGGCAAGGGCACGCGTCGGCGCTGATGCGACGAGCGGCCGCACACATCGAGGAGACAGCGGCTCGACCTCGGCATGCTGTTCTGCGACAAGGAGACGGAGCCGTTCTACAACGCGCTGGGCTGGCAGGCACTCGAACCAGGTCGCGTCGTCGTCAAGGACGACGGCGGCGAACCGGAGGACCTCGTCATGATCCTCGGCGACCCCGACGTCCTGCCGGAGGTCCTGGAGCTCGGATGGAGCTGGTGATGGATCTGCCCGACGAAGCCGCCGAGCTGTTCCGCGTCCCGCCCGAGGACTTCATCGCGGAACGCGACGCGCTCGTCCAACGGCTCCGCGCCGAGGGCCGCGACGAGGATGCGACGGCGGTGAAGGCGCTGCGCAAGCCGACGACCGCTCGTGTGGGCGCTGAACCAGCTCGCGACGCGCGAGCCGGACGCCCTCGCCGCCGTCTTCGAGGCCGGGCGCGACCTCCGGCGGCCCAGCAGGCGGCGCTCGCCGGCAAGCCCTCGGGCGCGGAGGAGCTGCGCGTCGACGACCGCGGCTCGCCGCGACGCGGTCGCGCGGGCGCGCGATGCGGCGGTCGCGATCCTGGACGCAGGCCGGTCATCGAGGCGCCGGTCAGGCCGACGCGATCGCCTCGGCGTTGGAGACGGCATCGACCGACACGGCGGCGGGTGCGGCGCTGGCGTCGGGAACCCTCGAGAAGGCACCATCGTCGGCGGCCGGCCTCGGTTTCGGGGAGCTGCCGACGATGACCGCCCTTCCCGGCGGCCGGGAGGGAAAGGCGACGCCCCCGCGCGACACGGTGCGTCAACGAAGGGAACGCGAGGCGGCGCGGACCCGTGCCCGCAACCGCCGGGCCGCCGCCGACCGGCTCGCGCGACAGCTGGCCGACGCGCGCGAGCGGGTGACGGGGCTCGAGCGCGATCACGCCGCGGCGGAAGCCGAGGCACTGGCGGCAGAGACCGAGGCCGAGCGCGCGGAGCGCGATCTCGGAGGACTGAGCTCAGACCTCGTGGTGCAGGGGCCGCGTGAGCCCTTCCATCACGCGTTGGGTCAGCGAGCGATCCTCCCAGTCCCCAGGCTCCACACGGTCGCTCCGCTCGAGATCCTCGTCGAACTGCTCATCGAGGGTCGCCACGACGTCATCGTCGAGCACCACGAGGTTGATCTCCTCATCCAGCTCCGTCGAGCGCGCGTTCACGTTGGCCGAGCCGACCATCGCCAGGATCCCGTCGACCGTCATGACCTTGGCATGCAGCATCGATGGCTGGAACTGCCAGAGGTGGATGCCGTGGTCGAGCAGCTCGGCGTAGCTCGCCTCGCCCGCCAGCTGCACGAACCGCTTGTCCGCGTTCGGACCCGGCAGCAGGATCTCGACGCGGACGCCGCGATCCGCCGCGGCGCAGAGACGCTCGTTCATCGCCCCGTCCGGCACGAAGTAGGCGGTCGCGATGCGCACCCGCTTCTCGGCCAGCTGGAGGAGCGCGTTGAACAAGGTGGACACGTCGCTCATGCCCGCCTCGGAGGCACCCCGGACGCACTGGATGACGGAGTCCCCCGGTTGCTCTTGCGGCGGGAAGCGATCGACGGACATGTCGAACAGCACGTCATCGGTCTCGGCCCAGTTGTCCAGGAACGCCGCGCGCAGCCCGTCGACGGCGGGGCCGCGGACCTTGAAGTGGGTGTCGCGCCACTCCGAGGCATCGCGCGCGTCCCCCTGCCACTCGTCGGCGATCCCCACGCCGCCCGTGAACCCGATCGACTCGTCGACGATCACGACCTTGCGGTGGGTGCGGTGGTTCATCTTGTTCGGCTCGAAGTGCTTCAACGGCCGGAACCACCGCACCTGCACGCCGGCGTCCTCCATCTCATCGACCAGCGGCCGCTCGATGGGGTGCGCACCCCCAGCCGTCGAGCAGGAGCCGGACGCGGACGCCCGCGCGCGCACGCTCCGACAACGCTTCTGCGAATCGGGTGCCGATCTCGCCGCGCCAGTAGACGAAGGTCAGGAAATCGATCGTGTGGCGGGCGTCCGCGATCGCATCCAGCATCACCGGGAAGATCTGATCGCCGTTGCGCAGGATCTCGACGTCGTTCCCCTCGGTCATGGGCACGCCGATGATGCCCTCGAGCGTGCGGCGCACGGCCATGGTGCGATCGGTGACCGTTGCGCTCATCGCGCGGTCAACGCCGCCGGTTGTGCCTCGTGCGCCTTCGCGACGTCCTGCGGCGGCTGCGCGCCGGCACGCACGGCCTCGAGCTGGGCCGACAGCGCCGCACCGTAGAGGAACGAGACCGATGCGGCGAGCGCCCAGAACATGAGCGCGACGATACCGGCAAGCGGACCGTACGTGGCGCCGAAGGTCGAGCTGAGCCCGAACATCAGATCGAGCCCGACCGTCACGATCAAGAGCAGCACGACCGACACGGCGGCGCCGAACGCCAACCACGACCACGCAGGTTGCCGCCGATTCGGCGCGTGGCGGAACAGCACAGCCGTCCCCATCCCCAGCAGCACGAGCGCGAGCGGCCAGCGCACGATCGACCACACGGTGGCGACACCGGGGCTGCCGATCGACTGGCCGATGTCCCGGCCCAGCGCGAGGGCGACCACGGCGACCACCAACACCACGCCGGCGCTCAGAGCGAGCAGGACCGCCCGGCCGTACTTGTGCAAGGTCGGGCGATCCTTCTCGACGCCGTAGATACGGTTCAGCGCACGCTCGATCTGGCCCATCAGGACCGCCGCCGTGAACGCGGCGCCGATCGAGCCCAGGATCAGTGCGACCGGATGCGCCGAGCCGGCCTGGCGCGCCTGCCCCGCCGCCTCGGTCAGCACCTGTCCGGTCGGTCCCGGGGCGATCGCACGCAGGGTGTTGACGATCAGATCGCGCGCGCCTCCCGCGCCCAGCACACTGGCCAGGCCGACCAAGGCGATGACGCCTTGGACGAAGATGAGCGTGGTCGCATAGGCCATCGACCTGGCGTGGCTGAACCCGTCGGCCCATCGGAGCCGGAGGAACGCGTCGCGCATGAGCGCCCCACGTCCCACGCGGGCCAACGTCTCGGTCGCATCGTCGCCGGTCAACCCCCAGGTCTCCGGGACCTCGTTCGCCGTGCTCATGTCGCCTCCTCTTCGGGCACACAGATGGTGATCGCACGAGGCTTCACCTTGGTCTTGAGATGTCTGGTCGTGCCGCGTTCGCTGCCGTCGAGCTCGTACGGGAGCGGCTCCTTCATCCGGATGTCGAACGAGGCCCCCGTGGTCGTCTGGATGAACGGCGACTTCGCGGGCTCGCTCACCACCGATCGCGTCAACGTTCGGAGCCAGTCCAGACCGCTGTCCGCGGTGATCACGCCGATGTCGAGGATGCCGTCGTCGGGGGTCGCGTCGGGGAACGCCGAGATGCCCCCGACCACGTCTCCCACGTTGCCGACGAGCACGCAGGCTGCGCGATCGTCGAACCACTTCTTGCCATCGACCTCGATCCGCATCCGCACCGGGTCACGAGGGAGGTTCCGCGCCCCGGAGAAGACATAGGCGAGCGAACCGATCCGATCCTTCAGGCCGCTCGATTCCGAGTCGCGGATCATGAACGCGTCCAGCCCCGCGCCCGCCATCACACCGAAGTGCTCGCCGTTGGTCTTGCCGAGATCGATCGTGCGGCGGGCGCCGTGCAGACCGACGCGGACCGCTTCGTCGAGATCCTTCGGGATACCGAGGTTGGAGGCGAACAGGTTGGCGGTCCCGGCGGGCAGGATCGCGACATGGACGCCGCTGCCGGCCAGCGCATCGAGTGAGCGCTGCACCGTGCCGTCCCCGCCCCACACGAAGATCAGGTCCGCGCCCTCGTCGCGAAGTCGACGCGCTTGCTTCGGGATCTTCTTGGCCTTCATGACCTCGACCCAGGGCGGGTCGGCGAACCCGTAGCCGGCGAGCGTGCGCCGCAGCTGCGGCAGCCCGCCGTCGAAGGTCTTGGCCGAGTGCGCGAGAACCGCGATCGACGTCATACCGACACCTCGGGCGCCACGACGCTCGGCGCGTGGGCGGGCTCGTCGCGGCGGTCCGCACGGGCGACCGCGGCAGCCGTGCTGACGCGCGTGACGACGATGGCGCACAACAAGCTCCCGACCGCCAGGACGACGCTTCCGAGCACGTCGGTCGCGTGATGCATCCCCCGATACAGGCGCGACATCGCGACGAAGATCGGCACGACCACCGCGAGGGCCCAGAACAACGCCCGCAGCACCCGGGAGTCGGTCAATGTCCAGACGATGATCGCGATGCTTGCGTACAGCACCAGCGCCGCAGCGGTGTGCCCCGACGGGAACGACGAGGTGGGCGGCGCGACGTCGAGCTGGGGAACCGACGGCCTCGGCCTGCTGACGGCGACCGTGGCCGCGAGGAACGAGCAGACCTCGATGAACAACCCGGCGGCGAGGAATCCGATCGCCTGCCAGCGACGGCCGATCGCCAGCGCGATGCCGACCACCACGGCGATGCCGATGACGACGAAGGTGGACCCCAGCATCGACCCGAAGGCGGTCGCGCTGTTCAGCGCATCCGTGCGCTGCGCGACGAACCAGGTGGAGATCGAACGGTCCCAAGCCCCGACACCCTCGGGAAGCAGCTCCGCCACCAGGAGGAGGCCGAGGCCGATGAGGACCGACGCCATCACGACCCAGCCCAGGAACGTGGTCGCCGCCCACGCGCGGACCGGCCCGTGGAATCGCTGCCCGACGCGCGCGGCGGGCCCGTGCGGCTGTGGATCGAGGATGGTTCCGGACTCGGTGTCGTCAGACGACCCGTCGAACTCCGTGCGATACGCGATGTCGTCCATGCCCGCCTGTTTCCCGGTCGAAGGCCCAGGGGTAAACCTTGCGCTAAGCCTTTTCTCGATCGGAGGTGCCGGAATGATCGTGTTGCTGGTGGTGGCGATCCTGTGCGTCGTCGCGGGGTCGCTTGCCGCCGTCGCCGTGCATGCGGCACCTCGCGCAGACCCCGCGCTGTCGGCAACCAAGGCGATCGGCGAGGAGCTCGGGCGGCGTCGATCGATCCGGCGGTTCCTCGACTCACGGCTCGAACGCGGCGTCGCAACGGGTCTCGCGTTGACGCTGGCCCTCGTCGCGACGATCGCCGCCGGGATCCTGATCGGCGTCCTCATCTATATGGTGCGATCCCAGACGGGACTGGTCCAGGTCGACCGAGCGGTCGAACGCTGGAGCGACCCGCGGATGACGCCGCTGTCGATCGCGACGTTGCGCACCGTGACCGCGTTCGGCGCGACGGTCACGGTCGTCGCGCTGGGGTTGGCGACCGCCGGCTACGCGGTGTGGCGCTGGCGCAGTCGTGCGATCCCGCTGTTCCTTGCGATCGTCATCGGCGGCCAGCTGCTCCTGGCGGATCTGATCAAGGGAGCCGTCCAGCGAACGCGGCCGGATCTGCGGCCGCTCGCGCACTTCACCGGACCGTCGTTCCCGAGCGGGCACACCACCGCCGCCGCCGCAACCTTCGCCGCGATCGCGATCGTGCTCGGCCGAGACGGATCCACGGCCCGCAGGATGCTCCTGGCCGGCGTGGCGGTCGCGTTGGCGGTCGCCGTCGGTTGCTCGCGTGTGTTCCTGGGGGTGCACTGGGTCACCGACGCGATCGGGGGCCTGGTCCTCGGGTGGACCTGGGTCGCGCTGGTTGCGATCGCGTTCGGCGGCCGTGTGATGCGCTTCGCCGCACCCGTCAAGGCGGCGGTCGCGCCGGAGCCGTCCAGGTTTGGCGGCGCGGTGCAAGGGACAGGAGTAGGACCACCCCAACGAGAGGAGATCCAATGACCGAACGGACGGAACAGCGGCGGAGACCACGAGGTCGGCACGTGCCACATCTGCGGCGTGACGTTCCCCACACAGCAACAGCTCGCCGCGCATCTGATGGATGACCACGACGGAGAGATCCTCCCCGTCGACGAGCACTGACCGGAAGGAAGCGCATGGACGCCCTGCAATTGCTCACGAAGGACCACGACCACGTCAAGAAGATGCTCGAGGAGCTCGACGACACCACCGAACGGGCGATCAAGACCCGCGAGCAGACGTTCGCCAAGCTCCAGAGCGAGCTCGAGGTGCATGAGGCGATCGAGGAGGAGATCTTCTATCCGGCGCTGAAGGACCACCCGAAGACGCGGGACATCGCGCTCGAGGGGTACGAGGAGCACCACGTGGTGGACACGGTGATGGGCGAGATGCGCGATCTCCCGGTGAGCGACGAGACCTGGACGGCCAAGTTCACCGTCATGAAGGAGAACCTCGAGCACCACATCGAGGAAGAGGAAGCAGGACATGTTCCCGAAGGCGCGCAAGGTGTTCGACCAGCAGGAGCTCGACGAGCTGGGCGAGCGGATGGCCGCCCGCAAGGAAGCGCTCAGATAGCGCCGCTGAACGTGTCGCACGCTGCGGCGTCGCCCGACCGGTAGCCGGTCAGGAACCAGTGGGTTCGCTGCTCCGAGGACCCGTGCGTCCAGGTCTCCGGGTTCACATGGCCTTGGTACTCCTGCTGGAGCCGGTCGTCCCCCACCGCCGCCGCCGCGCTCAGCGCGTCGGCGACGTCCTGGTCGGTGATCGCGGTCACGAACCCCGTGGAGACGGCGTTGGCCGCCCACACGCCCGCGTAACAATCGGCCTGCAGCTCGAGCCGGACCGAGTCGCTCTCGGGGCCCTCGCTGTTGCCCTGCGCACGGTCGAACGTGCCGAGGAGATCCTGCACGTGGTGGCCGTACTCGTGGGCCAGGACGTAGGCCTGTGCGAGCGGGCCACCCTGCGCGCCGTACGTCTGCGTCAGCTCCCGGAAGAAGCCGAGATCGATGTACACGTGCGCGTCCGCGGGACAGTAGAAGGGACCGACCTGGGTGGTCGCGGTCCCGCAGGCGCTCGACGTGCGGTCCGTGAACAACACCGTCTTCGAGGGCGCGTAGTCGGACACCGCGCCCTCCCAGTACCCCTGGATGCTGTTCACGTAGGCGACGATGCGGCAGTCCTCGTCCTGCCGGGCGTCGGCGCCGGTGCGACACGACGACAGGTCGGACGACGCCGCGTCGCCGGGCTGCGGCGCGGATCCTCCCGACCCGCCCTGCACGAGGAGCAGGATCACCGCGACGATCAGGCCGACCACGCCGCCGCCGATCGCGACGGGCCCGCCGGCCGACATGCCGCGGCGATCCGAGATCTGCGAGGGGTCGAGTCGAGCTTTCCGTCGGATACGCATCCGGCGTCCCTACCCAGAAGCCTTTGTCGCGAATCGGTTTGGGGCGACGAGCGAACGGGAACACGCGGCGCCATGGAAGGTCGTTGCAGCGTGCTGAAGTCCCTGTGGGCCTCGATCCAAGGCGATCCCGTCTTCATGCGACGCGTCAACGGCTGGCTCACCCTGTTCTGGCTCGTGATGATCCCCGTCTCGATCGCGACCCACTGGATCAGCAGCGTGACCTACGTTGCGGCGCTGTCACTCTGGGCGCTCGTCTCCGGCCATTGGTCTGCGTGGCAGGCCGCGCGGGTCGAAGTGAAACAGGAAGAGGAAGAACAGGCGCGCGACGACGAGGATCTGCCGGGGGAGGTCGTCGAGCGCATCGTCGAAGACACCGAGATCAGCGGCGATGCCCAGCGCGACCGACAACCGTTGGGCTAGCGGCGGTTTGCGTCGCATGTCGACCGGGTACAAGCCGCAGATGACGAGATACCTGTGTGTACACGCATCGCATCGCCGCGACGGGAAGCGCGTCCCGGTGGACCTGACGGACGGTGTTCGGCTGGAGCGCTCGCTCGTGCCGAGGCCGGCCGTCTACCTGGCCGTCACCGAAGACCTGGTGAACGAGACGCTCTCGATGCGGGGCCCGTCGGCGGACCGGCGCATCCGGATCGAGCAGTACATCTCCGGTGAGGTCGAGCCGGCGAACCTCCCGGTCGTGCTCGTGTCGGAGCGCTCCTCCGATCGCACACGGGGTCGCTACGAGTGGGACGACCTGCGGCGTGACGCGTCGCTGCTCGATCGTCTGGCGGAGGGACCGGCCGGCAACCAGCCTGGCGGCGACCCGAACGACGACGTGATCCTGTTGGAGGACGGGGCCGCGACAACGGTGGCAACGCCGGGGTCTTGACGCGCGCTCGCCCCCGCGTGCGGGTGATCCCACAGGGCATCTTCGATCTGCACGAACTGGCGGCGCGGATCGCGATCGCGGGCTCCGACGAGGAGGCCGTGATCGACGCGATCCGCACCGCTCCGCACGCATCCGTCGGCGAGGTGATCGCCGACGCGCCGTGGCGAGTCGTGGTCCCGTGCGCGGCCGTCGAGCCGGGCGAACTTCCGCACGACGTGCTGTTCACCGGCTTGGCCGGCCGGGAGCCCGCCGTGATCTACGGGACGACCGCGAGTGGACTGGACCTGTCGGTCGAGGAGACGGCGCCGGACGACGTCTTCCCGAGCGCCGAGCTCGCGCGCGTGGAGCGTGGCGCGACGATGCTGGTCGCCGCCGAAGTGCTGATAGGGACGGCCGTGCTGCTCTGTGCCTGGGTGTCCGGCGCGCTTGCGCTCGCCGCCCGCGAGCAAGCCACGTGGCTCGGCGCGTCGCTCGTCTTGGCCGCCGCCGCGGTCGCGTTCGCCGCGATGCCCTGGTTCGTCTCGCGAGAGCCGGACGCGAACATGAACGACGTGTTCGACGTGCGCCGCGTCTACGCGAGCAGGATCTCGCTGATCGGGTGGACCGCGGCGATCTCGGTCGTGCTCTTCGGCGCCGCGCTGATCATCGGCATCGCCCCCGTGCTCGCCACCGACACCGCGCCGACCACGAGCACGTCGGTCTCCTTCGAAACGTCCGCAAGCCCCGTGATCGCGACGATCGAGGTCGACGTCACGAACGCAGGGTCGGGCGAGCCGTTCACGATCGAGGTCCAGTCGTTCGCGAGCGCGGACGGCGACGGAACCGTGCGAGCACACCTCGCGGATCTCGCGAGCGAGGATGGGACGGCGGAGACCGTCCAACAGCTCGCGATGCCGGCGGGCGACCAGTACCTCACCGTCGCGGTCGCTCCGCAGGAGGGCGCGCTCCCGATCTGCACGCCGACGACGACGCAGACGCCGGGCTGCACGATCGTGACGATCCCGGCGCCGATCGAGAGCACGTCGACGAGTGGCTCGACGAGCACCTCGAGCGCGAACGTCTCGGTCGTCACGCCGCCCGTCACCACTGCCCCCTCGGTCGGCTCAACGCCGTAAGCGCCAGATGAGCCGCATCGACCGAGCGCCCACGCCACCGGACCTCTGGACCGAAGCGCTGTGGGGCGTGGCGTTGCTCGGAGCGATCCTGCTGATCGTCGCGATGGTGGGCGCCAGGCTCTGAACGAGGCCCAACCCCGGACTTGACCGAACGGTCGTGCCGGAGATACGTTCGACGTCGATAGTAAAGAAGTCTGCCTATCTCGTGGGGAGGGACCCGTGAGGAACCACCGACGTCGGGCTCCGCTTCTCGTGGTCGCCGCGCTACTCGCAAGCACCACTGTGGTGTTCGCGAATCCAGCGGCGCCGGTGGCCGCCGCGGCGCCGCCCACGATCGTCACGATCGAATGGCACGACGGCAACGCCGATCAGATCGACGTCCTGCCGATCCTCGAGTTCTACGGGGTGCACGCCACCTTCCTGGTCAATACGGGGCCGATCCTCGCCGGCAATACGGCGAACCTGAGCGTCGAGGACCTGAACTCGCTCTATGCGGCGGGGAACGAGATCGCCGGACACACGCTGGATCACGTGAACGTTCAGCCGCTCTCCACGGCAGACGCGAGGAACGAGATCTGCACGGATCGGAACAACCTCCTCCGCATGGGATTTCCGAACAGCTACCAACCCACGTCGCTTGCCTACCCGTTCGCCTCGTTCGATGACGCGAGCGAGGACGCCGCGCACTACTGCGGCTACAACGGCGCCAGCGCGACTGCGGGTCTGACGCTGAAGGGGCCTGTCGCCAACACGGTCCCGCCGGCCGACCCCTACGCGGTCCGCACCGTGCCGGCGATCAAGAAGTCCACGAAGCTCGAGACGATGAAGCGGTTCGTCCGCGCCGCCGAGGCGCAAGCGCAGGCCGACGGGAGCGCCGCGTGGACGATCTTCGTGTTCCACCATCTCTGCGGCCCGCATGCGCACTGCGGGCCCTACGTGATCTCCGACGCGAAGTTCACAGCGTTCTTGGACTTCCTGCAGGTGGAGGCGACCAACGGCGTCGTCGTCCAGACGATGCAGCAGGTGATCGGTGGGCCGGTACGAGGTCCGTGCGACCCGGTCACCGGCGCGGGGTGCGACACAACCACTCGGTAGCAGGGCGGAAAGCCGGCGACCGAGCGCCGATCCCAGCCTGTCCGCTTACCCTGTGCCGATGGAGCGCGAGCTGGACAAGTGGGCCACCTGGCTCCTGCACCGACGCGATGGCGATGATCCAGAGCAGCGCGAGAAGGCGCTCGAGCACCTCCTGCCGATCCGCGATCGCGTCCTTGATCACGCTCGGATCGAACCGGGTGAGCGCCTCCTGGACGTCGGGAGTGGCGATGGCCTCATCGCCTTCGGTGCGCTCGACCGTGTTGGACCTGAGGGCGCGGTCATCGTCTCGGATGTCTCGGCGGATCTGGTTGAGCATTCGCGATCGCTTGGGGACGAACTCGGGGTTGGGAGCCGGATGTCGTTCGTGGTGGCGAACGCCGAGGACCTCGGTCCCATCGAGGCTGGCTCGATCGATGTGGTGACGACCCGCTCGGTGCTCATCTACGTCGCCGACAAGGCCAAGGCGTTTCGGGAGTTCCACCGTGTGCTTCGGCCGGGTGGGCGCGTGTCGATCTTCGAGCCCATCAACAACTACTTCCCCGACACCGCGGATGAGTTCTGGGGGTTCGACTCGAAAGCGGTGAGCGATCTCGTCGCCAAGGTGTTCGCCTACGAAGGATGGGATGCATCCACCTACGACACCGATCCGATGATGAACTTCACCGAGAAGGACCTCGTGGCCCACGCGGAAGCTGCAGGCTTTTCAGAGGTGCACGTCGAGCTGCTGATCGACGTTGAGCCGGGCACCTGGGTCCTCGACTGGGAACGCTTGCTCAATACCTCGCCGAACCCGAACGCGCTCACGGCCGGGGAGGCGATCCGTGGAGCTCTCACCGACGACGAGGCCGCTCGGTTGGAACGCCACATCCGACCACTCGCCGACGAGGGACACGGGATCCTTCGATCGGCGTTCGCATACCTCTGGGCCGTGAAGTAGACCGCCGGACGCGCATACGCGAAGAGCGCAGCGGGTAACAGAAGTCCTGCAGCACACCGTATTGGGTCGAGATCGACACGGAGGGCGACATGGTGACGACGGAGCTTCACCCAACGGTCCGGCAGATCGCCGACGTACAGGAGCGCACGTGCACGCATTGCGGCGCGCACACGCTGTTCTATCCGTCCGATCCCCAGGGCAACTGGTACCGCTGCTCGGAGTGCAGCGCCTACGCCTGAACGAACGACCGAGAACGAGAAAGAGCCCGGGCCGAAGGCCCGGGCTCTTTCGTACCAGCTCGCGTGTCGACTCAGTGGTCGTTCACGTGACGCTTCGCAGCGTCCACGCCTTCGTCCACCTTGTCCTTGGCGTGCTCGGCCGCGCCCTTCACGGCGCCGCCGGCCTGGTCCATCTTGCCCTCACGCTCGAGGTCCTTGTTGCCGGTGAGGTCGCCAGCGGCCTCCTTGGCATGGCCCTTCGCTTTGTCGATCTTCTCGCCCATCTCGTTCCTCCTTCTTGTCGGATTGTCGTGGGGCCGAACGGACGGCGAAGGGGTCCCCACCGCCCGTTCAGCCCCAACGTTGTTACAACCTGGTGGTGGCGTCTTCCTCGACGACCACCTGGTCGTCTGTCCGTGCCGGCATCTCGGTCCTCGTCACGGTCCGGGTCACCGGTGCGGCGTCCCGGATCACGACCGGTGCGGCGACCGACTCGGCGCGCGTGAAGGCGCCGCCGATCATGCCGCCGATCCCCGCGGCGATGAATCCGCCGAGCAGGGTCCAGAACGTGACCCACAGGGTCCCGTCGCTGCCCGAGTCCGCCAGACGCGTCGCGGAATCGGCCTGATCGGCCAGCCCCTGCAGTCCGAAGACGTTGAGCAGGGACGGGACACCGACGGTGACCGCCACCAGCATCAACAGGCCCCACAACGTGAAGCCGTGCAGGATGCCGGTTGCGGCGCCACGCACGCCGGACAGGTATCCGGTGAGGATCCCCGCCACGAACAGCGAGGCCACCGCGGACCCGCCGATGTACCAACGCAGGTTGTCGCGGATCGCGCTCACCTCGGAGCCGTACGCGAGCGCCAGCCACAGGGCCGACAGCAACAGCAGCATCGCGAGGCCGAGCACCAGGCCGCCGAACACCGCGCTCCACTTGAGCAGCGGCGAGGGCACCTGATCGGTTGAGTCCCCGTACAACGTGTCTGCGTGCATCAGCAACCTCCTTCGACTGGTTCGCCGCGGCGTCTGTTCCCTTCCGGCCGACCGGCTACACATCCGCCGACGGAGCGAGTTCCCGACGGATCCGCTGCACCGCGTCGCCGGTCTCCTTGCCGGCCGCACGTGCCCCCTTGGAGGTATCGTCGCGCACCTGCGCCGCAGTGGTTTTCACGTCATCTCCCACCGAGCGGGCGGTATCGACCGCGACGTCGCGAACCTGGCCCGCCGTCTGGACGGCCTCGTCCTGCACGGCCTTGCCGGTCGTCATCGCGCGGTCGCCGATGCCCCGGATCCATCCCGTCAACTGGTCGTAGCGCTCCCGACCTGCGCGGGTCCCGAGAACATATGCGCCGCCCCCGATCAGGAGGATGCGCACGAGCCCGTGGCTGCGCTTGGTGCGGCCTCCGGCGCTCATCGCGTCCGTGAGGGCACGCCGAGCCTCGCGCTCACGATCGAGTTCATCGTGCAGCGCCTCCACCTTGTGCTGGAGGCGTCGTTGCCGCCAGTCCATCGAACGCTCGCGCATCGCGGCCCGCTCGTCGCGGATCCCTTCCGTGATTCCCGTCGCTGTATCGAACATGCGCAGGACCTCCTTCGCTTGGAATGCGTGGCTCTCACGCGTCCGATGGGTGCGTACCCACTCCGGCCACAGCCCATGCACGGCTTGTCGCGGCGCGTCGCGCTGCCGCAGGATGGGGCGATGGCGGATGCCCGAGCCCTCCAGGCGATCACCGGCGCGTTGGCCGCCGCCTCGACCGACGAGGAGATCGCCCAGATCGCATGCGCGGGCGCGATGGCCTCGGTCGACGTGACGGCGGGGGCGGTCGTGCTCATCGATGACGGCGAGATGGTCATCGGGGCGGTGGTCGGCTACCCCGCCGAGATGACACCGGCGCTCGGTTCGCCGGTCGACGATCGGAACGGCTTTCTCGAAGCGGTCGTGACCACCGGGCAACCCGGTGTGTTCGGCTCGCAGGACGAGTTGGCGGCACGCTTCCCCGATCGAGCCGAGCGCATCCGGTCGCTGCCCTATCACGCCGTCGCCTTCCTCCCCATCCCGGGGCGGCAGGGGACGCAGGGCGTGCTCAACGTGACGCGCGCCGAACAACGCGCGTTCGACGAGGACGAACTCGAGCTCTTGGACGCGATCGCCCGGCAGACGGGCGTGGCGCTGGAGCGTGCACGCCATCTGGATGAGCTCGAGCGGTCGCTCGTCCGCGAACGGGCGCTGCAATCGATCTCGGCGGGGCTCGCGCGCGACCGAACGATGAGCGAGATGGCCGAGACCCTTCTGGACAGCCTCGATCTGCTCGGGGCGTCGATGGGCTACGTGGGTGAGATCGACGGCGCCGAGATGGTGATGTTGGCCTCGCGCGGCTATCCGCCGGCCTCGCTGGACTCCCTCGCCCGGATGCCCCTCGAGGGAAGTCCCGTCGCCGACGCCATCGCCCGCGTGGCGCCGGTCGAGCTGACCTCCCGGGAGGAGGTGCGCGATCGGTATCCGGGGCGCGCCCGGGTGGCCGAGGAGCTCGGCATCCAGGCAAGCGTGGTGTTGCCCGTGATGGTGCACGACGAGCCGGTCGCGGTCATCGCGATCAACTACGCGGAGCCTCGGCGGTTGCAACAAGCGGAATGGGACCTGCTCGACGCGATCACGGGCTCGTTCTCTCAGGCGCTGGAGCGGGCCCGGGCCTACGAGGCGGAGCTGACGACGCGAGCGGCGCTCGAACGCGCGATGTCCCGACTCGGACGGTTGCAGAGCGTGACGGCGGCGCTGACGCCGCGGCTGCGTGCCGACGAGGTCGCAGAGACGATCGCATCGCAGGTGATGCAGTCCCTCGGCGCGACGAGCGTGGCACTGTTCCTGGCCGACGGCGAGCTCTTGACGCCGATCTCACTGCAGGGCAAGACCGACGCGGTGTGGGACGGCGCCGAGCGCATCGATCAGGATGCGCCCCTCGCGGTTGCGGAGGCGTTCCGGACCGGACACACGCTCTGGATCCCGACCCGAGAGGAATGGCGGCGTCGCTTCGCCGACGCACCGCCCACCTACCACCACCAGACCGGATCGGTCCTCGCGGTCCCGCTGGTGACGCAGGGCGATGCGGTGCTGGGCGTGCTCGGCCTGCTCTTCCGGCGCGAGCACGCCTTGCAACGGGAAGAGCGACAGCTGGCCACGACGATGGGTCAGCACGCCGCGCAGGCGCTGGAACGCGCGAACCTGTTCGAGTCCGAGCGACAGCTCGCGGAGCGCGCCATCCAGCTGCAGGAGGTGGCGTCCGCCTTCGCCGCCGCCACGAGCACGACCGAGGTCGCCGATGTGATGGTCGGCGCGGGAGCCCGCCTGCTGCAGGCCCGGTCGATCCAGGTCGGGGTCGTGGATGCCGACGGCACGCAGCGGGTCCTTCGGCACTCGGGCTCGCCGGATCCGCTCGACGCGACCCGGTGCATCGAGTTGGGGATCGCCTGGCCGGGTGACGATGCGATCGCGACGCGCGGTGTCGTGCGCATCCGGGACCTCGACGAGGGGCGCATGCGCTACCCGCAGGCGATCGACGACGCCGCGCCGGCGCTCGTGTGGATGACCGTGCCGCTCCTCAACGAATCGGGGTCGATCGGCTTCGTGCATCTGTCGTTCGAGCCGCCCGGTCCCAGTGAAGAACTGCAGGGCGCGATCGCGACGATGGCGGCACAGGCGTCGCAGGCCATGGATCGCGCCCGCCTCTTCGGGCAGGAGCAGGAGGTCTCGAGCGTCCTGCAGCGCAGTCTCCTGCCCCAGGAGATGACACAGACCCCCGGCTTCGCCGTCGCCGCTCGCTACCAGCCGGGCGCCGAACACCTCGAGGTGGGCGGCGATTGGTACGAGGTGATCGCGCTCGGTCCGCATCGGCTCGCGATCGCGATCGGCGACGTGGTCGGGCGCGGGCTGGATGCGGCGGCGGCGATGGGGCAACTCCGCAGCGCCCTCCGCGCGCTCGCCCTGCAGAAGCTCGGCCCGGCGGCGGTCCTCGACGGGCTCGAGGCGTTCGCGGAGCGCACCCCCAACGCGTCGATGTCCACGGTGATCTACGGCGAACTCGACGCCGAGACCGGTGAGTTCCGGTTCTGCGCCGCCGGGCACCCCCCACCGCTGCTCGAGGTCGGCGGGAAGGTCCAGATCCTCGAGGGCGGGCGGTCACCCTTGCTGGCGGCCGGTGCCACCGGGGAACGCGCGCAGGCGAGCGTCCATCTTCCCGTCGGCGCCACGTTGGCGCTCTATACGGACGGCCTGGTCGAGCGCCGGGGAGAGCTGATCGACCGGGGCATCCAGCGGCTCAGCCGCGCGCTGGCGGCGACGGCGCCGCTCGACCTGGAATCGCGTCTGGACGACATCGTGCTGCGCATGCTGGACGGGACCGAGCAGGACGACGACGTCGCCCTCCTGTGCGTGTGTCGATCCGCGCTCGACGCCGATCGCTTCTCGACGATCCTCGAGTCCGATCCGGCCGAGCTCTCGGGATTGCGCACGGAGCTGGGCGGATGGCTTCGCGAGCGGCCCTTCGACGAGTCCGAGATCGAACCGATCATCCTGGCCACGAACGAGGCGGTCGCCAACGCGATCGAGCACGGTCACCGCGGGCAGCACCGCGTCGGCGTGGAGGCCTGGACGAGCCACGAATCCCTCACCGTGGAGGTGCGCGATCGCGGCTCGTGGCGCGACGAGCCGAGCGAGCCCGATCGCGGGCACGGGCTCCTGTTGATCCGCGCGTGCATGGACACGATCACGGTCGAACGCTCCAGCGAGGGAACGACGGTCCGCATGCAGCGCGCGATGCGGCCCCTCGGCACCGGGCCCCGCGTCGACGGTGGGACCACGGTCTCGTAGGGTGGGTGCCCGCACACGCATCCACAGACGCCGCCGGCGGAAGGGCGCAACATGACGTTCAAGGTCGCACCGGGGCAACAGCCGCGCACGTTCCGTCTCGAGGGTGAACTCGATGTCGCGGAGACGGAGGCGTTCCTCGAGGGCGTCGGCGACGTCAGCGGCAGCGGCGATGTCGATCTTGGAGTTGGACGACCTCGCGTTCATCGACAGCAGCGGCGTCCGCGCCCTCCTGGTGCTCGCGGATCGCCTCCAGCCCGACGACGTCCTGGTCCTGCGCAATGCCGGACCGGCCGTCCAGCGGGTGTTCGATCTGGTCGCGTTGGAGGCGACGCGCCCCGCGATCCGCATCGACAAGCCCACCGAGGACCAGCGCCGGACGTGAGAAGGCCCCCCGCTTCGCGGGGGGCCTTCCGGTGCTCGATGGGGCGGTTCCTATTCGAACGGCCCGTAGTACGACGAGATGTCGTTGCGGTACGTCGTCTCGCGGTACATCGACTCGTCGAACTCGGGTGAGCCCTTGATCCGGTCCTTCGTCAGGCCGAGCCACAGCTCCCGGTTCTCGAGGTCGACCCGCTCGATCGCGCCGGCCGGGATCAGAACCTTCTTGCCGAAGATCCAGGGACCCGTGTCGACGACCACGTAGGAAGCCCCCACGTCATACGTCGCCTCGTCGATGTTGCCGATGTCGCCGTCGGTGGCGTGCACATCGAACCCCTCCAGGTCGGTGGTGTCGCCCAACCCGGTTCGATACGTCCAGACGTCGGTCATGAACGATCTCCTCCTCTCGTGCTCCTCGCGGAGCGCTCAGTGGTGCTCGCCTCTGTGTTCCCAGCGGGCGGGCGCGCGAAACTCACTCGACGTCGAGTTGGAGGGGCGTCGACGGCTCCCAGTCGCGGAGCGCTTCCGCAAGCTTGACGATCAACGCCACGCCGCCGAGCAGTTCGAGCCAACGCAACAACGGGTGCCGGCGCAGGATCGGGATCCGCAGCAGCATCGGCACGCCGATGATCAGACCGGCGGCCGTGGCTCGTCGCAGCACGCGCCCCGCATCCGATGCAAGGAATCGCCGCACCTCCTCCGCGGAGATCGTCACGCGGCGTGGAGCCCTGACGGTCGCTGTTCGAGTCGAACGCATCGCGACGCCCTACCCACTCAGGGCACACACGAACCGCGCGGGCACGTTTGGGCGCAGCCCGATCGGGCCAGGAAGGGCGCATGGCACGGCTCCGACGTTCGACGCCCGACGCTCCCGGCATCGCCCGGCGGCGGCATGGGCGCGGCTTCACCTACGTCGATCCTTCGGGCGCCCGGATCCACGACGAGGCGACGCTCGCCCGGATCCGCGCCCTCGCGATCCCACCCGCGTGGGAGGACGTGTGGATCTGTGCCGACCCCGACGGGCACCTGCAGGCAACGGGGAGCGACGCGGCCGGTCGGCGGCAGTACCGCTACCACGACGTGTGGCGCGAGCGGCGCGATCGCGCGAAGTTCCGGCGTCTGCAGGCCTTCGGCGCGGCGCTGCCCGACCTGCGCGGACAGGTGTCGGCCGACCTGCGCCGACGAGGGTTCGGGCAGCCCCGGGTCCTCGCCGGCACCGTCCGGCTGCTCGACCGCGGCGCGCTGCGCATCGGTTCAGAGGAATACCAGCGACGCAACGGATCCCATGGGCTGCTCACGTTGCAGCGCGACCACCTGCGTATCAGTGGCGACGCGATGACGCTTCGATTCCCGGGGAAGTCGGGCGTCGAACAGCACGTGCGGGTTCGAGACGCGGCGCTCGCGCGCCTGCTCCACGGATTGCGTCGCGCCCACGACCTGACGGACGTATGGGCATGGCGTGACGGTGACACCTGGCGGCCACTGCACGGCGGCGATGTGAACGACTACATCCGTGACGGGCTCGGCGGTGAGGCTTCGGCCAAGGATTTCCGCACCTGGCACGCAACCGTGTTGGCGGCCACGGCACTGGCCGGGCATGATCCCGCGGAAGGCAAGCGCGCCGTCACCAGCGTGATGCGCGAGGTCGCGGATCAGTTGGGGAACACGCCCGCCGTCGCCCGCTCGTCCTACGTCGATCCGCGCCTCGTCGATCGGTTCCTCGACGAAGGGCGAACGGTCGAGATCGATCCGGATGCGTCCGCGAACGAGGTCGAGGCCGCGGTCCTGCGGTTCATCGGTACGGATTAGGGTCCTCGCGCTCGCTCGGCGCCGAAGCGGCAATCCGAACCAGCACCAGGTCAGAACGGCCAGGGTGGCCACGATGGCGATCCACGCCGCCGCCGCCCCGTACAGCAGGTCGGCGACGAGCAGCGACGCACCGCCGAGCGCGAGCGCCAGCATCGCGAGGCCCGCGATCGCGAACCGGTTGGCCGAGGCCAGGAGTCGCTCCTTGTCTCCCTGCCGGAAGCGCAGGCGGTGATAGGCGGAGGGTGCCATCAGGAACGCCGACGCCAGCAGCGTCACCACGAACGTGCCGAAGTAGATCGCGTCCTGCACGGGCGTGAGAGCCTCGAACCGACTCGAGAAGGGGATCGTCAGCAGGAAGGCGAACAGCACCTGCACCCCGGGAAGCGCCACGCGGAGCTCGTTCAGCAGCTCGATCAGCTCACGGTCGACCCGCTCCTTGTGCGTTTCGGACATCCCGGACGCCTTTCCCAACCGCGGATCGTCGAAACTCGTTTCGAGGCCGTGGGCCCTGGGTATCGATGCCGCCATGACGACACAAGTGCGAGACGTGATGGCGAAGGAACCGAAGACGGCGAGTCCCGACATGGACGCGACGAACGCGGCCGGGTTGATGGCCTCCTACGACATCGGGGTGATCCCGATCGTCGAGGAGGACGGGGCGGTCGTGGGGCTGGTGACCGACCGGGACCTGGTGATCCGGGTGCTCGCCGACCGGCGCGATCCGGCGTCGGTGCCGTTGCGGGAGATCGCGACACGACGCTCGCTGCTGACGATCTCGCCCGACGCGACCGTGGCCGAAGCCCGGGAGATGATGGGTGCGCACCAGGTGAAGCGCCTGCTCGTGACGAAGGACGATGCGTTCGTCAGCGTGATCACCCTCGGGGACATCGCCCAGGCGACGGCATCGATGCGCGAGGTCGGCGAGGCCGTCCGGGAGATCACCGAATCCCAGGCGACGACCGAGGGGACACCGTCGTGACCCATCTGCTGCATTGCCTGGCGTGTGGCGACGTGCGATCCGTGACGCTCGATCGGACGTTCTGCGCGTGCGGGCGATCGTCCGCACGCCCCCGCTCGGGCGGCATCGTGCTGGTCGGTCCCGGCCGTGTGATCGAGGCCGGACGCGACGAAGCGGCCGTCCGCGTCACCCGACCGGCCGTCGCGATCGGCACGTGACGACCACCCATCGCTACAGCAAGCAATACCTATGGAGAGGGGAACTGATATGGAACTCATCGCAGCCATGAGCGGAGGCGCCGCGACCCTGTTGTGGGTCATCGCGGCCGTCCTCGTGATCGCCGGTATCGTGACGATCGTCCGAGGAGGGGTGCTGTTCGGCATCGTCCTGATCGTCGTCGGCCTGCTCATCGGGCCCGGAGGCGTGAGCATCTTCGGCTGACCGGCCCGTTCGCAGAACCACGCACGAAAGAGACCCCGAGGCGCACGCCTCGGGGTCTCTCCTTCCTGCTCAGTCGACCCGTTACGAGAGCGGAACGGGCTGCGGCTGGGGCTGCGGTGGTGGCGGCGGTGCCGGCGCCGGCTCGGGCGCGGGCTCCGGATGGCGGCGACCCGGCCGCACCCGGCCCGGCCGTCCGCCCACGAGGGATCGGATCAGCCCGACCTCCTCGCTGCCGGACAGGACGCGAGGCCCGTCCGGCTCCGCCGGACGGCGCCCGAGGGCGATCTTCGGACGAGGTTCCGTGTGCGTCCAGCACTGATCGGCCGGGTTGTACGAGGACAGGACGGTCGTGCACCCATCGAACGAGCACACGCGACCGGCACCGAAACGCGCCGTTCGCTCACTGCCTCCCGGCTCGGTCGCCGACAACGATCCACTGGGTCGCAATATCTCTGCTGCTTCCATCGCGGACTCCCTTCGATGGCGTCGATGGCGCCCGCACCCGCGGGCGCCGCGTCGCCCGGGACGTTCCCGCAGGGCCGTCGGGTTCAAACGGGTTACACAAGGAGTCGCGCGGGTACGGCAGACCCATGCAGCCAAGGAGCACGATCGCGACGGCGGGCTCAGTCCGGGAGGGCAGCCGACAGCTCGACATCGCCGCTCGGGTCGACCGCGAGCGATGCGAGGCCCGACAGGAGCGCGCGGCGGTCGATCTCGGCATCGGCCACCGTGCGCAGCGGACCGACGCCCGTCGCGCGCAAGGTCCAGCGGCCGTCCGCGGCTTCGAGCGTCAACTCCAGCGCCCGCTCGTCGGCTTCCACCGCGTTGGCCAGCAGTTCCGTCGCCGCCAGACACAGGGTCTCGACGTCCTCGTCCCGCAAGCCGAGCGCCGGGGCGCAGGAGCGAACGAACGTGCGCACCGTGACACCGAGGGCGGGATCCGCAGCGAGCCGCAACCGGAAGGACGGTGCCGGGCTCGGTCACGCGAGATCCTCTCGCCGGCCCAACGGCGAGACGATCTGGTCCAGCCCCGTGAGGCTGAGCAAGCGTGTGAGCGAGCCATCGGGTTGTGCGATCACCGCGAAGGCCGCTCCGCGCTCGCGCACGTGCTTCAAGGAGCCCACGATCGCTCCGAGGCCGCTCGAGTCGATGAAGGTCACATCGGTCAGATCGAGCGCGATCTTGTCGCCGGTGACCTCATGGAGCTTGGTTCGCAGCGAGGGGCTCGTGTACAGGTCGAGGTCGCCACTGACGGCGATCACCTGCCATCCTCGATCGGTCGTGATGTCGATGCCCAGTTCAACCACGTGGACCTCCTGCCCGTGCCGGACGCGTGCCGGTCGTGACCGCAGCGTTCCCCGCGAGCGCTCTTACTATACGCAGAGCCCATGATCTCCTCGGAAGAACCGATCGTCGTTGCCGGACCGGCGCGTGCCGAGACCGTGGCGCTCCTGCGCGCGATCGCCGCGAGTGTTGCCGCGCGTCGCGACATGGATGTCGTGGCGATCGAGGAATTCCGGATCGCGGTCGACGAGGCCGCCACCCTGCTGTTGCTCGGCGGCGCCGCGACACGGCTCGAGATGTCGCTCCTGCCGACCCCGGAGGCGGGCGTCGAGGTGCGGGTTCGCACGGACGTCGACGCATCGACCTTCCAGGTGGACCGCGCGACCTCGTGGCCCTGGCGCGTGATCCGGCAGCTCACCCAGCGGGGCCGAGTTATCGGTCGAGGACTCCGGCGCCCAGGTCGCGTTCGTGGTCGGTGAAGGACCGGGTGCATGACGCCGGACCAAACGGTCCGCGACGCCGAGGATCCGGAGGTCGCGGCACTCTTCGCACGCCTGCCGGAGGCCGCCGCTCGCGATGAGCTGGCGAGCCGGTTCCTTCCGCTGGCGGAGCACCTCGCCAGGCGGTTCGGGGGCCGCGGGCAGCAGCACGACGATCTCGTCCAGGTGGCGAGCCTCGGGCTCGTCCACGCGATCGATCGCTTCGACGCCGATCGCGGTGTGCGCTTCACCACGTTCGCGACGGCCACGATCGTCGGGGAGCTGAAGCGCTACTTCCGCGACCGGGGGTGGGGCGTGCGCGTACCGCGCAGCGTCCAGGAGGCAACGATGCAGGTCAACCGTGTCATGGCTGACCTGTGGCAGGAACTCGGGCGAGCGCCGACGGTCGCCGACGTGGTGGCTCGCACCGATCTGACCGAGGAATCGGTCCTCGAGGCGCTCGATGCGTCGCGCGCCTACACGAGCGCCTCGCTGGATGAGCCGGTGGGAGACTCCGGCGCCGTCGCCGGCGACCTGCTCGGCGACCACGACGCGCGCTACGAGGTGTCCGAGGAGTGGCTTGCCATGGCGCCGAAACTCCGCACCCTGTCCGAACGCGAGCGGCGCATCCTCTACCTCCGGTTCTTCCAAGACATGACGCAAACCGAGATCGCGGAGGACATCGGCATCTCGCAGATGCACGTGTCACGTCTGCTGACCCAAAGTCTCGCCCGGTTGCGCGAGCAGGGCTGAGGTCGTTTCCGCCGCCGGCGCTTCGGGTAGGCAGGGCGGATGACCGAACAGACCGAACATCGCTGCCCGATCTGCCATGAAGGCGTCGTGGCCGACATCGCGTTCGACCGCGACCCGGCCACGCCGGCGGCGACACCGCGACAGGGCGCCGAGACGACCGAGGTGACCACCTACACGTGTGGGCACCGGGTCCCCGGCCCCTCCCTCGCGACCGCCGACGCCGAGACGCTGGACGTCGAACGCCGGCAGTCCGAGGACACCGTCGAGCCGAGGCCGGCTCCGTGAGCAAGCGGCGGTCACCGAGCATCGCCGCCTACGAGAACGGACCGTTCCTCGTCCGCGGGCCGATCGAGATCCTGGACGAGCAGGGCGAGCTCGTGGAGACACACCGTGGCACCGTCGCGCTGTGTCGGTGCGGGCGCTCCTCGATCCGTCCGCTATGCGACGGCTCCCACGCGGCCCCGCGAAGCCGCCTCACCCCGCCTGGCTAGGAGCGCGCTCGGGTGCTTCCCGGCGCGAGCAGGCTCGACTCCCCACGCTTCCATGCGTCCAGCAGCCACCGACCCGCTCGATCCTCGAGCGCGAGCAGGGCTTCGGCGCCGAAGCGGACCTCCCGATCCAACGTCGGATCGTCGCGGACGAGCGTCCCGGCGACGTCGCGCGCCGCCACCGTCCCATGGACGGCGTCGGCCTCGACGTGTTCGTCGAAATACGCCGTCGCGGCCTCGCTCGCGCCGAGCCGGCGAAGGCCGTTGCCGTATCGGCGATTCGGCGCGCACGAGGTCATCTCGAACGCGGCCAGATGGCCCATCGCCGCGCCCCGGAGCCGACGGTGGAGCCCGAACAGCGACATCAGGTTGACGGTCGCCAGGGTGGTGCCGGGCAGGGCATCGACGTAGGCGCCGGGTGCGTCGTCGAGCCCCGCAGCACGCATCGAGGCGGCGAACAACGTGGCATGGACCCACGCCGGGTTCCCGCCCCCGTACTCGTCGGCTTGGATCTCGACCAGCGCCGCCTTCGCGTCGCCTCGGAGGCGGGGGATCACCCACGTGTGCGGATCCGCCTCCTTCAGGTTGTACGCGGATCGATGCATCAGGAACTCCTCCGCGTGCCTCGGCTCGGCATCGTGCTCGAGGAACGTTGAGAGCGCGCCACCGGGCCGGCCCGTGATGACCGCCAGCGCCCGCTCGATGCGTGCCGGCTTGGGGTCGGGGGCGGGGACGATGCGCCGCAGGCCCGCCTCGAACGCATCCTCCAGGACCGTTCGGAAGGCGAGCAGGGAGGATTCCCACTCCCAGCGGTCGTCGACGCCGCGCACGCCCGTGTAGTGGAGTTCGTAGCAGGCGTACAGCGCCAGTTGCAGGTCGTCGTCCCCGACCACGGTCTCCGGGGACAGCGACCGAGCCCACGCTCGGGCATGGGCGATCTGCCCCGGCGACACGGCGGTCGGGGAGCGCCGCGTCCAGGCTGTGATCAGCTCGGCGCTCATGGGCCCGCGCGGCGTCGGCATCGGCATGCGGTCATCGGCCTGCTCACGCACGCCGTTGCGCTGCTGCGTCATCACCATGCGAGAACTCCTACCCGCATCGGGAGGCTCCTACGCGTGCCACGTTCGGAGAAGAAGGTCCCCGGCGCGTTTCGTCAGGCCCTCCGGCCGGGTATCCAAGGTGCTGGAGACGGGTGCGAGCCTGCGGCCGATGGAATCCGGGGGGAGGGTCATCGGCCGCGGCTCCCCCATCTCTTCGTCATCGAGGGTTGAACCCGACGCCGGTGGGTACGCACCGGCGATACGAAGGAGGGGACGAGCATGGGGATCATCGCGACGATCGTGGTTGTGGCTGTCGTCATCGCGTTGGCGCTCTGGCTATTGCGACGCGCGTAGGGCGACCACACCGAAGAGATGGAAAGACCCCGCCTGGCCGAGCCGGGCGGGGTCTTTCGCTGCACGACTCTCGACTAGCGCTCCAGCGCACGCTCGAGTTCCCGCTTGTTCATCTTCGAGCGACCCTTGATGCCGCGCTCCTTGGCCTCGTTGTACAGCTGGTCGAACGTCCGACCAGCGGGCCCATGATGGGAGCGGAGACCGCCACGCCGCCCCGACGAGATGTCGTCGATCGAGCTGCGGCTCGCGGTCTTGGCCTCGCCGGTTCGCGCGCGCTCCTTGTTGACGGTTCGCGCCGCGATCTCCTCGGCGAGATCCTCGGGTCTGCCCTGCTCCTCCAGGCCTTCCTTGATGTGCTCGTACTGCCGTTCGCGCTTCGCGCTCCATACCTTCCGGGGCATGCGACCACCTCCCGTACGTCGGCTCTCGTCGCGGGGCTACCCACACCCGCCGCCGAGGAAACCGAGTTCGCGTCGACGAGCCCTCTCGGGGCATACTCACTCGACGACGGGGAGGGCGTATGGGGTGTCTGCTGATCATCTTGACGGGGCTCGCGCCGCGCCTCGCCGCCGTCCTCTACTGGATCTTCCGGCCGAAGCGGTGGGACATCGCCTTCGACGGCTCCTGGCTCTGGCCGCTGCTCGGCGTGCTCTTCCTGCCGGTCACGACGATCGTGTGGGTGCTGGTCGCACCCGGCGGCGTGGCCTCGTTCGACTTCCTGTGGCTCGGCATCGCCGTGTTCCTCGATATCGGCTCGACGGCCCGATCGGCCGCCAAGCGCAACGCGTAGCTTCAGCCTTCCTGGAAGCCGGCGTCCTGGTGGCTGCCGTCGCAGAACGGCTTGTTGCCGGAGTTGCCGCAACGGCACAGGGTGACGCGGTTGCGCACCTCGTACGGCGTGCCGTCGGCGGCGACCACCGTCACCCCGCCGCGCACCCAGAGAGGCCCGTCGCGGATCACGCCGATCGAGGGCGCATAGTCCAACTCGTCGCGCGGCTCCTCGCCGGCCTGCGTGACCAGCCGACCCGAGGGACACAGCTTGGACATATGCCGGATGCGTGCCGCGACCTCTGGATCGTCGGCCGCGTCGGCGATCATCGCCCAGACGTTGCGGAACCGGTCCCCGCAATAGCCGGCGCGCGTGCACAGGGTGCGGTCGTCGAACATCGTGAGGTCGCCCCCCCGGTACGGATAGGCGCGGTGGTCATACGTGCCCCGATCGGCCACCTCGCTTCCATCGAAGGGCTCCCGCTCGTGCGTGGCGTCACAGAAGGGCTGGCGCGAGGATCGACCGCACCGGCACAGCTCGTAAGGCTCCGTCGCGGGCTCGAGCGGCGCATCGGGCTCCCAGGCCACCGGCTCCCCGTACTCCGTCTCGACCTGGCCGGTCCGCACCAGCGGGACCTCGCCCACGACCCTGTACGGGCCGTCGGCGGTGACCTCGACTCGGCGCTCTTCCGTCACCCGCAGAACCCTACGTGGCGGCCCCGCAGAGTGCGACCTCCGGGGGGTAGCGCGATCCGCCGCACTCGGGCTACTGTGCCCACGATCGCCCCTGATCCGAAAGGTCCTGTCCGTGGGAGTGCTCTTGATCCTTCTGGGGATCGCGCTGGCCGGCGTGCTCGCCGATTTCCTGATCGAAAACGATGTCGCGACCGCGGCCACCCAGCCGTTCGCGCTGTTCGGCACCACGATCGAGCTGTCCACCCCCGTGCTGGTCGCGATCGCGTTCGGTCTGGGCATCCTGGCGACGCTGTTGGTGTTCGCCGGCGTGCGCCGGCTGCGCCGTCGACGTCGGCGATCGCTGCAGCAGCAGATCGAGGATCTGAAGGACCAGAACGCGCGCCTCGCGGTCAAGCGCAACCTCGAGACCGTGATCCGCGTCCCGGAGGCCGAACCGGCCGAACCGGCCCAACCGGCCGAGCCCCCGCCGCCCCCGGTGGCGGTCGTCGAGGAGGACAAGCCCGCCTCGATGTGGTGAGCCGCGGCGCGTCAGACGGCCACGGTAGGCTCGATCGATGCCCAAGCTCAGCGCGACCCAGCGGGCGAAATTGCCGGATCGGGCGTTCGCCTACATCGCGTCCGACGGCAAGCGCTCGCTGCCGATCAACGACGAGGCACACGTGCGCAACGCGCTCGCGCGCTTCGACCGGGTCCGTTTTGAGAGCGACGAGGCGCGCGATCGCGCTCGGCGCCGCCTGCTGAACGCCGCCAAGAGATACGGCATCGTCCCGGTGGGGTTCGTGACCGGCCAGCTCCGATCCGAGCGGCGCGCGCCCGACCTGTCCAGCCTGCCCACCGGCACGGTCACGTTCCTGCTGGCCGACATCGAAGGGTCCACTGCCCTCCTACAACGACTCGGCGGCGCCTACGCCACCGTGCTGCGCGATGTGCGCGCGCAGATCCGCTCGTGCGTACGCCGATGCGGCGGCCACAAGGTCGATGCGCACGGCGACGAGTACCTGGCCGTCTTCGCCCGGCCGGGCGCGGCGCTCGAGTCGGCCGTCGACATCCAGCGCGCGTTGGCGGCACATCCGTGGCCCCGCGGCGCCGACGTGCGTGTGCGCATCGGGGTCCACACCGGCCGGCCGACGCTCACCGACGACGGGTACGTCGGGCTGGCCCTGCATACCGTCGCGCGGATCTGCGCGGCCGGTCACGGGGGGCAGATCCTCGTGTCGACCCGCACGCACGACGCGCTGCCGACGCCACCGGCCGGGGTTCGCCTCACGCCCGCCGGCTCCCCCGAACTCCCGGGCATCCCGAAAGCGGAGCCGCTCTTCCAAGCGCGTGCAGACGGGCTGCGTTCGCGGTTCCCCGCGCTGCGCCGCTGAGGTCAGTCGCCGCGCAGGCGACGAGCCAGCGACCCGAGCAGCGCCCAGGCGGCCCGCGGCTCGTCCTTCAACATCTTGCGCAGCTCTTCGCGGTGCAGCGCCAGGCAGCTGGTGGGCGTCACCGTCTGCACGGTCGCCGTCCGGGGGCGAGCGTCGAACACCGAGACCTCGCCGAACACGTCGCCGGGCAGCAGCTTCCCGACGGTGCGGCCCCGCCGGATGACTCGGGCCTCTCCCTCGAGCACGACGAACATCGTCTCGCCCGCGTCACCCTGCCGCACGATCGCGTGCCCCGGCTCGTAGTCGAACACGCGCATCCCTCGCAGCAGCTTGCGACGTTGCCGCTTCGACAGTGCGGCGAACAGGGGGATCGTGTCGAGCACCTCGAGCTTGGTCGCCATCTCGATCCTCCCGCGGCTTCGGTGGCAGCCCGAACGCTACCCCACGGGTGGACGCCGGGTCGAGCCGGCCGCGGCCAACAGCGCGGCGATCGCGGCCGCGTTCCCGGCCGCCTCCTCGATGGCGAGGTGGCGGGGCGGCTCCAAGCCCCGGACCACCCGATGGATGTGCCGGATCGCCGGCGAGAAGGAATGCTCGCCGCCGGGCGCTGCGGGCTCCGAGGCGACGACCTCGCCGTCGCGCACGATCTGCAGGGTGTCGCCCACCTCGGGGTGGAACGGGTTCGTCATCCGGATCTCGCCCTCGGTCCCGAACAGCCGCGTGCTCGTGTCGCCCGCACTCCGGAACCCGCAGGACAGTACGAGGCGGCGATCGCCGGGGAAGCGCAGCGCCCCCCACAGCTCGAGGTCGACCCCGTCGCCCCAGACCGCGTCGGCGATCGCCCCGTCGGGCTCGGGCTCGGCCGCGAACACCAGCCGCGCGAGTCGGATCGGGTAACAGCCGACGTCCTGAGTCGATCCACCCGACAGCGAGGCGAGCAGGCGCACATCCTCGGGATCGTCCAACGAGAAGTGGAACCGCGACGACACCTCGCGCACCTCGCCGATCGCGCCCTCGGCCAACAGCGTGTGCAGGCGCTGCATCTGATCGTGGAACGGGAAGACGAACGCCTCCCAGAGCGGACCCGGCGCGCCGCCGCCGCCGCCGCCAGCACCCGGGCGGTCTCCTCGGGTGTGGCGCACAGCGGCTTCTCGCACAACACGGCCTTGCCGGCTTCCAGAGCCGCGATCGTCCAGTCGGCGTGCAGCCCGTTGGGCAGAGGGACGTACACGGCCTCGACCGTCGGGTCGTCGATCACGGCCCGGTACCCCTCGACCCCGGTGCCCACGCCGTGACGACTCGCCCACTGCGCCGCTCGCGCACCGTCCCGGCTTGCCACCACGACCGCTTCCCCACCGCCGACCTCGGCGAGCGCCGGGAGGAAGGCGCTGTCGGCGATCCCCGCCGTTCCCAGGATCCCCCACCGCACCGGCGCGCCCGTCTCCACGAAGCGAACCTACCGCTTCGAGCCGATGACTTGTTATGGTCTGGCGCCCCCGATGAAGATCCCCCGTCTCCTCCTCGCCGGGTGCGTGGCGCTCGCGCTCGCCCTCCCGATCACCGTGCCGGCATCGGCGCGCCCACTGACCCGCGCCGCGCCGGCCCCGATCGTGCTCATCGTGATGGAGAACCACGAGTACGGGTCGATCGTCGGATCGTCCAAGGCGCACTGGCTGAACCACACCTTCATCCCTCGAGGCACGTTGTTCACCGACTACCACGCCACGCACCATCCGTCGCTGCCGAACTACCTCGCGATGACCTCCGGATCCGCCAGCAGCTGCCGAAGCGACGAGTGCCCCCGCGCGACCTACACGACCGACAATCTCTTCCGCCAGCTCTCGCGTGCGGGGATCGGCTGGGTGGCGTGGATGGAGTCGATGCCGTCGCGGTGCGCCCTGCAATCGAGCGGCACCTACGCGGTGAAGCACAATCCACCGGCGTATTACGCCACCCTCTTCCCACGGATGTGCCGGGCGCGAGATCGTCGGTACCCCGCAGCCCTCCCAACGACGTTGCGGCCGTTCACGTTCGTGACGCCGAACATCTGCCACGACATGCACGACTGTTCGATCGCGGTCGGCGACCGCTGGCTGGAGACACACGTCCCACCGCTGTGGCAACGCGGGGCCATCGTGATCATCACCTTCGACGAGGGCTGGAGCAGGCTCGGCGGTGGCGGCCACGTGATGACGGCGATGGCCGGGGCGCACGTGCGCCGTGGCCGACGCAACGGCCACGCGTACAACCACTTCGGGCTGCTGGCGCGGCGTCGAGCGGTGGTTCGGCCTGCCCCGTCTCCATCGCGCGACCACCGCCCGCCCGCTCCCGATCTGAGCAGGCTATCGTCGCGGCTCCGACACGGGAGGTGGCCAGTACATGCGGTTCGAAGGCAAGGTGGCGCTGATCACGGGAGGCACGTCCGGTATCGGCGCGGCCACGGCGATCCGCTTCGCCGATGAAGGGGCACACGTGGTCATCACCGGCCGCGACGCCGATCGCGGCGCGTCGGTCGTGGCGGCCATCGGCGAGTCGGGCCGCCAAGCTCGCTTCGTGCCGGCGGACGTTCGGCTCGCCACGGACTGCCGGGGGTCGGTCGATGCGACGATCGACGCGTTCGGTCGTCTCGACGTGTTGTTCAACAACGCCGGCGTCTATGTGGCCAACGACGCCCTCGACTGCACCGAGGACGAGTGGGACGCCCAGGTCGACACGAGCCTGAAGGGCGCGTTCCTGATGTCGAAGTTCGCGTTGCCGCACATGATCGCCCAGGGCTCCGGCTCCATCGTGCACTGCGCATCGGGATGGGGATTGGTCGGCGGACCGAGGGCGGTCGCCTATTGCGCGGCCAAGGGTGGGATGGTCGTCATGACCAAGGCGATGGCACTGGATCACGGACCGCAGGGGATCCGGGTCAACGCGGTCTGTCCCGGTGACACCGAGACGCCCATGGAGCACGAGGATGCGCGGGCGCAGGGCGTGCCCTGGGAGGCGTACGTGCGGGACGCCGTGGCGGGCCGCGCGATCGCGCGGATGGCGACCCCCGAGGAGATCGCCGAAGCCGTGCTGTTCCTCGCCAGCGACGAGGCCGCCTACGTGACCGGTGTCGCGCTGCCGGTCGACGGCGGCGGCGTTGCCGGCTGACCGCCGTAGGCTGCTATCGAGCGAACGGGAGGTGCCGCGATGGCAGATGCATCCAAGCAGGCGTGGAACGAGGTCGGGAACCGGTTCTCCTCGGTCGGGAAGCGGCTCGCCGACCGATATCAGGCGGGGGCCAAGGACGACGCCTCCACGAAGGAAGCCCAGCACAAGGTCGAGGAGGTCGCGCGTGAGATCGGGAACCAGCTCGATCGCGCGTTCGACGCGCTGGACGACACGATGCGCGATCCCGAGGCGCGCGCCGACCTCAAGATCGCGTTCGGCGCGCTCGGAACCGCGATCACCGCATCGGTGAACGAGGCGGCCGAGGCGATCAAGAATCGCGGACCGGAGCCTCCTCGCCCCGACGACGCATGAGCGAGGCACCACCACCCACCACGCCTTTCGACATGGGCGCCGGACGCCTCGAGGCGTTCAGTGACGCCGTGATGGCGGTCATCATCACCCTGCTCGCGTTCGAGTTGGAACCGCCGACCGCCGTCTCGCGGGCGGCGCTCCGTGAAGCCCTGCCCGGCCTCTTCATCTACGTGCTGTGCTTCCTGTTCATCGCGATCTACTGGAACAACCACCATCACCTGCTGCGCGCGACCGACCGCATCAGCTCGGCCACGATGTGGGCGAACATGCTCCTCCTCTTCTGTCTGTCCCTCATCCCGGTCTCCGCGGAGTGGATGCGAACCGCGGCGCGCGATGACCTCGATCCGCGCGGGCCGGCGGCGTTCTTCGGCATCGTGGGCCTCGCGGCGGCCCTCAGCTACACGTGGCTCGTGCGGGCGTTGATCCGCGCGAACGGCCGCGACTCGGGGCTCGCGCGCGCCATCCACACGGACGTCAAGGGCAACGTGTCGCTCGGCCTCTACGCGGCCGGCGTCGCCCTGGCGGGCCTCAGCGCCTACCTCTCCTACGTCTGCTACGCCGCGGTCTCCGTGATCTGGCTGATCCCCGACCGACGACTCACGCACACGCACGACGACGAGTCCGAGCAGTAGGCGGCGCCTCGCGATCAGCTCCGGCCGGCCATCCGATGCGACGCCGCGGCGGCCGCGTCCATCACCTGCCGCGCGAGGTGTGGGACGTCGCGCGTCGGCAGCCGGTAGGTCGGACCGGACACACTGATCGCGGCGACCGCCGAGCCGTCGGCCAACACCGGCGCGGCGATCGTCACGAGGCCCTCCTCGAGCTCGCCGACGCTGGCCGCGTAGCCCTGCCGCCGCACCTGGCGCAGCACGTCGGCCAGACGCGCGGGATCGGTGACGGTGCGGGAGGTCAGGGCCTCCAACCGACGCCGGGACGAGCACGTCGCGTGCGCGCGCATCACCAAACGCGAGCAGCACCTTGCCGCTCGAACTCGCGTGCACCGGGCTGCGGCGCCCGACCCAGCTCGCCATCACCACCGTCTGGGCGGGCGTCACCTGATCCACGTACACCACATGGGCGCCGTCACGGATCGCCAGATTGACCGTCTCGGCGGTGACGGCCGACAGGTGCTCGAGCTCCGGACGCGCCTGGCTGACCACCGGCAGGCGATCGACGGCGACGGCGGCGAGCCCCACGATCCGCGCCCCGAGCCGGTAGCGCGCGGTGGCCTCGTCGCGCTCGATCAGGCCCGCCGCCGCGAGCGTCCCCAGCAGCCGGGAGGCCGTCGACGGATGCACGACCAGGCGGCGAGCGATCTCGCGCACCCCGAGCCCGTCGCGCTCGGCGCCCAACAGGTCCAACACGGTGACGACCCGATCCGCAGCCTCCGTCGTCCGCATGGGCCGAACCTAACCGTTCACCTGTGTGTTGCCTAGAGGGCAATGCTCCTCTTGTGCCATGGTGCGGCGGCCCATAGGTTCCGCCCGTGATGCGAGGGGGGCGGCCGGCGATCGATCCGGATGCGGCGCTGCACGAGGACCTCGACGTTGCGCTGGCCGCGGCCGACGCGGCCGCGGCCGTCACCCTCGCGTGGTTCGGCGACCGGCTGCCCGTCGAGCTGAAACCGGACGCCACCCCGGTGACCGAGGTGGACCGGGCGGCGGAACACGCGATCCGATCGGTGCTCGCCGAGCGCGCGCCCGGCGACGGCGTCCTCGGCGAGGAGGGCGGCGACACGCCCGGGGAGACCGGCCGCACCTGGGTGATCGATCCGGTGGACGGGACGAGGCTCTACGCCGAGGGGATCCCCCTGTGGACGACCCTGATCGCGTTGCGGGTCGACGGGCGCCCGGTGCTCGGTGTCGCGGACGCGCCGGCGCTGTCGGCGCGGTATCACGCCGTGCGCGGCGGCGGCGCCTGGCGCGGCGAGCGCCGCCTGTCCGTGTCCGCGATCGACGCCCTCGGCGACGCCTTCGTCGGTCACTCCCCGATCGACGAGTGGGCACGCGTCGGCGACGACCGGCATCTGTTGCGCGTCGCCGGCCAGGCCCGGCACACGCGCGGGCTGAGCGACGCGTGGGCGCACCTGCTGGTCGCGCAGGGATCGATGGAGGCCCTGCTCGAGCACGAGCCGTGCTACGCCTGGGATTGGTCGGCGACCCAGGTCATCGTCGAGGAGGCCGGCGGACGTATCACCACACTGACGGGCACCGAACCGGCGCCCGGCTCCAACCTGTTGGTCTCGAACGGGCGCGTGCACGACACGATCGTGGCCGCCCTCGCGAAGGAGGAAACCCGATGAGCACCGGATACCGCAGAGGGCTCGCCGCAGCCGCGAGCATCGTCGTCGCCGTGTTGGCCCTCGCCGGTCCGGCGGCGCACGCACAATCCACCGCGCCCAGCGACGACGAGCCGGTCATCCTGCGCGTCGGCCTCTCGTCCGACCTGACGACGGACAACGTGTTCGCCGTGAGCGCGGGCAGCGACTACACGGTGGCGACCACGGAGTACGACATGCTGCAGAAGTTCGCGGTCGCCGACGCGCACCGCGGCACCCAGCCTGGCGACCGGCTGTGACCACAACGAGGATTACACGCAGTGGACGTGCACGCTGCGCGACGGTCTTCTGTGGAGCGACGGCACACCGCTCACATCCGAAGATGTCGCGTTCAGCTATCGCTTCGTGATCGACAACAAGATCCCGCAGTACAAGAGCTACTTCCCCGGGAACCCGGTCTTCACCACGCCCGATCCGCTGACGTTCGTCTGGACGGCCGACGAGCCGACGTTCGCGCCGACGATGCCGCCCTGGGTCTACATCGTGCCCGAGCACGTGTGGTCGCAGTACGACGGCCAATCGCTGAAGGACATCCGTGCCGTCTCCGGCATGAACCCGGTGGTCAGCGGTCCGTACATGCTCACCGGCTGGGAGCACGGCCAGGGCTTCACGATGGATCGCAACCCGAACTTCTGGGGACCAGAGCCGACGGTCGATCGCGTGGACTATCGCGTGTACACGAACCAGGAGGCGATGATCCAGGCGCTGAAGAACAACGAGATCGACATCGCCGACGGCCTGAAGCCAGCGCTGATCAACTCGGTGTCGAACGTGTCGAACATCACGGTCCAGAAGGTCGTGTCGGACTGGTGGTTGAACCTCGCGTTCAATTTCGGTGGGCAGAACGACAGCGCGCACCCGTTGGCGGCGCTGCACGATCTGACCGTCCGCACCGCGATCGAGATGGCGATCGACAAGAACGCGATCGTCAACAAGGTGTACCAAGGGGCGGCGACACCCGGCGATACGATCGTTCGGCCCGCGTCGGCGTTCTGGCATCTCGACGTCCCGGCGGATCAGGAGTTCCCGTTCGATCCGGCGGGGGCCAACGCCATGCTGGATGACGCGGGCTACGCGGATACGAACGGAGACGGTGTTCGGGAGGATCCCTCGAGCGGCGAGCCGCTCGAGATGCAGATGCCGGCTTCCTCCGACACCACGGGCGCGGTCGAGGCGGGCGAGCTGATCGTCGGCTTCCTGAAGCAGATCGGCATCAAGGTGGATCTGCTGCCGGCGACCGACACGAAGATGAACGACTACTGGGGCTCGGGCGACTTCGACGCCTACATCTGGTACTGGAGCGGCGACCCGGACCCGAACTACCAACTGTTCGTGTTCACGTCGGAACAGTGCGGCTCCTGGAGCGACGGCTGCTGGAAGGACCCGCACTTCGATCAGCTGTACGAGGAACAGCGCAGCATGATGGACCAGACGAAGCGGCAACAGATCGTGCTCGAGGCCCAGCAGTACGAGTACGACCAGGTGCCGGGCGTCGTCCTGGCCTATCCCAATTGGCTCGAGGCCTACCGGAACGATCAGTTCACCGGGTGGATCCCGTCCCCGGGCCCGCAGGGATACCTGCTGGCGACGTACAACTACGACACGTTGCTCGCGGTCAAGCCGGTGGCGGGCTCGTCCAACAGCGGCTCGACGTCGGTGCCGGGCTGGGTCTGGGTCATCGCCGGCGTGGCCGTCGTCGGGATCGTCGTGCTCGTGGTCCGTCGCGGACGCCGCACCGAGCCCGACGAAGCCTGAGGGAGTCGAACGCATGGGGTCACGGCGGTACCTGCTCAGCAAGACGCTGCAGGCCGTCGTGACCCTGTGGTTCGTCCTGACGTTCAACTTCTTCCTGTTCCGCATCCTGCCGGGAGACCCCGTGGCCGTCCTCGCGCGCAGCGAGAAGCTCACCCCCGACGACATCGCTCGGCTGCAACACGACCTTGGGCTCGACCGGCCGGTCCTGCAGCAGTACGCGATCTACATGCGCCAGACGCTGACGGGCGATCTCGGGCAGTCCCTGCGGACCGGCGAGCAGGTGAAGGACATGATCGGCGCCCGATTCTTCCCCACGGTCGTCCTCGTCGGGCTCGGCACGATCCTGGCCAGCTGGTTCGGGATCGTGATCGGCATCCGAGGGGGCTGGCGGCGCGGCAGCACGTTCGACACCACCTCGCAGTACAGCTCCTTGATCCTGTACTCGATGCCGGAGGGCTGGCTCGGCATGCTGCTGCTGCTCGTCTTCTCGGGCTGGCTGCACTGGTTCCCCGCGGGCGGCTACACGACGGGAGGGCTGACCGGCACGGCGAAGTTCGTCGACGTCCTCGACCATCTCTTCTTGCCGCTGCTCACGCTGACGCTGGGCTACATCGGCGGCTACGCGATCGTGATGCGCTCCGCCATGATCGACACCACCCACGAGGACTTCGTCCAGACGGCACGATCCAAGGGCGTGCCCGAACGGCTGATCCGCAAACGCCACGTCGTGCCGAACGCATTCCTGCCGGCGTTCACGCTGATCTTCCTGAGCTTCGGGTTCGTGCTCGGCGGAGCGATCGTGATCGAGGCGGTGTTCTCGTGGCCGGGCCTGGGGTACCTCACGTACACCGCGATCCAGAACAACGACTATCCGGTGATCCAGAGCGTCTTCCTGATCGCGAGCGCCGCGGTGATCCTGGCCAACCTCGCGGCCGACGTCACCTACGGGTACCTCGACCCGCGGATCAAGCAGGCCTGACGTGGCATCGACGACGGTGCCCCGCCCGGCCAAGGTCAGCACGTGGCGGCGCCGGCGCGCCACGATGGCAGGGCACTGGGAGACCTTCCGCTCGAGCCGGCGCGGCATGACGGGCCTCGGCATCCTCGTCTTCTTCGGCGCGGTCGCGATCGCCTCGCCGCTGCTCGTGAGCGAGGCGGACGTCGACCCGGCGCTCGCCACCGGGCCCTTGCACGCGCCACCGCAGGCCGGATACCCACTGGGCACCGACAACTTCGGGCGCTCGGTGCTCGATCTGTTGATCGCCGGCAGCCGCGTCTCCTTGGTCGTCGGCGTGACCGCCGCGATCGGCGCCATGGTCATCGGCGCGTTCGTCGGGATCTCGGCCGGCTACTTCGGCGGCACGAAGGTCGACACGGTCATGAACGCCGTCACGAACTGGTTCCTCGTGATCCCGTGGCTCGCCCTCGCGATCGCGCTCGCCTCGGTCCTCGGCGCGAGCCTGACCAACGTCATCGTCGTGATCGCCATCACCTCGTGGGCCGCGACCGCGCGGCTCGTTCGGGCGCAGGCCTTGACGGTCAAGGAACGTTCGTTCATCGAACGGTCGCGCGCGCTCGGCGGTACGAACTGGCACGTGATCACCCGGCACGTGCTGCCCAACGTGTTCCCGGTGCTGTTCGCGAACACCATCCTGATGGTTGCGCTCGCGATCCTGTCCGAGACGACGCTGGCGATCCTCGGGCTCAGCGACCCGATCGCGATCTCGTGGGGCAAGACGATCGAAGCCGCGTTCACCGGTGGGGCCGCCACCGCCGGCTGGTGGTGGTGGCTGATCCCGCCGGGCGTCTGCATCGTGTTCGTGACCCTGGCGTTCACGATGGTCGGCTTCGCGCTCGACGAGATCCTGTCGCCCCGCTTGCGCCAACGCTGAGCCGCACGCGAACGAGCAGACCGTGAGAGGGTCGTCGCATGCGGCGGCTCGCGGTGCTCGTGCTGTTCGTCGGGGTCGCGTGCACGGGCTCGTCGGGCGCCTCGAGCTCGACGGCGCCGCCCGTGCCGGCCTCGCCCTCCCCGAGCCCGGTCGCCGTCGACGGCGATCGACTGCTCGTCGTGCGTGACGACGGGAACCTCGAGACGCTCGACCCGAACGGCGGGGAGGTGCTCGCGCTCACCACCGATGCCGGGCCGGACGTCGTCGTCGATCAACCGGTGTCCTCGCCGGACGGCCGCTCCATCGCATGGGTCGAGCTCCGGTCGGATGGACCACGGGTCGTCACCACCTCGCGGGCCGGCGGCAACCGGCGGGAGATCCCGCTGACGGTGGCGCCGTTCTTCCTGGCGTGGGATCCGACCTCGATGCGCATCGCCTATCTGGGGAACGCAGGCGCCGGCATCGGGCTCGGCGTGATCGACGACGCGGTCGTGCAGCCTCGCGACGTCCCGGTCGGGGGCGGCGCGCCGCTGTACCTGGCCTGGTCGCCCGACGGCACCCAGCTGCTGGTGCACGTCGGCGCGGACGGGCTCGGACGAGACGGACCTGGCCCACCCGCTGCGCCCGAGCGCCGATGCGCCGGGCACGTTCCAGGCGCCCGCGTGGCTCCCCGACGGGCGCGAGCTCTACGTGGCGCGCCAGGGCGCAGACCAGAGCCTGGTGGTGATCGATCACGGCGATCGAACCGTCCTGCGCCGGTTCCACGGCGGCGCGCTGTTCGAGCCGAGCCCCGACGGCGCCCGCGTGGCCTATCGCCTGGACGCCCCCGACGGCACGGGAACGGGCGTCTACGTGCAGGACCTCAGCGGCGGGCCTGCGACACGCGTGACGCGCGCCGACACGCTTGCCTTCTTCTGGTCACCGGCCGGGCGATCGGCTGCTGCTGCTGACCGGCGACCCGAACGGCGGGCCGTTCCGATGGCGCGTCTGGCAGGGACACGAACGGTTCGTCGGCGACGCGTTCGTCCCGAGCCCCACGTTCCTGCGCGACTACCTTCCGTTCTTCGACCAGTACGCGCAGACGATCACGCCGTGGGCACCCGACGGTTCCGCGTTCGCCTACGCCGGTCAGCACGAGGACGCGTCGGGGATCTGGGTCCAGCCGCTCGCGGGGCGCCGGCGTCTGATCGGCGACGGCGCGTTCGTCACGTGGACACCGACGCCGGAGGGCTAGCGGCCGAGCGCGCGCAGGCTGTCGTCGAGCGCTTCCACGACACGCGGGATGTGCTCCTCGCCGAACACGAGCGGCGGACGCACCTTGAGGACGTTGTCGTGCGGGCCGGTCGAACCCACGAGCACCCCGCGCTCGCGCATCGCGTTCTTGACGGCGCTTGCGAGCGCGGGATCCGGCTCCTTCGTGGCCGGGTCGCGCACGAGCTCCACGCCGCTCAGCAGGCCCACGCCGCGCACGTCGCCGATCGACGGATGCGCGGGCATGAGCGCGGCGATCGCGGCTCGCAGGGCGGGACCGACCCGCGCCGCCCGCTCGATCAGCCGCTCGTCCTCGATGACGTCGAGCACCGCGAGCGCCGCCGCGCACGCGACCGGGTTGCCGCCGAACGTGGAGAACCACTCGGTGGTCTCGGCGAAACGCTCGGTGAGCTCGCGGCGCGTGATCACCGCGGCCACCGGATGTCCGTTCCCCATCGGCTTGCCCATCGTCACGATGTCCGCCGGCACTTCGTTCGCCGCGAACGACCACAGCCCGTCGCCGGCGCGCCCGTGCCCGACCTGCACCTCGTCGGCCACATAGAGCGCCCCGATCTCGTGCGTGAGATCCGCCAACGCCCGCACATAGGCGGGCGGCACCGCGAGGATCCCATCGGACGTGAAGCCCCCGTCGACGAAGGTGACGGCGGGCAGGATGCCGCGTTCCTGGAGTCGCTCCGTCGCGCGCAGGAGGTCCTCCGCCGCCGTCTCGGGAGCCGTCTCGTCCCGATAGCGGTCCAACGGATCGAACGACTCGACGTGCGCGGGACGGTCGTCGCCGACCCACTCCTCCGGTGAGACGTCGGCGATCGCCTGCGTGACCCCGTGGTAGGCGAACGCGCTGGCGAGCCCGCCGCGCGCACCGGTCCAGACCGTCGCGAGACGCCACGCGGTGTCGTTCGCCTCGCTCCCGGAGTTCACGAACAGCACCGTGTCGAGCCCGGAATCCGCCGGCATGCTCGCCACCAGCCGCTCGGCCAGCTCGATCGCGGCACCGTGCAGGTAGCGCATGTTCGTGTTGAGCAACCGCGACTGGCGCGCGATCGCGTCGCTCACGCGTGGATGGCAGTGGCCCACGACCGGCACGTTGTTGTAGCAATCCAGGAACCGATCGCCGTCGGCATCGATCAGCCACACGCCCTCGCCACGCACGACGTGCAGCGGGCGGTCGTAGGTGAGCGGCGCCAGCGCCGGCCCGAAGACCGCCGCGCGCCGTTCGATCAGCGTGGGCACGTCCGCCACCTGCTCACCGGCGCGGAGCCGCGCGCGCAACGCACCGAGCCCCTCGGCCTCGAGATAGGCGAGCAGGGGCCACAGTCGCTCTTCCCACCCCCGCAGGTAGGCGTTGTCGGGGTGGCGTCTGGCCCGCCAGCCGAAGAGCACGGCCACCGTGACGAGCCGCGTCGACACGAGGTCCGGCAGGACGGCGAGCTCCTCGGGCTCCAGAGGGGTGACGGAGCGATAGCCGTCGATGCAGCGCATCGCGAGCGGCACCACGTCGGCCGGTGCACGCCCCATCAGCAGCGACTCCAGCGCGGAGGACAGGTCGCAGACGAGCGCCGTGTGGCTCATGTCGCCGAAGTCGATGATGCCGCTGATCCGCCCGCGGGCATCGACCAGCGCGTTGTCGAGGGTGACGTCGCCGTGGATCACCTGCGACCGAAGCGAGGGCCACCTCGGCACCACGTCGGTCTCGAAGCGCTCGAGCACCCCCTCGAGGAGCGCGCGGTGCGCCGGATCCTCGATCGCGTCTGCCATCGGCCGCAGCGACAACGCATGCTGCACGTCCCACAGGAGCACGCGACCGGCCGAGGGATCGAAGAAGGACCGCATGGCACGGCCGAGGCGGGCGATCGTGACGCCGTGATCGAAGAGCGCGTCGCCGTCAAGCTCGAGCGGGTCGATGGAGGCGGTGCCGGGCATATAGGTGGAGGCCCGAACGAGGTGCGCTGCGCCCGTCCGCGTCGCTCGCGCCCGCACGGTACGCGATCGGTCCGGCTGCGGGATCCGCCCCGACCGCCAGGAGCGGCGCCGACACGGGCAGCGACGGATCGGCGGCGCACACATGCAGGGCGGCAGCCGTCTCCATGTCGACGATCGCCGGGTCCTCGCTCGCGTTGGAGATCTTCAACACGCCCAGCGGCCCGCGCGCGCCGTGGATCATGAAGCCCTGGTCGCGCTCGCTGCCCAACGGCGATGCGGTACCCCGCAGGCCGAACAACTCGGCGGCGAGCGCCGCCGCCTCCTCCGGGGTGAACGCCGGTGGCTGGCCCCGAAGGACGTCGGTCTCGTGGGTATCGACCATGCGCACGCATGGTAGCCGCCCCGATCGCAACCCCCGCCTTCCGACCGATACCGCCGATCGCCCGCGCCCGCGTAGACTTCCTCGATCACGACCCAGGGAGGAACACGCATGCGTCTGTCAGCGCGCATCGCGGCGGTCTGCGCCGCCGGGCTGATCATCCTGTTCGCCGCGCCGGTCGCCGGCGCGCAGCCACTCGATCGCGGCCCCGTCTGCCTGCAACGCTCCGGGCAGGTCGCGCGGGCGAGCGGCCACGCCACCCGCGATGTCGTCCAACTCAGCGGCCCGGACCGGTTGAGCCGGTGGCTGTCTCGCCACCCCGGCGTCGAGGCCCGAACCGCCGCCGCGGTCACGCCGGTCACCGTGCCGGTGGCGTTCCACGTGATCCGCGCCGACCTCACGGCCGCGGGCGGCAACGTGACGGGGCGGCAGATCCGCCGACAGATCGCGGTCCTCAACGCCTCCTACGGCGGCTCGACCGGCGGGGCCGACACCGGCTTCCAGTTCTCGCTGCTTTCGATCGATCGCACGACCAACGCGAGTTGGTTCAAGCTCAACGGCGGCAAAGAGCGGAAGGCGAAGACGCGCTGAAGGTGGGCGGCCCCGAGACGCTCAACATCTACTCCGCGGACCTCGGCAACTCCCTGCTCGGGTGGGCCTACCTCGCCCAGGACGCCGACAGTGTCGGTGTCCTCGACGGCGTGGTCGTGCACTACAAGTCGTTGCCGGGCGGCGGTTGGGGTCCGGACTACAGCGGCGGCGACACCACCACCCACGAGGTCGGCCACTGGTTCGATCTGTTGCACACCTTCCAGGGCGGCTGCAATGGGGACGGCGACTTCATCGACGACACACCCGCCGAGGCGTCGCCGGCCTACGAGTGCCCCGAGGGCCGGGACACCTGCGCGGCGGCCGGACTGGACCCGATCACCAACTTCATGGACTACACGTTCGACTCCTGCATGTTCCGGTTCACGTCCGATCAGGCGGCCCGGATGCAGGCCGCGTGGCAGGCCTACCGCGCGCCGTAGCGTCGGCTCCTGCAACGCAGAGGATCCGAGCACCGGGGGCATGGCCGGCCCCCAGGTCGCTCAAGCGGTCCCCCGAACGGCCGAAGCCTTCCGCAGGAACCTGTTCGGAAGGTCTCGGGGATGGACCCTGCGGAACTACTGCGGTACGCCGTTGAGCGGCGCGCGAGCGATGTCCACCTGAAGGCGGGCAATGTGCCCTTCATCAGGGTGGACGGCGAGCTGCTGCCAACCCCGTTCGCGGAACTCACGCCAACCGACGCTCGGCAGTTCGCCGACGCGTTGATGCCGCCGCATAAGGCGGAGGAATTCGCGCGCACACGCGAGGCCGACTTCGCCTACACGATGGAGGGTGTCGGGCGCTTCCGCGTCAACGTGCTGCGCGAATCCGACACGGTCGGACTGGCGATCCGATGGGTCAGTCCCGAGGACCTCACGTTCGAAGAGCTCTCGCTGCCGACGGTGATCCGGTCGCTGGCGGAGACGCGGCGCGGGCTGATCCTCGTGACCGGCCCGACCGGCTCGGGGAAGACGACGACGATCGCAACCCTGCTGGGGTTCATCAACCGCACCCGCCGCGCCCACATCGTCACGATCGAGGACCCGATCGAAGTGGTCTTCACGGACGCGATGTCGGTCATCCGGCAGCGCGAGGTCGGCCGCGACACCGAGTCCTACGGCGCCGCCCTGCGGCAGTCGCTCCGCCAGGACCCCGACGTCATCTTCCTCGGAGAGATCCGCGACCAGGAGACCGCGCTCGCAGCGATCCAGGCGGCGCAGACGGGACACCTGGTGCTGTCGACGATGCACACGATCGACGCCCCCGAGACGATCTCGCGGATCGTCGAGATGTTCCCACCGGGGCAGCAGGAGCAGATGCGCGTGTCGGTCGCGGGGGCGCTGCGCGGCGTCGTCTCGCAGCGGTTGCTCGAGCGCGCCGACGGCCGCGGCCGGGTGCCCGCGGTCGAGGTCATGTTGAACACCGGTCGGGTGTACGACCGCATCCTCGACCCCGAGCTCGACCCACCGATGCACGACGTCATCGCGGACAGCCGGTATGACGGGATGCAGACGTTCGACCAGTCGCTGCTGGATCTGGTGCGCGACGACCTCGTGACGGAGGAGGACGCGCGGGCGGTTGCCACCAGCCCGCACGACTTCAGCCTCGCGGTGGTCGCCGCCGCCGGAGCCGGGAGCCGCGCGGATGGATAGCACCACCGCGACCCCAGGCAGCATGCCGCCCGCCGACGCGCCGGTCAGCTTCCCGATGTTCGCGGCGCTCGCCGCCGGCATCACCGGGAAGTCCGTCTACGAGGTCCTCGAGCTCGTGGGCGGGCTCTTCGAGGCGGCCGGGGCCGTGTTCGAGGGCTCGCCCGACGCGCCCGCGACGCTCATCGCATTGCTGCCGCCGAGCGACCGGGCCGCGATGAACGCGGCCCAGCTCGCCCTCGAGGCCCAAGCCGCCGCGCCCGCCCTTCGACTCGGGATCGACGCGACCGAGGTGCACTCCAAACAGGAGCAGGATGCCCGCTGGCAACAGGTGATCGACAGTGCCGTGCGGCTGCAGAAGGCGGCGCGCACCGGCGAGGTGATCGCCGGCGACACGATGGAACAGCTGTCGAACGGCGGCGCCGTCGCGGAGGCGCTCCGCGTCGGCGACGAGACGTACCTCCTGCTGACGGGCGTTCGAGACCTCACCGCCGTCCCGGAGGCCACGACCGTCGTCGCACCCGAACCCGCCCCCATCGTCGCCCCGAACCCGCTCCGATCCTCGCACCCGAACCCCTCGCCGCTGCCAGGAAACGCCACCGACCGTCGAGGCGGAACCGATCGCCGATGTGCAGGCGACTCCGCCGCCCGTGGTCGAGGAGCTCCCCGCCGTGGTGGAAGTGGAGCCCTCGCCGCCGATCGTGGTCGAGTCGGCGCCCCCCGTCGTCCCGGACCTCGCTCCTGCTCCCGCTCCGGCGCCGATGGTGCAGCCGACCGCTCGCTGGGACGCGCCCCTCGTGGGCAGAGACCTGCCGTTGGCCGACCTTCGCGCCCGGTTCGAGCGCGCGGTCGACGATCGCAACGCGGCCTGCCTCCTCGTCGTCGGCGAACCCGGCGTCGGACGAAGCCGACTCGTCGACGAGTTCGCCCGCTCGGTCGGCGACCTGCGGCACCTCGCGATCGCCTGCGCGCCCCCCGACCTCGGCGGGGCGCGATGGCCGCTGGCCGAGCTCGTGGAGTCGCTGACGGGCATCGAGCCCCTCAGCGCGCCCGACGCGGTTGCGACACGGTTGTCCGACGTCTTCGCGGGGCAGCCCGACGCGGACCGAGTCGTGCCACACCTGCGTGCGATCCTCGCCCTCGACGGGGCCGTCGAAACCGACCGACTCCGATGGGCGTTGCGCCGACTGATCGAGGTCGCCGTCGGCGAACCGGCCGACGCTGATCCAGATCGATGACGTGGACCGTGCGGGTGCCGGGTTCACGCGGCTCCTCACCGACGTCGTCACCGCGACGCAGACGACGCCGCTCCTGATCGTCCTCACGTCCACACGAGAGGTCGATGGGCTCCCCGTCATCCGCCTCGCTCCCCTGGCGCCCGATGAGGCGGCCGCACTCGTGGGCAACCTGCTCGGCGCCTCGGAGCCGGGAATGGACGCCGCCATCGCCGCGCGAGCCGGCGGCAACCCGCTCGCGATCGAACAGGCGCTCGCGCTGCTGACCGAAACGGGCACCATCGCACCGGGACAGGGCCGGTGGATGCCGATGGCCGATCTCACACAGGTCCCCGTCCCCGACACCTCGATCGGGCTGATCCGGCAGCGGCTGCAGACCCTTCCCGCGCACACGCTGGCCGTGCTCGGCATGGCCGCGGTCGCCGGCGAGCGGTTCGCGGCCGAGCCGCTGTTGGAGGTGGTGCCCGCCGACGTCCGTCCCGAGGTGCCCGCCTGCCTCGCGGATCTGGTGGCACGCGGATACATCGTGATCGAGACCCCCACCTCGTTCCGGTTCCGTCACCACATCGCTTGCACAGGCCACGATCGCCGGTGTGCCGGACTGGGCGCAGGCGGCCGCGCACGAGCGCGTCGGGCGCCATCTCGAGTCGCTGGCCGGTGATCGGCTCTGGCGACAGGCCGCGTTGATCGGCGATCACCTCGAGGCGAGCCATCGCCTGCGCCCCGACGGTCCCTCCGACGTGCGCGTCGATGCGCTGGAGATGCTGACCTGGTCGGCGACCGCGGCCGTCGAACACGCCGACCTCGACGGCGCCGCGCGTCTGGAGCGCCGCGCTGCCTCGCTGTTGGACAACGATCCCGTCCGTCGCGCGGAGCTGCTCTACCTGGCCGCCGAACACGGCGCGGCCGCGGCGCCGGGTCGGCCGGCGGATCGTGAGATCGCGGAGGCCGCGCTGGCCTCCTCGGTGGCGGGCGACGACGTCGACTGGCGCGTTCGCCTGCTGCGTGCACGGCTGCGGACGACGGCCGGACACGAGGACGCCCTCGAGGGCGCGCGAGCGACCGCCGACGAGGCGATCGCCGCGTTCGCCGAGGACGACCTCGGCTGGGCGTTGTCCTGCGCCTGGGCCCTGCGAGGGCTCGTGCACATGGGTCGTGCACAGAACGGCCTGGTCGCCGACGACCTGACCAAGGCCGCGGACAACGCGGCGTCCGCCGGCCGTTGGCGTGAGGAGACCGCGGCGCTGCGCGGCGCCGCCGCAGCGTTGCTCGACGGCCCGGTGCACGTCGACGAAGCGGAAGCGCGGTGCGCCTCGTTCCTGCCACGGGTACGCGGGCCGCTGGCCGAGCACGACATCCGCGGCGCGCTGGCGCTCCTGCACGCACGTCGCTCCTCGTTCGACACGGCACGGTCGGACATCGCCGGATCGATCGCCGCGCTCGAGGAGCTCGGCGCCTACGCGGACCTCGCGGTCGCGTTGCACCGTGCCGCACAGATCGAGATCCTGACCGGACAGCCGGCAGCCGGCGAGCCCCAGATGCAGCGAGCGCTGGCCGCCGCCGCCAACGCGCGCGATGACGGGCTGCGCGCCGTGCTGGCGGCATCGTTCGCGCACATCCTGATCGGCGACGACGAGCGACTCGATGAGGCGCTCGCCCTCGCCGACGTGGCCGAGGCCCACGCTCGCGACATCACGACACACGTGGGGTGGCGTTTGGCCCGCGCCCGGGTGATGGTCCGCCGCGGGCGCGGAGCGCTGGCCGAGCGGCTCGTTCGCGAGGCCGTGAGCCTGGCCGAGCAAACAGATTCCACCGACCTGCGGGCCACGGCGTTGCTGGATGCCGCCGATGTTCGACGACAGGCGGGGCGGCCGGCCGAGGCCGAGCCCTTCGAGAAGCGCGCGCTCCGGCTGTTCGAGCGACGCGGCGCGACCGCACAGGCGGCCATGGTCCCCGGGTTCCATGCGGCGCAGGCGCCCGAGCCGGATCCCGTGTCGGAGGCGCCGACGACTGCGGACGATCCCGTCCCTCAGCCGGTCGACGCACCCCCGGCGGCCTCAAGCGAGGGGATCGCCACGCCCGCGGCCGATGAGATGCCGGCACCCACCGCGGAGAACGAGCCAACGGCACCGATCGAAACGGCGCCGCAGGAACAACCCACGGAGCCTCCGGCCCAGCCCGAGTCGGCCGAGGAGCCCGAGCGGCCGCCGGCGAGCCCGCGCCCCAGAGCGACACCTTCTTCGCCAACGGCTCCGCGGGGCACAGCCCGGATGAGCGCAGCGCCGAGGACGAATCGAAGCACCGCTGGTTCAATCGCTGAGCGGCGGCCCGATCGACTTCGCATGCAACGAACTAGCCCTCAAGGCCCACCCGGTCATCGGCCGATACAGGACACATGATGACGTCAACGCGCCTCCGTCTGCTCGCTGCGCTCGCCACCCTCGCCTTGATCCTCGGCGCGGGAGCCGCGTTGGCGTCGACCGGGAGCGAAGACCCTGTCCCGGATCCGAGCTGCACCACCCAGCCCACGACGGATCCGTCGGTCGACCCCACCGTGGATCGTCGTGATCCTCGGTCGATCCGTCGGTTGATCCCTCGGACGAGCAATCGGACGAGCAATCCGACCCGGTGGTCGATCCGTCGCTCGAGCCCGACCCTGCATGCGAGGACGACACGGACGAGTCCGAGGCACCCGACCCGACCGACGCGGAGACCGAGGACCCGACCGCCACCGATACGCCCAGCCCGGTGGACCGCGAGGCAGCGTGCAACGCTGCCGCCGGTATCGACCCGACCGCCCCTCCGAGCACGGAGACGGCCGCACCGGTGACCGGTCTCGACAACGCGATCGCACACGTCCTCGCCAACTGCATCAAGAATCCGCAGGCCCCCGGGCTCGAAAACGCCCTCGCGCATCTGGTCGCGAACCGTGAGCGCAAGGCAGCGCACGACGCGGCGCACGACGCGGCCGCGGCCGCCCGTGACGCGGCGAAGGCCGAGCGGCAGGCGGCACACGACGCGGCGAAAGCCGATCACCAGGCCGCGCACGACGCCGTCGAGCACGGCAACAGCGGGGACCACGGCAACAGCGGGGACCACGGCAACAGCGGGTCGCACGGCAACAGCGGGTCCTAAGACCGCCTCGACGTCGTCGCGCGCCTAGAGCCCGCGGAACCGAGCCGGCGCGAACGGGGAGAGGTCGATCCCCGGTCCGTCGCCGCACACCAGGTCCGCGATCACCGACCCGGTGACGGGGCCGAGCGTGATCCCGAGCATGTTGTGTCCGGTGGCGAGCACGACGCGAGGGTGCGTCGCGAGCGGGCCGAGGATCGGCAAGCCATCCGGGGTCATGGGACGAGGCCCCATCCACTCCTCGGTGCGTTGCGACAGATCGACATCGCGAAGCATCGGCCCGAGGCGCCGCACGATCGCCTGGATCCGCTCCGGGTGGAAGCGATCGGTCGTGCCGTCGAACTCCATCGTGCCGGCGATCCGCAGGCGATCGCCCAGCGGGGCGGCCACCACGTAGGCGTCGGGCAGCTCCAGCAGGCGCGTGGGCATGCGCTTCGGCTGCACCGCGAAGCTGTATCCCTTGCCGGCCTGCAACTGCAGCTTCACGCCCAGCGGCGCCACGAGGTCGCGGGTCCAGACACCCGCCGCCAGGACCACGACGGCGCCGGCCACCGCGTCGCCGGGCGTGTCGACCTCGACGCCATCGCCCAGATCGTGCACCGCCGACACGGGCGCGTCCGTGCGCAGATCCACACCCGCACCGCGCAGAGCGTCCGACAGGTCGTCGATGAGGAGCGACGCGTCGATCCAGCGCTCTCCGGGGATCACGAAGCCCGCCCGCGCGGCGTCGCCGAGCAGCGGTTCGTGTGCGCGTACCTCGGCGGCGCCGAGCAGCGGCTCGGGAGGCGCGCAGACACCGAGGGTCGCCATGCCGACGATCCGTGCGTGCTCCTCGGCCGCCGTGTCTCGATCGCGATGCACGACGAGAAACCCATCGCGTCGCGCGTGGCGTCCGACGCCGACCTCGGCCAGCCGGTCATAGGCCGCGGTCGCGCCCCGCGAAAGCTGCGTGAGCGCGTGCACGCCACGGTCGTAGGCCGCCGTGGTACTGGAGCGGGCGAACCGCGTGAGGAACCCGGCCATCTGCGGCAGATACGCCGGATGCACGTGCAGGGCGGCATCGGGGCGGGGAAGATCGGCCAGGGCCGCCCGGACGGTGCCCGGCGCGGCCAGCGGTTGCACCATGGAGGGGCAGATCGCACCCGCGTTGCCTCGCGAGGCGCCGCCGCCCGTTCGCTCACCTGCCTCGAGCACGATCACCTCGGCCCCCGCAGCATGCAGGAACCAGGCGCACGAAAGTCCGACGATGCCGCCGCCCACGACGATGACCGGACCGTCGAGCACGGGCGGTTCGAACGGCATGCGCCTCCCTTCGTCGTCGGAGGAACCCTACGCGCAGGTCGGCTCGCCTGCGACGGAACGGCTGCTAAGGTCCCGCCCGTGAGCCACGTCACCCACCGCGTCGGATCGGTCGAGGTCACCGCCGTGCTGGACGCGGACTTTGTGTCGGGGCCGATCGTCGAGTCCTTCCCCGACGTGCCGGCCGCCGATCTCCTGGCCGCCAAGACCCTCGATCCGGGCGTGTACACCGAGGACGATGGGTGGCGGTTCCGCGTGCGAGCCTGGCTCGTCCGGCACGACGGCGGTCTGCTGCTGTTCGACACCGGCCTCGGTGGCGCAACCTCGCCGACCCAGTCGTGGGCGCCGATCACCGGCGCGCTCACGCGGGAGCTCGACACGATCGGGATCGGACGTGATCACATCGACACCGTGGTGATCAGCCACGCGCACGACGACCACATCGGTGGCGTGCTGGACGACGCGGGCGCCCCGATGTTCCCGAACGCGCGCTACGTGATCCAACAGGCCGATCGCGATTGGCTTCGCGACCTCGCGCCCACAGACGAGGAGGCCGCCGCCTGTTTGGCGCTGCTCCGGCCGCTCGCCGACGCCGGGATCCTCGAGGTGATCGGCGGCGATCATCGCATCAACACCGCGCTCGAGCTGCACCATCTGCCGGGCCACACACCCGGTCACCAGGTCCTGCGGATCGAGGTCGGGGACGATCGGCTGGTCCTGTCCGCCGACACGTGGAACCACGCGATGCAGTTCGCACATCCCGACTGGCCGAGCGGGCCGGACAACCACCACGCTCAGTCGGCCGCCGCGAGACGGTCCCTGCTGGCGGAGCTCCTGGCGTCCCCCGGCACGATCATCGCCCCGACCCACTTCGACGGGGCCTTCGGCGAGGTGCGATCGGACCGCGACGGTGTCGCCGCGTGGGTGCCGCTCTAGCTGCTCACATCGGCAGTCCGACCGAGCGTTGCAGCGTGAACCCCACCGTCACGGCGAACACGACAACCGCCACGACCGGCGGCAGCCACCACGGCGCCCGGCGCCAGAACAACAGGAGCAGCCCGACCACCAGCCCGAACGCGAGCGCCCCCAGCTTGTAGGGCGCGCCCGGCGACGGGGCGGGATAGGAGCGGTCCGCCGACACGCAGAACCGGAAGACCGGCGACAGGGTGGAGCCGGCCGGGCACGCGTACCGCGGCATCATCAGCGACAGCAATATCCCGCTCGCGATCACGAGGAACCCCGGGCCCAGGCGCCATCCGGTGCCCCCGTTCGGATCCACCGGTCTGCGGAGCCCGCGCGTCAGGATGATCGCGCCGGCCACCACCGCGATCAGCGCAACGAACAACACCTGCGAGGCCGCGACGATCCCGATGCCGCACGGTCCGCTCGAGCTGTACTCCCCGGCAACACAGTTCACCTCGTCCCACGATGCCGCCACCGCCGCCACCCCGCCAAGCAACAGGCACCCCCCGGTGGTGATGTGACCTGCCTTGGCCTGCAAGGTTTCCGGGAGCAGCTGGGGAAAACGTGTGGAGATCGCGCTCGCCATATCTATGGCATCTTCACACGAGAATCCGGGGTGGCGAAGGGGTCCGCCGCTAGCCTGCGTCATCGTGGTTCTGCGCCGCTCCCCCCTCCTCCTGACGGCATTCGTCGTGCTCATCGTCTCGCTGGCGACCGGGCCGGCGCACGCCGGCACCCGCTCCGCGCGGACCCGCGCGAAGGTCTTCGCGATGGTCAACGGGTACCGGCATCAGCATGGCCTGGCCTCGCTCAAGCAGAACCGCGCCGTCGATCGCACCGCGCGGCACCATTCGCAGGCGATGGGATCGCAACGGCTGCTGTTCCACAGCGCCGATCTCCGGACCAAGCTGCGGAGCTATCACCCATCGTCCTGGGGAGAGAACGTCGGCATGGGTCCGTCCGTGTGGCGCGTCTTCAAGGCCTGGACCCGCAGCAGCACGCACCGCGCCAACATGCTGAACCGCCGGTTCCGGCACGCGGGCGTCGGCGTCATCTTCAGCCATGGGGCCTACTGGATCACCATGATCTTCTACGGCTGACCCCGTTCGGCCGCGATGTGGTGTAGTCCCGACATGGACTCTCCGCGCACGAGGCACGCGCGCCGGCTCTTCGCGGGCATCGGCGGCTCCTACGATCGGATGGGCGCGATCCTGTCGTTCGGCGAGGACCCCCGATGGCGTCGGTTCCTGGTCTCTCGCCTCGGACCCGGCGGCTCGGTGCTCGACGTCGCGACGGGGACCGGGCTCGTCGCACGGGAGCTCGTCCGGTCCGGGGCGGCGCGAGCGCATCGTCGCGCTGGACCCGAGCGAGCCGATGCTGCGCGAGGGACGGCGTCGCTCGGCCGGTCTCCCGATCGATTTCGTCCTGGGCCGGGCCGAGGACCTGCCGTTCGCCGACGCGGCGTTCGATGCGCTGACCGTCACGTACCTGCTGCGCTACGTCGACGATCCGGGCGCGACGCTCGCCGAACTCGCGCGCGTGATCCGGCCGGACGGCATCGCGTCGAGCCTCGAGTTCGGTGTGCCGCCCAACCCTTTCTGGCGCGCGTGCTGGCGCCTCTACACGAGGGTCGTCATGCCGGCGATCGGACGACTCGCCTCGCGCGAGTGGTACGAGGTCGGCCGATTCCTCGGACCGAGCATCGAGGGATTCTGGCGACGCTACCCGCTGGAGACGCAGCTGCGCTTGTGGCGCGAGGCCGGTTTCGACCACGTGCGCTGGCGCCGCATGAGCCTCGGTGGCGGGATCGTGATCTGGGGGATCCGCACCCGATGAGCCGGCCGTCGTTCTACGCGCTCCAGCCGGGCGGCGCGCGGGACTACTGGACGTTGTTACACCCGCCCTACACCCTGTGGCATCTGTCCTTCGTGGCGCTCGGGGCCTGCGTGGTCGACACCCTCGAGCCTCGCTACCTCGTGATGGCGCTGGTCGCGTTCTTCCTGGCGGTCGGCATCGCCGCCCACGCCCTCGACGAGCTGCACGGCCGGCCCCTGCGCACGCAGATCCCGCGATCGGTGCTGATCTCGCTTGCCGTGATCGGCGTGGCCGGCGCGCTGGCGATCGGCCTGTACGGCGCGTCGGTCGTGTCGTGGTGGGGACTGGTGTTCATCGGGATCGGCGGCTTCCTCGTGCCCGCCTACAACCTGGAGTGGTTCGGCGGACGGTTCCACACCGACCTGTGGTTCGCCGTGATGTGGGGCGGCTTCCCCGCGCTCGCCGGCGGGTTCTCGCAGACCGGGCGGATCGACGTGCCGATCGTGCTGATCTCGGCGGGTTGCGGCTACGTGGCCGCGGCGCAGCGGCGACTCTCCACGCCGGTGCGCAGCCTTCGACGCCGGGCCACGGCGGTCACCGGCCAGATCTCCTACGACGACGGCACGCAGGTGCCGCTCGACGCGGCGGCGATGACCCAGGCACCCGAGGGAGCGCTGCGGCTGCTGTGGATCGCCATGGTGCTGCTCGCGGTGGGGCTCGTGATCACCCGCTGGCCGTAGCTCGGTCTACCCTGCGAGGGAACGGATCTGGCGCAAGGCGACCGTCAGTTGCGAGAGGTCGGAGACGCCTTCCATCTTGAGGTTCCGCAGGAACCGCTTGACGCGCTCGAACGCGGCGCCGCGCTCGGAGAAGTACTGCTCGATCGCCTCGTCGATGGGCGCGCCGCCCGCGGCCTCGAGGACGCGCTCGCACAGGCGGCGCCGCAGCGAGAACAGGTCGTCCTCCATCGACTGTTGCGCCCAGCGCTGCCAGCGCGTGGCGGCCTGCAGTTGTTCGAGCTGGTCCTCGAGCCAGTCGATGTCGAGCCCCTCGCCGAGGACGAAGAACCCGCGCGCCACCTCGACGGGCGTGCGACCGGTCGCGTGCGCGACCGCGATGATGTCCGGCGCATGCACCAGTTCCGGCTGGAACGCGTGACGATGCGCGACGGTTTCGGGCACCCCCGCCGTCGACGAGGCGACGTGCGGTGAGTTCATGCTCCTCCCGCCAGGCCTCGGGACCGATCTGACTGATGGCGTCGGACACGTCGGCGAACGACGTGCGCGACTGCTCCACCGCATCGGCGAGGCGCTGCCCCGCGCCCTGCACCAGGTACCAGCGGGAGGTGGTCTCGACGAGCCAGTCCACCCCGCTCAGCAGCTCGGACTGCACCGCGGGGTCGATGATGCCGTCGAGCGCCTCGATGTCGCCCCACCGACCGACCGCGCCCGTGATGTCGCGCGCGATGCGGAACGCGCGCACCACCTCCGCGTGCGAGACCCCCGTCTCGGTGACCATCCGCGACACGAACGTGATCCCCTGGGAGTTCACGACATCGTTGGACGCGATCGTCGCGATGATCTCGCGCTTCAACGGGTGCTCGGCGAGCAGATGGCCGAACCGTTCGACGATCACGGGCGGGAAGTAGCGCTCGAGGTCGGCGGCCAGGTAGTCGCTGTCGGGCAGATCGGAGCCCACCAGCTCCTTGAACACCTGTCGCTTCGCGTACGCGAGCAAGACGGCCAGCTCCGGCCGGGTCATGCCGAGGCCCGCGGCGCGGCGCTCCAGCATGTCCTCGGTCGTCGGGAGGAACTCGACGGCACGCTCGAGCTCCCCGTCCGCCTCGAGTTGCACCATCAGATCCTCGTAGGCCTCGATGCGCTGGGTCGAGACCTCGTCCTCCTGGGACAGGATCTGCGCCTGCAGGTAGTTGTCGTAGAGGACGTGCTGCACGACATCGGGGGCGCAGTCCTGCAGCAGCTCGTTGCGGGCATCGAGCGTCAGCTCGCCACGCTGGATCGCGAGCCCGAGGAGGATCTTCCAGTTCACCTCGTGGTCGGAGGTGTCGACGCCCGCGGAGTTGTCGATGAAGTCGGTGTTGATCCGCCCCCCCGCCAGCGCGTACTCGATACGACCACGCTGCGTGAAGCCGAGGTTGCCGCCCTCGCCGACGACCCGCGCACGGACCTGCGACCCGCTGACCCGCACGCTGTTGTTCGTGCGATCGCCGGCGTCGGCGTGCACCTCCCGGGAGGACTTCACGTAGGTGCCGATCCCGCCGTTCCACAGCAGGTCGACCGGCGCCTGCAGGATCCAGCGGATCAGCTCGTCGGGCGTCATCTCCTCGGCCACCTCGTCGGGGATCGCGAGGGACACGCGCGCTTCCTTCGAGGGCACGACGGCCTTGGCCCGGCGGTCGAAGACCTCGCCGCCCGGCGACAGCAGCGTGCGGTCGTAGTCGTTCCACGAGGAACCCGGCAACAGATAGAGGCGGCGGCGCTCGGCGAACGAGACGGCGGCGTCCGGCTCCGGATCGAGGAACACGTTGCGGTGATCGAACGCCGCGAGCAGTCGGGTGGTCTCGCTGTACAGCATGCCGTTGCCGAACACGTCGCCCGACATGTCGCCGATGCCGACGCAGGTGAACGGGTCGCGCAACACGTCGACGCCCAGCTCGCGGAAATGCCGCTTCACCGACTCCCAGGCTCCCCGGGCGGTGATGCCGAGCGCCTTGTGGTCATACCCCGAGCTGCCGCCGGACGCGAACGCGTCGCCCAGCCAGAAGCCGTAGTCCTCACTGACCCGGTTGGCCGTGTCGGAGAAGGCGGCCGTCCCCTTGTCGGCCGCGACGACGAGGTAGGGGTCGTCGCCGTCGAGCACCCGGACCCCCTCGGGGTGCGTCACCTCGCCGCGGACCAGGTTGTCGGTGATGTCGAGCAGGCCGTGCATGAACGTGACGTACTGGGTCACGACCTCCTGCTTGCAGCTCGGCGGGCGAGCTCGTGGAGCGCTTCAGGATGAACCCGCCCTTCGAGCCGTCGGGGACGATCACCGCGTTCTTCACCCGCTGGGCCTTCATGAGGCCGAGCACCTCGGTGCGGTAGTCCTCCTTGCGATCCGACCAGCGGATGCCGCCGCGCGAGACCAGACCGCCGCGCAGGTGGATCGCCTCCATCTGCGAGGAGTAGACGAAGATCTCGTAGAGGGGGAACGGCTTGGGCATCTCCGGCACGTCGGCGGAGCGCAGCTTGAACGTGAGCGCGGGGCGCTCGGGCAGGTAGGCGTTCGTGCGCACCGTCGACTCGATCGTGCCGAGCAACGAGCGAACGATCTGGTCCTGGTCCAGCGACGCGACCGACCGGAGGTCTTCCTTGATCTGCTGGCGGATCGCGTCGGCGTCGGCCGTCGGCGCCTGACGGACCGGATCGAACTTCACCTCGAAGAGCTCCGCGAGGCGGCGCGCGATGTGCGGGTTCTCGGCAAGCGCGTCGTTGCGGTATTCCTCGGTGAAACGTGTGGACACGCGCATCCGGTACTTGCGATACGCGCGCAGGATGTGCACCTGGCGCCAGGACAGGCCCGCGAAGATCACGAGGCGGTTCAGCGAGTCCACCTCGGCGTCGCCCCGCCACATCGCATCGAGCGCCTCGCGCACCAGCTCGGCCTCGTCCTCGAGGTTCAGCACCGCGCCACGGGCATCGAGCACGCCGAAGTCGTGGACATAGGTGCGCCCCTCGCCGTGCAGGGCGATCGGGATCTCCTCGACCGCGCGCAGCCCCAACGACTCGAGCAGCGGCATGAACGCCGACAGATCGACCTTGCCGCCGGTCTTGTAGAGCTTGACGCGGGTCAGTCGCTCGCCGACGTTCTCGTTCGCGATCCCGATCACGAAGCCGTCGGCGTCGCTCGCGAGCTGCTCGAGGCTGACGACGTCCATCGCCACCTGGTTCCAGTCGGTCTCGGTCGTCTTGTAGTAGTCGGGGAATCGCGATCCGTACCGCGCCGCGAGCGCGGGGCCGCGCTCGGGCCCGAGGATCTCGGTGAGGCTGTCGAGCAGGTCGTCGTCCCAGGTGCGGGCGAGCCGTTCGACCTCCTCCTCGAGCTCTTCGTAGGGGATCTCCGGGATCTGCACCCCCGTTTCGATGTGCACGGTGAAGAAGATGCGCGCGGACTCGGTCTCGCCCAGCGAGAGGTGGTAGTCGACCGAGGACCCGCCGAAACGCTCGCGGAACATCTCCTGGAGACGCTTGCGGAGCGACGCGCTGAACCGCTCACGCGGCAACGCCACGACGATCGACACCTGGCGGCCGTAGAGGTCCTTGCGCAACAGCACCCGGATGCCGCCGTGCTTCTCGAGCTGCAGCAGCCCCACGACGAGCCCGCGGAGCTCCTCGGTGGACGCTTGGAACAGCTCGTCACGGGGGAACGATTCGAACAGCTCGATGACCTGTTTGTAGTCGTGCGAGCCCGGGATCAGATCCTCGGCCGCGATGATCTGCTCGAGCTTGTGGTGCAGCAGCGGCGTCTCGGCGGCCCGCTCCATGTACGCCTTCGAGGTGAACAGCCCGATCAGCCGTGCCTCGCCGACGACCTGGCCCTCGGGCGAGACGATCCGCACGCCCACGTAGTCCATCCGCGCCCGCCGGTGCACGGTGCTGTAGGCCTTCGTCTTCGTGATGACGAGGAGCTCGCCTTCCTCGATCCGGCGACGTATGTCGGGATCGAGCGAGTTCAGCGGCGTCGCGTCGGAGAACGCGCTCGAGGACACGTCGGCAAGGATCCCCAATCCCGACCCCGGCACGGTCTGGATCGTCCGACCCTCGGGGCCGTCGGCCATCCGGTATTCGCGATAGCCGAGCAGCACGAAGTTCAGCTGCAGCAGCCATTCGACGAAATCGACCGTCTCGCCGATCTCCGGCGGGGTGTAGACGGCCGTCGCCTGCCGCGCGATCTCCCCCATGTGATGCACGCGCTCCTGCATCGGCTCGAAGTCGCGCACGACGAGACGGACATCGTGCAGGATCGCCCGGATCCGCCGCTCGAGGTCGCCGCGGTCCTGCTCGTTGAGCCGGCGATCCAATTCGAAATGCATCAACGACTCGCGGTGCGCCGCGTCACGGCCCGGCCATCACCCGCTCCAGGTGACCGTCCTCGGCGCGAACCGTGCCGATCATCGGGTGCACGATCAGCCGCACGCCCAGGTTGCGAGCCGCGAGCTCCTCGGTGACGGAGTCCACCAGGAACGGCGAGTCGTCGGTGTTCGTCTCGATGACGGTGCCGGGCACCACGTACCCGTCGTGGTCGATCGTCGGCACGAAGACCCGCACGGCGGCCGGGTGGTTGCCCCGTCCGTCGACGAACGCGAAGGCCGAGCACACGATGCCGAGCAGCTGCTGGACCCCGCGCGACGTCAGGTCCTCCTCGCCGAGCCGGCGAAGCATCATCCGGGAGAACACGAGGAGGGCGTCGTGGCGATCGGGCGGTGTCGTGGCTTCGATCCGCTCGGCCAGCTCGACGAGCAAGGGGTGGATCTCGGCGGGCGACTTGGACGGCACGGCGGGGTCAGACACGTTCGGGCGCCTCGATGTGGTCGGGGTCAGTGGTTCCGTCTGGCGTGGAACCCGTACGAGACATCATCGTAGCCGGTTGGGGCCGGGGGTCGAGCGTGATCACGGCGCGAGTGCCCGCACGGCCTCCACCAGATCGGCCGCTCGGTCGTAGCGTCCGAACTGCGGCATCACGTAGATCCCGGCCACCCCCTCGGCCCGGAGGGCCTCGGCGAGCTCGGTCGCCATCGCCAGCCCGGCCTTCCACGCCCGCTCGGGCTCCTCGCCGGCCGCCCGCATGCGCTCGCGCACGTCATCGGGGATCTCGATCCCCGGGACCTCGTTGTGCAGGAACGTCGCGTGCCGGGCCGACACCAGGGGGAGCACGCCCGCGATGACCGGCAGCGCAAGCGGGACGCCGGTCTGCCGCTCGTACGCCTCGCGCAGCGTCCGCACGGGCGTGACGCCGTACATCGGCTGCGTCAGCACGAACCGCGCGCCCGCGGCGACTTTCTTGGCGAGCAGCCGCACCTCCCGCTCGAGGTCGGCGGCCGCGGGCGACACGGCGGCGCCCGCGAAGAACGAGGTCGCTTCGCCGATCGACGAGCCCGCCCGATCGACACCCGCGTTGAACTGTTCGGTGATCAGCTGCAACAGACCCCGTCGCCGTGACATCGACGTCGTTGGAGCCGTGCGGATAGTCTCCGATCGTCACGGGGTCCCCGACGCAGACGAACAGGTTCCGGATGCCCAGTGCGTGCGCCCCCAGCAGGTCGCCCTGCAGCCGCAACACGTTGCGCCCTCGCGTGGGGAAGTGCAGCACCGTCTCGATCCCGACCTGCTCGTGGACGAGCCGGCAGGCCGCCCAGGCGCTCATCCGCATCTTCGCCATCGGCGAGTCGGCGACGTCGATCGCGGTGGCCCCCGCATCGCGCAACGTCTGGGCGGCGGCGACGAGCTGGGCCGCGTTGAAGGATCGCGGCGGTTCCATCTCGACGGTGATCACGAGCGCACGGGCGTCGATCGCCGCCTGGAGCGCGGTCGGCGCCACGGCCGCCCGCGCGGGGACCTCCGCGGCCGGGGCGGGCGGCGGGAAGGTCACGGTCGCGCTCGGGCCACGATGGTGGAGCTCCGCGGCGATCGCGGCCGTGTGGGCGGGACCGGTGCCGCAACAGCCCCCCACGATCGTGACGCCCTCATCGAGCAGCGCGCGGACCACCTCGGCCACGTACTCGGGGGTCGCCGGGTAGACGAAGCGCCCGCCCACCTCCGTCGGCCCACCGGCGTTCGGCCGCGCGAGCAGCGGCACCCCGGCGGCTCCGGCGATCGGCGCGAGGAGCCGTGCGATGCGCAAGGCCTGCGCCGGTCCTTCGCCGCAGTTCACGCCGAGCCCGTCGACGCCGAGCTCGAGCAGCCGGCCGGCGACGGCCTCCGGCGTGTCGCCGAGCAACGTCCGATCGTCGCGCGTGAAGGTCGCGCTCGCGAGCAGCGCCGTGCCCGGCGCCGCCTCCCGCGCCGCCGCAACCGCCTCCGCCAGCTCGCGCACGTCGGTCTGCGTCTCGATCACGAGCACGTCGACGCCCGCGGCGGCCAGCGCGGCGGCCTGCTCCCGGTAGGCCGCGAACGCCTCCTCGGCGGGCACCCTGCCGTAGGGCTGGAGTCGCACGCCGAGCGGGCCGATGGAGCCCGCCACGAGCTCGGGGGCGGCCTCGCGGGCCAGCGCGACCCCGGCGGCGCAGATCGGACCGACCCGGTCGGCAAGCCCGTGCTGGTCGAGTCGGAACCGGTTCGCGCCGAACGTGTTCGTCAGCAGGAGCCGGGCGCCGGCGCCGACGAAGGCCGCGTGGATGCCCGCCACGCGCGCCGGCGCCCGTTCGTTGAGCGCCTCCATACAGGCGTCCACGGGCACACCGGTATCGATCAGCGCCGTGCCCATACCGCCGTCGGCCAGCAACGGCCCCTCGGCAAGGCGTGCGTGCAGCGACGCGGCATCCATCGGGATCGCCAGTCTCTCAGCCGGGTTGGATCCGAACGGTGTGGGTCAGGCTGACGACCGGACGGATCGTGGCCGCCACGGCACACGACGTGCGTTCCGCGAGATCGACGGCACGCTCCGCCTTCCGTTGATCCACGGCACCGGTCACGACCCACTCGACGTTGATCGCCCGAAAGGTCCACGGCGGCTCGTCGTCCTGGGTCGACGTGACGATCGCCTCGAGCCCGCGCAGATCCTGCCGCTGTTTCCGCAGGATCTCGACCACGTCGTAGGCGGTGCACGCCGCGAGCGACAGCGGCAACAGGTCAGATGGTTTGGCACCCGGCCCTTCCGGGTCGCCGCCCACCCGCACGTCGTCGCCGTAGCCGGTGTCCCCGACGAATTGGATCCGCTCGCCGGTCCAGCGCAGCCTGACCTCGCCCATCGGGCGCGGAGTCTAACGCCCTAGGTCTCGTCCCCCGTTTGGCATCCCCCCGAAGGTCGGTAGCTCCGTCCGTGGCGTGCGGGTACGCTGGTCTCGTTCCCGGCCTCGCACGAGGCCGGAGCAGGGATGGGGATGGATCAACGAAGCGTTCGTGTGGTCGTCGGACAGGGGGATCGTGCCAGGGGGTCCTTGCGCGACGTGCTCACCGACGACGGGTTCCTGGTGGTGGGCGAGGCCGCGACCGTCGGCGACCTGGCTCGGGTGCTGCGTGATGCGCAGCCCGATGTGATCGTGCTCGATGACTCGATCGGGGTCGCCGCGGCACAGCTCGCGGCCGAGCTCAGTCCTCGGGCGAAGCTCGTGGTCATCTGGCCGGCCGCCGTGATGCCCATCGCCGGGGCGGCGCGCGTCGACCCGGGCGAGGTGGGGATGGCGCTGTCCGCCACCGTCGGGCTCGTCGCCGGTCTCTCGGGGCTCGGCGCGATCGAGCGTCCCGAATGGATCGACAAGGTACGCAAGGACCCGACCGCCCTCCGGGAGAAGCTGGCATCGAGCGGCGCCGCCCCCGTCCGCCCGAGCGTCACCGAGCTGCAGCGGCGGGGGCAGCGACTGCACCCGAGCCCCGGTGCGGGGCGCCGGCGAAGCTCGCGCTCGGCACGTGCCGCGGCCGTCGCCGCCGGCGACGTTGTCGCTCGCGAGCACCGAGGCCACCGCCGGCGCGGGGGCCGTTCCCGCCGCGGGCCGCACGATGAGCGAGACGGACGCGTTGGTCTCTCGGCGCATCGGCATGATCGCCCTGGGAGGAGCCGCGGTCGCGGGCGCCCTGATGATCGCGCTGTCCTTCGGCCCGAATCGATCGCCGGGGGTGATCACGGCGGTTCGGTTCGTCCCACCGATCAGCACGCCGACGGCGGGCCCGCCACCGACCACCACGGATCCGACACCCGGCGACGGCGGACAGAACCCCGGGCCCACGACACCGCCATCCACGGGCGGGCCCACGACACCGCCCTCCACCGGCGGTGGCACGACGACGCCCATCAGCCCACCGACCGCGCCTCCACCCGCGGGCGGAGCCGGCGGCCCCGGGGGCGGCGGTGGCACGGGCGGCGGAGGCACGGGCGGCGGCGGCACGGGCGGCGGCGGCACGGGCGGATCGGCTCAGCGCAATGCGCTCGCCGCGGTCGCCGGCTCGAGCGCCGCGCACAATCCGCACGGCGGCGCGCCCGGTCTCAAGGATTCCGGGTCGGCGGCACAGAACCCGCAGGGCGGCCCTCCCGGCCTCACGAACAGCACTGGTGGCGGGCACGGTCCGAACGGATCCCACGCCGGCGGCCACACGCCGCACGGCGACCACCCGGCGCACCCCGTGCACACGCACAAACGGTGACCGCGATACGGGGCCGGCGTCGCGTCCGATGAACAGCTACGGCACCGTCCGACGGATCTACGTCCGGCCTCCCCACGCCGACGCGTTCGCCGCGTGGCGCGCCTACGGCTGGCACGCCGACCCCGACGTCGAGGCGGCCGCGTCCGAACACGCCGCCTTCGTCGACGTCCTCCGTTCGATGGTGGACGACGTGGTCGTCGGCACGACGCCGGTGCCCGGTGACCCGGATGCCGTCTACGCCTACGACCCCACGCTCGTGACCGACGTCGGCGTCATCCCCCTGCGCCCGGGCAAGGAGGGCCGTCGCGGCGAGCCGGCGATCGTGGCCGCCGAGCTCGAGCGCGCGGGGTGCACGATCCTGCCGGCGCTCACCGCCCCCGCGACGGCGGAGGGTGGCGACATGCTCTTCCTGGACGACCAGACGCTGCTCGTCGGTCTCGGGTATCGCACGAACACCGAGGCGGTCGACCAGCTGCGGCCTCGCCTCGCCGCGCACGGCATCGAGGTCCGGACCTTCGACCTTCCCCACTTCCACGGTCCGGCCGAGTGCCTGCACCTCATGTCGTTCATCTCGATGCTCGATCGGGACCTTGCGGTCGTCTACCTGCCGATGATGCCGGTGCGCCTGGTGCAGCTCCTCGAGGAGCGCGGGGTGACGTTCGTGGAGGTTCCCGACGAGGAGTTCCCGACGATGGGACCCAACGTCTTGGCGCTCGGGCCGCGGCGAGCCCTCGCCGTCGCGGGCAACCCGGTGACGCGCGAACGGATGGAGGCTGCCGGCGTCGACGTGACGACCTACGCCGGCGCACACATCAGCATCAACGGCGACGGCGGCCCGACCTGTCTCACCCGTCCGCTCGCGCGCGACTGACCGACGGTATGCTCGCGCGATGACCGACCTCTGGGTGTTCCTCCACATCGTGGGGGTTGCGTCGTTCCTGCTGTTCCACGGGGTGCAGATGTGGGCGCTCTTCGCGATCCCGCCGGCGTTCCCCGACCGCGAGAAGATGTTCGACCGCGCGGAGCAATCCCGCATGGCCGGCACACCGATGTACGCCTCGCTCGGCGTCCTGACGGTGTTCGGCGTGATCGCGGGCATCGACGGCTCGTGGTTCTCGAGAGGCTGGTGGCTGTGGGGAGCGATCGTGGTGCTCCTGATCACGACGGGCGCGATGAGCGCGCTCGCCGGCCCCTACATGCGCTCGATCCGCGAGGCGACGACGCGGTGGGCAGACGGCACCTTCCCGACGTCGGACGCCGACCTGGAGGCGCTGGTGCGCGGGCCGCGCGGCCGCGTGATCGCGACGATCGGGGTGGCCGGGCTGGCCATCCTGCTGTGGCTCATGGTGTACAAGCCGGGCATCTGAGCACGGCCGCCGCTGGGTAGCCTGGGGTCGTGACCGAGCGCATCGTCAACTTCTCGGCCGGTCCGGGCATCCTGCCGCTGCCGGTGTTGCACCAGGCGCAGGCCGATCTCGTGTCGCTCCCCGGGGTCGGCGCCTCCGCGTTGGAGGTCTCCCACCGCGGCGCGTGGTTCACGGGCGTGATCGAAGAGGCGGAGGCGAACCTGCGTGCGCTCCTCCGCATCCCGTCGAGCCACCGGGTGTTGTTCATCCAGGGCGGCGCCACGATGCAGTTCTCGATGGTCGCGCTGAATCTGTTGCGTGGCGCGGGACACCCGGCCGACTACATCGTGACCGGGGCCTGGGGCGCCAAGGCCGCGGCCGAGGCCGCGCGCGTCGGACCGACCCGCCTCGCCTGGTCCGGCACGGACGAGGGCTACACGCGGGTGCCCACCACCGAGGAGCTGCTGGCGGCGATCGACGCCGGCGCCTCCTACGTGCACATCACCACGAACGAGACGATCCAAGGGGTGGAGTATCCGGACACCCCGATCGTGCCCGATGCCGTCCCGCTCGTGGCCGACGGATCGAGTGACTTCCTCGCCCGGCCGCTCGACATCGACCGCTACGCGGTGCTGTATGCCGGCGCCCAGAAGAACGCCGGGCCTGCCGGCGTGACGGTCGCGATCGTGCGTGAGGACGTGCTCGCCGGCGTCCCCGACGACGTGCCCACGATGCTCGACTACCGCACGTACGCCGACCACGGCTCGCTGTACAACACGCCCCCGGTGTTCTCGATCTACGTGGTGATGCTCGTGACGCGGTGGCTCCGCGACGAGATCGGCGGCCTGGCGGCGATGCTCGAGCACAACCGTGCGAAGGCGGCGCTGCTCTACGACCTGCTCGACGCGTTCCCCGAGGTCTATCGGGGCCATGCCGAACGCGGCTCGCGTTCGCTGATGAACGTCACGTTCCGCCTGCCGACCGAGGATCTCGAACGGCGATTCGTCGCCGAGGCGGCCGAGGCCGGCATGGTCGACCTCAAGGGCCACCGCAGCGTCGGCGGGATCCGCGCCTCGATCTACAACGCGATGCCGCTGTCGGGTGTCGAGCGGCTCGCCGACTTCATGCGCGCGTTCGTGGCGACGGCCGGCTAGCGGCTACGTCGAGGCGCCGACCAACTCGTCGGCCGCGTCGCCGAACACCGCCGTGTGACGGTCGACATCCTCCGCGGTCGTGGCGGGCGACATGAGCGCCATGTTGTGGAACGGCGTCATGAGGATGCCGCGATTCAGCAGGTACAGATGGATGAAGGCGTCGAGTTCCTCGTCCTGCCCGGCCGCGGCCTCGCTCCCGTTGCGGGCACGGTCCGCGCGGAAGAGGTATTCGACGCGACAACCGAGCCGAACCACGTGCCAGGGGAGGGCACGTGACTCGATGACCGTCCGCACACCGTCCTCGAACCGTTCGCCGAGCGCGATCATCCGTTCGAACGCCTCGTCGGTCATCACCTCGCCGAGCGTCGCCCGCATCGCGGCCAGCGAGAGCGCGTTGCCGGCCAGCGTGCCGCCGACCCCGCCGGCGTCCGCGTTGATCCAGTCGGTCTGCGCGTAGACGCGGTCGCTCAGCTCCCGGCTCATCCCGTAGGCCGCGCTCGGGATGCCGGCGCCGAGCGTCTTGCCGATCGTCACGATGTCGGGCTGCAGTCCCCACGCCTTCGTACACCCACCCGGGCCGGCGCTGATCGTGTGGGTCTCGTCGATCAACAGCAGCGTGCCGTACTTCGTGCACAGCGCCCGCACGGCCTCGTGGTAGCCGGGGTCGGGCAGCACGATGCCGATGTTCGTCAGCGCCGGTTCGAACATGCACACGGCGACATCGCCGTGCGCGAGCGCGCGCTCGAGCCCGTCGAGGTCGTTGATCTCGACGACCCGCGTCGTCTCGTCCAGCGGCACGGGCATGCCGACATTGCCCTCCCGGGCCACCACATCGCCGTGGTCATCGATCGTCGCGAACGACTCGTCGACCGACCCGTGGTAGCACCAGTTGTGCACGACGACCTTCGTGCGTCCCGTCACCTGGCGGGCCCATCGGATGGCGAAGCGGTTGGCGTCCGTCGCGGTCAGCGTGAAGTTCCAGTACGGCACGCCGAACCGTCGCGCCATCTCGCGGCCGACCCACGCGGCGTCCTGCGTCGGCAGCATCAACGTGATGCCCTTGGCCGCCTGCTCGGCGATCGCATCCACGCTCTCCTTGGGCGCGTGACCCGCCATGCCCCCGGTGTCGCCCAGACAGAAGTCGACGAAGACGTTGCCGTCGACGTCCCAGAAGCGCGCTCCTTCGGCCCGATCGACGAACACCGCGTAGTCGCCCGGCCACCGGGTCATCCAGTTCATCGGGACGCCGAAGAGCAGCGAGCCCTTGGCGTCCTCCGCCAGGAGCCCCGACTGGGGGTGGCGCTCGCGGAAGGTCGCCCGCTCCCGCTCCATCAGCCCCCGCAGGCGGTCCCGATCGATCTCCGTCACGATGTGCCCTCCCTCGTACGACGTCCGGGCAGTCTACGTCGTTGCCTTCTGCGGGTGGAACCGACATAGGATGCTCCTGCCGGCGAGGCCTCGGTCAATGCACGACGTGGCGAGCCGATAGAAGACAGATGCGCGCAAACGCCACCTTCCCGTTGCGCTGTGCGGTCGCGATCCTGGCGACCCTGGCGCTGGGCGCCTGCGCCGACGGGCCGAGCGTCGCCCGCGGGACGGATCCCGCACCGGTGGGCACCGCCGTCACCACCACACCGCCCCCGATCCCTGGCGCACGAAGCTGCGACAACCCTTCACCGATCCATGCCGTGGCCCACGGCCTCGAGGCGCAAGGGAAGATGCGCGGCGCCGGCTCGCTCTTCGCGCTCTTTGCGGGTGTCGACACGCTGACCGCCGGCACGCCGATCACGACGTATTGGCGGCTCGGCGGCAGTCGCGCGCTCCGTGTCACACTCGTCGGCCCGGGCGATCGGGTCGCGCACGCGACGGGCGTTCGCCCGGGCGTGCCGCGCGTTCGCCTGGGATCACCCCGGCGAGCCCTGGAGCAGCGTCGTGACGTTCCCGCAGTCGGGATGTTGGCGGGTCTACGTCGAGCGTGCGGGCGCCGACGGCGACCTGTGGGTCCGCGTCACCTGATCGCGACGGCTACCGGAGTCCCGCGGGCGTGCCGGTGTCTGCCGACGGCAGGACGATGAGCGCGGTGCGGGTCGCCCGCTCCCCCGTGCTCGGCGACGGCCGCTGGGCGAGGCAACCGCCCACCCCCGGGCTCGACTCGCAGTAGGCGGGATCTCTCTTCTTCACCCACATGGTCGTCGATCCGCCGCCATCGAAGTTCAGGGCCATCCACGCGCCCGCGTTGATCTGCTCGTGGGCGAGGAAGGGCAGGCGAACACCCTTGGACCAGTTCGTGCTCGCCTGCCGGCCATCGATCGTGATGAGGAACATGCGGCAATTGGTCGCGGTGTCGGTGTCCGAGCACCCCTTCGAGATGCCCACCGACGTGCGGGGGTTGTAGTTCAAGATGTAGTCGGCTCCGGCGGTGTAATCCGGGGCGACGTTCGCGCCGTGGTCGACCAACAGCTGCGAACCACCCATCACGTCGGTCACGCCGGGCCACCCGCCGAAGGTCCAGCTGAGCTTGACCGTGTCGCCGGGGGTCAGCGCCTCCACCTTGTTCGTGACCGAGGACGAGAACTTCGAGGCGACCACGACCGCGCCCGACGTGGGGCCGACCGCGATGGGGGTGCGCTCGCAGGGTTCGGGCTGCGCCTGCACCGTGTACTTGCGAACGAGCGACGTGCGCGCGGCACCGTTCCAGGCGATCCCGTTGACCGGCTCCAGCCGGGCCTCGCACCAGCGCGGGTCGGTGGTGACCGGATTCACCTTGCCGGGGGGCTTCGTCACGTCGCCGCCACGCGAGGTATAGGCCGCGATCGACGTGGCGGTCGGCGCGTGCGCGTTCCACTGTTGGATCATGAACAGGGCACCGCTGGCACCACTCGCCTGGATGTGCAGGGCCGGGTGGCCGATGTAGGCCTGCGAGCCGTTACTCGACCACGCGACGGCGCGTCCCTGGGCTTGCCCCGTCGTCCAGAGCTCGCCATCGATCATGAGCGTGTGCACGGGCTGCCCCTTGCCGGTGCCGAAGTCGCCGTTGACGCCCGCGATCGCGCCCGCGTTGGCGGACATGGTGCTCGTCAGCGCCCACATCGGGTACTGCTGGGTCGCCGGCGCGATATCCGGCACGACGCCGTGTGTCAGCGTCAGGACCCGGATCTGCTCCGGGCCGGCCGAGACGCGGACCCGCTTGAGGTGCAGGCTCGGATCGAGGGGGTAGCTCGTCGTGGCGCGGGTCGCGGCCAGGGCCGGTGCGAGGATGCCCGCCGCTGCGACGAGGCAGCCCAGCAGGGCGATGACGCCCTTGCGCCGCATCGTGTGCCCAGGTTCGCTCGCCACGGATCCCCTCCCCAGCGCGCGTCCTACAGAGATCGCACCGCACGCATGAGAGCGAAGGGTAGCGAAGAAGGACTAGTTAGACCAGCCCCCACGGCAAGCAACGAGACTTTCGGCCTAGAGGACCGATCGGTCCCGTCGACGGGTTGGCGGCTCATCGCCCGGTATCGTGTCGGCCGATGCGACGGCGATACCTCCCCCTGGCGATCCTCACCGTCGGGTTCACGCTGCTCACGGCCTTCGCACCCGCGCACGCCGCGACACCACGGTGGGTGTCGCGGCTGCACGAGATCGTCGCCGGGCACCCGATGTCGGTGATGGTCGGCGACGACGGCGATGCCTGGTACCGGCACGGCGCGAGCATCGAACGCGCCCCCGCCTCCAACGAGAAGCTCCTGCTCTCGATGGCCCTTTTCGACCATTTCGGGCCGGCGCAGACCTTCCCGCTGCGCGCGATGGCGCTCGGGATCGATCCGGACGGGACGATCGCCGGCGATCTCTACCTGCGCGGTCTCGGCGACCCGGAGGTCAGCGAGGCGCGGCTGCGGCGGCTGGCGCGTCTCGTGCGTGACGCCGGCGTGCTCCGGATCGACGGGAGGGTGATCGGCGTCACCGGGCCGTTCCATCGCGACTGGTTCGCCCCCGGGTGGAAGGACTACTTCCCCGCCGACTACATCCCGCTGCCGACGGCGCTGACGTTTCGCGGCAACGTGAGCTCGAGCGGCACCCATATCGACGACCCGGAGCGACGGGCGGCCGTGTTCCTGTCCCATGCGTTGCATGACCTCGGCGTCGCGGTGGGTGCACCGGCGGCGGCCGGCACCGCGACGGGCGGTCTCCAGGAGGTGGCGAGCCTCAGCTCGCAGCCGCTGAGCACATTGGTGCGCCACATGGATCGGCGGTCGCTCAACTTCTCCGCCGAGGTGCTCGGGAAAGCGCTCGCCTTCGACGGTGGGAGCGCCGGCACGATCGCGAACGCGGCGGCGGCGATCTGCGCCTTCGAGGCCGCGCACCACGTGACCGGCAGGTGCCACGACGCATCGGGCCTGTCGTACGCGAACCGGCAGACCGCGGCCGGGATGGTCCGGCTGCTGTGGTTCGCCGACCACCAGCCATGGGCGGGCACCCTGCGGACGTCGTTGCCCGATGGCGGTCAGGGCACCCTCAAGGACAGGCTCGCGCACGTGCGCGTGCGCGCCAAGACGGGCACGCTGGACAACGTGTCGGCCCTCACCGGTTGGGTCTGGAGCGATGCCGCCGGCACCTGGATCGAGTTCTCGTTGCTCACGAGCGGGATGGACGAGTACAAGGCCAAGACGATCGAGGATCGGGTGGTGCACCTGCTCGCGGAGCGTGCGAGCGACCCCACGCCTTAGAGGTTCGTGACGTAGCGCACGATCGGGTAGCCGACGCCGCCGATCTCATACATGTCGGTGGTCCCGTCCGAGGCCCATCCGGCCACTTCGTAGAACCGTCGTGCACGGGCGTTGGCCGCGAGCACCCAGAGGATGGCGCGACGCGAACCGCCGATCCGCATCATCTCCATCGAGCGGTCCAGCAGTGACCGGCCCAGACCGGTCCCCGCCACCTCGAGGGCGACGTAGATCGCGAAGAGCTCGCTCGTCTCCTCCGGCATGTCCCCGTCCGCGACGGGACCGACACTTGCGAACCCGACGATGCGACCCGCGTCGTCGGCGACGACGACGCCGCCGCGGGGAACGACGTCGCGCCACACGCGCTCCCGGTCCTCGACCCGCAGTCCGTCGAGCACGTCCGGCGGGAGCACCTCCGCGTATGCCCAACGCCACGAGGCGACATGCACCTCGGCGATGCCCGGTGCGTCCTCGACGCCGGCCGGGCGGATCTCCATCGCTCAGTCCTCGACACGCTCGCGCGGGTGCAGCAGACCGAACGTGTAGCCGTCGACGAGCGCCTCCCAGGAGGCTTCGATGATGTTCTCGCTCACACCGACGGTGGTCCACTCGCGCTCGCCGTTCGACATGTCGATCAGCACCCGCACGACCGCGCCGGTGCCGACGCTGCGATCGAGCACCCGGACGCGGAAGTCCTCGAGCTCCATGTCGTCGAGCTGCGGGTACTCGTTCGACAGCGCCTTGCGCAGCGCGTTGTCCAGGGCGCCGACCGGGCCCTGCCCCTCGGCGCTCTCGATGTGGCGCGTGCCCTCGGTGACCACCTTGACCGTCGCCTCGGCCAGGGGCGCGTCCCCGGTGCGCTCCTCGACGTGGACCCGGTAGCTCTCGATCTCGAACGAGGACTGCGACCATCCGTCGGCCCGGCGCAGCAACAGTTCCAACGAAGCCTCGGCGATGTCGAACGTGTAGCCGACGGCTTCGCGCTCCTTCAGCTGCTCGACGGCGAGCGGGATCGCCGCGTCGCCCAGCTCGAGCCCGAATTCCTCGGCCTTCATCCGGATCGACGCGCCGCCGCTGTAGTCGGAGGCCACGACGCCGCGCCGGTTCCCGACGGATTCGGGGGCCACGTGCTCGTAGGCCCGCGACACGCGTGCGACGCCGCTGGTGTGCAACCCCGCCTTGTGCGTGAAGGCGTAGCGGCCGGCGTACGGCTGCCGCGCCTCGGGCGAGAGGTTCGCGATCTCCGCGACGTAGTGCGCCAGCTCGGTGAGGTGCGCCACCGATCCCTCGGGCAGCGCGTCGGTCACGCCCATCTTCAAGATGAGGTCCGCGCTGATCGGCACGATGTCGGCGTTGCCGGTGCGCTCGCCGTAGCCGTTCACCGTGCCTTGCACCTGGAGCACGCCGGCGTCGACGGCCACCAGGGAGTTGGCGACCGCGCACCCGGCATCGTTGTGCACGTGGATCCCGAGCGGCACCGAGGCCTGGGCACCGACGGACCGAACCACCTCGGCGATGTCGAACGGGAGCATGCCGCCGTTCGTGTCGCACAGCACGAGCCGCTCCGCGCCCGCCTCTTCGGCGGCCGCCACGACCTGCATCGCGAAGGCGGGATCGCTGCGGTACCCGTCGAAGAAATGCTCTGCGTCGAAGAACACCCGCCGCCCCTGGGCACGCAGGAACGCGACGGAGTCGCGCACCATCGCGACGCCCTCGGCAAGATCGGTGCGCAACGCCTCGGTGACGTGGAGGTCCCAGGCCTTGCCGACCAGGCAGACGACCTCGGTCCCCGCATCCAGGAGGTCGCGCAACGCCTGCGCGTCCTCCGCCCGTTCGCCGGCATGTCGCGTCATGCCGAAGGCGGTGAGCTCCGCGTGCTGCAGGGTCTCCTTGGTCGCCAGCGCGAAGAACTCCGTGTCGCGCGGGTTCGCGCCCGGCCACCCGCCCTCGATGTAGGGGAAGCCGATGGCGTCGAGCTTGTGCAGGATGCGCAGACGGTCCTCGACCGTGTAGGACAGGTCGGCCTGCTGCGCGCCGTCGCGCAAGGTGGTGTCGTAGAGCTCGACGCGTACGGCAGGCTCCGTGCTCACGCGGTCGCACCTTCCACGACGAGATCGCCGACCTGCGCGGTCGTGAAGCCCATCTCGCCGGCGCGCATGCTCTTCATCCGGCTCGTGGCCGCGCGGATGCCCGCGTCGATCTTCGCGGCCGCCGCGTGCGCGCCCAGCTGTCGCAGCAGCATCTCCATCGCGCCGATCGCGGCGAGCGGATTGATCGTGCCCTTGCCCGTCTCGCTGGGCGCGGTGCCGCCGATCGGCTCGAACATCGAGACGCCGTCCGGGTTGATGTTGCCACCGGCCGCGATGCCCATGCCGCCTTGGATCATCGCCCCGAGGTCCGTGATGATGTCGCCGAACATGTTGTCGGTCACGATGACGTCGAACCGCGCGGGCGAGTCCAGGAAGTAGATGCAGGCGGCGTCGACGTGCACGTAGTCGGTCTCGACCCCCGGGAACTCGTTCGCCAGCTCGTCGACCACCCGCTGGTACAGATCGCCCGCGAAGGTCAGCACGTTGGTCTTGTGCACGAGCGTGAGCCTGCCGCGCCGCTCCGGCGAGGCGGCCAGCTCGAAGGCGTACCGCACGATCCGCTCGACCCCGTGGCGCGTGTTGATCGACTCCTGCACCGCCACCTCGTGGGCGGTGCCCTTCCGGTGGAAGCCGCCGGCGCCGCTGTAGAGGCCCTCGGAGTTCTCGCGGACCACCACGAAGTTCACGTCGTCCTCGCTGTGACTCGGCACCAGGGTCGCCACGCCCGGATAGCGCACCACCGGCCGGAGGTTCACCCACTGATCGAGCTGGAACCGGATCTTCAACAGCAGATCGCGCTCCAGGATGCCGGGCCTCACCCGCGGGTCGCCGACCGCCCCGAGGAACACCGCGTCCATCTCGGCGATCCGCGCCAGCTCCTCGTCGGGGAGCACCTCGCCCGTGCGCAGGAAGCGATCCGCGCCGAGGTCGAAGTCCACCAGCGTCACGTCGAAGTCCCGGACGGCGTCGAGCACCTTGAGGCCCTCGGCGACCACCTCCGGGCCGGTGCCGTCGCCCCGGATCACCCCGATCGTGTGGGCGTCCGTCACGGAGTGACCTCGTTGGTCTGCCCGGCGTCCTTGGCCTGGACCTGCAGGGCGCGGTTCACGGCGGCGAGGTAGGCGCGCGCGCTCGCCTCGACGACGTCGGTCGCGACGCCGCGGCCCGTCACCCGGCGACCGTCGATGTCCAGCTGCACGACGACGTCACCGAGCGCGTCGGTGCCCTCCGTCACGCCGGATACGTGGAAGCTCGCGAGTCGACCCTCGACCTCGGCGGCACGTGCGATGGCGCCCATCGCCGCGTCGATCAAACCGTCGCCGGTCGCGGATTCCTCGATCACCTCCTCGCCCTTGCGCAGCCGGACGGTCGCCCGCGGCTGCAGGTGCGTGCCACCGCCCATCTGCAGCGACTCCAACACCAGGAGGTCCTCGTCGGTCGCGCCGAGCTCCTCGGCGACGATCGCGGACAGATCCTGGTCGGTCAGCTGCACCTTGCGGTCGGCCGAGATCCTTGAATCGCGTGAACGCGCGGTTGAGCGCCGCGTCGTCCAGCGTGATGCCGAGCTTGTCGAGCGCGTCGATGAAGGCGTGGCGACCGCTGTGCTTGCCGAGCACGAGCTGGTTGCCCTCCAGCCCGATCTCGACGGGGTCCATGATCTCGTAGGTCTCGCGGTTGGCGAGCACGCCGTGCTGGTGGATGCCGCTCTCGTGGGCGAAGGCGCTCGTGCCGACGACCGCCTTGTTCCGCTGGACGCTGTAGCCGGTGGTCATCGCGACCAGGCGCGAGGTGCGCGTGATCTCCTTGATGTTGAGCCCGTGCTGGACGCCGAGATGCGCGCGACGGGTGCGCACGATCATCGCGATCTCCTCCAGCGAGCAGTTGCCGGCGCGCTCCCCGATGCCGTTGACCGCGACCTCGACCTGCCGGGCGCCGTTCTCGATGCCGGCCAGCGCGTTGGCGACCGCCAGCCCCAGGTCGTTGTGGCAGTGCGTCGAGATCACGACGTCGTCGGGCACCTCCTGGCGCACGATCCGGATCAGCTCGCCGAACTCCGTCGGCGTCGCGTAGCCCACCGTGTCGGGCACGTTGATCGTCGTGGCGCCGCAGCGCACCGCCAGCCGGTAGCACTCGAGCAGGAACTCGAGCTCGGTGCGGGTCGCGTCCTGCGCGCTGAACTCGACGTCCTCGGTGTAGCCCTTGGCGAGCGTCACGTTTTCCTGGATGGCGTCGAGCACCTGCTGGTAGCTCATCTTCAGCATCGACTCGCGCTGGACGTCGCTCGTGGAGATGAACGTGTGGATCCGCCAGTGATCGGCCCCCTTGAGCGCCTCCGCGGCGCGCTCGATGTCGCCGGTCGCGGTGCGCGCGAGCGCGGCGATCACCGGGCCCTCGCACCGAGTCGGCGATCTCGCGGACGGCCTCGAACTCGCCCTGCCCCGAGATCGGGAACCCGGCCTCGAGGATGTCGACCTGCAGCCGCGCGAGCTGCTCGGCGATCTCGACCTTCTCGGAGCGGGTGAGCGCGATCCCGGGAGCCTGCTCCCCGTCGCGCAGCGTGGTGTCGAAGATCCGTGACGATGTCGCTGCTTACGCCTGATACCTCAGGGTCTGCGGTGGTCATCAGCTCGGCACTTTCTCCTCGGATTCCAGCCAGGGCATCATCTGGCGCAGCTGGCGTCCCACCTGCTCGAGCTGGGACGTCTGCGCCTGCTGGCGAAGTCGGAGGAACTCCGGGAAGCCGGCGTCCGCCTCGGCGATCCACCGCTTCGCGAACGTGCCGTCCTGGATCTCGGTGAGCACGTCACGCATCTGCGCGCGTGCGTGCTCGTCGACCACCCGCGGACCGCTCTGGTAGTCGCCCCACTCGGCGGTGTCGGACACCGAGTAGCGCATCCACGACAGTCCGCCCTCGTAGATCAGGTCGATGATCAGCTTGAGCTCGTGCAGACACTCGAAGTAGGCGATCTCCGGCTGGTACCCCGCCTCGACCAGCGTCTCGAACCCGTTGCGGATCAGCTCGGAGATGCCGCCGCACAGCACGGTCTGCTCGCCGAACAGGTCGGTCTCGGTCTCTTCCTTGAAGGTGGTCTCGATGATGCCGGCCCGCGCGCAGCCGATGCCGCTGCCGTAGGCGAGCGCGCGCTCCTTCGCCTTGCCCGTGGCGTCCTGCTGCACCGCGACGAGCCCCGGCGTCCCGATCCCCTGCTCGTAGGTGCGACGCACGAGGTGACCCGGGCCCTTCGGCGCGATCATCGTGACATCGACGCCGGCCGGCGGCACGACCGTGCCGAAGTGCACCGAGAACCCGTGGGCGAACATGAGCATGTTGCCGTCGACGAGGTTCGGCGCGATGTCCTCTGTGTAGACCTTCCCGTGCGAGGTGTCGGGCAGCAGGCACATGATCACGTCGGCCTCGGCCACGGCGTCGGCGGTGTCGAGCACGCGGAGCCCGGCCTCCTCCGCCTTGGCGCGACTCGAGGAGCCCGGCCGGAGCCCCACCCGCACGTCGTACCCGCTGTCCTGCAGGTTCTGGGCATGCGCGTGCCCCTGCGAGCCGAAGCCGAGCACCGCGATCTTCTGCTCCCGCAGGGCCGCCGGGTCGGTGTCCTTCTCGTAGTAGATCGTGGCCATCTCGTCGGTTCCTTCCTGGTGCGTGGTTGGGTGGGAACGCTCAGGCGTTGGCGACCTTGAGCGAGCGGTCCTTGATGCCGCGGTCGCCGCGGCCGAGCGCGATCCGCCCGGTGCGCGACAGCTCCACGATCCCGAAGTCCCGCAGCAGCGACAGCAGCGCCTCGAGCTTCTCGGGCTTGCCGGCGGCCTCGAGCGTCAGGGTCCCGCTCGTGACGTCCACGACGTTCACGCGGAACACGTCGGCGATCTCCATGATGCGCGCGCGGTTGTCGCCCTCGGAGCGCACCTTCACGAGCATCAGCTCGCGCTCGACCGCCGAGCCCTGATCGTGCTCGAGGATCTTGATCACGTTGATCAGCTTGTTCAGCTGCTTCGTGACCTGCTCGAGCGGCTTGTCCTCGACGTCGACGACGATCGTCATGCGCGAGACCCCGGGGGTCTCGGTCACGCCGACCGCGAGCGACGAGATGTTGTACCCGCGCGCGGCGAACAGCCCGGCGATCCGGGTGAGCACGCCCGGCCGGTCCTCGACCAGCACGGACAGGGTGTGCAGGAAGTTCGTCATACGATCGGTGCCTCCCCCGGAACCTCGTGCGGCGCGAACTCGGGCCCCAGGATGATGTCGTCGTTCGAGGCGCCCGCCGGCACCATCGGGAAGACACCCTCGCGGGGGTCGGTGCGGAAGTCGATCACGACGCTTCGATCCTCGATGGCGTAGGCCTTCTCGATCGCGGCGTCGACCTCCTCGGGGGAATCGACGCGCAGTCCGACGGCGCCGTAGGCCTCCGCGAGCTTCACGTAGTTCGGCACGTCGGGGTCGAGGTAGACCCCCGAGTACCGCTCCTCGAAGAACAGCTCCTGCCACTGGCGCACCATGCCCAGGTAGCCGTTGTTCAGGATCGCGGTCACGAACGGGATCTTCTCCGTGTTGCTCGTCGCGAGCTCCTGGGCGGTCATCTGGAAGCAGCCGTCGCCGTCGATCGCGACGACGCGCTTGTCGGGCTGACCGACCTTGGCGCCCATCGCCGCGGGCACGGCGAAGCCCATCGTCCCGAGGCCCCCGGAGTTGATCCAGTGGCGAGGGCGCTCGAACCGCCAGTACTGCGCCGTGTACATCTGGTGCTGTCCGACGCCCGCCACGACGATCGTGTCGTCGTCGGCGAAGGCGCGCAGCCGCTCCACGCAGTACTGCGGCTTGAGCCGATCGGATTCCTGGCCGTAGCGCAGCGGGTATTTCGTCTGCCACTCGTCGAGCTGGGAGAGCCACGCCGAACGGTCGGGCACACCAGTCGCCCTCCTGTCGCTTGGCGAGCTCGGTCGCCAGCTTCGCGATCACGTCCTTGCAGTCCCCGACGATCGGGACGTCGACGAACCGGTTCTTCCCGATCTCGGCGGGGTCGACGTCCACGTGCACGATCTTGGCGTCGGGCGCGAACGCCGACAGCTTGCCCGTGACGCGATCGTCGAAGCGCGAGCCCAGCGCGACGAGCAGGTCGGCTCGCTGCATCGAGGTGACGGCCGTGTAGTTCCCGTGCATGCCGGGCATGCCCAGGCAGAGCTCATGGGAATCCGGGAACGCGCCGCGCGCCATCAACGTGGTGACCACGGGCAGCTTGCCGATGGTGGCCAGGCGCATGAGCTCCTCGGAGGCGTTGGCCTTGATCACGCCGCCACCGACGTAGAGCACGGGCCGCTTGGCGGCGAGGATCAGCTTGACGGCCTCGCTGACCTGGCGGTTGTTCCCCTTCGTCGTGGGCTTGTAGCCGGGCAGGTTGATCTTCTCGGGCCACGTATAGGTGGTGTCCGCGTTCAGCACATCCTTGGGGAGGTCGACCAGCACGGGACCGGGCCGGCCGGAGCGCGCGATGTGGAAGGCCTCGCGGATCGTCTCGACGATGTCGGCGGGATCCTTCACGAGGAAGTTGTGCTTCGTCACGGGCATCGTGATGCCGGTGATGTCGGCCTCCTGGAACGCATCGTTGCCGACGACGGGCGTCGGCACCTGGCCGGTGATCGCGACGATCGGCACGGAGTCCATCTTCGCGTCGGCCAACGGGGTGACGAGGTTGGTGGCGCCGGGGCCGCTCGTGGCCATGCACACGCCCACCTTGCCGGTGGCCCACGCGTAGCCCTCCGCCGCGTGACCCGCGCCCTGCTCGTGGCGGCACAGCACGTGACGGATCGGCGAGCGATCGACCAGCGGGTCGTAGATCGGCATGCTGGCGCCGCCCGGGATGCCAAAGATGACCTCGACGCCCTCCTGTTCGAGGGCCTTCAGTACGGCGTCCGCTCCTTTGATCGTCATCCCGCGACCACCTCGCGCTGCTCCACGGGGCCGGTCTCGACGCGGCGCACCTGCGCCTGCAGCCGGTGGGCCAGGTTGCGGCACGCCCGCTCGAACTCCCACGGGGTCCAGTCGCGGCGACGCATCTGCAACACGTCGGGCACCTGCTCGTCACCGGAGTCGAACCCACCGCCCAGATACACGACCTCGGAGGAGAGGTAGCGGTCCACGGTCGCGCGCGTGCTGTTGTCGATCGCGTCGACGCTGACCTGGCCGGGCCCTTCCCACAGGACGCTGGCGACGACCGTGCCGTCTCGTTCGAACTCGTAGCGCATCGGGTGGTTCTCCTCTCTGTCATGGTCCCCGGCTGGTCGGGGCCGTCGGTGCCTGGGAGCGGGGATACAAAAAGCCCCCCGCTGAGCGGAGGGCATCTGGCGCGGGGATCTGCGGGGCATGATGCCCCTCCCGCGCCTAGGCGATAAGTACGAGGACGCTGCGTCCGTACCCGGTCTCGTTCTTCATGGTCAAGACAGTGTGCGGGCCGATCGGCCCGGTGTCAACCTTTCCCTTGTCCCGCAGGCCCTCCTACGACCCTTCGCCGTCGTATCGATACGCTCGAGTGGCCCGAACCGAACGAGGATCCGATCGCAACTCAGGCGCCGAGCGGTGACTGACTCGTGGGCGCTCCGGTGCGAGGAGATATGCGTCGCTCGGCCCAGCGCGTTCTCGACCGGGATCGCCTCGCAGCCGTGCGCGTACTCCTCGCGCGCCTCGCTGGACGTGTCGGTGCGGCGAACCGGTGTCTCGACCGGGCTCACTGTGCCCGGTTCGCACAGCGACGAGCGGTTGGCGTGGAATCTCCGACGAGTCGGCTGGGTGCGCGCGATGCGTGAGCTCCGTGGCGACGCTACGATGCGTGCAGCGTGCGGCACACCTACCCTGCGCGGACGCCGCGCAGACCTCGCGAGCGATCGCGTCAGCGTCTGCGAGCTCGATCCGCCAGGCATCGCGGCATCGGGGAAGAGTCGTCGACGGGCTCGCGATCGAATGCTCCCTGGTCGTCGCCGCTGGTCGATCTCGACGTCTGGTTGCCCGCGCAGATGCGCGCCGGCGTCGTGCGTACCATCAGCGATCGGAGTCGAGGCGCCCGATGGGATACGCGGTACGCTCGCGTTCGCCAGATGAACGACACCCTCATCCGACTCGAGCCCGGCCGCCTGCGAGCCTGGGACTTCGCCGACGACCTGCTAGGTCGTGGCCGAGCGACAGTGCGCCGCTCCGTCGAACAGACGGCGCCGCTGCCCAGACGGTCCGATCTGCTCAGCCGACGGCCGGCGAACCTCGGTTGACGCCCGATGCCGTTCACGCTTCTGCGCATACATCTGCGGCGTCGGAGAACTGAAGCATGGAACGTGCATCGCCCGCCTCGAACGGGAACGTCGCACTGCCGATGCTCGCCCTGACCGACAGTGTTGCCTGCTTCAGCTCGATCGGTTCGGCGACAGATCGGGCGATGCGCTCGCTTGCCTCCGCGACCATGGAGGACGCAGCGCCCGCACTCGGTGGACTCGAGATCGGCAAGTAGGACGAGGAACTCGTCGCCGCCCTGGCGGGCCACAAGATCGGTGTCCCGAGAGGCGCTCCTGATCCTCCGCGCGACCTGCTGCGAGGACCGTGGTCGCGCGCGATCTGATGCGACCGAACCCGGTCGTTGACTGGGACTTCCGCAAAGTCGTCGAGCGTCCGATCGAGCACAGTACGGCGATCAGCGAGTCGCATCCGTGTCGGGCGGGCGCGCGCCAACGCCAGCTCGACGGTGGCCTTGGACAGCATCGCTCGGTTCGGGAAGGCCAGTCAGCACGTCGTGATAGGCCATGTGTGATCCATGTCTGCAGCGGCCAGCTCCTCGGTCGCCGGTGACGTCCCAACATGGCGCCTTGGACTCAGGAGGGGCTCGCCGGTCCTGGGTCTCGGACCAGTGCCGAGCGGTCCCGAGACCGCATGACGACCCGTCCATCGGGACGGACGTAGCGATACTCGCCACACTCGGGCCGGCCGGTGACGCGTGAACGACTCGTAGCTCGGCTCACGCGCGCTGCCGATCGATCGGGATGCAGGAGCTTCGTCCGCATACCGTCGTCGCCCGACAAGAAGCGTTCGCGCGCACGCACGCCGAGCAGCTCCTCGACGTAGGAGCTCATCGCGAGTGTCGGTCCATCCTGTTCCGGCGCGTAAGCGTGACTAGACTCGCCGCCATGCGAAAAGGCCTCGGCCCGCAGGATCTCGACGGGCTGCTCGAGCTTCCTCTCCTCGGCGTCCTCGCGACCTACCGTGCCAACGGTGACGTGCTCCTGTCACCGGTCTGGCACCGTTGGCGAGACGGCGGCTTCGACGTCGTGACGGGCGGAGACGATGTGAAGGTGCGCCATCTCCGCGCGGACCCCAGAGCGAGCATCGTCGTCTGCGAGCACGATCCGCCGTATCGCGGCATAGAGGTTCAAGGCCGCGTCGTGCTTGGTCGCGCCGATGCCGACGACGTTCGCGAGATCGCCGGCCGGTACCTCGGCGACGAGGAGGGCCGGGCATACGCGGACGGCGGCAATGACGACACCCTCATCCGACTCGAGCCCGGCCGCTTGCGCGCCTGGGACTTCGCCGACGACCTGTAGGTCGTGCCCGAGCGACGACGGTGCTCCGCGATTCGCTACTGACGGACGTCGCGCCACCGCACCAGCTCGCCCCAGGTATTGAGCCGGGCAGTCCTCGCGTCGAATCAGCCGTTCCCGCGGTCGCGGCGAATCCAGTCCGTTGCTCCTCGCTTGCGTCCTCAGCAGCGATTCGCCGGCCGGGTATACCCTCGCGCGGAAAGGGCCGGAGGCCCGGAGGAGGGAACGCGATGAAGAAGCCGCTGTTCATCGGGGCGATGGCGTTGGTCGTGGTGGGGACCGCGCTGACGATCTCGTTCGCAGGGAATCGCGCGGTCACGCAGCCGACGACGCTGCACGTCATCGAGCACGCGCTCACCGACAAGGTGATCGACACGGGCAAGACCGGCGACACGTCGGGAGACCTGCTCACCTTCCACAACCCGATCTTCGACGCGACGAACACGCACAAGGTCGGGCACGACCAGGGAGACTGCATCCGGATCTCCCCGAAGCAGGGCACGTGGGAGTGCCGCTGGTTGACCTTCATCGCGGGCCGGGGCGCGATCATGGTCGAGGGCGCGTTCTTCGACGGTCGCGACAACACGCTGGCGATCACCGGAGGAACGATGGACTTCCGCAACGCCCGCGGTTCGATGAAGCTCGATGGCCCGCAAGGGTGGCTACGACTTCGTCTTCAAGCTCCTGCCGTAGCGACGAGGAGCCTGGCTCGTCTCGAAGGGGCGGCCGCCGGCCGCCCCTTCGGCATACTGACCCTCGTGTTGGACGCCAACCGGCTGGATGCGGACGGGATCGCCTGCCACGTGCTCGTCGACGGCGGCCGCGCCGTGTCGCCGCGCTTCGTGTTCGCGGGCTACGACGACGACCTCCAGGGACCGTTCGTGCGCCCACATCTGGATGCGGACGGAAAGCTCTACGGCCGTTTCGCCGCCCTGCTGATCGAGGCACCCGAGGGACTGGTGCTCGTCGACGCCGGGCTGGGGACCTTCGCCGGCGATCTCGATGCGGGACACCTGCATGAGGAACTGAACGCGCTCGGGGTTCGCCCCTGGGACGTGCGCGTGGTGGTGATCACCCACGGGCACGCGGACCACGTCGGTGGCCTGCTCGGGCCGCGCAAGGAACCGGCGTTCCCCGACGCACGCCACGTGATCCACCGGCGCGAAGCCGACTTCTGGGCATCCGACGCCGCTGCGGACCTGCCGGACGACGCCGGCCAGCCCGCCCTGCTCGCGCTCCACGCCCTGTTGCAGGCCGATCTGCTGGACGTGATCGCCGAGGACATCGACATCGGGCCGAGGGTCCGCGCGATCGCGGCGCCCGGCCACACGCCCGGCCACCTCGCGGTCGTGGTGGGTGACGCGCTGCTGTGGGCCGGCGACGCGATCGTCTCGCCCTTGAACGCGATCCATCCCGAATGGGTGAGCGCGGCGGACATGGACGCCGCGGGGAGCGAGGCGACGCGACGCGCACTGTTCGAGCGGGCGGTCGAGGAGGACCTCGTGCTCGCCGCTTCGCACCTGCCGATCGTCGGCCCGATCGCGCGCGCCGGCAACGCCTACGAGATCGCCGACGCCTGACCCTCTTCGGGCCCGTCGAGTAGGATCGGCCCAGACGATGACGTCACCACGCCCGGCGGCGCTCGAGTCTCCACTCGTCGTCGCATCCAATCGCGGTCCGGTCTCCTTCCAACGCAACGATGAAGGGGTCCTCATCGGCGAACGCGGGTCAGGCGGACTCGTGACGGCCCTGGCCGGCGTGCTGTTCGAATCCGACGCGACGTGGCTTGCCGCGGCGATGACCGACGGCGATCACGAGGTCGCCGCATCGGGTCACCCCATCGATGTCGAGCCCGCGGGTCGCGCGGCGTTCGTCGATGTCCCGAAGGAGCGCTACGACGGCTACTACAACGGCGTGTCGAACCGCGTGCTGTGGCAACTGCACCACTACCTGTTCGACCTGTCGTACCTGCCGTCGTGGGACGTGGAGTCGCGGCAGATCTGGGACGACTACCGAGAGGTCAACCGCCTCTTCGCGCAGGCGCTCGATCAACATCGAGATCGCGAGCCCGTCTACCTCGTGCAGGACTATCAGCTGTCGATGGTGCCGGGCTTGCTTCGCGAGCTGCGACCCGACGCGCGCATCGCGCACTTCACGCACACCCCGTTCGCCGCCCCCGCGTACATGCGGGTCCTGCCGGGCCCGTTCCGAGAGGATCTGCTGCGCGGCATGCTCGGCGCCGACGTCTTGGGTTTCCAGGCCGAGCAGTGGGCGGAGAACTTCCTGCTGAGCGCGCGCGACTCGCTCCCCGACGTCCGCGTCGACATGCGCCGTCGTCGCGTCGACGTCGGCGATCGCAGGGTGTTGGTGCGCACGTACCCGGTGTCGCTGGACCCCGGGCCCGCTCCGGGCGACGGCGCGAAGCACCGAGGTCAAGGCGCTCCGCCGATCGATCGCCGCGTGGCGGGGCGACGCGAAGCTCCTGCTCCGGGTGGATCGCCTGGAACTGTCGAAGAACGTGTTGCGCGGGTTCCAGGCCTACGAGTCGTTCCTGGCCGATCGTCCGGACTGGCACGGCCGCGTGCGGTTCCTGGCGCTGTTGCCCCGGTCCCGATCGGAGATCCCCGAGTACCAGCTCTACGCCCAGCGGTGTCGCGAGGCCGTCGACTCGATCAACGCGAAGTTCGGCACGGCTGACTGGCAACCCATCGAGATGCGCACCGACGAGAACTACGCGCAGGCGGTCGCCGCCTACGGGCTGTACGACGCGTTGTTGGTGAACCCGATCTTCGACGGGATGAACCTGGTGGCCATGGAGGGACCGCTCGTCAACAAGCGGCACGGCGCGCTCATCCTGTCGCGCAACGCCGGCGCGTTCGCGCGCCTCGGCCGTCACGCGATCGCGGTGAACCCGTTCGACGTGGCGGAGACCGCGACCGCGATCGCCGAGGCACTCGAGATGTCCGAGGAAGAGCGGGTGCGACGAGCTCGCGGCATGGGGCGCGCCGTCCTGGCGCGCAATCCGGTCCGGTGGCTCACCACCCAGCTCCGCGACCTCGACGCGGCCGCGGGGATCACCTCACAGGGTCCGCAGGAGGGCGAGGAGTCCGGGTGGCCCCTCCACGAGGAGATCGGCGGCACGCAGTAGCTCCTCGGGCGACTCCACGCCGGTGACCGCCACCCGGCAGGTCGGCCCGTCGAGTTCGTCGAGGGCACGGAACGCTTCGCCGTCCTCGAGGTCGTCCCCCGCGTACATCGCCGCTGCCGGTTCGACGCGAACGAGGAGCTGGCGGACGACCCCGCCCTTGCGGGCGCCGGGGGGAGCGAGCTCGATGACCCGCTTGCCCTCGAACATGGCGAGCCCGAAGCGGGTCGCGATCTCCCGCGCCGGTCCGCGAAGGCGGGCGGTCGCGGCCTCGGGATCCGGCGCGCCTCGCACGTGCACCGACACGCTGACGCCCTTGTGTTCGATCCGGGCGCCGTCCTCGGTCGCGGCGAGCGATCGCAACGCCTCCGAGACCTCGGCGACCCAGCGGGGCGGCGCCTTCCAGCCCGTAGAGACCGACCACCTCGAGCTTCGGGACATCGAGCACGCCGCGGACGAACGACTCGGGCCGCCCGGTCACGATGGCGACCAGCGCGGCGCGACCCACGAGATCGGCGAGCACCTCGGCCACGCCCGGCCAGGGATAGGCGTCCTCCGGCTCGGGGACGATCGGCGCCAGGCTGCCGTCGAAGTCCAACATGATGGCCGCCCCGGACAGCCGCGCGCGCACGTCCTCGAGGCTCATCGGCGGCCGGCCGCGGACCCGCGGCCCCGGAGCACCTGCCCGAGGCGGGACCGGCGCCGCTCGGCCGGGCCGACCTCGCCGCGCGAGAGGTTCCGCGCCGTGCTGATCAGGGACACGTGCGAGAAGGCCTGCGGGAAGTTGCCGACCAGGCGACCGCGGACCGTGTCGTATTCCTCGGAGAGCAGGCCGACGTCGTTGCGCACGCTCAGCACGCGTTCGAACAGCTCCCGCGCCTCGGTGTCCCGCCCCTGCATCGCGAGACAGTCGGCCAGCCAGCACGTGCACGGCACGAACGCGCCCTCGCCGCCCGGCAGGCCGTCGACCCCCGTGCCCGTGTCGTAGCGGCGCACGAACCCGCCGCTCATCAGCCCCGTTTGGATCGCCTCGATCGTGCCGGCGACACGGGGATCGGTCGCGGGCAGGAAGCCGACGAGGGGCATCATCAGCAGGGCCGCGTCGAGCGACCCCGACCCGTAGGACTGCGTGAAGGAGCCGAGATCGTCATCGAAGCCTTCGCGGCAGACCTCGGCGTGGATCTCGTCGCGCAGGGCACGCCACCGGTCGATCGGGCCGTCGAACCCGAACAGCTCCACATCTCGGATCGCGCGGTCCACCCCGACCCACGCCATGACCTTCGAGTGCACGAAGTGCTGTCGCCCGCCGCGCACCTCCCAGATCCCCTCGTCGGGCTCGCGCCACGCCGACTCCAGCACGTCCATGATCCGCAGCTCCATGTCCCAGGCCGCGGCCTCGTGCGGGAGCCCTTCTCGCGACGCCTGGTGCAGCAGGTCCAGGACCTCGCCGTACACGTCGAGCTGGAACTGCCGGGAGGCGTCGTTGCCGACGCGCACCGGCAGCGACTCCTCATAGCCCGGGAGCCACTCCAGCTGCAGCTCGGGGAAGCGCCGCTCTCCCCCGATGCCGTACATGATCCGCAGGTCGCGCGGGTCGCCGGCCACCGCCCGCAGCAGCCATTCCCGCCACGCCTCCGCCTCGGCGTCGTAGCCCGCCATCAACAGGCTGTACAGCGTGAACGTCGCATCGCGCAGCCAGCAGAACCGGTAGTCCCAGTTGCGCGAGCCGCCGAGCTCTTCGGGGAGCGAGGTCGTCGGGGCCGCGACGATGCCGCCGGTGGGCCGGTAGGTGAGCGCCTTGAGCGTGACGAGGGACCGCATCACCGCATCGCGCCACTCGCCGTGGTACTCGCAGCGCGCGGCCCATTCGGTCCAGAACCGGACGGTGCTTCGCAGCGCGTCGACGGGGTCGATCGCCGGCGGTGCGGGCTCGTGCGAGCCGTGCCAGGTCAAGACGAACGTCACGCGCTCCCCCGCCCGGATCACGAACTCCGACGTGACCGAGCCGGTCGTGACGTCGATCGGCGCGTCCGTCCGCAGATCGACCGCATCGGGGCCGGCCACCGCGGTGACCAGCCGCCGCCCGGGCCGGAGCCACGGAACCGCGAGCCCGTAGTCGAAGCGAAGGTTGAGGTCGCTGCGCATACGGACGGCGCCGCGAACCCCCTCGACGATCCGCACGACGCGCGCTTGCGCACGTCGCGGCGTCATGAAGTCGGTGACCCGCACGGCCCCGCTGCCGACCTCGTGTTCCGAGTCGAGCACCAACGTGTCCGGCCGATAGCGCCGCCGGGTCTTGAAGCCGTCGGTCGGCGACAACAACCATCGACCGTGCGACTCGTCGCCGAGCAGGGCCGCGAAGCACGCGCCGGAGTCGAACCGGGGGAGGCAGAGCCAGTCGATCGAGCCGCCCCGGCCGACGAGGGCGGCCGTGTGCGTGTCGCCGATCATGGCGTAGTCCTCGAGCGGCAACGTCATGGTCGGAGGCTACCCCTCGTCTCGCCCGTCGGGCGCATCCGTCCGACGGCGTTCGGCGGAGATCTTGTGCGCGGCCCTCGCGGCCTGCGGCAGGCCGGTGACCGTCGCGAGGAATTCCTCCTGGTCCAGCGCCCAGACGGCCCCGTCGGCGATCGCGCGCACGGTCGCCGTGCGCGGCACGTCGTGCAGCAGCGCGATCTCGCCGAAATAGCCGCCCTCCTCGGCGGTGTCGATCCGTGCGCCGTCGCGCACGATCTCGAAGGCGCCGGCGTCCACGACGTAGAACCGGTCGCCGACGTCGCCCTGGCGGATCAGCTCGGTGCCGGCGGGGGTCTCGATCAGATCGAGCTGGCGCCCGATCCGCTCGAGGTCGATGTGCGGCAAGGGCGCGAACATCGGGATGGCGGTGAGCAGCTGGAGCTGACGCTCCGGCACGACGGCGGCCTGGTCGATCCGCCGGAGACCGGCGAGCGAGACGACCCCGGCGACCAGCATCGCGCACCCGAGCACGGCGAACGACACCGGCAGACCGATCCGCGACTCCAACACCGGCGCGATCGCCGCGCCGGCGGCGTAGGCCAGCAGCCACAACGCCTCGACCGCACCGAAGACCCTCGTCAAGAGGTCGTCGCTGGTCGTGCGTTGCAGGAGCGTGCGCGCGAGCACGTCCAACAGGGTGATCGACGCGCCGTACGCGATGCACGCCACCACGGCGATCACGGTGGTCGTGGACAGTCCGAACAAGACGCCGCCGATCGCGTAGAGGGCGGCGGCCGCGACGATCCCGCCGGACAGTCTGCGTCGGGTCGCGAAGCGCCACCGAGATCCCCGCCCCCACGAACAGCCCCACGCTCTGGATCGTGCTGAGGAACCCCACGCCGGAATCGCCGAGGCCGAGCCGGTCGATCGCGAGCGGCACCAGCAACACGCCGATCGCCCCGGTCGCGATCGCCAGCGCGCCCGCGATCAGGACCAGGATCCGCGTGCCGCGGGTGGTCGCGATCCGGCGGATCCCGTCCACCGCGTCGACGGCCAGCGTCCATGCTCGGAACGACCCCCGGTCGACCTCGCTCGGGGCATGGATCCCGAGGGTGAGCACGAAGGCGAGGCCGAGGGCGGCCGCCGCCACGGCGACGATCGCCCCCGCGCCGATCGTGGCGAGCACGGCCGCCGTCAGCCCGCCGATCGCGTACCCGACGCCCTCGGTCAGGGCCGACACGGAGTTCGCCGCGGCCACCTCGTCGGGGGCATCAGACAGGGACGGGAGCAACGCGTGGTGATTCGGCCTCCCCGCCGTGTAGGGGATGCACGACACCATCGCCACGAGATACACCACCAGCGGTGGAGCGCCGACGCCCAAGGCGAGGGCAAGGATGGCCGTGACGACCGCCTGGGTCAGGTACCCGAACCGCACGACCCGCTCGCGCGGGAACCGGTCGCCGAGCCCGGCCGCGAACGGGGCGAGCAGCCCGGCCGGCACCAGGCACAGGATCGACACGAACCCCACCGCCCGCGTGCCCCCCTCGTCGAAGGCGTAGACGAGGATCGCGACCCACATCGCCGGCTCGGCGACGTTGAACAGCAGGAACGCGAGCTGCATCCGCCTGATCGCCCGGTTCCGGAACACCCCGTGCAGCGCGCGCAGCGGCGGCCCGAGGTGGGTGAGCAAACGATTCATGCCCGGCGCACGCTACGCGAGCCGTGGCTGCGACGTGCGGAGGTTTCGCCAAAACGGACCGCCCATGCTAGGAATGCCGCGTGAAGAAACTGGCTGCCGTCTGTGCGCTGGCGACGATGCTGGCGGTCCTGCCGCCGATCGTGCTGTCCCTGCGGCCCGCTGCCACCGCGGCGACGCTGCCACCGAACGTGATCCTGATCCTCACCGACGACCAGGTCATCGACACCCTCCAGAAGATGCCCCACGTCCTCGACCTGGCCGCGCAGCGGGACGTCGTTCGATCGGGCGTTCGTCTCCAACCCGTTGTGCTGCCCGTCCCGCGCGACGATCCTCACCGGCCTGTTCTCGGGCCACACGGGCGTGTGGACGAACGGCTACGGGGGCAAGACGGTGGGCGGATGGGGGGCCTTCCGCTCGCAAGGTCGCAACGCCGACGGATCGCTCTTCGGCGGCGACGGGAACAACGAGGGGCGGACGGTCGCGCTGTCGCTGCAGCAGGCCGGCTACGCCACGGGCCTGTTCGGCAAGTACCTGAACCACTTCGAAGCGCGGACGGGCAACGCGCCGCCGACACCGATCGGATGGACGTCGTGGCACTCGTTCATCGGCGGCAACGGCGGCTACTACGACTATCGGACCGACGACGACGGCGTGCTCCACACACACGGGAACGGCCCGGACGACTACTCGACCGACGTGTTCGGGCGACAGGCGCGTCGGTTCCTGCGCTCGCCGAAGATCCAGGATGGGACGCAGCCGTTCTTCCTGTACTTCTCGCCGTTCGCACCGCACACCCAGATGATCCCGGCCCCGCAAGACGAAGATGTCCGCGCGCCGGGATCCTTCGAGTCGCCCGCGTACAACGAACGCGACGTGTCGGACAAGCCACCGTACGTTCGCGACGAGCCGCTGCTCGGACAGAAGTCGTACGACAAGATGAGCGCCCAGTGGGACGGCACGTACGGCACGCTGCGCGGCGTCGATCGCTGGCTCGGTCGGTTCGAGCGGGCCCTGCCCGACCCCGTGCGGGCACGCACGATCTTCATCTTCACCAGCGACAACGGGTACGAATGGGGCGACCATCGCCTCAACTACAAGGAGTACCCCTACGAGCGGTCGATCCGCGTGCCCCTGATCATGGCGGGTCCCGGCATCCCCCGGGGGTCCTCAGATGCCCTGGTCCAGAACGCGGACCTCACCCCCACGATCCTCGACTTCGCCGGCCTGCCCGGCGGGCCGTTCGACGGCGCGTCGCTCGTCCCGGTGCTGACCGGGTCGGGACCGCCGCCCCACAACGAGATCCTGCTCGAACACCTGACGACGACCCACCTCCCGTCCTACTGCGGCCTCCGCACGGCGCGCTGGACCTACGTGCGGTACCGCGACGGCTTCCAGGAGCTCTACGACCTCGCGCGGGATCCCAACCAGATGCGCAACGTGGCGTCGAGCCGCCCCAGGCAGCGCCGTCTGCTCTCTCAACGGACGGACGCCGCGTGTGATCCGAAGCCGCCGGACTGGTGATCTCAGCCGTTGAGCGCGGCGAGGAACTCGTCGAGGTCCGGCGCCACGTGGTAGCTCGGCTCCACGTACCCCTCGAGCGCCTCGATCGTCTTGTAGCCGTTGCCGGTGACGTAGGCGACCGTCTCCTCGTCGGGCTTGATGATGCCCTGATCGCACATGCGCTTGAGGTTGGCGATCGTGACGCCGCCCGCGGTCTCGGTGAACACACCCTCGGTCTCGGCGAGCAGCGACATGCCTTCCCGGATCTCCTGCTCGGTGCACCACTCGATGTGGCCGCCGGTCTCGCGCGCCACCTGCATCGCGAACATGCCGTCGGCCGGCGAGCCGATCGCGAGCGAACGGGCGATCGTGTCGGGCTTCATCGGCGCCACGGTCTCGGCGCCGTCCTGGAACGCCTGCGCGACCGGGCGGCAGCCCTCCGGCTGGGCGCCCGAGACGCGGTACGGCTTGCCCTCGACGGCACCGATCGCCGTCAGCTCCTGGAACGCACGGTGCACCTTCGTGAGGAGCGCGCCACTCGCGATCGGCACCACCACGTGATCGGGCAGCCGCCAGCCGAGCTGTTCGGCCGTCTCGAAGCCGAGTGACTTCGACCCCTCGGCGTAGAACGGCCGCATGTTCACGTTCACGAACGCCCACGGCAGCGCCTCGGCCACCTCGGAGCACAGGCGGTTCACCGCGTCGTAGTTCCCCTTCACGGTGACGACCTTGGCGCCGTAGACCTCGGTCGCGAGGATCTTGGCGCGCTCGAGGTCGTCGGGCACGAACACGTAGCAGGGCATGCCGGCCTTCGCGGCGTGCGCCGCGGTGGCGTTGGCGAGGTTGCCGGTCGATGCGCAGCTGATCGCCTCGAACCCGAACGCGCGCGCCATCGTGATCGCCACGGTCACGACGCGATCCTTGAAGGAGTTCGACGGGTTGACGGAGTCGTCCTTGATCCACAGGCGCTGCAGGCCCAGGCGCGCGGCGAGGTTGTCGGCGCGCCGCAGCGGCGTGAACCCGGCGCCGAGGTCGATGCGTTCCAGATCGGGCCCGCCGGGCAGCAGCGGCTGGTAGCGCCACATGCTCGCCGGCCCCGCCTCCACCTGCTTGCGGAAGTCGAAGCCGTCGATCGCCTCCAGGTCGTAGGCGGGCTCGAGCGGCCCGAAGCACTCCTCGCAGATCGTCAGCGGCTCCACCGGGTAGCGCGCGTGGCAGATCCGGCACTCCAGCGCGGCGGGGTTCACGACGTTCGCGGGGGTCACCATGTGGTCGCCCCGGTATCCGCCGAGCCCACCGTCCGGGCGTACTTCGCGAGCGCCCCCTGCGTGTACTTCGGTGCGGGCTCGCGCCACGACGCGCGACGACGCTGCAGCTCGGCGTCGTCGACCAGCATCTCGAGCGTGCGGCCGTCGGTGTCGATGCGCACGCGATCGCCGTCGGCGACGAGCGCGATCGGCCCGCCGGCGAACGCCTCGGGTGCGATGTGCCCGACGCTGATGCCCTTCGTGGCGCCGCTGAAGCGCCCGTCGGTGATCAGCGCGACGTCCTTGCCGAGGCCGGCGCCCGCGACCGCCGCGGTCACCGCCAGCATCTCCGGCATGCCCGGCGAGCCCTTGGGTCCTTCGTAGCGGATCACGACGACATCGCCCGCCACGATCGTGCCCGCGGTGAGCGCGTCGAAGGCCGCCTTCTCCGAGTCGAACACGCGCGCGGTGCCCTCGAACACGGTGCCCTCCATGCCGGCGGCCTTGATCACGGCACCGTCGGGAGCGAGGTTGCCGCGCAGGATCGCGATCCCGCCCCACGGGTGGATCGGGTCGTTGGCGGCGTGCACGACGGTGCCGTCGGGCGGCTGGGGAGGGTCGTTGGCGAGGTTCTGGGCCTGCGTCGCGCCGGTGACGGTCAGACAGTCACCGTGCAGCAGGCCGAGGTCGAGCAGCTCCCGCATCACGACCGGCACGCCGCCGACGCGATCGAGATCGCTCATCACGAACCGGCCCGCCGGGCGGACGTCCACGAGGTGCGGCGTCCGGCGCGACACGCGGTCGAAGTCATCCAGCGTCAGGTCGACGTGCGCCTCGCGCGCGATCGCCAGCAGGTGCAGCACCGCGTTCGTCGAACCGGCCACCGCCATCACGACGGCGATCGCGTTCTCGAACGCCTCCTTCGTGAGGATCTGGCGGGGGCGCAGGTCCATCTCGAGGACCTTCGTGACGGCGATCCCGCTCTCGCGGGCGGCGACCTCCCGGCGGTAGTCGACCGCGGGCGGGCTGGCCGAGCCCGGCAGCGACATGCCGAGGGCTTCCCCGACGCAGGCCATCGTGTTCGCCGTGTACATGCCGGCGCACGAGCCGGTCGTCGGACACGCGGCGCGCTCGAGGCCGAGCAGGTCCTCGTCGCTCACCGTGCCTTTCGCGTGGCCGCCGACGGCCTCGAAGACGTCCTGGATCGTCACGTCCCGCCCCTTGTAGGTGCCCGGCAGGATCGTGCCCCCGTAGAGATAGACGCTCGGCAGATCCAGGCGCGCCATCGCCATCAGCATGCCGGGCTCGGACTTGTCGCAGCCGGCGATCCCGACGAGCGCGTCGAGCCGCTCGGCGTGCATGACGAGCTCGACCGAGTCGGCGATGAGGTCCCGCGACATCAGCGAGGCCTTCATCCCCTCGTGCCCCATGGCGATCCCGTCGGAGACCGCGATCGTCGTGAACTCGATCGGCACCGCGTCGCCCTGGCGGACGCCCTCCTTGGCCAGCGCCGCGAGCTTGTCCAGGTGGTAGTTGCACGGCGTGACCTCGTTCCAGCTGGAGGCCACCGCCACCTGGGGCTTGCCGAAATCCTCCTCGGAGAACCCGACCGCGCGCAGGTAGGAACGAGCCGGGGCGCGATGCGGCCCATCGGTGACCTCCCAGCTGCGGGGACGGTTCGGCTGACCTGTCATGCGGATCGGACCTCCAGGACGGAGCGGACGACCTCACGGTAGCAATCGGGGCGAAGCAACGACTCGATAGGATGCGGCGCGTCATGGACACACACGCGCCCCCGCCGGACCTCGGCCGCAGCTGGTGGTTGCGCGAGGCGCTCGCGCGCGAGGAGTTCGCCGGCCCCGACGCCCCGCCGCTCGCACAGGACACGAACGCCGACGTCGTGATCCTCGGGGGCGGCTACACCGGCATGTGGACGGCGTGGTTCCTGTTGGAGCGCGACCCGGGCATCGACATCGTCCTGCTCGAACAGGACATCTGCGGTGGCGGACCGAGTGGGCGCAACGGCGGGTTCTGCGACGGCTGGTGGAGCCACATCGTCGACCTGATCGACACCTACGGCGAGGCCGACGCGCTCGAACTGCTGATGCACGTGGGACGATCCCCCGCCGAGATCGGCGCCTGGTGCGCGGCCAACGACGTCGACGCATGGTTCCGGATGGGCGGCGACCTGGCGGTCGCGACCGCCCCGGCGCACGCCGGCGGCTGGCGGCGAACGCTGGAGGCGGCCGCCCGGCTCGGCGTCGGCGACGAGTATCAGGAGCTCACCGCCGACGAGGTGGGCGCCCGCGTTCGCTCACCGGCGTTCGGCCAGGGGCTCTTGATGCGTGACGCCGCCAACCTGCAGCCCGCGCGGCTGGCGCGCGGGCTGCGCAACGCGCTGCTCGCCCGTGGGGTCCGCATCTTCGAGGGCACGGCGGTCACGCGTTTCGGGTTCGGCACGCCGGTCGTCGCGGAGACCGCGGGCGGGACCGTTCGGGCCGGCGACGCCGTGATCGCGCTCGGCGCGTGGGCCACGTGGTGGCGGGCGTTCAAGCCGCATCTCACCGTCCGCGGCTCCTACATGGTGGTGACCGAGCCCATCCCCGACCGGCTCGAGGAGATCGGCTGGACCGGCGGCGAGAACGTCCGCGACCTCCGCTCCTCGGTCCACTACCTGCGGACGACGGCCGACGGACGGATCGCGATGGGGCTCGGCGGCCTGCAACCGGACCTGGCTCGCCACATCGATCCGCGCTACGCATACGACGAAGCGTCGGTCCGCCGGGTGGCCGACGATCTGTTCCGGATGTTCCCCGAGCTCGCCGGCACCCGGATCGACGCCGGCTGGGGCGGCCCGATCAACGTGAGCGGGCTCGCGATGCCGTTCTTCGGCACGCTCGAGCCCGGCAACGTGCATTACGGGCTGGGCTACACCGGCAACGGGGTGGGGCCCTCGCACCTGGGCGGCAAGATCTGCGCGTCGCTCGCCGCCCACGCCGACGACGGGTTCACGCGGCTGGCCGTCGTCACCCGCGAGCCGAAGCGGTTCCCGCCGGAGCCGCTGCGCTCCCCGGGCATGTACGCGGTCAACGCCGCCATCCGTCGCAAGGACGATCGCGAGGCGGCGGGCCAGATGCCCGACCTGGCAACGCGAACCATCGCCACCCTGCCGCGTAGACTCGGCTTCCATCTCGGCCCCCGACCGTGAGCCCGCCATGACCATGTCATTGATACCGCCCGACCTCGGCCGCAGCTGGTGGCTGCGTGAGGCGCTGGCCCTGCCCGAGTTCGCCGGCGAGCCCTGCCCGCCGCTGGTCGGCGACACGACGGCCGACGTCGTGATCCTGGGGGGCGGCTTCACCGGGATGTGGACGGCGTGGTTCCTCCGGCAGCTGGATCCCGGCGTCGATGTGGTGCTCCTGGAGCAGGACATCTGCGGCGGCGGGCCGAGCGGGCGCAACGGCGGATTCGTGAACTCGTTCTGGGGCGACCTCACGACGCTGTGCGAGCGGTTCGGCGACGATGCGGCGCTCCGGTTGTGCCGCGCCGGCGAGGCAAGCGTCACCGAGATCGGCGCGTTCTGCGAGGCCCAGGGGTTCGACGCCTGGTTCCGCGCCGACGGCGACCTCGGGACGGCCTCCAGCGCCTCGCAGGTCGGCGAGTGGGCCGACGCGGTCATCACCGCCGATCGCCTGGGCCTGGATCACCTGCAGGTGTTGACGCCCGAGGAGGTGCACGCGCGGGTGGACGCTCCGGTTCTGCGCGGCGGGGTGCTCTCCGACTACGGCGCGACGGTGCACCCGGCCCGGCTGGCGCGCGGCCTCCGCAACGCCCTGGTGGCCTCGGGTGTCCGGATCTACGAGCGCTCCCCCGTCTCGCGCTTCGGCGCCGGCACGTCGGTCGTCGCCGAGACCCCCGACGGCCGCGTCACGGCCGGCGCCGGGGTGCTGGCGATGAACGCCTGGGCCCAGCACTGGAAGCGCTTCAAACGGGCGATCACGGTCCGCGGGTCCTACATCGTGCTCACCGCGCCCGCGCCGGACCTGCTCGCCGACCTCGGCTGGGACGACGGGATGGGGTTGTGGGACTACCGCGAGGCGCTCCATTACGTGCGCACGACGCCCGACGGCCGGATCGCGTTCGGCATCGGCGGCATGCAGCCCGACCTCGCGCGACACATCGATCCGCGGTTCGCCTACGACGAGGACTCGATCCGGGTGGCGATCGGCGACTTCCACCGGATGTTCCCGACCTTCCGCGACGTCCCGATCGACGCCGCCTGGGGCGGTCCGATCGACGTCAGCGGCGACCACCTGCCGTTCTTCGGATCGCTCGAGCAGGGGACCGTGCACTACGGCTTGGGGTATTCGGGCAACGGGGTCGGACCGTCGCATCTCGGCGGGCAGATCCTCGCGCATCGGGCGCTGTCGAAGTACGACGACGTCCTCGCGCTGCCGATCGTCGACCTGGAGCCGCGGAAGTTCCCGCCCGAGCCGATCCGCTCGGTGGGCGTCGCGGTGGCCAACCGGGCGATCCACCGCCGCGACGAATCGCTCGACGACGATCGCGATCCCAACCCGTTCGTCGACTTCGTCGCCAAGCTCCCGCGGCGTCTCGGATACAACCTCGGGCCGTGACGGCCGGGCTGCCACGCCAGGCGCACGCCTCGTGGTGGATGGAGGAGGCGCGCGCGGCGTTCGAGCCGGAACCCCGTCCGCCGCTGCGCGGCCCGACGACCGCGGACGTCGTGATCCTCGGCGGCGGGTACACCGGCATGTGGACGGCCTGGTTCCTGACAGAGCGCGACCCCTCGTGCGACATCGTGCTGCTGGAGGGCGACGAGCTGTGCGGCAGCGGACCGAGCGGGCGCAACGGCGGCTTCTGCTACGGCGTGTGGGAGGACCTCGAGACGCTCGTGAAGTTCTTCGGTGACGACGACGCGTTGCGGGTGGCGCACACGGCGCACCGCAGCGTCGGGGAGATCGAGGCCTGGCTGGACGCCCAGCGTGTCGACGCCTGGTTCACGCGCGCCGGGCATCTGACGATCGCGACCGCCGCCGCGCAGGACGGCGCCTGGGAACCGTTGGTCGCCGAAGCGACGCGCCTCGGCGTCGCCGACGGGCGGTTCGTGGAGCTGGACGCCGGCGCGGTGCGCGCCCGCTGCGACTCGCCGGTGTTCCGATCGGGGCTGCTGCAGCCGGACAACGCCGTCCTGCAGCCGGCGCGGCTGGCGCTCGGCCTGCGCGAGGCGCTGCTCGCCCGCGGGGTCCGCATCTACGAGGGAAGCCCGGTGGCGCGGTTCGCGGAAGGACCTCCCGTGCGCGTCGAGACCCGCGACGGCGGCGTGGTGACGGCCGAACGCGGCGTCCTGGGGCTCGGCGCGTGGGCGTCGTCGCTGCCCGCGTTCCGGCGCTCGATCGTGCCGCGCGGCACCTACATCGTCGTGACCGAGCCGGCGCCCGAGCGGCTCGCCGAGATCGGGTGGACCGGTGGGGAAGGGCTCGCCGATTGGCGGACGGCCCTGCGGTACTTCCGCGCCACACCCGACGGACGGATCGCGTTCGGCGCGGCGTCGGCCGCGGCCGGCCTCGGCGTGGGGCTCGGGCCGCGGCTGCGCTACGACGAGCGGTCGATCGTCAAGTTAGTTGACGATTTCTACCGGTTCTTCCCGTCGTGGCGCGACGTGGCGATCGAGGCGGCCTGGGGCGGCCCGATGGACGTCACGGGCCGCCATCTCCCGTCGTTCGGCACGCTGCCCGCGGGCACGATCCACTACGGGCTCGGCTACACGGGCGGCGGGGTGGGGCCCTGTCACCTCGGCGGCAAGATCCTGTCGGCCCTGGCGCTCGGGATCGCAGACGAGCACACGTCGCTGCCCCTCGTCGACCTCGAGATGCTGCGCTTTCCACCGGAACCGTTGCGTTCCGTCGGCGCGGCCCTCACGCAGCACGCCATCGTGCGGAAGGACGAGGCGGAGGATCGCGGGCAACGTGCCGACCCGCTGACCACCTTCGTCGCAAGGATGCCGCGTCGGATGGGCTACGAGCTCGGCCCCTGAGGCCCCGCGGCCCGATACCCTGGGCGCATGCGCTCCCGCTTCCCCGCGATCGTGCTCGGCCTCACGCTGCTCGCCGGCTCCCTGGCGTCGGTCCTGACGGCGTCCGTCGCGACGGCGCCCCACGCTCGCAGCGGTGCCTGGGCGTTCACGGGTATCGACGTCTCGAAGTGGCAGGAGACGATCGACTGGCCGACCGTCGCGACCCAGGTCGACTTCGCGATCATCAAGGCGACCGAGAGCCAGTCGATGATCGATCCGGCGTTCGCGACGAACCGTGCGAACGCCGCGGCGGCCGGGGTGCGCATCGGCATGTACCACGTCGCCTCACCGAGCGCCTCGCTCGCCGACGCGCGCGCCGAGGCCAACCACTTCCTGCAGGTCGCGGCGCCGGGCGCGGGCAACCTGATCCCGGCGCTGGACATCGAGATCAATCGCGTGCCCGACTGGATGACCCCGACGCAGCTCGAGGCGTGGGCGCGCGCGTGGCTGAACCACGTGACCGACAAGCTCGGCGTGCGCCCGATGGTCTACGGCAGCGTGTACATGTTCGAGACGCTGCTCGGCAACACGACGTGGTTCGCCGATCACGGGTATCCGCTCTGGCTCGCCCGGTGGGGGCCGCTCCCCTCCCCGTTGCCGGCCAACGATTGGCAGGGCCAGGGTTGGACGTTCTGGCAGTGGTCGAACACGGGCACCGTCGCCGGCATCACGACCGACGTGGATCGCGACCGCTACGTCGGCACGAAGCTCTCCCGGGCGACGATCGCAAGCCTGACCGCGCAGCCCGGCGTCGGCGGCTCGATCGCCGACGCCTCGGGCCGCCTCGCCTGCGCCGCGAGCACCAGCTGCACCGAGCTGTTCAGCCCGACCGACCCGATCGAGCTGACGGCGACCCCCGACCCGGGGTACGCGTTCGTGTCCTGGGGCGGCGCCTGTGCCGGCACGACGCCGACGTGCTCGCTGACCGCGCTCGGCACGCAGACCGTGACGGCGACGTTCAGCCACCTGTTGCGCGTGCGCGTGAACGGGGCGGGGGTGGGCACCGTCACCTCGAGCCCGGCCGGCATCGCGTGTCCGGGGACGTGCTCGGCCACGTTCGCGCCGGGCGCCGGCGTCACGCTCACGGCCGCTCCCGACCCGTGGTCGGGCGTCACGTGGTCGGGCGATTGCACCGGCACCGACCCGAACGGCTGCACCGTGACGATGGATCAGCCCCGGAACGTGACGGCGACGTTCGCCGATCTGGGCCCCGCCACGGCCACGATCACGCCCCCGGGGGCACGGAACGGGCCCGTGCGCGTTCGGTTCGACGAGCCCGTCCGTCACGTGACCACGGACAATGTCGTGGTGCGCCTCGTGCACGGCAGGATGCTCGATGCGCGTCTGACGTGCGCGGACGTGGACGGCACGCGCACGCCCTGCAACGGCGGCGGGATCCGGAGCGCGCAGCTGCAGCCGACGGTGCACCTCAAGCCGGGCCGCACCTACGTGGCGATCGTCGACCCGGCCGGCGTCGCACCGATCCGCGACCGTGTCGGCAACGCCACCCCGCGGGTCCGCTCAACGTTCTCCTTCTCCTAGCATGGAGCCATGGGAGCGCCCGCCACGGACGTCATCGCCGCCGAGGGCCTGACGAAGTCCTACGGCGCGAGCCGCGGCGTGGCCGACCTGACGTTCTCCGTCGAGGCCGGCGAGGTGTTCGGCTTCCTCGGGCCCAACGGGGCGGGCAAGAGCACGACGATCCGCACGATGCTCGACTTCATCCGTCCGACGTCGGGCGCCATCTCGGTGTTCGGGTTGGAGCCGCGCCGGGACGCCCCGGCGATCCACGCCCGCACCGGCTACATGCCCGGTGAGTTCGGGCTGTACGAGCGGATGCACGTGCGGGGCTACCTCGAGGCGTTCGCCGCCTTCCGCGACGGCGCCGGGCACGCCCAGATCGCTCCGCTCGCCGATCGGCTGCGCCTGGACCTCGACCGACCCATCCACGAGTTGTCGCACGGCAACAAGCAGAAGGTCGGGTTGGTGCAGGCGTTCATGCACGATCCCGACCTCGTGGTGCTCGACGAGCCGACGCAGGGCCTCGACCCGCTCGTGCAACAGACGTTCTACGCGCTGATCGACGAGACGAAGGCGCGCGGCGGGACCGTGTTCCTCTCGTCGCACATCCTGCCGGAGGTCGAGCGCGTGTGCGACCGCGTCGGCATCATCCGCGAGGGGCGGCTGCGTGACCGTCGACGACGTCGACGACCTCAAGTCCAAGGCGCTCCGCAGCGTGATCTTCCATTTCGCCGATCCGGTGGACGCCTCGATGTTCGCGCCGCTGCCGTCGGTCGTCCACGCCGAGCAGCGGGGCGACGCCGTGGCGATCACCGTGCAGGGCGAGCTCGACGAGGTCGTCAAGGAGGCGGCGCGGCACACCGTGATCAACGTCGAGACGCGCGAGCCGAGCCTCGAGGAGATCTTCCTCCGCGCGTATCGGGACGGGGACGAGACGTGAGCGCGCTGCTGGCGGTCTCGATACGCACGCAGCGACGCGCCGCGATCGGCTGGGGCATCGGCCTCGCGGCCGTCGCCACGATGTACGCGGCGTTCTACCCATCCATCACGAGCCAGCGCGTCGCAGCTGCGAGGGTTACATGCAGAACCTGCCGGAGGCGGTGCGCAACCTGATCGGCGTCGACTACACGTCGCCGGCCGGCTACCTGCGTGCGGAGCTCTTCGCGTTGCTCGGGCCGATCCTGTTCCTCGTGTACGCGGTCGGCGCCGGCGCACGCGCGGTCGCGGGCGAGGAGGAGGCGCGCTCGCTCGACCTGCTGCTGGCGACGCCGCTGACGCGGAGCCAGATCGTGCGCGACAAGGCGATCGCGCTGCTGGTCGCGATGTCCGGCCTCGCGGCGTTCCTGTTCGTGGTGGTCGTGGTGATCGGCCGGCCGTTCGATCTGACCGTGCCGGTCGGGAACGTGGCGGCGGCCTGCGTGATGCTGCTGCTGCTCGGGCTCGCGTTCGCGTCGCTGGCGCTCGCGGTCGGGTGCGCGACCGGCCGGAAGTCCTGGGCCTACGGCGTCACCGGCGTGGTCGCGGTCGCCACCTACATCCTGAACGTGCTGGCGCCGACCGTGTCGGCCCTCGCGCTGGACACGTCCGGCCTCGCCCTTCCGGTGGTACCTCGAACCCGATCCGCTCACGACGGGGCTGCACCCGGTCAACATGGCGGTCCTGCTCGGCATCACGGTCGTCTGCATGGCCGTCGCCGTGGGCACGTTCCGACGGCGAGACGTCGCCGCCTAGCCGGGCGTCGTCGCGAGCAGCCAGAGCCGGTCCGCACCGGGCGCGAACGCCTCGAGGTCGTCGTCGAGCGCCTGGAAGGAAGCGAAGCCGACCGTCGCGAGGAGATCGGTGAGCTCGGCCACCGAGTACAGGCGCACGGACGTGGTGCGCACCTCGCCCTCGTCGCCGCGCGCGAACGTCCAGGTGGTCTCGATCCGACGCGTGTCCTCGTGGTAGACGCGGACCTCGTCCACCGCGACGCCGCCGACGGTCCAGGACGCCGTCGGTTGGAACCGCTCGAGCACGCTGTCGGCAACGTTCGTGTCGACGAGGAAGCGACCGCCGGGCGCCAGCGCGTCGGCGACCGCCGCCGCCTGCGCGAGGTTGCCGGCATCGTCGAAGTACCCGAACGAGCCCCACAGACAGATCGCCGCGTCGAAGGAGCCCGGCCGGACGACGGTCGGTTCGCATGTCGCCTCGGATCACCGGCACCCCGCCGCCCCGCGCAACGGCGACGAACGTCTCGATCGCATCGATGCCGACGACCGCGAACCCTCGGTCGGCGAGACGTGTGGCGATCCGCCCCGTGCCGCACGGCACGTCCAACACGCGAGCGCCGGGCGCGAGGCCGAGCGCCCGATCGACCCGCGCGGCGACGTCGTTCGCATCGTCGGCCTCCTCCCACGCGAGCTGGATCGACTGCCACGCGGGCGTCTCGAACATCTCGCGCCACCACTCCACGGGTGGAGGCTATCGGCCCGACGCGCGCCCTCAGCCCAGGGCGATCAGCACCACGCCCGGCGAACGCCGTGATCACACCGGCGAGCTGGGGGCGCGACATCCGCTCGTGCAGGAACCCGCGTGCGAGCAGCACGGTCGAGACCGGATAGAGCGATCCCACCACCGAGACCAGCGCCAGCATGCCGCTCTGTGCGGCCAGCGCGAACGTGACGTTCGCCAGGTTGTCGAAGGCGCCGACCACGACGAGCGTCCCGGTCTCCTTCCCGGTCGGCACACGTTCGTGGGCGCGGCGCACGATCGCCGCCACCACGAACAGCGGCACGGAGACGACGCGGAGCATGAACGCCGCCCAGGGCGCGCTCCCCTGGCCGGCCGCGTCCAGGAACGTCACGAGGAGACCCACGAACACCACCGCCACGAGCGCGTAGACGATGCCGGGGCCGATCCGGCGACGCGAGGGCGGCTCCGGATGCCCCTCGATGTCGGTGGGATCGGACTCGCGCGCCGCCAGCACGATCCCGGTGATCGCGCAGGCCATGCCGACGAACTGCAGCGGCGCCGGGCGATCCCCCTGCGCGAAGCCGACGAGCACCGGGACCATCACCGACAGCGACACGATCGGCGCCACGATGCTCATCGGCCCGATCGCGAGGCCCTGGTACAGCGCGGCGAGCCCGATCGTGCCGCACAGGCCGCCGAGCACGCCGTAGAGGAGGAAGCGCGTCTCGGGTGCCGGCTCGCCGAGCGCCAGGATCAACAGCCCGGTCAGGACGAGCCCGGCGCCCTGCGAGATCGCCATCACGAGCGCGACGCCGAGGCGCCGGGTCATCAGCCCGCCGAGGAAATCGCCCGTGCCCCAGCTCAGACCCGAGAACAGTGCGAGCGCGAGGGCACCCATGCCTCAGACGACGCGCACGCCGTCCTTCCAGACCTGCTCGACCCGCTCTCTCAGCGTGTCGAACGCGAACGGGTCCCCGTCGACCACGACGACGTCGGCGATCTTGCCCGGCTCGAGCGACCCGAGCCGGTCCTCCCAGCCCATCAGCTCGGCCGCCGACATCGTGCCGGCGTGCAGGGCCTGTTCGGGGGTGAACCCGTTGTTGGCCATGTGCATCAGCTCGTTGAGGTTCCAGCCGTGCGGCATCACGGCCGCGTCGGTGCCCAGCGCCACCTTCACGCCGGCCTCGGCGGCCAGTCGCATCGCGTCGAACTCCGGACGGCCCAGCCCTTGGAACTTCTCGCGGATCTCGGGGGCGAGCTTCTCGTCGTTGGCCAGCTCCTCGGTGGTGTCGCCCGCCGTCAGCGTCGGCACCAGCCAGGTGCCGTGCTCGACCATCAGCTCCGCGGACTCCTGGTCCAGGTACGTGCCGTGCTCGATCGAGCGGACGCCCGCGCGCACGGCGCGCTTGATCCCCTCGGGCCCGTGCGCGTGCGACATGACCCACCGGTCCAGGTCCGCGGCCGTGCGCACGATCATGTCGAGCTCGTCCTGGGCGAAATGCGGATGCTTCGGATCGTCGGCCGGTGAGAAGAAGCCGCCGGAGGAGGCGATCTTGATCACGTCGGCCCCGGCACGGATCACCTCGCGCACCTTCGCCCGCACGCCGTCGACGCCGTCACAGACGCCCGCGGGGAACCCCGGGTAGGGCAGCCAGCCGGCGCTGACGCCGCCGCTGGGGAGCACCTCGTCGTTGTGGCCGGCGGTCTGACTGAGCATCGTGACCGCCACCTGCATCCGCGGGCCGACGAGCACGCCGTCGCGGACCGCCTGGCGGAGTCCGGCGTCGGCGCCGCCCGCGTCGCGCACCGAGGTGATGCCGAGCTTGATCGTCGTCAGGAGGTTCGCCGGCGTCTGGTAGAAGCCGTAGGAGAACGGCCGGTGCTGGATCGTGAGCTCGTCGTCCTCGTAGGTGCCGGTGAGGTGCACGTGCGTGTCGAAGAGACCCGGCAGGAGCGCCTTGCCCGCGCAGTCGATGCCCTCGTCGCCGTCGAGGCCCGATGCCGACCTCGACGATCTTCCCGTCGGCGATCACCACATCGGCATCGGCCAGCGGCGCCATCGTGCCGTCGAAGACCTTCCCGCCGTGGAACACCGTTCTCGTCACGCGGTTCCCCCCTGCTCGTACGTGCGGCCTACACTCCGGCGCGAACCCTACCCGAAGGAGCGAACCGCGGTGGACATGCGACTGACCGAGGGTGACGCGGCGCTGCAGGACAAAGCGCGCCGGTTCGCCGAGGAGGTGCTGCGGCCTCTCGAGCTCGAATGCGAGGAGCACGACGGCCTGACGCCCGCGAGTGCCGCCGCCGCGAAACGGTCGGTGCTCGACTGGGAGTTCCATGCGATCAACCACGCCGAGGCCGACGGGGGCCGCGGGTTCGACACCTTCCAGGTGATGCTCGTGGAGGAGCAGTGGGGCCACGTGACCGGCGCGCTGTGGGACATCCCGTGGCGGCCGTCGATCCCGCTGGCGGCCGGCACGGAGGAACAGAAGGAGCGGTTCCTGCGGCCGGCGTGCGCGGGGGAACGCCGGGATGCCTACGCGATCACCGAGGCCGACGCGGGCTCCGACGTCACGATGGTCGCCACGACCGCCACGCGCGACGGCGCCGACTGGGTGCTGCGCGGCGAGAAGTGGCACGTGACGAGCGGCGATGTGGCGGACTTCTTCCTGGTGCACGCGCACGTCGACGGGGACCCGGCGAAGGCGACGATCTTCCTGATCGACAAGGACACGCCCGGCGTCCGGCTGGTGCGGACCCCGAAGTACACCCACACGTTCGTCTTCGAGCACCCGATCTTCGCGTTCGAGGACGTGCGCGTCGGCGACGACCGGGTGCTCGGCGAGGTCGGGCAGGGGTTCGAGCTCACGAAGGACTGGTTCGTCGAGGAACGGCTGATGATCGGCGCGCGCACGGTCGGCGCGTCGCAGCGGTGTCTCGACGAGGCGCTCGCCTTCGCCACCGAGCGCCGCCAGTTCGGGCGCGCGATCGCCGAGTTCCAGGCGATCGAGTTCATGCTCGCCGACATGGCGGTCGAGATCATGGCGGCGAAGTCGATGCTGTATCGCGTGTGCTGGGAGGCGGCCCGCGGCGGGCTCGATCGCAAGCAGCTCCACGCGGAGGCGAGCGCCGTGAAGCTGTTCTGCAGCGAGGCGGCGGGGCGCATCGCCGACCGGGCGGTGCAGATCTTCGGCGGTCGTGGCTACATGCGGGAGTTCCCGGTCGAGCGGATGTGGCGCGAGCTGCGCGTGGACCGGATCTGGGAGGGCACGTCGGAGATCCAGCGCATCGTGATCGGCAACGAGCTGCGCAAGCGCGGCCCGGGCGCCTACGCCGGGTGGCCGAGCTAGCCGACCGGGTTCGGCACGTACCGCTCCACCAGGTGCAGCGCGTTGAGCACGGGGTAGGACAGCGCGACCACGCCGAGCAGGATCGAGGCGATCGTGGAGGTCGTGCCGCGGCCGCCGAGCCCGCCGGCGATGCCCATGATCACCGCGATCAGCCCGAACACGAGCGCCAACGTGCTGAGCTGGTCGGCCATCGGCCCGCCGTTCGTGATCTGGATCGAGTACGAGCCCAGCAACGAGGAATCCGGATTGAACTGATAGATCCACAGGATCACGGAGAACGCGGCGCCGATCACACCGACGAGCGTGCCCACCGTGCCCATCGGGTTGCTGGTCTTGCCGCTGCTGCCGAACATGCCTGCCATGGCTCCGATGATGGACGACGGGTGGGTCGGCGGCAAGTCCGGTCAGGGCTCGTCGTCCGGTTCCCCGCGCACGCTCGCTTGGTCGGGCAGCAGCCACAGCGTCAGGATCGCCACCACGCCGAACCCCAACGCGACGCGAAGCAACGCCGTGCTGGGGGTCGTCGCCGTCCAGAACAGCGCGACGATCGCGGCCCCGAGCACGTACGCACCGTCCGAGACCGACTCCACGGTGGCGAACACACGTCCGCGGAACCGGTCCGGCGTGTGCACCTGCAGCAACGTCTCGTACAACACGTTCACGATCCCCCCGCTCAGACCGGCGACGCCCCATGCCGCGACCACCACCGGGATGTCGTGCTGTCGCGAGGCGGTGGCGAACGCCAACCCGACGACGGCCGTGGCCGAGGCGAACAGCAAGCGGGGGCGCACACGATGCGTGAGCGCCGGCCCGACGACCGATCCCAGCACCATCCCCGCGCCGAACATGGCGACCATCGCCGCGATGACCTCCGCCCGCTTGGCGAGATCGTCGGACGGCACGAGCACCTCCCCGACGAAGGCGGGCTGGAAGGCCGTCTGCATGGCCATGAGGAACAACGACAACCCCATGACGACCGTGACCCCGCGCGCGACCCGCGAGCGCCACAGGAATCGAGCGCCCTCCACGAGATCCTCGAGCGGCGTGAAGCGACCGACCATCGCGCGATCCCGCGCCGGACCCGACAATCGAAGCCCGATCAACAGCAGCGCCGAGACGGCGAACGAGGCGGCGTTGAAGACGAACGCGCCGTCCGCGCCGATCGTGGCGACCAGGACTTCCCCCGATCGCGGGTCCGATCATGATCGCGAGGTGGAAGGTCGCGCTGAGCACCCCGTTGGCGACGGCGAGCTCGTCGCCGGTCACGATCGTGGGGACCGACGACATCATCGCCGGATGGAAGATGGAGCGGAACGACCCGAGCACCGCAGCCACCACCATGATGTGCGCCCACGCGAGCCCGTTCGGCAGGAGGAGCGACGCCACCGCGGCGCAGCGCACGACATCCGCCACGACCATGACCCTCGCTCGCGGGTATCGGTCGGCGATCGGGCCGGCGATCGTGAGCCCGACCACGGTCGAGGTCACTCCCTCGACCGTGAGGAGCGTCGCCATCGCCCGCACCAGCGCGCCACCCTGCAGCGTCGCGGTGAACGTGATCGCCACGGCCAGGCTGTAGGCCCAGTCGCCGAGGTTGGAGATGATCTGGGCCGTCCACAACCGCATGAACCGCCGGTTGCGCATGAGCGTCGCGGATCGAAGGGCGCGGAGCCCCATCGCGGGGCCTCTGTCGGAGCTGTGTGGCCATCTCTGAGTTGTCGGCAGGAGGAACGCCCTCGTAAAGGGCCGGCCGGCGCCTATGACCGGACGCTTGCGACGATCGCCTCGATGTCGGAAGGCCCTGTGCCGCAACATCCTCCGATCAGGCGGGCCCCGGCCGCCCGCAGATCCAGCGCCAGCGGTCCGAACCCGTCGGGGACCGCGTCGCCGGTCCACGTCTTGGCCGTGGCGTCCCAGGTCCCGCCGCGGTTCGGGTAGGCGACCAGGGTTGCGTCCGTGATCGCGCGCGCGTGCCGGAGCAGCTCGGGCACGAAGGCCGGAGGGGTGCAGTTCACGCCGACCGCGACGACCTGCGGGCTCGAGGCCACGATCGAGACGGCATCCTCCAGTGGGGTGCCGTCGCTGAGGCGGGCGCCGTCCCGACAGGAGAAGCTGACCCACGCCGGCACGTCACCCAGCGCGTCCAGCACCTCGACGAGCGCCTCGGCCTCCACGACCGACGGGATGGTCTCGATCGCGAGCAGATCGGGCCCGGCGGCGGCGAGCACCTCCGCCCGCGGCAGGTGGAAGTCGCGCAGCGCCGCGCGTGCGGTCGACGCCGCGCCGAGCTCGTAGTCGCCGGTGTACTCCGCCCCGTTGGCCAGGACCGCGCCGTACGGGCCGACCGAGGCGGCGACGAGCACGCGGCGATCGTCCACCGCCTCGCGGGCGAGCTCGACGCTTCGCGCGAGCAGTCGGGACGCGGCGGCGCGATCGAACCCTCGCGCCGCCAGCCCCTCGAAGCTCGCCTGGTAGCTCGCGCCGGTGATCACGTCGGCGCCCGCCGTGACATACGCGCGATGGACCTCGACGATCAGCGCCGGATCCTCGACGAGGACGCGGGCCGACCAGAGCGGGTCCCGGAGATCGGCACCGCGGCGCTCGAGTTCGGTTGCGAGCCCGCCGTCGAGCACGACGCAGCCCGGATACGCGGCGAACGGATCGATCATGCGACCAGTATGGCCGCGGTCAGGTCGGACGGCCGCGGCTCCACGAGCGCGTCGACCGCGATGCAGCCATCGGGCGACACGATCATCGGATTCACGTCCAGCGCCGCGAGGAGGTCGCCGAGATCGGCGGCCAACACCGACAGTCGCGACACCGCGTCGGCGAGACCGTCGACATCGGCGGGCGGCGCGCCGCGCACGCCGTCGAGGATCGGGCGGATCTGCAGACCGTCGATCAGGCGCCGCGCCTCGTCCGCGTCGAGCGGAGCGAGCGCGAGACGTCGGTCGTGCAGCACCTCCACGAGCACGCCGCCCGCCGCGACCAGCACCAGCGGGCCGAAGGTCGGATCCACGACGACACCGAGCGCGACCTCGACCCCCGCGGGCACCATGGCGGCGACGACGGCCTCGGGACCGAGGCGCCCGGCGATGTCCTCGTACGCGTCGCGGACCGCGTCGGCGTCGGGCAAGCCCGATGCGGACGCCGTCGACATCGGACTTGTGCGTGATGCCCGGGGCGGCCGTCTTCAGCACGACGGGGTACCCGATCGCGTCGGCGGCGTCGATCGCGTCGGCGGCCGTCACCACCGGGCGGGCGGCCACCACCGGCAGCCCGTAGTCGGCGAGCAGCGCCAGCCCGCCCAGCTCGGACATCGGCATGCCTTCGGAGAGCCGCGCCCGCCACCGCTCCCGGACCGCGTCGTCGACGGGTGCCGGCGCCGCCGCGGGCGGACGGGCGCGCCAGGCCGCGTCGCGCAGCAGATGCCGCAGCGCCCGCAACCCGCTCTCGGTGCCCTCGAGCACGGGGATGCCGCGGTCTCGAAGCACCTTGGCCTCGTCCCACGACACCGCGCTCGCGAGGTTGGACAGCACGCAGAACGGCTTGTCGGTCGCCTCGAAACGGTCGATCGAGATCTGCAGATAGCCCTCGTTGTACGGCTCGCCCTGGTGGGTCATGTCGACGCAGAACACGCTGACCCCGACCTCGGGATCGTCGGCGAACGCCGCGAACGCACCCAGGAAGATCGCGTCGCCGTCGATCCCGGTCCCCCAGGCGTCCAGGGGGTTCTCCGCCTCCATGCCGGGATCGAGCAGGTCGGCGATGCGCGCGACGGTCTGCGAGCCGATCCGCGCGAAGGGCACGTCGAGGTCGGCGGCCAGGTCGGCGAACATCGCCCGCTCGCCGCCGCTGTCGTGCACGCTCGCGATCCCGCTGCCACCGCGCACCCGCCGGGGACAGGAGAACAGCTCCATCGTGTCGGCCATCTCGTCGAGCGTGCGCATCTCGTGCACGCCGTAGGCCTCGAACAGCGCCTCGTAGGCGCCGTGCTCCCCCGCCAGCGCGCCGGAGTGCGCGGTCACCATCGCCTGCGACGCCTCCGTGCGACCGACCTTCATGGCCAGCACCGGGATCTCGAGCTCCGCGGCCCGCGCCAACTGCGCGCGGAACGCCGCCGGATCGCGAACCGTTTCCAGCAGGAGCGCGAGCACGCGGGTGCTCGAGAGCCCGAGCGCATACGCCATGTAGTCGGCCTGGGTCGTGACGATCTCCTGGCCGCTCGACACCAGCAGGTTGAACCCGATCCCGCGGTCGTTGAAGGCGATCGCCGAGAACGCGGACCCGCTGTGCGACAGGAACGTCACCGGCCCGTCACGCAGGTGCTCGGGCGTCAGGAACCCGGTCGCCCGCACGCGGGACTCCTGGTTCATGAAGCCCATGCCGTTGCCGCCGCACAACGCCATGTCGTGCGCGACGGCGATGGCGCGCAGCCGCTCGCGCAGGTCCGGACCGTCGCCCGGCTCCTCGTACAGCGACGAGAACGTGACCGCGCTGCCCGCGCCCGCCGCCGCGGCGTCGGTGAGCGCCTGCTCCACGCGGGCGTTCGCCACGCCGAGGATCGCGAGGTCGACCGGCTCGGGCACCTCCAGGATCGACGGGTAGCAGCGCAGCCCCGCGACCTCGTCGTAGCCGGGGTTGACCGGATAGATCGCGCCGTCGAACCCGCCGCGGCGCAGCTCGGCCAGCATCGACTCGCCGAGCGAGCCCGGCTTGATCGAGGCGCCGACGATCGCCACCGACCGCGCCTCGAGCATGCGCTGGATCGGCGTGCGGCCGTCCGGGATCTGCGAGGGTTCCTCTGCCACGCGCTACTTCTTCCCCAGCGCCTTGTCCTTCTTGGCCATCCGGAAGGCCTGCCAGCCGGGGATGCCGTTCACGCCGCCGCCGGCGTGCGTGGCGGACGACCCGTGGTAGAGGCCGCGCAACGGCGTGCGGTAGTCCGCGTAGCCGGGCGCCGGGCGCATGTGGAACAGCTGATCCACCGACAGCTCGCCGTGGAAGATGTTCCCGCCGATCAGCCCGAGGTCCTGCTCCATGTCGTAGGGACCGATCACCTGGTAGTCGATGATCGAGTCGCGGAAGTTCGGCGCCAGCTCGTTGTAGCCGTCGAAGATCCGCTGCGCGTAGGCGTCGAGCTCGTCGCGATGGGGCTCGGTGTTCCAGTCGTCGGGCACCCACTGCGAGAACATCGAGAACACGTGCGTGCCCTCGGGCGCCAGCTTCTTGTCCAGCGTGGTCGGGATCGTGCCGTCGACGAAGGGCGCCGTGGAGGCCTTCCGCTCCATGTGCGCATCCTGGAAGGCGCGCTCGGCGTACTCGCGGGCTCAGGCACAGCTCGACCGACCCCGTGTGGTGCGGCTGCATCTCGGTGCCGGGCACCGACGTGAAGTTGGGGAGCTCGCTGATCGCGACGTTGACCTTCACGACGCCGCTGCGCGTCTTCCATCGCTCGATGTCCCACACGAAATCGGCGGGCAGCTCGTGGCGATCGATCAGATCGAGGAACGCGATCTTCGGATGGATCGTCGTGACGACGACCGGGGCGCGGAGCTCGCTGCCGTCCTCCAGCACGACGCCGACCGCGCGGCCGCCGCGCACGAGGATCTTGTCCACCTTCGCGTTCGTGCGGACCTCGCAGCCGAAGGCCTCGGCGGCCTTGCGGATCGAGTCGCTGACCGCGCCCATGCCGCCCTGCTGGAAGCCCCACGAGCCGAGGTGGCCGTCGCCGACGTCGCCGATCGAGTGGTGCAGCATCACGTAGGCGGTGCCCGGTTCGTCGGGACCGGCCCACGTGCCGATCACGCCGTTGACCGTCAGCATCGCCTTGATCGCGTCGGACTCGAACCAGTCGTTCAGCAGGTCGCTGACCGACATCGTGAACAGCCGGGTGACGTCGCCGACGCCGCGCTCCCCGAGCTTGCGCATCCGCCACGCCGACTGCAGCGTGGCGAGCAGGTCGCCCGGCTTCATCGAGCCCACGTGCGCGGGCACCTGCAACAGCAGCGGACCGAGCACGTCGGAGACCCCCTTGAGCCACTCCTCCCACTTCGGCAGGGTGTCGGCGTCCCTCTTGGAGAACTGCGCGATCGAGTCGTAGCTCTTCTGGTGGTCGTCGGCATAGACCGTGATCGCGCGCCCGTCGGGGAAGGCCTGGAAGTACGGCCCGAACGGCGTGACGTCGTAGCCGAACTGCTTGAGCTTGAGTTCCTTGATGATCGTCGGCGGCATCAGCGACATCACGTAGGAGTAGGTCGTGACGTTGATGTCGGGGTGGTCGGCGAACGGAGCGCTCGTGTCGGCGGCGCCGCCCGTCTTGTGGCGCCCCTCCAGGACCACCGTCCGGGCGCCCTCGCGTGCGAAATAGGCGCCGCTGGTCAGGCCGTTGTGCCCACCGCCGATGATGATCGCGTCGTAGACGTTCGAAGCCATGCCGCTGGATCCTTCCCCTGAGATGAGGCCCGTATCATGGACCTTGACTGAACGACCAGTCAACCCGCCCTCGGCGGCGGCTCGGGGGTTGACGCCGCAGGTCAAACGGGTACAGTGCGTTGAACGACGGGTCAATCCGACCCCGCCTGAGCCTCCCGATTTGCTCGTTACTCAGGAGCATCGATGACGACGAAGACCCGCCAGAAGCCCCAACGCGATCGCCACCAGGAGATCCTGGAGGCCGCCTCGCGGGTGATCACCGATCGGGGGCTCGCCGAGACGCGGATCCAGGACATCGCCGAGGCCTGCGGCGTGTCGCCGGGGTTGATCCTCTACTACTTCGAGTCGAAGGACCGGCTGCTCGTCGAGGCGCTGACGTATGCGAACGACCAGTTCTACCTGCAGACCGCCCGGGAGCTGCGGAAGATGCCGTCGGCGCTCGATCGGTTGCGGCGCGTGATCGAGCTCTCCGTCCCCGGCTACCTCCCGGAGTACAAGCTGCTCGACGAGTGGGCGCTGTGGTTGGAGATCTGGGTGCGGGCGCTGCGTGATCCGCAGATGGCCAAGGAGCGCGAGGGCCTCGACCGCCGGTGGGCGCAGTTCATCGCCGAGGTGATCCGCTACGGCCGGCAGACCGGCGAGTTCCCCACCGAGGGACACGACGCCGACGAGCTCGGCGTGCAGTTCAGCGCGATGACGGACGGATTGGCGATCCAAGTGCTTCTGAACGACACGGTGATGACGCCCGAGCGGATGTACGCCATCTGCACCGAGTGGGCCAACATGCTGATCGGCCTCGAGAACTAGGCTCGTTCCCCCGGCGTCGAGCCGGAACGAGGAGCGCGACCGACACATATCATCGTGGCGTGACCGAGCCCTTGATGGATCGCACCGCCGCCCGTGCTTTCGCGCACGAGAAATGCCTGAAGGAGACGACCTACCGACACCTGATCTCGGTCGAAGGCGTGATGCGCGCGCTCGCGCGCAGGTTCGGCGAGGACCAAGAGCTGTGGGGACTCACGGGCACGGAGCAGACGTAGCAGGTAGGAGGCGCGAACGTCCGGTCTGTTCCATGACCTCGATCAAGACCACACGGGTGACGAGGGAGCGCGCCACGCGCTGCTCGCCGCCGAGTGGCTCCGCGAGATCGTCGTTGACGAGCGCATCGTCAACGGCGTCCTCGCCCATGCCTACGAGGATCTTCGGACCGATCTTCTGTCCAGGGCAATCGTGCACGCCGACGCCGTCGCTGGGCTGCTCGTCGCAGCCGCTCTCGTCCGACCCGAGAAGGCGACCGGCATGAAGATCTCCAGCGTGAAGAAGAAGCTCAAGGACAAGTCGTTCGCGCCGGGAGTGAATCGCGACGAGGTCTACGACGTCGAGGAGAGCATCGGTTTACCCCTCGACACGTTCATCGCGGTCTCGATCGAGGGCCTCCAAGAAGTCGCGCCGGAGATCGAGCTCTGACCTCTCGTCGATCGCACCAGCGGTATCGCTTCTGGCGTCTACCGGCGCACCAGAACGTGCAGGATCGTGAGGGACAGGCTCGCCGCCAGCTGCACCAGCTGCTCCTCGGGCGCGCCGCCCAACACCACGCTCATCTCGTCGACGACGAGACCGGCGCCCCGATAGAGCGCGACAGCCCGCTCTGCCGTTTCCCCGGTCGTGACCCTGTCGTCGAGGACGTGCACGACGGTCTCGGGGTCGAGCCGTTCGCCGATCAGCGATTCCCCGTCGGGCGCCGCCGAATCCCCGTAGCTCACGAGGTGTTGCCTCGGCTCGTCTCGGACGTAGACCGCGGGCAGCCCGAGCGTCCAGGCGACCGCGGTCGCCAGCGGCATCGAGTCGACGTCGGCAGACCCGATCGCCCCGGTCGCCGACGGCACGGTTCCGGCCATCGCCCGCACGACCACGCGGAAATCCGCCGGGCGCCCGTAGAGACGCTTGATGTTGACGGAGCCGGCGGTCGGCCCGCCATCGCCACCGGCCTCGCTCGGGGACAGATACCGGGCGAGAAGGATGTCGATGTCGGAACGACCGTGCAGCTGCAGGACGGACTCGATCCGATCGACGGTCACGAACGCAGCTTACTCGGCCGGTCGCGAAGCCGGGCGCCGGTCGGGTCGTAGAACGGCTCGCGGCTGAGCTTCGCGCGATGCCTCGTGCCACGAACCTCCACGGAGACCGGCAGGTCGGTCGCGAGATCGCCGTGGACCCACGCGAGCCCGACGGCGGCGCCGAGGTGATGGCCGTAGGCGCCGCTGGTCACGTAGCCGAGCCGCTCCTTGCCGATCACGACCGGCTCGCCGTGCCACAGCATCGGGGCCGGATCCTCGAGCTTGACGCTCACGAGCTCCCGTTCGCGCGGCGCATCCTTCCGCTCGGCGAGCGCCCGCTTCCCGACGAAGTCCTCCTTGTCGGACCGCACCGCGAACCCGAGCCCGACCGCGTACGGGTCATCGAGCACCCCGATGTCGTGACCCCACGATCGGAAGCCGCGCTCCAGGCGCAATCCGTCGAACGCGAAGGCGCCGGCGTGGCGCATGCCGTGGACGGCGCCGGCGGCGACGACCTTGTCGTAGACGTCGGCGGCGAATTCCGTCGGGACCAGCAGCTCCCATCCGAGCTCGCCGGTGAACGACACCCGAAGCGCGGTCGCCTTCGCCCACCCGAGGTCGATCGCGTGCGCCGACAGGAACGGGAACGCATCGTTCGAGAGATCCTGATCCGTGAGCTGCGAGAGCACCGCTCGGCTGTCCGGCCCGGCGATGTGCAGCGTCGCGTAGCCGCTCGTGACGTCGGTCACGGTCGCGCCCGGCGGCAGCCCGTTGCGCAACAGCATCTCGGTCCGCCGTTGGTACAGCGTGGGCGCGAGCACGAGGTACCGATCCTCGTCGAGCCGCGTGACGGTCGGGTCCATCTCGATCCCACCGCGCTCGTTGCACAGGAGCGTGTAGACGACGCCGCCCGATCTCGACGTCGACGTTGGAGGTGCACAGGTGTTGCAGGCCCGCCACCGCCTCGGGTCCCTGCACCATGAACTTCGCGTACGTCGAGAGGTCGTAGAGGGCCACACGTTCGCGCGTGGCGCGCATCTCCTCGGCGACGGGCCCGAACCACGACGGGCGATCGAAGTCGTAGATCCACAGCGGCTCGGCCCGAGCGCCGGGCTCGAACCAGGCGGCGCGATCCCAGCCGGCGGCTTCGCCGACGGCGGCACCGGCCGCTCGCTGCTGCGGCAGCAGCGGCGAGCGGCGCACCCCACGTCCGTACTCGTACTGCAGCGCGGGCCAGTGCATCGCGTACAGCCGCCCGAGGGTTTCGTGCGTCTTGTCGTGCAGCCACGACCGGTTGTTCGCCCAGCGACCCATGCGCGCGATGTCGACCTCGGTCAGGTCCTTCGTCGGGTGACCCTCGACGATCCACTCCGCGAGCGCCAACCCGACCCCGGGCCCGAAGATGATCCCCTGCGAGTTCAGCCCCGCCGCCACGAACAGGTTCTTCACCTCGGGGAACTCGCCGATGTGGAAGTTGGCGTCGGGCGTGAAGCTCTCGGGGGCTCGCAGGTAGTGCTTGAAGCCGGTGTCGCGCAGCGCCGGCAGCCGCTCGCGCGCGGCGGCGAGCACCGGCGCGAAGTGATCCCAGTCCTCGCCGAACTCGGCGAATCCGTCGGTCGGCACGTCGCCGGGCGCCTTGGGCTTGCCCTTCGGCTCGAACGCCCCCACCACCAGCGATCCGCCGTGGTGCCGCACATAGAAGTAGCCGTCGAGATCGCGCAGGAACGGGAACCGTTCCTCCGCACCGTCGATGGGCTCCGTCATGACCCACACGTGCTCGGCCGGGTAGAGCGAGACCGACGTGCCCGCGAGCCGGGCAAGCTCCGAGGTCCAGAGCCCGGCGGCGAGGACGACCGTGTCCGCTTCGATCGGCCCCCGGTCGGTCTCGACCCCGGTCACCGCGCCGTGCTCGATGCGAAACCCGGTGACCGTCACGCCGAACGCGAACACGGCGCCGCGATCGTGCGCCCCCTTGGCGAGCGCCAGGGTCGCATCCCCGGGGTTCACGGTGGCGTCGGTGGGCACGAGCAGCGCCCCGACCAGGTCGTCGACCTCCGCGATCGGCCACGAGTCGCGCACCTGCGCCGGCTCCAGGACGCGGGCCTCGACGTCGAACTCGCGGTGCATGTCCGCGGCGCCCCGGAGCTCCTGCATCCGCCCCGGCGTCCGCGCCAGGGTGAGCGAACCGACGCGGCGGAACCCGGTCTCGACGCCGGTCTCGGCCGGCAGCCCCGCGTAGAGCGACGCGTTGATGCGCGACAGCTCGGTCAGCGCGTGCGTCCCCCGGACCTGGGAGACCAGGCCGGCCGCGTGCCAGGTCGTGCCGCCGGTCAGGCGCGTCCGCTCCACGACGAGCACGTCGGTGATGCCGAGCTTCGTGAGGTGGTAGGCGATCGAGGAGCCGATCACGCCGCCGCCGACGATCACGACCCGGGCGCGCGGCGGCGGCTCCGAGACGGGTTCCAGGATCGACGGATCGAGGTCGCGGTTTGCCAGATGTTCCGGGATCGTCATGTGCCCGAAGGATACCCGTCGGCCCTCGAGCCTTCGCCGCCGATCGCCGCCCGGAACATCTCGACGAGCGCGCGACCGGAGGAACCGTCCGGATCCTTGTCGGGGTTGTAGCAGCCGACCGAGAAGCCGACGATCGCCGGCGAGCGAAGCAGCGGGCCGAGCAGATCGGTCACCTGCGCGAGATCCAGCCCGCCGGGGTCGAGGTAGTCGGTCGCGGGAAAGACCAGTTCGTCCAGCACGTCGACATCGAGATGCACCCACAGGTGCCCGGCGTCGCGGGCGATGCGATCGGCCGCCGTTTGGCCAACGACCGCGGGCCCGTCGCGACGGACCCCGTCGGCGTCGACGAAGGACAATCCGGGGATCTCGTCGGGATGCGGGTGGCCGTAGGTGAGGGCTTCCTCGAGATCGCGCGGGCCGAGCAACGTCACGTCCGTCGGGTGCGGAGGTGCCGCCGGCCGCCTCCACCCACGCTTTGGGTCCGCGACCCAGCACCACGGAGATCGGCATGTCGGCCGCCTCGCCGGTGGGCGAGGTCTCGCCGTCGTAGAGATCGAGATGTCCGTCGAGGTAGGCCAGCCCGACCCGGCCGAACGTCCGGCGAGCGCCCGCGAGGGCGCCGGGCAGCAGCGCGCAGCAGCCGCCCATCACGAGGACCGGCGAGCCCTTGGCGGTGAGGTCCGCGACGGCGTCGGCCACGCGGCGGGTGGTGTCCAGCACGTCGTCGATCGCGATCACGCCGGAGGCGGGATCGCGGACGTCGCCGCGGATCCGCACGTCGAGATCGCCGGCGTCGGTCGCCCACGGGTCGTCCGCGCGCGTCAGCGCGCGGAACGCCGCGGGGGCGTGCTCCGTGCCGCCGGATCGACCCACCGAGTCGATGGGGACGCCGAGCAGACGTGAACGTCGTCATCGGCGCATCAGCCGAGGAGCGGACGGCCCATCTCCTTGCGATACCGCTCGTTGAAGTCGTACAGGAACCGGTCCTGCCGGGGGTAGACCCCGGTGGTGAACGCGCGCGACCCGACGCCGGTCTGCGCGCGCTGGCAGATCTCCCAGTCCTGCTTCGAGATCAGGTCCCAGAGCTCCACGACCGGCTCCGGCTTGAACAACGAGGGGTCCGCGATCGTCTCGGGCCGGAAGAGGTACTCGGACACGACCGTGGTGTGATCGGGCCCCTTCGGATAGCCGATGTAGTACATGACGCAATCCGGGTGCAGGTTCAACAGCAGGTTCGGGTACTGGTACGCGCCGTAGTACATCGAGTAGTCCTCGGGCTGCGAGATCGGGGAACTTCGGCAGTTCCGATTCGCCCGACATCGTGAAGCTCGTCGCGCCCTCGCGCATCCAGTTGCCGTCATCGCGCGTCTCTTCGTCCCAGACCTCGCCGAACCGGAACAGCGGGACCACCTGCACGAGCTCGGCATGCACCTGCGGGCAGTGGAGGCACTCGTTGTAGTTCTCCACCACGATCTTCCAGTTGGCGGCGACCTCGTAGACGATCCGCACGCCGACGCGCAGCTCGTCGAGCTTGAACCGGTCGAACATGGTCACGCTCTCCGCGCCCTCGTTCAGGAACTCCATGAACGGGCGCGGCTCCTTCGCGAGGCTCGCGAAGATGAAGCCGCCGTAGGTCTCGACCGCGAAGCCGTGCAGCGGGTAGTCGCCGCGGTCGAACAGCTCGCCTTCCTTGACGTTGGGCGAGCCGATCAGCCGGCCGTTCAGGTCGTAGGCCCACGCGTGGTACGGGCACACGAACGCCTTGCGCACGTTGCCGGCGGCCGGCTCGTCGTCGAGGAACTTCGTGCCGCGGTGGCTGCACACGTTGTAGAAGCCGTGCAGCTCGCCCTGCTCGTTGCGCACGATGAAGACCGACTCGCCGGTGAGGTCCCGCACGATGTAGTCGCCGGGGTTCGGCAGCTCCTCGGTGCGGCCGAGACACACCCAGTCGCCCCACCAGACCTTCTCGCGCTCCTCGTCATAGACCGCGGTGCTCGTGTAGTCGGCGCCCGTCAGGGTCGGGCGGGGGCGCCATTCGGCTTCGTCGTAGCGGATGTGTGTGGTCTGCATCGTCGGGCTCCTCGTCGGTAGACCCTCAGGATAGGCGCTCGATCCACGCCTCCGGTAGGCGGTCGATACCATCTCCTGCATGCCCGTTGTCGCCGGATTCAACATCACGCCGGTGAAGTCGACCGCCTTGCAACAGCCCGACGAGATCGAGCTCCGCGCCGAGGGGACGGTGGGCGACCGCCGGTTCATCTGTGCCCGAAGCACCGGCGAGCGCGTCACCGGGATCTCGAAGGCGAGCCTGATGCCGATCCGATCGCGCTGGGACGCTGCGGCCGACCGCCTCGAGCTTGTGCTCGGCGACGCGCGTGTCGAGGCGTCGGCGCATGGCGAACGGTGAGCGGATCGACGTGCACCTCTTCGATCGAGCCGTGCCGGCGCGCCACGTGGACGACGCCTTCGACGCGTTCGTGCGCGAGGTCGCCGGCGACGACACGCTGTCGTTGTGGCGCGTGGACGAGCCCGAGTACGGCGGCGGAGCCCACCGCGTCTCGGTCGTGTCCCGGGCATCGGTTGCCGACGTCGGCGGGCACACCGGCGACGCGGCTCTGGACCCGCGGCGGTTCCGCATGCTGATCGAAGTCGACGGCGTCGAGCCCTTCGAGGAAGACGCCTGGCAGGGCAAGCGCGTGCGGTTCGGCGAGGCGATCGTGCGGATGGGCGACCGCATGCCGCGCTGCGTCATGACGACGCTCGATCCGGACTCCGGCGTGCAGAACGCGCCGGTCCTGAAGGCGCTCGCGGAGTACCGCAAGGTCGGCACCGACCTGCTGCTGGGCGTCTACGGCGACGTCGAGCAGCCCGGCGTGATCCGGATCGGCGATCCGGTCGAGGTGCTGGACTAGCTGCCGGTGAAGGCGCGGATCTCCGCGGCGTGCTCCTCGTAGTGCTCGTAGGTCTCGCCGGTGAACTCCTCGAGCGCCTCGTCGGTGATCGTCGACAACGCCTGGAGCGCGGCGCGCGCCCGCTCCCGGTTGTGCTCGGACTGGACGATGATCTCGTCCCAGCGCATGCCGCGACCGTCCTCGATCACCTTGTCGTTGACCGCGTCCCAGTCCTGGTCCGGCAGCGTCTCGCCGCGGCCGATCCGCTCGAGCGCGTCGCCCACGTAGCCGGCCCAGTACCCGCAGTGCCACACCAGATCCTGCGTCGACCAGCCGGGCACGACGCCCTGCTGGTCACGCTGGTCCTCGGGCACCGCCGCGAACGCGTCCACGAACGCCAACCACGCCTGGTCCTCGCGCTGCAGCAGCTCCTCGGTGTTCATCTCGCTCCCTCTCTCCTGGAGCCTCCGACGATACCCGCCCCGCAGATCGGGAGGATAGGGTGGGCCGCCATGGGATCCCCGAGCGGCGAGGACACGCGGAGCGGCCTGCGCGCGAAGCGGGGCGTCGTCGGTCTCGCGATCGCCTGGTTGGTGCTCGCGGCGATCTCCCTGACGTTGGCGTTCGCGGTCGCCGAAGGCGAGGCGAGGACGCACGCCACGGGGCACCTCGTCCTCGGGTTCCTCTCGATCGCGCTGTTCGTCTCGGTCGGCCTCCTGTGGACGCCCCGGAGGGCGGCCGCGCCTCGCTGGTCCGAGCGGGGATCCTCGTGATCACGGCGATGGGGGCGTTCGGGCAGGTGCTCGAGTCGATCGGCGCGTCCGGGTACGACCGCTTCAACGCGGGCCACGAGATCGAGTTCCTCACCGGCATCCACAACGCGGTCGGGATCCTCGGACCCGTCGCGCTCATGGCGATCCCGATCGGGCTGGTCGCGCTGGCGGTGCTGGCGATCGCGCGCCTCGTCGGGCGCGGCTCACCGGCCCGCGCCGGCTAGCGCGTCCGCGGGAACCCGAGGTCGACCGACGACGTCGCCGGGTCGGGCCACCGGGCGGTGACCACCTTGCCCCGCGTGTAGAAGTTCACGCCTTCCGGCCCGTACATATGGTTGTCGCCGAACAGCGACGCCTTCCAGCCGCCGAACGAGTAGTAGGCGACGGGCACGGGGATCGGCACGTTGACGCCCACCATGCCGACGTCGATGTCGAACTGGAACCGGCGCGCGGCGCCGCCGTCGCGGGTGTAGATCGCCACGCCGTTGCCGTACGGGATTGTCGTGCACCATCTGGACGGCATCCGCGTACGTGTCGACGCGAGTGACGCCGAGCACCGGGCCGAAGATCTCGTCGCGGTAACAGTCCATGTCGGTCGTGACGTGGTCGAGCAACGACACGCCCAGGAAGAACCCGTCGCGTGCGTACACCGGGTCCTCGCGGCCGTCGCGCACGACCGTCGCGCCCTGGGCCGCGCCCGAGTCGAGGTAGCCCGCCACCTTGTCGCGGTGCTCGCGCGTCACGAGCGGCCCCATCTCGGCGGTGGGCTCGGTCCCGTCGTCCGACGACGATCTTCGGCAGACGCTCGGCGATCTTGGCGACCAGCTCGTCGCCGATGCCGCCGACGGCCACCACCATGCTGACCGCCATGCAGCGCTCGCCGGCCGAGCCGTAGCCCGCCGACACCGCCGCGTCGGCCGCCATGTCGAGATCGGCGTCGGGCAGCACGATCATGTGGTTCTTCGCGCCGCCGAGCGCCTGCACCCGCTTGCCGTTGCGCGTGCCGGTCTCATAGATGTATCGCGCGATCGGCGTCGACCCGACGAACGAGACCGCCGCGATGTCCGGGTGCGCCAGGATCGCGTCCACCGCCACCTTGTCGCCGTGCACCACGTTGAACACGCCGTCGGGCAGGCCCGCCTCCTGCAACACCTCCGCCACGAACACCGAGGCGCCCGGGTCCTTCTCCGAGGGCTTCAGGATGAACGTGTTCCCGCAGGCGATCGCGTTGGCGAACATCCACATGGGCACCATCGCCGGGAAGTTGAACGGCGTGATGCCCGCCACGACACCGAGCGGCTGGCGGATCGAGTACGTGTCGACCCCGGTCGCCACCTGCTCGGAGAACCCGCCCTTCATCAGGTTGGGGATGCCGCAGGCGTACTCGATGTTCTCGATCCCGCGTTGGATCTCGCCGGCCGCATCGGAGAGCACCTTGCCGTGCTGGCTCGTCACGATCCGCGCGAGCTCGGGCTTGCGTTGCTCCAGCAGCTCGCGGATGCGGAACAGGATGTCGGCCCGCTTGGACAGCGACGTCGCCCGCCAGGCGGGGAACGCCTCGGCGGCCGTGGCGACGGCCGCGTCCATCTCCTCGGTCGTCGCGAAGTCGACCTCGTGCGTCTGCTGACCCGTCGCCGGGTTGAAGACGGGACCGGTGCGCCCGGACTCGCCCGGGACGACCTTGCCGCCGACCCAATGGCTGATGCGTTCCACGGGTATCACTCCCTCCATGCAGACGCCCAGGGTAACGAACCCGGGATTATGCTCGCCCCATGGAGCTACACGATCAGTTCGTCCTGTTCGGGCGGATCGCGCTCGCGACGGGGCTCGGCTACCTGATCGGCCTCGAGCGCGAGTACTGGGGCAAGAACGCCGGGGACCGGACCTTCGCGTTGCTCGCGCTCGGCTCGGCGGCGTTCGTCGGGCTCGGCGTCGAGATGTTCCCGCTGACCGCCGACCGCGTGATCCAGGGCGTGGCCGCAGGCGTCGGGTTCCTCGGCGCCGGCATCATCTTCCGGGGGGACCAGGACGGCGGTCCGAGGGGATTGACCACGGCCGCCGCGTCGTGGGCCGTGGCGGCGATCGGCGCGTTGGCGGGGGCGGGCGTCATCTGGACGCCCGATCATGGTCACGGCGCTCGTGATCGTGCTCTTGGAGTCGCAACGTCTGTCGTTCATCCGGCGGATCGGGGACAAACGTCGGACGCCGCCGCCCAACCCCTCACCAGAGTGAGTCTTAGCCGGCGATCGCGCCGATGCAGTCCTCGAACGCCTCCAGCGTGCGGTCGACGTCCTCGTCGGTGTGTTGCGCCGACATCGAGAACTCCTCGAACCAGGCCGAGCCCATCGGGATCACGCCGCGGTTCAGCATGCCGAACCAGTAGTCGTCCCATCGCGCGACGTCGTTCTTGCAGGCCTCCCGGAACGTGTCGGGCTGCGCGTCGAGCCCGAAGAACAAGCCGCCCAGCGTGTTCACCTGCGTCACGTGCGCGGTGACGCCCTTGTCCTTGAAGACCTCGCGCATGCCGTCGGCGAGGCGGGTCGTCAGCCGCGTCATCTCCTTGTAGGCGTCGTCGACCATCACCTTCGTCAGGCAGGCGAGCCCGGCGGCCATGGCCAGCGGGTTGGCGTTGTACGTGCCGAAGTGCACCATCGAGCCGAGCGGCGTGACGTGCTCCATCAGCTCGCGCCGGCCGCCGAACGCGCCGACCGGAACACCGCCGCCGATCGCCTTGGCGAGCGTGACGAGATCGCCCTTGACGCCCCAGTACTCCGTCGCACCGCCGGGGGCGATCCGGCAGCCGAGCTTGACCTCGTCCATGATCAGCACCGAGCCCTTGGCGGTGCAGAGCGCGCGAACCGCCTCGAGGTAGCCCGGGAGCGGCGGGATCACGCCGCCGTTGGTCATCGCGGGCTCGATGATCACGCCCGCGACGTCGCCGTCGTGCTCGTCGAAGGCGCGCTGCATCATCTCGATGTCGTTGAACGACACGACGGCGGTGTACTCGGTGGAGGCGGGGAGCAGACCGGCCGAATCGGCCGTCGCGTTCGGGTGCGTGTCGGGACCGGCGGCATCGGGTGGCGCGCCGCCGATCGAGACCAGCAGGTGGTCGGTGCCCCCGTGGTACTGGCCCTCGATCTTGACGATCGTCTTGCGCCCGGTGGCGGCGCGCGCCAGCCGGATCGCCGTCTGCGTCGCCTCCACGCCCGATTGCGTGAACCGGATCATGTCGATCGAGCCCGGGTAGCGCCGGATGATCTCCTCGGCGAGCTGCCCGGCGAGCTCGGTCGGCATGCCGTAGAGCGTGCCGTGCGCCGCCTGCTGTTGGATCGCCTCGACGATGATCGGGTTCGCGTGGCCGGCGACCATCGCCGCGTAGCACAGCGAGTAGTCGATGTACTCGTTCCCGTCGAGGTCCCAGACCCGCGAGCCCTTCGAGTCGCCGAGGTACAGCGGGTAGGGCGGCTTGAACTGGATCGCGCTGCCGACGCCGCCGGGGATCACCTTCGCGGCGGCCTCCCACGCGGCCTTCCCCTTCGGGGTCCTGCGCTCGTACTCCTCGACGCCCTGGGTCATGGTCGGTTCCCTCCGTCGGGTGGTGGAGGCGTGCCGGAGCCTCCGGATCGATCGAGTCTAGGACTCGCTTCTCGCTGGGAACAAGCGGCTCTCATGTCGCGAGAATCACCAACGCACCGGCGAGCGTCGCGGGGCCGCGATATTCCCACCCTCGGAACACGGGCGGACGCTCGGGATCGAGCTGCAGCCGCGGGAACCGCTCGAGCAGCAGTCGCAGCCCGGTGCGCATCTGGATCCGCGCGAGTTGGTGCCCGACGCAGAAGTGCGGTCCGAAACCGAAGGCCGCGTTGGCGTGCTTCGTCCGTCGCAGGTCGAACTCGTCGGCGCGCTCGCCCCACACCGTCTCGTCGCGGTTGGCCGACGGCACCATCAGCCCGACGGCCTCGCCCGGCGGGATCGTGACGCCGGCCAGCGTGGCGTCGTGGCCCGCCACACGGCCCTGCGTGCCGATCGGTGAGATCCACCGCAGCCCTTCGTCGACCGCGCGGCGGATCAACATGCCCGGGTCGCCGCGCACCGCGTCGAGCTGGTCGGGGTGTTGGAGGAGACCGACCACGGTCGAGCCGAGGCCGTGCGCCGGCTCCTGGAGTCCGCCGATCAGCGCGACCTTGAGCGTCGGCAGGAACCCGCGCATGCGCGCATCGAGATCGCCCTCCTCGGCGTGCAGCATGTGGGAGAGCATCGTCCCGTCGGGCTCGGCGAGGAGCCGTTCGAGTCGCGGACGCAACGTGGCGTCGACCTCGGCGGCGGTCGCGTCGGCGACACGCTGCTTCGCCGGGTCGTTCTCGTAGTTGGAGGTGCCGCCCGCGATGTCGTGGAACCATCGGCGCAGGGTCGGCGCGTCGAGCTGCTCCGGAAGGCCGATCGCTCGGGCGAGCGACAGCACGGCCAGCGGCTCGCAGTACGCGTCCATCAGGTCCGCTTCGCCGCGCGACTCGATGTCGTCCAACAGCCGCATCGCGATGTCCGCCACCATCTCGGGGGCCGTCTGCTCGATCTCCCGCGGCCGAAGGGTGCGCTCCATCGGCTCGCGCCAGCGCGTCTGCGCCTCACCGTCGACGGTCAGCACCGTGGGGCCACCGCACGTTCGGTCCAGCGGCGAGCCCGGCACCGCGGCGGGGAAGCGCACCGGGTCCTCGGCGGCGTCCACCAGATCCTGCCACCGGGTCACGAACCACAGGCCGACCGCGGGCATCCAGGCGACGGGCGCCTCACGGCGCAGCCGTGCGTAGACCGGATACGGATCGCGCTCGAGCTCCTCGACGGTGGTCGTCTCGGTCACGTCGCGTCGCGGCCCCCGCGCGCGACGGCGTCGAGCACGCGCTCGGGCGTGACCGGCAGCGTGGTCGGTCGCGCGCCGACGGCGTCGGCGATCGCGGCCGGGATCACGGCGATCGGCGGCCCGATCGGCGGCTCGCCGATCCCGCGCGCGCCGAACGGGCCGAGGCCCTCCCCCGACTCCAGGATCACGGACTCGATGTCGGGCACATCGGTGGCCGTCGGGATCATGTACTGGAACAGCCCGGGCGTGAGGTTCACGCCGTCCTGCACGACGAGGTCTTCGAGCAGCGCCTGGCCGAGCCCCTGCACCACGGCACCGGCGATCTGTCCTTCGACGCTCATCGGGTTGATCGCACGGCCGACGTCGTGCGCCGCGATGTAGCGCAGCACCTGCACCTGGCCGGTGTCCAGATCGACCTCGACGTCTGCCAGGTGCGTGCCGAACGTGAAATCGGGAAAGATCCGGTCGCCGTCGAGGTCGCGCGTGACCTCCTTGCCCTTCGGCCCGAAGAACGTGCCGAGCGCCTCGATCGGGACGTTCCGGCGGCGGCAGACCTGCAGGGCGGCGAGCAGCGGCGTGGCGCCGTCGGGCCCCACGATCTCGCCGGGCTCGAGGCGCAACGACTCGGGCGGCTGGCCGGTCTCGGCCGCCACCGCGCCGAGCACCTGGTCGCGCAGCAGCACCGCCGCCTCATACGTCGCGTTGCCGGACATCAGCAGTTGCCGCGTCGCGGTCGTCGTGCCGGCGAGCGGTGTCAGCGCGGAGTCGCCGAAATGCACGCTGATCCGATCGATGTCGACGGCGAGGATCTCGCTCGCGATCTGACCGAGCGAGGACGCCTGCCCCCCGCCGATGTCGGGCACGCCGCAGCGGACCGTGAGCGACCCGTCCATCTGGAACCCGATCCAGGCCGCCGAGCTGTCGTTCAGCCACACGAGCCTGCCGTAGGACTGCATGTTCGAGGCGATCGCGCGCCCGACCGCCTTGCGCGGCCCGCTGGGCGCGGGCTTGTCGCCGGCGCGTTCGCGCACGGCGTCGATCGTCTGCGCGAGCTGGACCTCGGTGATGATCTCCTGACCGACCGGCAGACGATCGCCACGCGCCAACGCGTTGCGCTTGCGGATCTCGCCGGGGTCGATCCCGAGCCTGCGCGACACCTCGTCGATCTGGGACTCGTAGCCGAGCACCATCTGCATCCCGCCGAACCCGCGGAACGCCGAGGTCGGCGGGTTGTTCGTGTAGGCCGTCTTCGCGCGGATCCGCACGTTCGGCACGCGGTAGGGGCCACACGCGTGCACGGTCGAGTACAGCAGGACCAGGGCGGACAGATAGGCGTAGGCGCCCGCGTCGGACACGATCTCGATGTCGTGGGCGAGCAGCGTGCCCTCGGCGTCGGCGGCCGTGCGGTAGCGCATCACGTTGCGATGCCGCTTCGCGCGGGCGAGCAGCGATTCGTTCCGGGTCCAGAGCATCCGCACCGGCTTGCGCGTGCGGTGGACCGCGACCGCCAGATAGGGCTCGACCGTCATGTCTTCCTTGCCGCCGAAGCCGCCGCCGACGTAGGGCGCGATCACGCGCACCTTCGCGTCGGGCACGCCGAGGATCTTGGCGACGTCGCGGTAGTGCTCGACCACCTGGGTGGCGACGCGGAGGTTCAGCACGCCGTCGTCGTCGAGCCACCCGACGCCCGCCTCGGGCTCGAGGTAGGCGTGATCGACGAACTGCGTGCGGTAGGTCTCCTCGACGACGACCGCGGCCTCGGCGAACGCGCCGTCGACATCGCCGCGATCGATGTGCCATTCGGCCAGGAGGTTGCCGCCCTCGTGCACCGACGGGGAGTCGTCGGCGAGAGCCGCCTCGGGGTCGCTCACGACCGGCAGATCGTCGTACTCGACCTCGACCAGCTCGCAGGCGACGGCGAGCGCGTCCTCGGTCTCCGCGATCACCAACGCGATCGGTTCCCCGTGGAAGCGCACACGGTCGGTCGCGAGCACCTGCATGCTGGCCTTCAGCGCGCCGACCGCGACGGTCTGGCCGGGCACGTCGACCCGGACCTCGTTGTTCGGCACGTCCTCGCCGAGCAGCACCGCGACGACGCCGGGCACCGCGGCCGCAGCCGTGACGTCGCGCCGGGTCAGCAGCGCGCTCGGCACCTGCGAGCGCACGAGACGCGCGTGCAGCATGCCCGCGAACGCCAGATCGCCCGCGTACCGCGTCGTGCCCGCGATCTTCTCGGCCTGGTCGTGGCGCGCCAGGGGTTGGTGGACGACGCGGAGCTCTTCGAGCTTCGAGGTGTGGATCTCGCCCGTCATCGCGTGATGCCCTGCGTTTGGGCGTCCTCGATCGCGTCGACGATGTCCGTGTAGCCGGTGCAGCGACAGAGGTTGCCGTGCAGCTGCTCGCGGATCTCGTCGCGCGTCATCGGCGCGTCGGCGTCGCGGAGCATCGCGTGGGCGCACAGCAGCATGCCCGGCGTGCAGAACCCGCATTGGGCCGCGTGGTGCTCGTGGAAGCGTTGCTGTAGCGGGCTCAGGGAGCCGCCGGGCTCGCAGAGCCCGGCGGCGGTCGTGACCGCCGAGCCGTCGACCTGCGCGGCGAGCACGATGCACGCGCTCGCCGGCTCGCCGTCGACGAGCACCGTGCAGGCGCCGCAGACGCCCTCGCCGCAGCCGTACTTGGGATCGGTCACGTCGGCGACGTCGCGGAGCCAGCGCAACAGGGACAGGTGCCCGCCGGTCGTGCGGGTCGTCGGCGCGCCGTTCACGGTGAGGGTCACCGTCACGTCGGTCGCGCTCACGCCGCCACCCCGCGCGCGACCGCGTCGGTGAGCGCGCGCACCGCGAGCACCCGCGACAAGGTGGCGACGGTGCTCGGCGGTCGCGCTGATGTCGCTGACGGGCTCGAGCCCCTCGAGCGGACCGATCCGCTCCGCAAGCTCGGCCGCGTCCGCCCCCTCCACCGCGATCTCGACGGCGCCGAGGCGCATCGGGCGGTCGCCGACGCCCGCGAGACCGAGCCGCGACTCCACGATCCGCCCGTCGGCCACGCGGACGAGCGCCGCCGCCGCGCACAACGCGAAGTCGCCGCGACGACGCGACACCTCCGCGAACCCCCAGCCCCACCCGGGGCCGAGCACGGGCACACGGACACGCTCGATCAGCTCGTCCTCGGCGAGCGCGGTGGTGAAGTAGCTCTCGTGGAACTCGGTGGCGGGGACGCTGCGGTTCGTCGCCCCGTCGGTCAGTTCGTAGGTGGCGCCGGCGACGACCATCGCAAGCGGGAGTTCCGCGGCGGGATCGGAGTGCGCGAGGGAGCCGCCGAGCGTGCCGCGCGCGCGGATGCGCGACGACCCGATCCACCGGGCGGCTTCGGCCACGAGCGGCTGCCCGGACGCGATCGCCGGGTCGCGCTCGAGCTCGCCGTGCGTCGTGAGCGCGCCGATCGACAGGTAGCCGTCCTCCCGCTCGACGCCGCGCGCGTGCTCGACATGGCTCACGTCGATCAACGCCTCCAGGTCGAGCACGCCGAGGTTCATCATCGGCAACAGGCTCTGCCCGCCGGCCAGGACCTTGGCGCTCCCCGCGGCCTCGCGCAGCATCGCGGCGGCGTCGGCGAGCGACGCGGCTCTCTCGTAGCGGAACGGCTTCACGAACACGCGCGTCCTCCCTGCTGCGTCATCGGATGATAGGGACGCCTTCTCACCAGGCTCAACCGCGTTTCATCCAGTGGAACTCGAGCGAGGAACGGCCGCCGGCGGTTGGACGAACATCCACCGGTGTCCTTCGGGGTCTGCGGCCACGTAGAGCCGGCCGGGCGGGGCGTCCTCGAGGTCGCGGACGATCTCCGCGCCGGCCTCGCGCGCCGTCGCCCGGTGCGCATCGGCATCCTCGACGTAGAGAAGGACCCCATCCACCACGAACGGCGGCTCGAGCCACGCCGACGCGTCCGCGCAGGAAGCGGCATGACGGCGAGGGCTGCGGTAGGCCGGTCCCGGCCACCCGAGCATCACGCGGGCTCCCGCACGATCGAGCTCGACGTGGATCACACGACCCTCGTCGTCGAGGAGCCGCTCCCCGACCTGACGGAATCCGAACGCGGTACAGAGCCAGTCGGCCGCCGACGCGCAGTCCTCGTAGGAGACCATCGGAACCGCTCGCTGCATGGTCATGACCCCTCTAGCCAACGATCGATGCAAGCGGCGTCGCCGTCGTGCCGGTGGCCGCGGCGACTCCCTCGTTCGTCACGACCCCGTCCCACGTGTTGACGCCGAGCGCCAGCGCCGGGTCCTCGTGCACCGCCTCCTGGACGCCGGCGCCGGCGATCGCCAGGACGTAGGGCAGCGTCACGTTCGTCAGGGCGTAGGTCGAGGTGCGCGGCACCGCGCCCGGCATGTTGCCCACGCAGTAGTGCACGACGTCGTCGACCACGTACGTCGGGTCGGCGTGCGTCGTCACGTGCGAGGTTTCGAAGCACCCGCCCTGGTCGATCGAGATGTCGACGAGCACCGCGCCCGATCGCATCGCGCGCACCTGCTCCGCCGACACGAGATGCGGCGCCTTCGCACCCGGCACCAGCACGGCGCCGACGACGAGATCGGCGCGCAGGACGAGCTCCTCGATCGCCAGACGGGAGGACATCACGGTCTGGATGCGACCGCGCCAGATCCGGTCGATCTCTCGCAGCCGGTCGACGTTCTTGTCGACCACGATCACCTCGGCCTGCAGGCCCGCGGCGATCTCGGCGGCGTTCCAGCCGGCCATGCCGCCGCCCAGCACGACCACCAGCGCGGGCGCGACGCCGCTGGCGCCGCCCATCAGCACACCGCGACCGCCCTGCGGTCGCTCGAGGTACTTCGCGCCCTCCTGCGGCGCCATCCGGCCGGCGATCTCCGACATCGGCGCGAGCAGGGGCAGGCGTCCGTCGGGCAGCTGCACCGTCTCGTAGGCCACGGCGCGCACCCCGCGTTCCGCCAGGAACTTCGTGAGCCGCTCGTCGGCGGCCAGATGCAGGTACGTGAACAGGACGTGGTCGGCGCGGAACCGCTCGTACTCCTCGGGCTGCGGCTCCTTGACCTTCACGATCAGGTCGGCGGCGCCGAACACGGCGTCGGCGTCGGGCGCGATCGACGCGCCGGCCGCGACGTACTGCTCGTCGTGGATCGCGGACCCGAGGCCGGCGCCGGTCTGGACGATCACCTCATGCCCCGCGTGGGTCAGCTCCCGGACCCCTTCGGGGGTCGCCGCGACCCGGTACTCGTGGTTCTTGACCTCGGTCGGGATCCCGATCCGCATCGTCTATCCGATCTCGTCGAGCGCGGCGCCCGAGGCCGGCGGCCAGCTCGTCGACCTCGTCGTCGGCAAGCACGAGCGGGGGCGAGATCTGGATCGCGCCGGTCGCCAGCGTCCGCGTCATGATGCCGTTCTTCCGGCACGCCGGCACCACCCGGCCGACCAAACCGGCGTCGGCGCGCAGGCGCTCCGGATCCAGTTGCACGGCCGCCAGCACGCCGGTGCCCGCGCGGACCTCGCTGACCAGCTCGTGATCCGCCAGCGGGCGAAGGCCCTCGGCCAGGTGCGCCTCCAGCTCGACGGCCCGCGCCAGGATGTCGTCGCTCACCATGAGATCGAGGTTGGCCAGCGCCGCCGCCGCGACCGCCGCGTGGCCCGGAGTAGGTGTAGCCGTGGCGGAACATCCCCGCGCCCTCGGCGAAGAACGGTCCCCAGACGGTCGGCGCCACCAGCACCGCGCCGAGCGGCAGGTACCCGCTCGTGATGCCCTTCGCACAGGTCACGAGGTCGGGATCGAGCCCCCACCGGGTGCTGGCGAACCACTCGCCGGTCCGTCCGAACCCGGTGATCACCTCGTCGGCGACGAACAGCACGCCGGTCTCGCGACAGACCGCGCGCGCCTGCTCGAGGTACCCGGGCGGCGGCGCGTACACCCCGCCGGCGCCGATCACCGGCTCGCAGAAGAACGCCGCGACGCGATCGGCGCCGAGCCGTTCGATCGTCGCGCGCAGCGCGTCGGCGTCGTCCCACGCCACCTCCTCGACATCGGGCAGCAGCGGCCCGTAGCCCGCCAGGTTCGGCGCGATCCCGGCCAGCGACGTGCCCCCGACGTGCATCCCGTGATACGCGCGTTCGCGCCGAAGCAGGATCGTGCGCTCCGGCTGCCCGACGAGCTGCCAGTAGCGCCGCACCATCTTGGTCGCCGTGTCGATCGAATCGGACCCGCCGCTCGTCAGGAACACCTTCGCATCGGCCATCGGGGCGATCGCGGCGACCCGATCGGCCAGCGCCGACACGGCGGGGTTCGTCAGGTCCTGGAAGGTCGAGTAGCTCTCGAGCGCGCGCATCTGCTCGGCCACGGCGGCGCCGATCTCCGGGCGTCCGTGCCCCACGTTGCAGTACCAGAGGCTCGCGGTGGCATCCAGGTAGCGCCGACCGTCGGCATCCCAGATATGGGAACCCTCCGCACGCACGATCGACAGCTCGCCGGCGGCCTCGACCGCGGCGCCGTCGGCGAACGGATGCCAGTAGCTCGTCACTCGGACTCCTCGCGGCGCGCGGGCGCATCCGGCAGGTCGGCCGGCACCGCCGGGGTCCAGCCCGGCTCGAGGCCCAGCACGGCGACGGGATTGGCCTTCGTCATCTTCTCCAGATACTCGAACGGAACGCCGACGCCGAGCAGCGCGGCGAGCAGCATGCGCAGTCCCTCCGGGTGCGGCGGCCCCGCGAACTGCCCGAGGTCGGAACCGAACACGAGGTGGTCGCCCTTGAGCTCCATGATCCATTCGGCAAGCTCACCGGGCTGCTGTTCCCAGAAGATCGGCGAGACACACGAGCAGGCGACGTATTCGATCGTCGCGCCCTTCGCGATCAGCTCCTTCTGGACCGAGACGTCGAGCCTGCACAGCGACCAGTTCGCGTGCGTCACGATGAAGTTCTTGACGCCGGCCTCGATCGCCGCGTCCTGCAGCGTGCGGATCTCGGGCAGCGAGAGGTGCCCGGTCGCGAGCGACGCGTCGTTGGCCGCCACCACCTCGCAGATCGTGCGCGCCGCCTTCGTCAGCGTGACGCCGTCCTCCTCGAAGACGCTGATGCCTTCGCCGGGCAGCTGCTTCTTGGGGCGGCCGAACTGCGGGTAGTCGGGCATGTCGAAGAAGTCGGCGTGGTACTTGGAGTGGTTCGAGGGCATCCACACGATCTTGGCGCCGTAGTGCAGCGCGGCCTCGGCGACGTAGGGGTCGAGGCCGCCGACCGAGCGGTTGAGCACGACGGCGCCGAACGACTCGACCTCGGGGTACATCCGGTTCACGTAGTAGGAGCGGCCGGTGGTGGACGCGTCGTGGTCCTTCAGCACGAAGCCGCGCATCCCGTAGCGGATCGCGTACTCGGCGAGCGCGGCGTCGTCGATGTGCCGGTTGAACAGCGCGGGCCCCGTGTGCGCGTGCATGTCGATCGCGCCGCGCAGGAGCTCGAGGTCGGGACGGTCCATCGGCGGCACCTCCTTGTAGGCTATTTCACTGGGTGAAAAGCCCTCTCGACAGCTGGGATGCGGATGCTACCATCCGCCGGTCGACCGGCAACCCGACAGGGGGTCCAAGGGATGCAGCAGGCACCGTCCGTCACGTCCCTCGTGGTCGCCGGCGAAGAGGTCGCTGGAGGTTCGACCGTGGAGGTCACCTCCCCGTGGGACGGCCGCACGGTCGGTGCGGTCCCCTGGCTCGACGCCGATGCCGTCGGCCCCGCGGTCGACGGCGCCTGGGACGCGATGCAGGCGGGGCTGACCGCCGCGGAACGCGCCGAGATCCTCGACCGCGTGGCCATCGAGGTGCAGGCCCGCCGTGAGGAGTTCGCCGCGATGATCTCCGCGGAGAACGGCAAGCCGATGAAGCAGGCGCTCGGCGAGGCGGACCGCTGCGTGCAGACGCTGATCTTCTCCGCGGTCGAGGCGCGGTCGTTGGCGGGGCGTGGTATCCCGCTCGACGCGCACCCGGCAGGCGCCGGACACCTCGGCTTCACGATCCGGGTGCCGGTCGGGGTGGTCGCCGCGATCACGCCGTTCAACTTCCCGCTGACGCTGGCGGCACACAAGATCGGACCGGCGGTCGCGGCCGGGTGCGGCGTGGTGCTCAAGCCCGCCGACAAGGCGCCGCTGACCGCGATCGAGCTGGTCCGCGCCTTCCACCGCGCCGGGCTGCCGCCCGCATGGATGTCGGTCCTCGTCGGCGAGCCCGTGCCGATCGCCGACGCCCTGATCGCCGACGAGCGGGTCGGCCTGCTCACGTTCACCGGCTCCGCCGCGATCGGCTGGGACCTCAAGGCGAAGGCCGCCAAGAAGCGCGTCACGCTCGAGCTCGGGAACGCGACCCCGGTGATCGTCTGCGCCGACGGCGACCTGGACGCCGCCGCCACGATGAGCGCGACCAGCGGCTACGCCTTCGCCGGGCAGTCCTGCATCAGCGTGCAGCGGGCGATCGTGCACGCGAGCGTGCGCGACGACTTCGCCGCCAAGCTGGTCGCGGCCGCCGACGCACAACAGGCGGGCGATCCGTCCGACCCGACGACCGATGTCGGCCCCGCGATCACGCCGGAGGCGCGCGACCGGGTCGACGCGATGGTCACCGAGGCGATCGACGCGGGCGCCCGCGAGCTGACGGGCGGGACGTTCGGCGAGGGCCACCGGCGCCCGACGGTGCTCGATCGGGTCGACACGGCACAGCCCGTCTGGAACAAGGAGGTCTTCGGCCCCGTGATCTCGATCACGTCGTTCGACACGCTCGAGGAGGCGATCGAGCTGGCCAACGGCACGGAGTACGGGCTGCAGGCCGGCATCTTCACGCGCGATCTGCCCAACGCGTTGGACGCGATCCACCAGCTGCGCTTCGGCGGGGTCACCGTCAACCAGGCGCCACAGTTCCGTGTGGACCAGATGCCGTACGGCGGCACGAAGGCCTCCGGCAACACGAAGGAAGGCCCGCACGACGCCGTGCGCGAGATGACCGAGGAGCGGATGGTGGTCGTGCGCCGCTGAGGCGCGCGACACCGAGCCGTCATGGCGACCGCGCCCAGCGAGCTGCCCGTCGAGCCCAAGCCCTCGTTCCAGGTGCTCGAGCGCACGTTTTCGATCCTGGATCTGTTCGACGAGGAGCACCCGGAATGGAGCACCACCGAGGTCGCCCGCCGGCTCGGGCTGCCGATCCCGACGGTGCACCGGATCCTGGCCGCGCTCCGCCGCCACGGCTACGTGAGTCAGCACGAGGAGACGAAGCGGTTCCGGCTGGGCATCGCGGCGCTCCAGCTCGGCGATCGGGCGCGCGCCGTCGTCGACCTCCGCTCGGTCGCCCTGCCCGCGCTCCGGCGCCTGTCGCAGGAGACCGGCGAGACGGCGCTGCTCACCGTGCTGTCGCCGGGCCGCGATCACGCGGTGTGCCTCGAGCGGGTCGAGACATCGCAGCCGCTGCGGCTGTCGGTGCAGCCGGGACGCCAGCTCCCGCTGCACGCCGGGGCCTCGCAGAAGGCACTGCTCGCCTTCCTGCGCCCCGACGAGTCCGAGCGGATCGTCACGAGCCCGCTCGAGCACCTGTGCCACGCCACGCTCACCGACCCGGGGCTGCTGCGCGACGAGCTCGCGAAGATCCGCACCCGCGGCTGGGCCAGCTCGTATGAGGAGACCAACCTCGGCGTCTGGGGCGTCGCGGTGCCGGTGGTGAACGCGCGCAACGAGGCCGTGTGCGCGGTCGGGATCGCCGGGCCGAGCCCCCGGCTGACGCCCGAGCGCGTGCGCGACGACGTGGCCCACGTCCACGAGGCCGCGACCGTCCTCGCGAAGGCGCTCGGACTCCGTGTGCCGCCGGTCACGGCCACGCGCAGCGCGATCACCCCGGCGGCCGCGCGCACCGCGAAACGGAAAGGGAGAGCAAGCGCATGAGCGACCAGCGCCCGCTCGGCGGGAAGGTCGCGATCGTGACCGGCGCGGCGAAGGGGATCGGCGGCGTGGTGAGCGACCATCTGGCGCGCGACGGCGCCGACGTCGCGCTGATCGGCCGGGACACGGCCGCCCTCGAGGACCACGCGCGGCTGCTCGACGAGAAGTACCCGGAGCGCCGGAGCGCCGCGTTCACGTGCGACGTGACCGACGAGGACGAGGTCGCGGCCATGGTCGCCGCGGTCGCCGCCCGGTTCGGCGGCATCGACATCCTCGTCAACACCGCCGGCGGGACCGGCCCGATCGAGACGCCGGCCACCGACTATCCGGTCGAGGAGTTCCGCGCGATCCTCGATCTGAACGTCGTGGGCACGTTCCTGCCCTGCAAGCACGCGGCGCCCCACATGATCGCCCGGGGCGGTGGCCGGATCGTCAACCTGGCGGGCACCTCGGGGCTCCGCGGCTACCGCAACCGAAGCGGCTACTCCTCGTCGAAATGGGCGGTGCGGGGGCTGACGCGCACACTCGCGCTGGAGCTCGGACCCCACGACATCACCGTGAACACGGTGTGCCCCAACGTGACCCACGGCGGCCGCATGGACAAGATCGTCGCGACGAAGGCGGAGCGGCTGGGCACCACCCCCGAGCAGGTCTACGCCGATTTCGCCGCCCAGACGGCGCTCGGCCGTTTCGTCGAGGAGGAAGACATCGCGGCCGCCATCGACTTCCTCGTGTCGGCGGGCGCCAAAAACATCACCGGACATGACATCCCGGTCGACGCCGGATGGGACGTTTGACACGTATAGGAGTGCGTACGTCGGTCATCGGCGCGACCTGGGTTTGCGCATCCGACGCCCGCGGACCATCATCCGCGGGTCGAGCCAGGAACAAGGAGGCACGGGGATGGGACAGTTCGATGCAGTGTTCGGCAACGAGGCGTCACGACGCACGTTCCTGAAGGGTGTGGGGGTTCTCGGGGCGAGCGGGGTGCTGGCAGCGTGCCGCAAGAGTGTCGACAACAGCAACGGAGCCGGCGCCGGCACGACGGCATCGATCGCCCCGATCGAGGATGAGCCCGGCATCGCTCACGTCCACGAGTGGGCGGGATACGACACCAAGTGGCTGTTCGCCGACTACCTGAAGGCGGGGTACGAGGAGCCGAAGTTCAGCTTCCTCGTCAACACCGAGGGCGCCCTGGCCAAGACGGCCGCCGGGTTCGAGTGGGACATCACCCACCCGGAGAGCGGCTACGTCCAGGACTACCTCACCATGGGCGTTATCCAGCCGTGGGACACATCGCTCATCCCGAACTTCGCGGCGCTGAACCCGGTGCTCGCAGGCAGACCGGTCAGGTCGACGGGAAGCAGTACGAGATCGCGCTGGACTGGGGCTACTCGGCGCCGCTGATCCGCTCCGACATGCTCGACCCGAACATCGATTCCTACGAGTACCTGTTCACCGACGACGCGGCCCGGGCACATCTCGTGGTTCGACACGCCGTGGATCATCCAGATGGCCGGATCGTGCTCGGGCATCGAGCCGAACCAGACCTTCGACATGACCGCCGACGAGCTCGAGGCAGTGCAAGCAAGTACTGCATCGACAAGGGGAAGAACCTCTACAACATCTGGGTGAACTACCAGGACATGTGGGACGACGTGCAGAACGGGCAACGTGTGGACCACCTACGCCTGGCCGGACGCCTACGTCGCGCTCAAGGACAAGGTGGACGTCACGTACGTCCGTCCGATCGACGGGCACCCTCGCGTGGGTGGAGGGGCTCATGCTTCGCAACACCACGCAGAACTACCATCACGCGCACGCGTTCGCGGACGCATGGGCCTCGGCGACCGTCGGCGAGAAGCTGGTCAGCACCTGGGGCTACGGGCACTCGAACCTCGACATCGACCTGTCGAAGATCGACCCGGACGTCGTCGAAGGTGTTCGGGCTCGACCGACCCGGAGGCGTCGTTGTCGCGAGCCGCAGAGCTACCTCGACCGCTATCCAGCCGCAGCGCAACGACTACAACCGCGCATGGAACGAAGTGAAGGCGTCGCTCTAGGCGCCGCATGTCGATCCACGCGCCCGCTGAGTTGGCGACACCGCCACGACGGCGCAAGTCGGGGCACGGCCAAGGTCAACCTCGGCCTGCTCTCGGTCCCCGTGCTGTGGCTCGTGTTGTTCTTCCTGATCCCGGTCGTGCTCGTCGGGCTGTACAGCGTCGGCGTGCTCACGCTGATCAGCTACGACCAGTACCTCTCGCTGCAGCCCTGGCGCGACTTCCTGCACAGCTCGACCTACCTCGGCAGCCCGCTGGGCCGCGGTCTGTTCTGGAAGTCGATGAAGATGTCGCTCGGCGTGTCGATCACGTGCGTGATCCTGGCCTACCCCGTCGCCTACATGCTGGCGCTCGTCGCGGGCCGCCGGAAGTACACGCTGCTGCTCGTGATCATCACGCCGTTCCTCACGTCCTACCTGTTGCGCGTGCTGGCGTGGCGCGTGCTGCTCAACCCGCAGGGCGTGATCCAGGAGGCGCTCCGCAACGCGCACATCCTCAGTCCGGAGTCGACCATCCCTGGCTCTACAACTCGATCTTCGCGGTCTACCTCGTGCTCGCCTACGCGTGGGTGCCGTTCGTCGCGCTCCCGATCTTCGTGTCGCTCGAGAGCCTCGATCTCCAGATGCTCGAGGCGTCGAGCGACCTCGGCGCGAGCCGATGGACGACCTTTCGCCGGGTGACGCTGCCGATGTCGACGCCGGGGGTCATCGCGGCGTTCGTCTTCGTGTTCATCCCGACGATCGGTGAGTACGTGACGCCGCAGATCGTGGGTGGCAAGAGCGGGCTCATGTTCGGCAACGTGATCCAGAGCTCGTTCGCCGCGAGCTTCGACTGGCAGCTCGGCTCGGCGATGTCGATGTTCCTGCTGTTCACGGTGGCGATCCTGCTGGCGATCTTCGGGCGATACCTGAACGTCCGGACGGTGACGGAATGAACCCGGCGATCTCGAACGGACGGCCGGCGGGACCTGTGGGTCATGTTCTGGCTCCTCGTGGTGTTCCTGTACGCGCCGATCGTGATCTTGATCGTCTTCTCGTTCAACGACAGCGAGATCGTGTCGTTCCCGTGGCTCGGGTTCACGACGCGCTGGTATCACGAGTTCCTGGCGAACCCGGCGATCCTCGAGGCGCTGAAGACGAGCCTGCAGGTCGCGACGATGACCGCGATCGTCGCGACCGCACTCGCGATCCCGGCGTCGATCGCCTTGGTGCGACGGCGATTCTTCGCCAAGGGGCTCATGTCGGGGCTGCTGCTCGCGCCGTTGGTGATCCCGCTGATCGTGCTCGCGATCTCGCTGCTGATCCTGTTCAACGCGATCGGCGTGCCGCTGTCGCCGTATACCGCCGCGATCGGGCACGTCGTGATCGCGATGCCGTTCGCGATCCTGACGATGGTGCCGCGGCTGGAACGGATCCCCGCTGCGCTCGAGGAGGCCTCGCGCGATCTCGGCGCATCGTCGATGACCACCTTCCGGCTGATCACCTTCCCGTTGCTCCTGCCGGCGCATCATCTCGGCGTTCCTGATCTCGTTCACGATCTCGTTCGACGAGCTCGTGATCTCGTCGTTCATCGCGGGCGAGCAGGCCACGTTCCCCGTGTACCTGTACTCGCAGCTGCGGCTGCCCGAGCGCCTGCCGCGGTGATCGCCGTGGCCGTGGTGGTCCTCGTCGTGTCGGTCATCGTCGTCGTGGCCTCCGAGGTCGGCCGGTTCTTCTCGGAACGCCGGCTCGAGGCCCAGACGGGCGTCAGCCGCCGACGAGTTCGGCTCTCTGCGAACCGGGAAAGGATGACCCACACCGATGAGTGACACGACCCCAGCGATCAGCATCCGTGGCGTGACGAAGCGCTTCGGCGATGTGACCGCCGTCGACGACATCACGATCGACATCCGCGAGGGCGAGTTCCTGACCCTGCTCGGTCCGTCCGGCTGCGGCAAGACGACCACGATGCGGATGGTGGCCGGCTTCGAGGAGCCCGACCACGGGAACATCCTGCTGCGCGGCGACGATGTCGTGGGCGTGCCGCCGAACAAGCGCCACGTGAACATGTGCTTCCAGAACTACGCGCTGTTCCCGCACATGGACGTGCAGCAGAACATCGAGTACGGCCTGAAGCTGAAGAAGGTGCCGAAGGACGAGCGCGCGGCAAGGTCTCGGAGATGCTCGCGATCGTGCGGCTCGAGGGCTTCGAGCACCGCCGGCCCGGGCAGCTCTCGGGCGGGCAGATGCAGCGGGTGGCGCTCGCCCGGGCTCTCGTGAACGAGCCGGCCGCCCTGCTGCTGGACGAGCCGCTCGGCGCGCTCGACGTGAAGCTCCGCAAGCAGATGCAGCTGGAGCTGAAGCGGATCCAGAGCGAGCTGAAGACGACCTTCGTCTACGTCACCCACGACCAGGAGGAGGCGCTGTCGATGTCGGACCGGATCGCCGTCATGAACGCCGGCGTGATCGAGCACCTCGGCTCGCCCCGCGACGTCTACGAACGACCGGCGACGCCGTTCGTGGCGGACTTCGTGGGCGTGCTGAACGCCGCGGAACTCACGGTGAGCTCGGTCGAGAACGGCCGTGCGGTGATGACCGTCAACGAGCGCGATCGCGTCATCGCACCGGCCGCGGGGCTCGAGCTCGCGGCCGGTGCACGAGCGTGCTCGCGGCCGTACGCCCGGAGCGGATCGCGATCGCGAAGGGTTCGGTCGACGCCGGCGAGGGCTCACGCCTGTCCGGCACCGTCGCGCAGATCGTCTACCTCGGCACGCTGATGCAGTTCCACGTGGACACGGCCGCCGAGCGCCGGTTCATCGTGCACCAGCTGTCGAGCGACGCCAGCGACACGATCGACGAGGGCGACGAGGTCACCCTGACCTGGCCGGTCGACGACACCTCGATCCTGACCGTCGGCTAACCCGGGGAGCTCGTCACGACGCCCGAGTCGGAACCGCTCGACGACTATCAGCGGCGAGTGGAGACGTTCCCTCGGTTGACCGCCGAGGAGGAGACGGCGCTCGCGGCCGCCAGCGGCGGCGGTGACCAGACGGCGTACAAGAAGCTGATCGAGGCGAACCTCCGACTGGTCATCCCGATCGCCCATCGGTACGAGGGCCGGGGCGTTCCCCTCGATGACCTCGTCAATGCGGGGAATGGCGGCCTTGTCCGAGCGGTCGAGCAGTTCGATCCGGAGGCGGATCGCCCGTTCTCCGAGGTGGCGAAGCAGTACATCGAGCAGGCCGTCTCAGCCGTCGTCGCTTGAGGCCGCCTCCCTGGTGCATCTGCCGTGCTGCCACGTCCGGATTGCGGAGGAATCCGAGTGGTGTGACACTGCGCGGGATCGTTCAAATCCTTCCCACACGAACGATCTGGAGGGCTTCGGCGCACCCACGCCGGAGCCCTTCCGCTTGCCCTCAGGCGCGGTCTCCCTCCAGCGATCAGCCGACGAGCGCGCGAGCGCCCCGCTTCGCCGAGCTGATCCGCCACGATGTTGCGCTGGACCTCGGACGTGCCTTCCCAGATGCGGTCGACACGGACCTCGCGCCAGAAGCGCTCCGCGACGTTCTCGCGCATGTAGCCGCGCCCACCGAAGATCTGCACGGCGCGGTCGGCGACGCGCCCCGCCATCTCGCTCGCGTACAGCTTCGCCATCGAGCACTGCGCGTGCTGGATCTTCACGTCGACGCCGGCGTCGATGTTCTCGGCCAGCCGGTAGGTCATCAGCCGCGCGGCCCACAGCTCGGTCAGCGAGTCGGCCAGCATGTGGCTGATCGCCTGGTTCTCGATGATCGGCGTGCCGAACTGCACGCGCTGCTGCGCGAACGCGGTGGCCTCGTCGATCAAACGCTCGGCGGCCCCGCAGCACCGCGCCGCGATCATCAGCCGCTCGTAGCGGAACCACGCGTAGGTGAACGCCATGCCGTCGCCCTCGGCGCCGATCAGCTGCGACGCCGGCACCCGCACGTCGTCGAACGCGACGATCGCGTGCGTGTCGGGGTAGGTGTGCGTGTAGCGCGGCTCGGCGACCAGGCGCACGCCGGGCGTGTCCTTGTCGACCACGAACATCACGTGCTCGCCCTCGTGCTCCCCGCCGACCAGCTTCGCCTGGAAGAAGATGTGATCGGCGGTGTTGAACGAGGTGACGTGCATCTTCTCGCCGGCCAACACGTACGCGTCGCCGTCGCGCCGGGCCGTGGCCTCGATCGCGTCGACGTCCGAGCCCGCGCCGGCCTCCGTGATCGCGTAGCACTCGTGGCGCTCGCCGCGGATCGCGGGCTTGAGCCACCTCTCGATCTGCTCGGGGGTCATCACCTCCGGCGCCCAGGCGGCGGGCGTGTGCACGCACCAGCCCAGCGCGTTGGTGACACGCCCGATCTGCTCGGAGACGAGCACCTGCTGCAGCGTGGTGTAGCCGCCGCCCCCCAGCTCCTTCGGCAGGTTCATGCCGGAGAACCCGAGCTCGATGCCGAGGTCGTGGTGCCGCTTCTTGTCCTCGGCGGGGATCGCGCCGCCGTGCTCCTCGGCGTGCTGCTCCCACGGGATCAGCTCCTCGTCGACGAACCGGCGAGCGCGGTCCTGGATGGCACGGTCTTCGGGCGACAGCGGATACGTGGTCATGGGCCGCAGGATACGGCGCGCACGGCTCCGACCGTCAGTCGGCGAGCGCCGCGAACGCGTCGGTCACGATCTGCTTGCGGTCGAACTCCTCGGGCATGTCCGAACGCTGGTGGCCGGCCACGATCGTGACGTCGCGCGCCGGGCAGGTGAACACCGTCGTGCCCCAGTAGCCGCCGTGGCCCCACCAGGTCTCGCCCCCGATGTGCGCACGGAACAGATACATCGCCGCCTTCTCGGGATCGTCCTCGAGCGGCGTGCTCTCGGCTCGTGGGATCCCCCGCAGGGTCGTCGTCATCGTGGCAAGGGTCTCCGGGTTGCGGAACACACGTCCCTGGACCAGACCGCGGAAGAACCGGGCCAGGTCGCCGCACGTCGACATCAGGCCGCCGCCGCCGTAGAGATCGACCGACGCGTCCATGTCGGCGACGTCCAGCGGTCCCTCGTACTGGTGCGACAGCGGCGGCAGGTCGGCGGGCTCGGGCTCGATCGTCTCCTGCCAGGTGTGCGTCAGGCCGAGCCGGTCATACCCCACGAGCTCGCGGATCGCCGCGCCCATCGTCTGCCCGGTGGTGCGCTCGATGATCTCGCCGACGAGACAGGCTCCCGTGTCGGAGTAGCCGAAGACCGTGCCGGGGTCGCCGTAGGGCTTGCCCTGCGTCGTCGCGAACGCGATCTGTTCGAACCGGGTCCACCGCCGGCCCGGGTCCTTCGCGACCTCCGCCGTGAAACCGCCGGGGATCGACGGATCGTAGGCGTCGGCGGCGAAATCGTAGAGGCCGCTCGTGTGGGTCAGCAGATGGCGGAGCGTGATCGCCGCGGTGTCGTACCCGCCATCCCGCAGCAGCTCGTCGTACGCACCGGGCAGCAGCCGATCGGCCGTGTCGTCCAGCGACAGGCGACCGTCTTCGACGAGCCGCAACGTCGCCGCGGCGACGAACGGCTTCGTCACGCTGGCGATCCGGAACCGCGCACCGGGCTCGAGCGGCCGGTTCGACTCGATGTCGGCGACGCCGGCGGCCACCTCGACGTCGACGTCGGGGGTCAGCACGTACAAGCAGCCGCGCCGGCATGGTCGGCCACGCCGACACGTCGGCGTCCACGAGCGCCTGCAGACCGATCGCGCAGACTCACGCGGGCGAGGGCGCCAATCCCGTCCACGGCCGCACCCGCTCCAGCGCGGCGCCGATCCGGAACGCCGTGACGTCGTCGTACGTGCGCCCGACGATCTGGATGCCCGTCGGCACCCCGTTGGACGGCGCCACGCCGCTCGGCACGGCCAACACCGGGCACGCCGAGAACACGTTGAACGGCGTCGTCATGAAACACGTGAACTGCCGGTCGTTCGGACCGCCGTCGGCGAAGAGCTGTCCGATCAGGCTGTCGCCGGCCGGGATGCCGGGAACGGCCCACGTCGGACAGATCAGCGCCTCGTAGGTCTCGTAGAGCTCGCCGAGGGGCACCCACAGCTCCCCCTCCATATCGAGACCGTGCAGGAACGCGCCGGGCTCGCCGATCAGCGAGCGGACGTCGTCGGCCCAGGCCATCGCGTAGTCCGTCACGAGGTCGGGCGCCGCATCGCAGACCTCCGCGATGTAGGTCCCGAAGATCGCGGCGAAGTGTCGCCGTGCCGCGCTCATCAACCGGTCGAGCGACCACGGCAGCTTGACCTCCTCGACGATCGCCCCCGCGGCCTCCAGCGCCTCCGCGGCGGCGCGGGTGTTCGCCGCGACCTCCTCGTCGATCTCCCACGAGCCGAGATCGATCGAGAGCGCGATCCGCATGCCCTCGATGCCCTCGAGCGTCGAGGGGATCTCCACCTTCGGTCGCAACGACGTCATGTCGAGTGGATGCGGACCGGCGAGCACGTTGTGGAACAGCGCCGCGTCGGCGATGGTCCGCGCCATCGCGCCGTCGTGGCAGTAGCGATCGAGATTGAACGGCGGATACGTCGGCACACGCCCGTGCGGCGCCTTGTACCCCACGACCCCGTTGATCGACGCGGGGATCCGGATCGACCCGCCGATGTCCGAACCGCTCGCCAGCATCGACGTGCCGCTCGCGAGCGACGCCCCCGAACCCCCGCTGGACCCGCCGACGGCCACGTCGGGGTTCCACGGGTTCCTCGTGATGCCCCACAGCTTGGAGTGCGTGTAGCCGGCGCAGCTGAACTCGGGGGTGGTCGTGCGCGCGTGCACGACCGCGCCCGCGGCGAAGATGCGCTCGGGCACGGGCGCCGTGTGCTCGGCGACCTCGTCGATCGCCAAGGAGCCGTACCGCATGCGCCAGCCTTCGACCGGCATCTCCTCCTTGAGCGCGACGGGGAGGCCCTCGAGCGGACGGATCCCCTCGCCTCGCTGGAAGCGCGCCTCGGACTCGCGCGCCGCATCGTCGGCCGGGTCGGCGAGTTGCTCGGTCAGCGCGTTCACGGTCGGCTCGACCGCCTCGGCGCGCGCGCGGACCGACGCGAGCAGTTCCACCGGCGAGAGTTCTTTCGCGCGCATCCGCGCGAGGGCTTCGGTCGCCGTCAGTTCCCAGGGCTCGGTCATCCGATGAACTCTAGGCGGTCGCGATGCGCCGCCACCTGGGCCAGGATGTCGGGGTCCGGCGTGTGGTCGCGGTCGGTCTCCTCCACGTCGATCCGTTCGCCGAACAGTTCGCCGCTGAGGTAGCGCTGCCCCGTGTCGGGCACGACGGTGACGAAGCGGCGCAGCTCGGGGTGCTTGGCGGCGACCTTCCGCACGGCCACGACGTTCATGCCGGAGGACGGGCCGCAGAGCAGGCCCTCCTCGCGCGCCAGCCGCCTCGCCATCTCGAGCGCCTCGGCCGTGCTGACCGTGACGATGCCGTCCATCGCGGCCAGGTCCAGGTTCCGCGGGATGATCCCGTCGCCGATCCCGGGCACGCCGTGGGTGCCCCACCGCTGTTCGCTGATCAGCGGGCACTCCGCGGGCTCGACCGCGTACGCGACCACCGCGGGCGCGTGGGCCTTGAGCACGTGCGTCACGCCGGTGATCCACCCGCCGGTCCCCTGGGCGGCCACGACCGCGTCGACCCGGCCGTCGATCTGTTCCCAGATCTCCCGACCGCTGGCCTCCTGCGCCTGCGGGTTGTCGGGGTTCTCGAACTCCCCGGGGAAGAAATAGTCGTCGGGATCCTCGGCGACGATGCGTCGCATCTCGGCGAGGGCCAGATCGATGTCGCTGCCCGCGCCCGGCGTGAGCACCAGGCTGGCGCCGTAGGCCTCGATCATCCGCCGGCGCTCCGGGCTCATGCCCTGGGGCATCACGATCGTGCACGCGTAGCCCTTGATCGCCGCGACGGCCGCGCACGCGATGCCCGCGTTGCCGGTCGTGCACTCGATGATCGTCATCCCGGCGCGCAGGCGTCCTTCCGCCTCGGCCTTGGCCAGCATGTGCGCGTAGATCCGATCCTTGACCGAGCCGGTCGGCCCGTACCACTCGACCTTCGCGAACAGCTCGATGTCGGGCGCGACCCGTTGGAGGCGTACGAGCGGCGTCTTGCCGACCGCCTCCAGCATCGAGTCCACGGCTCGCGCATCCGAGCCCCACTCGATCGTCATGACGTCGCTCCCTCCCTCATCCGGCGACCCGGCGTTCGAGGTAGCCGAGTTGCCGCGACACCGCGCTCGCGGCCTCGGCGGTCAGCATGCCCAGACGCGGGACGTCCACCGCGTGCATGCGGAACGCGGGCCCCGACACGCCGAGCGCCGCGATCACGCGCCCGTCGGCCTGCCGCACGGGTGCGGCGACCGCGTTCAGCCCGTCCTCGAACTCCTCCAGGGCCTGGGCGTAGCCGCGGGTGCGCACCGACACAAGCTCGGTGCGCAGCTCGTCGGGGTCGGTGACCGTGTGCGGCGTGAACGTCTCGAGCTCGCCCGCCAGCACCCGGTCCCGGTCGGTCTCGTCGGCCCACGCGAGGAGCACCTTGCCGTTGGACGTGCAGTGCATCGGCGTGCGCTTGCCGACCCAACTGACCGTCACGATCGAGCGCGTGCCCGAGATCTGGTCGACGTAGACGATGTCGTCCCCGCTGCGCACGCCGAGGTTCGTGGCCTCCCGCGCCCGCTCGGCCAGCGTCTCGAGGATCGGCCGCGCCAGGCGCACCAGATCGAGCCCGCTCATCGCCGCGCCGGCCAGACGCACGAGGCCGAAGCCGATCCGGTACCGCTCGGTGACGGGGTCCCGTTCGAGCAGACCGCGCTCGGCGAGCACCGCGGCCAGGCGCGAGGCCGTCGCCTTGTGGACGCCGAGCTGGCGCCCCAGCTCGCTCACGCCGAGCTCGCCGGCGTCCGCGACCAGCTCGAGCGCCGTCAGCGCCCGGTTCACGGACTGCAGCGATCCCCCCGACTCGTCGCGCACCTGGCAACCCCCGTTCCGGAAACCGCTGCATCGTAGTGCCGCCAGGGTCGCGGAGTCGAATCCTCCGTTGCGCGCAGCGCATCTTGACGTTGCCGGACCCGTGCCGTTCGGCCAGACTGCGCCGCGGGGGGCCGATGGAAGAACCGCAGCGCTACTGGCGAAACGCCGAGCCGAAGGACGCCTACGAGGTCGTCATCGTCGGTGGCGGCGGCCACGGCCTGGCCACCGCCTACTACCTGGCCAGGAACCACGGCATCACCGACGTGTGCATCGTCGAGAAGGGCTGGCTCGCCGGCGGCAACGTCGCCCGCAACACGACCGTGATCCGCTCCAACTACCTGTGGGACGCCTCGGCCGCGATCTACGAGCACTCGCTCAAGCTCTGGGAGGGCCTGGAGGACGACCTCGAGTGGGACCTCCAGTTCGATCAGAAGGGCGTGCTCAACGTCCTGCACCACATCGGCGAGGTGCGGAACTCGAACCGTCGCGTCGAGGCCAACCACCTGCAGGGCGTCGACGCCGAGATGCTCGACGCCGAGCAGGTGAAGGAGTTCTGCCCGATCATCAACATCTCGCCGGACGTGCGCTACCCGGTGATGGGCGGCGCGCTCCAGCGTCGAGGCGGCACCGCCCGCCACGACCGCGTCGCGTGGGCGCTCGCGACCCGCGCGAGCGAACGCGGGGTCGACATCGTCGAGCACGCGGAGGTGACGGGCTTCCTCCGTGGCGACGGGGGGTCGGTCACGGGCGTCGAGACGACGCGTGGCCCGATCCGCGCGAACAAGGTGGCGCTCGTGGCCGCCGGACACACGAGCGTCCTCGCCGAGATGGTCGGGCTCCGCCTGCCGGTGCAGTCCCACCCGCTGCAGGCGCTCGTGAGCGCGCTCTACCAGCCGGTCCTCAACTGCGTCGTGATGTCCAACGCCGTGCACGTCTACGTCTCGCAGGCCGACAAGGGCGAGTTCGTGATGGGCGCCGGCATCGACAGCTACAACGGCTACGGGCAACGCGGTTCGTTCCATGTGATCGAGCACCAGATGGCCGCGGCCGTGGAGCTGTTCCCCGTCTTCAAGCACGCGGCGCTGCTGCGCACGTGGGGCGGGATCGTCGACATCTGCCCCGACGCGTCGCCGATCATCGATGCGACACCGGTGCCGGGGCTCTTCCTGAACTGCGGCTGGGGCACCGGCGGATTCAAGGCCACGCCCGGCAGCGGCTGGGCCTTCGCGGAAACGGTCGCGACCGGCGAGCAGAGCGATCTTGCGAAGCCCTACGCGCTGGAACGGTTCACGACCGGCGCCCTGATCGACGAGCACGGCGCCGCAGGGGTGGCGCACTGATGCGCGCGGCCACCGTTCGCCGCTTCGCGATGTCGCTGCCCGAGGCGGAGGAGCGCGAGACCTGGGGCGACGCGACCTTTCGGGTGCGCGCGAAGATCTTCACGATGTTCGACGAGCAGGAACGGCATCTCTGGATCAAGTCCGTCTTCGACGAGCAGCAGGCGTTGATCGCGATGAACCCCGAGGCGTTCTTCGTGCCGTCGTACGTCGGATCCAAGGGCTGGGTCGGCGTGGTCGTGGCCAAGGCCGAACGCCGAGAGGTGGAAGAGCTGATCACCGAGGCGTGGCGCATGACCGCCCCGAAACGGCTCGTCGCCGCGTTCGACGAGGGCGTCGCCTAGATGCTGCTGATCCGCTGCCCGTGGTGCGGCGCCCGCGACGAGACCGAGTTCCGCTACGGCGGGCAGGCGCACCTCGCCTATCCGACCGATCCCGAGGCGCTCAGCGACCCCGAGTGGGCCGAGTTCCTGTTCATGCGGGACAACCCGAAGGGGCGATGGGCCGAGCGGTGGATGCACGCCGCCGGCTGCCGTCGATGGTTCAACGCGATCCGCGACACCGCGACCCATCGCATGCTGGCCACGTACCGCCAGGGCGAGGAGCCGCCGCTGTGACCGGGCGCCGACTCGAGTCCGGGGGCACGTGGATCGACCGGTCCCGCCCGATCCGGTTCACGTTCGACGGCCGCGACGTCGACGGCTTCGCGGGCGACACGGTGGCGAGCGCGCTGCTCGCCTCGGGCGAGCGCGCCGGGTTCGTCTCGCCGCTGCAGGGGCGTCCGCGCGGCGTCGTGACGGCCGGGGTGGAGGAACCGAACGCCTTCGTCGAGATCTCGGAGCCATGGTTCGAGCCGATCCGCCCCGCGACGATGGTCAATCTAGTTGACGGTTTGCGGGTGGCCAGCCGGGCCGGCGTGGGCCTGCTGCCCGAGGCGCCGGTCGATCCTCGGCCCGCCCGCCATGTGCACCGTCACGTCGAGGTGCTGGTCATCGGGGCGGGCGCCGCCGGGCGGGTCGCCGCGCTGGAGGCCGCGGCGCCGGACGGCCGGGTGCTGCTGGTCGACGAGCACCACGTCGTCCTCGAGCCGCCGGCCGGCGTCACCACGCTGGCGAACACGACCGCGTCCGGGATCTACGACGACGGCTACGTCCTGTGCTATCAGCGCGACGGGGCGCAACGACGTGATCCACCACGTCCGCGCCGAGCGGGTCGTGCTCGCCGCCGGCGCGCACGAGCGGCCGTTGGCGTTCGTCGGCAACGACCGGCCGGGCGTGATGCTCGCCTCGGCCGCCCGGGCCTACCTCGAGCGCTTCGGTGTGCTGGTCGGGCAGCACGTCGTCGTGTTCTCCACGAACCATGCCGGTCACGAGACCGCCGAGGCGTTGCACGCCGCGGGCGCCCAGGTGGTCGTCGTCGACCCCTCCCCGAAGGTCGGGAAGGCGAGCGAGCGCCTGCGCGCCGCCGGGATCGAGGTGCACCGCAACGCCCAGGTGGTCGCGACCGGCGGCGACCCCGCGTTGCGCGAGGTCACGCTGCTCGGCGCCGACGGACACCGCTCGACCCTGCCCGCGGACGTCCTCGCGGTGAGCGGCGGCTGGAACCCGACGGTCCAGCTCGCCCGCGGCATGGGCGTCGGGGTCGCCTACGACGAGGCCAAGGCGTGCTTCGTGCACGACGGCACGGGCCCGCCGTGGCTGCACGTCGTCGGTGCGGCGGCCGGCGACGTGCCGGCGGCGTTCCCGATCTGGGTGATCGACGACGGCGACGACGCCGAGAAGTACGTCGAGCCCCAGCGCGACCAGACCGTCGCCGACGTCGCGCGCGCCGTCGGCGGTGGGCTGACGAGCGCGGAGCACGTGAAGCGCGCCACGTACATCGGCACCACGATCGACCAGGGGCGCACGAGCGGGGTCCTGACCGCCGAGGTCGTGAACCGCCTCCTCGGCTGGGCCCCCGGCGCGCAGGGCCCGACGAACGCGCGCCCGCCGTACACGCCGGTCCCCTTCTCGGCGCTCGCCGGGATCGACGGCGGGCCGACCCTGCTCGACCCGATCCGCGTGACACCGATCCACGACTGGCACGAGGCGCACGGCGCCGTCTACGAGAACGTCGGCCAGTGGAAGCGCCCGCGCTACTTCCCGGTGGACGGCGAGGACATGGACGCGGCGGTGGCACGCGAATGCCGGGCGGTGCGCACCGGGGTGGGCGTGCTCGACGCCAGCACGCTCGGCAAGATCGACGTGTGCGGGCCCGACGCCGGCGTGTTCCTCGATCGGATGTACACGAACCGGATGTCGAACGTGGCCGTCGGCTCGATCCGCTACGGGCTGATGCTCGGGCTCGACGGCATGGTCTTCGACGACGGCGTCGCGATGCGCCTGGCCGAGGATCGCTACGTCGTGACCACCACGACCGGCGGCGCGGCGGCCGTGATGGACCGATTCGAGGAGTGGCTCCAGACCGAATGGACCGACCTCCGCGTCTACTGCACGAGCGTGACCGAGCAGTGGTCGGTCGTGGCGGTCGGCGGGCCGAAGGCGCGCGAGGTGGTCGCCGCGGCCGGCACCGACATCGATCTCGACAACGAGGCGTTCGCGTTCATGCGCTTCCGTGACGGCACGGTGGCCGACGTGCCGGTGCGGATGTGCCGGATCAGTTTCACGGGCGAGCTCTCCTACGAGCTGCACGTCTCGCCGTGGCACGCGCAGCACGTCTGGGAATCGGTGATGGCCGCCGGCGAGCCGTTCGGCATCACGCCCTACGGCACCGAGGCGATGCACGTGCTGCGCGCCGAGAAGGGCTACGTGATCGTGGGCCAGGAGACCGACGGCACGCAGACGCCCGAGGACCTCGGGATGGGTTGGATCGTGAACCCGGGCAAGGGCGACTTCGTCGGCAAGCGTTCGCTGGTGCGCAGCGACATCGTGCGCGAGGACCGCAAGCACCTCGTCGGTCTTCTCACCGAGGATCCGGCGTTCGTACTGCCGGAGGGAACGCAGATCGTCGAGGCAGCGGAGATACCGGCGCCGCCGGCGCACATGCTGGGCTGGGTCACCTCGTCGTACGCGAGCGAGGCTGCGGGCACGAGCATCGCGCTGGCGCTGGTCGAGCGTGGACGCGAGCGCCGCGGTGGCACGGTCCACGCCGTGCTCGGCGATCGCACGATGCCGTGCACGGTCACGGACCCGATCTTCTACGACGTCGAGGGGGCGCGGCGCGATGGCTGAGCCGCGCTCGGCGCTGGCAGCGCGCACCGCGGATCTTGCCGCGCTTGCAGGCGGTCGAGGTGCCGTTCCTGACGCAGATCGACGTGCGGTGCGCGCCCGAGGACGCCGAGCGGCTCGGGTTCCCGTCGTTGGCGAACACGGTCGCGGGCGACCCGACGCGCGGCGTGCTGTGGCTGGGGCCCGATGAGTGGCTCGTGGTCGGACTGCCGGGAACCGCGGCGGCGACGTGTGGACGAGTTCGAGCGTGCGCTCGACGGCGTGCATCACGCGGTCGTCGACGTCAGCGAGAACCGCGCGGTCATCGAGCTCCGCGGTGCGGACCGGTACGAGCTCTTGGCGTCGGGCTGCTCGCTCGACCTCGATCCACGGGGCGGGTGGGTGCCCGGCGTGTGCGCCCAGACGATGTTCGCGCGCGCGCAGGTGATCCTGCAGGAACTCGACGGCGCGACCCGGGTCTTCGTCCGCCCGTCGTTCGCCCACTACGTCGTGGATCGCCTGCTCGCCGCGCGCTAGTCCCGACGGAGGCGCCACAAGAGCAGCAAGGGCATGCCGGTCAGGCCGACGTCGGCGGCGGCGCCGAACGTCGTCGGACCCAAGCCCTGCCTTGAAGCCCTCATCGACCAGCGGCTCCTCGCAGCGTTCGATCGCGAGACCCGGCCTCGACGAACGCACGCACGTAGTCGCTGACCTGATGCAGATGGTTGATCGTCACGGCGCGCGAGCCGTCCGCCCTGCGGAACATCGCCTGGAACACCGGTCTCGACGGCGAACGGATGCACGTCCGACAGCACGACGTGTCCCCCGGGCCGGACCACGCGGGCGATCTCGGCCACGGCCGGACGAGTTCGGTGCGTGCGTCAGCGCGAGCCCGCACGTCGCGAGGTCGACGCTCGTCGTCGGCCAGCGGGATCGCGTCGAACGAGCCCTCGACGGAATTCGGCGGGCAGCCCTCGCTCGCGAGCTCGCTCGAGCATCGGACCGGACGGATCGATTCCCGTCACGCGATGACCCAGCGAGCAGAGCATCTCGCTGAGACGACCGGTGCCGCACGCGACGTCGACCGCGTCGCCGGGGCGAGCTCCTCCAGCAGCGCGCGCATGCGCGTGTGACTCGACCTCGAGCAGCGCGTTGTCGCCGTCGTCGTAGGTCTCGGCCCAGTGCGGCGTAGCCCGTCGGCGTGATCGAACTCCGCGGAGCCGAGAACGTGTCCGACATCGGCGACTCGTCGCGGTGCGCCAGCATGTCGGCGATGTCGCCGAGCTGCGCGTCGGCCTCGGCCGCATCGCCCAACGGCCAACGCACGCAGCACGCCGAGCCCACGCAGGCCGATCAGGAGACGTTCGAGACGAGGTTGGTGATCCATCCGGCGACACTATCGGAGGATCGAGGAGCGCGGCGCGACCTACTCGGTGGCGGCGATCTCTTTGTCCATCTTCGCGAGCTCGTCGGCGTCGGGGAGGAACTCCGCCTGCTCCGCAGGGCCGATGGGCACGCCCTTCTCGATCAGCCCGGCCTCGCGGTCCTTGTTGCGCTGGGCACGCTCCTCGCGGCGGGCCTCACGGGCCGCCTGCTTCTTCGCGTTCGCATCGCGACGCGCGCGCTTTCCGTAGCTGTCGGGCATGTGCCCAGTGTACGAGACGGCGGCCGGATCCAGCGGAGCCGGCGCCTAGGAGCCAAGTTCGCCGTTGAGCATCCGGCGCTGCCAATCGGCGGTGTTCTGCACCTGGTTGAACGTGAAGACATGCAGCGCCCGGACGTCGGCGGCCGGGTCGACCAGCGTCGGCGCGAGCGATTCGAGGAAGGCGTCGGGGCCGAAGGAGCCCCTCTTCATCAGATGGCCGACCATCTTCTTGTTCTTCTTCAGATACCGGGCCGAGTCGGCGATCCCGATCCGGGCGCTGATCGTCATCAGCTTCGCGAGCTCGGCGACCCCGGGCACGCCGAGGTGCAACGGCAGCGTGATGCCGGCGGCGCGCATCCGGGTGAGCCAGCGCGCGACCGCGCCCGGGTTGAAGCACATCTGCGTCGTCATCGCGGTCGCGTAGCGCTGCTTGTCCTTGAGCGCCCGTTCGAGGACGTCGTCGGCGATGTCGGCGTGACCCTCCGGGTAGCTCGGGATGCCGATCTCGGTGAACGGGTGGCCGAGTTCGTCCATGGCGCGCAACAGGTGCAGGCCATCGTGGAACTCGCCCTTGTCCTTCGCGTCGCCGCCGACGACGAACACCTTCGTGATGTTGGCCGCGCGCGCGCGATCGAGCAGCTCCTGGAGGTGCGCACGGTCGCGCGTGAGGTGCGCCGACAGATGCGGCGTCACGTCGTGGCCGCGAGCGGCCAGCCGCTCGCACAGGTCGAACGTCGCCTCGATGCCGTGACTCGGTGAGGCCGTGACGGTCACCGCGGCGCCGGGCGGCAACGCGGCGGCCTTGGCCATCGCCGAGTCGAGCGGGATCAGCTCGTACTTGGCCTCACCGACCAGGCGCTTCAGCGCAGCCCGCTGATCCTCGGTCAGTTCCGCCTTCGTCTTCTTCCAGAACATCCAGCTCATAGGCCCATCCGCGCTCGGGAACCGAGGGTCATGATGGCGTATCGGCGCGCCGGCCGTGAACCGAACCCGGACCCCCGGTCATGCCACTGTTGCGCCTCCCGAGGACCGCGACGCGCGACTCCGAACGAAGTGTTCTAGGATGCTGCTCTCGTCTGGCACGGCAGGAATTCTGGGAACGGGGAGGGGACGTCGTGACGGACCGGACGAGATCGGGCGCGTTTGTCGACCGTCGGACGCGCGCGCTGATCGGGATCGCGTGTCTCGCGATCGCCACCGCGATGATGTCTCCCGCCACCGCGTCGAAGACCCAAGCGACCTTCCCGTTGAGCCCCACGCTCACGCTCAAGACGATCCGACTCGACAAGGGGCCGCAAGAGGTCCGTCTCCTCAAGCTTGGGGTCGGAACGGTCCCGGACATCCAGCCCGCGGCGGCGCAGTTCCCGCTCCGGGCGAAGGTGAGCACGATGTCCGCGGCGGCGGGGGCCCTCGCCGGGGTGAACAGCGACTTCGGCACCGACCAGGATCAGCCCGTCCACACGCTGATGATCGACGGGGAGCTCTGGACGACCGGATTGCTGCCCGGCAGCGCGATCGCCTGGTCGAACGACGGCTCCCAGGCCTATCTCGGCAAGCCCGACGTACGCATCGGATTCACCGCGCATCGGAAGCGGACCCCGGTCGCGTCGTGGAACGCGCTGCAGGGTGCGACGACCGTGTCCGCCTATACGGCGCGGGGCGGCTCCCTGGCGCGGCCGCCGGGCACGACCAGTCCGGTTGCAACCGATCCCGCCTGGTGCGCGGCGCGCCTCGAGCCGCTGACCGACCTGAGCTGGAACGGCGCCGCCCACGCCGCCATCGTGCGTAGCTACAGCGTCGTGGAGCAACCGGAGCCGTGTCCACAGACGCCGCTCGCGATCGGGACGAAGCCGGGTGCGGTCGTGTTGGCGGCGGGCTACGTCGCGGGCGCGACCAACCGAGTGATGGCGCTTGCCGTCGGCGACCACGTTCGGATCTCGTGGAAGTTGGTCGGCTGGCCCAACACGGTCGATGTGATGGGCGGGAGCGCAGATCCTCGTCCAGGACGGCGTGAACGTCGCCCCCGCGTATCACAGCGGCGCCCCGACCGTGCTCAACTACAACCCGCGCACCGCGGTCGGGATCACCGCCGGTTGTTCGGACACCGATCCCGTGACCGGGTGCGCCATGGATCTGATCACCGTCGACGGACGTCAGACGTCGTCGGGCTGGTCGCAGGGCGTCCGGCTGCCGGCCCTGGCGACCTTGCTGATCCACGCGGGAGCGTGGGACGCACTCAACCTCGATGGCGGCGGATCCACCACGATGTGGGTGAAGCAGCAAGGTCCCTACTGTCAACTCTTCCCCGTGGTGGGCGGCTGCGTCGTGAACCGACCGGCCACGAGCTCGAGCGGCGGCGAGCGCTCGATCCGAGCGGCGCTGGTCGCGCTCCCCGGAGCCGACGCAGGAACACCGCCCGGCCTGCGGTAGCGCCTCGCGCATCAACCGACGACTACGCGTTCGAGTCGGGGAAGCTGGCCTTCTTGCGGTCGATCCACGTGCGGAGCTCCTCGTCCTTGGCCTCGTCCAGCGCCGGGGCCTCGTACTCGGCGAGGGTCTGCTTCCAGATCGCGTTGGCGCGCTGGGCGGCGTCGAGCGACCCGTCGATCTCCCATTGCTCGAACGAGTTGTTGTCGGCGGTGTTCGACCGGTAGAACGCCGTCTCGAAGTTGGCCAGGGTGTGCGCGGTGCCGAGGAAGTGCGTCCCGGGGTCGTTGGCGAGGATCGCGTCGATCGCCTGACCGTTCGGCGAGAGGTCCATCCCCTTCGCGAGCTCGTGCATCTGGCCGCACTGGTCGAGGTCGAGCACGAACTTCTCGTAGCCCATCGCGAGGCCGCCCTCGAGCCAGCCCGCGGCGTGCAGCACGAAGTTGACGCCGCCGAGGATCGTGGGCTGCAGCGTGTTGGCGCTCTCGTACGCGGCCTGGGCGTCGGCGATCTTGGAGGCCGTGAGCGACCCGCCGCTGCGGAACGGCACACCGAGACGGCGCGCGCACGCGGCGAGCGCGTACAGCACGAGCGCGGGCTCCGGCGTGCCGAAGGTGGGGGCGCCCGACTGCATCGACATCGACGAGGCGAACGAGCCGAACACGACCGGCGCGCCGGGACGGACGAGCTGCACATAGGCCATGCCCGCCAGCGCCTCGGCAAGCGTCTGCGTGGCGGCGCCGGCGGAGGTCGCCGGGCTCATCGCGCCCGCCAGGATGAACGGCGTCATGATCACGGCCTGGTTCGCCTCGGCGTAGGCCTTGGCCGAGCCGAGCATGATCGAGTCCCACACGAGCGGGCTGTTCGCGTTGATCAGGCTGAGCACGTAGGGGCGCTCCTCCAGCGCCTCGGCGCCGAACAGGATCCGCGCCATGTCGACGGTGTCGCGCGCCCGCAGCGGGTGCGTGACCGAGCCCATGAACGGCTTGTCCGAGTACTTCATGTGGGCGTAGACCATGTCGTAGTGACGCTTGTTCACCGGCAGGTCGACCGGCTCGCAGACCGTGCCGCCCGAGTGATGCAGGAACGGCGTCGCGTACGCCAGCTTCACGAAGTTGCGGAAGTCCTCGATCGTGCCGTAGCGCCTTCCGCCGTCGAGGTCGCGCACGAACGGCGAGCCGTACGCGGGCGCGAGCACGGTCGCCATCCCCCCGAGGTGCACGGTGTTGGCGGGGTTGCGCGCGTACTGGTCGAACTCGCGCGGCGCGGTCGCCTGCACCAGCTGGCGCGCCAGCCCGCGCGGGAACCGCACGCGCTCCCCGTCGATGTCGCACCCGGCGTTCTTCAGCAGCTCGAGCGCATCGGGCATCCCGCGGAACTCGATCCCGACCGTTTCCAGGATCGTGTCGGCGTTCTGCTCGATCGTGGCGAGACCCTCTTCGGACAGGATCTCGACGGGCTGCAGCTGGCGCGTGATGAACGGGACCTTCTCGGCAACCTCGGCCAGGCGGGCGGCGCGGCGTCCCTCCCGGCCGCCGGTGCGGCGTCCCCGGGCTTGCGTGTCGCTCATGTGGCGCTCCTCTCTCGGGTGGCGCGGCGGCGCCGGCCGGTGGCGGTGGCCGTGCGCTCGGGCAGCCGGACGTGTTCGGCGAGCCGTGGATACGGATCGGTGGCGTGCGGGATGCCCATCGCCCCGACGAAGTGCTCCTGGAACCGCGGCTCGGTGGCGGTCTCGATCTTGTCGACGCGACGCACGACCTGTTCGATCTCGTCGCGAGCGGCCCGGTTGAGCAACGCGATCCGCGCGCCGGTGCCGGCCGCGTTGCCGGCGCTCGTCACGTTGGCCGGGTCGCAGTCGGGCACGAGGCCGAGCACCATCGCGTGCACGGGGTCGATGTGGGCGCCGAACGCGCCGGCGAGGCGGATGCGGTCGACCTGGTCGATCCCGTAGTGGTCCATCAGCAGGCGGCAGCCCGCGTAGAGCGCGCCCTTGGCCAGCTGGATCTGCCGCACGTCGTTCTGCGTGAGGATCAGGCGAGGCGCCTCGGCGTGCACCACATAGGCGCTGGTCCTGCCGTCGGCGATCACGCGATCGGTGCGATCGGCGGCCGCCGGGTCGATCACGCCCTCGCCCGTCAGGATCCCGGCGAGGTACAGCTCGGCGACCAGCTCGATGATGCCGGAGCCACAGACGCCGGTCGGCGTCGGCGCGCCCGGGCTCGTCGGACCAGACCTCGCTGCCGATCGTGCGGTACCGCAGCTCGAGCGTCTCGGGGTCGATCCGAACGCGCTCGATCGCGCCCGGCGCGGCGCGCTGCCCGCACGAGATCTGCGCGCCCTCGAACGCCGGTCCGGTCGGGCTGGACGCGGCCAGCAGCCGGTCGCGGTTGCCAAGCACGATCTCGGCGTTCGTGCCCACGTCGACGATCAGGTTGACGATCTCCTGGTCGTGCGGGGCCTCCGACAGGATCACGCCGGCGGTGTCGGCGCCGACGTGGCCCGCGATCAGCGGCAGCGCATAGACCCGGGCGCCGGGGTTGACGCGGACGGCGAGGTCGCGCGCCGGCACCGTGAGCGCGTGATCGGTGACGAGCGCGAACGGCGCCCCGCCCAGCTCCGTCGGGTCGAAGCCGAACACGAGGTGGTGCATGATCGGGTTGCCGACGACGACCAGCTCGAGGATGTCCTCACGCGAGGCGTCGGCGTTCGTGCAGAGCTCTCCCACCAGCTGGTCGAGACAGGTGCGGACCGCGGCCGTCAGCTCCACCTCGCCGCCGGGGTGCATCATCACGTAGCTCACCCGGCTCATCAGATCCTCGCCAAAGCGGATCTGCGGGTTCATCGCGCCGGCGCTGGCGAGCACCTCGCCGGTGTGCAGATCGCAGAGATGCCCGGCCACGGTGGTGGAGCCGACATCGAAGGCCACCCCGAGCGCGACGTCGTGGAACCCGGGGAAGACCGCGGTGATCAGCGCTTCGTCTCGCACGGCGACGGTGGCGGTCCAGTCGCCGGCGCGAAGCGTCTTCTGCAGGTCGGGCAACACGATCGGATCGACCTCGAGGCCGACGAGCGACCAGTCGCGCTCGAGCGCGTCGAACACCCGCTGCAGATCGCCCGACGAGTGTTCGAGCGAGGGTTGCTCGATCTCGACGTAGTGGAGCCGCACGATCGGATCGACCTCGATCGCGTGGGCGTCGGCCTCCTTCCGCACGACCTGGCGGTGGATCTGGGACTCGGGCGGCACGTCGATCAGCAGATCGCCGCAGATCTTCGCGTGACACCCGAGCCGGCGATCCTCGGCGAGGCCATCGCGTTCGCGGTAGCGCTCCTCCGGCTCGGTGAACGCGATCAGGTGGTCGGTCGCGCTCGTGATCCCGTGCTTCGGGAACGACCCCGACATCGGCACCACCTGGCAGCGGCCGCAGATCCCGCGCCCGCCACAGACCGAGTCGAGGTCGACGCCCAGCGCACGGGCGGCGTCGAGCACGCTCGCACCGTCGGGCACCTCGCCGCGCCGCCCCGAGGGGGTGAAGACGACGGTGTTCACGATTCGGCCTGCGTGCCCAGCCGCGCGGAACGCCCGCCGCGCCGCCGGCCCGTCGCCTCGGTGCCGGCGCGGTCCGAGTAGGCCTTGATCCAGGCCTCGGAGTGCTTGTCGGTGCCCATCAGCACGTCGGCGGCCATCGTCGCCTGGCGCACCTCGTCGTGCAGCGGCGAGGTGATCGCGCTGGTCAGGCCGTTCGCGATCGCCATCGCCAGGAACGCGCCGTTGATCCCGTTGCGGTTCGGCAGCCCGAACGACACGTTCGACGCGCCACAGGTCGAGTTGACCCCGAGCTCGTCGTGCAGCCGTCGCACCAGCGAGAACACCTGGCGCCCGGCCGTGCCCATCGCGCCGATCGGCATCACGAGCGGGTCGACGACGACGTCGTGGGCGGGGATGCCGTGGTCGGCGGCCGCGTGCACGATCTTCTCGGCGATGCCGAAGCGCACGTCGGGGTCCTCGCTGATCCCGGTCTCGTCGTTCGTGATCGCGACGACCGCGGCGCCGTGCTTGGCCACGAGCGGCAAGACCGACTCGATCCGGTCGTCCTCGCCCGTCACCGAGTTCACGAGCGCCTTGCCCTCGTACACGGCGAGCCCGGCCTCCAAGGCCGCGACGATCGAGGAATCGATCGACAGCGGCAGATCGGTCAGCGACTGCACGAGCTTGATCGTCTCGGCCAGGATCCCGGGCTCGTCGGCCAGCGGGATGCCCGCGTTCACGTCGAGCATGTGGGCGCCGGCGCGCACCTGCGCGTCGACGTCGGCGATCACCGTCGAGAAGTCGCCGGCCGACATCTCGGCCGCGAGCTTCTTGCGCCCGGTGGGGTTGATCCGCTCGCCGATGATCGTGAACGGCCGCCCGGTGCCGATCACGTGCTCGCGCGTCGCCGAGGAGACGACCGTGTCGGCCATCAGCCCTCGCCCGACGGACGGACGGCCTCGCCCTGGCCGGCGACGTCGGCCCCGCCGCGGTAGCCACCGGCTCGGATCGCGACCTTGAGCACGTCCTCGGTCCACTCGGCGAGCACGGCGTCCTCGGCGGCCTGCGCCTCGGCCTCGAGGTCCTCGCCCACCGGGCTGCGGTTCATCGACATCTGCTCGGTGTAGTCGTCGGAGCCGATCAGCCCGGCCACCATCGCGGCGGCGTCGACGGCCTCCTGGAACTTCTCCGGCAGCAGCCGGCGGGCCGAGGCCCCGGCGTCGTCGCGCACGACGATCTGCATCGGGATGTCACGCCACGTGATGATGGTCAGCTCTGCCACGGATCCCCCCTACGTCGCGGCCATGGCGCGCTTGGCGAGCACCAGCGCCTGAGCCGTCTCCGCCGCCACCGCGGCGTCGCGGCAGTATGCATCGGCCCCGACCGCCTTCCCGAATTCCTCGTTCAGCGGGGCGCCGCCGACCATCACGATGTACTTGTCGCGCAGACCCTTGGCCTCCAACTCGTCGATGACGACCTTCATGTAGGGCATCGTCGTGGTCAGCAGCGCGCTCATCCCCAGGATGTCGGGCTTGTGCTCCTCGAGCGCGGCCAGGTAGTCCTCGACCGGGTTGTTGATGCCGAGGTCGACGACCTCGAAGCCGGCGCCCTCCAGCATCATCGCCACGAGGTTCTTCCCGATGTCGTGGATGTCGCCCTTGACGGTGCCGATCACGACGGTGCCCATCCGCTCGGCGCCGGTCTCGGCCAGCAGCGGGCGCAACAGGACCATGCCCGCCTTCATCGCGTTGGCCGCCAGCAGCACCTCGGGCACGAACAGGATCCCGTCGCGGAAGTCGATGCCGACGATCCGCATCCCTTCGACGAGGGCCTCGTTCAGCACCTTGTCGGCGGCCCACTCGCGGTCGAGCAGGATCTGCGTGCCCTCCGCGATCTCGTCGGCGAGCCCGTCGTAGAGGTCGTCGTGCATCTGCTTCACCAGCTCGTCGTCGGGCAACCCCGACAGGACGATCTCTTCGTCGCTCATCTCGTTCCTCTCATCTGCATCTCAGGCTTTGAGTCGTTCGCCCTTGGGATCGAACAGCGGCTCGGCGGCGACCGTGGCCGCGTACCGCTGGCCGAAGTACTGCACCTCGACCGGCGTCCCCTCGGCCGCGAGCTCGGCCGGCAGGTAGCCGTAGACGATGCCCCGGCCGATCGAGTAGCCGTAGTTGGCGCTGGTCACGTAGCTCACGACCCGGCCGTCGTGACGGATCGGCTCCTTGCCGACCACGACGTGGCGCGGGTCGTCGAACGTCATCGGGACCAGCCGCTTGGCGGGCCCCCGCTCGCGGATCGCCTCGAGGGCCGCCTTGCCCTGGAAGTCCTTGTCCCAGCGCACGGCGAACCCGAGGCCCGCGGACAGCGGGTCGTACTCGGTGTGGATGTCCTGACCCCACAGGCGGTAGCCCTTCTCCAGGCGCATCGAATCGAACGCCCCGAGCCCGGCGGCGATCAGGCCGTGCGCTCCTCCGGCCTCCCACAAGGCGTCCCAGACGCGCTGGCCCATGTCGGTCGGGCCGTAGAGCTCCCAGCCGAGCTCGCCGACGTAGCTGATCCGCTGGGCGAACACGGGCGCCTCGGCGATCTCGATCTCCGCCCCGGTCATGTACGGGATCGCGTCGCTCGAGACGTCGTCGGTCGTGACCGCCTCGAGGATGTCGCGGGCGCGCGGGCCCCACAGGCCCAGACAGAACGACCGGCTCGAGCTGTCGAAGATGCGGACCTGTTCGCCGTCGCGCACCTGCGCGCGGAGCCACGCGAGGTCGTGCATGCCCGAGCCGCCGCCGGTCACGACCATGAAGACGTCCTCGTCGTGGCGCGTGACGGTGAGGTCGCAGCGGATCCCACCGCTCGGGGTGAGCATCGCCGTGTAGACGACCGTGCCCACCGGGCGATCGATCCGGTTGGCGCAGACCCGCTCGAGGAACGCGAGCGCGTCCGGCCCCTGCACGCGGATCTTCACGTAGGGCGTGATGTCGAACAGTCCGGCGGTCTCGCGCACGGCGAGGTGCTCCCCACCCTCGATCGGCGACCACTCGCGCGCGGCCCAGCCGCCGCGGCGCGCCCACTCGTGGGTCACGCCGCCGACGAGGTCGCGGTTCGCCTCGAACCACTGCGGACGCTCCCAGCCGGCGCCGGTGATGCAGCGCGCGCCCTGTTCCTCGTGGCGCGCGAAGAACGGCGTGAGGCGCAGCCCGCGGGGCTTCGCCGGCTGCTGGCGCGGATGCAGGATGTCGTAGACCTCGCGGTACTGCTGCTTCCCACGCTCGATCACGTAGGGCGCGGTGGTCTGGAACGGGTAGAAGCGGTTCGCGTCGGCCTCGGCCAGGTCGTAGCTCGGCTCGCCGGCCTCCATCCACTCGACGACCTGCCGCGCCATGCCGCCGGCGTGCGTGACCCACACGGCCTCGCAGACCCAGACGCCGCGCACGCTCGCGCTCTCCCCGACGATCGATCCCGCGTCGGGCGTGAACGAGAACATCCCGTTCAGCGAGCGCTCCGGGTCGCTCGGGCGCATGCGGCCGGCCAGCGCCGGGAACATCCGCGCCGCCTCCGCCTCGCACAGATCGAAGTCCTCCGGGGTGAACGGCATCAGCGAGGGCTGCATCGGGCCACCCGGCGCGCGGAGCTGCGATTGCGGCGTCACGATCGGCTCGTGCCGGTAGTTGCCGACGCCGAAATGGTCCTCGCGCTGACGGAAGTACAGCGACATGTCCTGGTGACGCACGACCGGCTGCTCGAGCCAGTCGAGGCCCTCCAGCCCCGGGATCGGGTCGGTCCAGACCAGTTGGTGCTGGACGGCGACCAGCGGGATCGGCACCCCGGCCATCGCGCCGACCGTCGGGCCCCAGATGCCGGCGCACAGGAGCACGCGCTCGCACTCGACACGGCCCTGCGCGGTCTCGACCGCGTGGATCCGGCCGCCGGTCGTGTCGAACCCGGTGACGGTCACGCCCCCGGCGAAGGCAACGCCGGCGCTCCGCGCGCGCGACGCGAGCGCCTCGACGATCTGCACGCCCTTGCCCGCGCCGTCGCTCGGGACCCAGTAGCCGCCGAGCACCGTCGAGGGGTCGAGCAGCGGCGAGCGCTCGGCGCACTCGGCGGGCGACAGCAGCTCCGTGTCCTCGATCCCGTAGGCCTGAGCGAACCCCTGGCGGCGCTTCAGCTCCTCCATGCGCTCGACCGTGGTCGCCACCTCGAGACCGCCGACCCCGTACCAGACCTTCTCGCCGTCGACCTCGAGCGTGTCGTAGAGCGCCACGGAGTCCTGCGCGATGCGACACATCGTGCGGGAGCCGTTGGTCTGGAAGATGATGCCCGGCGCGTGCGAGGTGGAGCCGCCGGTTTCGAACAGCGGGCCCTGATCGAGCACCAGCACATCGGTCACGCCCAGCTCGGCGAGGTGATACGCGGCGGCCGCGCCGACGATACCGGCGCCGACGATCACGGTCTGGGCACGGGTGGGCAGAGCAGCCACGCTCAGATGATGACGCACGGTGTTGCTGACGCAACGTCGGCGTTGCGGGAACCGCAACGCCGACCCGACACCGGGTCAGACAGGCAAGAAGGGCGGGCGGCCTTCGGCCGCCCGCCCTTCCTGTACCGCTGTGCCTCCTAGGACTGCGCTGCGAGACCGGCGTCGACCCAGGGCTGCCACACGTCCGGGTTCTGGTCGATCCACTCCTGCGCCGCATCGGCGGGGTCCTGCCCGTCGTTGATGCCGAGGGCCACGACGTTCTGATCGTCGTTGGTCCACGACATGGCCGACAGGAACGCGAAAGCCGCGGGGGCCTTCGTCTGCAGGTCCTGGTTGAACGCCTTGTACAGGTCGTCCTGCGGGTAGGCGCACGCGTACGCGTCGGTGCCGTCGGCCGCCGCCTGCTCACATTCGGGCGTGACCTCGGGCAGCTGCACCATCGTCAGGTCGTACTTCTCCTGCGCCCAGTGGGGCGTCCAGAAGTACATGAGGATGGGCTTCTGCGCGTTGTACGCGGTCTTGAGCTCGGTGAGCTCCGCCGCCTCGGAACCTGCGTAGACGACCTTCAGGTTCAGGCCGAGGTTGTCGGCGATGTTCTGGTCGAAGGTGACGTAGCTCGGGTCACCGTCGAGCAACTGTCCCGCGTCCCCGGACTCCGAGGTCTGGAACATCGACTCGTTGCCCTTGATGCCTTCCCACGTCGCGAGCTCCGGGTGATCCGTCAGCAGGTACGTCGGGATCCACCACCCGATCTGCCCGGTCACGCCGAGCTGACCGCCGTCCACGACGCCGTTGCCGGAGTCGATGTACTTCTTGTAGTCCTTGGCGTGTCCGGAGGGCCACACCTCGAGCGTCGCGTCGAGGTCGCCGTTGGCCAGCGCCGGGAACTGCGCGTATTCGTCGATGTCGGTGGTCTCCACCGTGTAGCCGAGCTTGTCCTCGAGCAGCTTCTGGGCGATCGCCACGTTGGCGGCCGAGCCCTGCCACGGGCTCACCGAGAAGTTGATCGTCGTCCCGGAGTTGTCCGGAACCGACCCACTCGCGGCGCTGCTGCTCGAGCTGGATACGTCGCTACAGGCCGAAGCCACCAAGAGCAGCACGGCCATGGCACCTGCAACGAGCAGGCCCCGTTTGCGTAGCCTCATTCCTCCCCCTTTCGATCCGGGATATCCCCGGGGATCTCATCTCCTACTACTGATACGGCTTCCCGGCGCGCCCGGGACGTGCCGAAGAACCATCCGACCCCATGCTCGCCGCCCGTGGGACGCCGTCCCGGTTGCCCGAGCGCCTGCGTGATCCGGTCGATCACGATCGCGAGCAACAGGATGCACAGACCCGCCACCAGGCCGGCGCCGGGGTCGTGCGAGAGGCCGAGGATCACCTGGTAGCCGAGACCGCCGCCGCCGACGAGCCCGGCGATGATCACCACGGAGAGCACCATCATGATCGTCTGGTTCACGCCCAGCATGATCGAGGGCTTCGCCAGCGGCAGCTGCACCTTGCGCAGCAACTGGTTGTCCGTCGCCCCGAACGCCACCGCCGCCTCGACGCGATCGGCGGGCACCTGCCGGATGCCCAGGTCGGTCAGTCGGATACACGGCGGCAACGCGTAGATGAGCGCGGCGATGACGCCCGGCACACGCCCGACGTGGAACAGCGCGATCACGGGCACCAGGTACACGAACTGCGGCAGGGTCTGCATGCCATCCAGGATCGGGCGCATCGCGCGTTGCACACGATCGCTCCGCGCCGCCCAGATGCCGAGCGGGATCGCGATCGCGACGCGACACGATCACGCCGACGATCACCTGCGACAGGGTGTCCATCGCCGCCTCCCACATGCCCGCGAATCCGATCAACGCGATGCACAGGAACGAGGCGACCGCAAGCGGGATCCGGCGGGCCGCCGCGTAGGCCGCGGCCGCCGCGCCCAGGCACACCATCCACCACGGCAGACCCAACAGCAGCTTCTGGAGCGGATCGAGCGCGAACCGCACCGAGACGTCGGTCACCCCGGTCGTGAATCCCCCGAAATGGCGAACGATCAGATCCGCCGTGTCGTCCACGGGCCCGGCGATCTTCACGACCCATGCGTCGGGGAAGTCCTGCTGGCGCAGCACCTGGCGACCGACGATCACCGCGACGATCACCACGCCGAGCGCCAGCAGCGCCGCCACCTTGCGCGACACGACCCATCCGAAGAGGCGGACGGTCGGCGCGCCCCGCGTCTTGCGCTCCCGTTGGCTCCACCCGTAGGTCACGCGGTCGAGCACGATCGCCATCGCGACGATCGCCAGTCCCCCCGCCAGCGCGTCCCCGATCCGCTGCGCCTGCAGCGCCTTGTAGACGCTCAATCCGAGACCGGGATACCCGACGCTTGCGGCGATCACGATGATCCCGAAGGCCATCATGATCGTCTGGTTCACACCGAGCATGATCGACGGACGGGCCAAGGGCAGCTGGATGCGGCGAAGGATCTGTCGCTTCGTCGCGCCGAACGCCTCGCCGGCCTCGATCGTGTCCTCGGGCACGTGACGGATGCCCAGGCTCGTCAGCCGGATCGCCGGCGGCAGCGCGAAGATGACCGTTGCGATCATCGCCGTCGCCGCGCCGATGCTGAACAACAGCACGACGGCAACCAGGTACGAGAACGCCGGGACGGTCTGCATCGCGTCCAGCACGGGGCGCAACGCCCGCTCCAGCATGGGGTGCCGCGCGGACAGGATCCCGACGGGGATCCCGATCGCGAGGGCGACCGTCGACCGACAGCAGCACCAGCGCGAGCGTGTCGAGGGCGCCGGGCCACAGGCCCAGCACGCCGATCAGGACGAACCCCGCGGCCGCGCCGATCGCCATCCGCCACCCGGCCAGCAGACCCGCGATCGCACCGACGGCGACCGTCAGACCGAGCCACGTCAGACGCGACAGCCCGAGCACGACCTGGTCGACCGCGCTGTTGATGCCGTTCTTCAGCGGGACGAGGAAGTGCACGAACAGCGGATGGGTGCGCTGGTGCTCGATCACCCAATCGTTGAACGCGTTGAACGGCTTGGCCGCGTCGAACACCAGCGACTCCGGGAAGCCGCCCGTGAACGCGACGAGCCCGACGGCGATCACCGCGACGACGACCCCGGTCCAGATCAGTCTGCGACGCCACGGATGCTCCGCCTGACGGACCGCGCCGGCGCCGGCGCCCAGCTGGATCAGTGTCTGGTCGTCGCGGACGACGGCCACTAGCGGGCCTCGATCATCGCTTCGAGCACCGCGGTCCGATCCACGACGCCGATCTGCGCGCCGTCGTCCACGACGCGGTACGGGCCGGTGCTCGTTGACGACCATCTCGAGCAGGTCCTGCACGATCGTCGAGGCCGCGACGTCGCCCGCGTAGTCGGCGCCCCCGTTCACGGGGCGCATGATCGTGCGCACCGTGAGCACGTGCGCCCGGGGAACGTCGCGCGTGAAGTCGGCCACGTAGTCGTCGGCCGGGTTGGCCACCACCTCTTCGGGCGTGCCGACCTGGACGAACTTGCCGTCCTTCATGATCGCGATCCGGTCGCCGAGCTTCAGCGCCTCGGCCAGGTCGTGGGTGATGAAGATCATCGTCTTGCGCACCTCGCGCTGCAGACGGATCACCTCGTCCTGCATGTCGCGGCGGATCAGCGGGTCCAGCGCGGAGAACGGCTCGTCGAACAGCATGATCTCGGGGTCGGTACAGAGTGCGCGGGCAAGACCGACACGCTGTTGCATGCCGCCGGACAGCTCGTCGGGATAGGACTCCGCCCACCCGCCGAGGCCGACGGTCTCGAGCACCTCGTTCGCCTTGGCCTCGCGCTCCACCTTCTCGACCCCGCGGATCTCGAGCCCGAACCCGACGTTGTCCACGATCCGGCGGTGCGGCAGCAGTCCGAAGTGCTGGAACACCATCGAGATCTTCGTGCGTCGCACCTCGCGCAACCGATCCTCGTCCAGCTTCATGATGTCGTCGCCGTCGAGCAGCACCTCGCCCGCGGTCGGGTCGTGGATCCGGTTGAGCATCCGAACGAGCGTCGACTTGCCGGAGCCGGACAGACCCATCACGACGAAGACCTCGCCGGCGGTCACGTCGAACGAGACGTCGCGCACGGCCGCCACGCACCCGGTCTGCGCGAGCAGGTCCGCCCTCGGGAGATCGGCGGTCGGGGTTCCCACGATCTTGTCGGCGTTCGCGCCGTAGATCTTCCACACGTTGCGACACGACACCGCCGGTAGCGCTTCGTCGCTCACCTAGCCCCCTCGTCGATCGAGCCGACCGCCGGATGGTGGGCCACCGGCGCGGAACGCGCAACACGGCGGTTGCCGCCTCGACAACACCCGACGCGCGGCGCGCGCCCGAGCCGTGTCAGACTCCCGCCGACGGGAGGGGCAGATGACCGAGACGTACGACTTCGTGATCATCGGCGGCGGCTCCGCGGGCAGCGCGTTGGGCAACCGTCTGTCCGCCGATCGGGGCAACCGGGTCCTCGTCCTGGAGGCGGGCCGCTCCGACTACGCGTGGGACGTCTTCATCCACATGCCCGCCGCGCTCGCCTTCCCGATCGGCAGCCGCTTCTACGACTGGAAGTACGAGTCCGAGCCCGAGCCACACATGAACGGGCGCAAGGTCTATCACGCGCGCGGCAAGGTCTTGGGCGGCTCCTCCAGCATCAACGGGATGATCTTCCAGCGCGGCAACCCGCTGGACTACGAGCGCTGGGCCGCCGATCCCGGCATGGAGACCTGGGACTACGCGCACTGCCTCCCCTACTTCAAGCGGATGGAGACCTGCCTGGCCGCCGAGCCCGGCGACCCCTTCCGCGGGCACTCCGGCCCCCTCGTGCTGGAGCGCGGACCCGCGACCAACCCGCTGTTCGGCGCGTTCTTCGATGCGGTGCAGGAGGCCGGCTACCCCCTGACCGATGACGTGAACGGCTACCGCCAGGAGGGGTTCGCGCCGTTCGATCGCAACGTGCACAACGGCAAGCGCCTGTCGGCGGCCCGCGCCTATCTCCACCCGGTGATGCACCGGCAGAACCTGGAGGTGAAGGTGCGCGCCTTCGTCTCGAAGATCCTGTTCGAAGGAACGCGAGCGGTCGGCGTGGAGTTCACGCACGGACGCACGACCCATCGCGTCCGTACCGGCGAGGTCGTGCTGTGCGGTGGCGCGATCAACTCCCCGCAGACGCTGATGCTGTCGGGCGTCGGTCCCGCCGAGCATCTGCAGGAACACGGCATCGCGCCCGTCGCCGACGTGCCGGGCGTGGGCGAGAACCTGCAGGACCACCTCGAGGTCTACATCCAGTACAAGAGCCTGCAGCCCGTGTCGGTCGCGCCCTACATGAAGATGTGGCGCCGTCCGTTCGTCGGCGCCGAATGGCTCCTGTTCAAGAAGGGGCCGGGCGCGACGAACCACTTCGAGGGCGGGGGGTTCGCGCGCAGCAACGAGGACGTCGCCTACCCCAACCTGATGTTCCACTTCCTGCCGATCGCGATCCGCTACGACGGCTCGGCGCCGGAGGGCGGCCACGGCTACCAGGTGCACATCGGCCCGATGTACTCGGACGCGCGCGGCACCGTCCGGCTCAAGAGCGCCGACCCGACCGTGCACCCGGCGCTGCGATTCAACTATCTGTCGACCGAGCAGGATCGCCGCGAGTGGGTCGAGGCGATCCGCGTCGCCCGCGACATCCTGAACCAGCCGGCGATGGGCCCGTTCAACGGCGGCGAGATCTCACCGGGGCCGAGCGTCGACACCGACGAACAGATCCGCGAGTGGGTCGCGCGCGACGGCGAGACCGCCCTGCACCCGTCGTGCACGACGAAGATGGGTGACGCGACCGATCCGCTGTCGGTGGTCGACCCGCTGACGATGGGCGTCCACGGCACCGAAGGATTGCGCGTCGTCGACGCGAGCGTCTTCCCCTACGTCACGAACGGCAACATCTACGCCCCGGTGATGATGACCGCCGAGAAGGCGGCCGACCTGATCCTCGGCAACACCCCGCTCGAGCCGGAGACGATCGAGTTCTACCGCCACGGCGTCAACAGTCTCTAGGAGCCGAGACCGAGCATCAGCAGGCCGAGCACGACGAAGCCGATGCCGACGTACTGGTTGGTCGCCAATCGTTCGTGCAACGTCATGTGCGACAGCCACACGGCGATCAGCGGGAACACCGCGCTCGCCGCCAGCACGATCGACAGCGAGCCGGCCTCCGTGCCGGCCGAGTAGCTCGCGACCCCGAGCACGTCGGTCGCGCCGGCGATCAGCGCGAACGAGACGCCGAGCAGCGTGGCCGTGCGCAGACGCGAGAACTCGCCGCGCCGCGCGACCGCCAGCGGCACGAACGCCAGGACCATCGCCCACCGCGAGGCGAACGTCGCGACCTGCCACAGGCCGGTCTTCTGCGAGACCACGCCGAGGGTGAACCCGGCCACGCCGAACCCGATGGCCGAGGCGACCGCCCACCACAGACCGGGCGGATGCTGCCGCAGGCCGGCGCGCATGGCCTTGATGTCGGTGGACACGAGCACGGCGCCGACGATCGAACAGCCGATGCCGATCATCGCCAACGCGCTGGGGCGCTCGCCGAGCACGACGATCGACAGCAACACGCCGACGACCGCGTAGCCGGCGCCGATCGGCGAGACCACCGACACCGGCCCGAGCTCGAGCGCGTGGTAGTGCAGCGCGTAGGCCGACATCGCGACGATGCCGTTGATCGCCACCAGCCACCACCAGCCGTCGAGCGACGAGAGCCCGTACCCCGAGAAGAGGAAGATGGCCGTGATCGCGACGACGGCGAGCACCTGGCCGATCAGGACCGCCATGAGCGAGCCGAGCCGCCTGCCCGCCAGGTGTGCGAAGAAGTCCGCGAGGCCCCAGCCGAGCGCCGCGAACAGCCCGTAGATCACGCGGGCGGCTTTGCTTCGGCCAGCGCGTCGACGGCGATCGCGCCGCGCGGGCCAACCAACAGCGGATTGGCCTCCAGCGAGGTGATCCGATCGCGCAGATCGTGGGTCGCCCGGGCGATCGACTCCACGGCCTTGGCCACCGCGCCGAGGTCGTGTTCGTCGGCGTTGAGACCGCAGCGCTCGGCCTGGGACTCCACGTAGGCGCGCGCCTGCTTCGCGGTGAGCGGTGCCGCGACGAACGTCGCCTCGCCGGCTTCGGCCAGCGCGCCGCCCGGCCGGATCGTGATCGTCGCACCGAACTGCTCGTCCACGATCGCACCGACCAGCACCTCGTGGCCGTGCACCATCTCCTGGACCAACACCTTGGGCGCGCGGGCGCCGCCGCGCCGCGCCGCCGCGAGCACGTCGGCGGCCGCCGCCTCGACCTCGCCGGTGCCGCGCAGGCCGAGTCGCACGCCGCCGAGTCGCGCCTTGTGCGGGATCTCCGGGGCGACCGCCTTGATCGCCACCGGCCCACGGATCTTCGCCGCGGCCGCGGCCGCCTGCACCGGTGTCGCGACGACGGCCTCCTTCGGGCGGCGCACGCCGTAGAGCTCGAGCAGGGCGGCGCCCGTCGCCTCGTCCACCGGCCCCGACGCCCCCCGCAGCACCCGCAACGCCTTCCCCCGGTTCGCGTGCGGCGGCAAGGCGGGCACCGCCCGCTGCCGCACGCCCTGGAACTCGAGCAGCGCGCGGATCGCGTTGGCCGACGCCCGATGGCCCTGCAGGAAGGGCAGCTGCTTCCATCGCTTCGTGAAGGCCTTGGCCTCCTCCGTGTACGCAAGCGGGCTCATGCACAGCGACACGAACGCCACGCCCGTCGAACGCTGCAGCTCGATCGCCTTGGACAGCACCGGATCCGCCCACGGGGTCTCGCCCGGCAGGCGGGGCGGGAACGCGTCGAACGCCACGAGCCCGACGCTCGGGTCGCTCGCCAGCGCGGACAACGCGTCGACGAACATGTCGGTCTCGACGGCGGCCTGGCCGGTCACGTCCAGCGGGTTGTTCTGCGACGCGTACGACGGCAAGGCCCGCTTCAGCGCGGTCTTCGTCGCCCGCGTGTACTCCGGCAAGGGAAGGTCGGCGGCCCCCGCGGCCTCGGCGAACAGCGTGCACGCCCCGCCGGACTGCAGCGCCGCGGCCACACCATCGGTGCGCAGGCGTCTTCGTGTGCGACAGCAACACCGCCGCCTCGAACATCGTGACCGGGTCCTCGACGAGCACGACCCCGTGCCCACGCAGCCAGGCGTCGCGCAGGCCCGTGTTGCCGGCCAGCGCGCCGGTGTGCGCGATGATCGAGCGCAACGCCGCCTCGGACTTCCCCTCCGGCGCGCAGATCAGCACCGGTTTCCGCGCGGCGAGCAACGCGTCGAGCCCGGCGCCGATCCCCTCGACGTCGCGCATCGTTTCGATGTAGCTGGTCACGACGGTGGTCTTGGCGTCGGCGGCGGCCCAGGCGAACAGGTCGCCCAGCCCCAGGACCGCCTCGTTGCCGACCCCCAGGATGATCCGCAGCCCGACCGCGCGGTCCGAGGCCATCTGGTTCATCGTCCAGGCGACCGTGCCCGACTGCGAGATGACGCTGATGCCCCCCTTGGTCGGCGTCGCGGGCGGCGTCGTGCCGTACGGCGCTACTTGGTCAACATAGTTGACGAACCCCTCGACGTTCGGACCGAGCACCGGGATCTTGTTCCGCAGCGCGGCGTCGCGCAGCTGCGCCTGCAGCGCACGGCCCTCCTCGCCCGCCTCGGCGAACCCGGAGGACACGACCATGATCCCGCGCACGCCGCGAGCCCCGCAGTCGTCGATCATGCGCACGACCACGCGAGCCGGCACGACGAAGACGACGAGGTCGACGCCGCGGGGCAGCTCGGCGATCGAGCGACAGGCACGGGCGGTCCCAGACCGTGTCGTACTTCGGGTTGATCGGATACAGGTCGCCGTCGAAGCCGAAGTGCCGGAGCGACCGCTCGATCTCGGGCGCCCAGGAGTCGGGCGATTCCGACGCGCCGACGATCGCGATCGACCGCGGCGCCAGCAGGGGCTGCAGGTTCCAACGGGTCACGAATCGTCACCGCGGAACCGCGCGTCGCGCCACGCGATCGCCGCCTTCAGCCCCTCTTCGCTCGTGATGCGCCGGAACTCGTCGCGCGCCGGAAGGTTCGAGGTCTCGATCATCACGTCGAGCTCCGTGTTCGCGGCCATCGCCGCGCGGAACCCCGCGACGTCCCACGCGCGGTTGAGCGCCTGCTTCGTCATCTGGATCACGAACGGCTCGTTCTTGGCGATCTCCTGGGCCAGCGCCAACGTGGCGTCGTCCAACTCGTCGCGCGGCACGACGCGATTGACCATCCCGATCCGCAGGGCGTCCGCAGCCGAGATCCGGTCCTCGCCCGTGAACAGCAGCTCCTTCGCGACCCGCACACCGACCACCCACGGCAGGAACATCGAGACGGCGCCGGACCCGAACCGGATGTCCACGTAGCCGAACTTCGCGTCCTCGGCGACCACGGCGAGGTCGCAGGCGAGCATGAGGTCGGTGCCGCCCGCCAGGCAGTAGGACTGGACCGAGGCGATCACGGGCTTGGGGCAGTCGAGGATCTCGAGCATCTTCGCCGTGCCCGCCGCGAGGTCGTGGTGCCAGGCGCGGGCGTCCAGCTCGCCCTCGTCCGCGTCCTCGGTCAGGTCGTACCCGGAACAGAACGCCCGGCCGGCGGCTCGCAGGATCACGACCGAGACGCCGTCGTCGGCCCCGGCCGCCCGGATCGCCGCCGAGATCGCCTCGGAGAGCTCGTGGTTCAGGGCGTTCAGGGCCTGGGGCCGGTTCATGGTCAGGCGCCGGACGGGGCCGATGTCCTCGACGAGGAGGACCGGCTCGGCGGTGGCGTCGCTCACGGATATCCCTCTTCCTGGGTGACTCGCGGCAGGCGAGGCGTGGATGCTAGCAACGGGCGCCGGTGGGCCGACAAAGCCTCGCATCCGCCCTGGAATCCGGTGACCGAGTTCCCCCGTACTACCGGGTAGGAGTGACCGAACGGTCTAGCCACAACGGATGATGTGGCACAGACCTTGCATAGCGCGGTCGACCTATGGTACTCACCGCCATCGGCGTTTGAATCGGGGGTCAAATCGAATCGGTCCCCGACCGGCACAGGAGGGGTAGATGCGCCATCCGAAGGACTTGTCCCGCCGGCAGTTCCTGACCCGGGCGGGCGGCGCGGCGATCGCCATGCCGAGCCTGGCCGCGATCCTGGCCGCGTGCTCGAAGCCCGAGCTCCTCGGCCCCCAGCGGCGGGGCGGGCGAGATCCCGATCGCCACGCTCGAGAACCCGGTCACGCTCCCGGTGAACCAAGCGCCGATCGCGGCCGACACGCCCCTCGAGTCGGGCCCGCTCGTGCTCTACAACTGGGCCGACTACATCTGGAAGAAGAGCGTCGCGGAGTTCGAGGACAAGTTCGGCGTCTCCGTGGACATCACCACCTTCAACAACATGGAGGAGGGCATCCAGAAGGTCGCGAACGGACAGGTCACGGCCGACGTGTTCGTGCCGACGCCCGGCTACCTGCGCCGGCTCGTCCAGCAGAACCTGGTCCAGCCCCTGCAGCACGAGCTGATCCCGAACATGGAGGCCAGCGTCTGGCCGAGCTATTACAACCCGGGCCCGTACTACGACCTCGGGTGGAACTACACCGTCCCGTACACGATCTACACGTGGGGCGTGGCCTATCGGCGCGACCGCGTCAGCGACGACGAGGCCGCTGCCCAGGGCTGGGACGCGCTGTGGAACGGCGACTACAACGGCGCGATCAGCCTGTACGACTCCTACGGCGACACGATCGCGATCACGATCCTTCGCAACGGCAGCCTCGATGTGAACACGGGCGACCCGGCGCTGATCGATGCCGCCAAGGAAGCGATCCTGCAGACGATCAACGACAACAAGGCTCGCCTGACGATCAACGGCGTCTACGCGAAGCTGCCGGCCGGCGACTTCACGGTTGCGGAGTCGTGGTCGGGCGACATCGTCGGCGCCCAGTGGTACCTGCCCAAGGGCACCGGCACCGACGTGCTCGGCTACTGGCGGCCCGAAACGGGCAAGACGATGATCGGCAACGACCTGCTGGCCATCCCGACGGCGGCGAAGAACCCGCGCCTCGCGCACGAGTTCATCAACTTCATGCTCGACGAGAAGGTCGGGTACGAGAACTTCATCAACTGGAACGGCTACCAGCCGCCCTTCACGTCGATCGACCCCGACGAAGCTGATCGATGACGGCGTCGTGCCCGACACCCTGGCCTCGGCGGTCGTCACCGAGGACATGTTCAAGAAGGACCTCACGCCCTACGAGCTGACCCCCACGGTCGACCAGCTGTGGCTCGACGCGTGGACCGAGATCAAGGCGGGTGCCTGAGATAGCGGCAGCAACGACCGCGACGGAAACCGAAGAACCACGGCGGCGCCGGAAGCGCCGCCGTGGTTCGACGCAGGTCGAGAAGTCCGGGGTTTGGTATCCCCGCTGGTACTGGCCGTCGTTCGTGGCGCCCGGCGCGATCTGGCTCATCGTCCTGTTCGTGCTGCCGTTCTACGTCGTGTTCGCGGTCGCGTTCGGGTCGATCAACTTCGACTTCTTCGGCACGGCCGTGCCGTACTACGCGCCGTGGTGGTGGTCGTTCGACACGTTCAACCAGACGCTGAGCAAGTTCTACGTCGGGACGCACATCTACCAGGCGCCGCTGATCCGCACGTTCGAGTACGTGTTCGCGGCCAGCGCTCATCTGCCTCGTCCTCGGGTACGCGGTCGCGTACTACACGGCGCGGTTCGCCACGAAGTACAAGGGGCTCATCCTGATCCTGCTCGTGTCGCCGTTCTGGATCAGCTACCTGATGCGCATCTATGCCTGGCAGGGCCTGCTCGATACGAACGGCCCCATCAACAAGCTGCTCGGCCCCGTCGGGTTCGGCAATACCAACTGGCTCGAGGGCAAGTCGATCACCTTGATCCTCGGGTTGGTCTACGGCTACATCCCGTTCATGATCCTGCCCCTGTACGCGTCGCTGGACCGCATCCAGGAGAGCCTGCTCGAGGCGGGCCGGGACCTCGGCGGGAGCGGCGCGCAGACCTTCTGGCGGGTCACGCTGCCGCTGTCGCGTCCCGCGATCCTGGCCGGCATCGTGATCGTGACGCTGCCGATGTTCGGTGACTACTACACGAGCGACCTGCTCGGCTCGACCAAGACATCGATGTTCGGCAACCTGATCGCCCAGCAGCGGGAGGCGAACGGCGGGTCGACGCGCGCCGCCTCGCTGGTCTTGATGCTCTCGGTGATCGTGCTCGTCCCGATGCTGTACTACCTCCGCGAGACGAAACGACAGGCGGAGCAGGCATGAGCGCCGCGATCGAAGCCCCGGCAAAGACGCCGCGCGTCGGCTACTTCGCGAACCCGTGGCGCAAGCCCCGCATCCTGCAGACCACCACCCTGCTCTACCTCATGTGGTCGCTGCTCCCGGTGCTGATCGCGGTCGGCCTTCTCGTTCAACGACGGCCGGTCCCGCAGCGCGTGGCAGGGGTTCTCGTTGCATTGGTGGACGTCCGACCCGACGGACTCCCTCCTGCACGACGCCGCGATCCGCGCGGCGATGGAGCAGACCTTCAAGCTGGCGATCATCACCGTCCTCATCTCGGTGCCGCTCGGCACGCTGTTCGCGATCGGGATCGACCGGTGGCACGGGCGTCCCGCGCGCGCGGCGAACTTCACGATGCTGCTGTCGTTCGTGGTCCCCGAGATCATCCTCGGCGTGTCGCTGTACATCCTGTTCACGAACCTGCTGAGCGGCGTCGTCTCGCTCGGCACGAACGCCCAGCTGCTGGGGCTCATCAGCTTCCAGATCAGCTATCCGGTGATCATCGTGCGCGCACGCCTGCTGTCGATCGGACCCGAATACGAGGAGGCCGCCATGGACCTCGGCGCGACGCCGGGCCAGGCGATCCGCCGGGTGCTGCTGCCGTTGCTGGCGCCCGCCATCCTCGCGAGCGTCGCGCTGGTCTTCGCGGACTGCGTGGACGACTTCGTGACGGTCGCCGCGCTCTCCGGCGACTCGAGCAGCGAGACGCTGGCGCAGAAGATCTATTCGGCGGCACGCTCCTCACCCACGCCCGAGGTCAACGCGGCGGCCACGATGATGCTCATCACGACCTTGCTCGTGATCGGCGGCGGGCTGATCTTCTACAAGCGGGTGAGCCGCGGTCAGGAGACCGGGCGGCGCCATCGGAGTTCGTGCAGCTGTAGCGGACCGGCGTTACGTCTTCTCCTCGAGCGACACGTCGAGCTCGGCCTCTTCCAGGACCGCCGTGCCGCCCTGGGGCAGCACACGGAGCGACTCGCGCGGGAAATGCACCGTGATCGCATCGCCGGACCGGTTCGCATCGCCGCCACCGGTGTTCGGGGTCCACGCCTGGATCGTCTGGCCGGTCGCCAGGTGCAGGATCACCTGCAGCACCGAGCCGACGTAGACCGTGCGCTCGACCATCGCGGGCATGCGGTTCTCACCGGTCGTGCCCTGCGCCTCGATCTCCACCCGTTCGGGGCGGATCGTGATCTTGCAGTCGCCGGTCGTATCCGCGTCGCCCTCGCCGGCGATCAGCGAGAACTCTCCGAGCGCGATCTTGCAGCCGCCGTCGCCGACACCCGCGGCCTCCGCATCCATCAGGTTCGACACACCGAGGAAGTCCGCGACGTAGGCCGTCGCAGGAGACTCGTAGATCTCCTTCGGGCCGCCCACCTGCTCGACGCGACCCTGGGACATCACCGCGATGCGGTCCGACATCGTCAGCGCCTCTTCCTGGTCGTGCGTGACGTAGATGAACGTGATGCCGACCTCTTCCTGCAGGGCCTTCAGCTCGATCTGCAGCCGCTTGCGGAGCTTCGCGTCCAGGGCCCCCAGCGGCTCGTCCAGCAGCAGGACCTTCGGGTTGAGGATCAGGGCGCGGGCCAGCGCCACGCGCTGTTGCTGCCCACCCGAGAGCTGGTTGGGACGGCGCTTCGTGAACTGCGTCATCTGCACCAGCTCGAGCGCCTTGCCGACCCGGTCGCGCGTCTCTTCCTTGGAGGCCTTCTGATACTTGAGACCGAAGGCGACGTTCTCCTCGACCGTGAGGTGGGGGAACAGCGCGTAGTTCTGGAAGACGGTGTTGACGTTGCGCTTGTGCGGCGGGGTCTGGGCCATGTCGACGCCGTCGAGCAGGATCTGTCCCTCGGTCGGGCGCTCGAAGCCGGCGATCATGCGCAGCGACGTCGTCTTGCCGCACCCGGACGGGCCGAGCAGGGAGAAGAACTCTCCGGACGGCATCTCCAGATTGACCCCGGCGACCGCGGTGAAATCACCGAATCGCTTCACCAGGTCGACGAGTTGTACCTCTCCCCCAGCCATCGCGCGCGGAGCATACCGCGCGCCAACCCCTGCAGGTCAACCGGTACCGGGCTAAACAGGTTGCCAGGCGATCGGGTACTCGCTAGTCGCAGGTGTATCGGTGAGCTGGGTGAGGTTCGTCCCATCGGGCGCCATGAGCCAAAGGTCAGACTCTGTAGCGGGCGGTTGCAACAGTGAGAACACGATCTCGGTGCCATCGGGGGAGAAGACCGGGCCTGCCTCGGACACTCCGTCTGTCTGCGTCAGCCTGTGCAGGTTTGAGCCGTCTGCTCCGACCCACCAGATATCGGGGTAGATCTTGAACCGCTGAGCCGTGAAAACGACGGCGGACGCGTCGGGGGCCCAGGACGGGATCAGCTCATAGACGGAGCCCCACGACTCGTTGACGGGCGGGAACGTCGCGATGACCGCCTTGTTGCCGCCGTCGGGGTCCATCGTCGCGATGAAGCGTTCACCGTCGCCGTGGAAGATCCCATTGGACGCCACGATGCGCCCGTTGGAGCCCCAGTCGGCATTGCCGTAGCCCTTCGCGATCTCGCGAGGGCACCCATCGAGTCGCGGGGCGGGTCAGACCCAGAGTGATCGCTGGTGGCGGCGACGAGCCGTGCGATCTCAGCCGCGAATCTCTGAGCAAGGCACTCTCCCACCCAATCGCACTCCCTGTGCGGTGTTCCTCTCTGACGTGCTCCCAGCCATCCAGGGCGTGCCGCTGCGCCGCTTGCCAAGGCGAATGGACCGTCCTTCGGCCACGCCGGGCAGATCCGGCTTGGGCTCGGACCAGGATGGAACTTCTCCGTGCGCCGAAGAGTCGATGTCCCGGTGACAACCTTTCCACAACCCAACTCGTCTAGGGGGCGAGGTGGTCAGAAGGGAAGCTCAAACGGGCGAAGACGTTCTGCGGGCTGCGTTCGACCTGCACTATGCAGCGTTGATTCGGCTCTGCCTTGCCCTGGGCGAGCAGCCAGGAGACGCGGAGGACATCGTGCAAGAGGCATACGTGCGGGCGGCTCCCACACTCGAACGGCTCCAACCCGGCGTCGTGCGTGCGTACCTGCGTCGGACCGCGCTGAACATCAGACATGACCGTCAGCGACGGGCGGCGAGATTCCGACTGCAGCATGGTCGCGATGCCGTAGATCACGCCGGCGTCATCGACCAACGCGAGGTCCTCTGGGACGCCCTCAGTCGGCTGCCGGATCGTCAACGCGCATGCCTCGTGCTGCGCTACTACGAAGACCTGCCCGAGCGCGAGATAGCCGACCTGCTCGGGTGCTCCGTCGGAACGGTCAAGAGCCACACACACCGAGGCCTGGCTCGGCTTCGACAGGAGGTCGAACGATGAGGATCGAAGAGCAACTCCGCGACGCGATCGACAAGCACGTCGGCAAGCCACGAGCGGACGAAACGGCATGGAGCGATCTGCAACGCCGCGTCGAGTCTTCGAACTCGAGTCCAGAAGTCGCTCACGGCGCCAGCCGCCGACTCGTGGCAGCCATCGTGGCGTTCGCTGTGTTTGGCGGAGCGGCCGCGTGGTTCTGGACGTCGACGTACGAACGGTCCGAGCGTCACCCCTCGGTGAGTGCCGATCCGCTCGCGACCATCCCGACTGGGTGGACGCGACTGCCGCTGCCTCCCGAGGAGAACTCGGGAACGGCGGAAGTCTGGACCGGCACGCAGCTTCTTTCGTGGGGTGGGTATCGGGGGTCGGACAAGCCTGTCGCGGACGGGTTCGCCCTCGACCCCATCACGCAAACCTGGAGCCCTATGCCGCCTGCCCCGGCCGCGCGATCCGGAGTAGATGCGGTGTGGACCGGCTCAGAAGCGATCTTCCTCGGTGGGTGGGACGGCGATCACGCGCAATCGAGGTGGGTTCGCGTTCGATCCGGCGACGTCGTCCTGGCGCACGGTCGCCGCGGCGCCGGTCGACATCGACGGAGCGGTCGCTGGTGTGGACAGGGTCGGAACTGATCGCGTGGGGAGGCGGGAAGTCCGGAGACACGTCGGAATAGCTCTGGCGCAGCGTACGACCCTTCAACCGACACATGGCGCCGGATCGCCGATGCGCCAATCGGGCTCAACCTGGCGAGCGGAGTCTGGACCGGTTCCGAGTTCATCGTGTTCGGGTCGCTCGTTGATTCGGGGAACCACGCATCGACGAAGACCGCGGTTGGCGCGGCCTACGATCCGACCTCGGACACGTGGCGCGAGATCGCTCCATCGGACCTCTCCCCTCAGGCCGACGCGGCGGTCTGGCAGGGCGATCGCATGGTGGCTTACGACTACTCTGTGGAAGGCACAGGCGTACACGCCTTCGACCGACAGCTGGAAACCCCTCCATGACGTTCCGTTCGAGCCGTCAGAGTGCTATCCGGATGGCGCGATCGTTGGAACGCAGGTGTTCGCGTTCGGCTGCGGCTATGTGGCGACCTTGGATGCTGGAAGCGACGCCTGGCGCAAGGTGCAGGGTGGGATAGGCAATGAAACGATCGAGGCGAACGCAGGAACCTATGAACTCTGGCGGTTTGCAACCCTCGTGCCGGCGGGTGATGTCTTGTTCCTGCCCGCCGAGGGAATCACCGTGAAGAACGGGGCGCCCTGCTACGGGTGCTCAGGATCACCGACCTCACTTTGGGCGTATCGACCCGCGGGGTGAGACCCTTCTTCGAGCGGTCTGGTCCACGAACTGACCACCTAGCCCAGACCGCCCCACCCAGCCCGTCAACCGCGGATCAAACCCGGTACCGCCGCTCGACTAGTCTCGGCCATGTCCTGACGATTGAGAGGACCCTGAGTGCCCGAGGGGATGAACGTCGAGGCCGCTCACAAGCTGAGCGAGCAGCCAAAGGACTCGCCGGCACGCGGGAAGGCTCGCTGGGATGAGATCGCCGAGATCCTGGCGGTCATCGCGCTGGCCGTGGTGGCGATCGCGACCGCATGGAGTGGCTACCACGCCGCGAGATGGGACGGGCGCCAAGCGTTCTTGTACGGGACGTCTTCGCGACTGCGGATCGAGGCGGATGAGGCATTCACGCTCGGTGGTCAGCAGAAGCTGTTCGACGTCTCGACGTTCAACACGTGGATCCAGGCCAAGCAAGCGGGCAACGAGCAACTCGCCGCCCTCTACGTGCGCCGATTCAGCCCCGAATACAAGGTCGCGTTCGACGCGTGGTTGAAGACCGACCCGTTCCACGACCCCACCGCACCGCCGGGTCCGGCCTTCATGCCCGAGTACGTGAACTCCAAGACCGTCGAGGGCCAGACGTTGAACGATGAGGCCACGGCGACCTTCGACGAGGGCACGGAGTCGCGCGAGACAGCCGATCGGTACGTCCGCCAGACGGTCCTGTTGGCAACGGTGCTCTTCCTCGTGGCGATCGCACAACGATTCAAGTTCCGGGGCGTCCGGACGGCCACCGGCGTCATCGCGGTCCTGCTCCTTCTCTATGCCGTCTCGGGCATCGTGACCCTTCCGCGGATCTAGCGTCCCCGGTATCGGCGGAAGCCCGAAGCTGGCATCATGTCGCCCCATGCAGCAACCGCCCCTGCAGCCGACACCGGATGTCGACGCCGAGCGTCGTCGCGTCCCCTCCCTCCTGACGGGGTACTGGGCGTTCGGGCAGTACTGGGGCATCTGGGTGATCCTGGTCGTGCAGGTCCAGGCGTACCACCAGCTCAGCTTTGGCGAGATGGGCATGCTGCTGGCGCTCCTGTCGCTCGTCGCGATCATCGTGATGGCGTTCGTCGCGCCCCGGCTGGCCCACTTCCCCCTCGGCGCCCTGTGTGCGACGGGACTGCTCGCGCTCGGCACCGGCTCCATCGGTATGGCCTTGCTCCCCTCGTCCGCGCTGTGGCTGGCGTTCGCGATCGCCGGGGTCGGCAACGGGCTCGTCGACGTCTTCCTCAACGTGGAGGGCCAGCGCGTCGAGTCGATCACCCATCGGCCCGTGCTCCAGTGGCTGCACGCCACCTATGCCGTCGGCGGGATCACCGGCGCCATCGTCGGCGGGATCGTCGCGGCAACGCACACGAACTTCCGCGTCGGTCTGCTGTTCGGCGGGCTCGTGCTCTACCTGGCCGCGTTCTGGAACGCGCAGGCGGGGACGTCGGCGCGGGGGGCGACCGAGGTCGACTCCGGGTTCTCGCTCACGGCGTTCCGGCGCCACCCCGGCCTCTGGCTGCCGGCGCTCGTGGTCCTGTCGGCGTTCCTCGTCGAGGGCTCGATGGACACGTGGTCGGGGCTGTACCTGTACGACCAGCTCGGCGCGACCGAGTGGGAGGCGGCGATGGCGTTCGTCGCCTTCTCGGCCGCCATCTTCCTCGGGCGCATGTTCGCGGGTCGGGTGCTGTTCGGCCTCGGGCGGCGCGCGACGATCATGGCCTCGGGCGCCGGCGGCGCGCTCGGCGGGGCGATCGCCGCGCTGGCGAGCGAGCCGACGCAGGTGGCTCTCGGGTTCCTCCTCATGGGCTTCTCGATCGCCGCGGCCGCGCCCGCCGGGTTCGGACTGGTCGAGGAGGTCGCGCCCGACGATCAGACGAACGCGATCGCCGCCGTCACGACGGTCGGCTACTCCGGCTTCGTCTGGAGCCCGCCCATCTTCGCGTGGCTCGCCCAGGCGTTCGACCTGCGGGCCGCGATGGGCGTCATCGTGAGCGCGACGTTCGGGATCCTGATCGCCGGGGCGCTCGCGCCGCGCGACCGCTCGAAATCGATCGCGCCGCAGTAAGGTCGATGGCATGCGATCGCGAGCCCTCGTCGCGGCCGCGCTGCCGGTGATCGTGATCCTCGCCGGCTGCTCGACGGCCCCGCCGGATCCCTACGCCGACTACCGACAGACGACCGTCGAGGTCGTGCCCGGCACGTTCGACTGGCAGCTGCATCCGGTCGACAAGGGATTCCGACCGACGATCTCGCCGGAAGCCGCCTACGCCGAGGTGTTCGAGGCGGGTGACCGTCCCGACGCCACCGCCGTGCTGGCGCAGGTCGGCAACGCGGTCGAGGACACCGTCGGGCCGCCGGCGTGGGTGTTCATCACGCCCCATATGTGCTTCGCGACCGCGAAGGGCGACCTCGTCTCGCCGGGGCGCTCCGGGGACGGCTGCACGGACGAGAACCTCTACGTGCAGGGTGTGGACGCGACGACGGGCGAGACCCTCGGCGGCTTCTCGGCCTACGACCCACCGACTCACTGGCAACCGGCGCGTGCCGGACAGCCCGCGCCCGTCGTGGCGACGACTCAGGCCGGCTCGACGCGGCTCCACTGAGCGAGCCAGCGCGCGTCCTGCGACGGCCCGAACCCGACCAGCATCTGACCGGCCGCGAACGCCTCCTCCGACACGATCGCCGATCGGAGGTTGGCGGGCACCGCGCCGTGCCAGGGGAACGACGGGTCGGCGAACGCCTCGGCGGTCGCGCCCTCCATCGGCACCTGGTAGCCGTTCCACGCGAAGTTGTCGAGCGCGACGTCGAAGCGAAGCAGATGGTCGAGGAACGCGTGCGCGGCCACCGGGTGACGCCCCCGCGCACAGATCGCGGTGAGATCGAGCCCGACGACACGCTCGGGCCCGCCGGGCGACCAGTACCGCAGCGTCGCCGCGACCGCGCGCGGATCGTCGCCCTCCTCGGCCGCGTACCTCGGCGCGGTGAGGATGTCGCCCGACCACGCCTGGTGCACCGCGAACGTGCCCTCCGGCAGGCCCTCCTCCGCGCCGTCGTCGGTGAAGCGGGCGTTCGTGACGGCCACCGCCTCGGCGAGGAAGTCGGCCGCGACGCCGAGCTCCGCGTCGCTGGCGGCCCGCAGGTCGGCGACCCCGGCGCGCTGCAGCCCGAGGGCGAGCGCGTCGCGATACGCGTCGTAGATGCCCACCCGGTCGCGGTAGGCCCCGTCGAGGAACACGTCGAACGGGTCGTCGCGACGATCCGGCGCGTCGGCGCCGGCGATCAGGTCGGAACGCCAGCCGATGCCCGCCCGTGTAGACGGTGTAGGGCGTCGTGTAGCGCTGGCCGGGGTCGTAGAACGGCCCGCCGTCGCCACGGAACCAGCCCCAGAGGTTGCGGACGTGCGGCAGGTAGTCGTGGTTCAGCGGTCGCAGCAGCCCCGCATCGACGAGGCCCGGCAGCACGTCGATCACCGGGAACACGACGTCGAAGTCGCTCGCGGGGTCCTGCAGCCGCGCCACCGCCTCGTCGATGTGCGTGAAGCTCTCGACCTGGACTGCTGATGTCGTCGGCCGCGTGCGCGCGCTCGAAGGCGCGGAGCACATCGGCCGAGAGATAGTCCTTCCACTCGAGGACGCGCAGCGTGGCGCCGCGTTCGATCGGCAGATCGCTCGCGAGCACGAGGCCCGCGTCGACGGGCAGCGGTTGTCCGAGCGTCGCCACGCTCGAGGTGCCGGCGGGCATCGCGCCGCGGCGGCCGCAGGCCGCCGCGGCGCCCACCAGCGGGAGTCCGACGGCAAGCAGCGCCGCGCGCCGCAAGAACGTCCGTCTCCCGATCGTTGCCATGTCAGCCTTCTTCGATCGTCCCGTCGTGCCACTCGGGGTCCGCCTCCATGAGGGCGCGGAACTCCATGTAGCGCTCGTTCTGTGCCGGATCGTCCGCGTTCGCCATGTAGCTGGCCTTGTCCTCGAACATGACGAACAGCCACTGCGTGTCGCTGTCGTTCTCCAACAGGACGTACGACTGGATGTATCCGGCGGGCTTGTTGCCCTCCATCTGGGCCGCCATCACCTTCCGGACGGCGTCGACGTTCTCCGCCTTGACCTGCATCTTCGCAACGGTGCCGTACATGGTTCCTCCCTTCAGCCGGAACCCTTCCGGCCGCTGCCCACCAGCCTAGAACCGCTCCGAGATAGGCGGAACCCCCGGTCAGGGCTCGAGCGGCGGTGGGCGCTCGCCCATCCCCCAGGCGTCGGCGCCGCCGTCGACCACGACGGTCGTGCCCGTGATGTAGGCCCCGCCGGCCGATGCCAGGAAGGCGATCGTGGCGGCCACCTCTTCGGGCGTGCCCGCCCGGCGCATCGGTATCTGCTCGGCGAACCCGTCGACGACCTCCTGACCGCCGTACTGCAGGACGCCCTCGGTCTGCACCAATCCCGGGGCCACGCACACGGCCCGGATCCCGTACTTCGACCACTCGAGCGCGATCCCCGCGGCGAAGGTCTCCAACGCGCTGCGAGCCATCGAGGAGTGCACGAACGAGGGGATGCCCCGGCGGGGACTGAACCCCAGGAACGCGATGAACCCGCCGCGGTTCGGGATCATCCAGCGCGTGGCGACCTGCTGGGTGAGGTCCCACACCGCGTCGACGTTCAGCCGGTGGACGGCACGCATCCCCTTCAACGGCGTCTGTTCCAGCGGGGCCGCGAACTGGCCGCCGGCGCTGTGCACCAGGACGTCGACACGCTCGAATCGATCGCCGACCGCGTCGAGGAACCCCGCGACCTGTTCGGGCTCACGCACGTCGCACGGGCGCGCGAGGCATCGCTCCCCGAGCGCCTCGGCAACGACCGCGAGCGGTTCGGGGCGACGGCCGCAGATCGCGACGGAGCCGCCCGCGGCAACGACCGCCCTGGCCGTGGCGGCGCCGATCCCGGTCCCGCCACCGGTGACGATCGCGACCTGCCCCGCGAGCGCGTCGGGCGCCAGCGGTGAGCGGAACGCATCTACCATGGCGGGAGTATGCAGGAGACGAGCGTGCTTGGGGCAGACGGTGTCCGGCTCGCCGTGCGAACGGTCGCCGGCCCGGCGGCCGACGCGCCGACCGTCGTGCTGCACCACGGTCTCGCCTCCAGCCAGCACATCTGGGACCTGATGCTGCCCGCCCTCTCGCGGACCTTCCGGGTCGTGACGTTCGATGCGCGAGGCCACGGCCGCAGCGCGAAGCCGTCGGCCGGCTACGGGTTCGATCACACGGTCGCCGACGCGATGGCCGTGCTCCGGGCGACCCGGGCGCGGCGGCCGCTGCTGATCGGTCACTCGTGGGGAGCGATGGTGGCGCTCGAGCTTGCCGCCCGGCATCCGCGGGCGCTGCGGCGGCGTCGTGCTCGTCGACGGCGGGATCACGTCGATGCGGGAGGGGTTCGCGACCTGGGCCGAGGCGCGGACGGCGCTGGCGCCGCCGCACCTTGCCGGCACGCCGGTCGAGGAGTTCCGCGCGATGATCCCGATGTTCTTCGGCGACGCGGTCGACGTCACGCCGCAGGTCGAGGACATCGTGCTGGCGGTCATGCGCGTGGGCGCCGACGGGACGATCCGTCCGCGCCTGAACCGAGCGAACCACCTCCGGATCCTGCACGCGATCTGGGAGCAGGATCCGCCCGCGTTGCATGCGCGCCTGCGCACGCCGGCGCTCGCGATCCTCGCGCGGGGTGGCGACGCCGACTGGGATGTGCGACGCCGGGAGGCCGTGGCCGCGCTGCGGGCGTCCGGCTCGCCGACGCGCACCGTGTGGATGGACGGCATCCACGATCTGCCGCTGCAGCATCCCCTCGAGCTCGCCCGGCGGATCCGAGCCTTCGCCCGAACCGCCGTACGATAGAGCCATGTTCGTGTTCCTGTTGATCCTGATCCTGTTGGCCGTCCTGGGCGTGCTCGGCCTCGCGCTGAAGATCGCCGCCGCGCTGGTGCTCGGGGTGCTCATCGCCGGCGCCACGCTGCTGATGATCGGCTACCTCGCGGTACGCCATCAGATGCGGAAGGTGCAGCGACAGATGGCCGACGTGCGCGTCACGAGCTCGATCAGCGAGACCACCGTCGAGGTCGGCGACCCGCGGCGCACGCCCGAGGACCCGCCCGTCGACGACCGCTACTGAGGGGGCGCGCCGCGGCGCACCAGCCGCTCGCGATAGCGGATCGGTAGGTCGCCCACCAGGTCGTACAGCGCGCCGCGCGACCGGCCCGCGTCCTGCCGCGCATCGCCGCGCTCGAGCGCGAACGCCGCCGCGCGCACGAGCGGGTACCGGAACGGCTCCGGCGGCGCCTTGGCGATCTCCGGGCGGTTGACCGCCAGCGTCGTCCACTCGTCGGTGATCCCGAGCGCCGTCGACGCGAGGATGTGCCCGCCGATGTAGGTCTGGACGAGCCCGTGCCCGCTGTACCCGAGACCGGCGTGCACGTTCCCGGGATCCAACGTTCGATAGAAGGGCACGAACGTCGGCGTCTGATCGATCGGACCGCCCCAGGCATGCGTGAACCGGACGTCCGCCAGCTGCGGGAACATCCACAGCAGACCGCGCGCCGGCGCCTCCGCGACGTGCCGCGTGCCGGTGGCGGCGCGACCGCTGCCGCGGCCGCCGTAGACCGCCGAGCCCGCCCCACCGCCGATCACGATCCGGCCGTCGTCGGTCGGGCGCAGGTAGTAGAGCCACTCGCGCCCGTCGGCGATCCCGACGTGCGAGGTCCAGCCGATCTCCTTCAACAGCTGTGGGATCGGCTCGGTCGCCACGACGTAGTCCGCGATCACGCCGAAGCTCCGACGGAACGGCGCGACGTCGGCGGCCCACGCGCCCGTGGTCAACACCACCTTGTTCGCCTTGATGGCTCCGTGCTCGGTGCGCACCACCGCCGGCAGCGACCGGTCGAGGCCGGTCATGCGCGTGCGTTCGAACAGATGCACGCCCCGCTCGAGCGCCACCCGGCGGAGCCCGCGCGCCAGTCGCGCCGGCTGACAGACGGCGCCGTCTGCGAAGAACGACCCGTCCAGGAACCGCGGGGAGTCGGCGCGCGCACGCGTCTGCTCGGCGCTGAGCAGCTCGACCCGATCGGCGATGCCGAGCCGCCGGAACACGTCGAGACCGTCGCCGAAGCTCTCCTGCCATTCGCCGGAGCGGACACCCATCGTCCCGTCCTTGTGGAACCAGCAGTCGATGCCGTTGGCCGCCGCGAACGAGCCGATCGCATCGATCGCGGCGGCCTGGACCCGGCCGTAGCGCAACCCTTCCTCGTCGCCGAAGAGCCCGACGATCGCGTCGATGTCGAACCAGGAGGCCGAGAGGAAGCCGCCGTTGCGGCCGCTCGCGCCGCCGCCGGCGATGTCCTGCTCGATCAACGCGATCCGGAGGCCGGGCTCCCGTTCCGTGAGCTGGATCGCGGTCCACAGCCCGGCGAACCCGCCGCCGACGATGCACACGTCCGCGACCAGGTGGCGCTCCAGCGGCGGCGCCGGCTCGCCGGGGTCGTCGGCGAGCGCCTCCTGCAGCCAGAAGCTCCGGGCGGCGCCCGGCGACGGCATGTCGATCACGACCCCACCTCCCCACCGAATCGCCACGTCGTCACGAGACGGGCGGCCCCGACGAACATCGTCCCGAACAGGATCGCCACACCGGCGAAGGTGAGGATCTCCGTCGCGGTCCAGGCCTGCACGAACGTCGCCCGGATCGCGACGGCCAGCGGGATCCCGAGCGCCAGCGTCAGGAGCAACCGGGCGTACGTCGGCGGCCGGTAGGTCCCGAGGAACCACGCGGTCACGAGCCAGGCGGCCGCAAAGATCGACGCCAGCGCCGCGAAGCGGGCGACGACGTCCTCACCGTGACGATCGAGTCCCAGGACGAGGAAGGCGAACAGACCGACGAGGTCGCCGGCGAGCGTCGCGCGGGCGAACCGCGAACCGTCCGTCATGGGTCGCATCCGCCTCATCATCCCAGGCGGCAGCCGTAGGCTTCCGCCATGACGGGCACGTCCAGACCGCGAGCGACGTGGTGCGCGGACGCTCCGCGACGTCGCCGACCCGTCGCGGCTGCCCGGCATGGCGCGCGTCGGGATCGACACCACGCACGCGCTGGGTGTCTCCGTGCCGAACATCCGCAGGATCGCGAAACGAGCCGGCCGCGACCACGCGCTCGCCGAGGACCTGTGGGCGAACGGGCATCCACGAAGCACGGATGGCCGCCGCGTTGGTGGTGGACACCGACCACCTGTCGTTCGCGCGGATGGAAGCGTGGGCCCGGGACCTCGACTCGTGGGACGTCACGGACATGGTCGCCGGTACGTTCGCGTCGGCCGGCATGCCGACCGTGCGATCCAGGAATGGAGCCAGGCGTCACACGGATTCACCAAGCGATGCGCCTTCGCGATGATCGCCCACCTCGCCGTCTCCAGCGATCGAGCCGACGCCGCGTTCCGAGACCTGTTCCCGTTGATCCGAGCCGCGGCCACCGACGAGCGCAACGAGGTCAAGAAGGCGGTCAACTGGGCGCTCCGCCAGATCGGGAAGCGGAATCTCGCACTGCACGCGGCGGCGATCGACGAGGCGGAGTCGCTGTTGGCGCTCGAGGACCGCACCGCTCGCTGGATCGCCCGAGACGCGCTGCGCGAGCTCCGCGATCCGAAGATCGTCGCGAGGATCAGCCGCTGAGCAACGCGGGGGCGAGCCCGCGCAACGCGGCCACGTCCTCGTCGGGGTCGGCCGACCCGATGACCTGGATGCAGACGTGGTCGGCGCCGGCCGCCAGGTGCGCGCGCACCCGATCGACGATCGCGTCGGGTCCCCACGGCGAACGCCGCGTCCAGGAGCCGGTCCGAGCCGCCGCCGGCGACGTCGTCCTCGCCGAAGCCGAGCCGCCGCCAGTTGTTGGCGTAGTTCGGCAGCTCCAGATAGCCCGCGGCCCACTCGCGCGCCGACGCCCGCGCGACCGAGGGATCGTCGGTCAGCAGCACGCCCAGCTCGACGGCCAGCACCGGCTCGGATCCCAGCACCTCGCGGGCCCGCGCCGTGTGCGCGACCGGCACGAAGTACGAATGTGCGCCCAGCGCGCGCTCGGCGGCAAGCCGCAGCATGCCGTCCCCCAGCGCCGCCAGCATCCGAGGCGCCGCGGGGCGTTCCTCGGCCGCCTCGTCCATCACGTCCAGATAGGCGCGCATCCGTGTCAACGGCTTGTCCCACTCGATCCCGCGGCGGACGGTCGTATACGAATGCCCGACGCCGACGCCGAGGACCAGCCGGTTCCCCGAGGTCTCGCGCAGGAAGGCCGCGCCGCGCGCGAGCACCTCGGGCTCGCGCGCGCTGATGTTCGCGATCCCGCTGGCGATCGTCAGGCGGTCGCTCGCGCCCAGCAGCCACGACAGGTTCGTCAGCACGTCGTTGGAGCCGCCGCCTTCGGGGATCCACAACGCCGGGTACCCGGCCTCCTCGATCGCGCGCACGTCCCCGGCGATCGCCGCCGCGGCCCGTTCGTCGAACCCGAACGTCCACACACCCACGCGCCCAAGTGCTCGACGGACGGCGTCGTGCTCCGTTCCCATGGCGGCGCAGGCTACCCCAGGAACGCCGGAAGGGGGCGGCGCGGGCAGCCGCCCCCTTCCGGGTCACACGCGAACGTCAGGATCTAGGTCCTCGGTTCGCCCGCCTCCAACAGTTGCGGCACCTCGACGACGGAGGACTCGTGACCCTCGACGTCGACCTTCGGCAGCCACTGGAGCCACTTCGGCAGGTACCAGTTGCGGTCACCGAGCAGCTTCATCGCCGAGGGCACCAGGATCGATCGAACGATCGTGGCGTCCAGGAACACCGCGACCGCCAGACCGAAGCCCATCTGCTCGAGGCCGGCGATCCGTCCGCTGGCGAACGCCGCGAACACGGCGACCATGATGACGGCCGCGCCGGTGATGATGCCACCGGTGGTCCGCAGACCGAACGCCACCGCCTCCGAGTTGTCCCCGGACTTGTCGTACTCCTCACGGATCCTGCTGATGAGGAACACCTGGTAGTCCATCGACAGCCCGAACAGGATCGAGAACAGGAACAGCGGCAACCACGACTCGATCGCATCCACCTTGATGAACCCGAGGTGCTGCGCGATCCAGTCGGCCCACCCCGGACCGCCCCTCTGGAAGATCAGGACGATCAGTCCGTAGGCGGCCCCGACCGACAAGAGGTTCATCACGATCGCCTTCGCCGGCACGACCACCGAACGGAACACGATGGTCAGCAGGATGAAGGACAGTCCGAGCACCAACAGGATGATGATCGGCGTGTAGTAATCGGAGATGTCGAAGAAGTCCTTCACGGTCGCCGTATCACCGCCGACGAGCACACCCGAGTCCGCACCGAACGCCTGCGGCACGTAGGTGTCGCGAAGGTTCGTGATCGCGGCGACGGCCACCTCGTTCGACGCGTCCGCCGCCTCACCCGCCATCGGGATGCGGACCAGCGTGACCGTGTTGTCCGCGCTCGTCTGCGCCGGCTGGGGCTTGCCGAACGACGGATCGTTCGCGACGGCGGTCGTCAACGCTTGGATCTCCTGCTGGACGGTCGCATCCGTCGCGGCGCCGGGGATCACGACGTCGGCCGTCGTCTGCTGCCCTGTTTGCGGGAACTTCGCGATGTAGACCTCGAACGCGGTCTTGGTCTGGATCCCGTCGGGGATCGTCGCGATGCCGGAGAACCCGGTCTTGATCCCGCGGCCATCGTCGGTCGCGTGCTTCTGCGCCCAGTACGGGATCGAGAGCGCGATCATGAATGTGGACGCCAGGACCAACCACAGCACGGGTCGGCCCATCACGCACGCGGGTCGCCCGGTCCCAGAAACCACCCGGACGCCCGTGCTCGAGCGTGCGGCCTCGGCCGAACACGACGCCCGGCTTGACGAGGTGGTCGGCGAACTTCGCCATGAGCGCGGGCAGCAGCGTCATCGACAGCGCGATCGACACGAGGACCACCAGGATGGCGCCGCCGGCGAGCCCGCGGAAGATCGTGGTCGGCACCAACAGCATGCCGGCCAGCGCGAGCACGACCGTCAGGCCGCTGAAGAACACGGCGCGGTTCGCGGTTGCCCCGGATCTCCCGATGGCCTCGAGGTTGTCGCGTCCACGAGCCCGTTCCTCGCGGTAGCGCGACACGATGAACAAGGAATAGTCGATCCCGACCGCAAGACCCATCATCGAGATCAGGTTCGGAACGAAGAAGCTGAATCGCCAGAAGGTGCCGAACAGACCCACCAGACCCAGGGCGGTGAAGATCGCGAAGATGCCCATGATGATGGGCGTGACGCCCGCCAGGAGCGATCCGAACACGATCAGCAGGACGACGATCGCGACGATGATGCCGATCGTGTCGCCCTTCTTGAAGTCCTCCTCCGAGATCCTCTTGAAGTCATCCGTCGAGGTCGGCTCCCCCAGCATGTACATCTGGGTGCCGTCGGTGCTGTATCGCGCGCGGATCGCGTTCAGGTCCTCGACGATGGACGCCGTGTCGTCGGTGTTGCCGGTCAGGATCGCGGTGAACAGCACCGCGGTGCCGTCCTGCGAGTCGATCGGGCCGAGCGCCGCGACCTCAGGGTTGGCGGCGTCTTGGTCCGAGAGCGGGTACGCCGTCGGCACGGTGAGGACCACGTTGGGGTCGAGGCCGCGGATGTCGTTCAGCGCGGCGTTGACCTTCTCCGCGAACGCCGGGTCGGAGGTCGCACCCGCGTCACCCGTCATCACGAAGGACTCGGGCGACACATCCTGCTCCAGGCCCTCGCGCTCGAGGGTCTTCTGCGCCGCGATCGCCTCCGGGTTGTTCGTGAAGTCGAAGTCGTTGGTCAGCGCGGGGCTGAGGAGGGTGCTCATCGCGACGAACCCCGCGATCAGGATCACCGCCCAGATCCCGATGGTCCTGCCCGGGTGTCTGCTACTTGCCCGAGCCAGCGTTTCCGGATTCAGCTTCATACGATCCCCCTTCAGGCAGACTCTCCCGAAGCCCGCCTTGACGTACGATGTATGCTTACGGTGTATGGGAGCTTAGGCGTACGCCGTAAGCCTGTCAACCCCGACCATGAGAACAGCTGAGGAAACATGACTACCACGAAGCCACGCGAACGTCTGACCCGCGACCGCGTCATCGACGCCGGACTCCTCGTGATGGACACCGAGGGCCTCGAGGCCGTGTCGATGCGACGGGTGGCACGCGAGGTCGGCGTCGAAGCGATGTCGCTGTACAACCACGTGCGGGACAAGGACGATCTTCTCCAGGGCATCTGCGATCGGGTGATGGGCGACTTCGTGTTCCCCGAGCCGACCGAGGACTGGGCGGAGCTGTGCAAGGCGGGCGCGCGCTCCTGGCGAAACGTCCTGCAGGCCCACCCCGACGTGATGCGCCTGTTCGCCGAGACGCACGGGCCGTCGCCCATGTCGCCGGGAGCGCTCCTTCCGACCGAGTTCGCCCTCCGTCTGCTCCGCGATGGAGGGCTCTCGGACCGAGATACCGTGCAGGCGTTTCACGCCCTCGGCGGCTACATCCAGGGCTTCGTGATGATGGAGGGCGGCTCGATCCACAAGAGCGAGGGCGCGGGCGGAGTCTTCAGGATGCGTCCGCACAGCTCGATCCGGAGGCGTTCCCGGCGCTCAGCGCGGTGTCCCGGTACTTCGCGGATTGCAGCGCGGACGAGCAATTCGAGTTCGGCCTGGATCTGTTGGTCCGGGGCCTCCAGGCGAAGGTCGCGACCGCCTGATGGAGGTCGACGCGTTCCTCGCGGATTCGGTCCAGGCGGCGGGCGGCAAGCTCCACGCGCTCGGGATCGGGTGGCGCGTGATCCAGGCCTCGGCCTTCCCGGCTCGGCACGATCGCATCGGTCTCGGGCTGCTCGTGCGGACCGATCCGTCGGAGGCCGGTGCGCACACGCTCGGTGTCTCGCTGCTCGATCCGTCCGGGACGCCGCGGCCGTTCGGCGAGGGCACCTCGTTCGAAGCCCGCTTCGTCTCCCCCGACGGCGAGGGCACCGCAACGCTCGCCCTGAACCTCGACGGCCTCGTGTTCGACACCGAGGGCGATCACACGATCGTGCTCGCGATCGACGGGCGGGAATCGGTCCGGCTCCCGTTCCGCGTCCAGACGCGCCCCGAGCCGCCGCCCAGCGAGTTCCGCACGGGCGTCTACCTCTGACCGGCCGAGTTGCTCCGCAAGGCCAACCACCGGTAGGGTGAGGGAGTTCCATATCCGAGGGGGGGATCCATGCTTCACACTCGTCGAGTGTTCTTTGCGCTCGTTGCTGTGCTCGCGATCGCATCGGTCGCGTGTAGTAGTGACTCCAGTTCTCCAGTGCGGCCGGCTCGACCGCGACCAGTCCGGCACGGCGGCGGCACCGCGATCGCCGCGACGAGTCAAGGACTTCTCGATCGCGCATCGACCCGACCGAGGTCGCGGCCGGCGAGGTGACGTTCACGATCAACAACGAGGGACCGAGCGCGCACGAGTTCGTGGTGATCGCAGACCGACGACGGCGCCCGGCGACCTTCCCGTGGAGGATGGGCTCGTCGCGGAGGATGGCATCACCGTGGTCGGCGAGGCCGAGGACATCGCGCCGAGCACGACGGCCGATCCGCTGCACACTCGACGCTCGAGGCGGTTCACTACGTCATCATCTGCAACCTGCCGGGCCACTACGAGCAGGGCATGAACGTCGGGCTGAAGGTCACCTAGGCGACCCACGCTCATCCATCGGACGTAGGCCGGCGCGGCTCCCGCGCCGGCCTTCGCCGTTCGAGGACCGAAACGTTTTCTCCGCGCTCAAGCTCGCACGTCGGAGGACCGATGGAACGTGCATCCGGAACCGGCCGGATCGACGACCCTGCAGGGAGCTTGTGGACGCGCACACCGAGCACGCTGGCCCCGATCCCCACGCGATCGAGAGCGGCTTCTTCGCATCCGCGGATGCGTCGGTCGAGGATGCGCACACGCGCCTGGCCGACCTCGAAGCCCGGTATCGCGGACTGATCGACCACCTGCCGGCCGTGATGTACATCGACGGCGCCGGGGACGACGACCCGATGGTCGACGTGAGCCCCGGGATCACCGATCTGCTCGGGGTCACGCGCGAGGACTACCTCCGCGAGGGCTCGGACTGGAGTGACTACGTCCACCCGGAGGACCGCCCACGCGTGGTCGCCGAGAGCGCGGCGTCGGTCGCGAACGAGGAGGCGTTCCACTCGGAGTTCCGCGCGGTCCATGCCGACGGGCGCGTCGTGTGGGTCCGTGAGGACGCCGTGCTGATCCGCGACGACGAGGGGAAGGCGCGCTATTGGCTCGGCATCATGCTCGACGTCACGCAGTTCGTCGAGGCGCGACGTGACCTGACCCACCTGCAGAACACCTACGGGGCGCTCGTGGAGCAGATCCCGGCCATCGTCTACCAGGACGCGACCGACGACTCGTGGACCACCGTCTACGTCTCGCCGCAGATCACGAACCTCCTCGGCGTGCTCCCGGACGAGTGGACCGGCGACAGCAAGCTGTGGTCGCAGATGCTGCATCCCGACGACCGCGACCGCGCGATCGAAGAGGTGGACCGCGGGATCGAGTCCGGGGAGCCCTACACGGTCGAATACCGGATGGTCGCGCGCGACGGACGCGTGCGGTGGTTCCAGGACACGGCTGTGATGCTCGCCGATGCCGAGGGCAAGCCCGCGTTCACGCACGGCGTCATGCTCGACATCACGGAGCGCCGCGAGGCCGAGGAGCGCCTCACGTACCTCGCGTATCACGACAACCTCACCGGCATGCCGAACCGCGCGATGTTCGACGAGTTGCTCGAGCTGTCGCTGGCCCGGGCGCGCCGAGCCGACCGGGGCGTCGCGGTGCTCGCGCTCGACATCGACAACTTCAAGCTCGTGAACGACTCGCTCGGCCATGACGCGGGTGACCGGTTGATCCTGCAGGTCGCGCTTCGGCTCCAGGACGCCACCCGCGACACCGACCTCGTCGCACGCTCGGGCGGCGACGAGTTCCTGATGTTGCTCGCGGACCTCGATCAGGCCTCGCCCGTCAACGACGAGAACGGCGGCGCCATCACCGCCCAGGCGGTGGCGAACCGTGTCCTGCAGTCCTTCGAGGCCCCCTTCGAGGTCGACGGCACCGAGTTGTACGTGACCGCCTCGATCGGCATCAGCGTGTTCCCGCTGGACGCGGCCGACGGCGTGAGCCTGATGCGCAACGCCGACAGCGCGATCTACCTGGCGAAGGCCGCGGGACCGGGCGGCTACGTGCTGAACCACCTCGAGAACGAGGGCGCCTTGAACAAGTTGTCGCTGTCGACCCGGCTGCGCAAGGCGGTCGAGCAGCAGGACTGGGCGCTGCACTATCAGCCCCTGATCGACCTGTTCAGCGGCGACATGTTCGGCGTGGAAGCCCTCATCCGCTGGCCGGACCCCGCCGGCGGACTCGTCCCGCCCGGAGACTTCATCCCGCTCGCCGAGGAGATGGGCCTGATCGAGGCGATCGGCGCGTGGGTGGTCGAGGAGATCTGCCGGCAGGACGCGATCTGGCGTGCCGAGGGCCTCGAGTTGGAGATCGGCTTCAACCTGTCGCCCCGGCAGCTGTGGCAGCCGGACCCGGTCGGCCGGATCGCCGACCAGATCGAGAACGCCGGTATCGATCCCCAGCGGATCACCGTCGAGATCACCGAGTCCACGGCGATGCACGACCCGGACCGCACGCTCGGCGTGCTCCACGGGTTCAAGGATCACGGCCTCAAGCTCGCGATCGACGACTTCGGCACCGGCTACTCGTCGCTGTCGCGCCTGCGCTACATGCCGGTCGACGTGTTGAAGATCGACCGCACCTTCGTCCGCGACGTCAACAGCGACGTGCAGAGCGCGAGCATGGTCTCGGCGATCATCGCGCTGGCCTCCAACCTGAAGATGGATCCGCTCGCCGAAGGGATCGAGACCGAGGAGGAGTGGCGGTTCCTCGCGGCGCGCGGGTGCGCGCAGGGCCAGGGCTTCCTGTTCTCGCGTCCCGTGCCTCCCGAGGAGATCCTGGCGATGCATCGCCGCTCGGGGCTCACGGTGGTGGACGGCGGCCTCGCCGTCTAGGCGCGGCCTACTTCCGCTTCGGAACCCGGAACGCGTTGCGGCGGCCCTTCGGGCCACCGCTGAAGACGGTCCTGGGCGGCGCGACCTTCATGCCCTCTTGTTCGAACTCCTCGTGCAGATCCAGCCGCGCGGCCATGCGCGACACGTCGCCCTGCTGCTCGGGCGTCACGAACGTGATGCTCGTGCCGGAGCGACCCGCGCGCGCCGTGCGCCCGACCCGGTGCACGTACGCCTTGTCGTCTTGCGGCGCGTCGTAGTTGACGACCAGCGTGATGTCGTCCAGGTCCAGCCCCCGCGCCGCGACGTCGGTCGCCACGAGCACACCGACGTGCCCGTCCGAGAACCGCTTGAGCGCGCGGTCGCGTGCCTCCTGCCGCATGTCGCCGTGCAGCGCCAGCGCCGGGACCTCCTGCCCCTTCAACTGTCGTGCGAGGGAGTCGACCGCTCGCTTCGTGTTGACGAACACGAGCGTGAGCCCGTCCTGTGCCTGCGCCATTTGGATCAGCATGGCGAGCTTCTCGTGCACCGGCACCGGCATGAAGCGGTGATCGGCCTCGTCCACCATCTGGTTGTCGTAGCCGCCGACCTCATGCTGCACGGGGTCGCGCGTGTACACCTGCGCGATCCGCCCCACCGCGCCGTCCAGCGTGGCGGAGAAGAACATGGTCTGGCGATCCTTCGGCAAGCGGCGCACGATCCGATCGACCTGCGGCTGGAACCCCATGTCGAGCATGCGGTCCGCCTCGTCGAGCACCAGGATCTGGATGCCGTCGAGATCGACGATGCCGCGGGTGGCAAGGTCGTCGAGGCGGCCGGGCGTCGCGATCAGCACGTGGGTGCGATCGACGCCCTTGGCCTGCTCTTTGACGTTCGTGCCGCCGTAGACCGCCATCACCCGCATCTTCGAGGCGCCGGTGATCGCCAGGAAGTCTTCGCAGACCTGTTGCGCGAGCTCGCGCGTCGGCACCAACACGAGCGCGGCGGGCAGCGGCGTGGACGCCGGGTCCAGTCGGTCGACGATGGGCAGCGCGAAGGCAAGGGTCTTGCCGGAGCCGGTCTTCGAGCGGGCCAGGGTGTCACGCCCGGAACGGGCGTCCTCCCACACCATGGCCTGGATCGGGAAGGGTGCGGTCATACCACGCGCTTCCAGTGCCGCGGCGACCGGCTCGGAGACCCCGAGTTCGCGAAAGCTCTCGGGTACCTCGGTCACCCGTCCAGGCTACCGCAGGCGACTACAGCTCGAACGCCCCGTCGAAGGCCCCGACCAGGTGCGACACGATCAGCAGCTGCGCCAGCGCGAGCGACTCGCTCCGCTCCGGGTCCCGGCCCGGGCGCCGAACCATCCCGATACGGTCCCGATGCAGGCGCTCGTCGGGGTGCAGCGAGGACCACAGCGCCTCCTCCAACTCGGCCCCGAGCTCCGCGGGACAGTCGCCGTCGATCTCGAGGACGCTCATCGGGCCCCGCCGGTCGGTGCGCACGGACCACCGCACCGGCGTCTCCCCGCGCGCGCGGAACTCCCCGAGGAGCTCACGAAGCGCCGGGTACGGCAGGGTGGGTCGGACGATCACCCTGGCCGAGAGGCGGGCGTCGTCGGTCCGCTCCGCCTGTCGGTGGAACCGCACGATCACGTCGGCGTATTCGCGTTGCGGCCGGATGTACTGCGCGGCATCGGGCTCGCGTCGCTTCAACTCGGCCACGACGTCCTTGGGCGAGTAGCCGCGCTCGAACACATCGCGCTCCAGCTTCCAGCGGTGGCGAAGCTCCTCCTCGGGCTCCAGGAAGACCGCCACATCGATCGCGTCGCGCACCGCGCGATCGGCGAGCGGCAGCAACCCCTCGACGATGACGATCTCACCGGGTTCGACGACCTCGTCGTCGCCGAACGTGCCGGTGTGGTGGTCATAGGTCGGCTTCGAGACCGAGGTGCCGGCCGCGAGGGCGCGCAGGTGCTCGGCCATCAGGTCCATCCGATTGGCCTCCGGTGCGAGCGGGGTGACGCCGAGGGTCGACCGGGCCGCCCGATCGTGCAGGTGGTAGTCGTCCGTGCACACCCGTCCGACCCGCCCGACGCCGAGGATGAACTCGACCCCCTGCGACAGCGTGGACTTGCCCGAGGCGCTGTCGCCGGCGAGGGCGAGCAGGACCGGCCGCGGGCCGGCGGCGCTCGCGGACACGCGAGGTGCGATCGACGGGACCTGGTCCGACATGGTGCGCGAGCCTATCGCGGCCGGCTCCGAGGCGGGTATGCGACGAACGACCGAGGGTTCGCGGTGGGCGGTACGCTTGGCGCCGTCTCGAGTGGAAAGGAACGCCAGGTGGGCAACGACACGCAGCGATGGAACGAGCTCGCCGCGCAGATCGCGGTCGACAGCATCCGGGCCACGACGGCGGCCGGCTCCGGGCACCCCACGTCGTCGATGTCGTGTGCGCATCTGCTCGCCGTCCTGTTCGCCGACCACCTCCGCTTCGACGTGAAGGACCCCGCGTACCGCGCCAACGACCGGTTCATCCTGTCGAAGGGCCACGCCTCGCCGGGGCTCTACGCCGTGTTGAAGGCCTCGGGTGCGTTCGACGACGAGATGTTGTTGTCGCTGCGGAAGCAGGGCTCACCGCTGCAGGGTCATCCCGTACCCCTGCCCGACCTCCCCTGGGTCGACGTGGCGTCGGGCTCGCTCGGCCAGGGGCTGGCCGTGGGTCTCGGGATGGCGCTGGCGATGCGGATCGACGGCATCGACGCGAACGTGTGGGTCATGCTCGGCGACTCCGAGATGGCCGAGGGGTCGGTCTGGGAGGCGATGGAGGCGACGTCGTTCCACGGGGCCGGCAACGTGACGGCGATCCTGGACCTCAACCGGCTCGGACAACGCGGCGAGACGATGCACGGGTGGAACGCGGACGTGTTCCGCGACCGTGCCGAGGCGTTCGGCTGGAGCGCCATCCAGATCGACGGGCACGACGTGGACCAGATCGACCTCGCGTATCGCAACGCGCTGGCCGACGAGCGGCCGACGCTCATCGTGGCCCGCACGGAGAAGGGCCACGGGGTGTCGTTCCTGGCCAACCAGGAGAACTGGCACGGCAAGGCGGTGCCCGCCGATCGACTCGACGAAGCGCTCGGCGAGCTCGGCGGCGACCGTGGGATCCGGTGCACCCCGCCGGGGCCGCCGGAGCTCCACACGACCCCGCTGCGGCGCGAGGGCACGCCGGCGCGCCCCACGTATGACGGACCGATCGCGACCCGCAAGGCGTTCGGGGACGCGCTCGCCTGGCTGGCCGGGACCTACGACGACGTCGTGGTGCTCGACGGTGAGGTCGGGAACTCGACGCACACGGAGGAAGCCGAGGCCGTGGCGCCCGAGCGCTTCTTCCAGCTGTACATCGCCGAGCAGTGCATGGTCGGCGTCCAGACCGGGCTGCAGGCGCTCGGCAAGACGGCGTTCGCCGCGACGTTCGGCGCGTTCCTCACGCGCGCGGCAGATCAGATCCGGATGGGAGCGATCAGCCGGGCCGACCTGCGGCTGTGCGGCTCGCACGCCGGTGTGTCGATCGGTGAAGACGGCCCGTCGCAGATGGCCATCGAGGATCTGTCGTTCTTCCGCGCGCTCAACGGCTCCACCGTCCTGTACCCGGCCGACGGGGTGAGCACCGTCGCCCTCGTCGAGGCGATGGCGCGACTCGAGGGCATCTCCTACATCCGCACGACCCGGGAGGCGACGGCCCCGCTGTACCCGCCCGACGAGGCGTTCCCGATCGGCGGATCCAAGACCCTTGCCGCCACCGACCACGACGACGTCACGCTGATCGGCGCGGGTATCACGCTCCACACCTGTCTCGCGGCACACGACATCTTGGGCGCCGATGGGATCACGGCCCGCGTGCTCGACTGCTACAGCGTCAAGCCGATCGACGCGGCCGCCCTGCGTCGCGCGATGGGCGACACCGGCACCCTCGTGATCGTGGAGGACCACCGCGTCGAAGGCGGGCTCGGCGACGCGGTCCTCGACGCGCTGGCGGCGACGGGACCGCTGCACGGGCGCGTCGTCAAGGTCGGCGTCACGCAGATGGCGGGCTCGGCCACACCCGAGCAGCTGCGGGTCTGGGCCGGGATCGATCCCGAGTCGATCGCGGCTCGGGCGCGCGAGGCGGTCGCCGGCTAGGCCCCACCCAGGGCGACCGCCGTCGGGATCCCGCCGAACGCGTAGGCGATGATCTCTTCGGGCGGCACGGGCTTGGAGAAGTAGTACCCCTGCCCCAGCTTGCAGCCGCGCTCGCGCAGGAACGCAAGCTCCTCGGGCGTCTCGATGCCCTCGGCGAGCGCGATGAGGTCCAGCCCCGAGGCGAGCTCGAGGAACGCGGTGACGATCGAGGCCGCCTGGCGATCCTCCTGCACGTTCGAGACGAAGGACCGGTCGATCTTCAGGACCCGCACCGGCATGTGGCGCAGGCGCGACAGCGACGAATACCCGGTCCCGAAGTCGTCGATCGCGATCGAGAAGCCCGCCTCGGTCAGCTCCTGCAGGATGACCATCGCACGGTCGGGGTCCATCATCGCCGAGGTCTCCGTCACCTCGACCAGCACCTTCGACGGGTCCACGCCGCCGGTGCGGAACTCCCGCTGGATCCGATCGGCGAGGTCCGGCTGCCAGAACTGGCGGGGAGACAGGTTGAAGCCGACCTCGAGGTCGATGTCGAGCTCCTGCCAGGCGGACACCTGGTAGGTGAGCTCCCGCACGACCCAATCGCCGATCCGTTCGATCAGGCCGAGTTCCTCGGCCAAGGGGATGAAGTCGTTGGGCGGGATGATCGTGCCGTCGGGCTCGATCCAGCGGATGAGCGCCTCGACACCGACCATGCGACCGTCCTCCAGGTCGACGACCGGCTGGTAGTAGAGCGTCCATCGCTGGGCGTCCACCGCCTTGCGCAGGCGCGTCACGAAATGCAGGCGCGCGCCCGAGTCCGCATCGGCGCCGCCGGACAGGACGTAGTTGGTGCCGCCCGTGCGTTTCGCCTCGAACATGGCGGTCTCCGCGTTGCGCTGGAGGGCGGCGGCATCCTCGGCGTCGCGCGGGAACAGGCTGATCCCGACGCCGGCGGTGATGTACACCTCGGTCCCGTCGACGCTGAACGCCTCGGTGAGCGACTCATGCACCCGCTGTGCCACGGACTCGGCGCGCAGCACCGCTCCGTCGGGACCGGTCTCGTCGCGGTCCAGGTCCGCGAGCAGCAGCAGGAATTGATCCCCGCCGCGACGCGCGACCAGGTCCGTCTCCCGCGTGGCCTCGCGAAGCCGGTCGGCGACCGCGACGAGGAGCCCGTCGCCGGCGCGATGGCCGAGCGAGTCGTTGACGAGTCGGAAGTCGACCAGGTCCACGCACAACACCGCGACGGCCCCTTCATGACGGCGCGCGCGGGCGACCGAGAGCTCGACCAGTTCCTCGAACATCTCGCGCGAGGGCAACCCGGTCAGCTCGTCGTGGTAGGTGCGGAAGGCCAGCTGCTCGTCGGCACGCTTGCGCGTGGTGATGTCGAGCAGCACACCCTGCGACGCCACGATCTTGCCCCGCTCGTCGCGGACGACGTGGGCTTGGTCGTGCACCCACACCACGTGCCCGTCGCGATGCAGGAGCCGGTACTCGAGCTGGAACGGCTCGCCCGTTTCGTTGTGCCGCGCGTTCTCCGCGAGGGCGCGCGCCCGATCGTCGGGGTGCAGGATGCGCGGCCACAGATCCGGATCTCCCATCCACTCCTCGACCGTGTACCCGATCAGGTCCTCGATCTGCGGGCTCACGTAGACGGCGGTGGCGGTCTCGTCGGGCGCATCGATGTAGGAAACGAGCGGGCTGTCCTCGACGAGCGAGCGGAACCGGTCCTTGGCGCGGACCTGCTCGGTGCGTACCTGCGCCCGTTGCACCGCGTCGCCGATCTGTCGCGCGAGCGCGCGCACCGCGTCTCCATCGGTGTCGGTCCAGGCGCGCGGAGCCAGCGCGTCGATCCCGACGAAGCCCCACCATCCGTCCCCGCTCATGATCGGCACGAGCCACGCGCTCACGGTGCCCTCCGCCAGCAGCACGCTGCGCGCCGGTTCCGCCATCTCCTCGACCGGTCCCACGAGCTCGCCGCCCCCGTCGAACACGTCGATCCAGGTCAGGAAGTCCGGGTGATACGGATGGAGATTCGCGCCCGGCTCCTCCAGAAGGGACCGCACGCCGGGCGCCGTCCATTCGCCGATCAGGTCCATCCACAGACGTCCGTCCGGGACCACGCAGATTCTCGAACACATAGCAACGGTCCGCCTGCGCGATCCCGCCCGTCTGGGACAGCGCATCCGACAGTCGGTCCTTCCAGTCGACACCCTCGAGCAGGGAGCCGACGGCCCCTCGGGACACGCCGCGACCGGCCACGGACATACTGGTCTCCTGCATACCCGTTGGGCATCGGCCGACCGGCGCCTCCCCTATAGGGCCTAATCGTTTGCGCTCCTGGCGCCGCAACCCGCCTGCTACCCTGTTCGGACGATGTCGGACTACAAAGAGATCATCCACGAGCGCCTGTACGTGAAGGTGCCCGGGGGCGACCGACTCCGCAAGAACGCCGCCGCCCGACAGAAGCATCTGCTGGCCAACGGATGGCGTGAGACGGAGCGGACCCAGAACGCCGACTACATCCAGGTCCGGTTCGAGCGCACGGGTCACGCACCCCTGAAGGCCCGGCTGCCCGAAGAAGGGGCCGGAGATCCGAGACCAGCGCCGGCCTCGTCGCGACAACCGCGGCGGCCCGGGCGGGCGTCGCTAACCGAGCCTCCTTCTCCCTCCACCGAATATCCTTCGGTTTTCGGCTTCGCATTCCGGACGTCTTCCGGGTATCATGGTCTTTCGCCGATGAACATCCGCTGCACGGGGTCGAACGGCGTCGGACCGTGCGCCCCAGCCAAGCCAAGTGCCCAGGAGGTGTCGCCATGAGCGTGGAGTCCCAGCCGCAGCCATCGAACGTCCGCCCCAGCCACCGCGAGGCCGCTGCGCACGCGGGCGACCAACCCTTCGCCTATCCGCTCGAGCGGGAGTACGTCGAGCCCGATTGGACCCGGCTGCCCGGGTACCGGGACGTCACGAAGGAGCAGTGGGAGTCCGCCCAGTGGCAGCGCGCGCACTCGGTGAAGAACCTGACCGAGTTCAAGCAGGCCCTCGGCGAGCACCTGACCGATGAGCTCTACACCGACATCGAGCGCGACCAGCAGGAGCGCGCCACCATGTCGATGCTGCTGCCGCCCCAGATGATCAACACGATGGACGAGACCGACCTGTACGCGGACGCCGTCCGCCGGTACATGGCCCCCGCCCTGTCCGAGCGCGAGACCGAGTGGCCCAGCCACCCGCTGTCCAGCCGCGACTCGCTGCACGAGGCCGACATGTGGGCGGTCGAGGGGCTCACGCACCGCTACCCCACGAAGGTGCTGGCGGAGTTGATCCCCACCTGCCCGCAGTACTGCGGTCACTGCACCCGGATGGACCTCGTCGGCAACGACACGCTGCAGGTCCTGAAGTACAAGTTCGAGATGAAGCAGAACGACCGCTGGGACGCGATGCTCGACTACCTGGCGAAGACCCCACAGGTGCGCGACGTCGTGGTCAGCGGTGGCGACATGGCGAACGTCCCCGCCAAGCGTCTGCAGGAATGGCTCTTCAAGCTGATGGAGATCGAGCACATCCGCGACATCCGGATCGCGACCAAGGGCCTGATGGGCATCCCCCAGCACTTCCTGCAGGACGACGTGCTCGCGGCCTACGACGCGATCGCCACGCGCGCCCGCGAGCGGGACAAGGACATCGCGATCCACACCCACGTCAACGCCGCGCAGCAGGTCACGCCGCTGGTCGGCACCGCGGTGCGCAAGCTGCTCGACATGGGGTACCGCGATGTGCGGAACCAGGGCGTGCTGCTGCGCGGGGTGAACACCACACCGAACCAGCTGCTCGATCTGTGCTTCACGTTGCTCGACTACGGGAAGATCCTTCCCTACTACTTCTACATGTGCGACATGATCCCCAACGCCGAGCACTGGCGACTGTCGGTGGCCGAGGCCCAGAGCCTGCAGTACGCCATCCTCGGGTACCTGCCGGGCTTCGCCACGCCGCGGTTCGTCTGCGACGTGCCGTTCGTGGGCAAGCGCTGGGTCCACATGCTCGACGACTACGACCGCACGAAGGGCATCTCCTACTGGCGGAAGAACTACCGCACCGGCATCGAGTTCGACGACCCGGAGGCGCTCACCCGCCGGTACCACTACTACGATCCGATCTACACGCTGCCCGAAGACGGTCAGGAGTGGTGGCGCGGAGAGATCGCGCGGGGCCTCGACGAGCTGCTGGCCGACCTGGCTGCCCAGCAGGGCATCACGATCGACGCGTAGGCGCTACCAGCTCATGTCGGCCGAGCGACGCTGACGCCGCCGTTCCGCAGCGAGCGTGAGCGCCGCCCGTGCCTGCGCCGCGACGTCGGCCGCGTCCGGCTCGCGATCGACCGGTACCGCCATGCCGAGCAGTTGGCACCAGGTCTCGACCGCGTTGACGTCCACCTGCATCGCGGCGTCCATCTCCAAGGGGTCGACCGCCCGTGGTGTGTGCACCGACCATGTCGACAGCGCCTGCGCCGTCCGCTGACGCCACCCGGTCACGCTCGACCCGACCCGGCACCGTGCGATCGCCTCGGCGGCGGCGGCGGGCGGCCTGCCGAGATCGACGCCCAGCAGGAACGGGGTCGGTTCCTCCTCGGCGCCGGCTGCGATCCCGTAGGCGAAGGACTCGGTTTGCCAGACGCCGACGGCGGCCACCGATCTGTCGGCGATCTGCTGCACGAGCTCATCGAGGGACTCGATCGTCTCGACGGCCCGCAGATGTCCACCGCGCCAGCCTCGCCCGACCGGCAGCGACAGCGGCAACGCGGAGCCGAAGGAGCTCGAGGCGCCTTCTCGGAAGGAGATCCACCGCTCGTCCATGACCAGAGCATCATCGGCCCGCCGACACCGGTCTTTGAGGAGGTCAGCGCGGTCCGAAGCGCCTGAGGCCCCAGAATGCCAGCAGCCCAAGAACGATCACGCCACCGACGACGAGGGAACGGGGCGCCGAGCCCGGCGGGCCGGCGTCGGCGGACGAGGTTGCGGGGGCGGGCGCGACGGGAGGGCTCGAGGTGGTCGCCACCTGCAGCCGCAGGGCGGGTCGCCGACCCAACACGTCGCATCCCGGTCCATCGCTCACCCGGGCGCTCCATCGCAGCCGGCGCACGGACTCCGTGCCGTCGGGCGACTCCCCGAGCAGGATCCGACCGGGCACCCGGAGCTCGACCGTGTTCCCCTCGATCACCGGCGGGTTGAACGACACCTGACTGTGCTCGGGGACCCACTTGATCACGATGGGCTGATCGGCCGATGTCGCATCCCACCGGACGACGCGGTTGACGCCGCCCTGCCCGTCGACGGACACGCCCGGGATCTTCGGATCGCGCACGAGGATGTCGATCCGCATCGGCGGCGCGCCCGGATCCGGGACGACCAGCGGCCGCGCGAACGTCAGCCGCCAGACGGCCGCGGTCTCCAGCTCCTGCGCGGTGGCCTCGATCGCCACCAGATCGGGCGCCGACGCATCGACCGACGCCGATCCACAGGGAACGACATCGCCGCGCGGATCGCGGGCGGCGATGACCAGCGGCAGCGCAAGCAGCAGCGCCACCGCCGCGGCCGCCCGCCTCAAGTCGGGCAGTCCCGCTCGCGCAGCTTCGGCACGTCCAGACGCGGCGGCTGGGTGAAGTCGAACGCGCCGGCCAGCGGCGAGGCCTGCGCGTCGCGATCGGTCATCGGGTCGAGCCCGTGGAGATCCTCGATGAAACGCAGGACGCTGGAGAACTCATACACCGTGGGGTCGATCGAGCCGCCGTCGGGGTTCGATCCCGCGACGGTGTACGGCGAGATGATCAACGCGGGCGTGCGCGGCCCCAGCCCCATGATGTCGTAGTGCGGTGGCGCGACGTGATCGTAGAAGCCCCCGAAGTCGTCCCAGACGATGACGACCGCGGTGCTGGGCCATGCGTCGGACGCGAAGATCGCGTTCAGATACTGGACCGTCCAGTTCTCCCCGATACAGATGTTCACGCCACCGCCCGGATGTTCGTTCGGATTGCCCTCCGGCGGGATCAGCCACGAGACCGCGGGCAGGCGATCGTTCTGCAGGTCGGTCAGGATCGTCTCGGGGTCCTGCACCTTGTTCCACATGGGCCCGAACCGCACGTGCTTGATCGCCTGCATCGCGTTCATCCAGATGTCGGGCGTCGCGTAGTACTTCCAGCTGATCTTGTTCTGCTCGAGCTGATCGGGCAGGACCGGGATGTTGACGCAGGTGCGCGTGTCGACCCAGTAGGCGGCGATCTTGAACAGGTTCGCCGGGTCCAGGAGGAACCGGTTCTCGAGACCCATGATCGTTTTGACGTCCTGGTTCGTCAGATCCTCGATCGGGAACCGACGCGTGTGCTCGGTGGGATCGTCGCAGTAGCTGCCGGAGCCGGGCTCCGTGCCGGTGGTCTTGTTGTCGACGATGCCGTAGGACTGCGCCGCGATCGTGTACAGATGCTCCGGGAACGTCGGGCCGTACATCGACGTGAAGAAGTGATCGGCGAGCGTGAACCGATCGGCCAGCGCCCAGTAGGCGGGCAGCGTCTTGCGATCGAACTGCGTGTACCCCGTGAGGTCGTCCCCGTACGTCACACAGTTGAAGCCGTCCATCTTGCCGCCGTCGATCGCCGTGAGGCCCGGGACGAATGCGTGCCCGAGATCGTGGGGATACATGTACGGCGCATCCGTCAACGGCACCGTGGGCCCGGGCGCGAACCCTTGGTCGCACTTGAGGGTCGGGCCCTCGGTCGCCCCGTCGGCGCCCGGGTATTTCCCGAAGTAGTTGTCGAACGAGTGGTTCTCCTTCACGAGAAAGATCACGTGCTTGATCGGGTTCTCTCCCGGGACGATCACGCTCGCGCTGGGCCCGGCGCTGGTCGTCTGGCTCGTGGAGCCGCCCGGACCCGCGCCGTTCGTACCGGCGGACCCGCCCGCAGGCCAGAACTGCCAGATCCCGACGAGGACGAGCACGACGACGATGACGACCGCCGCGCGGCGCCGCGCGAGCTGGCCCCGCGTCGGGCGGCGCAGCGATGATCGGCGGATGATCGGCGGCCCGTTCTGCATCGCGCGCGAGTCTACCCCTGTGCATCGGCGTACAACGCCGCGAACACCGCGCGCGCGTGGCGCAGCAATCCAGCCGCAGCCGGATCCTCGGCGAGATTGTCGAGCTGCAAGACATCCGAGGTCCGGTACAGCTCCTCGAAACCGTCGGCGTTGCGGACGTAGACGAAATCCCGTGCTCGCACGCCCTGCCACGCCGGCACGTTCGCGTCACCGCCCCAGTCCAGGAAGATGCCGGCACGCGGCGGCAGCGCCTCGCCGTGCAGCGCCGGCGCCAGACTGACCCCGTCCTGCGGCAGCCCGGGCTGGACGCCGGCGACGGCGGCGATCGTCCCCGCCACGTCCAGGTTCGCCACGAGATCGTCGATCGTGGACGCGTCGGCCCACGGGGTGCGGATCGCGAACGGCAGGCCGATCGAGCTCGTGTAGGGGAACCGCTTGCCGTCGAGCCGGTGGAGCCCCAGCACGTAGCCGTTGTCGGTGAGGAAGACGATGACCGTGTTGCTCAGCTCCCCCCGCGCCGCGATCGCGTCCACCAGCGCGTGGAACGCATCGTCGACCGACAGCAGCATCTCGCGCTCGTTCCGGTCGGCCTCGATATAGCCCTGACGGTCGGCGGCGGTCTTGGCCGGCAGGCCGGTGACGTACGCGGGCTTGCCGCCGACATCGTTCAGCACGTCCAACGGCGGGATCGGCGGCTGCACATCGGCGAACGCGCCGGCGTACCGGGGGGCCGGGATCCACGGCAGGTGCGGCGCGTTCGGGCTGAAGTACAGGAACCACGGCTGATCGGCGGGAGCGTCCTGGACGAACCGGACCGCCTCCGAGCCCAAGACGTCGGTGGCGTAGTTCTGCGGAACCGCGCCGAAATGGAGAGCCACACCCTGATCGACCACGTCGTAGTCGTAGTACGAGGTGGACTCGTTCAGGTTCTGTTTGGCGAACCAGCGATCCCATCCCGGCGGGATGAACGGCACCCGCCCCCACGGATAGGCGTTGAGGTATTTGCCGACGAGACCGGTGTGATACCCGGCCGCCTGCAGCCAGACCGGCAGGGTGTTCGTGTCGTCGAGGTTCGGTCCCTGGGTGTTGTCACGGACGTGGGTCTGCGTGTCGTACCGGCCCGTGAGGATCGTGGACCGCGACGGACAGCACAACGGGGTGGACGCGACGGCGTTCGGGAACCACAGCCAGTGGCCGGCGGGGTCCTGGATCTGTGCTTGGAGCCACGGCATGGCGGGCGGATCGGCGGGCAGGGTATCCAGCGTCTGGTCGTCGGTCAGCACCAGCAGGATGTTGGGACGAGGGTCCGGCGCGCGCGGGGCCGGCGGCGGGACGAGGACGGCGGCCGCGACGATCGCGATCCCGGCGGCCGCGACCGCCACGGCCTGCCTCACGAGGTCGCCTTCCGCACCTTCCAGATGTGCTCGCCGGGGAAGTCACGGGCCCACGCCACGTCGGCGTAGCCCACATAGGTGGAGTCGCTCTGCGCATCGGGACGCAACTCGATGAGGTCCTCGATGAGGAGACCGCTGTCGCGGAACAGCCGGATCCACTCGCCGTAGGTGAGCTGGTACTCGACGCTGCCGTCCTCTTCGTCCCACACCATCCGGCCCATGTCGAAGTACGGCCGGAGGAGCTCCCGCCCGGGCGGGCCGTCGACCGGCGGCCAGGTCATCCGGATGATCGGCGTCGAGATGTTGAAGACGAAGGCACCGCCGGGGCGAAGCACCCGGGCGACCTGCGGCACGGTGCGGCGCGGATCGGTGAAGGTCGTCGCGCCGTGGTCGCAGAACACGAGGTCGAACCGTTCGTCGGCGAACGGCAGCTCCTCCGCGTCGCCGCGCACCAGCGGCATCCGCACGCCGGTCTCGCGCAGGTGGGGTCCGGCGGCCGCGAGCTGGTTCGCGCTGAGATCGAGCCCCACGACCCGGGCGCCTCGCATGGCGACCCGGATCCCGAACTGCGCGGCCCCACAGCCGAGCTCGAGCGCATCGAGGCCGTCCACATCGCCCAGCGCTCCCACCTGGTCCTCCGGCAGATCCCAGACGCCCCACGCGAGACGGTCCCATCGGTTCAGCTGGTCGGCGTTGCGCTCTTGGTAGGCGGCGCTGTCGGCCTCCCAACTCGCGAGATTGGCTCGGACGTCCTCGCGGCTCATCGATCCATCCAGCCGCCGGCACGGTCGTTCGCGTCGGCCACGATCCCCGCGGCGATCGACAGCGCGATGCCGTCGGCGTCGCGACGCCCGAGATCGAGGCCGACCGGGATGCGCACCCGGGCGATGTCGTCGGCCGGCACGCCCATCGCGCGGATCGCATCGAGATGGCCCGCCGCGTGGCGTCGTGAGCTCATCATCCCCACGAACCGCGCCGGCGAGCGGGCGGCGTCCGCCAGCATCTGGCTCGCGTACGGCGCGTCGTGATCGGTCAGCACGACGGCGTCGCGTTCGGACGGGGCCGCCTCGGCGAGCGAGGACACCACGGCGCCGTCGCCGGCGGCGACCCGCTCGGCGCGGGGTTCGACGATGACCGCCTCGTAGCCGAGCAAGCCCGAGATGGCGGCAGACGGCGCGCGCGACATCGGTCGCCGATATCGCGATCACGCGGGGCGGGGCGCGGTGCGGCTCGAGGAAGACCTCGATGTCGCCGTCGTCGTGGTGCAGCACCCGGGTGCCCGGCTCCCCCGACCGCCAGATCTCCGCGGCCGCCTCCACGGCCTGCTGGTCGAACTCGGCGCACCCGAGCGTGCCGTGCGTCGGCCCGGAGGGCTCGATCGACATCCGCATGCCGACCCGGCACGGCGGCGAGCCCGCGACCACCTTGACGGCACGCACGTCGACGAGGTCGTGCGACGCGGCGGCGCAGGATGTCCGGTCGGATGTTCGCCGGTCGCGCCGCCCAGCAGGCCGACGGCATGTGGCAGGACGGGTACGACGGCCTCCAGCGACTCACGGACGCCCTTCGGACTGCCCGGAAGGTTCACCACCACGGCGTCGCCGATCGTTCCGGCCGTGGCGCGCGACAGGGCCGCCATCGGCGTGTGCGCCAGGCCGGCCGTGCGCATCAACTCCGCCAGGCCGGGCGCCTCGCGGTCGAGCACCGCCTTGGTCGCCTCCGGCGTCACGTCGCGGGGCCCGAACCCCGTCCCGCCGGTGGTGACGATCAGGGCGTGCGCGTCGGCGAGCCGGACGAGCGTCTCCTCGATCAGGGCGCGCTCGTCGGGGACCACCTCGCGGGTCACGACGTCGTAGCCGGCGTCGGCCAGCAGCGTCTGCGCGAGGTCGCCCGACTCGTCTGCGCGCGTGCCGTGCGTCACACCGTCGGACACCGTCAGCACGGCGGTCCTGGCTCCGGTCATGTGCGTCATCCTCCCACCCGGGCTCGCGGGACGCGACCGGTCACGCGTCGGCGGAAAGAACCGCGAGGATGCTCTCGGCAACCGCCGGTGCGTTGGCGAGGCTCTTCTTGCGCCGGAACACGACGCGGCCACGCACATCGGCCCCTCGCGCCTCGAGCCAATCGCTCAATGTCGACAGGGTCGCGCGCGGCGACACCTCGCACGTGCAGAACACCACGGTCGGCCTGCCCGCGAGATCGGGGAGGGCATCCACCGCCGGGCCGGTGCCCGGCGCCGGGCCGACCCCGACGACGATCAGCCCACTGACCCACGTCCCGACCACGAGCGCGTCGGCCGCGGCGATCGTGCCCGCATCGACCCCCCGAAGCGGCGCGGCGGTCGCCTCGACCCCGTGCGTGCGCATGGCATCGCGCAGCGCGCGAGCGACCGTCAGCGTGAAGCCGCGGCGGGATTCGTACAGGACCAGGACGCGCATCGCCCGTATGGATAGCAGGTCGACGTGAAGCCTGACCCGCACCCACCGTCGGCGCCGGGGCGGCATCCGGCCCAGCGGGGGTACGCTGGTGATCTGCCATGACGAGTCCGTTCCCGCACCCTCGGCCGCACCCACGACCGGTCCCCTGGTGGACGCCTTCGGGCGCGTTGCCGACGACCTGCGCATCTCGGTCACCGACCGGTGCAACTTCCGCTGCACCTATTGCATGCCGGCGGAGGGGCTGCGCTGGCTGCCGCGCGAGGAGCTCCTGACGTTCGAGGAGATGACCCGCCTGCTGGCGCTGTTCGTTCGGCTGGGCACCAAAGCGCTCAAGGTCACCGGTGGCGAGCCGACGATCCGCGCCGATCTCCCGACCCTCGTGCGCATGTTCCGGGAGGTCGGGCCCGAGCTCGACATCTCCATCACCACGAACGGCATGCTCCTCGACACGATGGCCGGTCCGCTGGCCGCGGCGGGGATCGATCGGGCGACCGTGTCCTGCGACTCGCTCCTGCGTCATCGGTTCCAGGAGATGACCCGCCGCGACGCGCTCGACAGGGTCCTGGCCGGCCTGCGCGCCGCAGAGGAGGCCGGTCTGACCCCGATCAAGATCAACACGGTGGTGATCGGCGGCACGAACGACGACGAGGTCGTCGACTTCGCGCGCTGGGCGCGCGAGACGGGCTACGAGGTGCGGTTCATCGAATACATGCCGCTGGACGCGCAGCACGCGTGGGAACGCGCCAAGGTGGTCCCCGGTGCCCGCATCCTCGAGGCGATCGACGCCGTCTACCCGCTGCACGCCGACGGGCCCGACGTCGAGCCGGCGGCAACCTACGGCTTCGCCGACGGCGCCCCGGGCAAGATCGGCGTGATCGCCAGCGTCACCGAGCCCTTCTGCGACACGTGCAACCGGCTGCGGATGACGGCCGAGGGCGAGTTCCGAAACTGCCTGTTCGCGCTGGAGGAGACCGACCTGCGCGGCCCGCTGCGCGCCGGCGCCTCGGACGACGACCTGGAGCAGCTCATCCGCCAGGGCGTCTGGGCGAAATGGTCGGGCCACCGCGTGAACCACGCCGACTTCGTGCAGCCCGCGCGGTCGATGAGCGCGATCGGCGGCTAGTTCCCGCGTTCGCCCAGGTGCTCGATCGCCAGGACGGGCACGTCGCCGGCCGGCTCGAACCCGAGGATCTGCCCGTAGAAGGACAGTTCGGCGTTGCGCGCATCGATGATCGTCTCGGCCTTGCGGAACCCATGGCCCTCGCCCTCGTACAGGCGATACGCGTGCGGGATGCCCTTGCGAGCGAGCGCCCCCACGATGAGCTCCGCCTGGGACGGCGGCACCACATGATCGTCGGCGCCTTGCAGGACCAGCATCGGTGTCGAGAGCAGGTCGACGAAGTTGATCGGGCTGCGTGCGCGATAGATGTCCTCGGCCTCGGGCCACGGCCCGATGAGCGTGTACTCGTAGCGCGACTCGAACTTGTGCGTGTCATCGGTGGCGAAGGGCACCAGATCGGAGATCCCGTAGAAGGACGTGCCCGCCGCGAACACATCGGTGAACGTCAGGGCGCACATCGTCGTGTACCCGCCGGCGCTGCCACCACGGATGAGGAGGCGTTCGCCGTCGGCGTCGCCACGCTCGACCAGGAACGCGGCGGCGTTCAGGCAATCGTGCAGGTCCACGACGCCCCAGTTGCCGTTCAGCCGCTGACGGTAGGCCCGGCCGTAGCCCGTGGAACCGCCGTAGTTCACGTCGACCACGCCGAACCCCCGGGAGGTGAAGAACTGCAAACCGAGATCCAGCGCGGAGGAGTTCGCGCTCGTCGGCCCGCCATGGCTGATCACGATCAGCGGCGGACGATCTCCCTCGGGTCCGACCGCATCCTGATTGGTCGGTGGGTAGAAGAACGCGTGCGCGCGCAGGCCGCCGTCGGTCGGAAACTCGATCGCCTCCGGGACCGACAGGTAGCCCTGCTCGACCGGAACGCGCAGGCTCTGCCGCAGCACCTCGATCGAGCGCGCGGCGAAGTCCAGCCAGATCACCTGATCCGGTTCGGTTGCCGACCCGGCCGTGAGCACGATGGTCGAGCCCTCGGCCCGGATCCCGGGGCCCCATCGCAACGCGTCCAACGGCAGGTCCAGGTCGACGAGCTCCCCCGTCTCGGGATCGACGATCGCCGTATGCGTGGCGCCGTCCCGGTCGTAGTGACACGCGATGCGCCCATCGCCCAAGAAGGTGATCGAGTGCTCACCCATGCCCCACTGCGGGTAGCCGAACTCCGCCTCGGCCTCGAGCACCACGGTGCGGACACCGTCGCGCACTCGCTCGAGGTTCCACCAACCGCTGCGGTCCGACGCGAACACGAGATCTCCGGACGGGCTCCATTCCGGGTCCCAGATCGACTCCTCACCCGCACGCCCCGCGACCGGTGCGGCGTCGCCGAGCTCCGCCTCGACCGAGAGCGGCGCAACGAACAGCTCGGTGCCGTCCCACGGCATCCACGGCAGGTCCCACGAAAGCCACGCCAACGTGGACCCGTCCGCGGAGATGCGCGGCGACGAGAAGAAGTCGTGCCCCCCGACGATCGTGCGCGGATCCGCCGAGCCGTCCGTCGGCACGGCCACCAGCTCGTTGACGACATCGACCATCGCCGGGCCGAGGTCGTGACGCTCGCGCACACCGATCCACCACCGGCCGTCCGGCGTGATCTGACCGTCTGCGAACCGCTGCGTCGCGTCGGTCTCCGGCGTGATGGGCACAGGCGCCGAACCCGGATCCTGCCGGTAGAGCCGCGCGTCGGCCAGGTTCGAGAAGAACACCGTGCCGTGGCGGACCGTGTAGGCACCGCCGCCGTACTCGTGCACCATCGAGCGGGCGTTGAACCCCTCCGGGGTCACGTCGACCGGATCGGTGTGCGGATCGCCCTTGACGACGACGAACCGACCCCCCTCGGTGGGCCGGCTCTCGAGCCAATAGGCGACGCCGTCGTCGATCGTCGCCTCGCCCAGGCCGATCGTCGTCGTGGCGAGCATCTCCGCCGTGATCGGCGAGGGCCACGCGCCGAACGGGGCGACGGTGGTCATCGCGGACGCTTCCCCACGATCACACGCGTGATCGGGATCGGTCCTCCCTTGGTCGAACGCACGTCGCGGAATCCACCGGCCGTCATCACCTTGCGAACATCGCGCGCCCGATCCGGGTCGGTCTCCATGAGGACCCAGCCGTTCTTCACGAGCCAGTCGGGCGCCTCCTCGACGGTGCGTCGCACCAAACCGAGACCGTCGTCGCTCTGATCGGTCAGCGTATGCGCGGGTTCCCAGTCCTTGATCTCGTCGGGCAGATCGTGCAGCTCGTCCTTCGCCACGTACGGCGGATGGATCGTGATCACATCCACCTTGCCCGCGCAGCCGCTTCGGAACCGGCGCGAACAGATCGCCGGCGCCGAAGCGTGCCTGCAGCTTGAAGTGCTTCGCGTTTCGCCGCGCGAGCTTGACGCCCTCGGGCGACAGCTCCGCGCCGAACACCTCGGCCTTCGGCACCTCGTTCGCGACCGCGAGCGCGATCGTGCCCATCCCGCTCGCCAGGTCGACCAGCACCGGGCGCTTGCGCTTCCGAAGCCGGCGCACGGCCTGTTCCGCCAGCCATTCCGACGAGTCGCGCGGCACGAACACCCCCGGCTCGACGATCAGGTCGAGCCCGCGGAAATCCGTCGAGCCGGTGATGTGGGCGACCGGCTCGCCGGTGTATCGCCGCTCGATCCACTCCTCGAAGCGACGCTGCTTCTTCTTGGAGATCTGCTCGGTCGGCTCGGGCTCGTAGCCGTCGTTGATCGCGATCAGCAGGATCTCGGCTTCGATCTTCTCGCGGCCCGGCTGCCAGTGGTCGATCGCCGGCGATGCCTTCAGCCGCACGGCGCCGGCTTTCAACAGGGTTCGTGCCTTCATGAACCGGACATGCTAGCGGGTCGCGCTCGGTACACTCGGCCCATGCCACGTGCCGCGGAGCCGAAGCCCCCCGCGAAGGGCGCGACGGCGTCCAAACCGCGCAAGCCGCGCGCCGCGAAGGGCACCGTGCCCACCCTGCGCCTCACCGGTGACCGGCTCGTCGTGCGCGCACCCGGCAACGGTGAGCGCACGAGCGCCGGGGGGCTGTTGATCCCCGCGACGGCGATGCCGGCGCCCAAGCGCCTGTCCTGGGGCGACGTCACGCTGATCGGGCCCGACGTCCGTGTCGCCAAGCAGGGAGACCGCGTGCTGTTCCTCCCCTCGGCCGGGCTCGAGGTCGAGCTCGAGGGAGAGGACCTCGTGTTGCTGCGCGAACGCGATGTGCAGGCCGTGACCGAAGCGGCCGCGAGCACCGCGAAGGATCGCGCACCCGGCCAGTACCTCTAGGCGGGCACGAAGCTCAGACGCACCGTTCGCTCGTTGTTCTCCCGGTTCGGATCGACGAGCACGATCGATTGCCACGTGCCGAGGGCGACCACGCCGTCCAGCACCGGCAGGGTCAGCGAGGGCGACACGAACGCGGGCAGGATGTGGTCGCCGCCGTGGCCGACGCTGCCGTGGCGATGCGCGTAGCGGTCATCGCGCGGGAAGGTCCGCTCCAGCAGCTCCTCCAGGTCCTGCTCGGAGCCCGCGCCGACCTCGATCACCGCCACCCCCGCGGTGGCGTGCGGCACGAACACCTGGAGGAGACCGTCGCCGCCGACGGCGTGCGCGAACGCCTGGACGTGCGGTGTGAGGTCGACGACACGCTGTTCGCGCGTCTCCAGCGTCAGCGTTTCGGAGCGCATCTCTCCCGCCGCTCAACCCGCGGATGTGGCGAACGTCGGCTCGGCGAGCACCTCGGTGTGCTCGCCCTCGACGAACGAATCGAACCCGAGCTCCCAGACCTTCGCCGGCCAGATGTAGCGCGCCGCACCCTCCCCCGGGCGATACGCCGCCGTGTAGAGCGTGCCGAATCCATGCGCGTAGGACGTCGAGAACAACGGCGCCCGCAGGAAGCTGTCGACGAACGACGTGGCGTCGACGGTCTCGTCGTCGAGCAGCCGGATGATCGTCTGCTCGCGCTCGATCGTCCGCGTCGCGCGCGCTTGCTCGGGCCACTCCACGATGCCCTGGTGGTTCGTCGCCGCCGGGAACGCCCGGAAGATCGGCTCGCGATCGGGCGACAGGTACGCCGTGAGCACCGCGCCGGACCCGTCGACCAACGTCAGGTTGTGACTCAGGGAGTAGGGAAGCCGGGCCAGCGTGACCCGAGCGTCCTCGATCGTGCTGCACGTCTCCAAGAGGTAGCGCATCACGATCGGGATGCCGAACCCGTCGCCGAGCACCCGGCGTCCGCCGAAGGTGAGCGAGACCGCCAAGCCGTCGTCGTTCATGCCGTCGAGGAGACCCCAGAGGCAGTCGGTCATGCCGACGACCCGTTTCTCGAGCAGCCGGGTCGACCAGATGAGCCCCTCGAACCGCGAGGGCGCGTAGTCGTAGTTGCGCACGAGCATGGGACCGCCGTCGCGCGTCCACACGCCCTGGGAGCACGCGGCCAGGTAGGGCGGCGGCTTGTACAGCGAGAGCATCCGCGCGGCGAGGTCGCCACCGCCGGCAAGCTCGACGACCTGCTCGTAGGCCGGCACCAGCTCGGGCATGTGCGCCCGCAGCATCCGCACGCTCGTGGCGTAGGAGGGTCGAGCGGCCTCCCCCTCACGCAGGAACCACGTCTTGTAGTGCGGCCACTTCTCCTCGAAGACCGCCTGCCATTTCGGGCCGGGCTGCAGCTCCTCGACGGCCCGAAAGGTGAACGGGATCATCCGCATGTCCGCGAGATGTTCCCAGGTCGGCGAGGCGGAAGCCACCACCGAACGGCTAGAGCATCTTGAAGCCGAACGGCTCCGGCTTGACCAGCGGCGGCTCGTCGGCGCCCGGTGGCACGCTCGCGAACTCGCGCTTGATGCCCGTGATCCAATCCCGCGCACGATCGAGCAGCTGGTGCTCCTCGTCCATGAACCGGCCGCGCGTGACCATGATGCCGAGATCGGCTCCGGGGTAGCGGTACTGACCGACGCCCGCGATGCGCAGGTAGAACGCCTCGGTTTCGTCGGCCACGGTGTGCCAGTCGGTGTCCCGCCGCGCGAACGAGATGCCGTCGCCGCCGAGCCGCCAGATGCCCGAGCGCGGCGCCTCGGTGATCAGCTCCGTCACGTCCTCGGTCTGCTTCAAGATGAACTGCGTCCACTCGTCGAGGTTGTGGGTCTGTGCCCACCGTTCGTTGAGCTCCTCCACGTCGAACTCGAAGTCGACGTCCATGAACTCCAGCAGATGGAACAGGAACAACGGCATGTCGCCGTAGGCCACGGCCGTGACGTTCGTGATGCTGCTCGCGCCCGTCACGCGCGGGTTGAGCTCGCCGAGCCACATCTCGCCGGTGTCCGCGTCGAGCAGGAAATCGAGCTCGAAGTAGCCCCGGTACCCCTCCTGGCGCAGGCGCTCGCCCATCGCGATCGTGCGCTCGCGCGCCGTGCGCCGCTGCTTCTCCGTCAGCAGCTCCGGCGACACGTCGTTGCCGCACCACCCGCCGTCATACGGCGTCAGCTCCGGGAACCCGGTGAGCTCGGCCATCAACGGTCCGACGAGCGTGCCGTGCCGCGTGATCACACCCTCGATGGCGAGCTCGCGCGGCTCGATCCGCTTCATGACCTTGATCTGCTCGCCCACGATCTGTCGCTCGTGCGCCGCCCACTCACCCTCGTTCGCGATGAAGAACGTGGTCTGGCCGGAGTCGCCATAGGGTGTCTGCACGACGAGGTTGTCGCCCAGCCCGGCACCGGCCGCCAGCGCGCGCAACGATCGGTAGTCGGTGCCACGGCCCATCGTGTTCGGCACGCTCGGCACACCGGCCTCGTTGCCGAGACGCGTCGTCTCGATCTTCGAGTCCATCCGATGTCGCAGCGACGCCTTCGGAAAGGCGACGTCCAGTCCGAGCTCGGCGGCCAGCTCCTCGGTCTCGTCGTCGAACATGAGGAACGCCGCCTTCCCCGAGCCACCGTTGCCGGTGATGAGGTCGCCCACCTCCTTGTGCCCGAGGAGGTAGTTGACGATCTCCTCGATCGACTCGAACCCGCGCGGCGTCTGTTCCTTCGGCACGAAGATGTTCGGATGCGTCCCGTCGAACGAGTCGTAGTAGTTCACGAATCGGAAGTTGCGCACCCACCGGTCGATCCCGAGCAGGTTGAACGCCGTCGCGCTCACGAAGTAGATCGGCGTTTCGTTCGTCCGGAAGAAGTTGCGGATCTCCGGGATGCCCGTCAGCGGCTTCGTGGTGATCATCAGCCCCGGCGCGCCGATCGGTTCGGTGGGCGTGGCGGTGAGGTCGGGCGCCTCGTGCGCAACCCGGTCGCGCCGCTGGACCCGCTCGACCCACTCCCGCGCCGCGAACACGAGGATCACGACGCCGAGGGCCCACCACACGGGGGTCATGACACGCCGCACCAGTCCCGGATGAACAGCCCCATCACCTGCGCCGTTTGGACCACGCTCGGAAGGTACACCCGCTCGCCGACCCCATGGGCGGCCTCCGCGTACGGACCGAAGCACACCGCCGGGATGCCGCCGACGTGACCGAACACGCGCGCGTCGGTCGTGCCGGTCGTCGCCACGAGCGCCGGCGTCGCACCCATGTGCCGCGCGTAGGACGCCGACAGCGCATCGACGAGCAGATGATCCTGCGCCAACTCGTAGCCCTCGGCGGCGAACCCGCGGTAGACGACCCGGGGCGGTCTCGGGAAGGCCGCCGGCTGCGCGGCGGCCGCGTCGGCGACCACCTGTTCGACGCGCGAGCGGAGCTCCTGCAGCGACATGCCCGGATAGGTCGCGAACCGGTAGCCGGTGACGCACTCACCGGGCACCGTCGAGTTCCAGTCGCCGGCGTGGATCTGGCCGACGTTGAGCGAGATCGGGTGCGGATAGGCGTTGTACGGCGGCGGTGGGGCGGCGTTGAGCTCTGCCTCGAGCACACGAAGCGCCCCGATCATCGAGAGGCTGGCCTCGATCGCGTTGACCGCGTTGCCGGCCTCCGCCGCGTGGCCGGGCAAGCCCTCGATCACGACGTCGAACCAGAGCACGCCCACCTGGGACGTCGTGATCGCCGCGCCGAAGGGCTCGGCGATGATCGCCGCGTCGGCTCGATACCCGGCCAGAAGCGTCTGCAGCGCGCCGTTGCCCGTGCACTCCTCCTCGACGACCGACTGCACGATGACGGGGGCATGCGGCGTCAACCCGAGCTCGCGCAGCCCCTTGACCGCCCCGAGGATCGCGGCCAGGCCACATTTCATGTCGGCCGCACCCCGACCGTAGAGCCAGTCGGCCTCGACGTGGGCGGTGAAGGGATCGCGATCCCATTGCGACCTCGGCTCGGGGCTCACGACATCGATGTGGCCGTTCAGGATCAGGCTGAGCCCGCCGTTGCGATGGGTTGGCGACCAGGTCGCCACCACATTGGACTTGTCGCCGACATCCCAATCGAACGGCGACGCGGCCGGGTGGGCGCGCAGCGCCTCGGGGTCCATCCGAACGTCGACCGGGTCCAGCCCGAGCTCGAGCAGGGCCTCCCGCATCACGGCCTGCCCGGCCTCCTCGTTCCCGAGGGTCGTGTCCCGGTCGACCAGACGGGCGAGGAGCTCGGTCATCCACTCGGCGCCGGCGCCGATCGCCTCGGCGATCTCGGTGTCCTCGGGAGCCATGTCGGCGGCCTCGAGGTCCGGGCCCGGCATCGGGAGACCGGCGTAGGCGAGCTCCGGTGGCTCGAGACCGGTCGAAAGCTGGCTCCCCGCATACGCCGCGGGGGTCACGTCGTCAGGAAGGGGCTCCAAGGTCGGGAAGCGTATCAACACCGCCGGTGCCCGCGCTCACGACTTGACGTATGTGCGTAATGATGTAATCTCACTGTCATGACTGAATCCAACGATTTCCAGGAGCACCTGGTCGGCTGGTTCGCAGGCCGGCTCCCGAACGACTGGTTCACCGCCGCGCCGAGCGTGGAATTCGACCGGGACGAGATCCTCGTCGTGGGCGCGCTCGCAGAGCCCGAGTTGCCCTCGGACGCCGGCCCCGAGACGAAGAAGGCCGCGTTCTCGGCGCGCATCCAGGGTTTCCGCGAAGACACCCGGGGGCAGCGCATGCGGGTCGCGGACGAGGCCGAGCGCCGATTCGGCCGCAAGGTCAGCTGGGGCGCGACCTGCGGAGACCAGCGGGTCCTCTTCACGACGCTTGCGACGCCGGCCATGACGCGTTTGCGGATGGCGGAGCGCACCGTTCTGGACACGCTCGTCGACGCGGGCGTCGCCAGATCCCGGAGCCACGCGCTCGCGTGGTGCGTTCGTCTCGTCTCCGAGAAGCAGGAAGAGTGGCTCGCGGACCTCCGTCAGGCGCTCGAGAGCGTCGAGGCCGTCCGCAAAGAGGGCCCGACCGACTAAGGGCCTGGCCGACTAGGGGCCCGGCCGCGGGGCGCTCGATCCCGACCACGACGTTCATCGCCAGACGAACCACCACGGCGTCGCCGGGACGCAGATCCGCCGGCACGCTCTCGGCGCCAAGCTGCGACCTGCTGGAACGTCTGATCTGCGAACGCCAGCGCCACCTGGACGTGCGGCGATCCGTGGACGTCGTAGGGGCGCACCTCCGCGACCACGGCGTCGCGTTCTCCGAGCATCCCGGGAGCCTACCGGCTCAAGGTCGCTGCGCTTCGGGGCCGACCACCACTACATGCTTCCGGGGGGATGCCTGTTCCGCCGTCGCCTGCGTGCGACGGCCGTCGCGATCGTTGCATCGCTGGCGGTGTCGACCCCATTCGCGGGCTCGCCCGCACAGGCATCCGAGCCCGTGCGCTCGGTCCGCGCCGGCGAGCCCGGGACCGGGATGCCCGCGATCCCCGTCGTCTATCCGCGCACACGGACGCTCGCAGGCCACTCGACCCGCACCGCGACGACGACCGTGACCTTCGCCGATCTGGGCATGAGCGACGCATGGGCGAAGGAGGGCATCCTCTGGGTCGCCAAGACCAACAGCTGGATGCTCGACTTCGCGCCGAACGCGGACGGCACCTACGACTTCCGGCCGGACGCGATCGAGAGACGGAAGTACTTCGCGCGCTCGGTGGTCCGCGCGTTCGCACCCGATGAGGAGCCCGACCCCACGATCGTCTTCGACGATCTCGACGCGTCGTCCCCCTGGTATCGCTACGCGGCCGTCGCCGCCGACCACGGGTGGTTGACCGCGGCCAACGGCGCGTTCGATCCCGACGGAGCCGTCACGATGTCCATGGTGCACCGGGCCCTGGTGCTCGCGCTCGGGCTCGCACCCGCGGCGAAGGCGCTGAACGACATCCACACCCGCGACGGCGTGACCTTCAAGACGCCGTCGACCTTCGGCACGAACGTGCTCGGCATGCGTCTGGGGCTCCGCTACAACGCGCCCACCGGTTCCGAATCACACGATGTGGCCCCGAAGGATCGGATGCCCCGCGCGCAGGTCGCCTACTCCCTGTGGCGGGCGACGACCCAGCCATCCTGGAACGTCCCGGGCCTTCTGACCCAGTACGCGAACGTGGAGTTGCCGCACCTGGGGCCGCGTGCGCAGGAGATCGTGCGATGGGGGATCCGCTACGCGGGCTACCCCTACATCTGGGGTGGCGAGTGGGGCCTCGAGACGAAGGAGCCGTCCGCGCTCGGTGGCCAACCGCGCAGCGGGTTCGACTGCTCCGGCCTGACGTGGTGGCTGCTCCGCGCAGATGACGGCGGCTACTGGAACGTGAACCCGCCGAGGCCGTATCTCGGTTGGTCCCTTCCCCAACGAACCTCCGCGGACATGGCCGCCATGGCACCCAAGCGACTGCGCTACGACGACCTGCATCCGGGCGACCCGATGTTCTACGACGGCGACGGGGACGGCACGGTCGATCACGTCGACACCTACATCGGCCGCGGATGGGCGCTGGACTCCTCGAGCACCCCCGGCGGCGTGACGATCATGTGGGTCGGCAGCGGCTGGTACCGCGACCACTTCAAGTGGGGCCGCCGCGTCCTCCCCGGCTAGCCGTCCGCTTCGATCGCCGCATCGAGCCGAGCCCGTTCGTCGGCCGTGAGAGACCGTGACCGGCGTTGGACCTCGTCGTGCGCCACGACGACGGACGCCGATTCGGCGGCCACCCATCCCGCCTTCGCGATGACCTGTTCGGCGGTTCGGATCGACGACGTGCCGTAGCCGATCCCACGGCAGGTGACGGTGACCTCCTCGTCGGCGAGGGCGAGCTCGCGACGATAGTCGATCGCGATCCGCACGATCACGAAGTTGGTGCCGGGCAGCGTCTCCTCGACCCATCGATCCCGCGCTTCCTCGAGATAGGTGAGGTACACCGCGTTGTTGACGTGGCCGTAGCTGTCCACGTCGCGCCATCGGATGCGCATCGGCAGCTCGATCATGGCGGGAGCCTAGATGGTCGAAAGCCCCAGCCGCTAGGCGGCCGGGGCCTTCGATCGGAGAGAGGGGCTCCACCCTGGCGTTCGCCCGTTCCCCGTTCCGGGTTCGCGCCGGGATGTTGCGATGATGTGTCAGTCGTCGTGTTCGGCGACGCGGCGATCGATCTCTTGCGCAAGCGCCACGGCGCCCGCCGGCGACCCCGTCACCGCCGCCAGGAAATGATCCCGGTCGAGCGCTCGCAACGAAGACGGTTCTGCCGCGATCACCGTCGCCGTCCGAGGCACGTTGCGGAGCAGCGCGATCTCGCCGACGAAGTCTCCCGGGCCGAGTTTCGCCAAGGGAACACCGCCACGGAACACCTCGAGCGAGCCGTCCGCGATGAGGTAGAAGCGATCGCCCGGCTCGCCCTCGGTGATCACCGTCGCACCCGCCTCGACCTCGACGGGGCTCAGATGCCGCGCGACGCGCTCCAGGTTCGCGGGCCCCAACGGGCCGAAGAGCGAGGTACCGTCGGAGCAGCGCGACGTCCGCCGGATCGGCCACCGTGGCGGTGTGGTCGACCGACCGGATCCGCCGCACGGAGAGCAACGCCACCGCCGGCAACGCAAGGCCGGCGGCGAGGAAGGCCGCGTCGACCCCGACCCGGTTGACGACGATCGGGGCGATCACCGAGCCGAGGGCGAGCGCCGCCATCGACAACCCTTCCTGCACGCCGAACACCCGTGCGAGGACGTCGTCGTCGACGCTGCGCTGGAGCAGCGTGCGGGACGTCACGTCGAAGAAGCTCTTCCCGATCCCGGCGACCCCCAACAGGAGCAGCGCCGAGGCCGGGCCGCTCGTAAAGGCGACCAAGGCGATCGGCAGCCCGATGACGAACACGCCGAGGAAGAACGCCGGCGCGAGCCGCTCCCGGCCGATCAAGGTGACGGTCGCGGCGGCCCCGACGAGGCCGCCGACCCCGACTGCCGCGGAGAGCACGCCGGGGCCTGAGGGACCCATCGACAGCACGCCGTAGGCCAGGACCACGGTCAGCACGTCGAGCGCCCCGATCACGACGGTCTGACCGGCGACGAAGCCCAGCAGGAGCCGCGCCCCCGGACGGCGCCGGAGCTCGCGGAAGCCTTCGAGGGCATCCCCGACCGCGCCGTGGTGTTCCGTCATCCGTGTGCGCGCATGCACGGCAAGCACGAGGAAGCCGACGGCGAGCATCGTGACGGCGGAGACGGCGAAGACCAGCTTCGGACCGTCCACGGCGATCAGCAGCCCCGCGAGCAGCGGACCGACGAAGATCGCGAACCCTTCGAGGGTGCTCGTCAGCGCGTTGGCGGCGGTGAGCTGCGCCGGGGTCTCCGCCAACTCGGGCAGGATCGAGAGGTGGGTCGGGCGGGCCATGGAGATGCAGATGGTGGCGACCGCCGCGAAGACGTAGACGACCGCACTCGGCAGCGACAGCGCGAGGGACGCGGCGACGAGCCCCGCGGCGATGCCGATCGCCAGATACCCGAGCGCGAGCGCGCGTTCCCGATGGATCCGGTCCCCCAGCTGCGACACGAACGGCGCCAGCAACGCCGTCGGGACGAGCAGGGCGACGGCCGCGATCCCCATCTCCTTGGTGCCGCCGACGCCGTAGGCGAACACGAGGATCGCGATCCACTGCGCGGACTCGGTCGGGCGGAAGACGGTGAAGGCGAGCAACGCACGCCGCAGCCCTCGATTCTTCAGGACCGCCGCGACGTTGTGGCCCGTTTCTTGGACGCCGAATGGCACGCGCGGATGGTGGCAGGGCTTCCTGCAACCTGCAAACGCGACCGCGACGCGCCGCAGGGTCCCGACACACGAAACGGGGCCCGAGGGCCCCGTTTCGTGTGTCGCTCGTTGCGTGACCGGATCAGAAGTCCATGTCACCGCCGGGCATGCCGCCACCGCCGGGCATCGCGGGCGCCTTCTCGGGCTTCTCCGCGACGATCGCCTCGGTGGTGAGGAACAAGGCGCCGATCGAGGCCGCGTTCTGCAACGCGGAGCGCGTCACCTTGGCCGGGTCGACGACACCGAACTTGATCATGTCGCCGTACTCGCCGGTGGCCGCGTTCAGACCCTCGCCCTCCTTGAGCGCGCGGACCTTCTCGACGATGACACCGCCCTCGAGACCGGCGTTCAGGGCGATCTGCTTGATCGGCTCCTCGAGCGCGCGACGCACGATCATCGCGCCGGTCAGCTCGTCGCCCTCGAGGTCGATCTTGTCGAGCGCGCCCTGCGCGTTGAGGAGTGCCACGCCGCCGCCGGGCACGATGCCCTCTTCGACCGCAGCCTTCGTCGACTGCACGGCGTCCTCGATGCGGTGCTTCTTCTCCTTGAGCTCGACCTCGGTGGCCGCGCCGACCTTGATCACCGCGACGCCACCCGACAGCTTGGCGAGACGCTCCTGGAGCTTCTCGCGGTCGTAGTCGGAATCGGTCTTCTCGATCTCGGCCTTGATCTGGTTGATGCGGCCGGTCACGTCGTCGGCCTTGCCGGCGCCCTCGACGATCGTCGTCTCGTCCTTGGTGACGACGATCTTGCGAGCGCTGCCGAGCAGGTCGATCGTGGCGTTCTCGAGCTTCAGACCGACCTCTTCGGACACGACGGTCGCGCCCGTGAGGATCGCGATGTCCTGCAGCATGGCCTTGCGGCGGTCGCCGAACCCGGGGGCCTTCACCGCAACCGAGTGGAACGTGCCGCGGATCTTGTTCACGACGAGCGTGGCGAGCGCCTCACCGTCGATGTCCTCGGCGATCACGAGGACCGGCTTGCCGGCCTGCATGACCTTCTCGAGCACCGGAAGCAGATCCTTGACCGCGCTGATCTTCGAGTTGGCGATGAGGACGTACGGGTCGTCGAGCACCGACTCCATCCGCTCGGGGTCGGTCACGAAGTAGGGCGAGATGTAGCCCTTGTCGAACCGCATGCCCTCGGTGAACTCGAGCTCCATGCCGAACGTGTTCGACTCCTCGACCGTGATGACGCCGTCCTTGCCGACCTTGTCGACGGCCTCGGCGATCTTCTCGCCGATCTCGGGATCGGCCGCGGAGATGGCGCCGACATCGGCGATCTCCGCCTTCGAGTCGACATCCTTCGCCACGGTCTTGATCCGCTCGACCGCGAGCTCGGTGGCACGCTCGATACCGCGCTTGAGCGACATCGGGTTGGCGCCTGCCGCGACGTTGCGCAGGCCTTCCTTCACGATCGCCTGGGCGAGCACCGTCGCGGTGGTGGTGCCGTCACCGGCAACGTCGTCGGTCTTCTTCGCGACCTCTTTGACGAGCTCCGCGCCGATCTTCTCCAACGGATCGTCGAGCTCGATCTCCTTGGCGATCGAGACCCCGTCGTTGGTGATGGTGGGCGCGCCCCACTTCTTCTCGAGAACGACGTTGCGACCCTTCGGGCCCAGCGTGATCTTGACGGCGTTCGCGAGCTGGTCCATGCCCCGCTCCAACGCGCGCCGCGCGTCCTCGTCGAACGAGATGATCTTGGCTGCCATCCCTTCCTACCCTCCTGTGCTTGGTTTCAGCTGACCCATCGACTGCTAGCACTCGATGGGTATGAGTGCTAACGATGGTAGCCCGCGCGACGCGGAACTGGCAAGGGCCGACGCCCGCCGGCGTAGGGTTGCCGCCATGCTCGACCACGAAGCCTCGACGCCCGACTGGATCCGCCGGTTCACCGCCCCCTCGCTCGGGTTCCCGGATTGGATCCAGGCCTCGCCCGATCGCCTCGCGATGATCGGCAATCTCGAAGGGTCCCGGCAGGTCTGGGCGCACGATCGTTCCGATGGCGCGTGGCGCCAGCTGAGCGACGAACCCATTGGGGTGGAATCGGTCTGGATGCTGCCCGACGGCCGGGTGGCGTGGTGGCGCGACGTGACCGGGGACGAACGAGGCTCGCTGGTGGCGGTTGCGTTCGCCGGAGGAACGCCCGCCCCGGTCTTCCCGGAGGTGCCCGAAGGCTGGCTCACCGGACTGTCGTTCGAGGCGGGCAGGAGCGCGCTGAGCGTCGAGGTGGACGGGACCTACCGCGTCTTCGTGGTGGAGGCCGACGGCACCACGCGCGAGATCGCCTCGTTCTCGAACGCGGCGGGGGTGGGCAACGTCGAGCCCGGCGCCGGGGGTGGGCTGTCCGCCGACGGTTCCCTGTTGTGCATCTGGCACAGCGAGCACGGCGACATCCTGCACGCCTCGCTGCGGGTCTTCGATGTCGCGACGGGCGCCGCGGTCGGCGAGCTCGAGGCCGAGGGGCGTTCCCTCCAACCCGCCGCCTGGTCCCCCGTCCCCGGCGATCAGCGGCTGGCGTTCACGAGCGAGCGCGGCGACTTCGAGCGGCCGGCGATCTGGGACCTGGCCACCGGCGTGCGATCGGAGATCGCCGTCGACATGCCGGGGGCCGTCTTCCCGATGCAGTGGTGGCCGGACGGCTCGGGGCTTCTCGTGCGTCACGAGTTCGAGGGTCGGGCGCAGTTGCTCCGGCTCGACCCGGTCACCGGCGCGAGCACGGCGCTGACCGGCCTCGTCGGCGACATCGACGCGGCCCGCATCCGGCCGGACGGAGACGTCTGGTATCGGGTCAGCGACGCGGTGCGGCCCGCACGGATCCTGGACGCAGCCGGCGCGAGCATGGTGACCGCGCCCGGCGATCCCGCGCCCGCGGGACGCGCGTACGAAAGTCGGTTCGCGATCAACCCACGCGGTGACCGGATCCACATGTTCGTCGTCGTCCCCGACGGCGACGGACCGTTCCCGACGGTGCTCAACATCCACGGCGGCCCCGAATGGCACGAACGCGACCGTTTCGACCCCGAGACCCAGGCCTTCGTCGACGCCGGCTACGCGGTCGGGATCGTGAACTATCGCGGGTCGACGGGCTACGGCGTCGCGTTCCGCGAGGCGCTCATCGGCCGGGTCTGCCTGACCGAATCCGAGGACATCCTGGCGTGTCTCGATGCGCTCATCGCGGACGGAACCACCGACCCGGCGCACGTGTACTGGAACGGCTGGTCGTGGGGCGGCTGCCTCGCGTGCTTCCATGCCGGGGCGCACCCCGACCGCTTCCGCGCGCTCTTCGCGGGGATCCCCGCGGGCGACTTCATCGCGGCGCACTGGGCCTCGGCGCCCGAGCTGCAGGCGTGGGATGACGCCGTGCACCGTGGCAGTCCCGACGAGGCGCCCGACTCCTACCGGCAGAGCGACCCGATGACCTACGTCGAGGCCGTCACGGCGCCCGTGCTCGTGATCGCCGGGGAGCACGACCCCCGATGCCCGATCGAGGGCATCACCCCGTGGGTCGAGGCCGTTCGCGCCAAGGGCGGCACCGTCGAGGTGCACACCTACGACGCGGGACACCACGCCAACACCATGGCCGATCAGGTGACGCACATGGAGTGGGTGCTCGACTTCTTCGCGCGCCACGGCTGATCGCGCTAGACGCCGTTGCTGTGCACGCGATCGACCCGGAACTCGATGATGGCGGTCGTCCCCGCTTCGATGGGCGCGACACGCTCGTACTGCGGGAACTTCTCGTAGAGGAGATTGCGATCGCGCTCGAACTCCGGGCCGCTCTCGACGAGGTAGGCCTCGCCGAACACGATCACCTGCGCGAGCGCGTTGTCCCAATCCTCGGAGTAGACGTCGACGCAGTAGGAGATCGAGGCGTTCTCGCGGAGGTCGGCGATCTTGCGGTCATAGGCGCTCGCGATCAGGATCCGGTCGCCGTCCAACACGTGGCACACGGGTACGACGTGTGGCCATTGCCCTGCGCGAGCGGTCGCAACGTGGCCCACGCGCGCGTCCGACACGAAGCGCGCCTCGGCGGGCGTGAGGTCGCGGCGCTCACTCATCGCGGCCCGCCGACTGGTCGCGGATCTGCTCCACGATCTCGGCGTTCGCGAGGGTGGTGACGTCGCCCAGCGTGTTCCCGCGCGCGACGTCGCGCAGCAACCGTCGCATGATCTTGCCCGATCGCGTCTTGGGAAGGTCTGGGGTGAAGATGATCTCGTCGGGCTTCGCGATCGGTCCGATCACCTTGGCGACGTGTTCGCGGAGCTCGGCGAGCATCTCGGCGTTGCCCTCGTAGCCCGTCTTCAGCGTGACGAACGCGACGATCCCCTCGCCCTTGATCTCGTGCGGCTTCGACACGACGGCCGCCTCGGCAACCCGGTCGTCGTCGACGAGTGCGGACTCGATCTCGAAGGTCGAGAGCCGGTGGCCCGCCACGTTCATGACATCGTCGATCCGGCCGAGCAGCCAGTAGTAGCCCTCGTCGTCACGCCTCGCCCCGTCGCCGGCCACGTAGGTCTCGGGTCCGTAGGCGCTGAAGTACGTCTGCACGTACCGGTCCGGATCGCCCCAGATCGTGCGCGCGATCGCCGGCCATGGATGCGTCAACACGAGGAACCCCCCGTCGCCCAGCGGCACCGAGGCGCCGCGCTCATCCACGACGTCGGCGGCGACTCCCGGGAACGGGAACGTCGCGGACCCGGGTTTCAACGCCGTCAGGCCGGGCAGGGGCGTGATCATGATGGCCCCGGTCTCCGTCTGCCACCACGTGTCGACCACGGGGCATCGCTCACCGCCGATCACCTTCCAGTACCACACCCAGGCCTCGGGGTTGATCGGCTCCCCCACGGAGCCCAACAGCCGCAGCGACGTGAGATCGTGCCGCTCGGGGAACTCGGTGCCCCATCGCATGAACGCACGGATGGCGGTGGGAGCGGTGTAGAGGATCGTGACCCCGTACCGCGCGACGAGGTCCCACCAGCGATCCTTGTCCGGCCAGTCGGGCGCGCCTTCGTACATCACGCCGGTCGTGTGGTTCGCGAGCGGTCCGTAGACGATGTAGCTGTGGCCGGTGACCCAGCCGCAATCCGCCGCGCACCAGTACACGTCGTCGTCGTGGATGTCGAAGATCAGCCGGTGCGTCGCCGCGACCTGGGTCAGGTAGCCGCCCGTCGTGTGCACGATCCCCTTGGGCTTTCCCGTCGTGCCGCTCGTGTAGAGCAGGTAGAGCAGATCCTCGGCATCCATCGGCTCCGGTGGGCACTCGGTCGACTGTGCGGCGACCAGCTCGTGATACCAAAGATCGCGCCCCTTCTGGAACGCGTGCTCGTTGCCGCAGCGACGCACCGTGATGACGTGCTCGATGCTCGGGCACTCCGCCACCGCCGCGTCGGCGTTGTCCTTCAACGGGACGATCGCCCCGCGGCGCCACGCTCCGTCGGCGGTGATGAGCACCTTGGCCTGTGCGTCGTTGATCCGATCGCGGAGCGACTCGGCGCTGAAGCCGCCGAACACGACGGAGTGCGGCGCGCCGATGCGCGCGCACGCCAGCATCGCGATCGGCAGCTCGGGCACCATGCCGAGGTAGATGTTCACCCGGTCGCCCTTGCGCACGCCCAGGCTCCGCAGGGCGTTCGCCAGACGCGACACCTCCTCGAGCAGGTCCCGATACGTGATCGTGCGGGTGTCGCCGGGCTCGCCCTCCCAGTGGTAGGCGACCTTGTCCCCGCCGCCCGCCTCGACGTGCCGGTCGAGGCAGTTCACCGACGCGTTCAGCGTGCCCCCCGCGAACCACGTCACCCACGGTGGCTTCCAGTCCATCACCGTGTCCCAGTGCCGGTCCCAGGTGAGGTGCTCGGCCTGGGCGGCCCAGAACGCCTCGAAGTCGGCGTTCGCGGTGTCGTAGACGGCGGGATCGTTGGCGACGGCGCCGTCCCGGAACCCGTCCGGCGGGACGAACACGCGGAGCTCGGACAGCAGGGCTTCGATGTTCTGCGGGTCGCTCACGAACCTCGCTCCTTCCGCCGGAGGCAGCATCGTACGCGGGGCACCGCGCAGACGCGACCCGGATCGTCCGGAGCCGGGTGCTTGCATCGGGGGCCTCCAGCCTCCACCATCGGCCGAGAGCCGCCCGATGGGGCGGCTCGAAAAGCATGGTGGGGACGGGGAAGGGAGACGGCGATGGCTGACGTGGCCTACTGCATGAAGTGCCGCGAGAAGCGAGAGTTCACGGGGACGCTGGTCACACTGAAGAACGGTCGACCGGCGCTTCAGGGCACGTGTCCGGTCTGCGGGACCAAGCTGACGAAGATCATGGGCATGGACGCAGCCAAAGCGATGGGCTGGAAAGCCCCTTAGTTCAACCGGGACAACAGCTGTTCGGGGCTGAGCACGACCGGCCCCGGAGCCATCTTCCGGTGGCGGGCCGCGAGGTCCGCCACCGTCGTGCGTTCGAAGACCTCCTGCACCGCGCGGGCGACGTCGGCCCAGAATCCTTGCAGCCCACAGCGTGAGTCGGCGAAACACGTGTGGTCCGAGGGTTCGAGGCAAAACACCGGGTAGATCTGGCCCTCGATCGCATCTGCGACCTGGGCGACCGTGATCGACGCCGGGTCCGCGGCGATGCGACACCCGCCACCCGCACCACGAAAGCTCTCCACGAGCCCGGCCCGCGAGAGCGAGCCCAGCTGCTGCTCGAGGAATCGCAGCGGGATCTGCTGGCGCTCGGCGATCTCGCGCGCGGGCACGAGGGTGTCCTCGTCGCGCCGTTCGGCCAGCTCGATCATGGCTCGGATGGCATATTCGAGCTTCTGGGAGATCTTGAGCATGGGGCCCGGTCCTCCTACGCCCACCAGGCTAGGTGCGGGTGTTCCCGCACGTCAACGGGCTGTTCCAGTGGAACGAGTCGCGCGGGGTTGACCGGTTATGCTCGCCGCCATGGCGCGAGTGCTCGTGATCGACGACGAACCCGACGTGCGCTGGCTGATCCGTGTCAGCCTGGAGCGGGCCGGACACGAGGTGCTGGTCGCCGAGGACGGCCTGCGCGGCGTGGCGGTCGCCATGAAGCAGCGCCCCGAGGCCATCGTGTTGGACCTGATGATGCCGGTGATGGATGGCTACGGCGTCCTGGCGGAGCTCGCCAAGGACCCACGGACGACCGCGGTGCCGGTCCTGGTGCTGTCGGCGCGGGCGATCCCGGAAGAGGCCGAGCGGGCGACGAAGGCAGGGGCTCGGCGTTTCCTGGAGAAACCTTTCGACCCAGACGATCTGGCGAACGAACTCGCCGAGATGCTGCGGACCGGCTGACCGATCAGGCCGTCAGGGTCGACGCGTAGTCCGCGCCGACGACGACCGCGACGGTGACGCTGTCCGGCACGACGTCGGAGAAGCTCGGGTCGAGCTTCTTGACCGGCGCCCCGTCGAAGTACGTGTCGGCGATGTAGGTGGCGTCGGCCTGGTTCTGCGCCGCGTTCTCGTCATCGCGGTAGTACACCGTCGTCTTCTTGACGCCCGAGACGGGCGCGTTGTCCGAGGGTTGCGCCTCCTTGTACCCGTCGCTGACGAGGAGATCCTGCGCGGCCGCCCCCGCGCCGGTCACGTCGGTGCCGTTCAGGGCGATGATGATCACCCCTTTGGTCTGGGGTGCGGGCGTTGCGGTCGGCGACGGTGTGTCCGTCGACGGGGGGTTGGTGGACTCGGTGCCGCTGGGCGACGACGACCCACTCGGAGCCGCAACCGTGGCCGCGTCGTCGAGGAATCCGTTCGCGAGGACCGCCAGACCGGCGACCACCAGCGCCACGATGATGAGGATGCGTCCGGTGCTCAGATTCACGCGCGCAATCCTACCCCGGGACGGGCCGGGTGCGGCCCGTGGACGGGGCGCCTACAGCTGGATGCCGAGTCGCTGCGCGGTACGCCGTTTCCGCCGGATCTCGCGAAGGCGACGGAGACGCCGCACGAGCATCGGGTCGTACGCCAACGCCTCGGGACGGTCGACGATCCGGCGCAACAGCTGGTGATAGCGGGTGCCGGAGATGCCGAAGGTCTCGCGGATCGCTCGTTCCTTCGCGACCTGCAGGCGCCAGGATTCGCGCTCGAAGTCGAGGATCGCCCGTTCGCGCTCGTCAAGCCCGCCCACGTCGGGTGCCGATGCCGATGGAGCGTTCGCGCTTCCCACGGCTCGGGAGGCTCGCACTCCCGAACGGGCAGTGCAAGCACCGAACGGTTCCTCCGGGTCGCCGGAGGTGAGAGCATTGAGACTCCCGATCCCGAGGACATGGTGAGGAATACGACCGAGCACGACCCGACGCGCCCATCGCGCGATCCGGAGCGTTCCGACGCGCAACTCGACATGCTGCACAGCTTCGCCGCGAAGCTGAACGTGCTGACCGACACGTCCGAGATCGGCAGCGCGATCACCAGCGAACTTCGCACGATCATCGACTACCACAACTGCCGGGTGTACCTGCTGCAGTCGGACCGCTCGACGCTGATGCCGATCGCGTTCAGCGGCGAGATGACCACCGAGTACTTCGAGGAAGACCTCGACACGCTGATCACCGAGATCGGGGAGGGCATCACCGGCACGGTCGCGGCCACCCGCGAGTCGCTGCTGACCCCCGATGCCCGGGAGGTCCCCTTCTCGGTGACGATCGAGGGCACCGACGACGACCTGCTGGAGTCGATGTTGGCCGTGCCGATGGTGGCCGGCGACGACGTCGTCGGGGTGATCGTGCTGTCGAGCCTCGGCTACGCCATGTTCGACGACGAGGACCAGCGCATGCTCGAGGTGCTCGCGCCGCACGCGGCCGCGGCGTTCCAGAGCGCGAGGCTACTCGAGGCCGAGCGTGGGGCCGCGCAGGCGGCGGGCGCGCTCCTGCAGCTCTCGCAGGCGCTCACCGCGCGGCACACGCTCGGCGACATCTTCCGCGACGCGATCGAGACGATCCCCACGATCATCCCGTGCGTGGCCTCGGCCGCCTACGTCCGGGACGAGGCGACCGGCGACTTCCGGCTCGCGCAGACTGCACGCGCACGCGGGGACATCGATGCGCGCCCGGGCGGACATCGCCGACATCCCCGGCGTGCTCGCAGAAGCCTTGTTGCAAAGCGAATCCGCACCGTTCGTCGTGCCGCACGAGGTCGCGGAGCAGGTCCCGCGCCGCGTACTGGCTGCTCGACCGTTTCGGCGACGTCCTGGTCTGTCCGCTGCGGTGGGAGCACGAGCAGATGGGTGCCCTGATCGCGATCGGGCCTCCCGGCACCGAGCCGTTCGACGACGCGGCGCTCCGACTGGCCCGCGGCGTCGGCGACCTGACGGCGCTCGCGCTCGGCAACGCCCGGCGGATCAGCGAGCTCGAGCGGTTCCACCGCCTGGTGGAGAGTCTGGACGCGATCTTCTGGGAGGCCGACGCCGACGACCTCGATCTCACGTTCCTCGGCGGCCGGCTCGACGTCTTGTTCGCCGACGACGAGACGCGTTGGCATGGGCGCGTCTGGGGCGACCACATCGCGGACGCGGACCGCTCGCTTGCCGTTGCGGAGGTTCGGCGCGCGATCGCGGAGGGAACCGACGTCAGCGTCGAGTATCGGGTCCGCACGTCTGCGGGTGACACGCTGTGGCTGCGCGACCTCGTGCACGTCGTGCACGGTCGCCAGGGCACGCGGCAGATCCGCGGCTTGATCATCGACATCACGGAACGCAAACAGGCGGAACAGACCCTTCGGGAATCCGAGCGCAAGTACTCGGAGGCGTTCCTTCGCGAGCGAGAGGCGGCCCAGCAGCTGCGCGCGCTCGACGCCATGAAGAACACGTTCCTGGAGGCGGTCTCGCACGATCTGCGAACCCCGCTGACCTCGATCCTCGGATCGGCGCTGACCCTCGAGCAGAGCCGCCTGGAGCTGCCGCCGGCCGACGCCCTCGACCTCGTCCACCGGATCGCCGCCAACGCGCGCAAGCTCGAGCGCCTGCTCGGCGATCTCCTCGACTTGGATCGTCTCCAGCGCGGCATCGTGACGCCCCAGCGCCGCCCAACCGACGTGGCGGCCCTGATCGCGCGTGTCATCGCCGAGATCGAGAACCCCGACGCGCGGGTGATCGACACCGAGGTCGGTGCCCTGACCGCCCCGATCGACGGACCGAAGGTGGAGCGGATCGTCGAGAACCTGATCGCGAACGCGATCCGGCACACCCCGCCCGAAGCACACATCCGCGTCTGGACGACCGAGCAGGACGACGGGATCGTCATCGGTGTCGACGACGCGGGGCCGGGGATCCCCGTCGGGGCCCGAGAGTCGATCTTCGAACCGTTCGAGCAGACCGCAGGGCCGGCGACCGAACACTCGCCGGGCGTCGGCATCGGATTGTCACTCGTGCGACGCTTCGCCGAGCTGCACGGCGGGCGTGCCTGGGTCGAGCCGCGCCAAGAGGGCGGCTCGTCGTTCCGCGTGTTTCTGCCCAACGGCTGAGCCGATGGCCGACCTCGTCCTCAACGGTTCGATCGTGGACGGCACCGGTGCACCGGCGTTCACCGGCTGGGTCGCGGTCGAGGGCGACCGGATCGTCGGCGTCGGACGGCTCGAAGAGCCTGCACCCCAAGCATCTCGCACGATCGGTGCGGACTGGCCTCGTTGTGGCGCCGGGATTCGTCGACGTCCACAACCACTCCGACCTGTCGCCGTTCCTGCTCCCCGAGATGCCGAGCACCGTGCGCCAAGGGGTGACGTCGGTCGTCGTCGGGAACTGCGGGTCCTCACCGTGGCCGCCGGCGGCGTGGGACGAGGCCGTGGGCCTGGCCTACGGGGAACCGGGCGCGATCCCGCGGCCGGGGTGGTTCGGCTGGCGCGACTACCTCGACGCGATCGACGAAGCCCGACCCGCGGTGAACCTCGCGACGCTGGTCGGCCACGGCTCGGTCCGACAGGAGGTGCTCGGCCTCGAGCAGCGGGCCCCGTCGAAGACCGGAGTTGGATCGCATGTGCGGTCTCGTCCGCGAGGCCGTGGCCGACGGCGCGATCGGGTTGTCGACTGGCTTGATCTACGTCCCCGGCATCTTCAGTCGGACCGACGAGGTCGTGGCGCTCGCGGCCGCGGCCGCCGAGGTCGGCGGGCTGTACGCGTCGCACATCCGCGGCGAGGGCAGGGACCTGTTCGCGGCCATCGGCGAGGCCCTCGAGGTCGGGGAACGCGCCGGGTTGCCGGTGCATGTGAGCCACCTGAAATGCGAGTCGGCTCGGGTCTGGGGGAGCGCGGAGGCGCTGCTCAGCACGCTGCATGGCGCACCGGACGCGACGGGCGATCAGTACCCCTACGCGGCCTGGAACTCCTCGCTCGCGTCGCTCTTGCCGCCGTGGGCGCCGGTGGCCGACATCGCCTCGGTCGCGTCGGCCGACGGTTCGCGCCTGCGGGCCGCGGTGGAGGTCGGGGAGCCCGGGTTCCAATCGTCGGTCGACGGGGTCGGCTGGGATCGCATCGTGCTCGTGACGGCGCCGCGGCCGTCCTGGCAAGGGCAGCACCTGGCGGCGGTCGCGCAGGATCTCGGCCTGGAGCCCTTCGAGGCGTTCGTCCGGCTGCTCGAGACCGATCCCGAGATCAGCTGCATCGGGCATGCGATGGCGGAGGAAGACGTGCGAACGATCGCGGGCGATCCGGCCGTCTTCGTCGCCTCCGATGCGTCGGCCACCGCCCCCGACGGCCCGGGCGGCGACCTCCCGGTGCATCCGCGGGACTACGGCACCTTCCCTCGAGCGTTGGCGATGGCACGTGAGGGGCTGCTGCCGCTCGAGGCGATGGTCCGCAAGATGACCGCCCTGCCGGCCCGGCGCTTCGGTCTGCGCGATCGAGGGACCATCGCGGTCGGCGCGTTCGCGGACCTCGTGGTGTTCGATCCCGCGACCGTTCGGGACGCGGCGACCTTCGACGCGCCGCACACATACCCCGACGGTCTCTCCTGCGTCGTGGTCAACGGCACGGTGGCGTGGGAACCGGGCACCGCCTCGATCGCGCGAGCGGGCCGCGCCCTCCGACGCTGAACCGTCACGTCTGTGAGCCGGCGGTCGGATTCGAACCGACGACCTACCGATTACAAGTCGGTTGCGCTACCGGACTGCGCCACGCCGGCGAGATCGGCCGAGTCTACTCCCGCCGGAACGCCGGACCGGAGGACGCGAGGGCATAGATCACGAACCCGTTCAGGCCCATCGTGACGAGCCCGTTGGCGGGCGAGGACCTCGCCGAGACGAGCCCCAGCACGAGTCCCACGCATCCGAGGGCGATCCCGATCGGCCGGCCGAGGGGGTGCAGCATCGCGACGAGCGCGGCGGCCACGAGCTCGAGCACCCCGAGCACGCCGAGCGCGATCGCCGCGGTCCCCCCGACGTCGAAGAGGACCACCGTGAGCAACGGCAACACGCCGGAGAATCCCAGCACGATCGCCGCAACCGTGAGCGTCGGGGTCCGTCGACGGCTCGCCGCCGACGGTTTCGCCGTGGCCGACAGGTCGAAGTCCTCGTAGTGGGAGCGGCCAAGGGGCCGATCCGGCGCGTGGGGTCCGTCGGTGCGCTCGGTCGGCTCTTCCGGTTCGGTCACGCGTCACCTCGGGTCGGCAGAACGTATCCGTACAGCACGGCGGCCAACGAGGCGGCCGCGTTCAGCGATCCCACCTTCCCATGCATCGGCAGCGAAACGAGGAGATCGCAGTGTTCTCGGACGAGCCGCGAGATGCCGAACCCCTCGCTGCCGAGGACCAACGCCACGCGCCCGGTCGGGCACGCGTCGTCGTAGATCGAGCGCGGGGCATCCTCGTCGAGGCCGATCACCGTGAAGCCGGCGTCCTGGAGCCGCTCGATCGCCCGGGAGAGATTCGCGACCCGCGCATGGGGCAGGTGCAGAAGGGCGCCCGCGGACGCACGCACCGCCGCCGCGGTCACGGGCGCGGCGCGATGCGTTCTGGTGATCAGCATCTGCGCCCCGCTTGCCTCGATCGACCGCGCGGCCGCCCCGAGGTTCTGGGGGTCCTCCACGCCGTCGAGGATCACCGCCACCGCGTCCGATGCCCACCGGAACGTCGAGAGATCCCGCTCGCCGAGCGTCGTGCGGGTCGGCATCGCGTCGATCTTCGCCACGACGCCCCGATGGTCCTCGGCAAGCGCGTCCAGCGCCGCCCGCTCGACCTCCTGCGTGGGCACCTGTGCCGATCGCGCGGCATCGAGCACGTCCTGCATGGCCGGGCTCTGCCTCGAGCCCTTCGCGATCAGGACCTCGCCCACCTCACCGGCGCGAAGGGCTTCGAGCACCGCGCGCTTCCCGCTGACGATGACCGGCTCGTCGCGATCCATCCGTCAGACGATCACAGCGAGGGCGAGGCACCCGACGCCGTCACCCGCCAGACCGAGACCTTCGGGACGGGTCGCCTTCACCGAGACGCGATCGATCGGCAGCTCGAGGCAGGCGGCCACCTCGGCGCGCATCTCATCGCGGCGCGGCGCGATCGCCGGGCGGTCACACACCACGGTCACGTCGGTGGACGTGGGACGGAACCCCGCATCGCCGAGCAGCGCGACGACGCGACGAAGGAGCACCCGTCCCTCGATGCCCTCGAACGCGGGATCCCCCTCCGGGAAATGCTCCCCGAGGTCGCCGAGGGCCGCGGCGCCCAGCAGCGCATCGGCAACCGCGTGACACACCACATCGCCGTCGGAATGCCCGATCAGTCCGTCCTCGCCCTCGAACGGCACGCCACCGAGCCACAACGGCCGATGTTCGGAGAACCGGTGGACGTCGAAGCCCAGACCCGTCCGCGGGACGGCATCAGGCATCGCGGCCGCCGATCCGCGCCTCCGCGCGGGCGAGGTCGAGCATCGACGTGATCTTGAAGTTTCGCGGGTCGCCGGGGATCGCGACCACGGAGCCGACCTGCTCGAGCAGCATCGCGTCATCGGTCACGTCGTAGCCGGCGTGGATCGCCTCGTCGTGGGCCGCCCGAAGCGCGGCCACGAGGAACGCCTGCGGCGTCTGGGCGAGTCCCAGATCGTCGCGCGTGACGGTGTCGACGACCCGCAGACCGTCGAGACGCTTGACCGTGTCGGCCACGGCGACCACGGGGATCGCCCCATCGGCTCCCGCCGCGACCGCGCGGACGACCTCGGTGAACAGATCGGGTGGCGCGAACGGGCGGGCCGCGTCGTGCACGGCGACGATCTCGGGCCCCTCCAGGACGGCCAGGGCCGCGCGCACCGACGCCTGCCGCGTCGCACCACCGTTGACCACGGTCGCGGGAACGGGCAGGCCCTCCAGACAGGCATGCGCCTCGTCCTCATACCCGACCGGAGCGGTCACGACGATGGCCGCGATCGCGGGGGAGGCGGCGGCCGCGGCCGCGGCCACCGCGAGCATCGGGCGGTCCCCGATCGGCAGGAATGCCTTGGGGCGTTCGGCGCCCAGTCGCGTACCGGCGCCCGCCGCCAGGATGATCGCCGCCGCCTGTGTCTCCGGACCCATGCGCGCAGCATGCCAGACGCGCGCCGCAGCAGGAAATCGGCTCAGGTCGCCGCAGGCTCCGACGCGGTTGCCTCGATGGTCCCGAAGATCATCCGACCGGTGGTGGTCTGGATCACGTTGCGCACCCGCACGGTCACCTGCGACCCGATCGCGTCGGTCGCGTCCTCGACCACGACCATCGTGCCGTCATCGAGGTACCCGACCGCCTGACCGTGATCGCGGCCCTCCCGCACCAGTCGCACCTGCGTCTCGTCGCCCGCGCTGACCGGCGTCCGGAAGCGCGACGCGAGCGCGTTGACCTGCGCCACGGGCACCCGCAGCGCCTCGGCCACGAGCGCCAGGTTGTGGTCCACCGTGATCAAGGAGGCGCCGCTCTCGCGTGCGAGCCGCACGAGGGCCGCGTCGACGTCGACCACCCCGGCCTCTTCGATCAGCTGGATCTGCACGAGGGGCGACTTCTGCAGTTCCACCAGGACGTCGAGGCCGCGACGTCCGCGCGTGCGCCGCTGCGGGTCGGAGGAATCGGCGATCGCTTGCAGCTCACCGAGCACACCCTCGTGCACCAGCAAGGTGCCCGAGATGAATCCGGTCGATACGAGGTCGGCGACGCGCCCGTCGATCAGGGCGCTCGTGTCGAGCACGTGCAGGTCGCCGGTCGCGCGCGCGCTCACACGGGGCTTCATGCCCACCAACGCGAAGATGTCCTCGTGCTTGTCCTGACCCAGCCGGACGCCCAACGAACCGAGCACGATGAACAGGAACAAGGACCCGGGCCATGCATAGGCAGCCGGGGCGAAGAACAGCGGGATCGACATCAAGGCGGCGACCACCAGCCCGACGATCAACCCGACGACGCCCCCGGCGATCTGGGCGGCCGGTCGGCGACGGAGCTCCCGCTCCAGCCCCGAGACCGCCTCGAGCGTGAGCCGGCCGAACACGCCGCCGAGCACGTATCCGCAGGCGGCCCCCAGGAAGACGTACAGCAGCGCCTCGCGCTCGTTGACGTCGGTTCGTGCGGAGCCGATCGAGTACCCGACCGCCCCGATCAAGGCCATGAAGATGAGGCGGACGCCCTCGACCAGGCGTCCTCGCAGCGGAGCAGCGCGGCCTTCGTCTTCGGTCATGGCCAACCCATCTGGGGAGGGGCGTTCCCTCCACAGGAGACCATCGGACGCGCGGGGTGGGCACCTAAGCCCGGTGGACGGGCGGGATCAGGCCTCTGCGGCCGAGACCTTGACGCCGTGGGAGTCGTCCAGGACCCCGTCGATCACGGCCTCGGCCTCGTCCTCGGACTTCCCGGTGGCAAACGCCAGCTCGGAGATGAGGATCTGGCGGGCCTTGGTGATCATGCGCTTCTCGCCGGCCGACAGGCCCTTCTCGCGATCGCGGATCGCCAGGTTGCGCAGCACCTCCGCGACCTCGTAGGGATCCCCGGAGTGCAGCTTCTCGAGGTTGTTCTTGAAGCGGCGGCTCCAGTTGGCGGCCACCGAGCTCTCGTCCTCGGTCAGCACCTTGAGGACCTTCTTGGCCTCGTTCTTGCTGACACACGCGCGCAGGCCTACCTGCTCGGTAGAATCGGTCGGCACCAGCACGGTGAGGTCGCCGTAGACGACCCGCAACACCAGGTACTTCCGCTTCTCGCCGAGGAATTCCTTTTCGCGTACTTCTTGCACGACCGCGGCACCATGTTCCGGGTGCACGACCGTGTCACCTTTCCTGAACGCCACGGACCCTCCCGATGGAAGAAGCGGAGCTGCGCACCTGCGCAGTGACTAGTCATGAGGGTAGCACGGGAAGCCCTTCCAACGCAACCTAAACCTGCAGGTCAGAGGGCTGATTCGAGGCTTTCGACGGTCCGAATGGTCTACGACGCTTGACGCTGCGGATGCGTTCTCGCAGGTGAGAGGCCCCAACCGAGGGCTTCCACCATATGACCCACGGTGACCACCCGAAGGCCCTCGAGGCCCGTCGAGAGACCCGCGGGTGCGAACAGCGATCGCACAGCCGGCGGCCCTGGCGGCCGAGACCCGCTGCTCCATGCCCGGCACGGCTCGAACCTGCCCCGTGAGCGCGATCTCACCGACGAACGCCGCGCCGGCCGGAGGGGCGACCCCCGTGGCGGCCGAGACGAGCGCAGCCGCCACGGCGAGATCGCTGGCCGGATCGTCGACCCGGATGCCGCCCGCGACCGCGCCGAACAGCTCGGCGCGCCCGAGCGGCACCCCGGCGTTGCGCTCGACCACCGCCGCAACCTGTTGGAACCGTCGGAGATCGAGGCCGGTGACCTGCCGGCGACTGGCGCCGTCGCCACCCCCGACCAAGGCCTGGATCTCGACCGCGAGCGCTCGGCGGCCGGCCAGCGGCAGGGCCACCGCCGCGCCGGGGTGACGCTCGCCCGAGCACAACAGCGCGGCGGGATCGATCGAGGCGAGCCCCGTCGCGCCCATCTGGAACCACGCGGTCTCCCCCTCGGTGCCGAAACGGTTCTTGCCTCCGGACACGATGCGGAGCCCCGAACGCGGGTCGCCCTCGAAGGTCAAGACGACGTCGACCGCGTGCTCGAGGGCTCTCGGGCCCGCCAGATCGCCGTCCTTCGTCACGTGACCGGCCAGCAGGATCGCGATGTCGTCCTGCTTCGCCAGCTCGACGAGCGCGTCGGTGCAGGCCCGAACCTGCGCCACGCCCCCGGGCTGGGTGGTCGCCTCGACGTCGCGGAGGGTCTGGACGGAATCGACCGCGAGCACGTCGGGGCGCGTCGCGCGAGCCGCGCCGAGGACCGCGTGCAGGTCACGCCCGGGGGCGAACGCGACCGACTCGACCGGCACGCCCAGGCGTCTGGCACGGGCGGCGACCTGGGCGCGGGATTCCTCACCCGAGACCAGCAGGCTGGACGAACCACCCGTCGCCATCGACGACAGCCACTGCAGCAGCAGGGTCGACTTGCCGATGCCGGGCGGCCCGGCGAGCAGCACGACGGACCCCGCCACGAGGCCGCCCCCGAGCACTCGGTCCAGGTCCGGGAGCCCGGTCGAGACCCGAGGCGGGTCGACGGAGCCCGGCTGCAGGAGCGGGGCGACGAGCGACGGGGCCCCGGCGGACCCGGCCGTCGATCGGCCGCTGCTCCTGCGCGAGCTCGCCCCAGGCGCCGCAGCCGGCGCACCGGCCGGCCCACTTGGCAGACCGCTGCCCGCAGGCCGGACACACGAAACCAACGCTCGTCTTCGCCACGGCCGAACCCTAGCCGGGCCCTCTGACAGGCCGGGATGGCTCATCCGGGCCACCGTGTCAGAGGGCAGGGTTAGGGTCGCGGTCAGCCCGGGTGAGGCTGTTCGGCTCAGCCTCGGTCTGAAGGGTGTGAATGCGGCCGTTTCCCTCGCCCGCGGCCCCGAGTTGCCGATACCTAGCGGGTGAGGTGGAGCCGATGCGAGTCGTCAAGATCGACCAGGGAACAGAGCAGATCCCAGACCCCCAGATCGAACTCGACCAACTCCAGCTCGAACACCCGCTGGTCCTCGTGATCTGGCGAGACGCCTTCTTCGATTTCGACCAGTCCAACGCGGACGACATCCGCCCCGACTACCTGGTCCACACGGTTGGCTTCCTCCTGGCGGAGGGACCCAAGTTCGTGTCGCTCGCCCAGGAAGTGCTTCCCGACGGCGACGGGTTCCGCGCCGTCACGCATATCCCACAGTCGATCGTGGAGCGCATCGTCCGGCTCGGGCCGTCCGTCGACGACACTTCCGCGTTGGCCTGATCCGGTGTACCCTGCTTGGGTCGTCGGGGCGACGGGCCCCGCGGAGCGAACGAAGGAGGGATGAGCAGATGACTATGACCTCTGCCTCGGTGTTCACATCACCGTGTCCCTCCCGCAACCGCTGACGCCACCCGACTTCAGCTCCTGCACCGGGACGCGGATCCTGCACGTCCACGTCCTCACGAAGGAGCATCCACCTTGTACGACGAAGCCTTCGAGCACTTCTTCGACGAAGGGCTCATCGAAGCGGTCCTGTTACCGCTGAAACACGGGAAAGAGGCCAGCGTTCACCTGTGTCGCGCGAACCCGCGCACCACCGGCGAGGAGCTGGTCGCGTTGAAGCTCTACCACCCCTTGAACAAGCGGGACTTCCGCGACGAGGGGCTGTACCGCGACGGCGAATTCATCAAGGAGCGGCGGATCCGCGCCGCGCTCGACCAGAAGACGAAGTTCGGCCGCGAGGTCCAAGGGGGCCTCTGGGTCTCGCGTGAGTGGGAGACCCTCCGGAAGCTCTCCGGCGTCGGGGCGCCGGTCCCGCGACCGATCGAGTGCACCGACGACGCGATCCTCATGACCTACATCGGCGATCGCGACGCGCCGGCGCCCCGGCTGCACGAGTACGGCTGGGACGACCGCGAAGAGCTGGAGGCGCTCTGGGAGCGCATCCACGACTGTCTCGAGCACATGCTGTACCGCGACGTCGTGCACGGCGACCTCTCCGCGTACAACGTGCTGGTCTGGGACGGCGAGGTGATCGTGATCGACTTCCCGCAGGCGGTCGACCCGAAGAAGAACCGCCACGCGGCGGCGTTCCTGGAGCGGGACGTCCGACGGATCGGCCAGTGGTTCGAGCATCAGGGTCTGCACCTGCCCTGGGAGCAGATCGCCGAGGACCTGTGGACGGCCTGGACGTTCGCCGACCTCGTGCCCGAGGAGCTCCGCGGCCTGACCATCTAGCGCCCGCACGCCCATAAGCGGAACATGGCCTCCGTGCGTCCATGGTCCGTGCGAGCAGAGGGTGAGATCGTTCCGTTCCCCCAGGACCGTGTCGAGGGTTGGGCCCGATTCGACACGTTCTTCCAGGAGGAACACGAGCGGCTCTTCAAGGCTCTCTACTTCGTCACCGGCAATCGAGCCGACGCCGAAGAGCTGATGCAGGAGGCGTTCCTGCGCCTGTGGGAACGATGGGATCGGATCGACACGATCGAGGATCCCACCGCCTACCTCTTCCGCGTCTCGCTGAACGCGTTCCGGTCACGTCGTCGCCGTGCGGCGACGGCACTGCGGAAGCTCACCCCGGTCGACGAGGACCGCGACGAGTTCGCCGATGCGGAGATGCGCGCCGACGTGCGCCAGCTCCTGCTCGGCTGCACGCCGCGGCAACGAGCTGCTCTCCTGCTCGTCGACCTGCTCGGGTATCCGTCCGAGCAGGCAGCACGCATCCTGGGCGTGCGTCCCTCGACCGTTCGGGCCCTCGCCACGCAGGGTCGACGAACGATTCGAGGAACGGAAGGAGCGCGGGATGCCTGACGTGCAGGAGGTGTTCCGCTTGGCCACCAACAAGGTGAAGCCCGATCCGAACGCGCTGGAGCGGCAGCAGAAGCGGCAGCGCTCATCGACTCGCTCGACCCGCACTCGCGCGTACCTCGTCGTCGCCGCGGTGATCGCGGCGATCGCGATCGGCGTGCTGGCGATCATGAGGACGGCCGACCTCGGCGACACGACACCCGGCGGGTCGACCCCGCCCACGACCCTCACGTTCGTCACGGCGCTTCCCTCAGGTGCGGACGCGCAGACGCCGGCGATCGTCGATCTTCGGGGTCATCAGACGGGGCAGGTGACAGGGCTGCCCGTCGACGCGTTCGCACCGAGCGTCTCGGCCGACGGCACGACGATCGCGTTCGTCGCGTCCCCGAGCGAGCTGGGCTACAACCAGATCGGTGTCATGGGCGCCGACGGGAGCGACCCCCACTTCATCTCGACGCCCCACGTCATCGTCGGCGCCACCGTGGCGATCTCGCCCGACGCGTCGAAGGTCGCGTTCGAGGGGCTGACGACGGGCAACACCGATATCTACGTGGTCGGCGTCGACGGGACGGGGCTGCGACAGCTGACCACCGATCCGGCGACCGACCAGTACCCCCAATGGTCGCCCGATGGGACGGACCATCGTCTACGACAACGCCGGCGCGCGCGAGGACAGCCGAGGATCCCCAGTTCTCGAAGACGGCGGAGATCTTCACCGTTCCCGCCGGCGGCGGCGCGCCGACGCGGCTGACGCACAACAGCTGGAACGACGCCGCGCCCTCGTATTCCCCGGACGGGAAGACGATCGTGGATCAGTCGGCCCAGGACTTCTCGATGATGGCTCCGGACGGCGGCAACGAGCGACGGTTCCCGATCGGCATGGGCGGGTTCACACCTCGATGGTCGCCGGACGGAAAGACCGTCGCGTTCTCCTACTACAAGGACGTCGCGAACAGGCCGACGGTGCAGCTCGGCGACGGGTACGGCGAACGTGCGCTCGTGATCGTCGCGGTCGCCAACGTCGCATCCGGCAAGGTGACGAGGCTCACGAACGTGGGCATGGCGACGGACTTCAACACCCCACAGTGGCTGGACAACGGCCACCTGCTGATCATGCGGGTGCCGGCGAAGGGCTAGCGCTGCATCGCAACGTCGGCGAAGGGTCGGCCCCAGGGGGCCGGCCCTTCCGTTCGCAGCCCCGAGAGGGCATGCTCGAACTCTCCTAAGCGCTGGCCGCCGCGGCGGCATCTGGATAGGTGATGCAGGCAAAGGGTGAGGTCGTGCGACTCCCCGCGGCGGAAACAGCGCCGCGGGATTTCCATGCGTTCTTCGAGGACGAGCATCGGCGGCTGTTCAAGACGCTGTACTTCGTCACCGGCGATCGCGCGGAGGCCGCCGACCTGATGCAGGATGCGTTCCTGAAGCTGTGGGAGCGCTGGGACCGGATCGACACGATCGAGGACCCGCAGGGCTACCTCTTCCGCGTCGCGCTGAACGGGTCGAAGATGCGGGCGCGCGCCGCCCGTCGGGCCGCGAGGCGTCCGGTTCCGATCGGTGTCGTGCGCGACCCGTACGACGATGTCGACATCCGCGAAGACGTTCGTCGGATGCTCCTGTCCCTCACGCCGCGGCAACGGGCCGCCCTCGTCCTGCTCGACCTGTACGGCTACGGATCCGAGGACGCCGCACGGATCATGGGCATCCGTCCGTCGACCGTCCGCGCGCTCGCGACGCAGGGCCGTGCCGCACTCCGAGATGCAGGAGGCCCCCATGGCTGAGCTAAAGGAGATCTTCGACATGGTGACGAACAAGACCGAACCAGACCTCGACGCATGGCAGGAGCAGGAGCGGCGCCAGCGGCGGCGCGGCACCGGACGACGGGCGGCGGCCTTCGCCGTCGCCGCGGCCGTCCTGGCGATCGCGATCGTGGCGATCGCCGCGCTGCGCGATGCACCCGCGAACCAGCCGGCAGCATCCACCACACCCCCGTTGGTGGGCGTTACCGGGCTTGTCGCCTACGACGCGGCCTCCGGAACCATGTCGCCGTCTGTCCAGGACGTCGCGTCGTTCGGGGCCGCGGTCTCGCAGGACGGACAGTCGATCGCGTTCCTGCGTTCCGTGAAGGGGCACGACGAGATCTTCGTGTCGGCGATCGACGGCACCGGGGCGAAGCAAGTGACCGGACTTCCGGGGCAGCCCGGATGCGCCTGCGGCTCGTTCGACCCCACATGGTCGCCGGACGGCACACAGATCGCGTTCTCCGGCACCAACGAGGTGGGAAAGCGGGCCATCTACGTGCTGGATCGAGCGACCGGCACCGTGCGCCAACTGACGCACGAGACCGGCACCTCATTCGAGATGACGCCCGCATGGTCGCCGGACGGCACACAGATCGCGTACGCACGGGGGGACGTCCAAGCCACCCCCGCCGGCAGCGGTGCCATCATGGTCAGCGCCCTGCGGCCCGACGGCGGGCAGCACCAGGTCGTGATCGAGGCCGCCGGTGCGACCGAGCCGACATGGTCGCCCGACGGACAACTCGCGTACACGGCCGCGGTCAACGGCGGGACGGCGCTGTTCGTCACGAACCTCGACGGGACGGCGGCGCGCCGCCTGACGGACGGCACCGGGGATGCGGCGGCGGCGTGGTCGCCGGACGGCACGCAGATCGCGTTCGTCCGAGGCAACGAGATCGCCCTTCTCACGGTGGCGAGCGGCGAGGTCCGCACCTTGGGCACGGGCGGCGACCCGGCCTGGAGTCCGGACGGCACCACGATCTACGCCTGGCAGACCTCGTAGGGCCCACGATGCCGAGAAGCCCGGTCCCCAGGTGGGGCCGGGCTTCGGCCTTGATGCCCCCGAAGGGGCGGTTCGCGTGATCCCCCTACGATTCGGGGGAACCAGCGAGTTCTACGGGCGGCACGTCGGGTGGCGCGAACCCCATCGTCGAGTTGAAGACGATCTCGCCGTCGACCTCGTCGATCAGGATCGTCTCGCCGGCCCGGAACTCCTTGTGCAGGAGCTTCTCGGCCAGCGGGTCCTCGACGAGCCGCTGGATCGTGCGCCGCAGCGGTCGAGCGCCCAGCGCCTGATCCCACCCGCGCTCGGCCAGGAACGTCTTGGCCCGGTCCGTCAACTCGATGTCGACATCCTTGGCCTTGAGCTGCTCCTCGACGCGGCGCATCAGCAGATCGACGATCTGCTTCACGTCGCCGGTGGTCAGCGAGTGGAACACGATGACCTCGTCGATGCGGTTGATGAACTCGGGGCGGAAGGACTTCTTGAGCTCTTCCTCGACCTTGCCCTTCATGCGCTCGTAGTCGCCGCCCTGGTCGACGTTCGACGCGAACCCGACCGACATGCCCTTCTGGATGTCCCGGGTGCCGAGGTTCGACGTCATGATGATGATCGTGTTCTTGAAGTCGACCGTGCGGCCCTGGCCGTCGGTGAGGTGACCGTCTTCGAGGATCTGCAGCAGCGTGTCGAACACGTTGGGGTGCGCCTTCTCGATCTCGTCGAACAGCACGACCGAGAACGGCTTGCGGCGGACGGCCTCGGTGAGCTGCCCACCTTCGTCGTAGCCCACGTACCCGGGCGGTGACCCGATCAGACGCGACACCGTGTACTGGTCGTGGAACTCCGACATGTCGAGCTGGATCAGCGCGTCCTCGTCACCGAACAGGAACTCGGCGAGCGCCTTGGACAGCTCGGTCTTCCCGACGCCCGAGGGTCCGAGGAAGATGAACGAGCCCGAGGGACGCCGTGGGTCCTTGAGGCCGCTGCGCGTGCGACGCATCGCCCGCGAGACCGCGGAGATGGCCTCCTCCTGGCTGATGATCCGCCGGTGGAGCTCGTCCTCCATCCGCAGCAGCTTCTCGGTCTCCTCCTCGGTGAGCTTGAAGACCGGGATGCCCGTCCACACCGACAGGACCTCGGCGATCTCCTCCTCGTCGATCTCGGAGAGCACGTCCATCTCGCCGGCCTTCCACGCCTGCTCGCGACGGCCGCGCTCCTCCTGGAACTGACGCTCCTCGTCGCGCAGACGGGCGGCCAGCTCGAAGTCCTGACCGTCGATCGCCGATTCCTTCTTGAGGCGGACCTCGGCGATCTTCTCGTCGACCTCGCGCACGTCGGGCGGGGCCGTCATGCGACGGATCCGCATGCGGCTGCCGGCCTCGTCGATCAGGTCGATCGCCTTGTCGGGCAGCTGACGGTCGGAGATGTAGCGGTCGGCGAGGTTCGCCGCCGCAACGATCGCGTCGTCGGTGTAGGTGACCCGGTGGTGCGCCTCGTAGCGGTCGCGCAGTCCCTTGAGGATCTCGATCGTGTGGATCACGGTGGGCTCCGCGACATCGATGGGCTGGAACCGCCGCTCGAGGGCCGCGTCCTTCTCGAGGTGCTTGCGGTACTCGTCGCGCGTGGTCGCGCCGATCGTCTGGAGCTCGCCGCGGGCGAGCATCGGCTTCAGGATGGAGGCGGCGTCGATCGCGCCCTCGGCCGCGCCGGCACCGACGAGCGTGTGCAGCTCGTCGATGAACAGCACGATGTCGCCGCGGGTCTTGATCTCCTTCAGCACCTTCTTGAGGCGCTCCTCGAAGTCGCCGCGGTAGCGCGAACCGGCGACGAGCGCGCCCAGGTCGAGCGTGTAGATCTGCTTGCCCTTCAGCGTCTCGGGGATCTCGCCTTTCACGATCGCCTGCGAGAGACCCTCGACGACGGCGGTCTTGCCGACCCCCGGGTCGCCGATCAGGACGGGGTTGTTCTTCGTGCGGCGCGACAGCACCTGCATCACGCGCTCGATCTCTTTCTCGCGCCCGATGACGGGGTCGAGCTTGCCCTCTCGGGCAAGCTGCGTGAGATTTCGCCCGAACTGGTCGAGCACGGCGGACCCACCGGTCTGCGGCTCGGTCGTGCCGCCGGCGGCGACCTGCTCACCCTTGCCACCGGTGTAGCCCGACAGCAGCTGGATCACGGTCTGGCGCACACGGTTGAGATCGGCGCCGAGCTTCTGCAGCACCTGGGCGGCGACGCCCTCGCCCTCACGGATCAAGCCGAGCAGGATGTGCTCGGTGCCGATGTAGTTGTGACCGAGCTGCAGCGCCTCGCGCAGCGACAGCTCGAGAACCTTCTTGGCGCGCGGCGTGAACGGGATGTGCCCGGTCGGCGCAGCCTGGCCCTGTCCGATGATCTCCTGGACCTGCTCACGGACGGCGTCCAGCGAGATGTTCATCGACTCGAGCGCCTTCGCGGCGACGCCCTCGCCCTCGTGGATCAGCCCGAGCAGGATGTGCTCGGTGCCGATGTAGTTGTGGTTGAGCATCCTCGCTTCTTCTTGGGCGAGAACCACGACGCGTCTGGCGCGATCCGTGAAGCGCTCGAACATGTCTTCGTCCTCCGGGCCGAGGCCCGTTCTCTCCTCACGTCCGGCCCCCGGGGATCGCGGGAACTCCGTCCTCCCCCCGAGGTGCATCGGGCGCCGGGTTGACCCCAGCGCCGCTGAAGCGAGTATACCCGCGCCCCTCGCAACGCCAGGAACATCGACGCTGCGAGCGACGTGTCGCTCCCCTCCATGCTTCGGCGCATCTCGCCGGGGGGATAAGCCCTCGGATACCGACCGATGTGCATGCCCAATCCGGGCCAGAAGGAATCCCCCCGGAAGGACGATGTTGCGCCGCTCGCCAGCTGCCAACCTGTCAAGCTCGGAACGAGTCGAGCCGAAACCACTGGCGGGAAGGAGGTCCCCCACGTCCGCAGTGGACCTCATACACGGAGAGGCTCATCCCGTGCGCGTGCTCGTCGTCGACGACCACCCTGCGTTCCGCAGGGCGCTTTCCTCCGCCCTCAACCTCGTGGCAGACATCGAGGTGGCGGGCGAGGCGGGAGGCGGCGTCGCCGCGTGCACCGGGGCCGAGGAGCTCGATCCCGACATCGTCATCATGGACCTGTCGATGCCGGATCTGTCCGGGATCGACGCCATGAAGCGGATCCACGAGCGACGCCCCGACCTGCCGGTGGTGATCCTCACCGCGCATGCCGACGAGGGGGTCGAGCGCGCGGCGCGGGAGGCGGGAGCCTCGGGGTTCCTCGCCAAGGGCACCGGGCTGCGCGATCTGGTGATCGTGCTGCACGAGGCCGCGGAGCCCGACGAGGACTAGCGCGTCGCCGACGCCGCGGCGCGATACTCGCGCACCAGCTGGCACAGGCCCAACAGCAGCCCCTTCGAAAACGCCGGGTTGTCCAGCAACGGCTGGAAGTCCCACGTCACGAGCGCGAGCGTCGTCAGTTCGGACGCGGCGGTCACCGTCGCGGATCGCACCCCGCCGTCGATCAGCCCGATCTCGCCGAAGTACCCACCGGGGCCGATCTTGTGACGCGGCACGCCTTCCCCGCTGACCTCCGCCTGGCCCGCGACGATGAGGTGGAAGCCCACGCCCGTGTCGCCTTGCGTGGCGATCGCGCGGCCCTCCTGGAAATGCACCTCTTTCATGCGTCCGGCGATCGTGTCGAGGTCCATCGCCGACAGGTTGGCAAACAGCGGCACGGAACCCAGTTTCGCGGCCATCTCAGCGCGGTCCATCGATCTCCCTCAACCGTTCGGTGACGGGCGTCACGATGCACCGAACGGCCAGCGCGTGCAAGTCCTGGCCCACGGAGCTACTCGGGCCGCTGGGTCGGGAACATGATCAGGTCGCGCAGGCTCTGCGCGTCCAGCAGCACCAGCAGCAGCCGATCGATCCCCATCCCCAGGCCGCCCGCCGGCGGCATCCCGTGCTCCAGCGCCCGCAGGAAGTCCTCGTCGAACGGATGGACCTCATCGCCGAGCACGGCCTTCATCTCCTGTTGGAGCGCGAACTTCGAGCGCTGCTCGTCGGGGTCGGTCAACTCGGAGAACGCCGTGACGAGCTCGACGCCCGCCGCGACCAGATCGAAGTGCTCGGTGAGCCCGGGGTCGTCACGGTGCGGCCGCGCCAGCGGCGACACCTCCCGCGGAAAATCGCAGACGAACGTCGGTTGCACGATCGTGTCTTCGACCAGCTTCTCGAACAGCTCCTGCACGATCTTGCCCGGGCCCCACGCATCGTCGATCGACACGTCGTGGCGGGCCGCGACGCCGGAAAGATCGGGGTGCTCGAGCGTGATCGGCTCTCCGACGGCGTCGGAGACGGCGCCGAGCACGGTGATCCGCGCGAACGGCTCCGCGAGGTCGATCATGTGGCCCCCCACCGGGATCACGAGGTCGTCGGGAGCGCGGCCGACGATCGGGTTGACCGCGCGGGCGCATTCCCGCACGAGCGTCTCCGAGAGCTCCATCATCGTGTGGTAGTCGCCGTAGGCCTGGTAGGCCTCGAGCATCGTGAACTCGGGGTTGTGATCGCGGTCGATGCCCTCGTTGCGGAAGTTGCGGCCCAGCTCGAAGACCCGCTCGACACCGCCGACGAGCATCCGCTTCAGATACAGCTCCAGGCTGATCCGCAGCTTCAACGGGATGTCGAGCGCGTGGTGATGCGTCGTGAACGGCCGGGCGTTCGCGCCGCCCGCGATCGTCTGCAGCATCGGCCCCTCGAACTCGACGAACCCACGTTCGTCGAGCACCCGGCGCATCGTTTTGAGCACCGCCGCGCGCGCCAGGAACGCCCGGCGGGGGGCTTCGTCGCTGATCAGGTGCAGATACCGGCGACGTTGCTGCTGATCGGGATCCTGCAGGCCCGCCCACTTCTCGGGCAAGGGGCGCAGGGCCTTCGTCAGCATCGCCCAGCGCTGCACGAACACGCTCAGCTCGCCCTTGCGGGTCGTGCCGACGCGTCCGGTCGCCCCGATGATGTCGCCCAGGTCGACCTCCTGGAACAGGGCGAGATCCTCGGCGGGCACATCCGCCGCGTTGAGCACGAGCTGCAGGTCGCCGTCGCGGTCGCGGAGCGTGGCGAACACCAGCTTGCCCATGTCGCGCTTGAGGACGACGCGGCCCGCGATCGTCACCACGTCGTCGGTGAGGGTGTCGGCCTCCAGGTCGGGGTGCGCCGCCCGCACCGCGCTCGTGCGCTCGGGCACGTCGACCCCGAGGACGTCGGCAAGCGTGATCGCGAACGCGCGCGCGCCGAGTCGTTCGAGGCTCGCCCGCCGCGCCGCGAGCACCTCCGCCTCGCGTCCCGTCGCGTCGCCGGTCGCGCGTCGGGGTCTCGTCAGTCATCGACGTTCTTCTCGTAGACGAGGCGGAGCCCCTCGAGCGTGAGCCACGGCTCGTACCGATCCACGGTGCGACAGTGCGGGAGCACGACCGGCGCGAGCCCGCCGGTCGCGATCACCGTCGCCTGGGGTGCGCCCAGGTCCTCGCGGATCCGTTCGACGATCCCGTCGACCTCGCCGGCCGTGCCGTAGATCAGCCCGGACTGGATCGCCTCGACGGTGGAGCGCCCGATCGGCGAGCGCGGCGGCTGCAGGTCGACGCGCGTGAGACGGGCCGTCCGGCCGAACAACGCGCCGGCGCTGATCTGCAGACCCGGCGCGATCACGCCGCCGAGGAACTCCCCGGCCTCGGAGACGACGTCGAAGTTCGTCCCGGTGCCGAAGTCCACGACGATCGCCGGGCCGCCGAACATCGTGAACGCGGCCAACGTGTTGACGACCCGGTCGGCGCCGACCTCCCGCGGGTTGTCGGTCAGGACCGACACGCCGGTCTTCATCCCGGGGCCGACCACGAGGGGCTCGTGCGACAGATACGCCGCCGCCATCTCGCGGAACTGCCCGGTCACGTCCGGGACGACGCTGGCCAGGCACAGCCCGTCGACGTCGCTGCGGAGGTCGAGGTCGCGATGCTCCAGGAACCCCGACAGCAGCAGCGCCAGCTCGTCGGAGGTGCGCTCGGGCCGGGTCGAGGAACGCCAGGTGTGCCGCAAGCGTGTCGCCGTCGAACACCCCGAGCACGATCTCGGTATTGCCGACGTCGGCTGCAAGCAGCATGGCTACCCCTCGAACTCCACCCGGAACGACGGTCCATCGTGACGGACCGCCCCCGGCGCCGACAACCGCGCCGCCCAGGCTTCGAGGGCATCCCCCGGCTCCGGCGGGCTCGCGCCGCTCGCCACGGCGGAGAGACGTTGCAACCAGGTCAGGGCGAGCGGCGCGGCACCACGGATCGCGGCGAGCGGCCCACCGACCTCGGCCACGGCCTCGGCCGGGCCGACGACGTCCCCTTCGCCGACGAGCGGGCGCGTCCGGGCGCCGACACGCGCGAACAGCTCCTTCGCGACGAACAGCCCCGCGCAGGTCCCGCCGGCCTCGCTGACCAGGCGCGCAAGCCCGACCTCGTCGTCGGCCACATCGAGGCGGATCGACAACACGTCGGGCATGATCGCGGCGACCACCGTCGCGCGGTCCGGCGGCTCGACGCTCACGCGTCGGGCCTCGGCAACAGCACGTTGTCGATCAACCGCGCGCTCGGGAACCGCGCGGCGACGATCGCCCGCGCGGGCCCCTCGATCCGCCCGACCGGCTCGAACGTCGCGTCGTCGACGACGGCGGCGTAGTCGAGCTTGGCCAGCGGCGTCGCGCCGATCTCGCGGGCCATCACCGCGACCAGCACGTTCGCGTCGCGTTCCCCCGCCCGCGCCCGCTCGGCGGCCTCGGTGAGCGCCAGGAACAGGCAGGTCGCCTGGAGGCGCTCCTCCGTCCCGAGGTAGGCGTTGCGCGACGAGCGGGCGAGCCCGTCCGGCTCCCGCAGTGTCGGGCAGGCGACGATGCGCATCCCGAGCGCCGGCTCGTCCTCGGTCATCCGGCGCACCAGGAACAGCTGCTGGGCATCCTTCTCGCCGAAGTAGGCGGCGGCGGGACCGACCACATCGAACAGCCGGTGGACGACCTGCAGCACGCCCGCGAAATGGCCCGGTCGAGCGGCGCCCTCGTAGAGGTCGCCGACCGGCCCCGGCGCCGGCCTGGCGAGCGAGGCGCCGAGGGGGAAGACCTCCTCCACGGTCGGGGCCCACACGAGATCGACCCCCGCGCGCTCGCACATCGCCACATCGCTCGCCTCATCGCGGGGATACAGCGACAGATCCTCCGACTCGCCGAACTGCAGGGGGTTCACGAAGATCGTGACGACGACACGATCGGTCTCCTCGCGTGCGCGCCCGATCAGCGACGCGTGTCCCTCGTGCAACGCGCCCATCGTCGGCACGAGCCCGACCGACCGTCCGTCCGCCCGCCAGGCATCGGTCGTCGCGCGCAGCCCCGCCGCGTCGCGCATCAGCTCCATCGCGCGAGCACCTCCTCGATCGCGGGCCGGGCCGGTGCCGCCAGGCGATCGCCGGCGACCATCATCGCGGCACGGCACAGCGTCACGTAGGGCGCGACCAGTTCCGGATCGGCCGCGGCGATCGCCGAGAGGTTCCGATCGATCGTCCCGGCGTCGCCGCGAACCGCGGGGCCGGTGAGGGCGGCTCGCGGGCCCAGCCGGTGCACGTTGGCGAGCGTCGCTTCCTGGAGCGGCCGCATCGCCGCCAGCGCCTCGGGCACGCCCGCACGCGAGAACAGCGCATCGGCGGCGCCGGAAACGGCGACCAGATAGTTGGACGCGAACACCGCGGCCGCGTGATACAGGGGGCGCTGGGCATCGGGCAGACGGAACGGCCGCCCGCCGAGATCGCGACCGAGCGTCTCGCCGAGCACGAACCCGTCATCGTCGGCCGCCGTCACCGCGACGGCACAGCCCGGCAGCGTCTCGAGCGCACCCGCAACGTCGGCGAAGGTCTGCAGCGGGTGCACGGCGAGGGGCCGAGCGCCCGCTTCCACGACGGGCTCGAGCACCTCGAGCCCGCTGGCGCCGGACAGATGCAGGACGTCGACGCCGCGGGGCACCGCGCTCGCCACCGTCGACACGATCGCCGGCAGCACCTCGTCGGGCACGCCGATCGCCACGAGCTCGGCGCCCGACACCGCCTCGGCGATCGGCAGCACGGGCACGCCGGGCAGCCACGTCGCCGCGCGCGAGACGGTCTCCTGCCGGCCCGCGACCGCGACGATGCGATGACCGGCGCCCGCCCACGCGACGCCCACGGCGGTGCCCACGGTCCCCGCTCCGACGATCGCGATGTCCATCAGCCCTCCGCCGGGGAGTATGGCAACGTCGCGACCCAGAGCACCGGCCCCACCGGCGCCGGCGCGCCGGGCGGCGCGGAGACGGGCTCGACCAGGTCGCCGTGCACGAGGCTGACCGCGCCGTCGGTCGCCACGTAGAGATCGCCGCCGGCCGTCGCCGACAGCTGGAGGTCGATCGCGTTCGTCGCGAGGAGCAGCACCGGCGGCCGCGGCCGCGGCTGGGGACCGACCGTCACGCGGAAGATCCCCTGCGCGTTGTCGTAGATCCCGAACACGAACGCCTGACTTGCGTCGGCGCTCCAGCCCAGCACGCGGATCGGATCGAGCGTCTGGCCGTGGCCGCCGATCGGTACCGGCGTGGTCCCGGTCCGCGCCAGGTAGGCGAGCGCGAGCCCGCCGCCCGGTCGCTGCACCAGCAGGTCGCCGTCGACCGACGCGCTCAGGAGCCGATACCCGGGCACGATCGGCTCGGTGTATCCCGGCGCCCACACGCATCGTGGTGGGGACCCCGCCGCGCTGGATCGTGAGGTAGGGCAGGTTCCGATCACGCGCGAAGGCCACGGGCTCGCCACACCGGACCCCGTCGAATCGCTCCGCCGATGTGCGGATCGAGACGAACCAGGTACTGACGTTGATCCGCGTACAGGCCCCGGCCGGGCGCGATCGGAGGACGCTGACGGAGGAGCTGCTCGGCACCCACGCGACCGCGTCTCCTCTCGCCACGGGCAGCGGTCGATCGTCGGGGCCGAGGCGCCGCAGGACCGACGCGGAGACGCCGGCGCCGACGCTCGAGGTGATGCCGATCCACCCGGCATGCACCTCGTAGCCGTAGACCAGTTCCTCGGGCGTGCGGTGCAGCAGAGGCCCCGGCACCGCGGTATCGGCGCCGAGATCCCAGATCCACATGCGGGCCCCGTCTCCCTCCGGAGCGGAGGTGATCAGGAAGCCCGTGCGACCCGTGTCGACGGCCTCGCTGGACGCCCCCGACGGGGTGTGCCGTTGGACGATGACCACCGAGGCGACGGCGAACACGACGATGAGCACGGCGGCGGCCGACGCGCGCCACGAGCGCTCCGTGCGTTGCTCGGCGAGCACGGTCGCAGGTCGATCGACGTCGGCGCCGGCCTTCTCGGAGCCCGCCGAAAACAGACCGGCGCCGCAACGCGGACAGGTGTCGTCGCGGATCGCGCCCGACCAGTCGCATCGCAGGCAGACCTTGTCGGTCACGGCACCGCCAACGGCGGACCGACCGGCCTCGCCTCGCCACGGGGTGCGGGCAGCTCGAGCAGCCGTCGGCCGTCCGGCAGCACCGGGTCGGGATCGAGGTCGAGCAGGGGCAGGACGACGAAGGCGCGCTCGTGCAACCGCGGGTGCGGGATCGTCAGCTGCGGGTCATCACGGACGAGGTCGCCCCACAGCAAGATGTCGATGTCGACGGTGCGCGGTCCCCACCGCTCGTCGCGTACCCGCCCGAGCTCGGCCTCCACGGCACCGATGACCGAGAGCACCTCGTCTGCCCCCAACGGCCCGGGATCGACGCGGATCACCGCGTTCAGGAACTCGGGCTGATCGCTCGGACCACCCAGCGGCGCGGTGGCCCAGACGCGGGACGAGGCGACCGCGCGGACGCCGTGGGACGCGAGAAGGTCGACCGCGCGTTGCAGCGTCGCCAACCGATCTCCCAGGTTCGACCCGAGCCCGAGCAGCACCTCGGTCACTCGGCTACTCCTGCGGCCGCGTGACCGCCGCTGCGACACCGTCGATCCCCAGACGCGTCGCCGCGTTCGGCTTGTGCACGACGACCGTGGCTCGGCGCACCGCCGGGAACGCGAGACACGCGTCGGCGATCTCCGCAGCCATCGTTTCGATCAGATCGAACGACCCCTCCTCGACGATCCCGCGGACGCGCTCGGAGACACCGCGATAGTCGGCGGTGGCGTCGATGCGGTCGGACCCGACCTCCACCTCGAGGTCGAGGTCCACCACGAACGGCTGGGCGTTGTCCTTCTCACCCGGTCGGGCGCCGTGGCGGCCCTCCGCGTGGATCCCGGACAGGAACAGTCGCGCCATCATGCGTTCGGGCCCACCTCCTGATCGTCGCGGACGAGCGGCTCATCTTCGCCGTCGTCATCATCGTCGAACCCCGGCGAGCCCGGGATCCCGAGCGGCACCAGGACCGGACCGTCGACCGCATGGCCGTGCGGTATCCGAAGATAGTTGGCACGCAGGTATTCCGAGATGATCGGGAAGATCGTCTCGGGAACCTCTTCGGGCAGGAAATGGCCGGTCTCCGGGACGAGCCCGAGCGCCGAGGACGCGATGGCGTCGTTCAGGCGTTCCCCGATCGCGGGCGGATGGAACGGATCCTCCTCGCCCCACAGGATCAGCGTCGGCAGGTCCCAGCCACGCATCCGCGACTCGAGCTCGCGGAGGCCCAGCCCGTCGAGCGCTCGAGCCCAACGGAAGAACGCGGGCACCGCATCGGCGTCGGTCCACGGCGCCAGGTAGGCCCGAACGTCGTCCTCCGCGACCTCGCCCTCGCGCATGCCCAGCCGGAACGCCGTGCGGATCGCGACATCGATCGTCTCGAACGTCTCCCGGTCCTGGGGGAGGACCTGCAGCTCGGTCATCGCCTCGGTCGGCCACAGGTCGAACGCGATGCTGTCGATCAGGACGAGCGCCGCGACATCGGCGCGCGATGCGGCGAGCAACTGCGCGATGCCGCCGCCCGTGGAATGGCCGATCGGCGCGACACGATCCAGGCCGAGGTGGTCGAGCAATTCGCCGATGTAGGTGGTCTGCGCGCGGATGTCGAGCGCCACGCCGCGCGGCTTCTCGGAGGCGCCCAGCCCGAGCAGGTCCGGCGCGATCACGCGGTGGCGGCTCGCGAGGATCGGGGTCAGCCCTCGCCACAGGTGCGAGGACAACGGGAACCCGTGCAGCAGCAGCACCGCCGGGCCGGCGCCCTCATCGAGATAGGCGAGCTCGCCCCCCGAGGAGACGAATCGGTTCACGCGCCATCTCGCACGATCGCATCCGCCACGCGAAGGGCACGTACGGTCTCGGCGACGTCGTGCACGCGCACGGCGTCGGCGCCGTGCCCGACCGACAACACGGCGGCGGCGATCGAACCCTCGACGCGCGCAGCGGGGTCCTCGACCTCCGTCAGGGCGCCGATGAACCGCTTGCGCGAGGCGCCGACCATCACCGCGGCATCGAGGTCGCGCGAAGCGCTCGACGGCGCGAAGCAGCGCGAGGTTGTGTTCGAGGTCCTTGCCGAACCCGATGCCCGGGTCGACGCACAGATACTCCGAGGCGATGCCGGCGAACACCGCCGACTCGACGCGCTCGCGCAGGAACTCGTGGACCTCGGCCACCACGTCGTCGTAGTGCGGCTCGACCTGCATCGTGCGCGGATCGCCCTGCATATGCATCAGCACGAGACCTGTGCCCGCATCCTTCACCACGTCCACCATCGCCGGATCGAGCCCACCGGAGATGTCGTTGACGATCGACGCGCCCGCCGCCACCGCTTCCTTGGCCACACGGCTGTGGCGCGTGTCGATGCTCAGCGCGAGGTCCGGGCGCGAGGTGCGCAGCCCTTCGATGACCGGCAGGACACGTTGCAACTCTTCGTCGACGGCGACCGGCGCCGCACCCGGACGGGTCGACTCCCCGCCGACGTCGACGATGTCGGCGCCGTCGTCCGCCATTCGGGCACCGTGCGCGACCGCAGCCGCCGCGTCGGCGTACAGGCCCCCGTCACTGAAGGAGTCGGGGGTGACGTTCAAGACGCCCATCACGAGCGTGCGCGCACCAAGCTCGAACGCGTGGTCACGACACCGCCAGATCCGTTCGCTCACGTCCCCATCGTAGTGCGGTGGCGGATCTGTGCCCTATTGCATGCGGATGTGCGTCATCGCCTCTTGCCGCGTCCGCGCGTCGTTGCGGAAGAGCCCGCGCACCGCCGAGGTCACCGTCACGGCGCCCGGCTTCTTGATGCCGCGCATCGTCATACAGAGGTGTTCGGCCTCGAGCACCACGAACACCCCGCGCGGACTCAGCGCCTGCTCGATCGCCTCGGCGATCTCGGTGGTCAGGCGCTCCTGCACCTGCGGCTTCTTCGCGAGCGTGTCGACGACCCGTGCGATCTTCGACAGACCGGTGATCTGTTGGGATTTGTTCGGGATGTAGGCGACATGGGCCTTGCCGTTGAAGGGGATCAGGTGGTGCTCGCACATCGAGAACAGCGGGATGTCACGCACCATGATCATCTCGTCGAAGTCGGCGCCCTCGACCAGGGTGACGATCTGGGAGGCATCCACGCCGATGCCGGCGAAGATCTCCTCGTACATGCGGGCAACGCGGGCGGGCGTCTCGCGCAGGCCCCCGCGCGTCGGATCCTCGCCGATCCCCTCCAGGACCATCCGGATGCCCTGTTCGATCTTCGCGTGGTCGAAGCGATCGCTCATGACGCGGGATGCTACCGCGAGGCGTCGCCGAGCGGTTCCTCAGCGGATCCCCGAGTCGACCTGCAGATCCAGCGTTTGCATGCCGCCCGCCGTGACGGTGACCGAGACCGGCGCCGAGCTCGGCGGGCCACCGCCCTCGATCACCGGGATGACCTCGTAGGTGCCGTCGAGCAGCGGCAATCGGTACCGACCCGAGCCGTCCGTCTGGGTCTCGTAGCGTGCGCCGTCGGTGGCGGTCGCGCGCACGGTGCCGGTCCACACGCCCGGTGGGCACGGGGAGCCCGCGATCTCCACTGGACACGTCGGTCCAGTGGTGACCGTGCCGCTGATCCCTCCCGTCGGCTGTTCGGCGCTCGATGCGCATGCGGTCAGCGACACCGATACCGCGAGCACGACGAGAAGCGAGCGCATGGTGCTCGGACGCGCCCGGGCTGGCTCGGGTTCCCGGTCAGCCACCGTAGGCGGCGGGCTTCAGGGTGCCGATGTACGGCAGGTTGCGGTACTTCTCGGCGAAGTCGAGACCGTAGCCGACGACGAACTCGTTGGGGATGTCGAAGCCGACGTAGCGCAGGTTGAGCTCCACCTGTTGGATGCCTTCCTTGCGCAGGAGCGCCGCGACCTCGAGCGTCGCGGGCTTGCGCCCGGCGAGGTTCTTCAGCAGGTACTTCAACGTCAGGCCGGAGTCGACGATGTCCTCGACCACGAGCACGTCGCGGTCCTTCAGATCGTGGTCGAGGTCTTTGAGGATGCGCACGACGCCCGAGGTCTTCGTCGCCGCGCCGTAGGAGGACACCGCCATGAAGTCGAACTGCAACGGCAACTGGATGTTGCGCGCCAGGTCGGCCATCACGACGAACGCACCCTTGAGCACGCCGACGAGCAGCAGGCTCCGATCCGCATAGTCTCGCGTGATCGCCGCGCCCATCTCCACCAACTTCGCCTGGATCTCCTCCTCGGAGATCAGGACCTTCTCGATGTCGTCGGTGAACGGGTCCATGCGAGGGGCGGAGTCTACCGTTCGACCACGACGTGCGTGCGGTCGCGGTGCGCTCGCGCGCCGTCGGAGAGCGCGAGCCGGCGACCCGGCCGGCCCGCCGCCAGATCGAGGATGCCCTCGATCCCCTTCTCGGTCCAGGTGCAGCCGGCGTCGGCCAGCGCACGACGAACGACGCGGGAGGCCATCGGTGCGGCGAGGCCGCGCAGTTCCGCTGCGTCGAGGCGCACGCCGGCGTCGGTCGGCGTGACGACGGTCTCGGCGAGGTTCGCGGCGAGCTCGTCGAGCAGCCGGGCGTCGGATCGAAGGAGCTCGGCGGTGCGCGCGATCGTCGGGATCACGTCGCGATCGGTCGCGCGAGCGAGCGCGGGCAGCGCCTCGTGCCGCAAGGCGTTGCGCAGGAAGGCGGTGTCGGCGTTCGTCTCGTCGACCCGGGGGTGCAGCCGCAGCGAGCGGCACGCCGCCTCGGTGTCCGCGCGACGCACGTCGAGCATCGGACGCACCAGGTTGCCCGCGATCGGCTCGATCCCGGCCAGCCCGTCGAGCCCCCAGCCGCGCACGAGCGCCAGCAGCACCGTCTCCGCGCGATCGTCCATCGTGTGGCCGAGCGCGTGGCGGTCGGCGCCGATCCGCTCGGCCACCGTGCCCGCCGCGGCCCGGCGCTCTTCGCGGGCCCACCGCTCGACGGAGTCGCCCGGGGCGGGTGTCGACCGCGGAGCCACCACATGGCAGTCCAGGCTGTGGGCGGCGGCGCGACGCCGGACGTAGGCGGCGTCGGCCGAGGAGCCGGGCCGGAGCCCGTGATCCAGATGGAACACCGCGAGCCGGATCCGGAACAGCCGGCGGACCCGAACGAGGGTCTCGAGCAGGCAGACGGAGTCGGCCCCGCCCGAGACCCACACGAGGATCAGCTGGCCGGGCACGAACAGGTCGTGGGCTCGCGCGGTGTGCGTCACGCGCTCGATCACCCGTGCCACCGCCGGCGGCCGGCGCGTCACGGCGCTACCCCGCGACGCGGGCGATCCAGCGATCGGGATCGCCGATCTCGCCGGGCTGCGGCAGGTTCCCGGAGGCGCGCCCAGACGAGGTTGAAGCCGCTCATGCCGACCCGATCGACGACCTCCTGCACGAAGCGCTCGCCCGCGTCGTACTGCGCGACCTTCTGATCGAAGCCGATCGCACGCTGCACCCGCTTCTCCCAGCCGCCGACCGCGCGCCGCCGCGCGAGCGCGGCGCGAAGCTGCGGCAGATCGTCGACGACATCGGCGGCCACCTGGTTCATCACATAGGAGGCGTGCCCTTCCAGGAGCGACATCATCGCCTGGGTGCGTTCGAACAGGGGTCGCTGCTCGGGCGTGAGCAGCCGCAGGATGCCGCCCGGACCGTCGGCGGGCGCGCCGGGGCGCAGCTGCTCGACCGCCCTGCCGAGTTGCTCCACGATCTCCTTGGGCTCGAGCGACACCGTCCGGAGGTAGGCGTCGACCATCGCGGTGAGCTCGCCGCGGAGCCACGGCGCCGACGAGAACTGCACGCGATGGGTCACCTCGTGGATCGCGACCCACATGCGGAAGTCGCGTGGCGGCAGCGCGAAGGACCGCTCCACGTCGATCAGGTTGGGGCCGACGAAGTAGATCAGGCCGTCGTCATCCGGCGGCAGGAACACATCGACCTGGCCGAGGACGCGACGCGCGACGTAGCCCAGCAGGCCGCCCACCTGGACGCCGAGCGCCTTGCGCGAGAAGGTCGGACGTTCGGTGAGGGAACCGGGGCGCTCCTTGGCGATCCGCTCGGCGAGCGGCTCCAGCATCCGCTGCAACGCCTTGAGGTTCTGACGGATCCAGTCGCCGCGACCCATCACCCAGGCTCGAGAGCTGAATCCCGCGACCCCGAGGTCGGTGAACGTTCGAACCAGCGACTCGGCCTCCGTCACCTGCGCGGAGAGATCGGATCGCAGCGCGACGCGCTCGGCCGGCGTCACCTTCGGTCCGGGGCCGGCGATCGTGCGCCCGGTGCGCAGCGAGGTGTCCCAGTCGGCGAGACGGGCGGCGAGCGACCCGAGCGACCAGTCGAGCTCGACGGCGGGGTCCTGACCCACGCGAGCTCGGCGCTACCCCTCGCCCGCGGCCTTCTTGCGGGCCGCGATCATCGCGGCCCGTTTCGCCTTGCCCTCGGCGATGCGCCGATCGGTGCCGGCGGCGAGAAGTTCCTCGAGCGTCTTGTCGAACGTCTCCTGGTCCAGAGACACCTCGGGACGTTCTTCCGCAGGAGCCGGCGGTGCCGGCGAGGCCGCTGCGGGCGCGGCGGCTGCAGGTGCGGCGGCTGCCGGTGCGGCAGCGGGCGCCGGAACCGGGGCGGCTGCCGGAGCCGGCGCGGCGGCGGCCGGTGCAGCCACCGGAGGTGCAGCTGCAGGAGCTGCGGCCGCCACGGTGACCGGCGGTGGCTGGACGATCATCGGCACCGCCTGGGTGACGTCCACCAGCCGGCGGGGGGCTTCCCGGCCCGGCTGGACGCGGTCCGCGTGGACCACACGGGCCTCGTCCTCGTCCTTGGCGAAGCGCGGCGCGTAGCGCATGTACGCCGCGATCAAGAAAGATCACCAGCACGAGCGCGAGCGCGAGGCTGAGGAACGCCAGCCAGTAGATCCAGCCACCGTCGACCCGCTCCGGGACGGTCGTCGGCGCGATGTGGGTCTGCGCGAATGCCGAGCTCGCGGTGCCCACCAGCACGGCCAGCGCACCGCCGAGTACCGCGACGACCCGGGAGGTCTTCATCGGGCGGGATTCTCGCAAGCCAGCGGTCCGACGGCAACCGCGGAGGCGGGGAACCGGACGCGCTGAGAGCCGGAGGGGGGATTCGAACCCCCGACCTACCACTTACGAGGCGGTTGCTCTACCCCTGAGCTACTCCGGCGGGACGGCAAGGATACCAACGCCCTTCTGGCGCCCTTCTGGCGCCCTTCTCGGCGCTTCGGACGGGCTCCTGAACCGGGCAGGTGCAGGCACCACCGAAGAGCCTCAGGCCGGCCACCCTTCCTGCGTGGGCTCCGAACCGTCGATAATGCGCGCATGGTGAATGCGCTCGACCTCGGGACCGGGACCATCCGACGCGTCATGGTCGGGACCGACCTGTCGCAGACCGCCTCGCGGGCGGTCGGCTGGGCCACCGACTTCGCCGAGCGTTTCGACGCCGAGCTGCACCTCGTCCAGGTGATCGTGCCGACGAACCCCGTCGACACCGAGTTCGGCAACAGCGAGCGCACCCGCGCCTCGGCGGCCTCGGAGTCGCTCCTCGTCGAGGCCCGGCGGCTGGCCGGGGACCGGGGCCGTTCGCACGTCGTGGTCGATACCGACCCCGCGATGGCGATCGTGGGCGCGGCCGAGGAGGCCGAGATCGATGTCCTGGTGGTGGGGAACGCGGGCATGGCCGGCCGCAAGGAGTTCCTGTTGGGCAACGTGCCCAACCGCATCAGCCACAACGCCCGCTGCACGGTGATCATCGTCAACACGACCGATGGCGTGACCACCGCGATCCCGGCGGCCACCTCGGGCTCGGTCCTGCGCTCCGGCGCGCCGATCGCCGAGACCGAGCCGCACCTGTTGTCGCGCGGCTCGAAGATCGCCACCGTCTTCGCCAAGCACGGGCTGAAGGAGCTGTTCGGTCGTCCCGATGCGGAGGGCACGATCGGGAGAGAGCGCCAGGCCAAGCGGATGCGCGAAGCGCTCGAGGAGCTCGGGCCCACCTTCTGCAAGCTCGGCCAGATCCTGTCCACCCGGCCCGACCTGTTGCCACCCGAGTTCATCGACGAACTCGCGAAGCTGCAGGACAACGTGCCGCCGCTGTCCGAAGAACAGGTCGTCGTCGTCATGGAACAGGAGCTGGGCGTCCCGTGGGAGGACGTGTTCGACCACGTCGAGCCCGAGCCCCTGGCCGCCGGGACGATCGCCCAGGTGCACCGCGCGGTGCTCGCCAACGGTGAGAAGGCCGTGATCAAGGTGCAGCGGCCCGACGCCCGCGAGCTGATCGAACAGGATCTGGCGCTCCTGGAGGTGTTCTCGGCCAAGGCCGGTGACCGGCCGGGGCTGAAGGCCGTGATCGACCTGCGGGCGGTGTTCGAGCACCTGTCGGAGTCGTTGCACCGCGAGCTCGACTTCCGCAACGAGGCGCGCAACGTCCAGCGGATGGGCGAGGTGATCGCCTCGTTCGACCGCCTGTCCGTGCCGGACCTCTACACCGACTTCTCGACCGGTCGGCTGCTCGTGATGGGCGACGTGGGCGGCGGTCCGATCGGGCTCGCGCCGGAGGGGCCGATCCGCACCGACGCCGCGCGGCAGCTGCTCGAGTCCTTCTATAAGCAGGTCATGGTCGACGGGTTCTTCCACGCCGACCCGCACCCCGGCAACCTGATGTGGCAGCCCGAGGAGGACCGGCTCTACTTCCTGGACCTCGGGATGGCGGGCGAGGTCGGGCCCGAGCTCCGCGAGCAGATGATGCTGCTGCTGATGGCGTTCTGGCAGAACGACGTCGGCTTCCTCACCGACGTCACGTTGATGATGGCCGGCGCGATCGATCGCAGCGATCTCGACATCGACGCGTTCCAGGGAGAGATCAGCCAGCTGATGGGCAAGTACCAGGGGGCATCGATCCAGGAGATCCAGCTCGGACCGGTCCTGCAGGAGATGACGGAGATCTCACTGCGCTACGGCGTGCCGCTGCCCGCGTCGCTCACCCTGACCGCCAAGGCGCTGGCGCAGATGCAGCTGGCCGCCGCCCAGTTGGATCCGACCGTCGACCCCTTCGAGGTGGCCGGCAAGTTCATGATGCGGAGCCTCCTGATGGGGATGGGCGCCAAGATCGATCCCAAGGCGCTCTTCTATCAGGTGCAGCGTTTGCGGGTGCGCGGCATGCGCGTGATCGAGGCCGTCGAACGGTTGATCGGTGCGCGGCCCGGTCAGAAGCTCGAGGTCAACTTCCGCGCCGCCTCGCTCGAGCAGACGGTGCGGCGGGCGGGCCGGCGCCTGGCGTTGGGCCTGGTCGGCGCCGCGGCGCTGCTCGGCGCGGCGATCACGACGACGTCGGAACGGGTCAAGGAGTGGGTGCCGGCCACGCTCGGCATCGTCGGGCTGTTGTTCACCGTGCTGCTGCTGGTCGATCTCGTTCGCGACCGCCAGAAGTAGCTGGCGTTCGGGTCGGCGACCTGTAGCCTCCTTGCGAACCCAACCGAGGAGCAACCGAACGCCGTGACCACTCGCCTTTCCCGTCTCGCCATCGCGTCCGCGCTCGCCGTGGCATCGGCGCTCCTGACGGCGCCCGCCCCCGCTCTGTCGGCCGCCCGGCACGCCTCGACGTCCCGAGGTCGCCGGCGAGGACCGGCACGTCGACGTGCGGCGACCGGTCGCCTCGGCCCGCTCGCTGACCGTCGCCGAGGCCGACGGGCGCGCCGCGCTCGCGGGCTCGCTCGGTCGCCGCGGCGTCTTCGACCTCGATCCCCGCACCGGGACGGCGCGCTTCGTCGGCCGGCTGGACGGCATGCTGACCGGCCCGTCGTCCCTGCCGGCCACGGCCGTCGCCATGGGCTGGGTCCGCCACAACGCGCCCGCGTTGGGGCTGGACCACCAGGACCTCCGCACGTTTCACCTCCGGCGCGACTACGTCGACATCGACGGCACGCACCACCTGGCCTGGACACAGTCGGTCAACGGACTCGAGGCCTTCGACAACGGGTTGCTCGCCTCCGTCACGGCCGACGGTCGCTTGATCAACGTCAGCGGCTCGCCCGCGCACGCGCTCGGCCGGGGCGCGGCGAGCGCGCCGGCGATCGGCCGCGACCAGGCGCTGGCACGCGCCGGCGCACCCGCTGCGGCGCCCGGACGACAGCGCCGCGCTCGTGTACTTCCACGGCGGCCGCTCGCAGCTGGCGTGGCGTACCGACACGGTGACCGCACCCGGCGAGCACGTCGTCTCGGTGATCGACGCCACCACCGGCGCGGTGCTCTGGCGAGCCGATCTCGCGCACGACGCGACCGGCACCGGATCGGCCTGGGGGTACTTCCCCTCCTCGAAGGTGCCGAACGGCGGCGGCATCCAGCAGCCGGTGACCTTCCCGGTGAACAACGGCAACAGGCTGGCCGGCAACAACGCGCACGTCTTTCTCGATCCGCTCCCGGACTTCCGCGCCGATCCCAAGGACGAGGTGGCCGCGGTCGCGGGGCTCGACTGGTCGACCGCGGCGATCCTCGACACGACCACCGGCACGCAGAACTGCGCACCGGCGCACCCGTGCTCGTGGGACTACCGCCACGCCAACTCGTGGCAGCAGAACCGGCGCCAGAGCGCGACGCAGGCCTACTACTTCGTGAACACGTTCCACGATCACCTCCTGTCCGCGCCGATCGGGTTCACCGAGGCGGCGGGCAACTTCCAGACGTCCAACCCCTCGGGCACGGGCAAGGGGCACGACGCCGTGCAGGTCCACGCGTTCTTCGGCGCGAACTCCGGGGGCGGCAGGCCCATCTCGCAGTTCACGAACAACGCGAGCATGGACACCCCGCCCGACGGCCGAGCCCCGACGCTCGTGCTGCTGCTGTTCCGTCGGGATGCGTTCGCACCCCGGTTCCCGTCGGCGAACGCGGGCGACGACGCCTCGGTCGTCTATCACGAGTACACGCACGGCCTGTCCGGCCGGCTGGTCACCTACCCGAACGGGCTCTCGGCGCTCAACAGCTGGGAGTCCGGCGCGATGGGCGAGGCCTGGAGCGACTGGTACGCGCTCGACCTGCTCGTCGAGCAGGGGTTCATCACCGACACCGCCGCCGACGGCGAGGTCATGATGGGCAAGTGGATCACCGGCGGGTCCGGCATCCGCTACCAGGCGATCGACTGCAGCGTGGGGGCGAGCGGCAGCAGGTGCCCCGGCGCGTATGCGACCGGGCCGGGCGGCTTCACGTTCGGGGACTACGGGAGGGTGAACCATGGGCCGGAGGTGCACTCCGACGGCGAGATCTGGGCGCAGACGCTCTGGGATCTCCGGGACGCGCTCGGCGTGACGAACGCCCGGAGGCTGATCACGCGCGCGATGGAGCTCTCGCCGCCGGATCCCTCGTTCCTGGACATGCGCAACGCGATCCTGCAGGCCGATCTTGTCGCCAACGGCGGCGCCGACACCGACGCGCTGTGGAAGGTCTTCCGGCATCGCGGGATGGGGTACTTCGCCTCCGTCGAGGACGGCAACGACACGACGCCGGCGGCCGACGGCCACGCGCCGCCCTCGTGCAAGGTCGATCCCTGCGGCTCGCTCGGGGGTCGCCTCACCGATCGCCTCACCGGCGCGCCCGTGGCGAACGCACGCGTCTCGATCGGCGGGCACAGCGCGGGGTTCCCGGGCACGGACCTGACCGCCAAGACCGATGCCGGCGGGCGATTCGTGATCAAGCGGGTGCCGTTCCATACCTACCCCGACGTCGTGATCGACCGCGCGGGCCTCGATCCGCTGGTGCGCCACCACGTGCGTATCAACGGAGCGGAGCGGTTGGATCTGCGGGTGTTCCGCGACTGGGCCGCGCTCGACGGCGGAGCTCGGGTCGACGGGTTCACGCGACCCGACTACAGCCAGTACGGCTGCGGCCCGGCCGCGGCGATCGACCGCTCGCTCGGGTTCGGATGGAGCAGCGATGCACCGTCGTCGACCGCGGGCAGCTCGGTGACGGGGCCGCGATCGATCGTGATCCGCCTGCCCAAGACGATCGACATCGCCACCTTCGGCGTGGCCGCCGGCCCGGCCTGCGGGGACCCGCCCGATGCGACGATGCGAACGTTCGACCTCTCCACGCGCACGGGCGCGAACGCGCCGTGGCGGCTCGCGCTGCACCGCACGAAGGCGCTGCACCAGGGCGTGCTGACGACCCTCGCCCCCACCGGCAACACGCGGGGCGTGCGCTGGGTCAAGCTCACGATGCGATCGAACAGCGGCAACCCCTACTACATGGACATGCAGGAGCTCTCGGTTCGGGGCCGGCCCAGCTAGCTATCCGTCGTAGTCGACCTCGCCACCCTTGGACGTGAGCGTGGTCGGCACCGGCGCGGGCGCCTTCTTCTTGGCCGAGCGCATCACGATGCGCTCCAAGAAGAAGGCGATGATGCCCATCGCGACACCGACCACCCAGCGTTCGACACGGCGGAGGCCCCGCGGCGGCTTGACCAAGGGGCGGCTGCTCGTGGTCACGACGGCACCTCGACGCCGGGCTGCGCGTTGACCCAGCCGTACGCGAGATAGACCACCGATACGACCAGGCCGGCGGCCGCCCACACGGCGTCGACCGATCCGAGCGCGTCCGGCTTCGCCAGCTGCGTGATCGTCAGGGCCGCGCCGCCCAGCCCGACCAACACCCGGGCGGTGCGCACCGCCCGGCCGGGGAACGCCGCGATGAACCCGGCGAGCACGAAGGACAGGTACGCGACCGCCATGCCGGCGTAGTGGAGCATCTCGATGTGCGCGTCACCCGTCGTGTGTCCTCCCTGCAGATCGGCCTGATCCAGGGCCTCGATCACCAGCGGGATCGCCGCGATGAACGTCAGGGCGAGCAGGATGAGCGCCGGCGATCCGAGCCGGAACACCTCGGCCCGATCCGGCGCCAGCGCCAGCAGCACGACGACAACGATCGGGAGGATCAACAGGTACGTCAGCGGCACGCCGGACAGCAGCGCGCCGATCAACGTGGCGAGCCCGGTCGCGGCGACGAGCCGCAGGAGCGCAACCTGCCGAGGGCGCCACGCCAGCAGCAGCATCGGGATCCCGGCGAGGAACGTGAAGCTCGCGAGCGACCCCATGTTGTGGATCACGTGGATCCCGTCCCCGTTGCTGTCGGTCAGCGACCCCACGTTGAACACGATGGTGGGCACGACGAAGAACACACCGCCGATCGCGGCCACGATCCGAAAGGCGAGGGTCAACCCCGGGCGCGATCCGTCGTTCTGGGCGTCCATCGGCGGTCCCCTTCCGTTCCTCAGGTGGCGGCGGGCGTCGCGAGCCGGTCCGATCCGGGCTCGGCAGTGGCAACCCTGTCATCGGTCGGTCCGACCGGCAAGGACCCCGCGATCGTCGTGCCCTCGCCGGGGACGGACGTGACGACCAGGCTGCCCTCGAGGACCGACAGCCGGTCGGCGATGCCCTGCAGGCCGGTGCCGTAGCCGGTCGCGGCCGGATCGAAGCCGTCGCCGTCGTCGTGCACACGGAACTCCAGGTGGCCGTCGATGGCTCCGCAGGTCGATCCGCACGGCCTTCGCGTTCGCGTACTTCGAGACGTTCTGCAGCGCCTCGAGGCACGAGAAGTAGACGGCGGCCTCCGCATCCTGCGCGAAGCGCCCGATCCCGTCGGCGACGACCTCGACCGGCACGGGCGACTTGCGCGCTTGCGCCTCGAGCGCGGCGAGCAGGCCCTTGTCCGCCAGGAGCGGCGGGTAGATGCCGCGCGCCAGGTCCCGCAGATCCTCGAGCGCCCGTTGCGAGTCGCCCTGCAACTCCGCAAGCATCTGGTCGGCGCGCGCGGGATCGCGCTCGAGCATCGCCTGCGCCAGCCGCATCTTCACGCTCAACGCCACCAGCTGCTGCTGCGCTCCGTCGTGGATGTTGCGCTCGAGACGCCGTCGCTCCTGGTCCTGCGCGGTGACGAGTCGGCGCTGCGCCGCCTGCAGTTCGTCGAGCCGCTGTCGCAACGCCTCCGTCAGGCCGACGTTGCGCAGCACCAGCCCGGCCTGCGACGCGAGATCGGCGACCAGCTTCTCCTTGGCGGGGTCCATCGGGTCGTTGGCCGGCATCGTCACCGAGAGGGCCCCGAGCTCCTCGCCTTGATGGAGCACGGGCTCGGTGCGATCGTCGTCGCCGGCGGGGGCGTCGGCGGGCCAGGTCGCGGCGACCCGCCGCGATCCGGGCGGTCCGAGCCACACACGAGCGCGCTCGGCGCCGAGCGCCCTCGGCCAGGACGCGGGCCATCCGCACGAGCACGTCGTCCGCGGCGTAGGAACCCGCGAGCTGATCGCCGAACTCGGTGAGCACCTCGTACGGGGTCGCCCGCTTCCCGTAGACGGCTCGGTCGGACGCCCGACGCGCCCACCGACGAACGAGTGGGAACGCGAGCGCGACCGCCGCGGCCGCCACGGCCGATGACGCGGGGCTCGCGGTGGTCCCGACACCGAACAACGCGCCGAGGCCGACGACGATCCCGATGTACGCCATCGTGATGAACCCGGCAAGCAGGCCGATGACCACCGCCTTGCGGATCACGACATCGATGTCGAACAACCGGTACCGCAGCACCGACACACCGATCGCGACCGGGATCAGCCCGAACGTGGCGATCGAGACGTTCTGCAGCAGACCCAGCCACCCGGGCGACGAGCTGACGAACCAGCTCGCGATGAGCGCGCAGGTGTAGACGCACGGCCACGATCGCGGCCGCCGTGACCAGCCACTTGGTCTGGGCTCGCTCGATGCCGGTCGCGCGCCGCAGTCGGAGGATCAGGCTGCCGGCCGACCCCAGCACCGCGATCGGCAGCCAGATGAAGGCGAAGAGGAGGAACTCGGATCCCTGCACCCCGAGCACGTTCTCCACGCCGGGCGGCATCGCTTCGATCTGACCGGGTCCCAGGAGGATCGCCACGACTCACGACCACGAGATCGATGCCCGTCACCCACGCGAACCATCGCCAGCGCGGCGACAACAGGTGCCCGTCGGGGAACAGCAGGAGCAGGAACGTCACGGCCATCGCAAACGACCGGCACCCACGTCCACTGGGACAGGGACGCGACGACCGCCCCGCCGGGCAGACTCGGGCCGGAGCGAAGATCGCGTAGACCGCGTAGGAATCCATCGCGGACACTCAGGAAGAAGACCAGGCCGATCTCGATCATGATCCAGCCGATCGCGTTGCGGGGCTGTCGGGTCGCGACCAGCACGCCGACCACCGGGAAGGACAGGACGGCGGCCACCATCAGGTTCGCGCCGCCCCGAGACCGGAGCTGCCCCAATCGGTCGCCTGCACGTTCCGGGTGAGGATGCCGAGCCACACGGCCACCGCGAGGCACGCGAGCGTGGCGCCGAACAAGACCCAGGCGAGTCGCGATGCTCTCGGCGAGCTAACCGGCACGGACACGGAACACCTCGACAGGCTCCTCGCGGCCCTTCACCTGGCGCTTGCCGATCGACTCGGCATCGCAGACGGCCGCAAGCACGGTGCTCGCGGCAGCGACGATCTCGCCGCCCGCGGCCTCGGATTGCAAGCGCTGCGCCACGTTGACCGCATCGCCGATCACCGTGTACTCGAGGCGACCGCCGCCGCCGATCGCACCCGCCATCACGATGCCCGTGTTCAGCCCGATGCCGACGTCGAGCGACCCGACGCCGTCGAGCCCCCACCCTGCCGCGTTCAGCTCGGCTTCGCGTGCCTGCATCGCGATCGCGCAGCGCACGGCCTGCGCGGCGTGATCGTCGCTCGGCACCGGCGCGCCGAAGACCGCCATCACCGCGTCGCCCTGAAACTTGTCGATCGTCCCGCCGTGCGCGGCGATCACCTCGGCCATCGCCGAGAGGTGTCGACCGACCACATCCGCGATATCTCGGGCGCCGAGTCGTTCCGACAGCGTCGAGAAGCCCCGGATGTCGCTGAACAGCACGGTCACCTCGACCTCGCGCTGCTCCGCGAACCTCGCGTCGGCGGCGAGCCCCGCCACCACCTGCTCCGGCACGTAGAACTTGAGCGTCTCCGCCTGCGCGGAGCTCTCGACGACCGCCGCATGCAGTCGTTTCAGGTCGTCGACGCCGCTGACGCTGTCGCCACCGGCCAGGCGACGGAACAGGTCCGTCACGCGACGATCCACCGCTTCCTGCGTGGTGCCGAGCGCCTCGGCCATCTCGGCGTACCCCTTGCCCTGGCTCATCATGTCGAGCACCAGGCGGTCCCCCTCACCGGCGTTCGAGCGGCCGGACAACCGTTCGGCGATCGCCGGGTCGATGACGCTGCCGCCCGCGTGCACCTCGTGGATCGCCCGGACGAGCTCGTCGCCCTGCGCGATCCGATCCTTCAGGAGGTACGCGAGGCCGCTGTGACCGCCGCCCAGCAGCGCGAGCGCGTACTCCTCGTCGTCGTGGGCCGACAGCACGACCACCCCCGTGTCGGGGTGATCGCGCCGGATCGCGTGGGCGCAGTCGATGCCTTCCAGCTGGAAGGAGGGGGGCATCTTGATGTCGGTGACGACGACGTCGGGCACGTGCTCGGCGGCCGCGGCCAGCAGCGACGGTGCGTCCTCGGCCACGCCGACCACGTCGACGTCGTCGTAGGAGTTGAGCAACGCCCGGACGCCCTCGCGGACCAGCACGTTGTCCTCGCCCAGGACCACCCGGATCGTCATGCGGCCGTCAGCCTCCCGTGTACCATGCGCCCGTGTTGCGCATCGTGTTCGCGGAGGATAACTACCTGGTCCGCGAGGGAACAGTGGCGCTCCTGGCCGAGGCGGCCGAGGTCGAGGTGGTCGGCACCGCCGCCGACTTCGACGAGCTGCTGGCCGCGGTCGGTTCGCTGCAGCCCGACGCCGTGCTCACGGACATCCGGATGCCGCCCAGCGGCACCGACGAGGGCATCCGCGCCGCCAAGCAGATCCGCGCCGAGCATCCCACCATCGGCGTCGTCGTCCTGTCGCAGTTCGTCGAGGAGGAGTACGCCTACGACCTGCTCAACGAGGGCGCCGGCGGGCTGGGCTACCTGCTGAAGGAGCGTGTGGCCGACGTCGAGGAGGTCGTGCGCGCCCTCGAGGAGGTGTCGCGCGGCGGCTCCGTGCTGGACCCCAAGGTCGTCGAGGCGCTGGTCGCCGCGAAGGACCGGATGGCGCACTCGCCCCTCGGGCAGCTCACCGATCGCGAGCGCGAGGTGCTGTCGCTGATGGCCCAGGGCATGAACAACGCCGCGATCGCCAAGACGCTGTACCTGACCGACCGGGCCGTGGAGAAACACATCAACTCGATGTTCCACAAGCTCGGCCTCACGGAGGAACCCGACGTGCACCGCCGGGTGATGGCCGTGCTGGCCTTCCTCCGCGAGACCTCGTAGCGTCACTGGGCGCGCCTCGTGTCCACGATGTAGACGCTGCACGGCGCGTGGCGCAACACGAGGTTGGGCACGCTGTCCTTCACCCGCCACCAGTTGCCGTGCGTCCCCCGGTTGCCCACCACGATCGTGTCGACCTGCAGCTCGTCGGCAACGGCGCAGATGCGTTCGGCCGGGTCGCCCGTCTCGGTCCGGGTCGTGGTCGAGACATCGGGGAACCGCTCCCGCAGCGAGGTGAGGTGCCGGTCGGGGTCGGCCGCGCGCTGCGGATCGACCACCGCCCGGAGATCCCCGTCGGGCTTGACCAGCAGCAGGATCAAGGCTGCGTCCTGCACGCGGGCCAAGATCGGCGGCCCCCTCCACGGCCAGGTCCGCCGCGGCGGAGGTGTCGGTGCCCACCAGGATCGTCTTCATGTCGGTCGCCTCCTGTCGTCACCGCAACCGTAGGCCTGCTGACCTGCGCGAACGACCCGGCACCCACCACGATCGGCCGGGGGTGCCAGCACCCGAGGAAGGGTGGCGAAGACCTCCTTGGCCGCGAGCCGCTCGACGGTGCAGGATGCTCGCCATGGGGACGGATGGAGCTGCCGACGCGGTGGCCGAGGCGCGACCGCGCAGACGGAAGCGTCGCGTCGTCGCCGGACTCGGTATCGGCGTGCTCCTCGTGGTTGCCGCCACGGCGCTCACGCTCCTTGCGCTGAATGACTCCTTCGCGAGCGATCCGACCGTCGCGCTGAGCATCCTCATCATCGTCATCTACATCGCGCTCGGCGGCGTCCTGGTGTCCCGCCGACCCGAGAACCCCATCGGATGGCTGTTCGTCGCCAGCGGCGCCGGGCTGCTGCTCGGAGGCGCGTCGACCGAATGGTCGAAGTACGCCCTCGCCACGCACCCGGGCGATCTTCCGTTCGGGATCTGGGCCGCCTGGTTGAACACCTGGTTGTTCATCACGGTCGGTGCCGTCCCGATGATCCTGGCCCTCTTCCCGACCGGGCACGTCGCGTCGCCGAGGTGGCGATGGTTGCCGCCGGCGCTGCTCGGCTGTCTCGCGGTCCTGATGCTCGCGTCGATGTTCCGGCCGGGGCCGATCGACGTGACCGACGGCGTCACACCGCAGAATCCCGCGGGTATCCCGTCACTGGCGCCGATCCTCAACGCCGCGGTCTGGATCGCCGGGCTCGGATTGCTGTTCACGTCGATCGCGTCGGTGGTTTCCCTCGTGCAGCGGTCCCGTCAGTCCACCGGTGAAGAGCGACAGCAGCTTCGTTGGCTCGTCTGGATGGCCGGCCTGACCGGCATCCTGCTCGTCCTCGTGCTCGTGACGGGGATCGGGCTGGGCCCCGACGAGTCACGGCCGATCAACTCGATCGCCTTCGTCGGGTTCTTCGTGTGCCTGGGCCTCGGGATCCCCCTTGCCTGCGCGATCGCGATCTTGAAGTACCGGCTGTACGACCTCGACATCGTCGTGAAGCGGACGGTCGTGTTCACGATCGTCGCAGCGTTCATCACGGTGCTCTACCTCGCCGCGCTCGCGCTCGCGGCGGTGAGCACCTTCGGCGCGCTCGTCGCCGCGGTGGTGTTCGTGCTGACCTTCAATCCGGTGCGGCGACAGGCACGCTCGATCGCCGACCGCGTCGTCTACGGGAAACGGGCGACCCCGTTCGAGGTGCTCTCGGAGTTCTCCGAACGACTCGGTGAGACGTACTCGATCGACGACGTCCTCCCACGGATGGCGCAGCTGCTCGCCACGAGCACGAGCGCGACCGAGGTGCGCGTCTGGCTCCTGCACGATCGGGAGCTCTCCGTCGTGGCGTCGTGGCCGGCCGACCTCGCGGCAGCCCCGGACCACCGGGTCATCGGCGACGAGCTGCCTGCGTTCGGTGAGGACGTGCACGCGTCCGCGGTGACCCACCAGGGCGAGTTGCTCGGGGCGATCACGCTGTCGATGCCTGCGAAGGATCCGATGGATGCCTCGAAGCAGCGGCTCATCACCGGCCTCGCCGCGCAGGCGGGCCTGGCGCTGCGGAACGTCCGGCTGGTCCGCGACCTCCGCACGTCGCGCCGCCGCATCGTGACGGCGCAGGACGAGCGCGCCAAGCGGCTCGAGCGCAACATCCACGACGGCGCGCAACAGCAGTTGGTCGCGCTGGCCGTCCAGCTGAAGCTCGCCGAGCAGATGGTCGATCGCGATCCGGACAAGGCGCGGGCGTTGCTCGGACAGCTCCAGGGAGCCGCCGGCGCGGCGTTGGAGGACCTGCGCGATCTGGCGCGCGGGATCTATCCCCCGCTGCTCGCCGATAAAGGGCTGGCCGTCGCCTTGGAGGCCCAGGCGCGCAAGGCCGCCGTTCCCGTCACGGTCGAGGCCGACGGGGTCGGTCGCTTCTCCCAGGAGGTCGAGGCCACCGTCTACTTCTGCACCCTCGAGGCGCTCAACAACGTCGCGAAGTACGCCGACGCCCGGCACGCCAGCGTGCGGATCGCCAACGGCGACGCGACGCTGCGCTTCGAGGTGCACGACGACGGCGTAGGGTTCGATCCCACCGTGACCGGCTACGGGACGGGCCTCCAGGGCATGGCGGACCGGCTCGCGGCACTCGGCGGCGAGCTCATCGTCAGCAGCGCCCCCGGCTCCGGCACGACGATCCAAGGAAGGCTTCCCACATGATCGCCGCGGCCAATCCGCAGGTTCTGGGCGGGTTGCATGGGGGCTCGCGATCGCCTCGACGATGTTCGATCAGTCTCTTCGTCGCCTACACCTGGGCGTTCCACCTGGACGACGAGGAGCCCGCGCTCACGATCACCGTCGTGCTGGCGCCACGGTCACCGGTCGCGTGCCTGTCGTCGCGAGCGCTCAGGCCGACGCGGCCTCCCAGGCCGACTCCAACCGATCGATTCCGAACACGGACTTCGGGATGTACGCGGCGGCGCCGCACTCGGCGGCGCGCGGCGCGTACTCCGCCTCTTCGTAGGTCGACAACAGGAGCACGACGACCGCATCGGATCCGGTCAGGATCTGCCGCGTGGCGTCGAGCCCGTTGATGCCGGGCAGGTTCACGTCCATCAGCACGAGGTCGGGGTGCAGGTCGGCCGCCATGGCGACGGAGTCTTCCCCGGTCTCGGCCTCGCCCACGACCTCGAATCCGTCCGTGAGCTCGACCACCATCCGAGCTGCGAGCCGGAACGGCTCCTGATCATCGACGATCAATACGCGCACAGTCACCGGGCACCCTCATCGACCAGCTTGCCAAACAAGTTGCACACCCAACAGTAGTGGTAGCACCACTTCCGAGGGGACAGGCAGGCTAGGAGTCGCCGCTCTCGTGCTGGCCGCGCTCGCGCTCTTCCCGTCGTTCGCGCGACCCCGGCTTCTTGAGGGCCGCCGTCCGGGCGAGACGGGCGCGCATGTCGCCGACATCGTCACCCGCGGGGTCGGGATCGCCGACGGGCTCCACCAATCGGTTGAGCACATCGAGCACCGTGGCGTCGGAATCGGGCGACCCCGCGGCAACCGCGCCGCGCCGCGCCGGCTCGGGGTCGGGCAGGACGACGACCTCGGGCCAGGTATCCGCGTGCTCGGCCTCTCCCGACGTCGCCGTGACCGACACGTCATCGGCCCGCACGTTGACCGATTCGGGCTCGGGCGCCTTCATGGGTGCCGGCTCGGGGCGGTCACGGGCGGCTGCGGCATCGCCGGTCGGCTTGGCTCGACCGGCTCCGGGATCACGACGGGCTCGGCCTGCGCTGCGACCGCCGGTGTGGGCTCTGTTCGGACCGGCTTCGGCTTCGACTTGGTCTTGGCCGGCTCCGGCTTGGCCTCGACCGGTGCTTGCTCCGCGCGCCTCGCTCGCCGCGTCTTTGCCGCCTTCGCCGACGCCGCGGCCGCCGCCACGGCCGCGGCCGCCGCCTCGGGGGTCGGCTGACGCGGCGCGCCGGTCGGCTGGGACAGTGTCGCCGCGTTCGGCACGGGCATGCCGCGCCGCGCGCTCAGGGCGGTCAGGGCCTGCTGCAGCTCGCCCTCGGCCGCGTGACGCATCCGTTCGCTCTCGTCCAGCCGCTGCTGCAGGTTGGTGAGTCGATCCTTCGCCCGGTCGCCCGCCTGCTCGAGGGCCACCGCACGATCGACGTCGATCACGGCGAGCCAGGGCGGCACCGACTCGGGGTAGAAGGGGACCTCGGTCCCGATCTTCGCGACGGGCTCGCGCATCGACAACCCGGCGAGCGCCAGAAGCAGGAGCACAGCAACGGCGAACACGATACGGAACGCCAGCCAGAACCGATGCACGTCGGCCAGGAGGGTCGCATCGGGCGCTTCGAACTGCGTGACCAGTGGGCCCGCCGTGCCCTTGATCGACGAGTACGCGTAGTACGTGACCGGTCCCGCATCGCCCGTCGGCAAGCGATCGGACACCACCCACGTCGTGCCGTCGGAGACCGCGTTGTCGATGTCACCGTCGTTCAGGGCCTCGCCGGAGCCGAGCTGATCGGACGACACCGACGACGCGACGAGCTCGTGCTGCGGGATCCCAGACGCGAACGGCCGATACCGAGGGGTCGGTCGCCGCGAGGGCTGCAAGGGTCGGAGTGAGTTCGGCCGCAGTGGCGCCGGCCGTCGTCAGCGGTTCGATCGAGTCGATGCTCTGGCTGGCGGCCCGATACGCCTCGTCGTCTCGCGTCTGCTGGGCGGATCGATTCGCGAGGGGTGCCGAGGCAACGAGCGCGACGATACAGACCAGTGCAAACGGCCACCAGACCTTGGCACTGACCTCGTCGCGCGTGAACCTATCGAGGAATCGCAACCGTCGCCCTCCCAGCGCGTCGGACGTCACACGATACCCCGCGGACCCGCACCTGCGAACAGCCGAACGGCCGGACCGAACGGCCTAGGCCACGGTCGCGGATGCCGAGGAGACGAGCAAGAAATGCGTGCTCGAGCACCAATCGGGCGTTGCGGTTCATGTCCTCCGCGAGGGCCGCCCGGGCCTCCTCGCAGGCGGCCAGGCACATCGCGAGCGCGACGACCGGCACATCGTCGACCACCGGCTCGCGGTCCACGTTCAGACGCAGCTCGGGCCCGCCCTGCACACCCGAGACGACGCGATCGCGCAGGAGCGACGACGCGGCGAGCAGGACGCGGTCGATGAAGTCGCGCTCGGCCCGGCGCTCCCGGCGTGCGAACCGGGTCTCGATCCGCCGGATCGTTCCGCGGTAGACGTCTTCGGGCCGGCCCCGATCGTCGAGGAAGGGCGCGAGCTCGGCATCGAGTTCGCTCTTGAGGCCCTTCTTGTACGCGGTGGCCGCCGCCAGCACCTCTGCGGCGGCGTCCAGGGCGCCCGCCGGTCCCGCGGCGGCCGAGCGCAGCGCCGACGCCGCGACCTCGCGGAACGCCAGTCCGTCACTATCGGTCGCCATCCGCCGGGCGCGCCCGACGTTGCCACCGGACAGCCGGGCGGCCAGGAGGGCTCGGGACGGATCGACGCCCTCGCCCTCGAGCTGCGCGATGACGAAGGCCTCGGGCAGGGCGGCGAAGGTCACGACGTGGCACCGGCTGAGGATCGTCTCGGGCAGCTCGTGTGCGCGCGCGGACAACAGCAGGAGCACCGTGTCCAGCGGCGGCTCCTCGAGCACCTTCAACAAGGTGTCGGCGGCGGCGGGCGACAGGCGGTCGGCCTCGCGCACGACGAACACCTTGCGCCCCGGCTCGGGCGCGGTGCGGTAGGCGGGCTGCCAGATCTCCTCACGGATCGTGTCGATGTGGATGTCGCGACCCTCGGGCTCGACGACGAACTGATTGGGATGCTGGTCGCGCAGCGCGAGCGAGCAGTCGCGGCACACGCCGCACCCCCCCTCGTGGCACAGGAGCGTCGCAACGAAGGCCCTCGCCGCGATCGACTTGCCGGAACCCTCGGGGCCGGCGAGCACATAGGCGTGGTGCGGACGCTCGGCGGCCCCCCGCAGGAAGGTCATCGCGACGGTCTGACCCGCCACCTGATCCAGGACCGCGCTCATGCGGGGAGGGTATCGCGCGGGCCCGACACCGCCGCGGCTCAGTTCCGATCGTGGTCTTGACGATCGTGCAGCGCCTTGTCGATCGCCGCGCGCACGTCGACGAAGACCTCGGCCTGCTCCCGCGCGGCGTCGATGACGACGAAGCGCTCCGGGTGCTCCTCGGCGATGCGCAGATAGCCGTCGGCAACCTTCGCGAGGAACGCCTGCCCCTCCTGCTCCATCCGGTCGGGCTCCTCGGTGGACCGAGCGAGGCCGAGCTCCGGCTCGACGTGCAGCAGGATCACGAGGTCGGGGAACAGTCCCTGGGTGCCCCAGACGTTCAGTGAGAGGACGTCGGCCTCGCCGAGCCCCCGTCCCGCGCCCTGGTAGGCGAGGGAGGAGTCCACGTAGCGATCGCAGATCACGATCTTGCCTTCCGCCAAGGCGGGCCGGATCACGGAGGCGACCGTCTGCGCGCGAGCGGCGGCGAACAGCATCGCCTCGGTGCGGGCGTCGAGCGCGCCGGTATCCGGATCGAGCAGCATCGTGCGGATCAGCTCGCCCGCTCGGGTCCCGCCGGGCTCGCGCGTGACCAGCACCGGCATGCCCGCCTCGCGCAGGTACTGCTCGACCATCGCGATCTGGGTGCCCTTGCCCGCGCCCTCCACTCCTTCGAAGGCGATGAACGATCCGGTGGCCGGCGGGCGCTTGAGTTTGGGCACGAGAGAGAGGGAGACGGGTCGCGACAGACGGTACCGCGTCAGCAAGCGGCGCGTGTTGAGGGCCGCGAGGACGATCATGGTCGAGGCCGTCCACAGGGCCAGCCGGGTTCCCGAGAGATCGACGCGTGCGCCGCCGATGTGGAACTCGCCGCCGTGCAGCGACGACGAGAGCCACTCGAACAGCTGCGCGAGCACCGGGAAGAACGCGAGCGACATGAACAGGACCATTCGCGACAAGGTCGTCAGCGCCGCGAAGGTCCGCCCTCGGAACTCGTCGACGACGTTCTCCTGCAGCAGCGTGTACCCGCTGACCCAGGCCAAGCCCGCAGAACGCGCCGAGCCAGACGGTGAATACGACGGTCCACGCCAGGTTCGGCATGCTCGCCATGCAGCGGCGAGCGCGCCCGCGGCCGCGAGCAGCGACCACACGAAGACACGGTCGCGTTCGACCACGCGGGCGGCGGCGTTGGCCGACGCCATCCCGAGCGCCATGCCGACACCGAACGCGGTCACGACCAGCCCCCAGCCGGACGCCTGGCCGCCGACGGTCTCCTGCACGAAGACCGGACCGGTCGCCAGGACCGCGCCGACCGCGCCGAAGGCGATCACGATGCCGCCGGTCATCGCGGCGGCGATCGAGTCCTCTCGCAGGAAGCGCACGCCTTCACGGGCGTCGCGCCACACCCGCGACATGTCCATCCGCTCGCGCTCCGCGCCGCGCGTCGCGCGGATCGCGATGCCCGCCACCATGGCAGCGGAGAACATGAACGTGGCCGCGTCGAACACGAGCGCCAGGGATTCGGGATGTGCGGCGAAGACCGGGACGCGGGCGCTCATGCCCTTGGCGATCCCGTAGAGCACGGCGAAGGCGGCACCGCCCGAGCGGCAGCGTCGCGTAGGCGCTGACCAGGACCAACGAGTTCGCGTTGGCCAGCTGCCGGCGCGGCACCATGTTGGGCAGCGACGCGTCGCGCGCCGGCCCCCACAGCAGCGACAGGCACTCGATCACGAAGGACAGCAGGTAGATCGCCCACAGCTGGCCGATGAACGCCATCGAGAGGTACAGCACGGCCCGACCGATGTCGGCCACGATCATGATCCGCTTGCGGTCGAGCCGGTCGATGAACGTGCCCGCGATCGGACCGAACAGGAAGGCGGGCAACGTGCGCGCGAGCATCACGCCCGAGATCGCGAGCGACGCGTTGCCGCCACCGAGGCTGTAGACGATCGCCGTCACGGCCACGAACCCCACCCAGTCGCCGAACGACGAGACGGTCATCGCCGCGAGCAGACGCGCGAACGTCCGGTGGGTCAGGAGATCCTTCAGGGTGGCCGGACGAGTGCCGCGGAGTTCGGCGACCTCGTCCGTGATCGACGACACCGACCGGGCCTCCTAGGGCTCTTCCGTCGATGCGGCCGGTGTCGGTACCGGGTCCTTCTTCGCCGCGGGCTTCTTCTTCGCCGGCGGTCTTCTTCCGGGCGGCCGGCTTCTTCTTCGCGGCCGGCTTCTTCTTGGTCGTCGCCTTCTTCTTCGTCGTCGTCTTCTTCGCCGCCTTGGCCGCGGCGCGCGCGGCTCGGGCGGCGGACTTGGCGGCCCGCGACCTCGGCCTCGGCCTCCGGATCGCCCGGCTTCGTGAGGTTCATGTCCAGATCGAACTCGGCGCCGCAGCCCCAGCAGCGGATCGACTTCGGACGCTGGAGCAGCAGCGACCCGTCCTCGGGGCACCGCGGCTCCTTCAACGGCTCGTTGTTGACGGCGAAGTCGCACTCGGGGTAGCGGCTGCACCCGAAGAACACCCCGAAGCGCGTGCGCTTCTCGACGATCTCGCCCTGGTTGCACTGCGGGCACTGGATCTCGAGCGAACGGGGCGGGTCCTTCTTGATGTAGCGGCAGTCCGGGATAGCCGCTGCACCCCACGAACGGGCCGAAGCGGCCGACGCGACGCTGCAGCTGCTTGCCGCACTCGGGGCACAGCTCGTCGAGCATCTCGGGCTCGGCGCGCTCGGTGCCGTCCATGTTGCGGATGTAGCGGCACTCCGGGTAGTTCGGGCACCCGATGAACTTGCCGTAGCGACCGAGCTTCACCTGGAGCTTCCCGGGCTCACGCCCCTCGGTCGGACACAGCGGGCACAGCTCGTCCAGGTCCTCCTGGTAGCGCTCGAAGGAGTCCTCGGCCTTCTCCAGCGCCCGCTCGAACGGTCCGTTGAACTCGTGCAGCATCTGCACCTTGCCGAGCTGGCCCTCGGCGATGTCGTCGAGCTCCTTTTCCATGTACCGCGTGAAGCTGACGTCGACGACGTCGGGGAAGTGCTCGATCAGCTTGTCGGTCACGACGTAGCCGACGTCCTCGGGCCGGAAGCGCTTCTCCTCCAGCCGGGCGTAGCCGCGGTCCTGGATCGTCGAGATGATCGAGGCATACGTCGAGGGACGCCCGATCCCCTCTTCCTCGAGCTTCTTGACCAGCGTCGCTTCGGAGTACCGCGGCGGCGGCTGCGTGAAGTGCTGCTCGGGAAGGACCTCGAGCTGCCGCAGCGCCTGCTCGGCCGTGAGCTCCGGCAGGTTCGCCTCGGCGTCCTCGTCGGGCTCGTCGTCGCGACCCTCCCGGTAGAGCCGAAGGAACCCGTCGAACTGCAGGGTCTGGCCCGTGGCGCGCAGCCCGTAGCGGACGTCGCCATCGAGCGCTTCGATGTCGACGCCGACCTGGTCGAAGCGGGCCTCGGCCATCTGGGTGGCGACGGTCCGCTGCCAGATCAGCGTGTACAGGCGGAGTTGGTCGCGGTCGAGCGTGGTGGACAACCGCTGCGGGGTGCGCAGCACACTGGTGGGGCGCACCGCCTCGTGCGCCTCCTGCGCGTTGCGGCTGCGGGTCTTGTAGCGCCGGGCCTCGGGCAGCGTGTAGGCCTCGCCGTACTCGCTGCGGACCATCTCGGCGATCTCGCGGAGCGCCGAGTCGGCGATCGTGACGGAGTCGGTACGCATGTAGGTGATCAGCCCGACCTCGCCCTCCCCGGGCAGGTTGATCCCCTCGTAGAGGCGCTGCGCGATCTGCATCGTGCGCCGGGCGCCGAACCCGAGCTTGCGCGCCGCCTCCTGCTGCAGGGTCGAGGTCGTGAACGGCGGGGCCGGAGAGCGCTTGCGCTGCTTCTTCTCCACGCCGGTGACGCGGTAGGTGGAACGTCGCAGGCGCTCGGCATGCGTCGCGGCGTCACCCTCGGCGCCGAGCACGAGGCCCTTCTTGTCGGGGTTGGCCGCGAGCTTGCCCTCGGGGGTCTCCGCAAGCCGCGCGGTGAACGGCTGCTCGGGATCCTCGGGGGTGAGCCGCACATCGATGCTCCAGTACTCCACCGGGTTGAACGCGGTGATCTCGCGCTCGCGCTCGACGATCAGGCGCACCGCGACGGATTGCACCCGCCCGGCCGAGAGCCCCGGTTGCACGCGCTTCCAGAGCAGCGGGGAGATCTTGTAGCCGACGAGCCGGTCGAGGATGCGTCGTGCTTCCTGCGCGTCGAAGAGGTTCCGATCGATGTGACGAGGGTGCGCGAACGCGTCGAGGATCGCGTCACGGGTGATCTCGGTGAACGTCACGCGGCGCGCCTGCTGCGGATCCTCGCCCAGGACGGTCGCCACGTGATGGGCGATCGCCTCGCCCTCGCGGTCGAAGTCGGTCGCCAGGACCAGCCCGTCGGCCGTCTTCATCGCCCGCTTCAAGACGGCGACGTGGTCCGTGGACTTGTCCGGGACCTCGTATTCGACCCGGAAATCGTGCTCGGGATCGACGCCGAGCTTGGACTTCGGCAGATCGCGGATATGCCCGTAGGAGGCGCGGACCACATAGTCCGCACCCAGGTACTTCTCGATCGTTTTCGCCTTGGCCGGCGACTCGACCACCACGAGTGTCTTGCCCATACGGGTTGATTCCTTTACGCGAGAACCGGGGCGCCGCTCAAATCGACGCCTCGGGGCCGGACGGTACCACCGAGCCCGCGAAACACCGGGGAACCGCCCCGGAGGGCCCGTCCGGAGCGGTTGGTACGCTTCGATGCGTCCATTCTGTGTAACCGGAAGGTATTCCCCCTGCTCGCCGTCTTCACCGACACCGTCCAGCGACTGATCGCCGAGAACGGATATCTGGCCGTCTTCGTGCTGATGTTGCTTGGCTCCATGTGCATCCCGATCCCTTCGGAGGTCGTGATGGCCTTCGCGGGCGCCCTGTGCGCCCCCGCCTTCGCGACCAGTGTGCTCGGCACCCCCGAGGCGGCTCTGGCGGTCGGATGGGTCATCGCCTGGGGCATCGCGGGCAGCATGGTCGGCTCCTGGCTGGCCTACGGCCTCGGAGCCTGGGGCGGCCGGCCCGCGATCGATCGCTGGGGTCGATACCTCTTATTGCGCCCCCACGAGGTGGACCGGGCCCACGCGTGGTTCGAACGCCGAGGGGAGGCCGTCGTATTCCTGGGCCGCCTCGTCCCGCTGATCCGCGCCTTCGTCAGCCTGCCCGCCGGCGTCGCCCGGATGGACCTCCGGCGCTTCAGCCTCTTCACCCTCTTCGGCGTCATCCCCTGGTGCGTCGGCCTCGCCTACGCCGGCAAAGCCCTCGGCTCCCAATGGCAGACCCTCGAGCAGTACTTCGTCCCCGTCTCGATCGCAGCCGCCATCGCACTGGTGGTCGCCGCGGTCTGGTGGGTCCGAAAGCGCCGCAAAGCACTCGCAGCGCTCGTCGGTCACCAAGGACGCGGTCGGGTCCTCGGCGGACCATCTGGACTGAGCGAGCGAAGCGAGCGAGGGAAGCGGTCCGACGAGGAGCCGACCGCGTCCCGTCAGAGGTTGGCGACCATGGTCCAGTGGTCGCCGGATTCCGAGACTCGCTCGAAGCCGGCGCGCTGGTACATCATCCTTGAGCGGTTGTGCGAGGCCACGGACAACGAGAGGGATTGGAAGCCTTCCTCTCTGGCTTGGACCATGCAGGATCTGAGGACGGCTTCGCCGATGCCTTTGCGGCGGTGCAATGGGACGACGGCGATGGAGAGTTCGGGGGTCTTCTCGTCGACGTAGCCGTAGCCGGGCTCGTCGTCGGTGAAGAGGCGGTACCAGGCGGCGCCCACGGGCTCGCCCTCGGTTTCGGCGAGGACGCCGCCGTCCCCGGGCCGGCCCCAGTCCTGGTAGTAGCGCAGGAGCATGGGCTCGGCGAGGACCTCTTCCATCGGCTCACGCGGCCAATCGGGATTCCACCGGGCGGCCTCGTAGAGCATCTTGCGCAGGAACGCCAGGTCGTCCTTCGTGGCGGGGCGGATGTTCATGGCTTCGATGCTAGCGCGCTCAGACGGTCTCGGTCTCGCGCTTCGGGGTGCCCTTCACGAGCATGGGCACGCTCGTCAGCACGACCCGGTCTTCGAACAGGAACAGCCGCTTGATGAACAGCGCGTTCTGGTTGTGCAGCGGCAGCTGCCACCAGTGCGACACGATCACCTCGGGCACGATCACGTTGACCACGGTGCCGGGATCGGTGGAGTAGCGCCGCACCTCTTCCAGCATCGGACCCGTCAGATCGCGGAACGGCGCCTCCACGATGTCGAGCGGGATCTCGAAGCCGGCGTCGAACCACGCCGTTTCGAGTCGATGCGCCTGCTCCGGGTCGAGGTCGAAGTAGATCGCGCGCGTGATGCTGGCGTCGAGCGTCTTGGCATAGTTGACCGCGCGGATCGTGAGATCGTTCACGCCCGAGAGGAACACGAGCGCCACGGTGCGATACGGGATCAGTGGCTTGGCGTCCACCCCGCGAGGCCCTTCGTGCGTGCTCACGACGGGGACATCGGTGACGACGACGCGCGGGATGCGGAGCATCGCCGCCTTGAGCCGCACGAGATCCTTGGTATGCACGACGTGGCTCGTCAGATGGTCGCCCACCATCTCCGGGACGACCAACGTGACGACATCGTGCGGCGCGAGGTCCATCGACGCGACGTAGCGTCGAACGCTCCCCGTGAGGCTGCCGGACGCCGAGGGGCGAGAGCGCGGCGCGTCAGCGGACCGGCGAAGGCCGCCCACCGCTCCGCGAGCTCGATCGAGGTTTCGCCCGGCGTGATCGGGTGCAGCGACTGCGGGCGCAACGACCGGATATAGCCGAGCGCCTCGGCGACCGACGGCGTCCACGTCGCGGACCAGCAGCAGGATGTGGTTGGTCCCGACCACCCCGACCCGTTCCACGCCGCGATGCACGACCGAACGGACCCACGTGTAGTGGCGATGGATCGTGTAGAAGAGGATCACGAGCAACGCCATGATCAGGATCGAGTACTGGGCGCCGTCCTTGAACTTGGACACGATCACGACGATCAACACGATGAACGTCGTGACCGCGCCGATGATGTTGATCACGATCGAGCGACGCCACCCCTTCATCGCGGCATCGCCCTTGCGACCCTCCTGCAGCCAGTGGCGCACCATGCCGCTTTGGGACAGCGTGAACGACGTGAAGACGCCGACGACGTAGAAGTGGATCAGCTTGTTCAGGTCGGCGTCGTAGAGGTACAGCATCACGCACGACAGCAGCCCGAGCACGATCACGCCGTTGGAGAACACGAGCCGATCGCCTCGGTTGACGAACTGGCTCGGCATGTAGCGGTCGCGCCCGAGGATCGAGGCGAGCCGCGGGAAGTCCTGGTACGCCGTGTTCGCCGCGAGGATCAAGATGGCGGCCGTGAAGGCCTGCACGACGTAGAACGCGAACGAACCGCTCCCGAAGATCGCGACCGCGATCTGCGCGACCGCCGACTGTTGCTCGCTGGCCACGACGCCGTGCACGTGCGTCACCAGGTACGAGATGCCGAGGAACATCGTGACGGCGATCGTGCCCATGATCGCCAGCGTCGCCGCCGCGTTCTTCGCCTGCGGCCGCTTGAAGGCGGGGACGCCGTTGGAGATCGCCTCGACGCCCGTGAGCGCCGTCGCCCCCTGCGAGAACGCCTTCAGGAGCGCGAAGATCGTGATCCCCGCGACCGCCGTGCGCCGTGTTGATCTGCTCCGGAACCGGGATGACGCTCGGGCAGCCACCGACGCACTTGACGACGCCGACGCCGATCAGCACGAGGATGGAGACCACGAAGCCGTAGGTGGGGATCGCGAACAGCGTGCCCGACTCCTTCGTCCCCCGAAGGTTGATCAAGGTGATGAGCACGACGAAGACCGATCGACGAGGAACACGCTGTGCTGCAGCGCCCACGGGAACGCCGAACCGATCGCGAGCACGCCCGCGGCGATCGACACGACCACGGTCATCATGTAGTCGAACAGCAGCGCCGCGGCGGCGACGAGCCCGGCGAACACGCCGAGGTTCTCCTTGCTGACGATGTAGGCGCCGCCGCCCCCCGGGTAGGCACGAACCGTTTGCCGATAGGAGCTCACGACGATCGCCATCAGGGCCGCGATCGCGAAGGAGATGGGCATCACGTACTTGGTCGGGGTCGTCGTCGCGAGGGTCAGGGCGATCAGGATCTCCCCGGATGCGTAGGCGACCGAGGACAGCGCATCGGAGGCGAAGACCGGCAGGGCCAGGACCTTGGGCAACAGCGTGTGCTCGAGGTTGGCGCTGGTGAACGCGCGACCGACGAGGACGCGCTTCGCGACCGAGCCGGACGATCCTCTCGACGGGCTGCTCATCGGCCCCAGATGCTACGGCCTCGACATCGCGGTGCGGTCCTCAGGAAGGCTCCGCGATCCACCGGTACCCCACCCCCGGCTCGGTGACGATCAGGGCCGGCGCCGAGGCGTCGTCGCCGAGCTTCTTGCGGAGGGCCCGAACGTAGGTGCGCAGGTACGTGGTCTCGGTTCCGTAGCCCTGTCCCCAGACGCGACGCAGGAGCCATTGGTGGGTCAGCAGCTTGCCCGGGTTGGTGACGAACGCCTCGAGGAGCCCGTACTCGGTCGGCGTCAAGCGCACCTGCTCGTCGGCGCTCGTCACCAGGCGCCGGGCGAGGTCGACCTCCAGATCGCCGAAGGCGAGCACCGGGACGGCCGGCTCCTCGGTCCCGCGGCGGCGAAGCGCCGCCCGCGAGCGCGCCAGCAGTTCCTCCATGCCGAACGGCTTCGTGACGTAGTCGTCGGCGCCGGCGTCGAGCGCGGCCACCTTGTCCGTCTGGCTCTCACGCACGGACAGCACGATGATGGGCACCTCGGAGAACGCCCGGACCCGGCGGATCACCTCCGTCCCGTCCATATCCGGCAGCCCGAGGTCCAGCAGGATCAGCTCCGGATGCTGGCCCGCGGCGGCGACGACGCCCTCGTCCCCGGTGCCGACCGTTTCCACGACGTAGCCGTGGGCCTCGAGGGTCGTCCGCAGGGCGCGACGGATCTGCGGCTCGTCATCGACGACCAGCACCTTCACGCCTGCACCCTCCTCCTCGATCGGCAGGTCGAACACCACGGCGGTGCCGCCGCCCGTCGTCTCCTCGACCCAGATGGTGCCGCCGTGCGCCGTCACGATCGCGCGGACGATCGCCAACCCGAGGCCGCTGCCCGGACGCTCCGGCTCCACGCGGCCACGATAGAAGGCTTCGAACACCTTCTCGCGTTGCTCCGCGGGGATCCCGGGCCCTTCGTCGGCGACCCGGACGCGAACCGCACCGTCGGTCAGCACGATGTGGATCCGCACGACGCCGTCGCTCGGGGAGTGACGGGCGGCGTTCTCCAAGAGGTTGGTCAGCACCTGATCCAGCTGCACCGGGTCGGCCGCGATCTCGGGAAGGTCGGGCGCCAACGCAAGCTCGAGGCGCACCGAGCCCAGCCGCGGCCGCATCCGCGCCACGACCACCTCCGCGACCTCGTCGACCGCGGTCGGCACCCGCCGCGGGATGAGGGCGCCCGCTCGGATCCGCGCGAGGTCCAGGATGTTGCCCACCAGTCTGTTCAGACGGTCGGTCTCCTCCAGGATCGTCAGCAGGAGATCGCGCTCCCGCTCGACGCCCAGCGTGGTCGACTGGTCGAGCAGGCTCGTCACGCCGGCCTTGATCGACGCGAGCGGCGTGCGCAGATCGTGCGTGACCGAGGAGAACATCGCCGCACGCAGTTGGTTGGTCTCCGCGTCGAGCTGGGCGAGCCGCGCACGGGCATCCAGCCGCGCCCGGTCCAAGGAGACGGCGGCCTGGCGCGTCGCGGCCTCGAGCAGCTCACGCTCGCGCTTCGTGAACGGACGACCTCGAGCCGGCCGCTCGGCCGACAGCGTGCCCAACGGGATCGACGCGATCACGACGGGCACGAGCTCGACCGGTCCCCCGGGCTCGAGATCGCCTCGCGTGGCGGTGGCCGCCATCGTCTGGCCGTCCAGCGTCACCTGCACCGTGCACGACGCCAGCCCGAAGGGCACGAGCAGGACGTCGACGAACTCGTCGAGGACGCGATCCGGCACGTCCCCCGACAGCAGCTTCGTGGAGAGGTAGGCGAGGAGCCGGGCCTCCCGCTCGCGCTCGGTCGCACGCCGCCGCTCGGCGGCGGCGTTCCCGACGACCAGGCCGACCACCGCGGCGATCGCGAGGAACACGACCGCCGCGATCACGTCCCGCAGCTGCTCGAACTCCAGGCCGAGGTCGGGGTGCTCGATCACCGGCGCGATCAGCGAGGAGAGCAGCGCGGCGACGACCCCCGCCCAGATGCCGCCGCTGACGGCGGCGATCGTGACCGCCAGCATGAAGATCGCCACCCCCGAGCCGGGACCCAGCTCTCTGGTCAAGATCGCAAGCAGTGCAGCGCATGCCACGGCGCCGCAACCGATCAGGATGGCTCGCCACGAGATCCGTTCGATGCGGGATTCCCTGCGCTCGGTGGCCACGCGCACACGCTACCGCCGCACCGGGGCCGATCCAACGCCGAAACGGCCTTCACGAGTTCTTCACGCGCCCGACGGCTTCCTTCACGCCGCCCTCACGCCGATGCGGGGAGGCTTGCACGTGGAAAGAGGTTCTCGCTAGACCGCCGGAGGGATGTCACCCCCGACGACGGGCGACGCGGGAAGGAGCACCACACACCACTTTCCTCCGAGCCCGTCTGAGGGGCCGGCAGCTCCCTCCAGCTGTCGGTCCTCAGGCATTTCTGGGGTCCGTTCGGCGACTCGCTGTCACCGACCCATCGAGGCCTGTACCCTTCTCGCCGATGCGCGTCTTGATCATGGGTTGCGGTCGTGTCGGCTCGGAGTTGTCGCACGCGCTGGGTGAGGCAGGCCACGACGTCACGGTGATCGACAAGCGCGCGGAGGCGTTCGACCGCTATCCCCCCGGGGAGCACGCACGGCGCATCGTCGGCCTCGGGTTCGATCGCGATGTGCTTGAGGAGGCGGGCATCCGCAACACCGACGCCTTCATCGCGGTCTCCAGCGGCGACAACTCCAACATCGTCTCGGCCCGCGTGGCGCTCGAGCACTACCACGTGCCCAAGGTCATCGCGAGGATCTTCGATCCGCGTCGCGCGGAGATCTACGAGCGCCTCAACATCCCGACCGTTGCGACGACGACGTGGGGCGTCAAGCAGATGCAGCTGATGCTCCTGCATACGGGCAAGGAGGTTCGCGAGAGCTTGGGCGGCGGTGACCTCCTGCGCGTGCGCGTCCCGGTGCCGGCCCACCTCGTGGGCAAACCCGTGTTGTCGCTCAACGTGGTGGGTCACATCCTCGTCGCCGGCGTGTCGCGTGGCGGGAAGGGATTCCTCCCCGCGGCCGACTCGACGATGCAAGCCGGGGACTTCCTGATCGTCATGATCGGGAAGGACTACATGGACGAGCTCGACGCGTTGCTCGAGGCGCCGGGGGAGCATCACTGATGCGGGTGCTCGTCACGGGTGGCGGTGCGATCGGACGGCATGTGGCGGCGGACCTCGTCGCCCGCGGCCATGAGGTCACGCTGATCGAGCAGGATCGCGCCGTGGTGGACGACCTGCGGCAGGAGATCCCCGAGGTGAGCGTGATGCTCGGCGACGCCTGCGAGCCCTGGGTCCTCGAGGATGCCGATCTGGCCCACGCCGATGTGGTGGTCGCCGCTACGGGCGACGACGAGGACAACCTCGTGACGGCGCTGCTCGCCAAGCAGGAGTTCGCGGTCCCTCGCGTGCTGGCCCGCGTGAACCATCCGAAGAACGAGTGGCTGTTCACCGATCAGTGGGGTGTCGACACGTCGGTGTCGCCGCCGCACATGCTGACCTCGATGGTGGAAGAGGCCGTCACGTCCGGCGACCTCGTGCAGCTCCTCCGGTTGGAAGGTGGCCGCAACTCGATCGTCGAGATGAAGCTCGAGGCGGGCTCGCCCGCAGCCGGCCGGCCGCTCTACGAGCTGCGGCTGCCCAGCGACTCAGCGATCGTGGCGATCCTGCGCGACGGTCACGTCGTGATCCCCCAGCCCGAGACGGTCTTCGGTCCCGGCGACGAGCTCGTGGCGCTCGCGGCCTCCGGTGCCGAGCACGCGCTGCGCGCCGCGATCGTCGGCGACTGACCTACTCCACCGGCTCGATCTGCCAGCGATACCCCACGCCCGGCTCGGTGCCGATCACCAGCGGGTGCCGCGGATCGGCCTCGATCTTGCGGCGAAGCTGGCTGACGAACACCCGCAACGCCTCGACGTCGGGCGCGCCGCCCTCGTCCCACACGTGGCCGAGCAGCCAGTCGTGGGTACGCAGGAGGCCGGGTGCCGAGGCCAGCGCCTCGAGGAGTCGCCACTCGGTCGGAGTGAGGTGGACGGGCGCATCGCCGCGTCGCACGACGCGCGCCGCCACATCCACGACCAGGTCATCGGCAACGAACCGGGTGCCGGTGGGTTCGGGCGCGGCCCGGCGGAGCAACGCCCGCACCCGGGCCAGCAGCTCACCCGCGCCGAAGGGCTTCGTGAGGTAGTCGTCGGCCCCCAGGTCGAGCGCGGCGATCTTGTCGTCCTCGGCGTCGCGGACGGACAGCACCAGGATCGGGACGCGGCTGAACCGCCGGATCTCCCGGCAGGCGGTCAACCCGTCCAGATGGGGCAGGTTCAGGTCCAGCACGACGAGGTCGGGGGCGTCGTCGTGCACCGCGCCCACGGCCGCGCGGCCGTCGCTCGCCGTGCGGACGACGAAGCCGCGCGCCGACAGCGTCCGCTCCACGGCGCGCAGGATCTGTGGCTCGTCGTCCACCACCAGCACCACCGGTCCGCTCACGGCGCCGCGGGGATCCGCACGCCGAACGTCGCGCCGCCGCCCGGCGTGTCCGTCGCCCAGATCTCGCCGTCCATCGCGATCGCGAACCCCTTGCTGATCGCCAGTCCGAGACCCGCCCCGAGCCGGGGCGATCCCTCCTGCAGCCGGTAGAACGGTGTGAACAGCAGCGCGTGATCCCCGAAGTTCAGGCCGGGACCGTGATCGATCACCCGCAGCACCACCGTGTCCTCCTCGCGCACGCCACGGAGCTCGATCCGACGGTCGGCGGCGCCGCGCACGGCTCGGGCGGCGTTCTCCACCAGGTTGGTGATGATCCGTTCGACGAACAGCGCGTCGCCCCGTACGCGGCTCGCGTCCTCCGGGATGTCGACGTGGATGTCGACGCCCGGCCAGCGGTCGCGGACGCCGTCCACCGCCGGGCCGAGCAGGTCGTCGAGGTACACCGTCTCGCGAGCGGCGACGAGCGCGCCCGATTCGATCCGCGACATGTCGAGCAGGTTCGTGATCAGCTGTTCGAGCCGGCTCGTCGAGGCGCGCACGTCCTCGAGGACCTCGCGGACGACGTCGAGATCGAGCCGGTCGCGACCCAGCACATCGGTCACCGACGCCGTGATCGCCGCCACCGGGCTCTTGAGCTCGTGCGACGCCGCGGCCAGGAGCGAGCGCCGCATGTCCTCCGTCCGCCGGTAGACCTCCGCCTCCCGGAGCTCGGCGGCGAGCCGCTCGCCCGCGACCACCAGCGCGACCTCGTCGGCGAAGGTGCGGACCACCCGTGTCTCCGCCGTCGTGAGCGGCGGTCGGTCCCCGACGAAGACCAGCGACCCGAGCGATGCCTCGCCGACCCGCAGCGGGAAGTCGAGCGCGCCGATCGCGGCGGGATCCTCGTCGCGCACCGAGGCCATGACGAACCCCAGCCGCTCGGCGGCACGGGCGAGCGCCGGCACCAGTCCCTCGGCGCGCTCCGACACCAGCACGTGGCTGAGGTCGAAGAGCAGCCGCACCTCCGCCTCACGGTCCTCGGCCGCCGTCGCGCGTTCGCGCGCCACGCCCACCAGCCAGGAGATCAGCAGCGACAGCGCGAAGAAGCCGAGGAACGCGCCCAGATATTCGGGGCGCTCGAGGTCGAACGTGCCGTACGGGGGCAGGAAGCCGACGTTGAACAGCGCCGAGGACACGATCGCCGCCGTCACGCCCGGCCAGACCCCGCCCAGCCACGACGCGGCGACGACGGGGATCAGGAAGAGGAACGCCTCGAGCGTGGGCGTGAGGTCGGTCCGGAGTGGCACCAGGACGGCGGCGAGCGCACCCGCCCCCAGCGTCGCGATCGCGTAGGCCGCCGGTATCCGCCACCCATGGGCGACGACACCCACTCGTCGGTTCGTCGGCGCCGCGACGCGTTCCACGCTCGCCACGATAGCCGTCTCCTTACGGTTTCCGAACGCGGCGCTCCTAGCGTCGAGGGTGATGCGATCCGACCTCGATACCCCGACCCCACCGACCGACCGATCCGGCGGGCGAGGACCCGCTGCCGCGCGGGCTCGGCTACGCGGCCAAACGCGCTGCGCTGGGACCGGCGCTGCCGACCGCCAACCTGGCGCACGAACGCCTGGGCAAGATCGGGGCCCTCGCGATCTTCAGTTCCGACGCGCTGTCCTCGGTCGCCTACGCCACCGAGGAGATGCTGAAGACGCTGTTCATCGCCGGCGTGGGTGCGCTCGCGTTCACCCTCATCGTGCCCCTGTCGGCGGCGATCGTCGGCGTGCTGGCGATCCTGGTGTTCAGCTATCGCCAGACGATCAAGGCCTACCCCTCCGCGGGCGGCGCCTACATCGTCACGAAGGACAACTTCGGGCTGATCCCCGCGCAGGTGGCCGGCGTCGCCCTGTTGACGGACTACGTCTTGACGGTCGCGGTGTCGGTCTCCGCCGGCGTGGCGGCGGTGATCGCGCTGGCGCCCGCGACCGCCCCGTTCCGGGTCGAGATGGCGGTGGCGTTCATCTGCCTGATCGCCTACGGGAACCTGCGCGGGGTCCGCGAGTCGGGCAAGATCTTCTCGGCGCCCACCTACGTGTTCATCGCCTGCATCATGTCCTTGCTGGTCATCGGTGGCATCCGAGTGCTCACCGGCTCGCTCGTGGCGCCGCAGCAGGCCGTCACGGCGACCGGTGCCGGCCTCGGCTTCCTCGCGGGGGTGCCGATGTTCATCGCGCTGCACGCGCTCGCCTCGGGCAGCACCGCGATGACCGGGGTCGAGGCGATCTCCAACGGCGTGCCCGCCTTCAAGCCCGTCGAGTGGAAGAACGCCCGGCAGACCCTCGTCGTGCTCGGGCTCTTGCTCTCGACGATGTTCCTCGGGATCTCCTACCTCGCGGCGAAGCTGCAGATCCAGCCGGATTTCACGGGCACGTCGACCGTGGTCGCGGACATCGGACGGGCGGTCTACGGGTCGGGGCCGGTCGGGCCACGCGGCGTTCGCGCTCCTGCAGATCGCCACGACGTTGATCCTCGTGCTGGCGGCCAACACCGCCTACGCGGACTTCCCGCGTCTGGCCAACTTCCACGCAGGGGACGACTTCCTGCCGCGGCAGTTCACGACGCGCGGACATCGCCTCGTGTTCTCCAACGGGATCCTCGCGCTGTCGGCGGCCGCGATCGCGCTCGTGATCGCGTTCCACGCCGATGTCACCAAGCTGATCCCGTTCTACGCGATCGGCGTCTTCACGTCGTTCTCGCTGTCGCAGGCGGGGATGGCCAAGCGACACCTCCGGCTGCGCGAGGAGGGCTGGCGCGTGGGCCTGCTGATCAACGGCGCGGGGGCGGTGGCGACCGCGATCGTGCTGGTCATCATCGCCCGCACCAAGTTCGCCGAAGGCGCGTGGGCGATCTTGGTCCTGGTGCCGCTGTTCGTGTTCCTGCTGGTGCGGATGAACAAGCAGTACCAGCACGAGACCGTCGAGCTCGAGCGCGACCTTGCCGCCTTCACCCCGCCGAACGGCCGCGCGCCGATCACGATCCTGCTGGTGGAGGATCTCGACCCCAAGACCGTGCACGCCCTGCAGTACGCGCGAACGATCCGCGGCGAGCGCACGATCGCGGTCCACCTGGAGGAAGACGCCGAGCGAGCGCGCGCGCTCACGCACGCGTGGGAGGTCGCCGGCCTCGGGGAGATCCCTCTGCGGATCGTCCGGGGTGGCGGCGACGAGGCGGCGAGCCTCGCCGGGTTCATCGCCGCCTACGAGCGCGAGGATCGTGAGGTCATCGTGCTGCTCCCCGTCCCGCACTCCCGCACGGCGGCCGAGCGGTTCTCCGACCGACGAGCGGGTGCTCGGCTGAACCGAGCGCTGCTTCCCTACGCGCATGTCCGCGTGACGCTCGTGCGGGATCACCCCGAAGGCGTGCACCCCCTGCAACGCGACGACCAGGGCCGACCGGTGGTGCGACTCACCACCCGGGGGACGCACGAGGTCGTCGTCCTCGTGGACAAGCTCGACCGCGCGACGCTGCAGGCGCTGTCCTACGGGCTGGATCTCGGCGCCACCTCGATCCGCGCGGTGCACGCCGCCGCGGACCCCGAGCGTGCCGCCCGGCTCGCACAGCGATGGATGGAACTGCAGGCGCCCGTGCCGCTCGACGTGATCGAGTGCTGGGATCGCGACATCCCGCGCGCGCTGGAGCGCTACGTCGTCGCGATGGCCTCCGACACGACCGAGATCACCGCGGTCATGCCCCGGCGCGACTACCCGAAGCTCCGTCAGCGGCTGCTGCACGATCGCACGAGCCGCAAGATCCAGCGGGCGCTCGGGCGCTACGCGCACGTCGACGTGGCGGACATCCCGTATTACGTGCAGGGCGCGCAGCCCGCGGCCCCGGCGCCGGCGCCGGTCGCCAACTGAGCTCGTCGTTCACGCCTCGGCCGGTCGCAGGTTCCAGCGGTAGCCGATCCCGGGCTCCGTCACGATCGCCCGTGGGCGTCGCGGGTCGGGCTCGACCTTGCGCCGAAGCTGGCTCACGAAGACGCGGAGCACCTCCACATCGTCGCCGTAGGTATCGCCCCAGACCTGCTCGAGCAGCCACCGGTGCGTCAGCAGCTTCCCCGAGTGTGCCGTGAAGGCCTCCAACAACGCCCATTCGGTGCGCGTGAGATGGACATCCTCGTCCTGACGCGTCACCCGATGTGCCACGACATCGATCGTGATGCCGTCCAGCCGATACGGGGACGGCCGAGCGTCGGCGACGTCGCCGCGCCGCAGGAGCGCACGCACGCGCGCCAGCAGCTCGCCGGTCCCGAAGGGCTTCGTCAGGTAGTCGTCGGCGCCGAGATCGAGCGCCGCGATCTTGTCCGGCTCGTCCTCGCGGACCGACAACACGAGGATCGGCACGGCGGTCCAGGTCCGAAGGCGCCGGCAGCACTCGAGCCCGTCCATCACCGGCATGTTGAGGTCGAGGACGACGAGGTCGGGCGGCGACGCGGCCGCCAGATCGAGGGCGGTGGCCCCGTCGCCGGCCGTCTGCACCTCGTACCCGCGGGCCAAGAGGGACCGTTCGACCGCCTGGCGGATCTGCGGCTCATCGTCGACGACCAGGATCTTCGTCATCCGGCCCCCGGCAGCGAGAACACGAACGTGGCGCCGCCGCCCGGCGTGTCCTCCAGCCAGAGCTCGCCATCCATCAGATCCAGGAACCCCTTGGCGATGGCGAGCCCGAGCCCGGGTCCGCGCCGTCGTCTCGCGCTCGTCGAGCCTGGCGAACGGCAGGAAGAGCTGCGTGCGCGCGGCGGCATCGAGACCGGCGCCGTGATCGACGACACGCACCGCCACGCGATCGCCCCGAGGCGCGACCTCGACGCCCACGGTCCGATCGTCGGCGCTGTCCGCCGCCCGGGCGGCGTTGTCCAGCAGGTTCGACAGGACGCGCGACAGAAGGACCGGATCGGCCCGTGCCGTGGTGTGGTGCTCGGAGAAGGACGGCTCGATGGCGACGTCCGGCCACCGCACCGACGCGGCGTCCACCTCTCCGGTCAACGCGTCTGCAAGTTCCACCGTCTCCGGGCGGGCCCGCAGCACGCCCGCTTCGATCCGGGACATATCGAGGAGGTTCGCGACCAGCGCGTCGAGCCGATCCGTCTCGTGGTCGACCACCGATGAGCACGGTCTCCCGATCCGCATCGGACCGAACGACCTCCGGATCGAGGAGATCGGTGACCGAAGCCTTGATCGCGGCCAACGGGCTCCGCAGATCGTGCGAGACCGCGGCCAGCACGTTGCGCCGGGTCGTTTCCGTCCGCCTGAGGATCTCGGCGTCGGTCGCGGCCTCCAGCAGCCGATCGCGCTCGAGGACGAGCGCGAGCTGATCACAGACGGCGCGCAGCACGCGCACCTCCGCCCTGTCGAGCGCGGGGCGCTCCCCGGTGAGCACGATCAGGCCCAACGTGCGCGCCCCGACCGAGAGGGGCAATCGCTCCGGCGCGCGACCCGGGTCGGCAGGGTTCCACGACGGCGAGATCGCCCCCGTGGCCGCGCCGACCACCTCCCGCTCCTCGAGCCCCGTGGCCGCGTTGTGCACGAAGAGGGCGCCTCCGTCGAATCCGAACCGCTCGACGACATCGTTGAGCAGCTCGTGGTACGCGTCCGGCCCCGGGCCACGCACCACGAGGTCACGGCTGAGCTCCAGCAGCGAACGGAGCTCGCGCTCCTTTTCCTCGGCCGCGTCGGCCCGCTCGATCGCGCGCGCGTACAGCCACGAGATCAGGATCGACAGCCCCAGGAACACGAACAGCGCCACGACGTGCTCCGCGCGCGCGATCACGAACGTGTCGTAGGGCGGCAGGAAGAAGAAGTTGAACGCGAGGAACGACACGAGCGAGGCCAGGATGCCGGGGCCGAGCCGCCCGACCGCCGCCGCCAGCACCACGACCATCAGGAACGCGAACCCGATCGTCAGCGGCTCGACCTGGTCACGCCAGGGCAGCGATACCGCCACGAGCAGACCGGGGCCGACGACCGCGATCACGTAGCCGAGCGTCCGTCGGCGTATACCGGCGGGAGAACGAAGGAGCTCGATGGTGCTGGCGGAGCCCATGCTCGAAGGATAGCCACGCGGATGCTCGGTTCTGTCGCCGAACGTGTCCTCTCGCGCGGACCCTTACGGAATCCGAACGCCTCGGGCACGAGTTCCTCACGTTCGCCAAATGTCGGACGGCTACGGTCGTGGCAGGAGGTGAGAGCCATGTGGGACATCTGGGTCATCGCCATCACGTCGGTCTTCTTCGCGCTGGCGTTCGCGCTCGTCCGCTGGTTCGATCGGATATGACGATCGCCGACATCTTGGAACTCGGGATCGCCGCCGCGCTGCTCGTCTATCTCGTGTACGTGCTGATCCGTCCGGAGCGGTTCTGATGGTGGTGATCGCCGGGTTCCTGCTCGTGCTGATCGTCCTCACGCCACCACTGGGCTCCTACATGCATCGGGTCTACTCGCGCGATCGGATCGGCCGGCTGGAAGGGCTCTGCTACCGGGTCCTCGGGGTGAACCCGAATGCCGAGCAGTCGTGGGGACGGTACGCCGGGTCGCTGCTGTGGTTCAGCGCGATCAGCATGGCCTTCGTGTTCGTGATCCTGCGGACACAGCAGCATCTGCCGCTCAACCCGGAGCAGGTTCCGGGCGTCAACCCCTATCTCGCGTTCAACACCGCGGCAAGCTTCATGACCAACACCAACTGGCAGGCGTACGGCGGTGAGACGACCATGAGCTATCTCACCCAGATGGTGGCGCTGACGTTCCAGAACTTCGTGTCCGCCGCGGTCGGGATCGCCGCGCTGGTCGCGTTGATCCGCGGATTGACCCGTACCGGGACGGACCACGTGGGGAACTTCTGGCGAGACCTGGTCCGCGGGGTCCTCTATCTGCTGCTGCCGCTGTCGATCCTGTTCGCCATCGTGTTGATGAGCCAGGGCGTGGTGCAGACGCTCGGCGCGTCGCAACAGGTCACCGGCCCGCAGGGCTTCTCCCAGCTGATCGCGCGGGGACCCGTCGCGAGTCAGCTTGCGATCAAGCAGCTCGGCACGAACGGCGGCGGCTTCTTCAACGCGAACTCGGCCCATCCGTTCGAGAACCCGACGCCGCTGACGAACATCCTCGAACTGTTCGCGATCCTGTGGATCGCCTCCGGACTCACCTACACATTCGGGAAGTGGGTCGGCAACGTGCGGCAGGGCTGGGTGCTGTTCGCCGCGATGTGGATCCTGCTGATCGCCGGGCTCGCGATCACCGTGCCGGGCGAACGCACCGCCACCCCCGCGATGCAGGCAGCCGGCATCACCGCCACCGCTCCGAACCTGGAGGGCAAGGAGGTCCGGGTGGGCGCCGACGGCTCGGCCCTGTGGGCGGTCGCGACCACGGCGGCGTCGAACGGGTCCGTGAACTCGATGCACGACTCCTACCAGGCGCTCGGTGGGCTCGCGCCGATGTTCAACATGGGGATCGGCGAGGTCGTGTTCGGCGGGGTGGGCAGCGGCCTGTACGGGATGCTCTTCTACGTCGTGATCGCCGTGTTCATGGGCGGTCTGATGGTCGGGCGCACCCCCGAATACCTCGGGAAGAAGATCGCGGCGCGACAGGTGAAGATCGTGGTGATCGCGATCCTCGTGCCGTTCCTGGTGGTCCTCGCGTTCTCCGCGCTGGCGGTCGTGCTCCCGGCCGGGCTCGCGGGACGGCTCAACACGGGGCCCCAAGGGTTCAGCGAGATCCTCTACGGCTACCTCTCGATGGGGAACAACAACGGCTCCGCCTTCGCCGGCCTCACCGCGAACACGCCCTTCTACACGATCACCGGTGGGATCGCGATGCTCGTCGCCCGGTTCGTCCCGCTGCTCGCCGCGCTCGCGCTCGGGGCAAGCGTCGGACGGGAGCGGACCGTGCCGTTCACGGCGGGCACGCTGCGGACCGACACCGGGCTGTTCGCCGGGCTGCTGACCGGCGTCATCGTGATCATCGGGGCGTTGACGTTCCTGCCGGCGCTGGCGCTCGGTCCGATCGTGGAGCACCTGCAGGGAGGGCTGACCTGATGGCGGTCGCCGCGCCCCCGCAGGTGGAGAGCACGCCGACCGTTCGCGCGCGGCCGCTGTTCGACCGCGCGATCGTCTCGGTGGCGATCGCGGACAGCTTCCGCAAGCTCGACCCGCGCACGCTCGTGCGCAACCCGGTGATCTTCGTCGTCGAGGTCGTGTCGGCGGTCGTGACGATCCGGCTGATCGCCGACGCCGTCCGGGGCGGCCCGATCGCCTTCGACACCGCGATCGCCATCGGCCTGTGGTTCACGGTGCTGTTCGCGAACTTCGCCGAGGCGATGGCGGAGGGCCGGGGAAAGGCGCAAGCAGAGTCCTTGCGCAAGACGCGGGCCGACCTCGTCGCGCGACGCCTGACGGAGGACGGGCGAGAGGAAGAGGTCTCCGCATCCGATCTTCGCCGCGACGACATCGTCCTGGTGGCGGCCGGGGAGCTGATCCCCGGCGACGGCGAGGTCGTCGAAGGGATCGCATCCGTGGACGAGTCCGCGATCACCGGTGAGTCGGCGCCGGTGATCCGCGAGTCCGGCGGCGATCGCTCCGCCGTGACCGGCGGCACGAAGGTCCTGTCGGACTGGATCAGGGTTCGCATCGCGGTCGAGCCCGGCGAGGGGTTCATCGATCGGATGATCCGGCTGGTGGAGGGCGCCGAGCGCCAGAAGACGCCGAACGAGATCGCCCTGTCGCTGCTGCTGACGAAGTTCACGATCATCTTCCTCATCGTCGTGGTCGCGCTGCAGCCGTTCGCGATCTACGCGGGCGGACGCGTCAGCGACGCGGTGCTGATCGCGCTGTTCGTCTGTTTGATCCCGACCACGATCGGCGGATTGCTGTCGGCGATCGGCATCGCGGGGATGGATCGGCTCGTGCAACGCAACGTGCTCGCGATGAGCGGGCGCGCGGTCGAGGCCGCGGGCGACGTCTCCACGCTGCTGCTGGACAAGACCGGCACGATCACGCTCGGCAATCGGCACGCCGTGGCGTTCATCCCTGCCCCGGGCGTCGAGGAGCGCGAGCTCGCCGAGATCGCGCAGATGGCGTCGCTCGCCGACGAGACGCCGGAGGGCCGCTCGATCGTCGTGCTGGCGAAGGAGCGGTTCAACCTGCGGGAGCACGAGCTGCTGGAAACCCACGCGCAGTTCGTGCCGTTCACGGCACAGACCCGGATGAGCGGCGTCGACCTGCAGGGCGTCGAGATCCGCAAGGGGGCCGTCGACGCGGTCGCGGCCTGGTCGGGCTCCGAGCTGCCGCCCGAGCTGACCGAGGCCGTCGAGCGGATCGCGACCGCCGGCGGCACCCCGCTGGCCGTCGCGCGGGATCGCGTGGCGATGGGCGTCGTCGAGCTGAAAGACATCGTCAAGGACGGCCTCGTCGAGCGGTTCGGGCAGCTTCGGACGATGGGCATCCGCACCGTGATGATCACCGGCGACAACCCGCTCACGGCGGCTGCGATCGCGCAGGAATCCGGCGTCGACGACTTCCTCGCGGAGGCGACGCCCGAAACGAAGATGGCGCTGATCAAGAAGGAGCAGGAGGGCGGCGTGCTCGTCGCCATGACCGGCGACGGCACGAACGACGCGCCCGCGCTCGCGCAGGCCGACGTCGGCGTCGCCATGAACACCGGCACGACCGCGGCGAAGGAGGCCGGCAACATGGTCGACCTCGACTCGAACCCGACCAAGCTGATGGACATCGTGGAGATCGGCAAGCAGTTGCTGATCACGCGCGGCGCGCTCACCACGTTCTCGATCGCCAACGACGTGGCGAAGTACTTCGCGATCATCCCCGCGATGTTCGTGGCGACCTATCCCGCGCTCGACCAGCTCAACGTGATGCACCTGACGTCGCCGGAGTCCGCGATCCTGTCCGCGGTCATCTTCAACGCGCTGATCATCGTGTTGCTGGTGCCGCTGGCCCTGCGCGGCGTGCGCTACCGCCCGCTCGGCGCCGAGGGCCTCCTGCGTCGCAACCTGCTCATCTATGGACTCGGCGGGCTCATCGTGCCGTTCATCGGGATCAAGCTGATCGACATGGTCCTCGGGGCGGTGCATTTCCCATGATCCGCACGATCGTTCGCGCGCGTCGTCGCCACGCTGTTGTTGGCCGCCCTCACCGGCCTCGCGTACCCGCTGGCGATGACGGGGATCGCCGACGGCCTCTTCGCCGACCGCGCGAACGGCTCACTCGTGGTCGTGGACGGGACACCGGTCGGGAGCGCTCTGATCGGGCAAGCATGGGACGGGCCATCCTGGTTCTACGGGCGGCCGTCCGCCGTGAGCGAGGACGCGTCGACCTCCGGCGGTTCCAACCTGGGACCGCGATCGCGCCAGCTCGCCGATGAGATCACCGCGCGCGCCGCCGCGATCGTCGCGTTGGAGGCGCCCTACGTGCCCGGCGTGACGGCGGCCACGATCCCGGCCGATCTGCTCACCGCCTCGGGCGAGCGGACTCGACCCGCGACATCTCGGTCGAAGCCGCCCGGTTCCAGGCGCCAAGGGTCGCGGCGGTCCGGGGCCTGACGATCGAGCAGGTCGACGCATTGATCGATCAGCACACCGATGAGCGCACCCTGGGCGTGCTCGGCGAGCCCCGGGTCAACGTGCTCGAGCTGAACGTCGCGTTGCAGGAGGTGGCACCACGAACGTGACGATGGCCCTCCAACGCACGGTGCTCGTCCTGGGACGGACGGCGCCGGATTCCGACCCGGCTGTTCCCCGACGACCTGGACGGTTCGATCGCCCTGGTCGTGATCGCGATCGGCTGGCCGCTGACCGAGACGCAACGGCGCGATCGTCGACGAGGCGCTCGCCCTGGCGCGCGAGCGTGCCATCGTGTTCGACGCGATCCTCGCGGGCTCCGCCGCCGAGGGCGTGGAGATCGTGGCGGCGCGCGATCGCGTGCTGGTGGCCGGCGGGCGGCGAGAGGTCCGGCGGATCGAGCGATCGCTCCGCCCGCGCGGGATCAGCGCTCGCGTCGCGCGATGACGTGGATGTCGATCGCATCGGCCTTGCGGATCAGCTCGTTGACGAACGAACCGCGCAGGAGCTCCCGGACCCGCGACCGGAGAGACTCGCCCACCACGAGCTGCGTCACGAACTGGGCGTAGGCGAACTTCAGCACGCCGCTGACCGCGTCGTCGTCGTCGATCACGTGGAACTCGCCGCCGACATCGGCCACCAGCCGGGCCAGCTCGACCAACCACGCCGTCGTGGCGGGATCGTCGCGCTCGCGTACGTGCACGACCAACAGGTCGCCCCGCGCGCGCTGGGCGATCCGAGCGCCGCGTCGCACGAGATCCTGCGCCGACGCCCGGTTCGGAGACGCAGACCAACACGCGCTCCCGGGTCTCGAGGGCACGACCCTTCGACCATCGGGACAGCAGGGTCTCGTCGACCTGGTTCGCCACACGCATCAGCGCGAGCTCGCGCAGCGCGGTGAGGTTGTCCGTCGTGAAGTACCGCTGCAACGCGAGCTCCGCCTTCGCGGGGTCGGGGTAGACGTTGCCGTGGAGCATCCGCCGCCGCAGCGCGTACGGAGACATGTCGACGAGCTCGATCTGATCCGCGAGCTCCACCACCCAATCGGGAACCGTCTCGCGCTGCCGCACGGCGGTCACGTCGGCGACGACGTCGTTGAGGCTCTCGAGGTGTTGGATGTTGACGGTCGTGATCACCTCGATCCCGGCGGCGAGCAGATCGACCACGTCCTCCCAGCGTTTGGAGCGGCCCGCGCCGGGGACGTTCGTGTGCGCCAGCTCGTCGATCAGCGCGACCTCGGGCTCGCGCGATCGAACGGCGTCGACATCGAGCTCGTCGAACACCGCGCCGCGATAGCTCACCGCGCGCGTGGGGACCTGCTCGAGACCCTGCAGCATCTCCAGCGTGCGTGGACGGCCGTAGGTCTCGACGCAGCCGACGACGACCCGGGTCCCGCGGTCGGCGCGCCGCCGACCCTCGGACAGCATGGCGTAGGTCTTGCCGACGCCGGGCGCCGCCCCGAGGTAGACGCGCAAGGCGGCGTTCTTCGCGGCGGTCGCCTCGGCCCGGGTCCATGTCGGCGCCGCCGTCGGTTCGGCGACGACCTGATGACCGATCAGGGCCTCGACCGACTCGACCCCCCGTTCCGGCGCGGCCGCACCGTTCGTTCCCACGGTCGGAGCCTAGCCCAGGCGCGTCGTCTAGGCGATGAGTTCGAGCCGCGGGTTGATCATCTGGACGTGGCCGTGGTGCTCGCCGAGCACGCCTTCGACGACGACGCGCGAGCCCAGCGTGAGCCCGCCGATCGCACGGCGCCCCATGAACCGCACGACGACCTCGCCGGTGCCGTCGGACACGACGGACTCCAGCGATTCGTTGTCGGCCATCGGGAACACGGTCATGCGCCGGATCACGCCGGCGATCTTGACCGGCTGGCGCAGCGGCGCGTCACCGATGCGCACCGAGCCCGGGACCGCCTCCGCCCATTCGCGGATCTCGGCGTCCAGGCGCGCCTCGTCGGTCTCGGTCAACCGCACGAGCCACCGACGAAGCGCGCCCATGAACGCGCAGCTTACGAGGCGGCGGCGCCGGCTCGGGCCGCCGCGAAGTCGTCCTCGAGCCCCGAGGTCCGGTTCTTCGACACCCAGATCATCACGCCGAGGACGGCCGCCGCCACGATCACGATCGCCGCGCGCAGCGCGATGTCGTCGGCGTGCGCCACGACGACCGGCGCGATCAGCAGCGCCACCAGGTTCATGACCTTGATCAGCGGGTTCAGCGCGGGGCCGGCGGTGTCCTTGAACGGGTCGCCGACCGTGTCGCCGATCACCGCGGCCTTGTGGCTGTCGGAGCCCTTCCCGCCGAAGTTGCCGTCCTCGATGAACTTCTTCGCGTTGTCCCACGCGCCGCCGGAGTTCGACAGCATGACCGCCAGCAGCTGGCCGGTCAGGATCGCGCCGGCGAGGAACGCGCCGAGCGCCTCGGCCTCCAGGAAGAAGGCGGCGATCAACGGTGCGAGCACCGCCAGCAGGCCCGGCGTGGTGAGCTCCCGCAACGAGGTCCTCGTGCAGATGTCGACCACGGCCCCGTAGTCGGGCTTCTCGGTGTAGTCCATGATCCCCGGGTGGTCGCGGAACTGCTTGCGCACCTCGACCACGACCTGCGCGGCGGCACGCCCGACGGCGCGGATCGCCAGCGAGCTGAACAGGAACGCGACGCAGCCGCCCAGCAGCAGCCCCACCAGCACGTTCGGCCGGTCGACGCGGATGCCCTGGAAGTCGAACCCGGCGGCTCGCAGCGCCTCCTCGAAGGACCCGAACAACGAGGTCGCGGCGATCACGGCGGTCGCGATCGCGATGCCCTTCGTGATGGCCTTCGTGGAGTTCCCGATCGCGTCGAGGCCGGTGAGGATCTCGGCCGGCCGGCCCTCGAACTCGCCCGACATCTCGGCGATGCCCTGTGCGTTGTCCGAGATCGGGCCGAACGTGTCCATCGAGACGATCACGCCGACCGTCGTCAGCATGCCCATACCGGTCAGCGAGATGAAGTACAGCGCCAGCCGGGGGTCGTTCCCGCCCAGGAAGTAGGAGCTGATCATCGCGGCGCCCACGATCAAGGCCGACCACACGGTCGACTCCAGACCGATCGAGAACCCGGACAGGATCGTCGTGGCCGGCCCCGTCACGGTCGCCTCGGCGATCTCCTGCACGGGCCGGTACTTCGTGTCGGTGAAGTACTGGGTCAGCACCTGGATCACCGACGCCAGCAGGAGCCCGATGATCACGGCGACGGCCGGCTTGTAGCTGTCCATGTACTGCGCCGACAGGATCAGCACCGCGATCGAGGAGACGATCGCCGAGGCGAAGAACCCGCGGTTGATCGCCTTCATGCCGTGCTCGTTCTCCGAGCGCGGCGTCACGGCCAGGATCCCGATGATCGAGGTCACGACGCCGATCGCCCGCACGAACAGCGGGAACATGACGCCGATGATCGCGCCCTGCGGCGAGCCCGCGTAGGCCGCGGCGCCCAGGATCAGCGAGGCGATCAGCGTCACCTCCGAGGACTCGAACAGGTCGGCCGCCATGCCGGCGCAGTCCCCGACGTTGTCGCCGACGTTGTCCGCGATCGTGGCGGCGTTGCGCGGGTCGTCCTCGGGGATGCCCTGCTCCACCTTGCCCACGAGGTCGGCGCCCACGTCGGCCGCCTTCGTGAAGATGCCGCCGCCGACCCGCATGAACATCGCGAGCAGCGCGCCGCCGAACCCGAAGCCGACCAGCACGCTGGCGGCGTCGGCCTTGTAGATGATCAGGATCGCGACCGCGCCGAGGAGCCCGAGCCCGACCGTGAACATGCCGGCCACGCCGCCGGAGCGGAACGCGATCCGCATCGCCTGCTTGAGGCCGGACTCACGGGCGGCGTTGGCCGTGCGGACGTTCGCGCGCACCGCCAGCCACATGCCGATGTAGCCCGTGACCGCCGAGAAGAACGCGCCCAGGATGAAGGCGATCGAGCGACCGAACCGGATCGAGGCGTCGGAGTGCGTCGCCTCCGCGGGCACCGGGAGCACGAAGAAGATGACCACCGCCAGCACGACCAGGAACACCGCCACCGTGCGGAACTGGCGCGACAGATAGGCGCTCGCGCCCTCCTGGATCGCCTTGGCGATCTCCTTCATCTTGTCCGTGCCCTCGGGGGCGCGCAGCACCTCGCGCACCAGGTACCAGGCGAACAGCAGCGCGACGAGAGAGATGCCGAAGATCACCCACAACGCGGTGTCCTCGAAGGACCCGAAGACCGCGTGGATCGGTCCCCCCTCTTGGGCAAGCCAACCGACCATCGAACCTCCTACGTGGGAAACAACACGCTCATAGAGAACGTCCCCGGCTCGGGGACCGGTGAAGGATACCGGACCGCGGATGCCCTGACCTGGGGCGAAACCCTGCTCGGCGCACCCCGGCGCGACCCCTGCGGCGCAGTACGATGCGTCGGATGCGGACCGCTCTGGCGATCGCGATCGCCGGCGCCCTCGGGGCGCTGGCGCGATGGGGAGTGGGCTCGTGGTTCGGCCAGCGATTCCCGTCCTTCGCCTGGGGCACGCTCGTGGTCAACGTCAGCGGCTCGTTCGTGCTGGGGCTGCTGTTCGCGCTGCTGATCGAGCGCGCCGCGGGCTCGGCCGACGATGCGCCTGGCGCTCACCACGGGGCTGCTCGGGGCCTACACCACGTTCTCCACGTTCTCGCTCGAGACGATGCGGATGTTCGAGGAGGGGGCGACCGGTTCGGCGTTCGCGAACATCGGGCTCAGCCTCGTGCTCGGGCTCGTGGCGGTCTGGCTCGGGGTCACGCTCGGACGCGCGATGGTGTGAGCTACTGCGGCTCCTCGTCCGAGGACTGCGCGCGAAAGAGCACGGCGGCGAGCACCCCGCACACCGCGAGCGACAGCAGCACCCCGACCCGGGCCGCCGCGAGCAGGGTCGAGCCCTGCGGGTAGGCGCCCGATGCGACGAACAGGCTCACCGTGAACGGCGCGCCCGCCGCGACGCCCACGGCGACCAGCATGCCGAGGCTCATGCCCTCGGGGAGCCGGGCCAGACGCCAGCGTTTGGCCACCAGCCCCGCCCCGACGATCCCGATCGCCTTGCCCCCGAGGCGGGCGGCGAGGAGCCCGAGGATCAGCAGCTGCTCGGTGCGGCCCGACCACCAGCCGCCGGACAGCCGGACGCCGGCGTTCGCAAGCGCGAACAGCGGCAACGCGAACAGGTTCACCCACGGCAGCAGCGCGTGCTCCGCGCGCGCCAACGGCGAGACCGCCTCGTTCGACAGGCGCGCGAGCTCCAGCCAGCTCCCGGCATCGGCGTCGGGCGACGCGGGCTCCTGCGGACGTGCCGTCGGCGAGCCGGCGCGCGGCGGCGCCGACGGCGGCGGGCGGGTTGAACGGGTACGCGGGCGCGAGCAGCCCGAGCAGCGCGCCGACCAACGCCGGATGCACGCCGCCCTCGTACGCGCAGAACCACGTCAGCGCGCCGAGCGCCACGTACGGCAGCAGGTGCTGCACGTGCGCCCGCTCGAGCGCGATCATCACGCCCACGAGCAGCGCCGCGAGGAGGAGCCAGCCCGCCGACAGATCCCCGGCGTAGAACAGCCCGACCACCGCGACCGTCAGCAGGTCATCGACGATCGCCAGCGTGAGCAGGAACGGGCGCACCCCCGGCGGCAACGCGCGCGACGCCAGCACGAGGATCGCCAGCGCGAACGCCAGGTCGGTCGGCATCGCCATGCCCCAGCCCTCGCCCGCCGCCGTGCCGTGCGTGATCGCAAGGAACACCAGCGCCGGCACGAGCATGCCGCCGATCGCGCCGAGGCCCGGGCCGATCAGCAGACGACGGTCGCGCAGGTCGCCGGTCGCCAGCTCGCGCTTGATCTCGAGCCCGGCCAGCAGGAAGAACAGCGTCATCAGGCCCTCGTCGACCCAGAAGCGCAGGTCCTCGGCGATCGCCCATCGCCCGAGACGCAACACCACCGGCGTGAGCCACACCTGTTCGTAGCTGCGCCACCACGGCGAGTTGACCCACACGAGCGCGACCGCGACCGCCACGAGCATCGGCAGCGCGCTCGCGGTCGAGGAACGCAGGAACTCCTGCACGGGACGGACGATGACCCGTGGGACGGCACGATCGGAGCGCGACCACGGCGGGCGGATGTCCTCGGGATGGGCTGGCGGCACGTTGGCTCCTCCTGCCGACCAGTCTTCCCGGCACGCCTTCGTCGCACGGTGATGCTAGCCGGGGCATCGACGCGGTGTCGAAACGGGTCGTCACGACTTCGTCACGATGGTTACCGGGAATCGGCCGGACCCCCTGCTAACCTCCGAGGCGCTTTGGCGAACGACAAAACCCCCCTGCGGGACACCGCACCGGCCGCCACGCCTGAGCGAGCCCAGAAGAGCGCGGATCGCTCGACGGTGGCTCGCCGACGCGTCATCGTCGGCATCGGCATCCTGGTCGTACTCGGCGTCGCGTTGTTCCTCCTGCTCGGCGGCAAGGACTCGCCGCTGGATGCCGTCAGCGGCATCTTCAGCGACGAGCCGCCCGTGCCGACCTTCGAGTTCACGCACGTGACCTCGGGCTACGAGGCGACGGTCGCCGGCGCCAACAAGGACGCGCAGAACAAGACGTCCGACGAGGTCGCCACCCAGGTCGCGGACCCCGTCACGTCGCTGTTCCAGGCCGGCTACGTCGACCCGTCGTCGTGGGGCGACGCGGGCGCGATCGAGGACCTGTTCACCGACGACGCGCAGAAACAGATCGAGGCCAACATCGGCGTGCTGACGCTCGGCGCCGACGCCGGGAACACCTACACGAGCGTGCAGCCGAGCACGAGCAACCTGCGCGTGGTCACCCTGACCGACGGGAAGGGCGACGCGCTGCGCGCGCTGGCCGAGCCGGAGTTCACCGCGATCGCGACGCACACCGACGGCACCTACTCGAAGATCACCGTCACGGGCACGCTGTTCTTCGTGCACGACGGCAACGACTGGAAGATCGAGGCGTTCAGTCTGAACCGCGACGAGAAGCCCGTCGAAGCACCCGCGTCCGCGTCCCCCTCCACCTCCCCCACGGAGTCCCCATGACCAAGAAGATCCTCGCGATCGTCCTCGGCCTGTCCGCGTGGATCGGCGGCACCGTCGCCGCCTCGCTCGGTCAGACGGGCACCGCCGCCGCGCAGACGCTGTTCAAGATCGAGCGCGCGCACGCCGACTACACGCCGACCCTGGACGGCAGCGAGCCGATCTTCGTGCTGCTGCTCGGGTCGGACGCGCGTCCCGGCGAGCAGATGAACCGCGGGCGCTCGGACTCGATCCACATCCTGGGGATCAACCCGGAGGCGCACCGCGCGACGGTCTTCGGCATCCCCCGCGACTCGTGGGTGAACCTCTCGACGGGCGGCACGAACAAGATCAACGCCGCGATGGCGGCCGGCGGCCCCGAGGCCACGGTGGCCACGGTCGAGGCGGTCACCGGCATCACGTTCGACTACTACGTGCTCACCGGCTTCGACGAGGTCACCCACGCCGTCAACCAGATCGGCGGGCTCCAGATCGACGTGCCCTACACGGTCGTCGGGGACCGCCAGACGTTCCAGGCGGGCCCGCAGCGCATGGACCGGCTCGCAGGTGCTCGGCTACTCGCGCACCCGCCACTCCCTGCCGCTGGGCGACTTCAACCGCTCGATGAACCAGGGCGTCGTCCTGATGAGCGCGCTGGCGCAGTTCCGCCAGGAGTACGCGAAGGACGCCAGCCGCATGTACTCCTGGCTCGGCGCCGGTCTGCGCAACACGCAGACGACGGTCCCGATCGACGAGCTGATCAAGCTCGCGGGCCTGTCGCAGGCGCTGCCGACCAGCAAAGTGACGAACCTGGTTGCGATGGGCTCGAGCGGGATGCAAGGCTCCCAGAGTGTCGTCTACCTCTCCGATCAGAACGCGGCGCTCTGGCAGGACATGGCCCAGGACGGGTACATCCTGCAGAAGGCCATCCCCGCTGCGGCCCAGCCCGACCCGAACTAGGTCGCGCGCCCTCGCCTCGATCCTGATCGTCGCCGCGCTCGCGGCCGCGTGCACCCGGACCGAGGCGACGACCACCGCGGCGCCCACGACGCCGGCCGCCACGACGCAGCCCCCGAGCTCCCCCACCGATCCGAGCGGGCTGGACCCCGCGGCGCAGTGGAAGCTCGCGCGTCGCAAGATCACGAACGTCGTCTACCTCGTGAAGGAGAACCGCACCTTCGACCACCTGTTCGGCAGGTTCCCGGGCGCCGACGGCGCGACCACCGGCACGATCTGCAACGGCGACACCGTCCCGCTGACGCAGGCCACGGACGACCAGCAGGCGGCGACGCACTCGTTCCTCGCGGGGATCAAAGCCATCAACGGCGGCGAGATGAACTGCTTCGATCAGATCGCCGGCGGCGAGACCCTGAACTCCTACACGCAGTACCGCAGCGACCAGATCCCGAACTATTGGTCCTACGCGCAGCGGTTCACCCTCGGCGATCGATTCTTCTCCTCCAGCTACGGGCCGACGTTCGTGGAGCATTTCTGGCTCGTGGCCGCGTCCTCCAACCGGTACACCGACAACCAGCGTCCGCTGTACGGCCAAGGTGGCGACGACGGCGTGCTCGGCGGGTACTGCGACGATCGCGACCGAGCGCATCTTCTCGTTCCCGGTGCTGTCGCCGGGACAGAACGACCGCATCTTCCGGCTGGAGGAGTCGGGCGACGACGACGGCGTCGGTCGGTATTTCATCGAGCGCTGGCCCTGTCACGACATCCGAACGGTGCCCGACCTGTTGGAGCGGGCCGGCATCTCGTGGAAGTACTACCTGTCCGACACGCCGTACTTCGACGTCATGGGCACGATCCCGCACATCCGGTACGGCCCGATGTGGAACGACATCGTCGACACCTCGACGTTCGTGCCCGACGTGCAGGCCGGCAGGATGCCGCAGGTCACGTGGCTGATGCCGCCGACCCCCGAGTCCGACCATCCCGGCTACGGCGCGCTGTGCGACGGCGAGAACTGGAGCGTGCGGATGATCAACGCGATCATGCAGAGCCCCGAGTGGAAGCACACGGCGATCTTCCTCACGTGGGACGACTTCGGCGGGTTCTACGATCACGTGCCGCCGCCGCACCTCGACGTCTACGGCGACGGGCCGCGGGTGCCGCTGATCGTGATCAGCCCCTACGCGCGCCGGGGCGCGATCTTCCACGACACGTCGGACTTCACGAGCGTGCTCCGGTTCATGGAGGAGCTCTACGGCCTGCCGTCGCTCACCGAGCGTGACGCCGAGGCGAACGATCTGATCGGCGCGTTCGACTTCACGCAGCGCCCGACCGCCCCGCTCGTGTTGCCCGAGCGCGACTGCACGAACGTGACCTAGAGGCGCGTCAGCACGTACCCGACGTACCCGAGGTAGAACACGCCCTGCAGCAGCAGCAGCGGCGCCGACAGCCGGCCGCGGAACCGCAGCGTGAGGTACAGCACGGAGCCGGCGGCCAATGCCACCAGGGCGGCGACCAACGCCTCGCCGGTGAGCTCCCACGGCGTGAACAGCAGACCGATCGTGACCGGGAACGACGACTGGAACACCATCGCGCCGGTCATGTTGCCCATCGCGAGCGTGTCCTTGCGCCGGCGCACCCACAGCACGCTGTTGAACTTCTCGGGCAGCTCGGTCGCGAGCGGCGCCACCAGCAGCGAGAACGCCAGCGGCGGGATCCCCGCGGCCTCCCCCAGCGTGCTCACGGCGCCGACGAAGATCTCGGCCCCGAGCACGATCAGCCCGAGCGCGATCGCCACCTGCACGAACGGCGCCGCGGTCGACCCGTCGACCGACCAGACCGGCAGCCGGCGGTTCACCCGGCGGAGCCATCCCCACACGTAGAGGGGCTTGATCTCGGTCGCCGCTCTCGCCCTCGACGTCGACTCGTCCGAGGTCTGGAAATGGCGGCGGACGTAGTAGCCGTACCCGACGACCAGCACGATCGCGAGGCCGTAGTCGATCAGCTTCACGTGCAGCAGCCCCGCGACCACCGCGAGCGCGTACATCACCAGGAAGTAGCCGAGGTCCTGGCGGATCACGCCGCGATCGATGTCGAGATCGCGCGAGCGCCGGCCGCCGCGCGCGAAGATCAGGATCGCGACGGCGATCACCACCATCGCGAGCGTCGTCAGCATGAACGGCGCGCCGAGGATCGCGCCGACGCCGATCTCCTCGCCCGGAGGCGTGCCCCGACGCGATCGCGATGATCGGCAGGATCGTCTCGGGGAGCGCCGTGCCGACGGCCGCGAGCACCGAGCCGACGGCGCCCTCGGACAGGCCGAAGCCCTCCCCGACCCACTCGACGCCGTTCGTGAACAACTCGGCGCCGGCCAGGATCACGAACAACGAGACGAACCAGCAGGACCCAGTCCATGTGGATGAGCATGCTCTCAGGGCTGCTAGGGTCGCCACAAGCGATGACGACCCCGCCGCAGGCCGCCCCCGCGCTCCGGAGCGTTCGACTCGTCTTCGGTCTCGCCCTGCTCGCAGCGGTACCGGCCCTCTGGCTCCGCTGGTCCGAGCCACATCTGTCCCACGGTGTCGAGGCGCTGCTCTTCGGGCTCGCGATCGTCGGAGCCGCGTTCATCCTGTCCTGGGCCGCGGAGGTGGCGCAGCTCGACATCGCGGCGGGACTGGCCCTCGCCCTGCTCGCGCTGATCGCGGTGTTGCCCGAATACGCCGTCGACTTCGTCTTCACCTGGAAGGGCGGCCAGTCGGTGCGGCTCTACGGGGCGGCGTGCCCGAGCGACGAGGCCGGCCTGGCGTCGCCGTGCTCGCTGGCGCTGGCAAACATGACCGGCGCCAACCGGCTTGTTGATCGGCCTCGGGTGGAGCAGCGTGGTGTTCATCGCCTGGTACCGGACGCGTCGCCGGCGTCGGGTCGAGCCCGCGCAGCCGGCGTTCACCGGCATCCGGCTCGAGCGTTCCCACGCCGTCGAGGTCGCGTACCTGGCGGCGGCGACGCTCTACTCGTTGACGCTGCCGCTCGAAACACTCGATCACGCTGTTCGACGCGATCGTGCTCATCACGCTGTTCGGGCTGTACATGCGCCGGCTGGCCAAGGCGCCGGCCTCGGAGCCACATCTGGTCGGTCCCGCGCGGTGGCTCGGCGGGTTCTCCCCGCGGCGGCGGCGGCTGACCGTCGGGTTGCTGTTCCTCTGGGCCGCCTTCGTGATCCTGCTGTGCGCCGAGCCGTTCGCACACGCGCTGGTCTCCGCCGGGCGGGACTACGGCATCTCGGAGTTCTTCCTGGTGCAGTGGCTGGCGCCGCTTGCGTCGGAGGCACCGGAGTTCATCATCGCGGGGCTGTTCGCGTGGCGGCTGCAGACCAACGCCGCCCTCGGCGCGCTCGTCAGCTCCAAGGTCAACCAGTGGACCCTGCTGGTCGGGTCGCTGCCGCTCGTGTTCGCGATCTCGTCGCGGAGCCTGCACGGGTTGCCGATCGCCGGCTCGCAACGTCTCGAGCTGCTGTTGACCGCCGCCCAGTCGCTGTTCGCCGTGGCCATGATCACGAACCTCCGTATGTCGGTGCGCGAGGCGTGGTGGATCTTCGGGCTGTTCTGGACACAGTTCCTCGCGTCGGCCTTCGCGGGCGAGCACCTGCACGAGGAGGTGCTGGTGCTCACCTCGGTCGCGTACCTGGGCGCGGGCGTGTGGCTGCTGCTCACGCACTGGGCGGAGTTCCGGTCGCTGCTGCGCGACGGGTTCCGGACGCCGTACGGGGAGATGGTCGAGACCGACGCCGGCGCCACCCCGTAGCCTGGGCGCGTGCAGCCGCAGGCGTTCCTCGACCGGTTGACCGCCGACCCGGCTGCGGCCGAGTGCCTCGTGCACGTGCGCGATCTGCCCGCCAACGCGCCGACGGTGCTGCCGTTCCCCGAAGGGCCTGCCCGAGGTGCTCGTCTCGCGGCTCGGGCTGCTCGGCATCACGGGGCTCTACCCGCACCAGGCCGCGGGGCTCGAGGCGGTGCGCGCCGGGCGCGACGTCGTGCTCGCCACCGGCACCGCGAGCGGCAAGTCGCTCGTCTATCAGGTCGCGGCCGCCGAGGCCGCGCTCACCACGCCGAAGGCGACGGCGCTGTTCCTGTTCCCGACGAAGGCGCTGGCGCGCGACCAGCTGCGCGCGATGCGCGCGCTCAAGCTGCCGCAGGTGCGCGCGGCGGTCTACGACGGCGATACCCCGAAGGGCGAGCGCCCGTTGATCCGCAAGAACGCGAACCTGGTGCTCACGAACCCCGACATGCTGCACCTGTCGCTGCTGGCCGATCACGCGCGGTGGGCCGACTTCCTGTTCCGGCTGTCGATCGTCGTGATCGACGAGGCGCACGTGCTGCGCGGCGTCTTCGGATCGCAGGTCGCGATGGTGCTGCGCCGCTTGCGGCGGCTGATCGCGCTGCACGGCGGCGACCCGCGCTGGTGCCTGGCGAGCGCCACGATCGGCAACCCCGGCGAGCTCGCGGCGCGGCTGACCGGCCTCGACGTCGAGGTGATCGCCACCGACGACGCGCCGCGCGGCCGCAAGCTCTTCGCCCTGTGGAACCCGCCGATCATCGACGACGAGACCGGCGCGCGACGCAGCGCCCTGACGGAGGCCTCGATGCTGATGACGCAGCTCGTCGACGACGGCGCCCGCACGATCGGGTTCACGCGGTCGCGGCGCGCCGCCGAGCTGCTGGCCGACTTCACCCGCCGCGGCGTGCACGACGCCCAGGCACGGACGAAGATCCGCACGTACCGGGCGGGCTACCTGGCGGAGGACCGGCGGGCGATCGAGCGACAGCTGGCGGCCGGCGACCTGGTGGCCGTCGCCGCCACCAGCGCGCTGGAGCTCGGCATCGACATCGGCTCGCTCGACGCCGCGGTGCTCACCGGCTACCCCGGCACGCGCGCCTCGATGTGGCAGCAGGCCGGACGCGCCGGGCGTCGCGCCGACGAGTCGCTGGCGATGCTGGTCGCCCAGGACGACCCGCTCGATCAGTACCTGACCCAGCACCCCGACGAGCTGTTCGATCTGCCGGCCGAGGCGGCCGTCATCGACCCGACGAACCCGTACGTGCGCGACCCGCACCTGCGGTGCGCCGCGCGCGAATATCCGCTCACCGACGAGGAGGCGGAGCGGTTCTTCGGGCCCGACGTCGAGACCGCGCTCGATCGCCGGGGCCGAGGCGGGCCTGCTCAAGCGTCGCGCGGACCGTTGGCACGACGTGGGGTCCACGCCGCCGCATCGCGACGTCGACATCCGCGCCGGCGGCGGCAGCGTCTATCGCATCGTGCTGGCCGACACCGGCGAGCTGCTCGGTACGAGCGACGAGCACCGGGCGTTCGCGACGCTGCACCCCGGGGCCGTCTATCTGCATCAGGGCGAGCAGTTCCTCGTGCAGGGGCTCGACCTCGTCACGCGGGTCGCCCTCGTCGAGTCCGCCGACCCGGACTTCTACACGCAGGCACGCGACGTCACCGACATCACGATCGTCAATCAGATTGACCATCGCTCGCTCGGAGGGGCGGAGCTGTGCTTCGGCGACGTCGAGGTGACGAACCAGGTCGTCGGGTTCGTGCGCAAGCTCGTGTCGACGAACGAGATCGTCGGCGAGCAGACCGTGCCGCTGCCGCCCGTGACGCTGCGGACGCGCGCGGTCTGGTGGACGCTGCCCGGCCGGCTGATCGACGCGGCGGGCGTGTCCACCCGCGAGCTCGCCGGCGGCATCCACGGGGCCGAGCACTGCGCGATCGGGCTGCTGCCGCTCGTGGCGACCTGCGACCGGTGGGACATCGGCGGCGTGTCCACCCCGCTGCACACCGACACGGGGCTCACCACGATCTTCGTCTACGACGGCTACCCCGGCGGCGCCGGGATCACCGAGCGGGGGTACCGCGCCGCCGAGCGCTGGCTGCGCGCCACCCTCGAGCGGCTGCGCGACTGCCCGTGCCGCGAGGGTTGCCCGTCCTGCGTGGTCTCGCCCAAGTGCGGCAACGGCAACGAGCCGCTGGACAAGGCCGCCGCCGCGGCCCTGCTCGGCCAGATCGTCTAGCGCTCGCCGACCACTCGGCGCTCGGATCGCTGGCGTCCGAGCTCCGCGCTGACCACGAGCCCGATCGAGATCACGAGGATCACCGACGAGACCGCGACGAGCTCCGGCAGCTGGCTCGGCACCCGCAGCTGCGCGAACAGGAAGACCGGCCAGGTCACCTGCGAGCCCGCGAGGAACGAGGCGATCGCGTACTCGTCGAACGACAGCGTGAACGCGATCAGGAACGCCGACACCAACGCCGGCATGAGCAGGGGGAACGTCACGCGCCAGAACGTCCCCCAGGGGCTCGCCCCCAGGTCGTGCGCCGCCTCTTCGAGCGAGATGCTCAGCCGCTCGAGCAGCGGCAGGATCACCAGGATCGTGTACGGCAACGCCACGACGACGTGTCCGATGATGACCGCGTGCATCCCGACGTCGAGGTACGTCCCGGTCAGCTGGATCATCACCTTGTCGAACAGCTTGAACAGCACCAGCAGCGAGATGCCGAACACGAGGTACGGGATCACGAGCGGCGAGAACACGAGCGCCGAGAACGCGGCCTTGCCCCGGAAGACCCGGCGCACGAGCGCATACGAGGCGAGCACGCCGAGCGCGACCGCGAAGATGCTCGTCACGGTCGCCACGATCGCGCTGCGCTGCAGTGCCGAGAGCAGCGCCGGGTTCTTCGCGGCCAGCTGGTACCACGACACGGTGAACCCCTCGAGCGGGAACGTGATGTCGCCCTTGTTGAACGAGAAGACCACGAGCACCAGCAGCGGCACGTACAGGAACACCACGAGCAGCACGAAGAAGATCCGCAGGATCCACAGGCCGCCGCGAGAGGTCGCGAGCTCCATCAGGTCGCCACGTTCCGCATCTGGATGCGACGGCCGAAGATCACCATGAGCACCGCGACGACGATCAGCAGGAACATCGCGAACACCGAGCCGCTCTGCCAGTCGAGCGCCTTCGTGAACCGATCGTTGATCGCGTTGCCGAACAAGAAGCCCTTCGTCCCTCCGACCACCTGGGGGGTGACGAACTCGCCGATCGTCGGCACGAACACGAAGACGAAGGCCGCCGTCACGCCGGGGAGGCTGAGCGGGAACGTCACGCGCCAGAACGTGCGCCATCGGCTCGCCCCGAGATCGCCCGCCGCCTCGAGCAGCGATCCGTCCAGGTTGTTCAAGGAGACGAAGATCGGCAGCGCGACGAACGGGATCCAGACGTAGGCCAGAACGAGCATCACGGCGAACTGGCTGTAGATCAGCCACTCGACGGGGTGATCCGGGCTGTCGCAGATGCAGTTCGAACAGCGCGGAGTTCACCACGCCGCGCTCGCCGAGGATCACCTTCCACGCGAGCACGCGCAGCAGGTAGCTCGTCAGGAACGGCGCGATGATCACCAGCAGCAACACGTACTTGCGCTTGCGGACGCACAGCGCCAGGAAGTAGCCGATCGGGTAGGCCAGCAGCACCACCACGATCGAGACGGTGAGCGAGACCCGCACCGACTTCCAGAACAGACCCAGGTAGACGGAGCCCCCGGTCAGGAAGGCCTTCCACGAGTGAAGCGACACGGCGCCCGTATCGGTGGGAAGCAGGTGCAGCGCGCCGACGCTGTAGCCCGCGATGAGGCACACCGGCACGATGAAGAACACGACGAGCCACAACAGGGGGCCGGACAGCAGCCCGGCGGTGCTCCGGCCGCTGCCCGCCTCACCCCTGGCCACGGGTCAGGAGGCTTTGACCTCGTCCCACGCGTTGGCGTAGTCCTGCCGACGCGGGATGTAGGACTCGACGTTGGAGTTGGGGGGCTCCAGGATCGACAGGTCGTCCAGGCTCAGCGCCTTCACGATGTCGGCCGAGATCGCCTCGAGGTCGATGTTCGTGTTGGCGTGCCCGTAGAAGTAGGAGCCCACGAGGAACTGCGCCGCCTTCGAACTCGACCACGAATCCACGTAGTCGTGCGCGTGGTAGTAGTTCTGGGAGTCGCCGAACAGGCCCAGCCCGCAGGACCACGTGATGCGGCCCTCCTTCGGGTTCATGTACTCGACGTCCAGCCCCGCGCCCTTGGCGTAGGCGTACGCGTCCGGCCACGCGTACCCGATCCACACTTCTTCACGCTTGAAGTCCTGGAACAGCTCGTAGGACTGATCCCAGAAGACCTTCACGAGCGGCTTCTTGGAGATCAGGAACTGCTTCTGCGCGTCGAGCTCCTCGTCGGTCATGTCCCAGGGGTTGGCCACCCCGTTGAGATAGGCGGCGATCACCAGCATCTCGAGGGTGTTGATCCACGAGATCTTGCCCGCGTACCGGTCGTCGAACAGCAGCGACCAGGAGTCCTCCTGGGGATCGACCTTGTCGGCGCGGTACAGCGGCGCGATGAAGCCCCAGTCCTCGACGATGAAGTACTGCTTGCCGTCGATCTGTCCGGCCTTCTCCAGCGCGGGGTTCAGCTGGCTGAAGTTCGGGATCAGGGAGGTGTCCCAGGGTTGCATCGCGCCGAGGTCCACGTAGTCCTGGAAACGGTAGGCGCACGGGTGGACGATGTCGTAGGTCGTCCCGGACGCCACCTTCGTGTAGCCGACGTCGTCGTTGTCGAAGAGGACGAACTCCGGCGTGTCGCCGGTCGTCTGTTGATATTGGGCCCAGAGGTTCTGCTTCTCCTCCTTGGGGTAGTAGGCGCCGTCGCCGTACCCGGCCCAGTCGTAGACCTTGAGACCACCCGGCTCGGTGTCGATCCCGGGTCGGGCCGAGCCCGACGGGATGGCGACGCCCGAGGTGGAGGCCTGTTTGCAGGCGGCCAGGATGGCGCTGACGCCCAGACCCATCCCGGTGTACCGGAACAGGTCGCGGCGCGGCATGCGCTGACGGAACAAACGATCGACGTCCAATGGTTCCTGTGGCATCGGTTCCTCCCCTTGCCGAGAGAGTCGACCCTCGGGTGGCCGTATCATGCGCCCATGCTCGACCGAGGGCAACACGGGTCCTGATCGATGCGGGCCGCGAGGTTCCTTCCCCTGGTGTTGCTCTTGACGACCGTCGCATGCGGTCGCGACGGGACGGCGGCGCCGACGCCCAGCGTCTCGCCGCAGCAGGTCTCCGTGGCGATGCCGACGGCCAGGCTGCCCGGGCTTCATCATCGAGATGCAACGCTCGACGCGGTCGATGCCGCCGCGGATGCGACCCACCCGGACTCCATGACGGCGATCCTGTCCGGCGCAGGGCTCGTGGCCGTGCGCGAGCGAACCTACACGGGCGCCTTCGGCACGTTCGCACGCGTCGTGATCCGCGCGTGGGTGTTCACCTCGCGACGACGGCGCGGGCTCGTTCGTGGACTGGATCAGGGTCAACGCCACGCACGAGCTGATCGGCGAGGCGCAGCCGCTCGCGACGGAACGCTGCCGGCAACGCGTCCGTCTGGCTGCACGACGTCAGCGGCTGCTGCCACGAGGAGACGCCGATCTACCTGGCTGTCTGGCAGCGCGGGCACATCGTGTGGACGGTTCGCGCGAGCGGGCCGAGAATCAGTACGGCGCCGACACTCTCGCTCGTGCGCTCGATCGAACGGGAGGTCTGAATGGAGCTGGACGGGTTCGCGACGCTCGCGACCGGGCTGGATCATCCGGAGGGCGCCGCCTGGGGTCCCGACGGGCGGATCTACGCCGGTGGCGAAGCGGGGCAGATCTATGCGATCGGTCTCGACGGGTCGGTCGAGCAGGTCGGCGACACCGGCGGATTCCTGTTCGGCGTGACGGTCGACGGCGACGGCGCGGTCTACGGCTGCGATATGGGGCGAGGCGAGATCGTGCGCGTGGCCGGCGGCGTCGCGACCACCTACTCGAGCGGTACGCCCGAGCATCCGTTGCGCGTGCCGAACTTCGCGACGTTCGACGAAGCGGGCGCGCTGTACGTGACCGACTCCGGCGAGTGGGGCGCGGCCGACGGGCTGCTGTTTCGCGTGTCCCCGGACGGGGAGACGACCGTGTGGACCGACGCGGTCCCGGCGTTCCCGAACGGCTGCTGCCTGAGCGCCGAGGGCGACGCGCTGCTGGTGGTGGAGTCGGGGGGCCGCCGCGTGGTGCGGGTCCCCATCGAGGAGAACGGCGCGGCGGGCCCGATCACCGTGGTGGCCGACCTCACCGGGTCACAGCCCGACGGCATCGCGCTGGCCGTCGACGGCACGATGTTCGTCGGCTGCTACCGCCCCGACCGCATCTACCGCGTCCCGCCCGGCGGCTCCCCCGAGATCTGGGCCGAGGACCCCGACGGCGTGATCCTGAACCAGCCCGCCAACCCGGTCTTCGTCGGGCCGGGCTTGGACCGACTGCTCGTCACGAGCCTGGGCGGCTGGAACCTCGTCACCGCCGATCCCGGCGTCGCGGGCCTGCCGCTGCGCTATCCGACGTTCTGACCTCGTCGGCAGGGTCACCTCGGCGCGAAGCCCGCCGAGCGGGCTCGTCGCGAGGGCGATGTCGCCGCCGTGGGCGCGCGCGATCTCCCGGACGATCGCGAGCCCGAGGCCGGTGCCCCCGCTCGCACGGTCCCGGGCCTCGTCCAGCCGCACGAAACGCTCGAAGACCCGGGCCCGCTCGGGCTCGGGGATGCCCGGCCCGTCGTCGTCCACCGCGAGGGTGACGTGCCCGTCCTGCGCGGTGAGCGCGAACACGATGCGCGCACGCGCGTGGTGCGCGGCGTTGTCCCCGAGGTTGCCGACCAGCCGCTCGAGATAGTGGGCGTCGCCGCGAACCCGGCCCGCGCCGACCGCGCTCGTCTCGATCGCGAGCGTGCCGCCGTTCCGAAGCCGCCTCGCCTCGCCCAGCACGACGTCGTCCAGGTCGACCTCGTCGTGCTCGAGACGAAGGGCGCCCTCGTCGAGACGCGCGAGCAGCAACAGATCTTCGACGATCGCCTGGAGCCGGACGCTCTCTGAGGTCACCGTCGTCGCGAGCTCGCGCACGTCGGTCGTCTCGGGGTGCGCGACGGCCACCTCGGCGTGCTGGCGCATCGAGGCGACCGGCGAGCGCAGTTCGTGCGCGGCATCCGACACGAACCGCCGCTGCCGTTCCTGCGCCGCACGCACCGGCCCGAGCGTGACCCCGGCGATCCACCACGTGACGAGCGCCACCACGAGCAGCACGGCGGGCACGCCGATCCGAAGCGCCCTGGCGACGGCGGACCGCGCGTCCTCCATGTCGTCGAGACCCCGCTCGACGACGACCGTCCGCTCCGCTCCGCCGGCCGTCACGGTCTGGCGCGTGACCATGAGGGAGTCGCCCTCGATCTCGCTCGGCTGCACCGGCTGCCCGGGCGCCAGCACCTGGATCGACTCTTCCTGCAGGTCGGCCGTCACGGGCAGCGGCCGGCCGGCGGCGACGAGCTCGACCACCTCCTGGGCGCGCGCCACGGCCGCCTCGTGCACCTGGTTCGTCAGGGACCGCCCGACAAACGCGACCAGCGCCAGCGCCGCGACGACCAACGCGATGCCGACGACGGCCGTCGCCGCGAGGGTGGTCCGGATCCGCAGGCGGCGAAGTCCGTCATCCACCGTCGGCCGCCAATCGGTAGCCCGCGCCGCGGATCGTCTCGATCGCGTGACGCCCGAACGGCCGATCGAGCTTGGCACGCAGGTGGCCGACGTACACCTCGACGATGTTCACATCGCCCTCGAACGCGTCGTCCCAGACGTGATCGATGATCTCGGTCTTGGAGCACACCTCGCCGGGGCGACGCAGGAGGTATTCGAGCAGTCCCAGCTCGCGCGCGGTGAGGGTGAGCTCGACGTCGCCTCGCCAGACACGACGCTCCGCCGGGTCCAACCGCAGGTCGCCGGCCGCCAGCACCGTCGGGCGCGGGACGACGCCGCGTCGCAGCAGCGCGCGCAGCCGGGCGACGAGCGCGACATAGGAGAACGGCTTCGTCACGTAGTCGTCGGCGCCGGTGTCGAGCGCCTCGGCCTCGTCGAACTCTCCGTCCTTCGCGGTGAGCATCAGGATCGGCGTCCAGATCTCCGCGGCCCGCAGCGCCGAACAGACGCGGTAGCCGTTCATCCCGGGCAGCATCAGGTCGAGCACGATCGCGTCGTAGGGATGCTCCTGCGCCATCCACAGGCCGTCGGGCCCCGTGTGGGCGACGTCGGTCGCGAAGCCCTCGGCCTCGAGCCCCCGGCGCAGACCCTCGGCCATCACGATCTCGTCTTCGATCACCAGCACACGCATGTCGTTGTCCCGCACATCTTGCCTCGGACGGCTGAACACCCGCTGAACGCCGCTCCCTCGTCTTCAGCATGGGTTCAGGGCCGACGGGAGAAGCTCCCGAGAGAACCCGACGAAAGGGAGGAAGCGATGCGCACACGAGTGCTTGCGCTGGCGGCGATCCTGCTCACCGGTCTGTTCGCATGGGCGCCCGGCGGCGAGACGGCCGTGGCGGCGGTGAACCCGGCCGACTTCAACGCCCCGGTGGCGAATCCGTACTTCCCGTTGAAGGTGGGGACCGTGTTCGTGTATCGCGGCACGGAGGGACCGGATCGGCTCGTCGAGCATCTCAGCGTCACCGGCCACACCGAGGTGATCCAAGGCGTGACCACGACCGTGATCCGCGACGTGCTCTTCGCCAACGGCCACCTCCAGGAGAAGACGACGGATTGGTACGCCGACGACAACGGCGGCACGACGTGGTACTTCGGCGAGGACACGGCCCTGTACAACCGCCAGGGACACGTCACGAGCCGCGAGGGTTCCTGGCGCGCCGGCGTCAACGGCGGGGTCGCGGGGATCATCATGCCGGCCAACCCGAAGCCGACCGATGCCTACCGGCAGGAGTTCCTGGCCGGGCACGCCGAGGATCAGGCGTGGATCGTCGGGCGTCACGGACGGCTGCGCACACCCGTCGGCCGCCTGCACGACGTCGTCCGCTCCTATGAGTGGACCCGTCTGGAGCCCAACGTGGTGTCGCTGAAGCTGTACGCGCCGCACCTCGGGATCGTGGCGGAGCGAGACGTCGTCGGTGGCGAGGAGTCGCTGAAGCTGGTCGCGGTCAAGCATCGCTGAGGACCGGCCCTGCGATACTCGGCGGCATGGCCACCCCCTACGTCGCCGTGATCGGCGCGTCCAACGCCACCGAATGGGAGCTCGCGACCGCCGAGGACCTCGGCCGAGCGCTCGCCGACGCCGGCTGCGTCCTCGTCTGCGGCGGGCTCGGCGGCGTGATGAACGCGGCCGCGCGCGGCGCGGAGGCCGGCGGCGGGGTCTCGATCGGCATCCTGCCCGGCGATGAGCGCGACGTGGCCTCGCGGCACCTGACCGTGGCGATCGCGACCGGGTTCGGCGAGGCGCGCAACGCGATCGTCGCGCGCAGCGCCGACGTCGTGATCGCGGTGGGCGGCGAGTTCGGCACGCTGTCGGAGATCGCGCTCGCCCTCAAGATGGGCACGCCCGTGATCGGCATCGGCACCTGGGAGCTCGGCCGCGACGATCTCGACCGCGATCCGATCGTGCGCGTGGCCGACACGGAGGCGGCCCTCGTCGAGTTGCGCGGTCTCCTGCCGCAGATGCGGTAGGGAACTCGGCGGTTGACCGTTCGGCCTAGTCGACGCACCATCACCGTCCGATGCTCGTCTTCCCCGTCGTGCTCGCAGCGGTCTGGTGCGCCCTCGCCTTCGAGTTGGTGGTGGAAAGCGCGCGGACGCAAGGCCGAGCCCTGGTGCTGTTCGGCGAGCTCCTCGCGGCGCCCTCGGTGGCCGTGACGATCGGGGTGTTGTGCGTGGTGTCGGCCTCCGCGGCGCTCGCGATGGCGGTCGCGGTCGCGCGGGCACACACACGTCGGATCGAGCGCCGGATGGCCGCGGAGCTCGACGTGCGCTGGGCGGCGCTGGCCGAGCGCGACGCCGGCGACGTCGCCCGCAAGAACCTGCTGTCGTGGCGGGTCGCCGAGCTCCAGACGTTGGTGGAACAGCTGCTGGCCGAGCGCGAGGCGACGCTGAAGCGCAAGGCCCGGTTGTTCCTGGTGCCCGAGTCTCCGAACGTCACCCACCAGCAGTAGGGCTCTCCGTCCCTCCGGGCCCGCGCTAAGACCGGCCTCGCACCTTCGCCAGCCCGTTGCGCATCGCGACCTTCTCCCCGTCGGTCAGACCCACGACCAGGAGGACCGGCACGTACACGGCGACGCCGAGCCCGCCGACCAGCACGAGTTGCACGTACCACGCCGCCGAGCTCACCAGGGCAGCGACCGCCACCATCGTCAGCGCGCACGCTCCGGCGGGCACCGCCAGCCGCGCGTAGGTGCGGTCCCACGGGAAGATGCCGACGAAGCGGCGCACGAGCACCAGCCGCAACCAGTTCGAGCACGCGATCGTGATCGCCTGTGCGGCGGCCGCGCCGTTGATGCCGAACTTCGGGATCAGCAGCAGCGACAGCACGAGGTCGAGGATCGCCGACAGCACGTAGACGACCAGGTCCCACCCGGTGCGTCCGGCCATGATCAGCACGAAGCCCGCCGCGCCGACGCTGACGTTGATCGCCTGGCCGATCACGAGGATCCGCAACGCGTCGGCGCCGCTCGCGAAGTCCCCCTTCCCGAACATCGCCAGGATCGCGGCCGGCACCACGAGCATCAGCAGCAAGACGGGGACCGTGCCCGCGATCGTCCAGCGGGTGATCGTCTTGAACAGGGTGTCGAGGCGCGCGGTCTCGCCGCGCTCGTGCAGGTCGGCGACGAACGGCGCGAAGACATAGGACACCGCCGTGAGGAACAGCACCATGATCAGCGCGGCGCGCACGCACGCCGAGTACACGCCGATCTCGCTCGACGTGACGTAGCCCGACGCCACGAACGCCGACGCCACGAAGAAGTCGATCCAGAACAGCCCCTGCGACAGCAGCGCGGCGGTCGCCCGCGGCGCGCCGTAGCGAACGATCGTGCCGGTGAGGCCGGGGGCCGGCTCTTCGCGCGTGAAGCCGCGGCTGATCGTTCCCCAGAAGAACCAAGCCCCGAGCGCCGCGATGATCCAGGACCCGGCGTAGGCCCACACGGCCACGGCCTCGGTCTTGTCGATCACCCGCCACAGCACGAGCATCAACACGATCCACAGCAGGGGCTGCGCCACCCACTGCACGTAGAGCGTGTGCCGCATCACCTTGAGGCCGCGGCTGCCGCCCAGCCACGTGTAGGTGAGCGCCACGAAGGGGATCGCGACCGCGGCCGCGCGGATCGACGCGGCCGTCTGCTCGGGGTTGTCGCCTCCGAGCGCCCGTCCGATCGGTCCCGCCAGCGCGAACGTCAACGCGCCGAGCACCACCGACACCGACCCCGCGATGATCGCCGCACGAGTCACGACCGGTCGCACCCGACCGGGATGGCCGGCGCCGACCTCGATCGCGACGTAGCGCACCGACGCCATGTCCATCCCGAAACGGGTGCCCGCGGCCGCGATGAATGCGAACTGCGTGCCGATCGTGACGATGGCGAGCGCCGTCGGACCGCTCGCGCCGAACGTCCGCGAGATCAGGATGTTCGCGGCGAACGTGCCGACCACGAACACCACGAGCCCGACGATGTTCTGAGCGGTGCCGGCCGCCAGGGTCTTGAAGTCCTTGCCCTCGCTGCCGGCGAAGACGCCGGTCGGCGCCGCGATCTCGAGCTGTGCCTCTTCTTCGGGATCCACGGGGCGGAAGTATCCCAGGCGTTACCCGGCGACCCCGAGCCCCTCGAGCATCGCCCGGCCTCGCGCCGTCGCCTCGGCGTCGTCCGCCGCGCGACCGAGCGCGAGCGCCGCGTGCGCCTCCTCGATAGACGTTGCCGTAGGCGTGCCAGCGCCGTTCGAGATCGGCCCAGACCTCGGGCTCGACCGCACCCTCGGCCTCGCGGACGACGGCGGCGGCCGTGTCGACGAACAGCTCGTCGCGCATCGTCACCGGCTCCGATCGCGCCACCAGGTCGTCGGCGACCTCGGGGACGCCCGCCGCGAGCGCGAGGCGGGCGACCGCCACCGCGGACTCCGACCGGTACATCGCGGCCTTGCCCCGGGTGACGGTCTCGAACTCCCCCGCGAGCGCCGCGGCCCCGGCCGGATCGCCCGCCGCCAGCGCCGCCTCGGCGGCGAGCGCGAGCGCGGGCGCGAGCACCTGGAGCTCCTCGACCTCGCGGGCCCGCGCCAGGATCCCCTCGACGTCGCCGAGCGGCTGCCCCCGCCGCAGATGGACCAGGGTGGTCCAGATGTCGACCGCCACCACCAGCGACTCGTCCATGCGATCGTCGTTGGTCAGCGGCAGGGCGCGGGTGAGCATCTCGTCCCACCGGCCGAGCTCGTACAGCAGCTCCAGCGCGGCGACCTTGCTCCACGACCCCTGGCTGAAGGCGCCGCGGCGGTCGGCCAGCGCGCTCCCGTCGTCCAGCCGCTGCAGGGCCGGCGCCGGACCGTCGACCTGCCACTCGCGATCGGCGATGTAGCTGTAGGAGGTGACGATCTCCGAGACCGAGCCACGCGCCTGCGCGCGATCGAGCGCCTCGTGCAGGTCGTCGATCCCGCCGGGGTCGCCGAGCGCGATCCGCGAATCCCCCCGGATGTGCAGGGCCATGATCGCGACGGGCTCGTTCGCCTCCTCGATCGCGAGCGCCTGATCCGCGTACTCGGCCGCGGGACCGGGGTTGCCGGCGAACATCTCGTCCTCGGCCATCCAGGCGTGCACGAGCGCGAGTTCGGCCGCTGCCTCGGGCTCACCGGCGAGCAGCTCCGCCGCCGTCGCGAACTCCCGGCGCGCATCCTCCCGGCGGGCCATCGCCATGAACTGTCCTCCGAGGGACGCGCGCGTACGCGCCTCCGCGACCTTGTCGCCGTTGGCGACGTGGATCGCGACGGCGCGTTGCTGTCGTCGGAGCACCTCGTCGCGGCCGAGCAGCGCCGAACGCCTGCCCGCCAGCGCCGATGTAGGCGAGGGCCTCTGCGTACTGCGGGTCGTCCTCGGTCGTGATCGCCAGCACGCGCTCGTTCCGTGCGAACGCGCCGGCCGGGTCGAGGCGGAGCGCGACCGTGGCCGCGGCCGCCAGCCAGGTGACGGCGCGCGGTCGCCACACGTCGGCCTCCGCCCGCTCGCCCGAGGCGTCGGCCAGCAACACCGCCTGCTCGAAATGGTGCGCGAGCGCGTCGGCGAACTCCTCTCCGCGGTCGCCGACCGCGGCCTCGAGCCACTCGCCCACGGCGGCGTGCTTGCCGGCGCGCGTCATCCGCGGCAGCCGCGCGTACGCGACCTCGCGCACGAGCGTGTGGCTGAACCCGTACTCCGCCTGCTCGGGGAACCAGGAGACGGTCGAGCGCACGATCAAGCCTCTGCGGGCGAGCTCGGCGAGCGCCCCGCGCACGTCGTCGGCGTCGCCCAGCGTCGCGAGCGCGTCGGGCCAGAAGCGAGCCCCCACGACGGCCGCGTCCTGCAACACCGCGCGGATCGGCGGCGCGACCGAATCCAACCGGGCGCCGATCACCGCCTGCACCGAGACCGGCATGTCGGCCTCGACCACCTCGAGCGTGTCGGTCAGCATCCGGACGTACTCGATCGCGAACAGCGGGTTGCCGCCGATGTTGCGCAGCACGCGCTCGCGTTCGGACTCGGTGCGGATGGCCGTGGAAAGCAGGGTCTCCACGAGCGCCGAGGTCTCCTCGTCGCTCAGCGGCGCCAGCCGGATCGTCGTGCTGTTCGCGCGGCCCCCGCCCCAAGACGCGTCGGTGTCGAACAGCTCGGGGCGCGCCGTGCACAGCACCACCAGCGGGGCGTCGGCGTCGTCGACGATCGCCGAGAGCACGTCGCGCAGCGCCGGCTCCGACCAGTGCAGGTCCTCGATCGTCAGCACGAGGGGGCGGTCCGCGGCCGACGCCTCCAGGACGCGCGCCGCCGCCGAGGCGACCTCCGCGACGGGCACCTGCCCCTCGCCGCCGGTCACATCCGCCAGCACCGACAGACGGGTGCGGAGCCACGCGCGCTCGGACTCGGCCGACTCGGCGCGCGCCACGAGCGCGGCCAATGCGTCCTCGACGACGTCGGCGGCGTCGCCGGGATGCAGGCCCGCGAGCTCGCGGACGACCTCGGTCATCGATGCGAACGCGTTCGTGTCGCCGTAGGGCGCGCACGCGCTCTGCAGCCAGCCGACGTCGTCGCCGAGCGCACGCCGGAGCTCGAGCACCAGCCGGCTCTTGCCGATGCCGGGCTCGGCCACGATCGTGACCAGCTGCGCACACCGCTCGTCGCGGGCGCGCGCGACGATGTCGTCGAGCATCGCCAGCTCGCGCTCGCGGCCGACGAGCGACGTCACGGGTGCGCCCGACACCACACGTTGGCCGAGCACCTCCCAGACACGGATCGGCTCGGCCTTCCCCTTGGCGGTGAAGGGCTCGCGCTCCTCGGTCTCGAAATGGTCGCGCACCGCGATCCACGTGAGCTCGCCGATCACGACACCGCCGGGCGGCGCGGCCGACTGCAGCCGGCTCGCGGTGTTCACGACGTCGCCGGCCACCGCCTCGCCGACCTGCGGGCCGGTGCCCATCGACACCACGGCCTCGCCGGTGTTGACCGCGACGCGGATCGGGTGCCCACCGTCGGAGGCCGCCACCAGCTCGAGCGCGGCGCGCACCGCGCGCTCGGGATCGTCCTCGTGCGTGACCGGGGCGCCGAACACGCCCATCGCGGCGTCGCCGATGAACTTGTCCAGGTGCCCGCCGTAGCGTTCGATCGCCGCCTTCGCCTGCTCGTGGAACGGCACGAGCGTGCGTCGCACGTCCTCGGGGTCGGCGGTGTCGGATCGCTCGGTGAACCCGACGAGATCGACGAACAGGATCGTCACGGTCCGGCGCTCCTGGGGGGCCGCGGCCACGAGCGGTGCCCCGCAGGACATGCAGAAGCGAGCCTCGGCCGGATTCTCGACGCCGCAGTTGGGACACGTGACCACGGTGGGAGTCTATGGCGTGACGAACCGCCACCCATCGCCGTCCGTACTGCCTGGAAACGGAAGGATCTCGACATGATGCGCACCCGATCGATCGTCCTGGCCGCCGCGGTGGCCGGGGCGGCCATGACGCTCGCGGCCTGTTCCAACTCCAGCTCCGGCGGCGCCTACGGCGCCGCCGGTTCGACCTCCACCTCCACGGTCGCCGCCGGCACGGCGGCGACCGTCGCCACCGCCGATGTGGGACAGCTCGGGACCGTGCTCGTCGACGGCTCCGGTCGCACGCTCTACCTGTTCACGAACGACACGGGCACGAGCAGCACCTGCTCGGGCGACTGCGCCGCAACCTGGCCCGCGCTGACGACCAAGGGCGACGCGACCGTTGGGACCGGCGCGAAGTCCTCGATGCTGGGCACGACCACCCGCGACGACGGCACGACCCAGGTCACCTACGCCGGCCACCCGCTGTACCTCTATAGCGGTGACACGGCGGCCGGCGACGCGAACGGCGAAGGGGTCGGCGACATCTGGTTCGCGGTCACCGTGCAGGGCACGCCCGCCCAGGCGAGCGCGGGAGGATCTTCCTCGTCGATGGGCGGCTACGGGTCGCCCACCTCGAGCGGCGGCTACGGCCACGGCTAGCCCGGACGGATCCGCCGAGCCGCGGTAGCGTCCCTTCTGACGAGGAAGGGAGCCCGAGATGGCGGAGCGCGGCTACACGATCAAGCGGACCTTCGACGCACCACCCGAGGTGGTCTTCGAGGCCTGGACCGATCCGGAGCAGTTCGCGATCTGGTTCGGCACCGAGACGAGCGAGATGCGCGACGTCGAGCTCGACGTCCGGCCGGGCGGACGCTGGAAGGGCACGATGCTGACGCCCGACGGCCGCCGGATCGATTGGCAGGGCGTCTACCGCGAGGTCTCGAAGCCCGATCGGTTGGTGATGGACCTCTCCGACGAAACCGGCGACGAGTACGAGCGGTACACGGCCACCTTCACCGCGCACGGCAAGAAGACCGAGATGGTGCTCAGCCAGACCGGCGGGCACCTCTCCGACGAGGAGTACGAGCACGCACGGGCCGGCACCGACTCGTTCATGGACAGCCTGGCGCGGTGCCTGCCGGGCATGCTCAAGGCGAGGCACGACGCCTACTGAGATCGCGCTCACCCGTCGCTCGCTGTTGCGCGACACCCGGGCGCTGGCCGCGGCCGACCCGTTGCTCGGCGCATCGGTCGAGCGGTTCGGACCGCCGCCGTTGTGGGCGCGGGAGGCGTCCTACGCGACGCTCGTGCACCTGATCCTGGAGCAGCAGGTGTCGCTCGCGTCCGCCCAGGCCGCGTTCGACCGGCTGGTGGTCGCGCTCGGCGCGGTGACCCCGGCCGGCGTGCTCGGGCTCGACGACACGCAGATGCGCGCGGTCGGGTTCAGCCGGCAGAAAGCCGGCTACGCCCGCGACCTGGCCCGCGCGCTCGACGACGGGTTCGATCTGGCGGCGCTGTCGGCCCTGAGCGACGACGAGGTGCGCGTCGCGCTCACCGAGCACCGCGGCATCGGCCGATGGACCGCCGACATCTACCTGACGATGTGCCTGCTGCGCCCCGACGTCTGGCCGCGCGGCGATCTCGCGCTCCGCACGGCGGCGGCCGAGCTCACCGGTTCGGCCAAGCCCAGCGACGGCGAGCTCGCCGAACGCGCCGAGGCCTGGCGGCCGTTCCGCGCGGTGGCCGCGCGGATCCTGTGGCACGACTATCTGCGGCGCCGCGGCCTGCCGGTCTAGCGGGCGGGCAGGCTCCGCTCGCCGGCGATGTCGATCACGCCGTAGGCCTTCGCCTCGTCGGGACCGAGGATGAAGTCGCGATCGAGGTCCTCGTGGATCTTCTCGACCGTCTGGCCGGTGTGGCGCGCCAGGATCTCCTCCATCATGCGGCGCTGGCGCACCATCTCCTCGGCGTGGATCCGGATGTCCTCGGACTGACCCTGCATCCCGCCGTGCGGTTGGTGCAGCAGCACGCGTGCGTGCGCGAGCGCGTGACGCTTGCCGTGCGCGCCCGACGCGAGCAGGACGGCGGCCGCGCTCGCGGCCTGCCCGATGCACCACGTCGCGATGTCGGGCCGCACCGCCTGCATCGTGTCGTAGATCGCGAACAGCGCCGTGACGTCGCCGCCCGGGCGAGTTGATGTAGAGCGCGATGTCGCCGTCGGGGTTCTCCGCCTCCAGGAACAGCAGCTGCGCGACGATCAGGTTCGCCAGCTCCGGGGTGATCTCGGCGCCGAGGAACACGACCCGCTCGCGCAGCAGCCGGGAGTAGATGTCGAAGGCGCGCTCGCCGCGCTCCGCCTGCTCGACGACGGTGGGGACCAGCTGGCTCGACATCGGTGTTCCTTTCCGGTCGGCGGGGGTACGATGGCAACCTTCAGGTTGCCGACCCAGCGACCGTACCGCAGGTCGGGTCGGTCGGCAACCATCCGGTTGCCGAGAGGAGCGGGCATGGGCGTCGAGGTGCACGAGCAGACGATCGAGGCGCCGCCCGCCGACGTGTGGGGGTTCATGGTCGACCCCGCGGCGCTGTCGGCGTGGTTCGGCGCCGACGCGTGGCTCGAGCCGGTCGTCGGCGGCCCGGTGCTGTTCCGGTTCGCCGACGGATCGGTGCGCCGCGGCGTCGTCGAGCAGGTCGAGCGCTCCCACATGCTGACGTGGCGCTGGCGCGAGCATCGCGGCGCGGGCTTCGGCATGGAGCTCGGCGAGTCCTCGCGCGTCACGATCGAGCTCTCGCCGGTGGAGGCGGGCACGCTCGTGCGCATCACCGAGTCGCAGCAGGCGACGGCGGCCGCGTCGTGACCGATCCCGACCCCGTCTTCGAGGCGCTGGCCGACCCCACGCGGCGCGCGATGATGCGCGCGCTCGCCGAGGAGGGCCCGGCGACGCTCAGCTCGCTGTCGCGGCACCTGCCGATCACGCGGCAGGCCGTCGCCAAACATCTCGTGGTGTTGCAGGACGCCGGGCTCGTCGCGGGCTCGGGCCCGGTGCGCGGCCGCGTCTACACGTTCACGCCGCGGCCGCTCACCGACGCGATGGACTGGATGGTCGACGTCGGCGCCGGCTGGGACGACCGTCTGAAGCGCTTGAAGCGTCAGGTGGAGCGGACGTCGGGCTGACGCTCGCCCAACAGGAAGAACGTCTCGACGAGCCCCTTGCCCTTGACCTCGATCGGACCGCGCCGCGCGAGCTCGAAGGCGCCGTCGAGCGCCGCCGCCGCGCGCTCCGTCAGCTGGATCTCGCCCGGCACGCCGTGGGACTCCATCCGGCTCGCGGTATTCACGGTGTCGCCCCAGAGGTCGTAGATGAACTTGCGCGTGCCGATCACGCCGGCCACGGCCGGGCCGGTGTCGATGCCGATGCGGATCTGCAGGCCGCCGACCACACCGACCGCGATCGGCGCCAGCGCCTTGCGCATCGCGAGCGCCAGCCGGGCGATCGCCTGCGCGTGATCGATCCGCTGCTCCGGCGCGCCGCCGACGACCATGTAGGCGTCGCCGATCGTCTTGATCTTCTCCAGGCCCTCGAGATCGGCGAGCGTGTCGAAGGCCGAGAAGATGCGGTCGAGCAGGCCCACGACGTGCTCCGGTGGCATCTCCTCGCTGAGCCGCGTGAACCCCTCGATGTCGGCGAACAGGACCGTGACCTCGTCGAGCGCCTGCGCGATCGTGCCCTCGCCCTGCTTCAACCGATGGGCGATGGCCGTCGGCAACATATTGCGCAGCAGCATCTCCGAGAGCTCCTGCTCCTCGGCGAGCTCCCGCCGGGCCTGCTCGCTGCGATCGACGAAGAAGCCGAGCAGCACGAACCCGCCCAGCACGAGCCCGGAGATGTTGAGCACGATGAACGCGACCACGAGCGACCGCGGGAAGCCGTGCGGGTGGTGTGCGAGCCGCGGGTTCAACAGCACCAGCACGGCGAGCACGACGAAGAACGCCAGCAGCCACGGCATCGCGCGGCGCACGCCGAGCAACGCGACCGCCGCGAACGGCACGAGCACCGCCCACAGGATCATGCCGCTGGACGCCACGAACCCGCCAAGCGTGATCTGCAGGAGCGCGGGAAGGATCAGCCACGCCGCCAGCTGGGTGGTGCGGAAGATGTCGAAGCGCTTCGTGCGCGACAGCGCGAGCAGTCCGACGAGCGTGACGATCTGATAGACGAACGGGATGGCGGCCGAGGTCTCGTAGCCGTACGCCAGATAGACCCCGATCCAGAAACACGAGATCGCGGCGAGCACGATCGACGCGAGGATCAGCGCGCCGGCCCGCAGACGATCCTCGCTGGTGTCGTCCGGCCGTGCGCCGATCTCCGCAAGCCGATCGAGCAGTGACGTCATCCGCCCGGCTTGCATATGCCCCTCCCTGCGCCGGGCAGCCTAGCGCAGGAGGTCAGTCAGGGAGAAGTGAGCGCATTTCTGAGGTCGGCCGGCTCGGCGGACGAAGCTCAGTCGTACTTCCTGGCCAGGAAGAGCAGAGACTCGAAACGACTCTCCGCGACGTGCTTCGTGTCACCGCACCCGCCGTCATGCCGATAGGACCCGTCGGCGAGTTGGTGGGCGATGACGACGAAGCGGTCGTGGAGACGGAAGTTGACGTTGTCCTCGACCCAGGAGCCCGGCTTCTGCTTGTAGAACCGCACTCGAGCGGTATGCGGGGTCCAACCGGTCGGGTGCCGTCGAACGGCCAGCACGGCCACGGCATTGCCTCCCACGGCGCCCGGGTCTCGTATGGCTTGAACCCTCCCGATCATCATCCGGTCGAAGTAGTCGCTGTTCGTCGCATCGTTGCGGATCATCTCTTTGAACGAGTAGAAGTCCGGCGGCGGGGCAGCGCACGCTGCCTTCGCGGAAGGGGCCAGCCCGACGACGAGGCTCGCGAGAAACACCAAGGGCAGGAGACGCCGCACGACGCAAGAATACCTAAGGCTCCCTCAGGACGAGGCCATCGATCCCTCGGTCACTTCCCCCTTGTGCGCCGCGAACGCCGAGAGGACTTCATCCTTCTCACGCGGTGGGACCCCGAAGTGATCGAGAGTGCGTCCCAGCTCGGCCGCGACCTCATCGAACTCCTCGGGGCGGATGTGGAGTTCGCGATGAGCCTCTTCCAACCCGAGAGGGGTGCTTCCCGGCTTCGTGGCATTGAACGAGAACGGTCCACCGGCGACGTTGCAGACCCACAGCGTCCGCATGAACTTCAGCCCCGGCAGTCTGTCCAAGTGGTTCGTGTGCCAGTCACGAAGCTCGGGGTTCTCCGACGCTTGGCCGACGATGGGGTTCTTGACGACCGCATCGCTGAAATGGTCGACCACCGCAGCGATCGCGAACACTCCGCCCAATCGTTCGTACAGGCTCGGCTCAGCCATACCCGTCCCCTCCCCTTCGTTCCGCGTGGATCGCCACGTGTCTGGAGGGTCTACGAGCGAGACCTGGAACCGGTTCGTGCGGTTGGGGCGACCCGGGCGGGTCAGTCGACCGTGGCGCGTTGCGTACTCCGGGCGTCCGGTCGGCCGGTAGACCTGGATCGTCACTCCGCCGGGGGTGGTCTGCGATCCGACCAGCTCGAGCGCTCTGTCCGGGCCGGTGTCGGCGAACAGCCGCCTGCCCTGACCGACGAGCACGGGGAAGATGAACAGGTTCATCTCGTCGACGAGGTCGTTGTCGAGCAGCCACCGGAACAGGGCGCCGCTGCCGTGCACCTGCAGCTCGCCTCCCTCCTTGGCCTTCAGCTCGCGGATGGCAGCCTCGACGTCGCTGGAGATGACGGTCGTGTTCGCCCACTCCGGGTCCAAGGGTGTGGTCGATGCCACGTACTTGGGCAGCGTGTGCAACGCCGTCCAGATCGGACTGTCGCCCGGGTCGTCCCACGTTCCCCAGGAGCCGGCGAAGATCTCGTAGGTGCGACGGCCGAACAGGAACGCGCCGGCGCGCTGGTAGATCTCGTCCATGACCTTCCCGGCTTCGTTGTCGAAGTGGGCCCATCCGCCGCGCTCGAAGACGCCGCGATCGTCCTCGTCCGGCCCGCCGGGCCCCTGCATCACTCCGTCGACGGAGACCTGCGCGGTGGTCGTCAGCTTCATGGCTCGAGTATCCCGGGGCTTGGTCCTTTGCACGGAACCCCGAGGCGAGCGCAACACCGGCGAACCCCGCTAGGACGAACTGCGTCTGTACTGACATGTCGAACCAGTACAGACGCCACAGCCAGCCCGTTGGACTTCCGTGATGATTCAAGAAGATCCACCAGAAGTGAGCGAGCCGGCACAAGCGCCACAGCGGCGAGCAAGAGTCGGCTCGGCAGGTATCGGATCCTCGTAAAGGGCAGCCAGGCCGCCAGCCCGAACAGGAAGCCGGCCACGATCGTCGCCGCAACCGACAGAAGCCACAGCGAGTTGTCGTAGGTGAAGAACGGCGAGAGTCGCACCCGGAAGGCGCCGTACCGATCCTGTGCGAACCACAGGGCCCAGAAGGCGAGCAGGACGAGCCCGGTTCGAACGAGGAAGCTGAACCACCACGCTTGGATCATCGAGTCGCTCGACGTTTGAGCGGGAACGGCCTCGGTCGCCACAGACACCTCCGATACAGAGCCTAGCCTCAGGCGGGAGCTCGTGGGCTACGACGTGTGCACGGGATAGCGCAGATGCGTGACACCCACGCCGGCGACGACCGTCGGATTCCCGAGGACGGCGGGTGTGTTCGCGAGGTGGTCGAACAGCCGCACTCCTCCGCCGAACAAGACGGCAGCCACATCGACCTGGATCTCGTCGAGCAGCCCGGCGTCCAGGCACTCCTGGATCGTTTGGGCGCCGTGCACCGCCACGGACTTCGGGCCGGCAGCCGACTTCGCTTGTGCAACGGCACTTTCGATGCCGTCGGTGACGAACTGGACCGTCGAGCCGGGCCGTGGCCAGCCGTCGGGTACTTCGTGGGTGACGACGAACGCGGGTACATCCCACGGGTGATTCCCGTCCCAGCCGTGGGCGACGTCGAACGTGCGTCGACCGGTGAGCATTGCGCCGACCTCAGCGATCAAGCCCTTGAGGTGTTCGGCGCTCACCGCCGAGGTGCGGAACGTGAAGTCCGGTGGCGGGATCGGCATGGGGACCTCGACGTCGCCCGAGAAGTACCAGTCGAACACTTCGTCGACGCCGTCGTTCGCGTCGGCGACGTACCCGTCGAGAGACATCGACATGAGTGCGACCACCTTGGCCATGATGTGCTCCTCCCCTTGTTAGACAGTCGGGTCGACAACCCGGGTGACGACCCAGCGGTGTTTGCCGATCTTCCGATCGCGGGTGAACCCGAGTTGTTCGTAGGTCGACAATGCACCGTTGTAGAGGAAGCCGGCGGGCACCGAGTCTGCGTCCTCCGGGTATCCCTCAACGGTCCCTCCTCCCAGGTCCGCGATGAGGTCGAGCGCACCGGCGAGCCCGGCGGTGGCGACGCCCTGACGCCGGTGCCCCTTGCCGACGTAGCAGCACGCGATCCGCCAGTCCGGCGGTGTCGTCTGACCCTTCTCGTACGCAGCGCGACTCTTGATCCGCGGCAACTCAGCGGGAACACCGAATTGGCACCAACCAACACAATCGTCCTCGTTGAAAACGAGCGCCGCATGGGCCTCACCCGCTCGAACACGACCGAGCTTCCGCTTGCGGTTGAGGGCCGCCGTGGTTTGCTTGCCGACCCCTTCGGGGTGGAACCCCATGCACCAGCAGCCGCCAAAGACGCCGTTGTTGCGTTCGACCAACGCGGCGAACGCGTCCCACGTCGACTCATCGAGAGCTTTGACCGAGTACGTCGGTTCGACCATCGCAACGAGCCTACCCAAGCGGTGCCGCTGCGTTAACGGCGCCGGCGGTACTGCAGCTCGACGATCCCACTCGCGGAGGCGGTGCTGGAGACCAGGTCGAGCGCGTAGGACTTGGGAACGCCGTCGAACAACCGGGTGCCCTCGCCCGCGATGTAGGGGAACATGCTCACCTGGAGCTCGTCGATCAGATCGAGCTGCATGAGCGACCGAAAGAGGCTTACCCCGCCCCAGACCACGATGTAGCCGTCGCCGCCTTGCCTCAGCTTGTCGATCTCTTCTGCCGTGTCGCCAGCGGCGATCGTGGTGTTGGCCCACTCGGCCGTCTTCAGGGTCCGGGAGAAGACGACCTTGCGCCCGGCGTTCAGGATGTCGGCGAACGGATGGTCGGTGACCGTTGTTGTCATGGACTGGGCGGTGCCCTCGTAGGCGGTGCGGCCCATGATGTGCGCGTACGCGCCCCGGAGAAATTCGAGTTGCGCCGGGTCGTCGGGCTCATTGTTCTCGGGCAGGCTGAAGCAGAACTTCCAAAAGTCGGTGTCCTCGTCGGCGATAAGGCCGTCGAGCGAGTAGTTGAATACCGTCGCTATCAGCTTCCGCATGATCAGACCTCCTCCGTCAGGACTGGCAGAACCTCATCGGTTGCTGTTGGACCGCAAACGCACCGGGTACCAGTCCCGCGAGTGGCTGGTCAGGATCGACCCAGACCTCGCCATCGAGGACTGACACAGCCACCCGGGGAAGCGTCGAAGACGGCGCGGGTCCGGCAATGTATCTGCCGACGATGTTGTATTGCGTCGAGTGCGGCTCGTTGTAGAACCCGCCGCTCGAGGCGCAGTAGAACACCACCTCGTGGATCCCTTCCACGCCTTCATCGTAGGAAGCCGCGAACGCGAACAGGGGAAGACCGCCATAGGAGACGACGTAAGCGCTGTCGTCGACTTTGGTGACTCCTTGGCGCTCGATGTCGGCAGCCGACCCGGCCTTGAGCCAACCGGGACCTGGAGACGCTTCTCGAGCGACGACGGTGTAGGCGAACAGCCCGGCAAGCGCGAACATCGCCACTACCACACCGATGGTGATGCCGATCGCACGGGTCCGTCGATCCATTCCTAGGGAAGTATGTCATTCGCCTCAAGTCGGCCCGTAGGTCTAGAGTTCGGGGTTGGAGGTTGATGATGCGCGCCACCCTAGACAGACTCATCTCGGTCGGCGGACTTCTCCTGGCGGTCATCCTGCTCGTGGCGGGTGGCCTGCTGGTCTGGGGGAACGTGTTCATCGGAAACGAGGTTCACAACCAGCTCGCGGCACAGAAGATCACGATGCCGACCGAGCAGACCGGCCTCGCGACGCTCCCGGCCGAAGACAAGGCGGCCCTTGAGCCATACGCCGGGCAACAGATGACAACGGGAAACCAGGCCAAGGCGTACGCCGATCACTTCATCGCGGTCCATCTCGATGAGGCGGCCGGAGGCAAGACCTACTCCGAGGTCAGCGGGCAGTACCTCGCAGAGTGCTCGGACCCCGCGGCCGCGAAGTCCACGAGCTGCGAGCAACTCGCCGGCCAGAAGGCGACGTTGTTCCAGGGCGAGACGCTCCGTGGCCTGCTCCTATACAGCTACGCGTTCGCCACGATGGGCACGATCGCCGGGTATGCCGCGATCGCCGCCTTCGTCGGCGCCGTTCTGTTCTTGGTCCTCGCACTGCTCGGCTTCCGGCACGCCAAGCGGGCTCGTGAACAGGAAGCAGCCCCCGCGCAGCCGAGCGATTAGCGGGCGACGCGATCGCGACGAGGTCGGCAACGACTCGGCGAGCCTGGGCGGGAGTCTGCCCCCTATCCTTCGACGGTGAGACTCCGTAGGGCGACCAACGCCGACGACGGGTTCTGCTTCCGTCTGAATGAGGCTTCGTTGCGCGAGTACATCGAGCCGGTCTATGGCTGGGACCCCGATTTCCAGCGGAACCACCATGCCGAGTGGTTCGATGCCGATCGCCTGTCGATAATCGAGGACGACGATGGGAATGCGGTCGGTGTTTTAGAGGTGATCGATGAGGTTGATCACCTCTACCTTTCTCGGATGGAACTTCTGCCCGAAGCCCAGGGCCGTGGCCTGGGCACCTCTGTCGTCCACGATCTGTTGAGGCAAGGTCGGACCGTGCGGCTGCACGTCTTCACCAACAACGTTCGCGCTCGCCGCTTCTATGAAGGGCTTGGCTTCACCGTCGATAGTCATGCCGAAAGGGAGCACCACCTTTCGATGCATCACCCCGGCGAGTCACCGACAGAGACTTAGCCAACTCGACCGCGTCAGAGGCCAGACGCGCATGGTGAGCCTGGAGATACGCGGCGAACCCTATGATTGGCGGCGTGGAACTCACGGTTCCCGATCCACCCCTGAGCGATGGCGTTGTCGCACTTCGAGTGCCAAGCGAGCAGGACTTGCCTGCGATCGAACGGCGGATGGTCGACCCGGAGATCGTCCGGTGGATGGGCCCATCTGACCATGCGGCGCGCGAGCTGCTGGAACTCAACTTGACGCGCTGGACCCGGGGCACAAGGGCAACGTTCTCCGTCTGTGATCCGATCGATGCCTGCCTCGGACATGCCTGGGTGGAGGTCGACCCGGTGGACGCTCATCGTGGCAGCGTGGGGTACTGGCTCCTGCCCGAGGGCAGAGGAAAGGGCTTCGCCACACGTTCGGTGCAACTGGTTTCCCGATGGGCGCTCGGGGAGCTGGGGATGGCTCGCCTCTCACTGACGACTGACCCGTCGAACGACCGATCCCAACGGGTAGCAAAGCGGAGCGGCTTCGTGAAGGAGGGCGTTCTTCGGTCATACGAGGACATCGGCGGCCGGCGTGTCGATTGTATTGTCTTCTCGTTGGTCCCCGCAGACCTCGGCAAGGGCGAGACGCGATAGCAGGGATTGTGATCACGCTCACCGCTTGGTTCGAGCGGCCGCTGATCTCAGCACGTCAAACTCGCAGCCTGGCGTGTTCGGGTCGAAGCCGTGCTCGATCAGCCAGCGGGCCGCCAGAAGGCTTCGCAGCGACCAACACGCGCGGAGCAGGTCGAGGTCGACGTCGGCGCCGTAGCCGGCGACTACCTCGGCGAGGCGCTCCTCGTGTCCGAGCGTCAAGGTGGCGAGGTCGTACATGGCGTCGCCCTGGGACGCCTCGGACCAGTCGATCACTCCGGTGATCTCGTCACCGTCGACGAACACGTGGGTGATCTGCAGGTCGCCGTGCGCAAACACCGGTGTCCACGGTCGGAGCGCTGTCTCGGCGATCTGGCGGTTGCGCGTGACCATCTCGGTGGGAAGGACGCCGTTCGTGACGAGCCACTCGCATTCGGTGTCGAGTCGCGATGCGATCTCGTCGCGGCTCCGGCCAGGCCATGGCGGCAGTGGCGCGTCGTGCAGCATCCGGGCGGCGACACCGGCCGCGGCCCACGCCGACGACGACGCGGTCGACGGCTCGCCGAGGCGGCCGAGCGCCGTCCCCGGGAGGGCGGCGAGCGCAAGCACGGGCGGCTTCCGCCACAGGACCTCCGGAGTCGGGATCGGCGCCATGGCCATCGCCTCGACCTCGACGTCGGTGCGCGACTGATCGGTGTCGATCTTCAGGAACACGTCGCCGACGCGCAGGGTCACGCGCTCGTCATGGGCGACGACGACCTTGACCTCTTCCATGTCGGTCACCGCGGCATCAAGAACTGCTCGTCAGCGAAGTCGGGAAGGCTGGGCCACCGGTCGGCAGCCCATGCCAGCCATGAGCTATGACCCGCGGGCGGCGTAGGCAGATGTTCGGCAGCGATCTCTGCTTCCGTGGGAGCCTCGAAGACGCCTCGGAAACGATCGTGGTCGCCCGGGGTCAGCTCGAAGGTCGCGCCCGGGTCTCCCTCCGAGCGAGCCGTTGCGCGCGCGCGTCGTTCCGCCTCGGGCAGATCGACGAAGTACAGGCGGAAACGTCCGCCCCCATGTTCCGCGACGGCGCGTACGGCCCAGCGCTCTGCCTCCGACCAGCACCCGAAGTCGACGACGACAGAGCCGCCGACGCCAAGCACCTCGTGCGCGGCCCACAACAGGCGACCTTCGAGGACGTCTCGCTTGCCGCCGGCGTCGGGTTCACGCCACGTCGTTCCGAAGAGGGGAATCATCCACTCGTCGGGTGAGAACCGAACTGCCTTGTCCTCGTGCGCGATCTTCCGAGCGAGGGTTGTCTTGCCGACGCCAGGCAGGCCGACGGTCAAGTGCAGTGTGGGCGTTTCGGTCATCCGGGCAAGCCTGACACCGTCACCGATCAACGACACGCACATCGGCCCATACTGCCCGCAGGGGGGAGCGTGAGCGAAAACGAAGACCTTCCGCTTGGTGGAACCGAGGTGGACCAGACAGCACCCTGGCACCCATGGCATCCACGAGAGGTCGCCGAACGGCTACGCGAAGTCGATGTCCCGTGGTGCGTCACGGCCGGCTGGGCGATCGACCTCTACCTCGGCGTGGAGACCCGTGTTCACGAGGACACAGAGATCGCCGTCCCGACCCTTCGGTTCCCCGAGATCCGCCGCGCCCTTTCGGAGTTCTACTTCGAAGTCGTCGGCTCGGGCCATATCTGGCCGCTAGAAGATCAGGCTGCCTTCGATGTGATGCACCAGACGTGGGTCCGCGATCGAACGACGGGGATCTACCACCTCGACGTCTTCCGAGATCCGCACGACGGCGACGTGTGGATCTGTCGTCGCGAAAGAACCATCCGTCGTCCCTACGCCGAGGTCATCAAGACCACCAAGGACGGGATCCCCTACATGGTTCCCGAGATCGTGCTCTTGTTCAAGGCGAAGCACGATCGGGCGAAAGACAACGCCGACTTCGCAGCGGTCCTGCCGTCGCTGGATCAGCTTCAACGCCGTTGGCTGACAGACGCTCTAGAACGCATCCACCCAGGACATCATTGGCTTATCGAGCTGGAAGGGTAGTCCCGCCGGGTGCGTCGCCCGACGCTACTGTTCTCCCGAGGGGTCAGCCGCGTACCTGAACCGTCGCACCTCCTGGGGCCAACCGCACGCCACCGCGATCTTTTCCGCCCACAACCGCGCGGCCCCCTCGTCGGCCACATCGATGACGGCGAAGCCGCCGAGCTGCTCCTTGGTCTCGGCGAAGGGACCGTCGGTGACAAGCGGGGGGCCACTCGACACATCGACACTGAACACGGGCGCAGCGTCGTCCAGTCCGCCGGTGAAGATGAGGACTCCCGCTGCCGTCATCTCTGCCCTCAGGGCTGTCACACGTCGGGACGCCTCCCGCAGATCCTCTTCCGTGAGGTCCGGCACCCACTCCTGGTTGAATAGAACGAGGTACTCGGCCATATCTCCTCCTCTTACCGCGCTTCGTTTCCTCTGACCATGCTCCGACCTCTCGACGAACAGCGGCCACCCGCTTCGACACGCCCGTCGGGATTTCTTTCGGCCTATCCCCAAAGCGGCATCACTCATGACAGCCAGTGTCCCGCACAAACCGGGGCACGAAACCTTTGGCTGACCCAGGGCGCGCGGATGTACGTTGAACGCCAATCGAGTGGATCGGGTGGGGGTGTGAGCTACGCGCATGTCTACGCGGTACTGACGTGGATCTACGCTGCCGGCTTCGGCATCACGGCGGCTCCGGTCGCCGTCTACCTACTGCAGCGCGGCACACTGCCGGAGTTCTTCGGTCTCTTCCCCATGTACGGAGGCCCGTGGTCGTCACGGGTGGGAGACGGCATCCTCGCCGTACTCCTGATCGCGTTCTTGATGGTGACCCTGGCTGCCTCTTGGGCCGCCTGGCTGGTGTGGAACGGATCGGAGGCTGGGGTTGTCCTTAGCCTCGTCCTGTTCCCGGTTGAGGCGATCTTCTGGCTCGGCTTCGCATTGCCGATCGCCTGGATCTTTGGCATCGCCAGAGCTGCCCTTCTTGTCCTCGCCTGGAAGTCGCTCGACTGACTCCTGCGCGCCCGCGGGAACACCCGGTCACCTGGTGGTGGCGTCGTCCGTCAGGTCTCGATCCTGCATTTCCCAGGTGTGGTCGAGCACATGGTAAGCGGTGTGTCGGAGCAGGTATGGGATCGTCCACTTGCCGAGCGGCTTGCCCTCCTTGTACCACGCGCGCATCGCCTCAACGAAGCGGTCACGGTGCTGGGCGAGTCCCTTCGGCGTCAGCAGGTCCACCAGCTCGGACTTTGCCTGCACGCGCCTCGAGAAGTCCTCACCCTCGTTCGCCAGGACGTGGCGAATGATCTTGTCACGGGAGCGGCCGCCGCCCCGGACACCCGGCCGGAGCTCAGCCGATACGCGGGCGGCCGTCTCGTCGAACTCGGCCCACGCCGCGCGGAGCAGCCGCACCTGGCGGTCGAACGTCGGCGCGTCGAACGGCTCGCGGTCCAGCGGCGAGGGCGCGAACGAGATGCCCCAAAAATCGGTCGAGCCGACCCCCGGGTACCGACCGATGATGTCAAGGTTGGTCTGGCTCGTAAGCTGCGAGCCCAGCCGGACGCGCTTCGCGACTGGAAGGTACCGCGGGACGTAGCCGACGAGCTTCTCGACCGCCACGTCCTCCGTCTTGCCGCCCCGTTCGAGTCCCGGCCAGTCCGCCGCAACGGCGACCCAGCGCTTGCCCCGCGTTGGCTGTTCGACGAGCACGCGAAACTTGGACTTCACGGCTCATCCTATCCACGTCTCGATGACGCCCGCTCATCGGACCGGCGAGGTTCGCACCGAAGGGGCGACTCCCGGAAGCCAGCGTAAGCCCTCTCGGCTGCCAGAGAGTTCGGAAGGTTCCTAGAGGGAGAGCCGCTTCAGCCCGAAGAAGGATCCATCACTTGACCTGGCAAGCTCCACACGCTCTGACGCACGTTGAACCGATCAACGAAGACCTGATCGCCGGTTGTGAGCGTGGCCGAGATGTCGAACACGACATCGACATTCCTCGGACCACTGGTGGTTGAAAACTCGATCTCGAGTCGTGCCGCAAGGTCCTGCGGCGGGCTGTGTTGCTTTGCCAGCTCCTGCGCGAGCCACGCTTTGACTTCACCAACTACCCACAAGGTCTCCAGACGCCGGCTTTGATTCCGCCTGCACAAGCCATCAATGATGTCGACGTCCAGATGGCCTTCGCGCCACGCCCGTAGCGTCGGTAAGTCCTGCCACAAGACCCGCTCAGCGAAGATGCGAGGCAGGACGTGGGCGTAATGCTTCAGGATTCCTCTCTGCACGCGACCAGCCTACCCATCGCTTGGTCGAGGAACGGCTGGCCCCGATGTCCCAGGGTCGGTCAATGTACCTGGAAGCGCCGGGGTCCCCGGCGTACTTCACTTCATGACGCGGAAGGTGAGATGCGTGACCCCAGCGCCCTCGATCACCTTCGTGCGCTCCAGGTCGATCGGGCCGGTCCCTAGGTGGTCGAACAACGAGACACCGCCCCCGAGAAGGACGTGTACCAGGTCGAGGTGTATCTCATCGAGGAGCCCAGCCTTGATGCACTGCTGCACGATGCTCGCGGCACCCACCCCTACGTCCTTGTCGCCTGCCACCGCCTTCGCTTGCTCTACGGCGCTTTCGAGTCCGTCCGTGACGAACGTGAACGGCGATCCTTCGTAGACCCACTCTTGTGGGACCGAGCCGCCGAGAACAAAGACCGGTACGTCCAACGGGTGTTTGCCACCCCACCCATTTGTGAGGTCGAACGTCCTTCGACCAAAGACCAAGGCCCCTGTCGCTTCGCGCGTCTCCTTGAGGAACTCGGCGGTCTGGGCCGCGACCATGAAGACCATGTCGGTTCCAGGCAGCCTGTATTCCGTGTCGCCACCGAAGTACCACGCCAAGAGCCTCTCGCCGCCGACACCCATGGGTGCTTCAGGGCCGTCGTTCGGCCCACTGATAAACCCGTCGAGCGAGACTGAGAGCCCTGTGCGGACTTTCCCCATGTTCATCTCCTTCCACAGACAATCATCTGCGCGACGTTTGCTGCCTGCAACTCGAGCGTCGTCACGGGCGAGTTGTGGACGACGAAGAGCGAGGGTTCGGCGGCTACAGTTCCCGAGTCAGGCGTCGCCCCCCTGGATGAACAGGACGCCACGGTGGGCGAGGGTTGCTCAATGTCCCTCGAGCGCGAACCGGAAGGTTCGCGAGGCTTAGAGCGACGTCAGCCCTGTCCACGGATGAGCCGTAGGCCGGTGACAACGAGCCAGACGAGCCACGCAGCTAAGCCCAGAAGCCCGACGAACAGCAGTGGCGAGCCATCCGCGATGGCGAGGTTTCCGGCCCCGGCCAAGATGAGCAAGCTGCCGCCCGCCACGCCTAGCAGCCGCTGCCACGGCCGCGTCAAACCGCTGGCGTGGGTGGCCAATGCCGCGCCGATGAAGGTCGCCCCGAGCGCGGGCAGCGCGAGCGCGAAGGCCGCGGCATGGAGCTGCCAGGCCATCTCGAAGGCGGGGGTCGGCTCGGCCAGGCCATCCGCGGCGAGCACGACCGCGATGTGCGTGGTCATGACGAGGGCGGATACCGCCGCGAGTGTCGCTCCGGCTGCCACCGCGAGCCGCGACCAGTCAGCCCCTGCGCCGCCACGGCGCTGCACGAGCCCGTGCAGTCCCGTGACGAACAACAGGAGCAGCGGCAGGATCACGGCCTCCAGACCCACGGAGACGGCCACGACGCCCCGGTTCTCGGCGTGGTAGGCGAGGACCTCACCAAGAGGCGTGGCGTAGGTGGGCGCTTCAGGGCCCACAAAAAACACCGCGTTCTGAACGACCACCGACGCGGCTAAGGCGACCGCGGCGGCGCCGACGATTCGCGTCGTGGACACCCGGTTCCCCGCGGCCACTGCTGGTGTCGCTGCCTCGCTCACTCGAGTTCCTCCGATCGCTGACTTGGTGTCTGTGTTCACCTAAGTGGGAGTGGAGCAGCCAGCCCGGCTTACGGATTGCTCGGACTGGGCGGCTGCATCATAGGCACTTGGACCTGCATCGCCTGCTGGACCTTCACGAACGCTTTGCCCAGGTGGTTCTCGATCAGTTCAAACAACTCTGTGGTGGCCGAGCGTCCTGTTACTCGATGTAGCCGAGGCCTCGCAGGTGTTCTTCCATCTCGTCGGCTTCGGTGTCGGTTACCTGGGCCTCGTTGCCCATGCCCGGGATCGCCGCGCCGGCCGATGAGGTCTCGGTCGCCTCACGTGCGACCAGCTCGGCCGCGCCGACGATCTCGTGCAGCACGCGACCACTCGGCTTGACCGCCGTCGGCGCGTCCAACGCCGCCACGATCGTCGGGGCCATGTCGATCAGCGCCGGCGGTGTCTCGAACGGCTTCACGTTCGGACCGACGGCCACGATCGTGCCCTCGATACGGTGGTCGCCGCTGACCCAGTCGGCGTCCTCGTAGGCGGCCTTGGCGTGCGAGAGCGAGTAGCCCTCCGCGGGCACCATCAGGATGTCGGGCGCGGTGTCGGCGTAGCGCCCCTTGAAGATCTCCTCGCGCTTGTAGATCTCCTTGACGGGCTTCTTGCCGGTCTTGGGATCGACGAACGTGCCGAGGCGGTCGAGCAGCTCGTTGCGCACCTTCTCGTAGTCACCTGGGTCGACCACCCCGTCGATCTCACGGCCGGCCACGTTCAGGCTGACGCCTTCGCCGGTCGAGCGGATCGTCGTATACGCCTTGGTCTTGGACCAGTTCACCGACTGCGGCAGGCTCACCTTGCCGTGCAGACCGAGCGTGTCGTAGACCTTGCGCGCGACCTTGCGCATCGGCCCCCACTGCATCGGCCCGAACACGGCGTTGGCCGCGCTGAAGTCCAGGTACCCGAACTCGTGGAGCAGGCGGTCCATGTTGATCGTGCGCGTGCACGACTGGAACCCGTGGTCGGAGATGAACAGGATGATGTCGTCGGGCCGCGCACGGCTGACGAACGAACCGATCGCCTCGTCGACCTGGCGGAAGATGTCGGCCACCTTGTTGCCGATGCGCGAGTCCTTGTTCTTGACGTAGTCGGGGTGATCGGGCGCCACGTAGTTGCTGAGGCAGTGCTGGGTGCGGTCGATGCTGACCCAGACGCTGGCCATCAGGTCCCACTCGGTGTTGTCCATCAGCCACTCGCTGACCTTGATGCGCTTGGCGGTGACCTCGTAGGCCTCGTCCAGGTAGGGGTCCGGCTTGTTGTGATACGTCGTCCAGCTCATGCCGTTGATCGGCCACTCGAGCCCGGCCTTTGCGAGCGTCTCGGGCAGGTCGGTCGGCGAGGTGAACGAGCGGTTCTTCGGCAGCACACCGCCGGCCAGCAGGTTGCCCGCAAGCGGCTGCGGTGCCGGGAACGTGAGCGGCACGTCCAGCAGCAGCATGTTCTTGTTCGCGGCCGTGAGGTCGTCCAGGAACGTGCGCGCCTTGATCGACTTGTAGGTGACCGGGTACTGCTTGTGGGTGCCCGGCACCGTCTCGAGGATGTCGTAGACCCCGTGGTCCACCGGGTCGACGCCGGTCAGGAAGCTCGGCCACGCACTCCACGAGTGCGTCGGGACCGTGCTCCGCAGCACGTCCTTCTGCCCCCGATCGATCAACGCCTGAAGGTTGGGCAGGGCGCCCTGCTCGAGCAGGGGGTCAAGGATGCGCCAGTCGGCGCCATCCCACGCGATCAAGATGACTCGTGACATGAAAGAGAACCTCGCTTCGGCTGGTCAGGAAACGAGCGGCAGTGTACCGAAGCCCGAGGTCGCGCCGGGCGCAGCACAGGTCCCGTTGAGACCTGCAAACCAAGCTCTGGAGGATCTACGCCGTGACGACGACCTTGCCTGTCGGGTGACCCTCTTCCAGGTACCTCACCGCATCTGCTGCCTCCGGCAGGGCGAACGTCCGATCGACCACTGGCGTCACCTTCCCGTCTTCGATCAGCCCACGCAGCGTCTCGAGGTCTGCTCGGTTCACCTTCGAGATGACCGGGCGCATGCGCTGACCAGTGAAGAGGGACAGCAGAGGCGCTCGCAGGATCTGGCGGAAGAAGCCGCCGGTCCAGTTGCCACCGCCGTCGCCGCCCACGATCGCCAGCGTCCCCTTCGGCGCGAGCGCGCGACGGAGGTGCCGCAGCGGCCGACGCCCCGCCCCGTCGACGATGACGTCCCAGCGGCGGCTCCCGTCCGTGAAGTCCTCGCTGGTGTAGTCGATCACGTCGTCGGCGCCGAGCGAACGGACCAGGTCGGCCTTCGGCCCGCTGCACACGCCGGTGACCTTGGCGCCGGACGCCTTCGCGATCTGCACGGCGAGCGTGCCCACACCGCCAGCCGCCCCGATGACGAGCACCGTCTGCCCCGGCTGCACCGACGCAGCGTCGCGCAGGGCCATAAGAGCGGTACAACCTGAGACGGGAACGGCCGCCGCCTGCTCGAAGGAGATGTTGGCCGGCTTGCGCACGAGCGTCTCGGTGGTGCCGATCGCGAACTCGGCGAAGGAGCCCTTGACCTCGCCCATCACCTCGTCGCCGGGCCGCAGGTCCGTCACGTTCGCGCCGACGGCCTCGACACGCCCGGCGACATCGCTGCCGCGCACGGCGGCGTTCATCTTCTTGAACCCGGGCATGATCCGAACGAAGTACGGCTTGCCGGTCATGATGTGCCACACGTCGGGGCCGCAGCCGGCCGCCCGCACCTGCACGAGGACGTCGTCGTCGCCGACCACCGGATCCGTCGACATCGCGGAACTCGAGCACGTCTGCCGAGCCGAACTTGTCCTGAACGATCGCCTTCATCTCGCCCTCCTGGCGTGGTGTACGGCGTACACCGATGGACGGAACCTACTGTGTACGGCGTACACTTGTCAAATGGCCGAGCGGATGAAGACCGAAACCGACCTCGAAGCCAAGGCACGCGTGCCTCTGAGCCGGGAGCGCATCCTGGCCACGGCCGTCGCGTTCGCCGACCGGGAGGGAGCCGATTCGCTCAGCATGCGCCGGCTCGCGCAGGAGCTCGACGTGGTGCCGATGGCGCTCTACAAGCACCTCGCCAACAAGGGGGAGATGCTCGACGGCATGCTCGACGTCGTCGTCGGCGAGATCGATCCCGCCCGCACCGACACCGACTGGAAGACCGCGGTCCGCGACCGGATCCTCTCGGCGCGCCGCGCGCTGCTGCGCCACCCGTGGGCCTCGCGCGTGATGGAGTCGCGCACCCAGCCCACTCCCGTCGTGATGGCCTACATGGACTCGATGATCGGCATGTTCATCGCGGGCGGGTTCTCGATCGACCTCACGCACCACGCGATGCACGCGATGGGCAGCCGCATGATGGGCTTCTCGCAGGAGCTGTTCAACGATCAGTCCGACGGCGAGGACCCGATGCCGGCCGAGATGATCGAGGCGATGTCGGCGACGTTCCCGTCGATCTACGAGCTGTACCTGGCGGTCAGCCACGACGACGCGTCGACCGTCGGCCCCGGCTGCGACGACCAGTTCGAGTTCGAGTTCTCCCTCGACCTGATGCTCGACGGCATCGAACGCCTCAAGCAGCGGGAAGAGTAGGCGCTACCGAGCGCGGCCTTCTCGCAGCATCTCGATCGCCTTGTCGACTCGACGTTGGCGCGTCTCCGGCTTCTTGGCGCCCTCGACCGACGACGAGAACCAACGCTGCTGGCTATAGGACAGCCCGTCGAAGAACGTCTTCGCCTTCTTGTCGCGCTTGAGTGCGGCCGCGAGATCGGGCGGCACCTCCACGACGCGCGGCGCGGTGTCCAGCTCGAGGTTCACTTCGACGACGTCGCCGGCGGCAACCCCCGCCGCCTCACGGACCTCAGCGCTCACCGGCAACATGAACCGACCGCCCATCGGCGCGACGCTGCTCCGGTACGTGTGGGAACGGATCGTGGCTAGCACCTTCACGCGCTTGCCTGCGTCGAGCTTCTCGACGACGGTGGCCGGCCCCTCGATCCCGGTCGCGGTCTTGCCGCCGAGCTCGATCGTCGCGCGGAACTTCATGACCGAGCCCCCCGCTAGCTTTCGGCGGGGCCGTAGGTCAGGTTGACGACGCCGGTCTTGAACGTCTGCGAGGTTGATGATCGACCCCGTCGTGGTCGGCGGTGGCAAGCGCCTCTTCCGAGACAGCGGCCTGCTTGCGTCGCTGCAGCTCGTCGACAGTCAGGTGACGACCACGGGCGCGATCCTCGCGACCTACTCCTTAGTAGAGGGCTGACCGTCCCCAAAGGTGGGTCCGAGGAGGATCAGACCCACGTCGACCGGCTCTTCCACGGTCTCGATTCCCGATTCAGGGACGGCGATGACCGTCTGACAGTCGCGACACGTCCAGCAGGTGAGCCGCTGGATCCAGGTCCCATGTTCGAATACTCCGGAGGACACGAGCGAATCGGACCCGCATTCGGTGCACACGAACTCTTTGCTCATCCGGGCAGCATCAGCCAGTCGGGCGTCGTCTATCAAGCCTACGGCGCCGAAATAGCCGGTCGCGCAATCAATATCCGCCGTTGTCGTCGGGGCGGGGCAGGTCGGGGGAGACTTCTAGTCCTAGTCGCGTTTAGGTAGCACGTAGCCTGCTAGTCATGACGATGCAGACCGTCGACGTCAAGGACTTCCCCGGCATGACCTTGGGCGATGCGCTCAAGATCGGAACGCACCGACTCACCCAGCAGGGCTACGCGGGCATCGAACCGCTGCCGGACCAACCCCGTCAGTCGGAAGAAGGCAGGTGGCGATTGACGTTCCGAGTCGCTGGGCCCAACTCCGCAACGGATCGATAAGCACGTCTGGACCGCTCGCAAGTCGTTCAGAGTCACTCTCGCGGCCGTCGGTAGGGTGGCCGGGTGCAGACGTTCCTCCCCTTCCCGGACTTCGAGCAAACGGCCCGGGTGCTGGACGGCCGGCGCCTGGGCAAGCAACGCGTGGAGGTCCTGCAGATCTGCAACGCGCTCCACAGGGAGCGCGGCGGGTGGGTGAACCACCCCGTGACGCGGATGTGGCGCGGCTACGAGCCGGCGCTCGTGACCTATGGCCTGGCGATCGTGCGCGAGTGGACGGCGCACGGCCGAGCCGACACGGTTGGCGAAAAGCTCCTGCCGCACCTGCACGGCGCGCCGGTGCGGACGCAGAAGGAGCTCGCGCGGCTCGGAATGATGCCGCCCTGGCTCGGGCGGGACGACCTCCATCGCGCCTACCGCTCTGCGCTAGTGCGGAAGGACCCCGACCACTACCGTCCGCTCTTCCCCGACGTGGAGGACGACTTGGAGTACGTGTGGCCCGTCTGAAGCCGCTGAAACGAGCCCGGGATCAGCCAAGGCACGGTGAGCGCTGATCTCCTTTGCAACGCCATGGATCCGGCGAGCGATTCGGCCCGCATGTCCGTTTCTTCGGTCTCGAACGGGGTATGGCCTCCTCGGTGTCACCGGCTATGGCCGGATCTCTTGGAGGGGGAAACGATGAAGCGACTTACATTGCTGGGAACCGTCGCGTTCACGGTCTTGTTCATCGGGGTGGCACATGCCTCGACAAGCGTCTCGTGGACGGGTGGACAGGATCAAGGCTCGGAAAACCTGCCCTGCTCGGACGGCGGACATTGGATCTTGTCGCCGGCGCAAGGGATCACGAGCGCCATTTTGACGTTCGAGGGTCACTCCTATGTCATGGAGGAAAGCGGCGGCGGCAGCTACTCGGTCGACACCAACGGCTCGATCTCGGCGCGGTGACACGGCGACGGCGACCTATGAGGGGAACAACGATACGGCCTTCCTGAAGCTGAGCCACTGCACCTCCGGCGGCACGCCGAGCCCGACAGATACTGGGACGCCCAGCCCGACCGATACTGGGACGCCGACCGACACGGGTACCCCGACGGACACGGAAAGCCCGACTTCGTCTTCCAGCACCCCGACCACCTCGGTCAAGGCGGAGAGCGGCACCCGCACCCCGAGAGCATCCTGGTGGAGGCACCGGAGGTACCGCCTTCACCGGCTCCGATACCACTCCCTACACGGTGGCCGCGATCGGCCTCTTGGGCCTCGGCCTCGCGGGCCTCTACATCGCACGACGCCGCGCCGCCCGCTCCTCCGAGGGGTAGGAACCGAATCAACCTTGTGATGAAGACACGGCCGCCTGTATCGCCAACGGCCAGGGCTGACCCCGACTCAGGGCTGACCCCGACTCACGCGAAGGTCGGGCCGAGGGTGATCAGCACGTCGATCTCGTCGATCTGATCTCGGGTGAGCACCACGTCGGCGGCTTCCGCGTTCGTGCGGGCGTGCGCGGGGTTGCTCGTGCCGGCGAGGGTTGCACTGACCCCTTCTTGTTGGATGTTCCACGCGAGGGCCAGCTGGGGTAGCGAGCAGCCGATCCGCTCGGCGATGGCCTGCATCCCGTCGCGGACGATCGCCGACCGATCGAACTTCCCCGGTGCGAACAGCCGCTGCCAGAAGCCCCACTCCTGGTAGTCGTCGCCGACGACACGTTGGAGGTCATCCGGACGGTGGATCGCGCCGGCCAGCATGCCGCTGCCGAGCGGCTCGTACGTCACGACGCCGATGCCTTGCTGCTGGCACCATCGCGCCAGCTCAAGCGTCTCCAGGTGATCGATCGGCGACAGGCCCTCTTGGATGACGTCGACGGGACCTACGGTCTGGCACAGCTCGATCTGCGCCTGATCGAAGTTCGACAGACCGGCGAGGACGACCAGACCATCGTCGACGAGTTGCCGCATGGCCGTCCACGTCTCCTCCAGCGGCACACCGGATTCGTCGGGCCAATGGAGCAGGTACATGTCCAGCCGGTCGATGCCGAGCCGCTCCATGCTGCCCGAGCATGCTTTCCGGATCTGGTCGGCGCGGAAGCCGCTCGCGTCGGGCGCGACCTTGCTGGAGACCTTGATGTTTGCGCCGACATCTCGCATCGCTGCGCCGACCGTAAGTTCGTTCAACTCGTCGAAGTACGCCTCGGATGTGTCGACCCAGTCGGTCCCAGATTCGAACGCCGCGGTGAGCACCTCACGCGCACCCGACCAACCCTGATCCTGCCCGAGCTCGTACCCACCCAGCCCGATGACCGAGAACGTCTCGGAGCCGATCATTCGCTTCTCCACAGCGCCCCTCTCCTGCACCCCACGCGCCTCGCGACTCACAGCTTGTCAATCCGCGAGTGACACCGTCCAGAGTCGCGGCGTCACGGATCGGGCATCGACTCCAACCGAAGCCCCAGCCGCGACAGCAGCCTGGACACCGCGCCAGGTTGCGGCGCGTGCCGCGCTCCGATGATCGCAACAATCAATCCGAGGATGGCCGCGATCAGGAAGACGCCCGTCGCTGCGAGACCGGGGAGTTGTCGGTCCCAATCCGTCCGCAGGCTGTACGGGTCGTAGCGGCTCTAGGCAAGAGGTCGTCAGGCGCCTGACGTCTTCAGGTCGTCAGGCGCCTGACAAGGAGTGTCGACACAGGTGGCCGGCTCGTGGCAAGCTCGAAGCCTGCGGCCACCCCCGAACCCCGATTCGGCCGCGAGGGAGGGACTCCAGATGACCCGTCGACGTGTCGCTCGTCTATCCGCCGCCGTCGTCAGCGCCTTCTTCATGGTGGCGCTGCTCGCGCCGGCCACCTCGGCCAGTGACCTCCACTCCAGCCACACGACGAAACAGTCGTGCCACGAAGCCAAAGCCTCGGCCGCGAAGATCACGCACGCCGGCTACGGCAAGGTGGCCGAGCCACTGAAGGTGCCCGCGAGCGACCCCGTCGCGAAGTGGATCGGAAGGCATCCCTCCCTGGCGAGCCAGGCAGCGGCGGCGCCACGAAGGTGACGATCCCGGTCGCGTTCCACGTGATCACGCGCGGCGACGCCTACAGCGACGGCAACATCCCGCTGGCGCACATCCAGGCGCAGATCGACGTGCTCAACGACTCCTACAGCGGCCGCACCGGCGGCGCGAAGACACCGTTCTCCTTCAAGCTCGTGAGCGTCGACCGCACCCTCAACGTCGGGATGGTTCAACATGTCCCCGGGCACCGGCCGCGAGACCGCCATGAAGGAAGCGCTCCGCGTCGGCGGCGCCAACACGCTGAACGTCTACACCGCGGATCTCGGCCACTACCTGCTCGGCTGGGCGACCTTCCCGTGGAACTACACGGCGAACCCGTTGAACGACGGCATCGTCATCCTGTACTCGAGTCTGCCGGGCGGGAACGCCGCTCCCTACAACGAGGGCGACACCGCGACGCACGAGATCGGCCACTGGCTCGGGCTGTACCACACGTTCCAGGGTGGGTGCACCGGCGACGGTGACCTGATCGCCGACACGCCGGCGGAGGCATCGCCCGCGTTCGGTTGCCCGGTCGGCCGCGACACGTGCCTGACGCCGGGGCTCGACCCGACCGAGAACTTCATGGACTACACCGACGACCCGTGCATGTACGCGTTCACGCCGGATCAGTCCGTGCGCGCATCGGAGGCGTGGCAGGCGTACCGGGCCGCATAGCACCCAAGCGCCGCACCTCGCGGACGACGAACCGCGCGCCGGTGGCGGCGGTCGACGCCACGCCTGCCTACGGCGCCGTGCCGCTTGACGTCACGCTCGACGGGTCGCGGTCGAGCGACCCCGACGGCGACGTGCTCACGTATGAGTGGGACCTCGACAACGACGGCGCGTACGACGACGCGACGGGGCGCGTGGTGCACACAACGCTCACCACGTCCGGGGTCGCGTACGTACGGCTGCGCGTGCGGGATCCGGGTGGTCTGACCGGACGCAGCGGGCCTGTGCCCCTCTACCCGGGCGACACACCGCCGCGGCCCGTGATCGATGCGCCGCTGCCGTCACACCTTTGGTTCGTCGGGGAGACGATCGAACTCGCCGGCCGGGCTGCGGACGATCAGGACGGCGCACTCGCCGGATCCTCGCTGAAGTGGACTCTCGTGATGCTGCACTGCCCGTCGAATTGCCACGAGCACGACATCGGCACGGTCGGCACCGGCAAGACCGGCTCGTTCGTCGCGCCCGACCACGAGTACCCGTCATCGTTGCAGCTCACGCTGACGGCGACCGACTCGTGGGGCCTTTCGGCATCCAAGACGATCGTGCTAGACCCGCAGACGGTGCGGTTGTATATGCGATCGGATCCGACCGGGCTGCGGCTGCAGGTCAACGGGGTGGGGAAGGTGACTCCGTTCGGACGCACGGTGATCGTCGGCTCGATGAACACGATCATCACGGCGCTGACGCCGCAATCGTTGAATAGCGTGTCGTACCTGTTCTCATCGTGGGCCGACGGCGGAAGCCGCGACTCACACGATCGTCGCGCCGAGCTCGCCACAGGTGTACCGGGCCACGTACGCGGCGAACTGATCGTCTGCCCGGGATGTGGACCCCGGAGACCCCCAGCTACATGCCGCCTTCGAACAGGCCCATCGTGTTGCCCTCGCTGTCCTTGAAGTAGGCGAAGGCGCCCATGTTCGGGATCGGGGTCCGCGGTGTGACAGTGGTGCCGCCGCCGGCCTCGATCTTCTTCAAGGTGTCGTCGATCGAGTCGACGCCGATCGTGATCACGGGCGACGGCGTCTCCTTGCCTTTGCTCGTGAATCCACCGTTGATGGCACCCGGCTCCTTGGGGCGCATCTGATCGTCGATGGGCACCGTGGTGATGGTCGTGTACGCCATCCCGCCGCCCATATCGGCGGAGTTCAGCTCCCAGTCGAAGATCGAGCCGTAGAACTCCTTCGCCCGCTCCTCGTCGTCCACGGTGATCTCGAAATGCAGAACCTTGTCCATGGGTTCCCCCTTCCCTCGGATCCTTCCAACTTAGCGCGGATCCGCGAAAAGGACGAGGCCCCTCCTCACACGTGCCTGAGGACTCGGTCGAGAGGCCTCGGGACGTCGTTCAGATCGAGCGCGTCCACCAACAGCGGCGCCGACCGGATCTTGCGCCCACTGTAGGTTCCGAAGAAGCGTCGGAGCTGCTCGTGCGTCGAGCGGTCGCGCCAGGCTGGCTGCCTCTGGAACGTGCGGAACGCGTCGAGCTCTCCCTCACTCTCGAGCACCCGCTCCACAGCCTCGACACCGAGCGCGCGGATCAACTCGTCTTCGAGATCCTGTACGCACACATAGAAGCCGAGCCGTTCCATGTCTTCGGGTGTGAGATCGGACCCGAATCCGGCGCGCTCGAGTCCACGCTGGAAGTCGCGCGCCTCGCCGGCATCGCAGAGGCCCGCGAGCTTCAGGCCGATTCCGGCCGGGCCGAAACGCTTCAGTGCACGCCCGATGTTCTTCGACCCGTCGATCGCGACGACGGCGACGCCCTCTTCGTCGAGGCTGCGACCTCGGCGGCGGGCGAGCGCTTCGAGCGCACGCTGATCGCTCACACCTTCGACGAGCACAACCGCACGCGGATCCATGCAGTCAACGCTACCGACCTCGACCTCAGCTTTGCGTTCGACCTGGTGCACAACTCAACCTGACGGACCGCGTCAGACGCGCTCCCGCGCCCGCCGCATCTGGCCGATGTGTGCAGCTACCCCGACGCACACGAGCGCGACGCCCGCCACGAGCCACGGCCACGGATTGAGGTACTCGTCACAACCCGACGCCGTCGCCGTCTGCCAGCACACCGTCCCTGGCCCCTGCCTTTGCACGTACGCGACGTAGAGCGCGAGGACACCGACACCGGACACCAGCCCGAACGCCGACTGCACGACCGTCCGCCGGGTCGCGAGCACGACGACCGCGATCGCGACCGCCACGAGGATCAAGACACTGAAAGAGATGGTCGCGAGCGCAAGCCCGGCGCCGGCCAGCGCCCAAAGCACGAAGCCGGTCCACGTCGGGCCCTGAGGCCGCGTCACGGCGTGCCCTCCTCGAGGGCGAGCATCATCGGAGCGAACTGCTCAACGAGACCCGCAGCGGTCTGCATCATGTCGAAGACCGCCTCGGCCTCGGACCGCTCGGGATCCAGCCGCGACATCAGCTCGATCCCGAGGAACATCGAACAGATCGCATACGCGGCCTCGCGCGGCGGCACCACGGCCGCGATCGGATACTGCGCGGCCGCGCGCTCGAGTGCTTCCTGGACCAAACCGATCCAGAGATCGAACCGATCGAGCAGAGCGCCACCACGCTCGGGATCACTCGCCGCCGCCATCATCTGCGTCACCGTCGTCGTCGCGCCCGACTCGAGATCCTCGGCGTGCAGCCGCCGCGCGATCTGCACCAGGTCGGTCAACGAGCCCAGCTCCTTGACCGCTTCCCGGTACCGCTCCACCTGCTGTTCGGACACGCGTCCGAACGCCTCGTCGAGCAGCTCGTCCACCGACCCGAAGTGATAGAAGATCAGCGCCTGGTTGAACCCGCCGTGGGCGGCGATCGCCCGGGCCGTGGTGTTCGCGAACCCTTCCTTTCGCACGGTCTCGAGCGCCGCGGTCACGATTCGGTCGCGGGTCTCCGACCCTCGCTTCGACGCCGGCGTCATGCGCCCCTCCTTGTTTGCACGTCGTCGCAGTACGCACATTCCGGATCGGATTTCGCGAGCCAGGCGGCATACGAGCCCCGGCGCTTCGAGACGTGCAGGAAGAACCGCTCCGCGAACCGCTCGAAGCCCGGCTCCGTGAAACGGAACGCCCACGAGCGGTACTTCGCAGTCGCCCAGAGGCACATGAGGAACGCCGACGGACCGACCCACGCGTTCCGGTCGTCGTCGACCACGACGAGCTCCTTCCCGATCCACGGTGCGTCGCCGAACCGCGCCAGTGCGGCGGGCGAGCCCGATGGCAGAAGCTCGACCGCCACCAGGACCGGCTGGGCGGCCAGCCAGTCCCGGCAGCGGCGACAGAACGCGCACTGCTCGTCGTACAGGACGGTGAGCTTCGTGCGCTCCATCGGTCTCACCACTCCGTGTCGGTCGGCGCGGGTGGGATGACACCGGTCGCGGTGACCGGCGTCGGCAGGTCGCGACGCTCGCGGTGCACGCGGATCCGCCAGAACACGAAGACGTTCACGAAGTGGATGGCGGCCAAACTGACGAGCAGCACCGCCAGCCGGTTGACCAGGAACTGCGCCGCTTCGAGTCCGTCCATCCCGTTGGTCGCCCGCAGGATGTAGAGCCCGTACCCCAGGCTCAACATGTAGAAGCCGACCACCAGGAGGTGGTTCACGGCCTCGGCAAGCCCGGGAGACCCGGTGAAGACATCTTCCAGGAAGACCGTGCCGTTGCGGAACAGTGTGCGTGCGAGCCAGATCGTGAGGCCCACAGCGACTGCGACGTAGATGGTGTAGACCAGGACCACGTTCGCTTCGCCACTCATCACTCTCTCCTTCTCTGAGCAGATGCTCAAAGCATACGCTCAAGGTCAGGCGGCGTCAACGCCACGTTGCTAGGGTTGCCCACCCATGCTCCTGACGATCACGTCCACGACCGAACCGGCGACCGACCTCGGGTTCCTCCTGCACAAGAACCCGGCGGCCGTGCGGACCGTGGACCTCGCCTTCGGGAAGGCGCACGTCTTCTACCCCGAGGCGACCGCCACGCGCTGCACGGCTGCGCTCCTCGTCGAGATCGACCCCGTCGGGTTGGTGCGGCGCGGCCGCGGCAGTCAGTTCTTCTCGCTTGCCGACTACGTGAACGATCGCCCCTACGTCGCCTCGTCGTTCATGAGCGTCGCGGTCGCGAAGCTGTTCGGCACCGCGCTGTCGGGGCGAAGCGACGATCGACCCGAGCTTGCCGACACGCCGATCCCGTTGGAGGCATACCTCCCCGCGGTGCCGTGTCGCGGTGGCGACGCGTTGATCCGCGAGCTCTTCGAGCCGCTCGGCTATGAGGTGCAGGCGACCCCGATCGCGCTGGATGCGGAGCGTCCCGACTGGGGAGACAGCCGATACCTCGGGCTGACGCTCCGCGGGGTCGTCCGGCTGCGCGACCTGCTCCGGCATCTCTACGTACTGCTGCCGGTGATGGACGACGACAAGCACTACTGGGTCGAGCGCGGGGAGATCGACAAGCTGCTCGCCAAGGGCGAGGAGTGGCTCGCCCAACACCCGTCTCGAGAGCTCATCACGCGGCGATTCCTCAAGCATCGGATGCCACTGATGCGCGAGGCCCTCGCGCGCCTCTCCGAGGATGTGCCCGAGCCGGAGGAATCGGCGGAGGACGAGGACCGGCTCGATCGCACGATCAGTTTGGCCGAGCAGCGCATCGGGGCGATCCTCTCGGTGCTGCGCGCCGCCGATGCGCACACGGTGCTCGATCTCGGTTGCGGCTCGGGGAAACTGCTGGCCGCCCTCTGGAAGGACGCCGCGTTCCAGAAAGTCGCCGGCTCCGATGTGTCGATCGGCGCGCTCGAGGCCGCGGAGCGACGCCTCCACGTGGAACAGATGTCCGCCCGGCAGCGCGAGCGGCTCACGTTGTTCCAGTCGGCGCTCACCTACCGGGACCGGCGGTTCGAGGGCTACGACGCGGCCGTGCTCATGGAGGTCATCGAGCACATCGACCCCGAGCGTTTGCCGGCGCTGCAGGACGCGCTGTTCGGGGCCGCTCGACCGCGTGCGGTCCTCGTCACGACGCCGAACGTCGAACACAACGTGCGATTCGAGACGTTGCCGGAAGGCACGTTGCGGCATCGCGATCACCGGTTCGAATGGACGCGCGCCGAGTTCGAGGCGTGGGGAGCGGCGGTCGCCAGCGATCACGACTATCGCGTTCGGTTCCTGCCCGTCGGCATGCTCGACCCCGAGGTCGGCGCCCCGACGCAGATGGCGGTGTTCGAGCGATGACCGAGATCGCGGTCCCCGAACTGTCGCTCGTCGTGCTGGTCGGCGTGAGCGGCTCGGGCAAGTCGACGTTCGCGGCACGACACTTCAAGCCGACCGAGGTGGTGTCCTCCGACGCATGTCGGGCACTGGTCGGCGACGATCCGAATGACCAATCGGTCACCAAGGAGGCGTTCGCGCTCCTGCACGCGATCGCCGGCGCACGCCTGGCGCTCGGACGGCTGACCGTCATCGACGCGACCAACGTGCAGCCCGACGCGCGGGCGCCATTGGTGCGCCTCGCGCGCGAGCATCACGTGTTGCCGGTGGCGATCGTCCTCGACGTCGCCGCCGAGGTGGCACACGAGCGGAACGCCAGCCGCCCCGACCGTGCCTTCGGCCCGCACGTCGTCCGCCGTCAGGCGAACCTGCTTCGCCGGTCGATGAAGCACTTGCAGCGGGAGGGCTTCCGACGGGTGATCGTCCTGCGCGGGCAGGAGGAGATCGACGCCGCCGAGATCGTCCGGGAGCCGGCCTGGACGGACCGGTCGACCCTGCACGGACCGTTCGACATCATCGGTGACGTGCACGGCTGCCGCGACGAGTTGGAGACGCTCCTCGACGTGCTCGGATACGCACCGGATGTCGACGGCACGTACCGGCACCCCGACGGCAGGACGGCCGTGTTCCTCGGCGACCTGGTCGACCGCGGCCCGGACACGCCGGGTGTGCTCCGGCTGGTCATGCGGATGGTCGCCGCGGGCACCGGACTCTGCGTCCCGGGCAACCACGAGCAGAAACTGCTCCGCGCCATGAACGGCCGGAACGTGCAGATCACGCACGGCTTGGCCGAGTCGCTCGAGCAGCTCGAAGCCGAGACTCCCGAGTTCCGCGACGAGGTCAAGGCGTTCATCGACGGCCTGGTGAGCCACGCGGTGCTCGATGACCGCAAGCTCGTCGTGGCGCACGCCGGGCTCCCCGCCGAGATGCAGGGGCGCGCCTCCGCCGCAGTCCGATCCTTCTCGCTCTACGGCGAGACCACGGGGGAGACCGACGAGTTCGGGCTGCCGGTTCGCTACCCGTGGGCCAACGACTATCGGGGCGCCGCGACCGTCGTGTACGGCCACACGCCGGTGCCCGAGCCGGAGTGGATCAACAACACGATCTGCGTCGACACGGGTTGCGTCTTCGGCGGATCGCTCACCGCCTTGCGCTACCCGGAGCGCGAGCTCGTCGCCGTGCCGGCCGCGCGCGTCTACTACGACCCCGTCAAGCCGTTCCCCGCGGCGGCGGAGGCCGGCGGCGAGGATGTGCGTCCGCCGGAGCTTCTCGACATCGACGACGTGCTCGGCAAGCGCGGGATCGAGACGCGGCTGATGGGTCGGCTCACCGTCCCCGAGGGCAACGCGGCGGCCGCGCTCGAGGTGATGAGCCGCTTCGCGGCCGACCCGCGGTGGCTCCTCTACCTGCCCCCGACGATGGCGCCGCCGGCAACGACCCAGCGCGACGGGTTGCTGGAGCACCCCGACGAAGCGTTCGACGAATACCGGCGCGACGGCGTGCCAACCGTGATCTGCGAGGAGAAGCACATGGGGTCGCGCGCGGTGGTCATCGTGCTGTCGCACGCCCGATGTCGCGCGCGCCCGGCTCCGGATCGACGGCGACGGCATCGTGGTGACCCGCACCGGTCGGTCCTTCTTCGCCGGCACGCCGTGGGCGGAACCGTTCCTCGCGCGCGTGAACGAGGCCCTCGAGTCCGCCGGGCTGTGGAGCGAGCTCGACACGGACATCCTGATCCTCGACGCCGAGATCATGCCGTGGTCGCTGAAGGCCGAACAGCTGCTGAAGACGCAGTACGCGTCGGTCGGCGCCGCGGCCGCGAGCTCGCTGCACGTAGCGCGGGACATCGCCCGGTCCGCCGCCGATCGAGGCGATCGACGTCGGCGATCTGGTCGGGCGCCTCGATCTGCGACGCAGCGACGCCCTGGCGTTCATCGACGCGTATCGACGGTACTGCTGGCCGGTCGCGACCCTGACCGACATCACGCTCGCGCCCTTCCAGGTCCTCGCCGGCGCGAGCACGACCTATCTCGAACGCGAGCACACCTGGCACATGGAGGTCGCCGAGCGTCTCGCGACGGCCGCCCCCGAGCTGATCCAGCAGACGCGATCCGTCGTCGTCGACGTCACGGATCCCGAGAGTCAGGCCTCGGCGACGGCGTGGTGGGAATCGCTCACGGCCCAGGGCGGCGAGGGGATGGTCGTCAAGCCGCTCACCCCGATCGTCCGCGGCCGGCACGGTCCGGTCCAGCCCGGCATCAAGGTGCGCGGCCGCGAGTACCTGCGGATCATCTACGGCCTCGACTACACCGACCCCGAGAACCTGGTGCGGTTGCGCAAGCGCGGCCTCGGGCGCAAGCGCTCGTTGGCGGCGCGCGAGTTCGCGCTCGGCGTCGAGGCGTTGGAGCGGTTCGCTCGCGGGGAGCCGTTGCATCGGATCCACGAGTGCGTCTTCGCCGTGCTGGCGCTCGAGAGCGAGCCGGTCGACCCGCGCCTGTGAACCGCTACAGCTGGATCAGGCCCGCGTTCGTGGGGGTGAACCCGCACTCCTCGAAGTAGAAGGCGCGCAGGTGGTCCTCGAAGTCGACGTGCAGCCACTCGCAGCCGGCGTTGCGAGCCTCGGTCACGGCGATCGCGACCAGCTCGGTCCCGATGCCGCGCCGGCGCGCATGCATCGCGACCATCGTGTCGAGCACGAACGCGTGCACGACGCCATCCCACGCGACGTTCACGAAGCCCACGAGGTCCGCGCCGTCCCGAGCGCAGACCCAGCCGAGGCTGTGGTCCTGCACCTGCGCCAGCCAGTCCCATCCGTCGCTGTCGAACACGGGATGGTCGAAGGCCTCGGCGTGCAGCGCGTTGACCTCCTCGTTCTCGAACTCGCCGCGCCAGGTGTACGCGACCGTCATGTCGCGAGCGCCGCCCGCAAGGCGTCGACGTCGCGCTGCAGCACGTCCTCGGGGAACGCCTCGGGCTCGACCTCCGGGAACGGGAACGGCCATCCGGGCTTCGGGTCGTCCGCGTAGCGCGGCACCACGTGGGTGTGCAGATGCGGCAGCGAGTTCCCGAGCAGGTTGTAGTTCATCTTGACGGGCTGCATGACCTGCTCGATCGCCCGGCCGACCGCGAAGACCTCCCGCATGTACGTCGCGGCCTCCTCGTCGGTGAGCTCGCTGGGCTCGGCGACGTGCCGCCCACGCCAGACCACGACCGAGAGTCCGCGCTGGATCGATGTCCGCCGCAGATAGGCGTCCGCGACCTCGCCGGCGAAGAAGCGGATGCCGTGCGGGGTCGCGTCGGGTCGCCCCTCCGCGCACATCGGGCAGCCGACGCCTCGACGCATCTCGTAGAACTCCTGCGACCACTCCATGGCTCGCGAGCCTACTCCCGCCCTACGATGTCGCGATGAGTGAGACACCGGAAGAGCTGCACGCCCGCGCCGTCGACGCACTCCGCATGCCGCCCGTCGAGGAGTGGGAGGAGTTTCCGTTCGACGGCGAGATGCGGCCGCGCGCGCTCCTGCCACCGGTCGGTGCCGAGGAGCCGCGCAACGGGGAGGGTGGCGTCGACTGCTGGAGCTGCGCCAAGCCCGACGAGGCGTACATCTGGACGAACGAACGCTGGCGCCTGCTGCCCGCGAAGCCGAACGGGCTGCCCGTCGTCGTGCTGCTCGAGACGCGCGAGCACTTCGCCGACCCGGGCGACCTGCCCGACGACGCTCGCCGCGGACCTCGGCGTGATGATCGCGCGGGTCGAACGGGCGGTCCGGGCCTCGGGCGAGATCGGCCGCGTGCACGTCTGTCGCTGGGGCGACGGCAGCGAGCATCTGCACTGGTGGTTCATGGCGCGACCGGCGAGGATCCCCCAGCTGATCGGCAGCTTCGCGGCGATCTGGGACGACATCCTGCCGCCGACACCCGACGACGTCTGGCAGGCCAACCTCGACCGGGTGGCCGAGGCGCTGCGATCGGACGACGACTCATAGTCTGACCGATCCATTCGAGCGGGAACGGGGGCTGGGCCAGCGGCAGGACCGCGATCCGAAGCAGCATCAGCGGGTTGTCGTCGCCCGCCGTCCTGTTCAGATGGACGTCGTCGCAGCCCGTGCAGCGATGCACGAGCACCCACTCGCCGCCACCTCGGACGGTGATGCCGATCGGCTCCATCTGCGAGCCGCAGTCGGCGTCGCGGTCAGTCATCGGTCAGTACACACCCTCGATTACGGGCTCGCCGCGGAAGACCGCGACGGGTGCGACTTCGCTGACCGAATCGCCGACTTGCCCGTCGGGCCCCGGCTTTCGGATCGCAGTGTCGCGCTCCAGGTTGTTCGGGATGAACATGCCCTTGCTGACGTGGTTCATCACCACCTGACCGCGTTCTCCGTACGGCACCTCGCCACCGGTCTCCGGATCGATCACCCAGAAGACGACATACGGCGAGCGCGGGTCGAATATCAACGAGTCGAAGTCGATGCGGGTGGCCGCCTGCGACAGCACCATCGTGCTTCCGAACGCCATCGCGATGGCGGTGTTCGGGAAGATCTGGCGAAGCAGGTCGAGGGTGTCCATATCCACGTGTGCGCCGCTGAGCAGCAGGTAGCGGATCTTACCGTTCACGATGTCGACCAGACCGTCGTCGCGGGCGATCGCTTCGACCAACGGCGGTGTGGCATGAAGGTTTACGACGTCCTGGGTCTCCAAGATGTGCCACGCCTGCTCCAGCACGTGGTCGACATAGGCGGCCATCTCCGACGCCGCGTTTCGGGCGGCGAGCTTCTTGACCCAGCGGGGATCCAGGTCGATCGGGTGGAACACCGACCCCAGCCGTTCGGCAACCACTCGGTCGAAGTGACCCATCCCGTGCGGGCCGCTCGGCATCAGGCAGGCCAGTCCGCCACCCGGCACGAAGCCGCCCGCGGTGAAATCCTCGACCTGCCAGCGGGTGACCTGCTCGACCCAGTCCGGCAGCTGCGCGGTGCGTTTTGGCGCGCCCGTGGTGCCACCCGATTCGAGACGTGGGGGATCGGCGCCGGTGAGCCGTAGCCGCGGGGGACGAGGTCTTCGACGGGGACACTGCGCAGTTCGTCGACCAGATTGGGAAACCGGCGCAGGTCGGCGAAGGTCTGCACGTCGGTCAGCGGATCGAAGTCGAGGGTTTCGCCGCGCGGAGCCAGAACGGCGAACCCGTGTCAGCGCCGGAAGTGCCAGGCCATCGCGGTGCGCAGATAGGTCTCCGGTTCCTCTGGCGGCGCGTCGCGCGGCACGTCTAGGAGGGAGAAGTCGATGTCCGCCACGCGGCCATCCTGTCGCAGAAGGTTGACCGGCAGGTGAACTCAGGAGTGTGCGAGTCGTTTGGTGACCAGTCGGGTCAGCCACGCGGGCGAGAACCGCGAACTCGCCGCCATGACCTTGGCTCTGCGAACCGACCGGGAAGTGCACCTGGTGGATCGCCCGGCGCAGCCATGACGGTTCGACGGCCTTAGCGATCGCGTCGGCGACATCCTGGGCGGTCAGGCGGATACCGAGCGACTCGGTCGTGCCGGTCTTGATGTCGTCGGTCATCGCGGTCTGCACATGCAGCGGCCACATCGCGATCACCCGGATGCCGTGACGCTGCCATTCGATGTCGAGCGCCTCGGTGATGCCGCGGACGAAAAATTTGGTGGCGCTGTAGTTGGCGAGTTCGGGTTGACCGTAGATCGCCGACGCGGAGGCGAGATTGACGACGACCGAATCGTCCGTGTCGCGGAGGTAGGGGAATGCGGCGTGCAGTCCGTTGACGACGCCCTTGGCGTTGATGTCGATCTCCTTCAGGTGCCCGGCGACATCGATGTCCTCGAAACGGCCGGCCAGCAGGATTCCGGCGTTGTTGATCATCACGTCGAGCCTTCCTGCCGCCTTGGCGAATTCGCCCACCCGCTGAGCCATTTCGGCGGAGTCGGTGACGTCGACATGTCCGGTGATCGCCGTGCCACCGAGGTCGTCGATCTCGTCGGCCAGCGACTTCAGGCCGACCTCGTCGATGTCGTAGCCGCCGACGGTGTAACCCTGCTTCGCGAAGGTCAGCGCGGTGGCGCGGCCGATCCCCGCGGCGCCTCCAGTGATGAACACGGCTCTGTTGGGCATACGCCATGATCGCCCATGAGCCTCATTTCATGGTGACCAGGTTGTGCCACAGATTCTTCAGGCTGTCGGTGCCGCCGAACAGGGTGGTGAAGTGCGTGGAGTCGATGAGGACGATGTCGCCGGCGCGCTGGCCGGCGGGCGGCATCCAGATCAGCGCGTTGAACTCGGTGTTGCCCGCTTCTGTGAACGGATGCGGCCGGTTCGGGTCGACGCGTTGGCGTCCGAGGACCCGTAATCCGTCGCTTTCGGGCGCGGTGAGTTCGTAGTGCGGCAGGTGCGGGTGGAAGTTGAACGTGGTGACGTTGTCGAGCAGCCGTGGGCTGTCGAGGTCGCGGATGGCGGTCAGTGGTGCGATCTCCTTGGTGCCTTCGACGACGGCGGGTCGCAGCCCCCAGATGTTGTGAACGGGCACCGTCCAGTGCCTTCATCAGCGAGCGGGTGTACTGGCTGAAGCGTTGTTGGCGAGGGACCAGGCGGTCGCCGTGGTGTTCGTATTCCATCTGGCGCTGGTCGTAGTCGTCGGTGAAGCCGACATCGTGGTGCGGCGCCAGCAGCAGGCAGGTGCCCTCTCGTTGGAGCCACTCGGTGATCGCCGCGATCTCGTCGGGGGCGGCTTCTTGTTCGGAGAGCAGATGGTCGAGACCGAACACCATCAGCGTGTCGGTGTCGGCCAGGATGCGTTCGTCGATCGGGAGCTTGTAGCCGGCTTGGTCGATGCGCTGGAAGACTGCCACGGGGTGCCCGGTGGCCTCCTCGGCCATCTCCTGGAAAGCCAGCGCGGAGCGGTGGAACAGTTCCAAGGTGCCGGCGATGCCCTGCAGGAAGTTCGCCGCGTCGTACTCCGGTGTCTCGTAGCGCCGGCCATAAGACGTTGCGCACCTCGGTCATGGTGGAGAAGCGGTTCTCCATGGCGGCCGGATCCCGTTGCGCTTCCCACGGATAGCTCCACGTCCAGTAGATGCTGATGCGCCGGCCCCCGGTGTGTGCGCGGGGGGTGTGGCTCTGGTTGTAGGTGCGAGCGCGCATGAGATGATGATCCTTTAGTTGCCGAGTGTGGCGAGGTAGCGCAGTGCGTTGATTCCCGGCAGGAAGAAATACGCCCCGCCGGTGAGCGTCGTGAACGCCGGTATGCCCTTGTGCACTTTGCGGATCGGTCGGTTGGGGACGGTGAAATCCAGTGTGCCGTCCTGGGTGCCGCAGATCGGGTCGTGCTCGTTGCCCAGTTCGTGGAACGACTTGTCGTTGATCCAGACGTTCTGGGCGAACTCGAACTGGCGCACCAGGTTGGCGCAGATGATGAACGCGGCGATGCCGCGGTCCACGCCGTCGTCGGGCGCGTCGTCGGGCAGCGCGGGCCCGTAGGTCGCGCCGCGCCGGATCATCCGGCGCCGGTTCATGTGGTGCGCGGTGTCGCGTGGATTGAGCCGGCGCGCATGTGATCCCAGCGGGCACGCGTAGCCGAGCGGGTCCATCTCCTTGTAGTTGTAGTCGTTGTTGCGCATCGGATCGGCGCCCAATTCGGGATCGTCTTTGTCCGGCGCGAGCACCAGCGGGGCACCGCTGCGCCAGCGGCCCATGAACTTGGCGGCCAGCAGTTCCTGACCCTCCGGGGTGTCGGCATGCTCGCGCAGATAGTCGCGGAAAGCCCCGACATGCTCCTGCAGTCGCCGGTAGGCCATGTAGCTGCCGTTGCGCGACAACACCTCGCGGCTCGGGCAGATTGGCGACCGGGCCGTCTTCGTCGGGATAGCCGAGGATGAACTCGCCGGGTTCCAGCGCCGCGCCCGAGCCGGGCGTCGGTTCCTCGCCGGAGCCCTTCATCACCGGCTGCGACAGCCGGTCGCGGAAGCCGAAGTGGTCGTGGGCGTAGTTGAACGGCGGGGTGGCGTTGAGGTCGAGGAACGACAGACTCCGTACGCCGTCGGTCCTCGCCAGCAGCTTGTCGTGCTCCGCGATCGAGCGCCGGCACTGCTCGTCGGTGCGGGAGAACAGGATCGCGATCGCGTGCACGTCGTCGCCGGCCAGGCCGCCGACCCAGCGCTCGGGAGCCGCGGTGCCGGTGTCACCCAGGATGTCCGCGCGGGCCGCCATCCCTTCGCGAAACTCGTCGGGAAAGGTGGCAAGGGATTCCTCGGGCACGCCGAGCGCCCGCAGGCCATTCCAGGTGAACGCCAACGTGACCCAGCGATCCGAGCTGTCCATGGTGGCCTGCACATCCGCCGCCGACTGCACCTTGTCGAGCAATTCGGTCAGCCACGCCCGACCACCGGCCGCCGTGTCGAACGACAGGAACTCGTAGCGCCCGGTGATCGCCGGAGTGCGGGTCAGCAGGATGTGCTGGATGTCGTCGAACTCGAGCATCTACTGCATCTGGTCGAGCATGGTCGAGAAGGCCGCCTTGAGCCGCAGCGCCTTCTTGATCTCGTCGGCGGTGACGTACGGGTATTCGCCGTACTCCAGGAAGCTGGGGCACTGGTGGTCACGCACGAACTTGACGAAGGCCTCCGGGTTCTCCTTCCAATCCTCCGGGAACCCTTCGAGATTCGTGAACACCGTGGTGATGCCGGTCGCGCTGAACAATGCGACCGCATCCTCGGTGTACTTGTCGAAGTCGGTGTCGAAGATGCCCTGGTACTGAAAGTGCAAGCCCGACCCGACGTCGAACAGCACCCACCGCAGGTAGTGCAGCCGCAAGCGGCGCCGAGCGCATCCGGGCTGCCGGCGATCGTCTCCTCGATCGTCTTGCCGTAGGCCCGGACGCACCTCCTCGCGGCCCTCCTTGACCTTCGCGATGATCGAGAACCCGTAGCACGCGGGCGTCCGCGGGAAGATCGGCCCGTACCGTCCGCGCTCGCAGTTCGAAGTAGCCCTCCTTCGGGATGGCCATCGCCGCGGGTTTGGTCCAATCTTGATCCGACATTTCCGGGCCCCCATTCGATGGTCTACGCACCGAAACGTAGCACCGGTGTGGTCGCAGCCAGGGCCCTTTGACAGCCGAAAAGGGGGCAATCCGATTGCGAAAGGAGGAAAACGGAACGCGTCATACGATCGGCGTATGACGGGCGACATGCCGCCGTTGCGTCGCTAATCGTCAGCCTAGCGGAGCGAAATAGTTTGCCCCGTTTTCAAGCGGGTCGAGATTTTCGATCTTGGTGGTGTGCAAAGTGCAATTTTGCTCGACGCGTCGTGGTCAGCACCTTATGCTCCGCGCATGGGCCGCTTGGCCCTACCAACTGCAGAGAGGGAGCAGCCGTGCGATCAACGCAGCGCTGCCTGATATTGGGATTGGCGACGGTGGCCGCCCCCATCACGATCGTCGTCGCGGCGCCCCCGGCGGGGGCCGATCGCAACTACGCCGCTGGGTCCACCGTGTGTGCGCAGGGTACGGTCCGCGGTCCGGAACGGGGCGCCGAGGGCCTCGACTCCGGTACGTCCCCTATCCGTGCGAGAACGACTGGTATTGCGGGACCGAATGGGATCTCGACTTCGACTGGGATCCGGGTTCGGCCAGGTCTTCCCGGTGTCCCGGTGGTATCGGACCACGTCGATGAGTAGCTACGCCATGAATCGTCAAACCCTCGATGAAGGAGCTAACATGTTGCCCTCCGTACGCCACGCGCGCCGCGCGATAGAGGGAGCGATCGGCACCGGAGCCCTTGCCGGTGCAATGCTTTTCGGTGCTGCCGCCTGCATCGGCCCAGCCGGAATCCATCCCCGCCCCAGAGCCACAACCACCACCACCGGCGTGTACGGCCGCCGAACTGGCCCTCGTGATGTCGGGCGTCACGTTCGACACGTCGAACTACCTACCGCCCACCCCGCCGTGAACGACTTCTTCACGAGTCTTAAGGGCCAACCCAAGGATCAGATCAGCGCTCAGGTACAGACTTATCTGGACGCCAATCCGCAAGTCAGGGCGGATCTTCAGGGCATCCGCGAACCCTCGGTCAACTTCCGCGAGCGCTGTGGGGTGCCGCAAACGCCCTGACCGTTTTGGTGGGGTGGTTACTTCTCGGCGCCCTTTGACGCGCTGCCGTGGCGACGTCGCGCGCCGGTCGTCGGGTGTCCTGCCACGCTTGGCGGTTCGGTGTCGTTGGATAGGAGCATCGAGTCTTCCGTCGGTGTCGTGAGGGTTGACGCGCCGATGATGATCGCCGTCAACTCGACCGCAGGAATCGTCAAATACACTGCCGGTACACAGATCTCGGGCAGTCGCCCGTGATCGAAACGACCCGCAAAGACGCGAACGTACTCCGACCGCAAGGGCGATTATCGACCAGATTGACACTTGCGCACTAGCCGTCAGGTCAGCGGCACACAGGCTTCCATGAAGTCCAGTCAGGCGGGCCCGCTCGAACCGCCATTCGTCGTCAGAGAGCGCGCCATGGTGATCTCGAGCGCCCGACGAAAGGCCCGCAACGACGGCATGTCGGCGGGTTGTCGCTCGAGCGCCTTGATGGTGACAAGGTCCAGATCGTTGGCCACCAGCACCGCCACCCAGTTGGCAGCCGGCTCGCATAGCTCAGCCGAGATGGACGGCCCAACCGCGAGGCTGGTAGCCAGGGGTTAGTGAGGTATCCCGGGCAGGGGGTTGAGATCGTCGTCGCGCGGTGTCGAGCCGACGGCCTGGTGATCAGTGGCATGCCGCCTTTCGTGCGCCTCATCCTCCTCGCCTGCTCGTACATGAGTCGGGTCCAACACCCGCTGCAGAAATGTAAGAGTTCGCTTCTCCTGCGGGCGCCCGATGACGTCTCCCGGGGGCCCTTCCTCAACGATGACGCCACCATCCATGAAGATCACCCGGTCAGCCACCTCCCGGGCAAACGCCATCTCATGGGTGACTACGATCATGGTCATCCCTTCGGCGGCGAGCTGCCGCATCACCGAAAGCACGTCGCCGACAAGCTCAGGATCCAAAGCCGACGTCGGCTCGTCGAAGAGCATCAGGCCAGGGTCCATCGACAAGGCGCGGGCAATGGCGACTCGCTGCTGCTGCCCGCCGGAGAGCTGAGCGGGAAAGGCGCCTTCCCGCCCGGTCAAACCCACCTTGGACAAATTCTCTCTGAGCCTTCGTGTCGGCCTCTTCCTTGGAGCGCTTCAACACGTTGAGCTGCCCGATGGTGCAGTTCCGCAATGCGGTGAGGTGCGGAAAAGATTGAACTGCTGAAACACCATCCCAAGGTTGCTCCGGATCCGGTCGATGTCGCAGTCGGGATCAGTGACCTCCTCACCATTCACCACCACCCTCCCCGAGGTGGGTGTCTCTAGCAGGTTCACGCATCGCAGCAACGTCGACTTCCCCGAGCCGGAAGGGCCGATCACGCACACGACCTCACCGCGACGAATGACCGTTGAGATGCCTTTGAGCACTTCGATGGAGCCAAAGGACTTATGCAGGTCTATGACTTCGACCACCGCCTCCCCTGGCCCTGCCGTCGGAGTGGGGGTGGCATTGTCCGACATCGCGATCACCGACCTCTCTTGGCGCAGGCTTCCATCCGCTGCACCACGAAAGTGAGCGGCAGCGTAATCAGCAGGTAGCAGAGACCGGCGATCACCAGCGGGGTGAGATTAGCGTTGGTGCTGGATAGATCCCGCCCATACTTGGTCAGCTCATAGCCGGCCGCCGACAAGCCCAATATGTAGGCCAGCGATGAGTCCTTCACCAGCAAGATCAGCTCGTTGGTGAGCGGTGGAGTGATGATCCGAAACGCTTGGGGGAGCACAATTTTCCGGCTCGCCATCCCGGCCGGCATACCGAGCGTGCGAGCCGCCTCGACCTGCCCCTTCGGAACGGCCTGGATGCCGGCACGAATTGTCTCGGCCATGTAGGCGGCGGCCACGATGCCGAGCGCAATCCACACGGTGCCGTACGGGTCGTAGGGAATGATCAGACCGGGAAACGCCAGCGGCAGCAGGCCGAACGCGAGCAGCACGATGAGGGCTGGCAGGCCGCGGAATAACTCGATGTAGATCCCAGCGATCCAGCGGTACGGGGCCACCGAGGAGAGCCGCATCAACGCCAGGATGGTGCCACCGACCAGGCCGAAAACGAAAGCTCCTGCGCTGTAGATGATTGTGTTGAGCAGCGCAGTGCCCAAGCCCTGCGTCAGCGTCGCCACGATCAGGTCAGACCGGAAGAAGACCTGCCCGATCTGGGGCAGGTCGGCCACCAAGAGCAGCACGACCACCCCGACCACCAGGACCGCGTACTGGATCAGCCGACGTCGCTTGGCGCGTTGGCGCGGGGACGGCCCCCGGCGCACCGGCGAAGCGAGGGTGGAAATGCTCATCGCAAAAACCTTCCTGCAATAGGCTGAGTCGAACGCCGGTCCGGCGGCTTCCTTGGTTGCCGGAGGCCGCAGGCTAGTCGCGGGGGCGGTGGGGTCGGTTTCGCGCTTACGCGGGCGAAGGCGCCACTCGAACCACTTCTTGTAGATGGCCTCATAGCTGCCGTCGGCCTTCGACGTCTTCAGCACGTCATTGATGACGGCCAGCAACGCCGCAGCGCTCGCGTTGTCCTTTTGCACCATGAATCCGTACTGCTCGCCGGTGTCGAACTCCTTGGTCACCGTCGTTG
>CAWAAO010000011.1:0-66017 GCA_963780015.1 uncultured Actinomycetes bacterium
AGCGGCGAGCACGGCTCGCCGCGGTCGCCCACGATCCGCGCACGCTGGTGTTCTTCGAGTCACCCCGTCGCGTGCCCGGGATGCTCCGGGATCTCCTGGCGACCGTGGGCGACCGGCGGGTGGCGCTGTGCCGCGAGCTCACGAAGCTGCACGAGGAGGTGCGCCGCGGCACCGTGGCCGAGGTGCTCGCGTCGGTCGAGGGCGATCCCCTTCGCGGCGAGGTGGTCGTGGTCGTCGAGGGCGACCGCGACGGGGCACCGGTGGACATGCAGGCGGCCGTCGCGTCCGCCCGCGCGCTCGTTGCCGACGGCGTGCGCAAGCGCGACGCGGCCCATGCCGTCGCCGATCGACTCGGGATCTCGGCGAACGAGGTGTATCGGGCCCTCCTGGATGCCGACGCCCCTTGACCTGACAGATCGTCCCGGCCGGTAGCATGGCCCGATCATGGGCCGCGACGTCTTCTACATCACCTCATCGATCCCGTACGTGAACGCCGAACCCCATGTCGGGACGGCGTACGAGATCATCGCTTGCGACTTCGTGGCCCGGTACCGACGCCTCCGCGGCGACGACGTGTGGTTCCTGACCGGGACCGACGAGCACAGCATCAACGTGGCCAGGTCGTCCGCCGAACGAAACATGAGCCCCCAGGAATGGGTGGATCAGATGGTCCCGAAATGGGCCGAGGTCTGGCGCCGGCTCGAGATCTCGAACGACGACTTCATCCGCACGTCGGAGCAGCGGCACGCCGACCGGGTCCAGGCCTTCGTGCAGCGTCTCCACGACCGGGGCGAGATCTACCTCGGCACGTACCGCGGGCCCTACTGCGTGTCGTGTGAAGAATTCAAGCAGGAGAAGGAGCTGATCGACGGCAACTGCGCCATCCACGGGATCCCGGTCGAGATGCTCGAAGAGGAGAACTACTTCTTCCCGCTGTCCAAGTACCAGGAGCCGCTTCTGCGAGCTCTACGAGGAGCACCCCGACTTCGTGCTGCCGGACTTCCGCCGCAACGAGGTGGTCGCGTTCGTCAAGGAAGGGCTCCGCGACCTCTCCATCTCTCGATCCGGAACCGATTGGGGCATCCCGGTTCCCTGGGACCCGAAGCACGTCATCTACGTGTGGGTCGACGCGTTGCTCAACTACGCAACGGCTATCGGGTTCGGCACCGAGCCGGAGATGTTCGCCGCACGCTGGCCGGCGGACCTCCATGTGATCGGGAAGGACATCGCTCGATTCCACGCGGTGATCTGGCCGGCGCTGCTGATGGCGGCGGGCGAGGCGGTCCCGCGGACCGTGTTCGTGCACGGGTTCGTGACGATCGGCGGCGAGAAGATGTCGAAGAGTCGCGGCACCGGCGTCCATCCGTTCGAGCTGCTCGACATCTTCGGCGTGGATTCCTACCGGTACTTCTTCCTGCGTCAGTTCGCGTTCGGCAACGACGGCGACTACACGCTCGAGTCGATCACGGAGCGCCATAACGCCGACCTCGCCAACGGCCTGGGGAACCTCGCGGCGCGCGTGCTCGCGATGCTCGGCTCCTACTTCGACGGCGCCGTCCCCGCGGCCGAGCTCGAGGGCGGCGAGGGCGACCTGCCCGAGGTGATCGAGCGGCGCGGTCGCTCGCTACGACGAACAGATGCTCGCCGTCGAGCTGCAGTCCGCGGTGGCCGCCGTCTGGTCGATCGTCGATCGCGCCAACGGCTACCTCGTCGAGAAGGAGCCCTGGAAGCTCGCGAAGGATCCGGCTGCGCGCCCCGAGCTGGCGAGCGTTCTGTACGCGAGCGCCGAGCTGTTGCGGATCGTCGCGGTCCTGATCCAGCCGATCATGCCCGCCGCCGCCCAGCGCCTGTGGGATCAGCTCGGTCTGCCCGGTCTCGTCGTCGACCAGCGGGTGCCCGAGGCGGCCACCTGGGGCCAGCTCGAGCCCGGCACGCAGACCCACAAGGGCGACAGCTTGTTCCCCCGGCTCGACACGGCGTAGCCGCGGGAAACCCCTCGCGTCGAGTCCCGGATGAGGCTTCCGAGATTCATGTTTCACGTGAAGCTCCCCCTGTTCACCCAAACTTGAGACCGGGTAAGGTCGGCCCGCGATGAGCGGCTCGAACCCTGAAGTGGTGGTGAAGTCCGGGGTGGTGGATACCCACTGCCACCTGTTCCTGATGGACCAGGAACCTGCAGTCGCGGTCGAGGCTGCGCGAGCCTCCGGCGTCGACCGGCTCCTGTGCGTCGGCGTCGATGTGGAAACCAGCGAGCGATCGCTCGAGATCGCCACGGAGCTCGAGGGTGTGTTCGCCTCGGCGGGGGTGCACCCGCATGACGCCGACGGGTTCGACGATGTGGCCGCGTCGAAGGTCGAGACCTTGCTGCGGGAGCCTCGCGTGATCGGTGTGGGGGAGTGCGGTCTGGACTGGTTCCGGATGCACAGCGAGCGCGACGCGCAGATCTCGACGCTTCGCACCCACGTCGAGCTCGCCAACGCGGTCGGCAAGCCGATGATCGTGCACGTGCGCGACGCGTGGGACGACGCGCTTCGAGTGTTGGATGAGGGTGCCGCGGAGCGCGTCGTTATCCACTGCTTCACCGGCGACGCCGACGTCGCACGCGAGTGCGCGCGGCGCGGCTACTGGCTGTCCTTCGCCGGCAACGTGACCTATCCCGAAGAACGGCCACATGCGCGAGGCCGCCGCGGTGGTGCCCCTGGACCGCATCCTGGTCGAGACCGACAGCCCGTTCCTCGCGCCACAGCGGCTGCGTGGGTCCGACAACGCACCCCAGAACGTGCTGCTCACGCTTGCAGAGCTTGCGAATGTGCGTGAGGAGCCGATCGAACTGCTCGCGGAAGCGACCACGGCGAACGCCGAGAAGGCCTTTCCAGGCCTTGTGTGAGGGCGAACGCTCGTTCGCTCTCAAGGTTGCAGTAAGAGTTGAGGGTTCGGTAGGGTGGCGTTCCATGCGATCGGAGGCTTCGATCCGGCCGGCCCCACCGAGCCGCTTCCCCAGGAGGCCCTCCCCGTTCCGACGGAGGCAGGGTGATCAGACCGACACGGGTTCGCCGACTCAGGCGCCGCCGCGCCCTGAAGGCGACCATCGTTGTCGTCGGCATGACGGCCTCGGTGTTGATCGTGTCGAGCGCATGGGCCAAAGACGTGACGTTGGTGATCGACGGGCACTCGCAAGAGGTGCACACGCGGTCGACCAGCGTCGAGGACCTGTTGACCGATCAAGGCGTTCCGCTGTCGATCGGGTTGCAGGTTCAGCCGCCGCCGGGCACAACGCTGGCGGACGGCATGACCGTTGTCGTGAGTCCACCGCCGGGTGTGCCGGCGGACGGGTTCCAGGCGGCGGTCACCTCCACAGGTGTGGGGGTCTGGGTGGTGGAGCGACCGGACGCGGGTCCGTTTGGGAAGGCGGATCCCGCGACCGAGGAGGCTTCCACCTTCGCGGTCGGTGTCGGACCTTCGGAGGTCACCGTGCGAGCCGTTGTGGCGGGGAAGGTCCACGACGTATCGACCAACGCGGCGACGACCGAGGCGCTCCTTACGGCCATGGGGATCCAACCCGACGCTGACGATCGCGTTGTCCCGCCACCCAGCACCCCCCTTCACGACGGCATGACGGTTCGGTTCGACACGGTGCAGACGGTCGTGCACCGAGCCCTCACGCCGATCCCGTTTGCGGTGCGGACCGACTACACGAGCAAGCTGACGCCGGGGCAGCTCCGGGTGTTGCGCCCAGGCACAACCGGGCTCGCGCGGACGACGTTCGAAACTCGTGTCGTCAACGGCAAGGTCGTGTCCACCACCGCCCTGCAACGGTCGGTCATCGAACCGCCGCTCGCCGAGCGCCGGCTGTCGGCGCCGTGGTCGATGTACGACGGCACGCTCGTCGAGCCGGGCACGGGAGCCACGACACAGACCGGCGAGGCGTCCTGGTACGACCCGCCCTGGTCGGGCCTGACCGCGGCGCACCCCTGGCTGCCGTTCGGCACCCTCGTCACGGTCACCGACCGCCACACGGGGCGCTCCGTTACCGTGGTGATCGATGACCGAGGACCGTTCGGACCCGGGCGGATCATCGACCTCTCGCCCGAGGCCTTCGCACAGCTCTCCCCGCTCGGCCGAGGCGTCCTCGACGTCGAGCTCAACTGGTAGCCGCTCGGTGCGCGCGCTCGTGGCGGCGCACGCGATCCGACCGTCCAAGTCGCTCGGCCAGAACTTCCTGCTCGACGCGAACCTGGCGCGGGCGATCGCGCGCGACGCCGGGGTCGGCCCGGGCGTGCAGGTGGTCGAGATCGGTGCGGGCCTCGGGTCGCTCACGGTCGCGTTGGCCGACGCCGGGGCCGACCGCGTGCTCGCGATCGAGTTCGACCGGTCGCTGTTGCCGGGGTTGGCCGAAGCGGTCGGGGACCGGCCGTCGGTCGAGATCCTGCACGCCGACGCGACGAAGCTGGACTGGCCGGCGACGCTCGGCGAGGGCCCGTGGGTGTGCTGCGGCAACCTGCCGTACAACGTCGGCACCTCGATCGTGCTCGACGTGTTGGAGCGCGCGCCGTCGGTCGCGCGCATCGTGGTGATGCTGCAGCGCGAGGTCGCCGACCGGCTCGCCGCCACGCCCGCGCAGCGCGAGGCCTACGGCGCGGTGAGCCTGCGGGTCGCGTATCACGCCCGGGCCGAGCTGCTCCGGCAGGTGCCGCCGGAGGTGTTCTGGCCCCGGCCGTCGGTCGGCTCGGCGGTCGTGCGCCTGGAGCGACTCGCGGCCCCGCCCGTCGAGGTCGACGAGGGCCGACTCTGGAGGGTCGTCGACACCGCCTTCGGGGAACGTCGCAAGACGATGCGCAACGCGCTGCGGCGGCTGGGGCTCTCGGCGACGGTGGCCGATGCCGCGCTGGCCGCCGCGGGCATCGATCCGACCGCCCGGCCCGAGACGCTCGATCTGGACGCCTTCGCCCGGGTCACGGAGGCGCTGCCGGCTTGATCACGCGCAACGCCCACGCGAAGCTCAACGTGTTCCTGCGGGTGCTCGGCCGCCGCGAGGACGGGTTCCACGACATCCAGACGGTGATCCTGCCGCTGGACCTGCACGACGTGGTCACGGTCGAGCCGGCCGATGCGCTCGAGGTCGTCGTGGCGGGCCCGCGGGCGGCCGAGCTCGCCGGTGGCGAGACGCTCGTCGAGCGCGCGGCGCTCGCCTGGGCGGCGGCCGTCGGCAGGCCCGACCCCGGCGCGCGGATCACCGTGGACAAGCGCATCCCGATCGCCGCGGGCCTCGGGGGCGGCAGCGCCGACGCGGCCGCGACGATCCTGGCCCTCGACGAGCTCCACGGGACCGACCTCGACACCGAGGCACAGCTCGGCATCGCCGCGGCCGTCGGCTCGGACGTCCCCGCGCTGATCCTCGGCGGCCCGGTCTACGCCGCCGGCCGCGGCGAGCTCGTCACCCCGGTGCACGCGGTGACCAGCCATTGGGTGATCGCGCCGGCGACGTTCGCCGTGCGGACGCCCGACGCATACGGCTGGTGGGACATCGACGGCAGCACCGGCCCCGACCCGGGCGCGTTGATCGCCACCCTGGAGGCGGGCAACGACGAAGAGCTCGGCGCGGCGCTGTTCGATGACCTGCAGGGGCCGGTGGCGTCTCGTCATCCCGAGGTCGGCGACACGATCCGGACCTTCGAGGAGGCGGGTGCGCTCGGTGCCGTGATGACCGGCAGCGGCCCGACGGTGGTGGCGCTCGCGCGGCACCTCGCGCATGCCGATCAGCTGGCCACCGCCGTCCCCGGCTCGTTCGTCGTCGCGGGTCCGCCACGTACCATGGGGCCGCCCTCCGGGGTCGTCTAATGGCAAGACACGGGCCTTTGGAGCCTGGAATGGAGGTTCGATCCCTCCCCCCGGAACCCGATCTGCTCGACGGTCGATCTCGCGTTCTCGCAGGTGACCGGCCGCGGGCAACTATCCTCGGCGATCCCGTCTGGCAGACTCCGCCCGTGCCGAAGACGCACGAGACACGCCTGCGCGCGGTGCTGTTCACCGACGTGTGAGCTCGACCGAGCTCGCCCGAGAGATGGGCGACGTCGGCTGGAGCCGCCTGCTCGAAGCGCAGCGCCGCATCATCCGCCAGCTCCTGCGTTCCACGGGCGGCCGCGAGGTCGACACGGCCGGCGACGGGTTCTTCGCGGTCTTCGACCGAACCGCGGACGCGGTGCGGTGCGCCTTCACTGCGTGCCGTGAGGTTCAGGAGCTGGGGCTCGACATCCGCGCCGGCGTCCACGTGGGTGAGGTGGAGCTGGCCGGACACGAGGTGCACGGGATCGTGGTGCACACCGGTGCGCGCGTCATGGGCCAGGCGGGCGCGTCCGAGGTCCTCGTGACGGCGACCGTGAGGGACCTGGTCGCCGGTGCGCGCTTCGACCTTCGGGAGCGGGGCACGGTGGAGCTCAAGGGTGTGCCCGGCACCTGGACGCTGTACGACGTGATGGCGGTGGACGAGCAGCTTCGGCCCGCGCCGATCGAGCAGGCGAGCGTCGCGAGCGAACGCCGCGACCGGGTCGCATCGTCTCCCGGTCCCAGACGGCGGGGCGGCGCTGGGTCATCCCGGTCGCGGCCTGCGTTGGCGTCATTGCGGTGGTTGCTGCGTACGTGCTCGCGCGACCCGACCCCACCTCCGTTCCGGGACCGGGCACCGTGGCACGGATCGACGAGGCCGGACGATTCGACGAGCCGGTCGCGCTGGCCTCGGTGCCCACGGGGATCGCGTGGGGAGGGGAGACTGTGGGTCACGGATCAACGCGGCCAGGTCTACTGGCTCGATCCGAAGACCGGAGAGACGGGGTCACGTGGCGCGGCCGGCGTGCCGACCGGTGTCGCCGTCGGAGGCGATGCCGTGTGGGTCACGAACGGCTTCGGCGTGGGCGACGGCCCCGACGGGGGTGTGAGCCGGATCGACCCGGTCGGAGAATCGCTCGAGCCGGCCTTCGGCACGCCGACGGGCTCGGAGGCGATCGCGTGGGGAGCCGACCGTGTTTGGGTGACCGACACGGCGACCGGTGAGGTGCGGGTCTACGATCCCGTCACGCACGAGATCGAGACCGTCAAGCTGGACGCCGGATCGGGCGCCCCGCCCCGCCCCGAGCAGATCGTCGTCGATCCCCAGGGCGACGTCGTCTGGGTGGGCGACGCCGAGGCGGGCCGCGTTTTCCTGCTGGACGCCGCCACGCTGTCGGTGACCGACACCTTCACCGTGACCACGCCGGTCACGGGACTCGCGGTCGGCGAGGACGGAGTCTGGGTCTCCGGAGGAGCCGACGACCGGATCACGCTGCTGGACGCCGACACGGGCGCGGTGGTTACCTCGCTCGACCTCGCCCCGAGCGGCTGCAACACGCCCGAGGCTGTGGCCGTCGGCGACGACGCCGTCTGGGTCGCGTGCTCGACGTCGCGAACCGTGCTCCGCATCGACCCCGCGACGCGGGATGTGGCGGAACCGATCGCGCTGAACGGCGCGCCGTCGGCCCTCACGGTCGACGCGGACGGCGCCGTCTGGGTCGCGGTCCGACCCGCGTGAGCCTCATCCGGCATCCGCGTTCGCCACGATGCGGTCGAGTGCCGGCTCCAGGTAGATCTGGTCCCAGGGCAGGGTGCCGATGCGCGGCGACGACAGTCGGAGCGGGCTGATCTCCGCGATCGGAACCGCGGGCATCAGCTGGGTCACGACGTACTGGTCGATGCGCGCCCAACACGGTGCCTGGTTCGCGCCGATCTCCTTCCGGCAGCGCTCGACCTGACCGTCGACCGACGGCACCTCGGTGACGTCGTATCCCCAGCGACGGAGGTCCTTCGGCGTGGCACCGAGCCTGGTCGTCGCGAGCTGGCCGTCGGAGGCGAAGAACGACCCGAGGTATTGGTCCGCGCTCGGATAGTCGGGACCCCATCCCAGCCCGATGCACATCGCGATCGGCTGCTGCGGGATCCAGGCAGGCGTACGGGTGCGGATCGATCGTGATCTCGGCGTCGATACCGAGATCGCGGAGGCGGTCCTCGAGCTCGGGGGCGGCCCGCTGCATGGTGTCGCGCATCACGATCGCGACGCCGCCACAGACGGGGTCCGTGCAGCGGCCCCCCGTCGCGTAGCGCGACGCCGCCATCGCTTCACCCGCGGCTGTCATGTCCCCCTCGCCGTCCGAACCGGGGATCGCCGACCACGACGCGAGGAGCGATGCCTCCGTCGTGTCCGACGCGAAGTGCTGGGCGACGTGCGCCAGGAGGGGATCGATCGCCTCCGCCATCGCGGCTCGGTCCATCGCGAATGCGACGGCGCGCCGGACCGCGACGTCGTCGAACGGCGGCATCGCGACGTTGAACGACGCGAACGAGAAGAACACCGACCCGGTGGTCGTCTGGATCAGCGGACGGAGCGAAGGGTCGTCCTGGTACTGCTCCAGGAGGGACGGCGGCGGAACGTCGTCGAACACGAGATCGAGGTCGCCCTTCTTCGCCGACGTGAAGAGCTCGTCCGTGTCGTCGCCCACCAGTTCGATCCGGTCGGCGAGAGCGAGGCGCAGCGGATCGTCCGCGGGCCGCCATGACGGGTTGCGCACGAGGGTGATCGACCCGTACTCGAGGGTGGGGAATCCCTCCTTCTCGGGCCCGATCCGCCACGGCGTGAACCCGCTCGCGGGCTCACGGTCGCCTGGCGGGAGCGATAGGGTCCACGGCCTCCGCTCCCTCGTACATGTACGGGCCCGACGCCACCATCACGCCGCCGTATCCACCGTCACCGCCGAAATCGACCGGTTCGTCGTAGCCGGTCGCGACGCCGAACGGTTGATCTGGCGCGCCGGGCGCGGCCGGGATGGGGGCGCTCATCGGGAGTGCGAGCAGATACAGGAGCCGGGCATCGGCCCGTGTGGTGACGATCCGGATCGTGAAGGGGTCGGGTGTCTGCAATCCCACGATGGACGATGCGTTGCCTTCGGCGTAGTCGACGAAGCCGTCGATCAGATCGAAGTAGGCGGAGAGTGACTCCTCCGCGGGGTCGAACCGCGTCGCGGCGCGCGTGATCGCGCGGACGAAATCCGCCGACGTGATCTCGACGTCCTCGAGCGGCGGCGCATACCGGATGCCCCGGCGGATCGTGAACGTCCACGTCAACCCGTCCGCCGAGATCTCCGGCGGCGCGACCGCGAGGTCGGGCACGGGACGGAGGTCGGGCGTCGCGCCGCTGACGTCGTAGGACATCAGCGTTCGGAGCAAACAGCAGCGGGAGAGCTCCCAGGTGGTAGCGCTCCACTCGTCGCGCGGATCCATGCCCCAGAACGAGCCGGCGCTCATCCCCAGGCGGAGGGTGCCACCGACCGGGCCACGTGAGGGCGCTGGGTTCCTCGCCGGCCGTGGTGTCGCCGGTGCAGCTCGCGGTGATGGCGAGCACGATCAGCAGGGCGGCCACCCGTCGCCTCGACATCGCCGGATCGTATGCCGAGACGGTCCGGATGCGCAGGGATCAGCAGCTCGCCATGCGCCGAGGCGGCGAGCTCACCGTGGCGCGGCGGTCGACCGACGAGGCGGACGCGACGGTCGTGGCCGTGGCTGTTTGCCGCGCCAGCCCCTGGCTGCCACCATGTGTGCCCCGACCGGGAAATGAGCGCGTTGGCCCAGAGCAAGACCACACGCACCCGCACGCTGACCGCGGTCATCCTGGCCGCCGGCAAGGGCAAGCGGCTGAAGTCCGCGAACCCGAAGGTGCTGCATCCGATCTGCGGCAAGCCCGCGCTGTGGCACGTGCTGCAGGCGGCGCTGGCCGCCAAGCCCTCGAAGATCGTCGTCGTGGTCGGTCACGGCGCCGACGACGTCCGCGCGGCCGTCAGTTCCTGGAACATCAAGCCGACGCCCGTCTTCGTCGAGCAGACCGAGCAGCTGGGCACCGGCCACGCCGTCGCTGAGCCGCCGAGAAGGCCGTCGGCCGCGCCGACGACGTGCTCGTGCTGGGCGGGGACTTCGACCCGCTGACCCTCGACGACATCAAGATCGCTCGTGCGCACGCATCGCCGTTCCTCCAGTCGCCGCGACGATCGCGACGGCCGAGGTGCTCGACCCGGGTGGCTACGGCCGCGTGATCCGCGACGGCAACCGACTGGTCCGCATCGTCGAGCACGCCGACGCCACGCCCGGCCGAGCGCGCGATCCACGAGGTCTGGCTGGTGGCGACCGTCTTCCGGCGGAAGGATCTCTTCGGCGCGCTGCCGCTGGTCGGCGACGACAATCGCCAGCACGAGTACTACCTCAACGACATCTTCCCGATCCTGCTGGACAAGGGGGAGCGGGTCTCGGCGATCTCGGTCGACACCGGCGGGCGTGATGGGGCTGAACTCGCGCGGCGGGCTCGCGGCCGTCACCCGGGTCGTGCGCGAACGGATCAACGCCGCGCACATGGCCAACGGGGTCACGCTGCTCGATCCGGCCACCACCTACATCGACGTCGGGGTGCGCATCGGCGCCGACACGACGATCGGCCCCGGCACCACGATCGAGGGCGACACGACGATCGGCCGCAACGGCCGCATCGGTCCGTCGGTGCAGATCCGCGACGCGACGATCGGCGACGGCGCCACGATCCGGTTCGCCGTCGTGGAGGAGGCGCGCCTGGCGACGCAACGTGACGGTCGGTCCGTTCGCCCGGATCCGCCCCGGCACCAAGCTCGCCGATAACGTGATCGTGGGCTCCTACGTCGAGGTGAAGAACTCCGAGATCGGCACCGACTCGAAGGTGCCCCACCTGTCGTACGTCGGCGACGCCTCGGTCGGCAAGCGCACGAACGTCGGTGCCGCCAACGTCACCGCCAATTGGGACGGCTACCGCAAGCATCGCACCGTGATCGGCGACGATGTGCGGACCGGGTCGGATACCATCATGGTTGCGCCGGTCACGATCGGCGACGGCGCGATGACGGGGGCGGGATCGGTGATCAGCAAGGACGTGCCGCCGGGCGCGCTCGCCGTCGAGCGCAACGAACAACGAACCGTCGAGGGGTACCGCGACCGCAAGGACGCGCAGAACCGCGCGCGCAAGGCCAAGGGGGAGTAGTCGTGGAGATCATCACCAAGAAACGGATGATGCTGTACTCCGGCACGATCCACCCAACGCTCGCCCACGAGATCGCCGACAACCTCGGCATCCCCGTGAGCCTGGGCGAGCTGCGCCGGTTCGCCTCGGGCGAGATCTACTTCCGCGCCGACGAGTCCGTTCGCGGCGCCGACGTCTTCGTCGTGCAGTCCCACTACGAGCCCGTCAACGAGGCCGTCATGGAACAGCTGATCATGATCGACGCGATGAAGCGCGCGAGCGCCAAGCGGATCACCGCGGTCGTGCCCTACTACGGCTACTCGCGCCAGGACAAGAAGACGCTGTCGCGCGAGCCGATCACGGCCAAGCTGATGGCCGACCTGATGTCGGTGGCCGGCGCCGACCGGATCGTGTCGGTCGACCTGCACTCCGGCCAGATCCAGGGGTACTTCGACGCGCCGTTCGACCACCTGACGGCGCTGCCGCTGATCTCGAGCTACATCAAGGATCAGCTCGGCTTGCACGGGGACGATGTGGTCGTGGTCGCGCCCGACGCGGGCCGTATCAAGACCGCCGAGAAACTGCGCGAGTACCTCCACGCCGACCTGGCGTTCCTGTACAAGCGTCGCTCCCGCAAGGAGGCGCACAAGATCGAGGAGATGGCGGTCGTCGGCGAGGTCGAGGGCCGGCCCTGCGTCGTCGTCGACGACATGATCGACACGGCCGGCACGCTCACCAAGGGTGTCCACGCGCTGGCCGCGATGGGCGCCGGGCCGATCTACACCGGCGCGACCCACGCGATCTTCTCCGGGAAGGCCCGCCAGAACCTCGAGGAGGCGCCGCTGGAGCAGGTGATCGTGACGAACACCGTGCCGATCCCCGAGGAGAAGCAGTTCTCGAAGCTGCGGATCCTGTCGATCGCCCCGCTGATCGCCAGCGCCCTGCGCGCCGTGTTCGAGGACTCCAGCGTCAGCGAGATCTTCGGCGGCGCCAACCAGGTCTAGGGCGAGGGTGTCGCCGACGCGGATCCCTGTGCGAGGTTGAGCCTGCCCGGTCAGTGCCGTGATGTCGATCGGTCCATCGAAGGCGGTATCCGCTGTCGCCGAACGCCACCGTCGTCGTCTCGCCGACGGGCAGTGAGAAGACGCAGAACTCCGTGTTCGCGAAGTTCGACTCCACGCGAACGGTGGACGCAGTCGGGCGTCCGGCCCGATGCGGTCATCGGCGTCTCGCCGGGGAGCACGATGGTGACCGTCGCGTTCTGCCGGCCGTAGACGCCGCCGATCAGCGGGCGTGCGCACCGTTCCGATCGAGCTCGTACCAGGAGGGGAGGCAAACGCTCGTGCCGCTGTCGGACGGATCCGCGCCGATCACCTTCACGAGCGCGCACTGGTCGGTGTGGTGCACGATGCCCCACGAGACCACGCCATCGCTGCCGGCGCCGAACAGTCCGTCCGGATACAGCGGCGTCGGCCACGAAACGAACGTCGGCAAGCGAGCCCGTGGCCCCGCGAGACGCCGGTACCCGATCCCGGCAGGGCGACAAGCCAGAGGTTCGCCGGGCTGACCATCGATTCGCCTGCGCGGGCGTCGATCGCCCTGCGATGACGTCGGCGCGCGGTTCGGAGCCGTCGACGGTGACCGTCCAGGTCGTCACGCTCCGGGGATAGATGCCGATGAGGAAGGTCCCGCCCTCCACGTCGACCGCTATCGAGGCGCCCATGGCGAACGAGAAGCTGCCCCCGGGATCCTCGACGCCGTCGACGAAGAAACGGGTCACACCGTTGTCGAGGTGGATCTCCCAGTCGTGCCCGAGGTCGTTCCCGTACACGACGAGGCCAGCCTCGGTCTCCCGGGTCTGGAGGTGCTGACCGGTCGGCGTCGCGTCTGGCGCGGACGTCGGTTGCGCCGCGCCGACCCTGGATGAACGTCACGTCGCCCTCCTCGGGCGGTGTCGCGAGCCAGATGCCTCCCGCGCTGTCGAGCGCCTGTGAGTCCGCGATCGTCAGGAGGTCTTGCGGCCATGCGTACACGTCGGCGTGCGTCACGACGCCGTCGCGGCCCGTGACGTCCACTCCCGTGAAGCCGCCGGCGAGGTTCCCGTGCTGCACGACCTGATCGCCGACGATGTCGACGTCCTCGGAGTTGAACGAGGGTGGCGTCGGCCTTGCGCGGTCTCGGCGCCGGACGCGGTCGTCACGAAGATCGACGCGGGCATCGGCTGCCATCGGCCGCGAACGACTTGATGCCGGCCTCGAGGCGCCAGCCCTCCTGCGCCGTGCCGCCCGCGGCGAGCACGTACGCGGGTGCGACGCGTGGGGGTCGAGGGCGACGTACGGGTTCGTCTGGCCGAAGATCGGCTGGTCGAAGAAGGACTGAACGACCGCGAGGTCGGCGTCCGACGCATCCGGGCCGGCGACCGCGATCGGCCGCCATCGTCAGCTCGGATGGAGTCGTCGCTCGTCGCCAGGCCGAAGGTGTAGGCGTTCTCGCCGTGCGTACATGGACGGTCGGCTGCCCGGACAGGCGTCGAGCAACGTCGACGATGCCATCCCGGACGGGAACGCGGCGACGTAGATCGCCACGCCGTCGGCCGGCAAGGATGCCACCGATCCTTCGCCCCAGTCGCACACCGACTCCATGAGGGGCAGCTCGAAGTTCGCGAGCTGCAGGAACGGGCACCCCCGCGGGCAGGTCTGCAGGCGCCGACGTGCAATCCGAGGATGGCTCCGGCGCCGGTCCGGACCCCGCAACGGGCGACCCGTTCTGCGTCGACCGGCCGTCCCGCTGCCGCTGAACGAACACGACTGCGTGGACGTCGAGATCACGTTCAGCAGCGGCGTGTCGTCGATCAGCGTCCATCCGGCCGGGGCGGTCACGGGCACGCCGCCGATGTGCGTCGCGCGCGCCGGCAGGTCGTTCGTGCCGGCGGGCGTGACGCCGTCGGACCGCTGGATGCTGCCCACCGCCACCAACGGCGATCGCGATCGCGACCACGCCGGCCAGGACGCCGCCGACCGCCGTGCGCGCCTGACGCCGGTGGCCCCGCCGGATGATCGCGTCGGGTGCCAGCACCGCGGGGTCCACGTCGCGGGCCCGCTGGTCGAACAGTCTCGTGCAGGTCGCGTTCCAGGTCGTTCATCACTCATCACCCTCAGATGCGTAGGTCGGCAGTTGTGTCCGCAGCGCCTCGGAGCCGCGGGCGACGAGCGACTTGACCGCCGCAAGCGTGCAGCCGAGCGCCTCGGCGGTGTCGCGTTCCGAGAGGTCCTCGTAGATAGCGGAGCACCAGCGCGGCACGTTGGCGCGCCGGCAGGGTCGCGAGCGCGCTCCACAGGTCGGTCGTGCGCCGACGTCGACCGGCATGCTGGTGGCCGTCGCGACACGGTGCCCTTCGCGTTGGAGCCACGCGCGCTCGAGTCGGCGGCGGCGGAGCCCGGAGGTGTGCAGGTTCACGATCGCTCGTCGCAGGTACGACTCGAACGCGGTCGTGGGACGCGGAGGTGGCTGAACCGACCCACGCACCGGATGAACGCCTCCTGGGCGAGATCCTCGGCCTGGTGCCGGTCGCCGGTCAGGAGGTAGGCCAGTCGGACGCCCGCCGGCACGTAACGGGCGTAGAGCTCCGCCATCGCGCCACGATCGGATTCCACGTAGGTCCTCTCATCCACAGGGGTCGTGTTCGTGTCCATCACCCGCAAAGACGCACGAGACCCGCAGAAGGTATCGCCCGCAAGGACCCGGGATGGGACGGCAGGGGCCGCCGTTCGCTACTATCGGCGGGTTCCCCCACCGAGCGCGAGGTTCGTCGACCATGGAAACCGTCCTGAAGGCCACCACCCGAGACACCCGCGGCAAGGGCGCCGCTCGCAAGCTGCGTGCCGAGGGCCGGGTGCCCGGGGTCTTCTACGGCCATGGCGTCGATGCCGTCGCGATCTCGTTGTCCAGCGCGGGACCTCGTCCACTTCTTCCACGCGAACCGCGGCGGCGCAACGGTCGTCGACCTCGACGTGGAGGGCAAGGTCCACATGGTGATCCCGCGTGAGGTGCAGAAGGACTACCTGCGCGGACAGCTACCTCCACATCGACTTCCTCGAGGTGCGTCGCGACGAGAAGGTCAAGATGTCGATCGAGATCCACGAGATCGGCGAGGCGCCGGGCGTCAAGACCGGCGGCGTGATCGAGCACCACCTGCGCGAGGTCGAGATCGAGTGTCTGCCCGGCGACGTGCCCGAGCAGTTGGTGGCCGACGTCAGCGTGCTGGAGCTCGGGGACATGCTTCGGGTCGGCGACCTCCCGGCGCCCTCGGGGGTCGAGATCCTGACCGACCCCGACACGCCGGTGATCTCGGTCGTCACGCCCGCCGCGCTGCGTACGGAGGCCGACCTGCTCCTGCCCGGCGAGGAGGCCGCACCGATCGCCGAGATCGAGCCCGCCGAGGGCGAGGCCGAGCCCGGCGGCGAGGCGGACGCGGAGACGCCGGAGCCGGACGCCGAGAGCTAGCAACGCTCGATGGCCTGGCTCGTCGCCGGCCTGGGCAATCCCGGGGAGGCATACGCGCGCACGCGGCACAACGCCGGACGGATGACCCTCGACGTCCTGGCCGAGGCCCATCGTGCCCGCCTCAAGAAGGCGCGGTTCCTGCCCGCGGACGTCGCCGAGATCCACATCGGGAGCGAGCCGGTCTGGCTGGTGACGTCCACCCGGTTCATGAACGAGTCCGGTCCCGCCTACGCGAGCTTCGCCGCGAAGCACGCGATCGAGCCGGAGCACGTGATCGCCGTGCACGACGAGCTGGAGATCCCCGCCGGCGAGCTGATGCTCAAGTTCGGCGGCGGCAGCGGCGGTCACAACGGGCTGCGGTCGCTTGACCCAGGCGCTCGGGACGCCCTCGTACCTCCGCGTTCGCATCGGGATCGGGCGTCCGCCCGGCCGGCAGGACCCCGCGGACTTCGTCCTCCAGCCGCTCGGCAAGGACGGCGCACTCGACCTGGCGGTCAGCGTCGGCCGGGCGGCCGACGCGGTGGAAGCCCTGGTCAGCGACGGGTTTGGAGGCGGCGCAGCAGCGATTCAACCGCGGCGCGACGTCCGGATAGCGACTGCCTCCCAGAGGTTCCGAATCTCCCCTTGGTCCTACTCGACATCCGGTATCGGCCTATCGGGGTTCGCGACCCTCGCCCGATAGGGGGACAGGCGCCCCCTGCCGACACTTCTCGGGAACGGACCACTAGGAGGTGATCGGATGCGAGCGAAGCTCTCAGGGTTGAAGCACCTGCTGTACACGGCAGCGGCGTTGGCCACGTTGGCGCTCGCGGCCGGTGCCCGGTTCAAGCCGAACTAATTCGGCCCACCCGGTCATCGACCGGAAAGGAAGGAGATCTCATGCTCAAGAAGATCATGTACTCCCTCGGAGCGCTGGCGATGCTGGCGATGGCCGTGGGTGCGGGCTTCAAGCCCAACTAAGCGACCCAAGATCAGCGTCGAGGCCCTCGCGTCTGTCGGTCCCTACCGACTCTCGCGAGGGCCTCGCCGCGTTCCCACCGGGATCCTCGCCCCTGCGAACGACCTACCCCCGTTCGGGTATCGGCCTACCGGCCTTCCACCCCCTCGGCCGATGCGGGGATGCCGTGTGAGCCGCGACACTCCCGGAACACGAAACAGGAACACGAAACGCAAGGAGGTGTTCGGATGCGAGCGAAGCTCTCAGGGTGGAAACACCTGCTGTACACCGCAGCGGCGTTGACCACATTGGCGCTCGCGGCCGGTGCCCGCTTCAAGCCCCGCTAAGGGTTGCAGCGGACGTCGGCTCGAAAGGAGAGGCACCATGATTCGGAAGGTCATGTACTCCCTCGGCGCGTTGGCGGTCCTCGCCCTCGCCGTGGGTGCGGGTTTCAAGCCGAACTAGGGATCGAACGGTCTGGGCGAGGCCCTCGGGTGGTGTCGGTGATGCCGATCGATCCGAGGGCCTCCTTCGTTGCGGCGGAGGGCTTCAGTTGGCGGTCTCGATTCCGATAGGACCCCTATGAAACTGATGGCGATCTGCATGGCGGCCATCCTGGCCGTCGGCTATCTGTTGGGCGGGCGACTCCGCAACGTCGCCGACCTCCAGCTCCGCTGGCCCGCGTTGGCCCTCGTCGGTCTCGCGCTGCAGTTCGTCACGGGACCGGGCGACACGATGCCGCTCGCGCTGCCTCTATCTGTCGTTCGTGCTGTTGATCGTGTTCACCGTCGCGAACATCCGCGTCTTCGGCTTCCCGTTGATCCTCGCGGGCGTGCTGTGCAACCTGCTGGTGATCGGCGCGAACGGCGGCATGCCCGTGTCGGCGCACGCGCTCGAGGCGTCCGACCAGGGGCAGTTCCTCGGCGATCTGGAGAACAACCCGTACCCGAAGCATCACCTCGCGACGGAGGACGACCTCCTTCGGTTCCTCGGCGATGTGATCCCGGTGCCGACGCCCGTCGCGCAGGCCATCAGCCTCGGCGACATCCTGACCTACGGCGGCGTCGGCATGGTGATCGTCGGTGCGATGCGCACGATGCCGGCGCGCCGCGAGGACGGCGTGGAAGCCGACGAGGCGGTGGGACATGTCCATGGATGAGGCGCTCGTCTCGGCGGACACGGAGCCGGAGCCACCCGTCGCGCCGCAACGCACGCTCGCTCTGCAAGCTCTACGAGCTCGCGGTGTCGCTGCCGATCGTGGCCTTCATCGCCGTCTCGATGCAAGCACATGCCCGAGGAGTTCAAGGACCCGCAGATCCTGATCTGGATCGCTGCGATCGCCGCCGTGGACCTGATGCCGGTCCCGACCACGATGTCGAGCGTCGCGTTCAGCCTGAGCTTCCCGATCGAGCTGTCGGTCGCGCTGCTCTATCCGCCGCCCGTCGCGGCGTTGATCGCGTTGCTCGGGTCGAGCGATCAGCGCGAGTTCCGCGGTCAGCTGCCGATCCTGAAGGCCCTGTTCATCCGGGCGCAGATCGCGGGCGCCGTGATCTGCGAGAGCCTGGTGTTCAAGAAGGCCGTGCCCGACGTGGGCGGAGATCGCGAACGGTCCGCGTCGCTGCCCGTACGGCCGGGTGGCGATCGGCGTGATCATCGCCTCGATCGTCGGCTACGCGTGAACCTCACGTTCGTCGCGATCTACAACTACCTCGCGAACGGCGAGAACCCGTGGCGCTTCGTCCGGCAGATCCACGTCGGCGTGTTCGGCGAGTTCCTCGTGGCCTACATGGCGCTCGCGCTGTTCAGCGTGCTCGTGGTGTCGGGTTTCCCGAAGTTCGAGGCCGGCGCCATCATCATCTTCCTGGCGCCGCTGCTGTTCGCTCGCCAGATGTTCCAGCGAACGCACTCGCTGCAGAAGGCGACCGATGAGCTTGCCGTCAAACAGGCGGAGAACGAGTACCAGGCCCTGCACGACTCGCTGACCGGCATGCCCAACCGCATGTTCTTCCATCAGCGCCTGCTCGCCGAGATCGAGCTGGCGCGCAGCAACGACAGCCGCATGGCCGTGATCCTGATCGACCTCGATCACTTCAAGGAGATCAACGACACCCTCGGTCACCACTTCGGCGACAAGCTGTTGCAGGAGGTGGGGCCGCGGCTGTCGAGCGTGCTGCGAGACAACGACCTGATGGCTCGTCTCGGTGGCGACGAGTTCGGCATCATCCTGCCGGACCTCCCCAGCGAGGAGATCGCGCTGCGGATCGCCGACCGGTTGATCGAGGAGCTCGAGCAGCCCGTGTCCGTGGAAGGGCTGGCGCTCGACATCGCCGGGTCGATCGGCATCTCGCTGTTCCCGATGCAGGCCGAGGACGCCGAGGCCCTGCTGCGTCGCGCCGACGTCGCGATGTACGTCGCCAAGGAGAACGGCGGCGGCTACGAGGTCTACCAGGACTCGTTCGACCGGAACAATCCGCAGCGGCTCACGCTGATCGGGCAGGTCCGCCCGGCCCTCGAGACCGGCGAGTTCGTGATGTTCTATCAGCCGAAGGTCCGTCTGGTCGACGGGCGCGTCGCCGGCGCCGAGGCGCTGATCCGCTGGGAGCACCCGACGCTCGGGCTCGTGCCGCCCGACGAGTTCATCCCGCTGGTGGAAAAGACCGTGCTGCTGCGTCCGCTCACGCAGTACGTCGCCGAGAGCGTGCTGAAGCAGTGGCGCGAGTGGGCGAACATGGGCATCCGGATCCCGGTGTCGATCAACGTCTCGCCCCGGTCGCTGCTCGACCAGGACTTCCCGGATCAGATCCAAGGGCTGCTGCGCGAGCACGACGTGCCCCCGGCGTTCCTTCGCATCGAGCTGACGGAGGGCTTCCTGCATGGGGGACTCCGGGCGATCGATCGCGGTGCTGGACGCGCTGTCCAACGTCGGCGTCGGTCTGTCGATCGACGACTTCGGCACCGGGTACTCGTCGCTGTCGTACCTGAAGCGGCTGCCGATCGAGGAGATCAAGATCGATCGCTCCTTCGTGATGCAGATGCATGTGGACGCGAACGACTTCATGATCGTGCGGGCCACCGTCGACCTCGGTCGCAACCTCGGCCTGCGGGTGGTGGCCGAGGGTGTCGAGGACCTCGCCACCTTCGACCGTCTCGCGGACTTCGGCTGCGACGAGGCCCAGGGCTACTACATCTCGCGCCCGATCTCGGCGGTGGAGTTCACCCGCTGGATGTCGGTGCGCAACCTCGATCGCGAGGTCACGAGCGAGCCGGAAGATCGCCGCGCCACGCCCCGCAACACCCTGCACGCGATCTGAGCCGCCGCGCGCCGCTACACTCCCTTCGATGCCCCTGTCGTTCCCGACGGGGGCTTTCGGTGCTGTCCGAGGGGGTTGGGTGTCGCTCGCGAGCCACGTGCAGGCGTTGATCGGATCGGAGCCGTTCGAGCGGCTCCTGACCTCCCGTGCCCGGCCGATCGAGGTGCAGGCCGGAGACGGGCGATGCCTTCGTGCTGGCCGGCCTGGCGACCGCGCTGGAGCTGCCGATCCTCGCCGTCGCACCCGGGCCGCACGAGGCCGAGGCGCTCGTCGCCGATGTCGAGGCGTTCCTGCCCGGCGGCGCGGCGCTGCTGCCCGCCTGGGAGGCGCTCCCGTACGAGCTCATCTCGCCCACCCCCGAGATCGCCGCCCGGCGAGCGGCCGCGATCCGGCGGTTGCGCGCGCCGGACGGCCCCTTCGTGGTCGTCGCGCCGGTGCTCGCCGTCCTGCAGGGGATCGCGCCGACGGCGGGCCTCGCCGAGCCGATCCGGCTCGAGAAGGGTGGGGAGGCGGCGCCCGACGCGCTCGCGGAACGGCTGGTGGAGCTCGGGTATCTCCGCGTGGACGTCGTCGAGCACCGGGGGGAGTTCGCGGTCCGCGGCGGGGTGCTGGATGTGTTCCCGGCCGAGCAGCGCCGGCCGATGCGTCTGGAGTTCTGGGGCGACGAGATCGACTCGATCCGTCGCTTCGTGCCCTCGACGCAGCTGTCGGCGAGCGCGGTCGATGTCGCCGAGATCGGTCCGGCGCGCGAGCTGATCCTCGATGACGCGCTGCGGGCGCGGGCGCGCGCCGCGGCCGCGGAGATCGACGACGAGCGGATCGCGGACCTGCTCGGCCGGGTGGCGGACGGGCTCGCGCCCGACGGGCTCGAGTCCGCGGCGCCGTTCCTGTTCGACGAGCTGCCCGGGCCGGCCGACGCGCTTCCCGACGGCGCGTGGGTGGTCCTGACCGAGGCCCGGCGGACCGGGTCGCGGGCGCGCGCCGCGCACGACGACGCGGAGGCCCTGGCGGAGGCGCTGCGCTGGCCGGGCCCCCGCATCGTGCGCTCGCTGGAGGACGCGCTCGGGGACCGGGTCCAGGTGCATCTGTCGTCGTTCACCGAGGGCGACGATCTGGAGCTCCGATCCTGGGGGGCGTCGGCGTCGAGCCCGTCGGAGCTCAGCGAGCAGCTGCGCGGATCTGCACGCGCTCGGGTACCACCTCGTGGTGACGGCCCACGGGCACGGCTCGCTCGCCCGCGCTCGCGAGGTGCTCGGCGACGTCGAGGTCGAGCTGACGGAGTCGCCGCTCGCGGCGGGGTTCGTGTTCGGCCCGGGCAAGATCGCGGTGCTCACCGAGGAGGATCTGTTCGGCGCTCGCCGGTTCACCCGGGAGGCCCCGCGCTTCACGGCCCGGCGCAGCGACGGGGTGGCCGACGAGCTCACGCCGGGAGACTTCGCCGTGCACCGGATCCACGGGGTGGGCCGCTACACCGGCATCGTGCACCGCGAGCTCGCCGGCTCCGAACGCGACTACCTCGTCCTCGAGTACGCGAAGGGGGACAAGCTCTACGTGCCCTCCGACGCCGTGGGGATGGTCGCGCGCTACATCGGCGGCGACGTGCCCCGCGTGCACCGGATGGGAGGCACCGACTGGGCCCGGGCCACCGCGAAGGTCAAACGTGCGGTGCGCGACATGGCCGGCGAGCTCGTCCGGCTCTACACCGTGCGGATGTCGGTGCCGGGCTACGCCTTCGGCCCGGACACGCCGTGGCAGCGCGAGCTCGAGGACGCGTTCCCGTACCAGGAGACCCCCGATCAGCTGCGGGTGATCGAGGACGTGAAGCGCGACATGGAGCGGCCCGTGCCGATGGATCGGCTGCTCTGCGGCGACGTCGGGTTCGGCAAGACGGAGGTCGCGGTCCGCGCCGCGTGCAAGGCGGTGATGAGCGGCAAGCAGGTGGCGGTGCTCGTGCCGACGACGTTGCTCGCCGAGCAGCACCTGCTGACGTTTCGCGAGCGGTTCGCGCCCTACCCGGTGACGGTGCGCATGCTGTCCCGGTTCGTCGACGCCGACGAGCAGGAGGTCGTGATCGCCGACATCGCGGCGGGCAAGGTCGACATCGTGATCGGCACCCACCGGCTGCTCGGCAGCGACGTGCGCTTCGCCGACCTCGGGTTGTTGGTCGTCGACGAGGAGCAGCGCTTCGGCGTCTCGCACAAGGAGCGCCTGAAGAAGATGCGGGCGCACGTCGACGTGCTCACGATGACCGCGACGCCGATCCCGCGCACGCTCGAGATGGCGCTGGCGGGCATCCGTCAGATGAGCACGATCGACACGCCGCCGGAGGATCGGCAGCCCGTGCGCACGTTCGTCGGCTCCTTCGACGACGATCTCGCGATCGGCGCCGTCCGTCGCGAGCTGCTGCGCGAAGGACAGATCTTCTGGGTGCACAACCGCGTCGCGACGATCGACCGGGAGGCGGTCCGGCTGCAACGGCTGCTGCCCGATGCCCGCATCGTGGTGGCGCACGGTCAGATGGATGAGGATCAGCTCGAACGACGGATGGTCCGGTTCTGGGAGCGGGACGCGGACGTCCTGCTGTGCACGACGATCATCGAGTCGGGGCTGGACGTGCCGAACGCGAACACGCTGATCGTGGATCGCGCCGACATGCTCGGGCTGGCCCAGCTCTATCAGCTGCGCGGCCGCGTGGGGCGCTCGGCCGAGCGTGCCTTCGCCTACTTCTTCTTCCCCGAGCATCGGGAGATGACCGAGGAGGCGCACCTGCGTCTGGCGACGATCGCGAAGCACCAGGCGCTCGGGTCGGGCTTCAAGATCGCGCTGCGCGACCTCGAGATCCGCGGCGCCGGCAACATGCTGGGCGCCGAGCAGAGCGGGCACATCGCATCCGTCGGGTTCGACGCCTACGCGCGGATCCTCGCCGAGTCGGTGAACGAGCTCCGCGGGGCGCCCGTCGAGCAGGAATCGGAGCTGCGGATCGACCTGCCGGTGAAGGCATTCATCCCGCCGGGGTGGCTCGCCCAGGAGGCGTTGCGTCTGGAGCTCTACCGGCGGATCGGCATGGCGCGCGATCATGAAGGTTTGGCGATGATCCGCGACGAGACCGCCGACCGGTTCGGCGCGCTGCCCGACCCGGTCCAGGTGCTGTTCGCGATCGGGTCGCTGCGGTTGACGGCCCAGGCCCTCGGCGTGGAGGAGATCACCACGTACCGGGACCAGGTGCGGCTCAAGCCGGTCACCCTGTCCGAGGTCGTGGAGCTCGGCCTGTCTGCGGTGATCAAGGGCGCGACGTTCGCCGAGCCGACGCGCACGCTCAACCTCGTGCCCGAGCGCGTGTTCGGCGCCGATCTGGTCGGCTGGGTCGAGTCCGCGCTGCGACGGGCGGTCGGCGAGCCGACCGATCCAGGGCTCCCACCGCTGGCCGTCGCAACGCCGCCCGCCTCGTAGACTGGCCCGCATGCATCCCCCTCAGCGATCCTTCCTGCGTGCCCTGTTGTCCCTTGTCGTCCTCGTCGTCGTCGCGACCGCGTGCTCGAACTCGACGCCCGCCGCCCCCGACGCCGCCGCCTCCGTCGGCGGCTCCGATATCACGATGGCGCAGCTCGCCAGCACCGCCGCGGTGTTCCAGAGCATCGCGTCGCTGCAGCAGACCACCTGCGGACAGGTCGACGGCGACGACCGATACCCAGGCGGCCGCCTGCAACCGGTTCTCGCTCGGCGCGATGATCCAGTTCCGGATGGCCGAGACCTACGCCGACGCGAACGACATCACGGTCGACGACGCCAAGGTGCAGAAGACGCTCGACGCCTTCGAGAAGAACGTGGGCGCCGACGTGTTGGCGACGCAGCTCGCCGCGAGCGGCGCCACGCTCGACGGATGTCCGCGAGCTCGTGCGGCTGTCCCTCGTGCAGGAGGCGGTCGCCAAGGCGGTCACCGCCGACCAGCTCGGGGAGTCGGAGCTGCAGAAGCGCTATCAGCAGCAGATCGGCGACTACACCACGCTGCACGTCGATCACATCCTGGTCGACTCCGAGAAGGAGGCCCAGGCGATCTACGACCAGGTGACGGTGCCCGGGTTCACGCTCGCCGACTTCCAGGCGCTCGCGAAGAAGAAGTCGACCGACCCCAACGCGCCGCAGGACGGCGGCGAGCTGACCCTGCCCGCCGGCCAGCTCGTGCCCGAGTTCGCCGACGCCGCGCTCGCACTGGACGACGGTGAGATCTCGAAGCCGGTGCAGACGCAGTACGGCTGGCACGTCATCTGGAAGATCGACGAGCAGATCACGCCGTACGCGCAGGCGCGCGACCAGATCCTGCAAGGTGCCCAGGTGGACGAGTTCGGCGCCTGGATGCGCGCGCAGAACGCCGACGGGCAGATCACGGTGGATCCGAGCTTCGGTCGGTTCGACGAGAAACAGCTCCAGGTGGTCCGCATCGCCAGCACCGACCCCAGCGCCACCTCCTCGCCGTCGGTGGACGCCGTCAACGGGGTGCCCGCCTCGCCGTGAGCGGGCCGCCCGCGGACGGGCCGGTGCCGGCGTCGCAGGGCGGGCAACGCCTGCTCGATCTGATCCGCGTGCAGGCGCGTTTGCGTGCGCCCGACGGGTGCCCCTGGGACCAGGAGCAGACCCATCGCACGCTCGCCCGCCACCTCCTCGAGGAGACGCACGAGCTGCTCGAGGCGATCGACGCCGACGACGAGGCCGGGATCCGCGACGAGCTCGGCGATCTGCTGTTGCAGGTGACCTTCCACGCGCAGATCGCGGCCGACGAGGGCCGCTGGGACATCGACGACGTCGCCGACGGGGCTCGTCGCCAAGCTCGTGCACCGCCATCCGCACGTGTTCGGCGACGTCGACGTGGCCGACGCCGACGAGGTGCTCGTGAACTGGGAGCGGCTCAAGGCCGAGGAGACCGGCGGTCGCAAGGCGGTCGACGCCGACATCCCGGCGTCGCTGCCCGCGCTCGCGCGTGCGGCGAAGGTCCAGCGTCGCGCGGCGGGCTGGGGCTTCACGTGGCGAAGCGTCGAGCAGGCGCTCGCCAAGCTGGACGAGGAGGTCGCCGAGCTGGGGGAGGCCGCCAACGATCCCGCTCGCGCCGAGGAGGAGCTCGGCGACGTGCTGCTCGCCGCCGTCGGCGTGTCGCGCCTCCTCGGGCTCGACGCCGAGTCCGCGCTCCGCCGGGCGACGACGCGGTTCGCCGCTCGGGCGGAGGGGACGCTCGCCCTGGCGACCGAGCGGGGCCTCGATCCCGCCGACCTCCCCGACGACGAGCTGCTCGCGCTCTACGACGAGGCCAAGGGGGCGGGACCGTGACCGCCGCGGAGCTGGCGCGGATCGTCGCGATGCAGCGTTGGGTGGAGGAGGCGACCGCCACCCGGGTCGAGCCCTGGCGCTTCGGCTCGGCCGTGTTCACCGACGACTTCCCCGCGGCGCTACGACAGCAACTTCCTGCGGGTGGAGAAGCCGGTCGGCACGGCCACACCGGGCGAGCTCGCCGCCGAGGCAGACCGACTGCAGGCGCATCTGAGCCACCGCGAGGTGATCGTCGAGGACGTCGATGCGGGCGCGCGGCTCGCCGCCGGGTTCCGCGAGCTGGGCTATGTGGTCGAGCGGCTGGCCTACATGGCGCTGCGGACCGAGCCGTCGGACGCACGGCATCCGCGCTGCCCGTTCGCGAGGTGAGTCCGCAGATGCTGCGCCCCACCCTGGTTGCCACCAACCTGGCGATCGATGGCATGGCACCGGCCGACGCCGAGATGCTGGCCGACTTCCGTCCCGTCTCCGCCGAGCGAGCCGGCACCCGGTACTTCGCCGTCGAGCTCGACGGGGTCCTCGCCTCCTATTGCGAGCTGTACCTGCACGAGGGCGCGGCGCAGGTGGAGGATGTGAACACCCTCGAGGCGTTCCGCAACCGCGGCGCCGGTCGCGCGGTCGTGCTCGCCGCGATCGCGGAAGCGCGCGCCGCCGGCGCCGACCTCGTCTGGCTGCTCGCCGATGCCGACGACTGGCCGCAACACCTCTACGCCAAGCTCGGGTTCGAGCGGGTCGGGGGCGCCTGGCAGTTCACGAAGGTGGCTCCTCAGCACCAGAGGATGCAGGGCGCGGCGGCATCTGCCCCCTAGAATCACCCCACATGTCCGGCATCGAGCAGGTCCGCGCGCGCGCGATCTTGGATTCGCGAGGCAACCCCACGGTGGAGGTCGACGTGGTCCTCGACGACGGCGCGTTCGGCCGGGCCTCCGTGCCGAGCGGCGCGTCCACCGGGGAGCACGAGGCTCGGGAACTGCGCGACGACGATCCCACTCGGTACGGGGGCATGGGGGTCTCGCGGGCCGTCGCCAACGTGAACGGTCCGATCGCGGCGGCGATCGCCGGCATCGATGCCTTCGAGCAGCGCGGCGTCGACCGTGCGCTGCTCGACCTCGACGGCACGACCAACAAGGACGCGCTCGGCGCGAACGCCATCCTCGGCGTGTCGCTCGCCGTCGCGCGCGCCGCCGCGGACAGCGCCGGCCAGCCCCTCTACCGCTATCTCGGCGGACCGAACGCGCACCTGCTGCCCACCCCGATGATGAACGTGATCAACGGCGGTGTGCACGCCGACAACGAGCTGGAGCTCCAGGAGTTCATGCTGCTGCCCGTCGGGGCGGCTTCGTTCTCCGAGGGACTGCGCTGGGGTGCGGAGTGCTTCCATGCGCTCCACGGCCTGTTGAAGGACAAGGGGTTCTCGACCGCCGTGGGCGACGAGGGCGGGTTCGCGCCCGCGCTGTCCACCGCCGCCGAGGCGTGCGAGCTGTTGGTGCAGGCCATCGAGGTCGCCGGGCTCGAACCGGGCGCCGAGATGGCGATCGCGCTGGACCCGGCGACGAGCGAGCTCTACCGCGACGGCGCCTACCACCTCGAGGGCGCGGTCCGCAGCACCGACGACATGATCGCGTTCTGGACGGCCCTGCTGGACCGGTTCCCGATCGTGTCGATCGAGGATGGGTGCGCCGAAGACGATTGGGCGGGTTGGGCGGCGCTGGTCGCCGAGCTCGGCCACCGCGTGCAGCTGGTCGGCGACGACCTGTTCGTGACGAACACCGAGCGGCTGGAGCGGGGGATCCGCGAGGCGGCGGCCAACGCGATCCTGATCAAGGTCAACCAGATCGGGACGCTCACCGAGACCGTCGACGCGATCGCGCTCGCGCAGCGATCCGGGTTCGGCGTCGTCATCAGTCACCGCAGCGGCGAGACCGAGGACACGACGATCGCCGACCTCGCGGTCGCGACGAACGCGGGGCAGATCAAGACCGGCGCGCCGAGCCGCGGGGAGCGCACGGCGAAGTACAACCAGCTCCTGCGGATCGAGGAGGAGCTCGGCGAGACCGCGCGGTACGCGGGCGGTGCCCTCCTGTCGGGTCGACCACCGGGTGGTGGCGGGGCGCCATGAGCGCACGGGCCACGGCGACTTCCCCCGCCGCAGCCCCAGGGGAAAAGCAGCGAAGGGCACGCGGCTGACGCCGCGCGCCTCGATCCTGGCGTTCGTCGTGTTCGTCGCCGCGATCTTCGCCGTCGCGCCGGCCCGCGCCTTCCTCGAACAGCGTTCCGAACAGCAGCGGCTGGCCCAGCAGGTCAACGAGCTGCAACAGGAGAACGACGCCCTGCAGCAACGGCTCGACGATCTGCACGACCCGGCGCATCTCGAACAACTGGCGCGCGAGTGCCTCGGGCTGGTGTCTCCCGGTGAGATCGCGTTCGTGCCGATCCAGCGGGGACGCGCGCCGATCCCGCCGTCGTGTGACTAACCCGGCGTGAACCTCAGCTCTGTTGCCTCGCAGACCCACTCGTAACCGATCCGCTGATAGATCGCGTTCGACGTCGGGTTGGCGAGATCCGTGTGCAGCCAACAGCGGTCGACGCCGTGGGCGAGCGCGTGCGCGCTCGCGTGGGCGACCAGCGCCGTCGCGAACCCGTGACCGCGCCGCGACGGCGGTGTGTAGACGGGACCGATCCGCGCGCCCGTCGGCGGTGCCGCGCTCGCGCCCGTCATCGACACGATGTCGCCGGACTCCCACAGCCAGAAGCCGCCGTCGGCAACCAGGGCGGTCGAGTCGCCGGCGCATCGCGTCGTCGTCGCCGACGTGGTCCGGGACCGCCTCCGCGATGAAGTCCGCGTGCCAGGCGAGCAGGAGTGGCAGGTCCTCCTCGGTGGCGAGTCGTGCGGCGCCCTCGGCCGCGCCGGCGTCTCGGATCGCCGTCAGCTCGTAGACGCCTTGACGATTGATCGCGCTGTGTTCGCCGCCGAAACGTGCGCACCACGCATCGGCGAACGCGTGCGCTTCCTCGACGCCACCCACGACGCCCGGCGGGCGGATGCCCGCCTCGCCGATCGCCGCCACGAGCGCCTCGACGGCGCCCGGCGCACCGGGCTCCGCGATCGCGATGTTGTGCGGCGGGGTCTGCAGCGCGGCGCCCACGACCTCGCCGTCGTCCTCGACGACCCACAGGTGGAAGACCGGGTAGATCGTCGGGCTGTCGTTGCAGGGTGTCGAGGATCCCCAGGAAGAGGTTGTGCCGGGCCGGCGCCCGCAGCAGGAAGGGCAGCACCGTCTCCGCGTAGGCAACCGGGTCCTCGACGCTTCGGGCCTCCATCCGACGATGCTACGGGACCGCCGGCTGGGCATCTGGCTCGCGGGACCCGGGAAAACAGCCGCATTGACGTGCGGGTTCCCTCTCGCGCACACTTGGCGCCTCCCCCGGGATGAGCCCGGGGATGAACGGGAGGAGAGCCAGATCGCTATCGAGGTCGGCGCGACGATCCAAGCGACCGTCGCGCGTATCGAGAACTACGGCGCGTTCCTGCAGCTCGAGGACGGGCGGATGGGACTGGTCCACATCTCCGAGATCGACCGGAACTACGTCAAGGACGTCCGGGAGCATCTGCGGGAGGGGGACACCGTCGACGCGAAGGTCGTCGCGATCAAGGACGACGGCAAGATCGACCTCTCGATCAAGGCGCTCCAGGACCCGGCCCCGCCCCGTCCGTCGCGACGGGGCTCCGACCCGGAGTTCGAGACGATGCTGAAGAAGTTCATGCGGCAGAGCGAAGAACGCCAGGTCGATTTCCGCCGCGCCACCGAGCACAAGCGCAAGTAGCCGGGAGCGCGGTGGCGCCCGAGCTGCGTGCCGCCGATCTCGAGGCCGTGCGCGACCAGCTCGGTCGCGAGCCGACGACCACCTTCGACGTGGTCGCGCGCTGCGCGACGGGACACCCGTTGGTGATCCGCAACCAGCCCGTCGACGTTCGCGGCGAGCCGTTCCCGACCACGTTCTGGCTCACGTGCCCCGAGGCCGTGAAAGCGGTGTCGCGGCTGGAGTCCGCCGGCTCGATCGCCCAGCTCAACGAGCGTTTCGACACCGATGCCGGGTTCCGCGCCGCGGTCGAGCGCGCCCATGCCGAGGCGGCCGAGGAGCGGGAGCGGCTGTCGCCCGGGTCTCGCGACTGGGGTGGGGTGGGCGGCACGCGGCGCGGCCTGAAATGCCTGCACGCCCACTACGCGAACCATCTCGCGGGTGGGGACGACGTGGTCGGGGCATGGGTGGCCGAGCGCATCGAGCCGATCCACGCCGAGGAGCCGCCCGGCGAACGCATCGCGGTGATCGACCAGGGCACCCATTCGTGCCGGCTGCTCGTCGTGGAGCGGGGGTCCGACGGCGAGATCCACGAGCGCGCCGAGGACATGATCATCACGAAGCTGGGGCAGGGCGTGGACGCGACCGGCGAGCTGGACCCCGGCGCCCTGGTGCGCACCGAGACGGTCCTCGCCCGCTACTGCCGTCGTGCGCGGGCGCTCGGCGCGACGCGGATCCGGGTCGCCGCCACGAGCGCCGTCCGCGATGCGTCCAACCGGGACGTGTTCGTCGCGATGGTGCGGCGCCACGCCGGGGTGGAGCCGGAGGTGATCGCGGGCGAGGAGGAGGCCCGGCTCGCGTTCCTCGGGGGGACGCTCGGGCTGCCCGTCGCCGAGGCGCCGTTCCTGCTGGTCGACATCGGCGGGGGCTCCACCGAGTTCGTGGTCGGCGCGCAGCCCGGCCGAGCCGACCACGCGACCAGCACGCAGATGGGGTCCGTCCGCCTGACGGAACGCCACGTGCGCACCGATCCGCCGGCCGCCGCCGACCTCGACGCCCTCCGGGACGCCGTCGCGGACGTGCTCGGCGACGCGGAGCTGGCGGTGCCCGAGATCCATACCGCGCGCACCTTCGTCTCGGTCGCAGGCACGGCGACCACGATCCAGGCGATCGCGCTGGGCCTCGATCGCTACGACCCGGACGCGACCCATCGCTCGTGGCTCGGCCGCGGCGACGTCGAGACGGTGCTCGCCGATCTCGCGTCGATGACGAACGCGCAGCGCGCCGCGATCCCGGTGATGGCGCCGGGACGGGGAGAGGTGATCGTGGCCGGCGCCGTGATCCTCCTCGAGACGATGCGGCGATTCGGGTTCGAACGAACCCTCGTGTCGGAGACCGACATCCTCTGGGGCCTTGCCCTGGACACGCTCGGCGTCGGGTAACCTTGCCCGCCGATGCCCAAGTCCCGCGATCGCCATCTCGCCAAGAACGCCGAACGACGGCGCCTGGAGCGCACCCGTGCCAAACGCTCGAAGCAGGCGGCGCTCGGCGTGGGCGGCGTGATCGCCGCCGTCCTGCTGGTCCTCCTCGGCATCGGGATCCTGTCCCGCGACAGCCAACAGCAGGCCACGACGACACGCCGACCCCGACGGTCACCGTCCCCGGTGGCTCCTCGCCGACCAAGACCGGGACCGTGACCGCGCAGGGGAGCCCGGCCGCGAAGGTGGCCTGCGGCGGGGACGTGCCCGCGTCGGCGTCCAAGCCGAAACCACAGTTCGATCGGGCGCCCGCACCCGACGAGGTTCTCAAGAAGAACACCACCTACACCGCGACGATCGAGACCTCGTGCGGCCCGATCACGGTGCAGCTCGACGAGCAGACCGCGCCGCAGACGGTCGCGAACTTCGTGTTCCTGGCCGAGCAGGGGTATTTCGACGGGCAGTTCGTCACGCGCGTCGTCGATTCGATCGACGTCGTGCAGGCGGGCGACCCGCTCGGCACGGGCGCGGGCGGTCCGGGCTACGCCATCCCCGATGAGCTCGGCGGCAAGATGCACTACGGCCCCGGCACGATCGCGATGGCCAACGCGCGGCGCCAACACCGGCGGGAGTCAGTTCTTCCTCATCACCGGTCCGGAGGGCGCCAACCTCGACGGCAACCCGAACTACACGATCTTCGGACAGGTGACCGCGGGCCTCGACGTGGCCAAGCAGATCAACGCGCTGATGCAGACGACCGACGGCAGCTACGACGGGCCGCCGACCGAGGCGGTCTACATCGAGAAGGTCACGATCGAGGAGACGAAGACACCGCCGCCGGCCTCGCCCAGCCCGAGCGGCTGATCCCTCAGAGCCGCTCGACGTGGGGGTCGTCGATCCCGACCGTCGCGCCCCGCGCATCGAACACCAGTTGCGCCGCGCGCACGATCGCGTGCAGATCGATCTGCGGATGCGGGGTCAGGAGCACGACCGCATCGAACCCGGCGACCGTGGCTCGTCGTCCGGCTCGAGCGAGGTCAGCGACTCCCCGGCGATCGTGACCGCGGGCACGTACGGGTCGTGGAACGAGATCGTCGCGCCCTTCGCCGCGAGCCGCTCCAGCACCGTCACCGACGGCGATCCGCGGAGATCGTCGACCCCCGGTTTGAAGGCGACGCCGATCCCGAGGACGCGCGAACCGTTCACCGCCTTGCCGGCGCGGTTCAGCGACTCGGCCACCCGCGTCGCCACGTACTCCGGCATGCGGTTGTTGACCTCGTTCGCGTGTTCGATGAACCCGACGCGATAGCCGAGCTGCTGACCGGCGCGCCAGGACAGGTAGGTCGGATCGATCGCGATGCAGTGCCCGCCCACGCCGGGTCCCGGCCAGAAGGCCTGGTAGCCGAACGGCTTCGTCGCGGCCGCGTGCAGCGCCTCCCAGATGTCGACCCCGAGGTCCTTGGCCATCACCGCGAGCTCGTTGACGAGCGCGATGTTCACCTGCCGGTACGTGTTCTCGATCAGCTTGGCCATCTCGGCCTCGCGCGGGCTCGAGGTGACCGCGATCGAGTGGACGATCGGCGCGTAGAACGACACCGCGAGGTCGCGGCAGCGCTCGGTCAGCCCGCTCACGATCTTCGGCGTGTCCTGGATCTGATGATGGCTCTGACCGGGATCGATGCGCTCGGGGGAGTAGCCGAGCGCGAAGTCGACGCCGGCGACGAGACCGCCCGCCTCCAGGATCGGCCGGAGGTATTCCTCCGTCGTGCCCGGCCAGGTCGTGGACTCCAGGATGACCAGCATGCCGGGTCGCAAGCCGTCCGCCACCGCCGTCGCTGCGTGCTCGACCATCGACAGATCCGGCGCTCCGTCGGCCAGCGGCGTGGGCAGGCACAGCACGACGATGTCGGCGCCCTCGAGCGCACGGGCGTCGTCGGCGTAGGTGACGCGTTCGAGCGACGTGAGCTCCGATGAGCTGATGTCGGCCAGGTAGGAACGTCCCGCGCGGAGCTCGGTGATCTTGGTGGCGTCGGTGTCGAATCCGATCGCCGGGTACCCCGCGTGGCGGATGGCGACGAGCAACGGCAGGCCGACGTAGCCGAGACCGACCACCGCCACGACGGCCTCGCGTTCGCGGATCGAGGCCGCCAGCCGTTCGAGTGGATCGAGGTCTGGTGGGGAAACGAGGTCCATCGGGCTCCAGCCGGTCGGATGTTCAGGGTACCGCCGGGCTCGCCGGCGAGGCAACGGGCGCCACGAGCCAGCGCTCGATCCCGCTGCGGAGCTCCGCGCGCCGCGCGTCCTCGGCGAAGCTCGCGTCCACCGCCGCGCCGGCGATCGACGCCAGATCCTCGTCGTCCAGGTTCCAGGCATCGCGGGCCGCCGCGTACACCTCGGTGAGCCATCCGCCGAACATCGCGGGGTCGTCGCTGTTGAGCGTGACGACGACGCCGGCGTCGCGAAGCGCAGGGAATGGGTGCGCGCCCAAGCTCGGGTACGCGCCGGTGGCGACGTTCGACACGGGGCATACCTCGAGGGGGAGCCCACGCCGCGCAAGCTCGGCGACGAGCTCGGGGTCATCGATCGCCCGCACCCCGTGGCCGATCCGATCCGGCTGGTAGTGCTCGAGGGTTGCCCAGATGTTGTCGGGGCCGGCCCACTCGCCGGCGTGGGGCACGCTGCGGAGCCCCGCGTCCTTGGCCGCGCGGAAGTGCCGAGCGAACGGCTCGATCCCCGAGCGCTCGCTGCCGGCGCAGTTGAGCGCGACCACGCCGCGGTGCGCATAGCGCAGCGCCACGTCGAGCGTGCGGTCGGCGTCGTCCATGCCGGCGTCGCGCACGATGTCCGGGCACAGCCGCACGGTGACGCCGTGGGCGCGTTCGCCGGCCGCGAGCCCGTCGAGGACCGCCTCGATGGGACCGTGCCAGTCGTCGTCCAGGCGCCGCGCGTGGTTGCCGGGGCTGAACACGGCCTCGGCGTACCGGACGCCGGTGGCGGCGAGGTCCTCGCAGAACTCCTCGGCGATCCGGCGGAAGTCCTCGAGCGTCGTCACGAGCCGGCACAGTTCGAGGTAGTTGGCGATGAAGTCCAGCGGCCCTTCGAAGGTCCACCCGTCCTCGCGCAGGCCGCGCGGCAGGCGCGTCCCGTCGCGGTCGGCCAGCTCCCGCAAGGTGGCGGTCCGCACGCTGCCTTCCAGGTGGATGTGGAGTTCCACCTTGGGCAGGGAGCGGAGGTCGCGCATCTTCCGATGGTAACCGTGCCCGCCGCGTAGCCTGGCCCGATGGCGCGCTACACGTACGGCGATTCCGATCTGGCGGGCGACCGGCTCGCGCTCGTGGCCCGGCTGTTCCGGCCCACCAGCGAGGCGTTCCTGCGTGCGGCGTCGCCGCGCGAGCCCGACGTGGCGCTCGATCTCGGCTGCGGGCCGGGCTACACGACCACGCTCGTGCACGAGACGGCGGGGGCGCGGCGAACCGTCGGGGTCGACCGGTCCGAGGCGTTCGCCCGGCGGGCGCGCGATCGCGTTCCCGACCGTGCGATTCGTCGCGGCGGACGTCGCCGCGGCCTCCCTGCCGATCGCGCGGGCCGATCTCGTCTACGCCCGGCTGCTGCTGGCCCATCTGCCCGATCCGCCGGATGTCGTGGCGCGTTGGTCAACCATATTGACTATCGGCGGACGGGTGCTGGTCGACGACCTCGAGGCGATCGAGACCGACGACGACGTGTTCCGGCGCTATCTCGACGATGTCGCGCTCGCGGTGATCCGCGCGCAGGGCGGGGCGTTCTTCGTCGGCCCGGCGCTGCACGGAGCGCGCGATCCCGCCGGCCTCGTGCGCGTCCACGACGAGGTCGCCGCGTTCGCGCCGGCGGCGGCGGAGACCGCGCGGGTGTTCGCGATGAACCTGGCGGTGCTGACCGAGCGCGGCGAGGTGTCGCCGCGTGCGGACCTCGCGACCGCGCTCGACGGCGATCGCGAGCGGTGTTCGCCACGCCGAGCCCGTCCGCTGGCGGGTCCGGCAGCTCGCGTGGGAGCGGACCGACTAGGCTCCCCCGATGCACGCGAACCTGATCGCGGGGGAATGGGTCGAGGGCCCTTCGGCGGTCGAGAACCGCAACCCGTCCGACCTGTCCGACGTGGTCGGCGTCTACGCGTCGGCCGACGCGGCCCAGACGGACGCCGCGATCGACGCCGCGGTGGCGGCCGCCCCGGGCTGGGCGGCGGCGACGCCACAGGAGCGGAGCGCGGCGCTGGAGACCGTCGGGCTCGAGCTCGCCGCGCGGGCCGAGGAACTCGGCGCGCAGCTGTCGCGCGAGGAGGGAAAGCCGCGCGCCGAGGGCATCGGCGAGGTGCAGCGCGCCTCCCACATCTTCCGGTTCTTCGCCGGGGAGGCGCTGCGGGTGCCGGGGGAGCACGTGCGCAGCGTGCGTCCGGGCGTCGACGTCGACATCCTGCGCGAGCCGCTCGGCGTGGTGGGCATCATCACCCCGTGGAACTTCCCGATCGCGATCCCGGCGTGGAAGATCGCGCCGGCGCTCGCCTACGGGTGCGCGGTGGTGTGCAAGCCCGCCGAGCTGGTGCCCGCCAGCGCGTGGTCGCTCGCCGAGATCATCTCGCGCGCCGGGGTGCCCGACGGCGTCTGCAACCTCGTGATCGGGCCGGGACGCGTGGTCGGCGAGCGGCTCGTGGCGGACCCGCGGGTGCGCGGCGTCACCTTCACCGGCTCCCAGGCGGTGGGCGCGGGGGTGGCCACGGGCATGGCGCAACGGTTCGGCCGGTATCAGTTGGAGATGGGCGGCAAGAACCCGTTGGTGATCCTGGACGACGCCGATCTGGATGTCGCGGTGGACTGCGCGATCCAGGGGGCGTTCTTCCAGACGGGACAGCGCTGCACGGCGAGCAGCCGGCTGATCGTCACGGCGGGCATCCACGATCGGTTCGTCGATGCCGTCGTCGAGCAGATGCGTTCGCTGCGGGTCGGCCACGCGCTCGCCGACGGCACACAGATCGGGCCCGTCGTCTCGGCCGACCAGATGACGCAGGACGTCGACTATCTCGCGGTGGGCGCCGACGAGGGCGCCGAGCTCGCGTTCGGCGGGCGGCGTCTCGAACGCGACACCGATGGCTACTACCTGGAGCCCGCGTTGCTCGTCGGCACGCACAACGACATGCGTGTCAACCGTGAGGAGATCTTCGGGCCGATCGCCACGGTGCTCCGCGCCGAGGACCCCGAGCACGCGCTCGCGCTGGCCAACGACACGGAGTTCGGCTTGTCCGCCGGCGTGTGCACGACGTCGCTGCGGCACGCGGCGATGTTCCGCGACGGGCTCCAGGCGGGGATCGTGACCGTCAACCTGCCGACCGCCGGGGTCGACTACCACGTGCCGTTCGGCGGCACGAAAGGCTCTTCCAGCGGCACGCGCGAACAGGGCCGCTATGCGGTGGAGTTCTTCACGACGGTCAAGACGGCGTACGTGCGGCCATGAGGGCCTGCGGCGTTGACCCGGTCCGCAGGCCGCGGGTAGCCTGCCGCGCGTCGTGACCGCCGACGCCCTCGCCCCCGTCGTGTTCCTGGCCGCAGCCCTCCTGATGCTCGCCGGTGGGGTCAAGGTGGTCCGCCCGCGCGCGACCGCGCAGGCGCTGCTGGATGCGGGATTGCCGGGGTCACGCGCGGTCGCGCGCGGGATCGGGACCGTGGAGATCGCCACGGGGGCCTGGGCGCTCGCGGCGCCGGCCGCAGGGGGCGCGATCGCGCTCGGTGTCGTGTACCTGTCGTTCGCGGGCTTCCTCGGCTACGTGCTGCGCGTCCATCCGGAGTCCGGCTCGTGCGGCTGCGCCGGGCCGACGCCCGTGCCGCCGAGCCGCCTGCACCTCGTGCTCAACGTGCTCGCCGGCGTCGCGGCCTTCGCCTACGCGTTCACCGCCGCGCCGACGTTCGTCGCGTGGATCGGATCGCTCGGATGGGTCGCCGCGCCCGTGCTGGCGGGGATCGGGTTCGCCGGGTGGCTCGCGGTGGTCGCCGTCACCGAGGCGCCCGCCGCGTTCCGCTCCTGGGAGCGCCCCACGCACGACCACGAGGCCGAGCCGCACGGCCACGACCACGCGGTCGCCGACCAGGAGCTCGCGCTGGCGGGCATCGCCCCCGGGCACCCGAGCCTGTGGCCCGGCACGAAGCCGGAGGCCCCGTGAGCGCCGTCCTCGATCTGGCGACGCGGGCCGTCGCGCCGCGGTCCAGCCGCCGCTCCCGCGTGGCCGAGGCGGCGAGCGCCATGGCGGTGGCGCCGATCCGGTTCGCGACGCGGCCGGTGTCGGCCGATGCCGTCGTGCGCAAGACCTGTGCGAGCTGTCCGGGCGGCAGCAGGTGCTGCGGCTCCTACACGGCGCTGTGCTGCACCCTCCCGGGCGGCGACAACTTCGGTTGCCCGCCGAACACGTTCGTCGGCGGCTGGTGGCAGTGCAACTACGGCGGCACCAACCTGTGCAGCACCACGAACATGCGCTACTACCTCGACTGCTCGATCAACCCGGGCGCGGCCTGTCCCGGTGGCTGCCATTGCGGCAGCGACGATTGCACGAACTTCCAGACCTGCTGCGTCGTGTTCCGCTACGGGCAGTGCAACACGGACATCCCGTACGTGACGGCGATCCAATGCCGTCTGATCACCTGCGTGATCCCGTGCCGGATCGACTGCCTGGACTGCGACTGCTCCTCGGCCGTCGACCAGCACACGTGCCTGCACGAGGCGGGGTGCCTGTGAGCCTGGGCGCGCTGACCGCGCTGGTGATCGTGGAGACGATCGTGGTCTGCCTGTTGGCGGTCGTCGTCGTGTCGCTGCTGCGCAGCCATGCCGAGCTGTTGCGTCGCCTCCCCGCGCCCGAGGACGAGCAGGAGCATCACGCGCACGGCGCCGCGGTGCCGATCGAGTCCGCGCCGGCGGTGCCGTCGTCGCTACCCACGCCGAAGCGCCGGGCGTCGGAGGCGCGCGACGTCGCCGGCACGACCCTCGGCGGCGACCAGGTGGTCGTGTCGGCGGCCTCGGGCACCGACACGTTGTTCGCGTTCCTGTCGACCGGCTGCCTGACGTGCCAGACGTTCTGGGACGGGCTGCGGCCCGGCGTCCGCCAGCCGATGCCGGGCGGCGCCCGCGTGATCGTGGTGGTCAAGGATCCGGCCTTCGAGTCGCCGTCGAAGCTCGCGACGCTCGCGCCGCCCGACGTGCCGGTGATCCAGTCCTCGCAGGCGTGGGAGGACTTCGGGGTGCAGATGTCGCCGTACTTCTGCTTCGTGGACGGGCGGTCGGGCACGGTGCGCTCGGAGGGCGCGGCGATGAGTTGGGACCAGGTGTCCTCGCTGCTGACCGACGCGCTGTTCGACGAGGCGGCGGCGCGCGCGAAGGGGAGCGGATGAGCCCGATCGTCGCGGTGGGCCTCGCGATCGCGGTCGTGGCCGGTCTGCGATCGACGTGGTCCCCCTGAGGCGTGTCGATGCTGGGAAGCATCACCCCGCTCGGGGAGCGGGGACGCGGATCGAGGTGGTGGGTGACGGTGTCGGCCTACCTCGTGGGCTCCGTCGCGGGCGGAGCGGTCGCCGGCGGCCTGTTCGCGGCGCTCGGCTTGGCGCTGGGCGCCGGCGGATGGTCGACGAGCGCGCGGCTCGCGGCGATCGCGATCGCCCTGATCGTCGGGTTGGTGCTCGACCTGGGGCTCGGCGGGCTTCGGTTGCCGACGATCCGTCGACAGGTGGACGAGGAATGGCGCGGCAGCTACCGCGGGTGGGTGTGGGGGCTGGCGTTCGGGTTCCAGCTGGCGCTCGGGGTGGTGACGATCGTGACGACCTCGACGGTCTACGTCACGTGGCTGGCCGCAGGGCTCGGCGGCTCGGTGGCCGGCGGCGTCGCGATCGGCGTGGCGTTCGGGCTCGCGCGGGCGATGCCGGTGTTCGCGGTGGCGGGCGTGCGCAGCCCCGGACAGCTGCTCGGCGTCGACGCGACGCTGCGACGGCTGGCGGGGCCCGCGCGATCGGCGACCTACGCGGCGGCCGGCGCCCTGGCCGGCGTCGCCGCGGCGGTGGCGCGATGACCCAGCTCCGCGGTCACGGGCTCGCGCTGACGGTGCGCAGGGGCTGGGAGGCTCGGATCTGGCTGCCCGACGCCCCGCCGCCGGCGGAGAACCGCCCCGTCGTGCGGCTGGCGAACTTCGCGCTGCCCGCCACGAAGAACACCTATGCCGAGGACGTCGCCGACGACCTGCGGCCGGGGACGGTCGTCGCGTCGCTGGCGGAGTTCGCCCCGCGGCTGGCGGATCGAGGGTTGTACGCGCCGCAGGGGATCCCCGCCTTCGGGCTCGAGGACCTCGACCCGCGAGCCGTGCAGCGCCGCCTGCCCGGACGCTCCGGCCTGCAGCGGTTCTTCTCGGTGCGGGGGCGGGCGTTCAGCCTGTACGTGATCGCGCGCGACGGCGCCGGGCTGCGGGAGACCGTGCGGGAACTGCAGACCCAGTTGCACGGTCTGGCGGTGGGGCCCGCGTGATCGCCGCGGGGTGGATCCTTGCGGCGGTGCTCGGCGCCGTGCTCGTCTGGCTCGGGCTGGCGCTGGCGGGGGCGGTGCGCGAGCTCGCGGCGCTGCGCGAACGGGTCGACGCGCTCGAGGCGGCCTCGGCGCCGATCCACCTCGACGCCGGTCTCCCGATCGGCAGCCCCGAGCCGGTGTGGTCGCTGACCACGCCCGACGGGACCACCGCAGCGTCCTCGACGCTGGCGGGCAAACGCCATCTGGTCCTGTTCGCCGATGCGGACTGTCGCGCGTGCGACGACGTGGTGCCCGAGGTGGTGCGGGCGGCCGCGGCAGGCGCGCTTCCCCCACTCGCCCTGGTCGGCCGCGGCCGCCCGGACGCCACGCCCGCGGGCTGGCGCGGCGACGACCGGGCGCGCGTGGTGGCCGGCGTCGAGCGCGATCGCGAGGTGAGCGATGCGTTCCGCGTCGAGGTGAGCCCGCACGTGTTCGTGATCGACGAGGGCGACGCGGTCGTCGCCCAGGGTGGCGCGGTCACCTTGGCCGACGTCGAGGCGCTCGTGCGCGGCGCGCAGGGCATCCGGATCGTTCCCGGAGGGTCCGGTGGCTGACCCGATCACCCGGCGGGGGTTCGTGACCCGGGCGACGGGGCTCGCGCTGACCGGCGTGGGCCTGGCCGCCGGGCTCGGGCGCGATCGGGCCTCGGCCCACGTGCGGCCGACGGCGTGCCGGGTGCGCTGCGAGCCGATCAGCCGCACCGGCTGCATGTGCGGCGGCAACCTCTACCGCTGCTCGGGGTGTGGCGACCGGTTCCACGCATGCATCGATCGGGACCGGTTCGGCTGGTTCTGCCTCCGTCGCGAGTGCTGACTCAGTTCGAGGTGCGGAGCCACACGCCGTAGGTGTGGAACGACGGCTCGTACCGGTCGAACGCGACGCGCCGCCTCGTGCCGGTGAGGGCGATCGACGGCTCGTCGTTCGTGCGGAACTGCCCGCGCGCGGCGTTGGTCAGCCGTACCGGCGACTCCCACGTCGCGCCGCCGTCGGGCGTCTCGACGTACAGCACGTCGATCCGGGAGCCTTTGGCGAACGGATCGCACGGGTGTGGGGAGAACTGGTTCCGGCGGCAGCCCGCCACCGCCACCGCGATCCGCGCCGGGTCCAGCGGCAGCACCGCCGGCCCGTACCCGTCGTCGAACCGAACGCCCGCGATCGTCGTTCCCCACGTGAAGACGACGGACGGCGCGCCGAGCGTGACCCCGTCGTAGGTGCGCAGCTCCAGGCTGCGTGCGGGTGGAGTAGGCGATCGCGACCCGCGGATCCGCGGGGTCGGTCGCGCCGCCGACCGCGGGGTAGTGCTGCCGGTCGTTCGGGCTCCGTCCCGTCAGCAAGACCGGGGTCGCGCCGACGAAGTCGTCCCCACCGGTCGCCGACGTGAGCGCCTGCTGGATGCCGGTGTCGGTCGCGATCCAGGCGAGCGCGACGTTGGCGCCGCTCGCGCCGATGTCGGGCAGGCCCGCGTAGCCCTCGCCGGCGCCGAACGGCGTCGAGGTCGTCTGCGCGATCGTCTCCGTCGCCCAGTGACCGCCGTTGTCGTCGCTGTGCGCGATCCGGATGGCGCCGGTGTCCGCAGAGGTCCAGGTCACGAACAGCCGACCGTCACCGATCGCCACGCGCGGGTAGTCGACGCGGCCCTCGACGGCGGTCAGCCGCTTGGCGGCTCCCCAGGTTCTGCCCTGGTTCCGGCTGATCCGGACCCAGAGCACTCGCGGCGCCCCGGGGCGGTAGCGCAGGTACCGGCGTTGCGTGACCCAGCTCGCGATCACGGTGGTTCCCTCGGCGGCGATCGACGGCCGCTCGGCGTGCACGCCCCTCGGGCTCAGCCGCAACGGCCTGCTCCACGACGGGGAAACGGCGCCGGCTTGGGAGCGCTGCACGAACACGCCCATGTGCGGTCCGGCGTCGGTCGCGCACTGCTCCGACGGCGGCGGGCAATCGCTCGCCCAGATCGAGAGCAGCCGTCGGTCGGTCGCGACGAGCGACTTCCCCGGGTTCCATGCGTATCGGGCCGAGGCTCGGTGCGGGGCGCCGAACGTGGCCGCGAACCCGGGTGTCGCGACCAGAAGCGAAGCGGCCACGACCACTCCCACGACGATCGCGCGCGGACCCGGGCGTGCCATGGCTCGGCATCGTACCCGGGGTAGCATCCCCGCAGGCCCGGGTGCCGGAACGGTAGACGGAGGCGCCTTAAAAGCGCCAGCCCGAAAGGGCGTGTGGGTTCGAGTCCCACCCCGGGCACGCGATCCTTCGTTTGACCGCGGGGGTGCGCAGCCGGACAATCCTTCGCGTGCGACGAACCTCCGCTCGGGTGCAGCGTCTCAGCGCCCTCATCGCGATCGTCGCGATGGCGATCGCGATCGGGGCGGCGTTCGGACGCATCCTGCAGGGGCACGTCCCGACGTATCGACTCATCGCCGTCGGGGTGACGGCCGGCACCATCGCGTGGGCGACGGAGCGACGCGGGATGCTGCTGGCGACGACGGTCAGCGTCGTCGGGCTGTTCCTCGCGCTCGCGTGGCTGCTGGCTCCGCAGACGACGTGGTTCGGAGCGCCGACGCTGGAGACCGTGCGCACCATGGGGTCGCTCGCAGAACAGGTCGGCTCGCAGGCGCGCCAGTACGGTTCCCCGGCGCCTGCGACGCCCTCGCTGGTCCTCGCGGGCGTGGTGGCCGTGTGGGCAAGCATCTTCTCGTGCTACGCCCTCGCGTTCCGCGCCCAGAGTCCCATCCTGTCGCTCCTTCCCCCGCTCGCGCTGGTGGCGTTCGCCGACGGTGTGCTCGACCAGTACGTCCGGCCGATCTTCGGCGTCGCCTTCCTCGTGGCAGCGCTCGCCGTGTTGTTCGCAGACTCGCTGCGCCGGATCCGGTCGTGGGGGCCGATCTGGGGGCAGATCGGGACGGCTCGTGATCGCCTGTGGCCGGGGATCGGGCGCAACGGCGGGCGCGTCGGGCTCACGGTGTTGGCGGCCGCGCTCGTCGCGCCGGTCGTGGTCCCGGGCTTCGGCGGGCACCTCGGGTTCGATCTGTACTCGGTCGACGGCGATGGACGGATCAAGGTGGCCCCGTTCGCGTCGCTCGCGGCCGTCCTGAACGATCCTGCCAGTGCGACCACGCCGATGTTCCAGATCCGGGCGGATCGTGGCTCGTATTGGCGGATGATCGGGCTCGATCGACTTCGACGGCGCGACCTGGGAAGCCACGCAGGATGAGGGAACGCCGCTCGAGTCGGCCGGGGGGATACCCGACGCCGTGGCGTCGGACGACAGGCTCAGGCAGCGGGTGACGGTCGAGGGCGACATGGGCTTCCCGTGGCTGATCGCGGCAGCCGATCCGGTCTCGATCGCGTTCGATCGAGCCGTCACGCTGGCATGGCGCGTCCTCGTCGTTGCAGGTGGACCCTGGCCCGACCGAGGCGACGAGTACAGCGTCACCTCCGCAGCGATCCGACCGACGGCGTCGCAGCTTCGGGATCTCGGCGTGATCACGTCGCCCGATCCGTCGCTGCTGGCGCTGCCAGCGGGCATTCCGACGACGGTGACCGACTTCGCACGGTCCTGGACCGCCGGCCGGCCCACCTCGTTCGACCAGGTCGTCGCGATCGAGCAGCATCTTCGAAGCGCCCCGTTCATCTACGACGAGACGGTCGCCTATCCCAGCGATCCCGGTGTGTTGGCGGACATCCTCACGACGACCCATCGCGGGTTCTGCCAGCAGTTCGCCAGTCTGATGGCGGTGATGCTCCGCGAGATCGGCATCCCCGCGCGCGTCGCGTTGGGTTTCACGCAGGGGACGAAGGATGGGCAGCACGTGGACCGCGATGGCCGGGGACCTGCACACCTGGGTCGAGGTGCCGTTCCCCGGATACGGCTGGCTCTCGTTCGACCCCACGCCCGGCGGCGCGTTCCACGACCCATCGGCGACGTACGATGCGCGTGTCGGCCCGGGATACGAGCAGGACTGCACGGGATCGTTGGGATGTGGTTCGAGCTCGACGGCGACGGCCACGCCCACACCGACGCGTGCGCCGACACCGACGCCGACATTGACCGTGACGCCCGGACCACAGCGATCACAGCCGGGCGCCCCATCTGGGTCGTCAGGCGTCGGCGCCTCGTCGATGGGATCCCGCTTCGGCCCGGCCGCGCTCACCGCGCTCTTGCTGGTCGTGCTTGCCATCGGCGTCCCCGGCGTACGCAGCGCCCATCGCCGACGACGACGACGGACGGCCGGCGACCCACGGGCATCGATACTCGTCACCTTCGATCTCTTCGCCGAACGCGCTCGCGCGCTCGGGTGGGGCCGACGGCCGGACGAGACCGTTGAGGAGTTTCGGCGGCGGCTCATCTCTCGGGGCGCAGTGCCGGATGCCCACGAACCGACGTTGACGCTCCTTGCCTCGACGGTATCGGCCGCCGCCTACGGGGGCCGCACGCCGAGTCTCGACGATGCGTCCCTCGTGGAGCGAAGCACCGTCTCGCTGCTGCAGGCGTTGCGCGCGGCGAGCTCGTGGCACCGGCGCCTTCTCAGCGCCTATCGGTGATCGGGGGTGCGTCCGGTCAGGTGGACGGCGGGATGTCGATCACGATGCGCTCGGCCTGCTCGCCCTGGAGCTCCCAGTCGCGCAGCGCCTCCATCGCCTTGACCAAGAGCGCCGCGCCGCCCAGCGCCTCGAGCCACCGGAACAGCGGATGGCGCTTCAGGACGGGCATCCGGAACAGCAGCGGCACCGAGATGATGACGCCCGCCGCAAACCACCGTCGGGCCCGAGCCCCCGCGGGCGACGCCAGGAACGCCCGCGCCTGCTCGCCGGTGATCACGATCCGTTGACCGATCGGTTGGGATGCAGCCATCGATCAAGTGTAGTCGTGACGCACCGATGGGCGACCCTCATGGCCGTCCGCGCCGTCGTGGCAACTGGCCCTAGGTCGCTTGCGACACCGCGACGGATCCGCGGCCACCGCCGGAGGTCCCGATCGGGCTCACCCCGCTTCGGGGTTGCACCCGCGTACGGGGGGCTGAGTTGTGACCTATCCGCCCGATTCCCGCATGACTACACGGGCGGATACTCCTGCGAGCAACGCCCGTCGGAAACCGGCGATCGGGCGATCGAAGGAGAGGCAGCACCATGAAGCGAACGTTGGGCAGATTCCTCGGATCGTGCGTGGTCACCATGCTGGTCGGTGCCACGAGCGTGCTCGTCATGGCCGGTCCGGCGGCAGCGAGCACCACCTACGACCCCACGGCGGACGTCAACTCGATGTATGGCACCACCGCGTACACCGGCGTGACCGATTGGTGGGACGCGGGCTTCACCGGCGCGGGTGTGGACGTCGCCGTGATCGACACGGGCGTGGTTCCCGTCGACGGGCTCGCCACGCCCGGCAAGATCGTCTACGGACCCGACCTCTCGCTGGACTCGCAGACGCCGGAGCTCCGCAACCTCGACGCCAACGGACACGGAACGTTCATGGCCGGCATCATCGCCGGGAACGACGGAGGGTCGTTCCTCGGCGTCGCGCCCGACGCGCGCATCGTGAGCGTCAAGGTGGGCGCGACCGATGGCAGCGTCGACGTGTCGCAGGTGATCGCGGCGATCGATTGGGTCGTGCAGCACCGGCACGACAACGGACTCAACATCCGCGTGCTCAACCTCTCCTATGGAACGGACTCCACGCAGCCCTACACGGTCGACCCCCTTGCCTTCGCGGTCGAGCAGGCCTGGAAAGCGGGCATCTTCGTGGTGGCGGCCACGGGCAACGAGGGCTACGTCTTCAAGACGGGAACGCTGACCAGCCCGGCGTTCGACCCCAAGATCTTCGCCGTCGGCGCGTCGGATTCGATGGGCACCGCGAGGACGAGCGACGACACGGTCGCTCCGTTCTCCTCGACCGGGAGCAACGCTCGGTACGTCGATGTCGTCGCGCCCGGCTCGCACATCGTCAGCCTTCGGGTCCCGGGCTCCTTCATCGATCAAGCGTATGGATCGACGGGCTATGTCAGCGACACGCTGTTCCGTGGGAGCGGCACGAGCGAGGCGGCCGCGTTCACGTCGGGTGAGGCGGCGCTCGCGATCCAACAGCGTCCGGCGATCACCCCCGACAAGTTGAAGAAGCTCTTGCTGAGCAACGCGCGCCCCCTCAATGGCTACTCCTCGATCCAGCAGGGACAGGGCGTGGTCGATATGTCGGCGATGCTCGACGCGCGGACGTGCAACGCCCCGAAGCAATGGAACACGATCGACTGGTCGACCGGCACCGGCTCGCTCGAGCTCTCGCGAGGCACCGAACATCTGATGGATGGGGTCGTGCCGCTCGTCGGTGAGATGGACATCTTCGGCCACGAGTTCGACGCACCCCAGATGGCTGCCGCGGAGCTTGCGCAGGCGTCCTGGACGGGGGGCGTCTGGAACGGCAACACCTGGAGTGGCAGTACCTGGTCGGGCAATACCTGGAGCGGCTCCACCTGGTCCGGGAACACCTGGTCGGGCAACACGTGGTCCGGCAACACGTGGTCCGGCAACACGTGGTCGGGCAATACGTGGTCCGGCTCCACATGGTCCGGCAGCACGTGGTCCGGCAACACATGGTCCGGCAACACATGGTCGAAGAACACGTGGAGCAGCAACAGATGGTCGGGGAACGCATGGCTCGGCGCGACCTGGCGTTGAGTTCTGGCTGACGGCATGTGGCGGAAGGGTCGGCAGATGGGATCCGTAAGCTCGACGAGAGAGCGACCAGCCTCCGTCTTCGGCTCGGGGGTCGTGCGCGTCTGGTGCTTCATCGTGGTGATCGCGTTGGCGTCGGCCGCCGTGTGGACCTACAACCTCTCCCACGGCGGCTCGCTGGGTACGCCGGGTGCGAGCGCCCTGCCGTGGCCCGTGCTCGCGGTCGTCTTCTACCTCGCGGAGACCTACGTCGTGCACCTGCAGTTCCGCAAGCAGGCGCACACGCTTTCGGCTTCGGAGATCGGCCTGACCGTGGGCCTGTTCTTCGTCTCGCCGATCGGGCTGCTCCTCGCGCAGGTGGTCGGCGCGGGTGTTGCGATCGTCGTGCATCGCCGGCAGAAGGCGATCAAGCTCTGGTTCAATCTCGCCGAGGTTTCGCTGGCCTGCGGTCTCGGGCTGCTGGTCTTCCGGTCGCTCGTCGACGGTAGCCGTCTGGACCCGCAGGCGTGGGCGACGGCCCTGCTCGCCGCCGGGGTCGCGCATACCTCGGGCGTGCTGCTGGTGACGGCCGTGATCGCGGTGGCGGAGGGGCGGCTCGCCGCACCCCAGCTGACCCGCACGTTGGTGGTGTCGCTTGTCGGCGCACTGTCGGCCTGTTGTCTCGGCCTCCTCGTGGTCGAGTTGGTCGTGAAGGACCCGCCGGCCCTGTTGCTGGTGGCGCTTCCGTTGATCGCCTGCGGGGTCTCGTTCCGGGCGTACATGCTGCAGCGGGAGCAGCGAGAGCGGGTCGAATTCCTCTATGAGTCGATGCGCGCCACCCAGGGTGCACCCGAATTCGGGCTTGCCGTCGGTGAGCTGCTGATCGCGGCTCGGCGGCTCCTCCGCGCGGAGTACGCGGAGATCCTCCTGCTGTCACCGATCGCCGGTGAGCCGGCGCTCCGCAGCACGAGCGGACCGGAAGGCGAGGTGCTGATGCGGCGGGAGACGATGACCCGGGGCGACGACGTCGCGCTCAAGGTCGCCTCCGATGCCTCACGACCGGTGCTGCTGCCGCGGCGCCGAGGCCCGCACCCCCTCGACGGCGTGCTGGCGTCGCGCGCGCTGGACGACGCGATCGTGTGCACGCTGAAGGACGAGGATCGGGTGTTCGGGCTGTTGCTCGTCGGTGACCGCATCGGGGACGTCAGCACGTTCGCCGAGGAAGACCTGGGTCTGTTCGAGACGTTCGCCGGCCACGCGAGCGTGTTGCTGGAGAACGGTCGCCTGGAACGGTCGCTCGCGCAGGTGACCGAACTCACGGAGGAGCTTCACCACCAGGCCTACACGGACGCCCTGACCCAGCTCCCGAACCGGTTGCTGTTCGCGGAGCGCCTGGGTGACACGCTCGACGGAGGTGGTCGACGCACGCACGCCGTCCTGTTCCTCGACCTCGATCGGTTCAAGGTCGTGAACGACAGTTGGGGGCACGCCGCCGGAGACGAACTGCTCGTGCAGGTGGCGGAGCGGATCCAAGGCGCCGTGCGTCCGCAGGACACGCCCGCTCGCCTGGGCGGGGACGAGTTCGCGGTCTTGGTGCGCGATACGGATGCCGCCGGGGCGATGCGCGCGGCCAAGCGCCTGATCGACGTGATCAACGCGCCGATCTCGCTCTCCTCGGGTCACCAGGCGACCGTGCACGCGAGTGTGGGTGTCGCCGTCACCGGCCCCGACGCCTCGACGCCCGAAGAGTTGCTGCGGAACGCCGACCTGGCGATGTACACGGCCAAGACCGAGGAACGCGCCTGCGCACTGTTCGAGCCCGCCCTGCACCACCGCATCCGCGATCGTCGATCGCTCGCCCTTGAGCTCGAGCAGGCCGCCGAGCGAGGCGAGTTCGTTGCGTACTACCAGCCGGTGGTCTCGCTGGTCGACGGCACGATCCAGGCGTTCGAGGCGCTCGCTCGTTGGCAGCACCCCGAGCGCGGGCTCCTCGAGCCGGCCGAGTTCCTGAGCGTGGCCGAGGAGACCGGGTTGATCTTCGAGGTCGGTGCCAGCGTGCGCGCCCAGGCGCTGCAGTGCGCCGGCCGCTGGCCCGACGCGCATCCCGAGGCGGGGAACCTGGGGCTCTGGCTCAACGTCGCCCCCGGTGAGCTCACCGACGAGCGGCTCGTCGAGGATCTGGCGCTCGCGATGACGCGCTCCCGCGTTGACGCGCGCCGCGTGACCGTGGAGATCACGGAGTCGACCGTGATCCGAGACGAGTCCGGCGCGCTGCGCGCGATGCACCGGCTGCGCGATCTCGGGCTGCAGCTGTCGATCGACGACTTCGGCACGGGGTACTCGTCGCTGTCGCGACTCGCCGAGTTCCCGATCGAACTGCTCAAGATCCCCAAGCCGTTCGTCGACCGACTCATCGGCGACGATGCCGACCAAACCTTCGTCGACGCCATCCTGCGGCTCGCGGGATCGCTGGGCCTCGTCTCGACCAGCGAGGGGGTCGAGCACGTCGGGCAGGCGCGCGCGCTGCGCGATCTCGGCTGCGGGCTCGCGCAGGGATTCCTGTTCGCGGAGCCGATGACCGGCGAGAGCGTCTTCCGCTTGTTGCGAGGCAGTGCCGCTCATCGCGGCGCACCGACGCTTGACGCGGCCCGCGCGTTCGCGCGCGCCTACGAGCCGTCGGCCCTCGCGTCGTCCTAGGACGTCGTCACGGTCAGTTGCGGGCGGGAGCCGATCGCTCCCTTCCTTCGACGCGAAATCGGCGCCGTCGGCGTTCGCGGTCACGATCCGCAGCGTGTACGTGCCATCTCCGTGGATGAGCGACGAGAGGTCGATGACGTAGTTGGTGCCGGCGACCACCTTCCCGAGCGTCGCGACGGTCGCGCCCGCGGCGGGGGCGGTGGCGAAGGTCACCGTGCTCTCCGTCCAATCGTTCGACGCCGCGACGGTGAACACGCCGCCACTCGGCGAGGGGTCGACGCACGACATCCGCAGGGTCGCGCCCGTGACCGTCCGGGTGCCGACGCCGCTGACGGTGAAGCGGATCAAGTACTGCTTCACGGGACTGTTGTCGGTCTCGAGCTTCGCCGAGGCACCGTAGTTCGTGGTCGGCGAGGCGGCGTAGAGCGACGCGTCGGCATCGGGACCGAAGGTGAGCGTCGCTGCCTGCGGGACCGTCACCGGCGCAGGATCCGACATCGGCGAGGGGTTGCCCGCGGTGTCGTAGGCCGAGACCGCGTACGTGTAGGTGCCGCCCGAGGCGACCGACGGATCCGAGAACGTGGTCGCCGTCGTCGTCGCGACGTAGAGCCCGTCACGGAAGATCGCGTAGTTGCGGATCGCGGCGTCGTCGGTGCTGGCGGTCCATGAGAGATCGACGCGTCCGGGGGTCGCGGTGCTCGCCACGAGCGCCGTCGGCTTGGCTCGGGGCCGCCCGGTCGGCGCTCGGGACGGCGCCGGCGACGATCGAGAACGAGTCCTGCAGCGTGCCGTCGATCTTCGTGAACGCCGCGTCGATGCGATCCGCCGCCACCGTGTACTGCATGAAGCCGTGGCTGGACGTGTCGAGCTTGACGAAGTACGGCGACTCGGGGTCCGCCGGGTAGGTGTTGTACAGGCCCTGACCGAACGTCCCGGCGATCACATCGACCGAGCCCGCCCCCTTCGGGTAGACCCCGTCCATGCCGTCGTCGACGACGCACCCCGCCACGTAGCCGGATCCGGGGATGCTCGGGCAGGTCGTGGGGTCGAGCGCCAGCTGCTTGCTCCGCTGATAGCTGTGCTCGTGCCCGTGCAGGATCAGGTCGACGTGCTTGGCCACCAGCAGGTTCATCAGCTGGGGACCGGCGGCGCACGTGTACTGCCCGGCGGACAGGCACGGGAAGTGCATCCCGACGATCACCCAGGGGATGCCGGCCGCGTGCGCCGTATCGATCGCGTTCGCGAGCCAGTCGTAGTGCGGGTTGCCGGGCACGTAGTGGTACGTCGTGCCGGCGACGGTCAGCTCCGGCGAGATCATGATGAACCGCGCCAGCGGCGCGCCCGCCGGGTAATCGAAGGCGTACTCGGTGCCGTAGGTCGCCCCCGGTCCGACCGTCGCGCCCAGGCGGTCCGGCAGGCAGGCGGCGTGGTTCAGGATCGAGCCGTTCGCCCCGAAGTCGTCCTCGTGGTTGCCCGAGACGACCTCGAAGGGGAACGCCGCGCCCTTCGTCGGGAGTCCCGCGTGCACGTAGTCGCACCAGGCGGCATCGGTGAGCGTCTGGTCGTAGTCCATGTCGCCCAGCGCCAGATAGAACGCGGCGGGGGAGGCGTCGAGCGCGGCGAGGCTGGCCGCCGCCTTCGGGTTCGCGCCGTGATCGCCCGCCGCGGCAAAGGTGAACGAGGTCGGCGCGGTGGGCGTGGTCGCCGACACCGAGGCGGGCTCGGAGCGGTTCCCCGACGGGTCGATCGCGGTCACCGTGTAGGTGACGGTGCTGCCCTGGGCGAGGCCGGTGTCGACGTAGCCCGGCGTCGGGACACCGGTCAGCACCGTGCCGTCGCGCTGCACCTCGTAGGAGGCGACGGCGACGTTGTCGATGGAGGCGGTCCAGGACAGCGTCACCCGTCGCGGTCCCTCGACGGTCGCGAGCAGGTCGGCGGGCAGGCTGGGCGGCGATGTGTCGGTCGCGTTCGCGACGGTGACGCCCACCGGGCTCGACGTCGTCGCGTGTCCCGCGGCGTCGTGGGCGATCGCCGCGACCGTGTGGGCGCCGTTGGCCGCCAGGAGCGTGTCCCAACCCACCGTGTAGGGCGCCGTCGTGTCGGAGCCGATCACGCTGCCGTCGATGGCGACGTCGACGGCGGTGACCGCGGTGTCGTCCTGCGCGCTCGCCCCGACGGACACCGTGCCCGCGACCGTGTCGCCGGCGACCGGCGTCGTCACGGACACGGTCGGCGCCGTCACGTCCGGCGGCGGCGCCGCCGTGACCACGATCTGCGGTCGCTGCGCCGCGATGCCCTCGCGCGAGGCGAAATCGACGCCGTCGTTCGAGCTCGACGCGATCTGCACGGAGTAGGTGCCGTCGCCGGACACGAGGGCGGCCAGGTTGAACGTCACCCACGTGCCGGTGACCGCCTTGCCGGTGGGGGACGCGAGCGGCGTCGGATCGGCGGCCGGCGCGGTCGTCCACGTGACGTTCTCGGCCCAGGTCTGGGAGGCCACCCGGTACAGCGTGCCCGCGACGGGGGACGGGTTCGTCACGTACAGGCGAAGGCTGGCGCCGGCGACGACGTCCGTACCCACACCGGTCACCGTGAACCGGAGCAGCGTGTGTTCCACCGGGGCGTTGTCGGCGGTCAACGACGTCGTGGTGGCGTAGGCACGGGCCGGCTTGTCCGCGCGGACCGTCGTGTCGGCGACCGCGCCGAAGGTGAGGGTGCGCGTCGCGCCGGATGCGGCCCCGCCCGACAGGACGGTCGCGACGAGCGCCAAGGCTACGACGCCTATGGGGAAGCGACGCATGGAGCGCAATCGAGCTTCCCCCTCACCGTGGTCTTGCGACCGATGCCGACGAACGGCCGCGCTCACCCTACAGTCGCTGCGGTACCGAGGCAACGACGGCTCACGCCGCCGGCGAGGGCGTCTTGGCCGCAACGACGATCGCGTCCGCGGTGGTGGGTGCGGCCGTCTCGAAGGTGAACGACACCGTGACCGCCTCACCGACCTGCAGCGGCTCGGTGATGCCGACCAGCACGATGTGCGGGCCGCCGGGTCCGAAGAACACCGCCTTGTCGGCGGGCAGGGGGATGCTGTCGACCGGGCCGGTATCGCCGGCGTCCGAACCTCCGTGGATCTCCGCGCCCGTCGCGCAGGTGCAGGAGACCCCGAGCAGGCGATCCCGTGTCGTGCCCGGCGTTGTGCAGCGCCAGCGCGAGGTCGGCCGAGTGGGTCCCCGCCGGCGTCACCGTGGGAGCCAACGCGTGCACGTCCGACACCGCGGTCGTCGGGAGCCCGGTCGACGGAGCTCGAGCTCGAGCCACCGCCGCAGGCGCTGAGGAGGAGCCCGATCACACCGACCAGCGCGAGGGCGCGTCGCGTGCTCACCGCGCGGTGCTTGCCCGGGGCATCAGCGTGGTCGGGACGACCTCTTCGCACGGGGCGCTGCGGGTGCCATCGATCAGGTCCAGCAGCATCGTGGCCGCGCGACGGCCGAGCTCCGCGTAGTTCCATTCGAGGGTCGTCATCGGCGGCACGGTCGTCACGCCGCGACCGATATCGTGCGTGGTCGCCAGCAGGACGTCGTCGGGCACCGCGATGCCACGCGACGCGAGCTCCTCGAGCACCATGACGCCGGCGAGCTCGATCGGCACGAAGAGCGCGTCGGGGGCGGGACGTCGATCGAGCAGCCGATCGAGCGCCGCGAGGTACGCCTCCTCGCGCCCTCGCGCGAGATCGGTCATGCCGACGACCTCGAGCCGGGGCGAGCGATCCCGCAAGGTGCACCAGCGTCGGTACGTTTCGGCGCAGTCGCGGGTGAAGGCGTTCAAGGGCGGCGGCGCCAGCATGGCGACCCGATCGGCGCCGGCCGTCGCCAGATGATCCAGCACGCGCTGGGCGCCCTCGCGATCGTCGGACCGAACGATCGCATCGTCGCGGCCGTCGGCGGGATCGGTCGAGATCGTGACGAACGGGATCCCCCGGCGACGCAGGTCCGGGAGCGCCGCTTCGCCCACCACCGGCTCGATCACGATCACGCCGTCCAGCGGCACGCGATCCCAGATGAACCAGTCGGCGCCCGGGGGCGACACCACGAGAGCCTGATCGCGCCCGACCGCCACGCCGGTCGCCGCGGTGATCAGCTCGGAGAAGAACCCGAACTCCGTGAACTCGACGCGGAACTCGCGCGGCAGCGAGGGGATCGCCGCGATCAGCCCGGTGTGGCCCGACACGAGCGAACGGGCGGCGGGGTTCGGCCGGTAGCCCAGACGGTCCGCGACCTCGCGGACGCGCTTGCGCGTCTCGGCGTTCAGGCGGCCCTTGCCGTTGAGGGCGTGGGAGACGGTGGTGACCGACACGCCCGCCTCGCGGGCGACATCGCGGATGCTCACTCGCTCCGTCATCGCAGCCCGGATGCTATCGCCGTGGGTTGCTCGGCAACCACACCGTCGGGGGCGGCCGCGGAGCGGCCGCCCCCGACGGGCTACCTCGAGGAACGCGAGGCGGCGGCTACGCCGCCGCCTCGATCCCCAGCAGGGTCTTCGCGCGGCTCACGGCCTCGGGCGCGTCCGGCGCGAAGCCGTCGGCGCCGATCTCGGTCGCCCATTCCTGCGTGACGGGCGCGCCACCCACCATGACCTTGATCGAGTCGAACAGGCCCTCCTTCTTGAGGGCCTCGATCACGACCTTCTGTTGGGGGACGGTCGTGGTGAGCAGGGCCGACATACCGAGGATGTCGGGCTGCAGCTCGCGCACGGCGGTGAGGATCTTGTCCAGGGGCGTGTCCTTGCCGAGGTCGGTGACCTCGAAGCCGGCGGTCTTGAGCATCGCGCCCACCATGTTCTTGCCGAGGTCGTGCAGGTCGCCCTTCACCGTGCACAGGATCACCTTGCCGGTGATCTGCTTCTTGCCCCCGGCGGCCAGGAGCGCGGGCTCGACGAGGTCGTTGCACATCTTGAACAGCGTCGCCGAGGCGACGACCTCGGGAAGGAAGACCTCGCCACGGGACCACATCGCGCCCAGCGTGAACATCGCCGTCGCCATCGCGTCCTGCAGGATGATCACCGGATCGGCGCCCTCCTCCAGCAGCGCCTGCGTGGCCTCGATGCCCTCGTCGCGCTTGGCGCCGATCAGGGACTGACGAAGCTTCTCCATGTTCTCTTCGGACATCTGCGTTCTCCTCGGATCGGGCAGCGGGTCGTCGCGGCTTCGAGCATCTCGGCGCGCGGGCGCGGTGGGCGGGCTCGAGTGAGCCAGCCGATGCACGGTGCCACGCCCGAGGGTCGGTGGAAACCGTTCCGAGTGACCACAGGTCATGATCGGAGCTCGAGCGGGTGGGTCCGTAGACTCGCGCGCGTGAAGGTGGCGGACGTCCGGACGGCGATCGAGGGTGCCGGCGTGCAGCTCTGGCTGCCCGCCCACTTCGAGGGAACCCCACCGGCCGGGGTCGCTCTGGCCGACCTGATCGCGTTGGGGAGCGGGTGGCTCGCGATCGGCACCGCCGAGGACGACGTGCTCGTGGCGCCGATCGCTGCGGACGGTGATCGCGTCCGCCGGGCCGTCCCCGGCGACGGTGTCGCCGGATCGCTGCTCGGGGTGCTGGCGTCCGGCGCGACGGGATCCTTGCGCGCCGAGCGGTTCACCTCCGCGGTCCCGCTCGGCGGACCGGAACGCGCCATGGGCGTCGACCAGTCCAACGAATCGGTGGTCGTGGGGGATCGCGCCGTGGTCAAGCTCTTCCCGCGCACGCGCCCCGGGCCCCAGCCGGGCGTGGACCTCCCGGCGCACCTGTCCGCGGTTGGCTTCGGCGAGATCCCGACGCCCCTGGGTGCGATCCGGTGGCACGGCGACACGCTCGTGGCAAGCGTGGCCGCCTTCGTACCGGGCGCCCGCGACGGTTGGGAGTGGTGTGTCGACGACGTGCTGGACGCCTGCGAGCGCGACGACTGGACCGCGGCCGATGCAGATCCGGCCGCCATGGGCGGGCTCGTCGCCCGGCTGCATCTCGCGCTGGGCACACCGTCGCCGGTGTTCCCGACGCCGGTGCACGACGCCGGCACGGTCGACATCGCGAGGTGGCGAGCGGACGCGGACGCCAGGCTCGAGGAGGCGCTCGCCCTCACGAGCGGCGCCGCGGGCGAGCGACTCCGTGCGCTCGAGCCCGCGGCGCGCGCCGCGATCGCATCGCTCGCACCGGTGGAGCGAACCACGGTGATGCGCATCCACGGCGACCTGCATGTGGGGCAGGTGCTGCGCGGTGGGGACGGGGCGTTGTCCGTGAACGACTTCGATGGCAACCCGCTCGCGTCGGACCGGATGGCGCCCGATGCGCCGGCGCGCGATGTCGCGTCGATGACCTGCGCGATCGATCACGTCGGCAGGGTCGTCGCGCGACGCCACCCCGGCCATGCGGGGGCCGCGTCGGCCTGGGCGATCCGATCCCGCGAGGCCTTCCTCGACGCGTACCGAACCGCGCTCGGCGACCGGCGCGAGCTCTTCGACGAGCGTCTGCTGGCGCCGTTCGAGGTCGCGCAGGAGGCGCACGAGTTCGTCTACGCGGCGCGGTACCTGCCGCGGTGGCGGTACGTGCCCGACGGGGCGATGCCCGCCGTCCTCGAGCGCTGGGCAGGCTCCGATGTAGCATCCCCGTCGTGACCGATGGCGTCCCCAACCGGCTGGATGCGATCCACCTCGTGCGGGAGGATCGCGCGCGCACGAGGGAGCTTCTCGATCGGGTGTCGCCCGATGCGTTCCTGCGGACCGGGCTCGGGGGCGGCACGTGGTCACCGAAGGATCTGGTCGGTCATCTCGAGACCTGGGAGCAGTTCGCGCTCGAGGCCATCGAGGCGATCGGACGCGGGGAGCCCGCGCCGATCACGGGGCAGTCGCTCGATACCGATGACCTCAACCGTCGGGAGGTCGAGCGCAAGGCGGGTCGCAGCGCCGCCGAGGTGTCCGCGTCCGCGATCGCGACGCACGACCGGCTCCTCGCAGCGCTGGAAGCACTGACAGACACCAGCTGGAGCGCGCCCGAAGGGGAGGACACCGATCGGACCGTGGGGGATCGGCTCGGTTCGATCCTCGGGGGCTCGCGGGGGTTCTTCCGCCACGACCCCGATCACTGGGACGATCTCGCGGCGTTCGCCGACGAGCCCGCGCCGGGCTGACCGCGCTCAGGCGTGGATCAGCACGGGGGTGCCCAGCTCGAGGAGCGGCTTGAACCGATCGAGCGCCCACTCGCTCACGCGCACACAGCCGGCCGAGGCGCTCGTGCCGATCGAGGACGGGGCGTTGGTGCCGTGGATCGCGAGTTGGTTCCCACCGCTCCACCCCGCGGGCAGACGTGGCTGGATCCCGCTGATGCCGAAGGCGAACGTGCCCAACGCACTGCCCGACGGGAACGGCACGCGGTCCGTCACCACGTAGCTCCCCGGGCGGCGTCGGCGAGGACGAGGTGCCGGTCGCGCCGGCCACCGAGTACAGAAGATCGTCGCGCTTGTAGACGCGCACGCGGTGTTCGGACAGGTCGACGTCGACGTGCACGAACGTTGTCTCGCGCGCGAGCCCGGCCAGCGGGATCCAGCCCTCGACCCGCGGCCAGACGTAGGGGAGCTCGACGCGGCCCCACGTGCCTTTCGCGTTGATCTCGTCGACCCACAACACGATCGGTACCCCGTAGTACTTCGAGACCGACGCGACCTGGCCGACCGAGGATGCCGACGGCCAGGGGTTGCGGCGCGCCACGACGCCTCCTGCGGGGACGTGCACGAGCGTGCTCGCGGTGTTCCAACGGGTGTGGGACGGCGTGCGGTGCTCCGGCCGCTGTGCGCGGTGCTCCGGCGCCGTGCGGTGTCCGGCTGGTGCGGTGTCCGGCCGTCGGGCACCCTCGGCGGCGAGCACCTCCGTTCGCACGGCGGTGTGCTGCGCACCCGGATGGGTCCGCGCGACGGCGAGGACGAGCGTGCCCGCGGGGGCGGGCGCCGCCGCGGCGACGCCGGCCATCGACGCCGCGGCCGGCAGCGAGATGCTCAGCGCCGCAGCCAACGACAGCGCGAGCCACGACGTCCGCAACCCGGATCGGACCCCTTCCCACATGCCTCGTGCATCGGCGTGTGGCGCCGGGAGCCTGAGGGGGGTTCGCCCGCGTTGGTCGGCCGACGCCCGAACGCACTACCCTGCGGGCATCCACAGGTAGCGAGCCCGGGCCCCCCGACGCCCGGAGGAGGGACACGCACCCGATGAGCGACGCGATGCACACCACGGCCACCGCCCTGGTCGCCCCCGGCAAGGGCATCCTGGCCGCCGACGAATCGACCGGCACGATCAAGAAGCGGTTCGACACGATCGGCGTCGACAACACCGAGGACCACCGCCAGGCGTATCGCGAGATGCTCTTCACGACCCCGGGACTGGGGGAGTCCATCAGCGGCGTCATCCTCTTCGACGAGACGATCCATCAGTCGACCGGCGACGGCGTGTCGTTCGTGAAGGTGCTGGAAGGCGCCGGCATGATCCCCGGCATCAAGGTCGACACCGGTGCGAAGCCCCTCGCGCTGTTCCCGAACGAGACGGTGACCGAGGGCCTCGACGGGCTCCGGGAGCGGTTGTCGGCCTACCGCGAGCTCGGCGCTCGCTTCGCGAAGTGGCGGGCCACGATCATCATCGGTCCCGGCACGCCCACCAACTTCGCGATCGACGCCAACGCGCACGCGATGGCGCGCTACGCCGCGCTGTGCCAGGAGGCCGACATCGTCCCGATCGTCGAGCCCGAGATCTTGATGGACGGCGACCACGACCTGGCTGCCTGCGAGGGCGCCACCGGTCGCACGCTGGCCGCGCTCTATCGCCAGCTCGCGGCGCACCGCGTCGAGCTGCCGGGTTCGCTGTTGAAGGTCAACATGATCGTGCCCGGCAAGGGCAACGCCGTCCAGGACGACGACCGTGCGATCGCCGAGGCCACGATCCGGTGCCTGACCACGCACGTTCCCGCCGAGGTGCCGGGGGTCGTGTTCCTCTCGGGCGGCATGACCGATGAGCAGGCGACCGGCAGGCTGAACGAGATGAACCGGATCGGGGGGTTCCCCTGGCAGCTGTCGTTCTCGTACGGTCGCGCCCTGCAGGCGCCCGCGATCACGGCGTGGGGTGGCGACCCGGCGAACGTTGCGGCGGGGCAGCGAGCGCTCGCGCATCGCGCGAAGATGAACGGACTCGCTCGCGCCGGCGCGTACGACCCGTCGATGGAGTCGGCTGCGTGACCTTCCGAGCGCGGATCGTCACGGCGAGGTAGAGCGCGATCACGATGAACGCGACGCCTTCCACGAGATAGACCGTTCGGAAGTCGACGACGCCCACGATCAGGGCGCCGAACGCGAGCGAGAGCGCGAAGGGCACCGTGAACACGGCGTCGATCGCGGCCATCACCCGGCCCTGCATCGCGACGTCGGTCCGGCGTTGCACGAGCGTCACGAACGCGACGTTGTAGAAGGACACGGCGACGCCGACGAACACCCAGGACACGAGCACGATCCAGAGCTCGGCGAACGCGAGCAGGCCGACCCCGACGCCCGCGGCGATCAGCGCCCACGCGATCGTCGGGAGCTCGCCGATCCGGCGGATCGCGGTGCCGACGACGACCCCGCCCACGACCGCGCCGACCCCCTGCGCGGTCGACAGCACGCCGAGGAACTCGGGCGGCCGGTGCAGCCCTTCGTCGATCAGCGCGAAGATCATGACCTCCATCACGCCCGCCGCCAGCGTCACGAAGAGCGTCGCGACCGTCAGCCGGCGGACGTCGGTCGTGTGCACGATGTGGCGAAGGCCCGCGCGCAGTTCCGACCAGAAGTCGTTCTCCTCGGTGCGCTCGATCGTCGGCGCGGCGACGCCGAGGAGGAACAGCGCCGAGACGACGAAGGTGATGGCGTCCAGGCCCGCGACGGCCTGCCCGCCGACAGATCGCGAAAAGCGCGGCCCCCGCGAGCGGCGCCAGCAGCCGCATCGCCTGGTTCGTCGACTGCAGCAGACCGTTCGCATCTCCCAGGTCGTCTCCCGCGATCATGCTCACGAGCAGCCCCGCCCGCGCGGCGTCGTAGACGACCGTGGCGATCCCGAGGAGGAAGGAGGCGAGGTAGATCAGCCAGATGTCGCTCGCGTCGTGCACCGCGAACAGGGGGAGCAGACACACGGCCGCCGCAAGGTCGGTGGCGACCATCACCCGGCGCCGCGGGAAGCGATCCACGTAGACGCCGAGCGCGGGCCCGAAGAGGCTCGGCAGCACGAAGGGCAGGATCGCGAGGCCGGCCTTCGCGTTGGATCCGGTGAGCGCCTTCACCCACACCGCCAGGGCGAGGAACATCGCGTGGTCGCCGAACGCCGACAGCGTCTGACCGACCAACAGCCGGCGGTACGAGCGGTCGCGCAGGAGTGCTCGCATGCTTATCGCTTCGACGCCGCGACGCGGTTGATGTCGACATCGCCGGAGACCGTGTTCACGGTGAGCTCCAGCTGGGGATCGCCGTCCGTCGCCTCGCCGCGTGGCACGGCATCGAGACCGCTGTGGACGTCGCCGCTGGTGGAGGACACGTCCATCCAGATCCCCATCCCCTCCCGCACGCCGATCTGCACGTCGCCGGAGATGGCTCGGACCTTGACCGAGCCCGCGCCGACCTCTCGCAGTTCGATGTCGCCGGACCCGACCGTGATGGTGGAGGGCCCGTCCAGCCGTCGGACGCTGATGTCGCCCGACGCGCTTCGGATCAGCGCGCCGCCGCCGATCGAGCCGATGTCGAGATCGCCCGAGGCTCCCTTGAACGACAGGTGACCGCCGATCGCGTCTCCGCTCACGTCGCCGCTGGCACACGCGATCTGCACGTCGCCCGGCGATCTCGTCGAACGCGACGTCGCCCGAGCCCGTCCGGAAGGCGAGCGATCCGAGCGCTCCACGCACCTCGAGCTCGGTCGATCCGGTCGATCCGTCGATCCTCGTGCCGATCGGCACCGTCACCTCGAACGAGGGATTGCGGCCGAACGAGAAGCCCCAGCCGCGCTTCGATCGATGCTCGATCGTCACCCGATAGCCGTCGGCGACGGGTTCACAGCTGACCCGTGGCGGCATCGACTTGTCGTAGCCGGAGATCTCGATCGAGGTCCGCTCGGTGTCGGTCGCGTGGACCGTCACGTCGCCGTTCGCGATCTCCAGCGCCACGGTGACCTCTCCTGGGGTGTCGTACGTCTGTTGCATCTCATTCCTCCTCAGCTGCGGGCGTACCCGGAGATCCGATTGCCGGCCGGGCGTCGTCGTTCTTCCGTCATCCGTCCGACCGCCGTCTGGGCGGACTGGACGAGCAAGCGCGTTGACCGACACGCCGATCGTCTCGGCCGCCTCCTCGAGCGTCGCCTTGAGCGCGTCGGGCATCCGAAGCGTGACGCGGGCGGTGGTCCCGTCGTCATCCGACGACGTGGCGGGGACCGGGGCATCGGGAGCGCCGACATAGATCAGGCTGGCGTCCTTGCCCGACACCCGAACCTCGGCGTGGCCGTCCGAGAGTTGCTCGGTCAACTCGAGGGCGGCGTCGCCGAGGACGTCGAGGAGCCGGAGGTGGAGCGACGCCTCGAGCGGCCGGGCCATGCGCTCCAGCGCGGCCGCGAGCGCGTCGTCCGAGCCGAGCGACGACTCCAGGTCGCCGCGGATGGCCTCGAGGTGCGGGGTGAGATCCATAGGACCGTCCTTCCGTCTGGGAGCCGAACCATGTGCCGCCACCAACCTTCCGTCATCCTGACGCCCTGCTGACGCCTCGGTGACGCTAGAGTGACGTCATAGTGACGTCTATCGCGACGTCTGTCAACCCGGACCCATATCGCCTGCCTGGGATAGGGTCCGAGGATGAGGATCTGCACGATCGGCGGGACGCACTTCTCGGGCAGGGCGTTCACCGGGCTCGCGCTCGAGGCGGGTCACGACGTCACGGTGTTCCATCGCGGACGAGGGGACGACCCGTGGCCGGAGGCCGAGCACATCCACGCCGATCGCGAGGGCGGTCTCGACGCCCTCTCGGGCCGTTCGTTCGACGTGATCGTCGACTTCTGCGCGTACGTGCCCCGGCAGGTCCGGGAGGCGACGGCCGCGATCCCGGACGGGCGCTACGTGTTCATCTCCTCGGTCTCCGCGCACGTCGAGCAGGTGCGAGCCGGCGCCACCGAGGTCGACGACGTGTACGGTCCGCCGTTCCCCGACACGGAGGACGTCACCTGGGAGACCTACGGGCCGCTCAAGGTGGCGTGCGAACAGGCGCTGCTGGCTGTCCGCGGCGACGGCGCCACGATCGTGCGGCCGCACTACATCGTCGGGCCCTACGACCCGACCGACCGTTTCACCTACTGGGTGCGTCGGGCCTCGGTCGGCGGACGCATGCTTGCGCCCGCGCCGGTCGATCAGCCGCTGCAGTGGATCGATGCACGTGATCTCGCGGCGTTCGTTCTGCACGTGGGCGTCGACGACGTCGCCGGCACCTTCAATGTGGCGGTCCCGCCCGAGCGCCATTCGCTCGGCGAGCTGATCGAGACCTCCTCCGAGGCCGCCGGCTCGTCGGTCGAGGTCGCCTGGTGCGACCCGGAGTTCGTGGCGGCCAACGAGCTGCTCGTCTCGGAGGAAAGCGACCCGTTCCCGCTGATCACACCCGATGAGCCGAACGCGCACCTGTTCGACACCTCGCACGCGGTCGCGAACGGGCTCACCTTCCGCACGCTCGAGGCCACGGTTGACCGACACCCTCGCGTGGGACCGCGCGCGAGAGGTGCCGACCCTGAGCGCAGGTCTTGCGGCGCAACGGGAAGCGGAACTCCTTGCGGCCTGGGAGGCGCCGCCCGAGCCGGCGGCACCCTGACCCGGGGTTCGCCCCGACGTTCACTCCGGCACCCCGGCCTCCGATACCGTGGTGGTCATCCACCGATCAGGAGCACGAAGCCCATGCAACGCACGAGCGCACCGCTTGACCTCGCGGCCGTCGAGCAGGTCCTGCAGCCCTACGACCGAGCCCTGACGCTTCCGGGGGAGGCCTACGGATCTCCGGAGGTCTTCGCGTGGGAGCAGGCACACCTGTTCGAGGGATCCTGGACCTGTGTCGGGCGGACGGCAGATCTCGATCTCGCCTCGCCGGGGGACCAGGTCGCGCTGCAGGTCGGACGGCAGAGCTTCCTGCTCGTCCGTGGCGACGACCTGGTGGTGCGGGTGTTCCACAACGTCTGCCGGCATCGCGGCCACGAGCTGCTCGGCGTCGGCGAGCATCGCAACCAGCGCGGCATCCGCTGCCCGTATCACGCATGGGTCTACGGGCTCGGCGGCGACCTGCGCGCGACGCCCCGCTTCAACATGGACTCGTTGGACAAGACCGACTTCCCCCTCGTCGAGGCGCGCGCGGCCGAGTGGCGCGGCTGGCTGTTCGTCAACGCGAGCGGCGACGCGCCCGATCTGTCGGAATACCTCGGCAACCTCGACATCGTGGTCGACGGCTATGCGCCCGAGACGCTGCGCATCGGCGCCAGACACGAATACGAGCTCGCGTCGAACTGGAAGATCGCCGTCGAGAACTACTGCGAGTGCTACCACTGCTCCGAGATCCACCCGGAACTGTGCCGGGTGACGCCGCCGGATTCGAACCTCGCGTACCCGGAGCGCTCGACCGGCGTCTGGCTCGGCGGGCCGATGGACCTGCTGGACCACGCGGTGACGATGTCGCTGACCGGTGCCTCCGACGGCGTGCTCATCCCGGGATTGCCCGAAGCGAAGCGCCGGCAGGTCGGCTATTCGGTCGTGTTCCCGAACCTGCTGATCAGCCCGCACCCCGACTACGTGATGACGCACCGCCTCGTGCCGTTGGCCGCCGACCGCACGTGGGTCGAGTGCGCGTGGTACTTCCCCGAGGAGGCCTTCGCGAAGCCCGACTTCTCCCCGGCGTACGCGACGGAGTTCTGGGACATCACGAATCGCGAGGACTGGGCGGCCTGCGAATCGGTCCAGCGAAACGTCACGTCGCCCGGCTACCGCTCGGGACCGTTCTCGTACTGGGAGGTGGATGTGTTCCGCACGCAGGCGACGATCGCTCGGGCGTACCTCGAGGGGAGCCTGTCGCCGCCGGAGCACGGGTACGTCGACGGCGTGGGCAGGGGCCTGGCCGGCTTCTGAGCGCCGTTCCGCGCGGCGGCTAGGATGCCGCGGACATGAAAGCCCCCCGGACCTTCGCCCTCGTCGTGCTCGCGCTGCTGTCGGCGTGCACGGGCTCCTCGACGACCACCTCGCCGACGGTCGCGACGACCCGTCGCCGACGTCGACGAGCAACGCCCCGACACCGTCGCAGCCGAGGACGGGCACGATCGTGGCAGAGCCGGTCGCCACCGACCTCGATCATCCGGCCACGTTCGTGTTCGACGACAGCGGCGCGATCTTCTACGGGGAGCGCCTGACCGGTGAGATCCGCAGGATCGACCCGGCGACCGGGAAGGACACCTCGGTCTTCACGATCCCCCACGTCGTCGGCGACGTCGCGAACGAACAGGGCCTCGTCGGGCTCACCCTGCCCCCGGACTTCCCCAAGGACCCGTGGCTGTACGCGTACGCGACGCGCATGGTCAACGGCGTCGCCCGCGACCAGATCGTGCGGATCCCACTGCACGGCGACCGCGGCACGTCGATGCACCTGGTGCTCGACGTGCAGGTCGCGGGCGAGCGCCACAACGGGGGACGCATGCTCTTCGGGCCCGACGGGATGCTCTACGTGGTCGTCGGCGAGACCTACGACTCGGCGCTGGCCCAGGACCGCTCGGTCAACGGCGGCAAGGTGCTGCGGATGACCCCCACCGGCGGGATCCCGGCCGACAACCCCTTCCCGGGCAGCCGGATCTTTTCCTACGGGAATCGCAACTCGTTCGGCCTGGCGTTCGACCCGAAGACCGGCGACCTGTGGGAGACCGAGAACGGCCCGGAGTGCAACGACGAGCTCAATCGGATCCAGCCCGGTCGCAACTACGGCTGGGGCCCATCGGAGACGTGCGCGGGGAAGGCACCCGGCAACACGAACGCCGACGGCCCGAAACCGGTTGCACCGCTGGTGTTCTACCCGACGACGATCGGGCCGACCGGCATCGCGTTCTGCAACGGCTGCGGGCTCGGTACGGCGCGCGAGGGCGATCTGTTCTTCGGCTCGTTCAACACTGGCGACATCCACGAGGTGACGCTGAATGCCGACCGCACCGGTGTGGCGCGCGACGCCACGCCGTTCAACCACGGCAACCTCGTGCTCTCGATCGAGACGGGCCCCGACGGCGCGCTGTACTTCAGCGACGGCGTGGGCATCTTCCGGCTGGCGCTCGAGGGCTGAGCGCTCACCCCACGGGACGTGCGCCCGATGAGCCTCGGGCCCGCTCCATCCGGCGGAACGCCACCACCGCCACCACGATGACGATCGTCGAGGTGACGAGCATCAGCGTGCCGATCGCGTTGGCGGCCGGCGTCGGCGCCGTCCGGGCGGCGCCGTAGATCGCCATCGACACGGTCTGCGTCGTGGCGTCCAGGGACAGCTGGTTCGCGATCACGAAGTCGTCCAACGCGAGCGCGAACACGATCGCGGCGCTCGCGAAGATCGACGGTCCCAACAACGGCAGCGTGACGCGCCGCAGCGTCTGACCGGGCGACGCGCCGAGGTCCTGGGCCGCCTCCTCGTAGGACGGCCCGAGCGAGAGCAGACGCGCACGGACGATCACGACGGGGTAGGCCACGGACAGCACGATCAGCCCGGTCGCCTGCGCGGTGGTGCCGTACCCGATCGATCGGAACGCCTGGTTGAACAGCAGGAACAGCGCCACGGCCAGGATCAGTTCGGGCGTCACGAACGAGAACATCATCAGGAAGTTGGACGACCGCGACGAGACGCCCCGCCAGCGATGCAGGCCGATCGCGAACAAGACGCCCAGCGGCACCGCGATCACCGCGGTGAGCAGCGACAGCTTCAGCGTCTGGATCACGGCATGTTGCAGCGCCGGGTCGTGCAGCACGGACGCGTCCGGATCGGTGATGTACCAGCGCAGGGAGAACCCCTGCCACTGCGTGATCGATCGGCCACCGTTGAACGAGAAGATCACGGCCTGGACCACCGGCACGAAGATCCACACGACGTAGGCGATCGCCAACACCCAGAGGAAGTGCGCCTTCCCCCAGGGGTTCGCCAGCCAGTCGCGAACCCGATGCCGTGGCCGTGGTGGAGCGACGAACACGCTCATGCCGTGCCCACCTGTGTCGCCGCGCGCTGCGTGCTGCGCAGGTAGTACACGATCGGGATGATCAACAACACGAGCAGGAACAGGATCAGCGCGGCCCCCTGCGGCACGAAGATCGGCGTGGCGAGGCTGTCGACGACCGCGTTGCCGATCATCCTCGTGCCGCTGGTCCCCGCCAGCAGCTGCTGGGTGAAGTAGTCGCCGAACATCGGCAGCGCGCAGATCACGAACCCGGCGAGGATCCCCTGTCGCGACTCCGGGAACGTGACACGCCAGAACGTCTGGGCCGGACTGGCGCCGAGGTCTCGGCCCGCCTCGAGGATCGAGGGATGGATGCGATCCAGCGTCGCGAACAACGGGAGCACCATGAACGGCACGTAGCCGTACACCAGGCCGATGATCAACGTCGCGGGCTTGCCGGCGAGCCACGGGTAGGGGGCGTGGATGATCCCGAGCCGCTGCAGGACCGAGTTGATCAGCCCGTCGTCTTCCAGCAACGAGATCCACGCCAGCATCCGCAGCATGTAGGAGATCCAGAACGGAGCGAAGAACAGCGCGATGAACAGCCCCCGCCACCTCCCCGCGTGCCGCGCCAGGAAGTACGCGAACGGGTAGCCGACCAGCAGACACAGGAACGTCGCGATCCCCACGTAGAGGAAGGTCCGCAGGAGCGCCGCGTGATACAGGCCATCGGCGTGCGTCACGTTGGACAAGCGTGAACGTGAGGACCGCCGGGTTCCAGTGGAACGGGTTCCACGCCGGCACGGGAAGCCGCAGGATGTCGTCCACGCTGCCGAAGGCCACCGCCAGCACGACGAAGAACGGGAACACGAAGAACACGAGCAGGAACACCGTCGCCGGCATGGCGAACGACGGCCAGTACCACCGCGGGTACCACCCGGCGCGAGGTGCTTTAGACACCCGCCGTCAGCTCGGCGTACGCGGCCTGCCACAGGGCATCCGCGGTCGCCGGCAACTCGAGCTCCCGCGAGCCGCGGTCCATGTCGCTTTCGATGATGTAACAGTTGGCCAGGTGCTCGGGGACGAGCCCGCTGCCCACCAGCGCCTCGCGGGTCATCGCCTTGATCGGCATCTGGTAGCCGGTCCAGGTCTCGAAGTTCGTCATCGCGTTCTGCGAGTCGAGGATGTGGTTCAGCAGCAGGTGCGCGAGCACGGGCGCCTTGCCGGTATTCAGCAGCACGAGCACATCGTTGTCGACGTTGCCCGGCACCCCGCTTTCGACCGGCCAGACGTAGGACAGGTTGTCGGCCTGATCGCCCGACGGGCAGGAACACGAAGGCGTCGCTGACGTTGCCCGACCACGACTGGTGCAGGTACGCCTGCCCCTTCGGGACGTCGGTGTAGTCCACGTGATCGAACGAGGCGTTCGTCGCGTTGACGACCTCGGAGATCGCGTCCTTCGCGGCGGTGATCGTCGCCTGATCGG
>CAWAAO010000012.1:0-58494 GCA_963780015.1 uncultured Actinomycetes bacterium
GAAGGAGAACCGGTCCGTCGGCAGCCCGCTCACGACCAGCGCCGCGAGCACGGCCGAGGGCCCCGGCACCACGCGAACCTCGACGCCCGCCTCGATGCAGGCGGCGACCAATCGATAGCCGGGGTCCGAGACGAGCGGCATCCCACCGTCGGAGACGAGGGCCACCGAGCGCCCGTCCACGAGCTCGCGCACGATCGCCGGCGTCCGCGCACGCTCGTTGCCCTCGAAGAACGACCGCAGGGTGGCGCGCACGCCGATCGCCTGGAGCAGCCGGCCCGTGCGACGCGTGTCCTCCGCGACGACGAGATCGACGGCCCCGAGGGTCTCGCGCGCACGATCGCTCAGATCGCCGAGATTCCCGATCGGTGTCGCGACGATGTGCAGCACCCCGGCGGCCATGGAGGAGATGGTCGCATGTCGTGAACGAGCTAGGGTGAGCGCGATGACCCGGAGCGATCACAAGGACTACTCCGGCACCCCGCTGTGGAAGAAGCTCGGGGTCGCCGAAGGGTCGAGGGTCCGCGTGCTGGACGCACCAGAAGGGTTCGACGCCGCGCTCACGACGCTCGCGCCGCTCCCGGACGGGGTCACGTTCCTGGCGCGGACCGGGCGGGACCTCGACGTCATCGTGGCCTTCGTCCTGCGGATGAGCCAGCTCCGACGGCGGTTCGTGCCGCTCGCCCGTGCGATCGCGCCCGCGGGCCGGCTGTGGATCGCCTGGCCCAAGAAGGCCGCGCGGGTGGAGACCGACCTGGACTTCGCCGCGGTCCAATCGACGGGGCTCGCGGCGGGGCTGGTCGACAACAAGAGCGCGGCGATCACCGAGGTGTATCAGGGCCTACAGTTCGTCCGACGACGGGAGGACCGATCGCGATGATGCGTTACCCGGACTGTCCGGCCTGCCGCGGCGCCGAGGGAGACCCCGAGCTGCACCGCACGGAGGTCTGGAGCGACGATCTGTGGCGTCTCACGACCAGCCTGTCCGCCGAGGTCGGCGGTTTCTCCTATCTGGAGCCCCGGCGACACATCGTCGCCATCACCGCGCTCGACGGCGAGGAGGCGCGCACGCTCGGCGAGGTGCTCGGGCGCTGCACCGCGGCGTTGAAGGACGCGACCGGGGCCGAGCAGGTGTACATCTACTCGTTCGGCTCGGGCATCCCGCATCTGCACCTGATGCTCGCGCCGCACCGTCAGGGCGACGCCCTCAGCGATTGGATGCTCAAGGGCGAGGCGGTCGAGACGCCGCTGCCCAACGGCGCCGTGCTCATCTCGAGCGCCGACTACCCGCCGCTTCCCGAGGACGACCTGCGGGTGACGGCCGACCTGATCCGCCGCGCGCTGGCGGACTGACCACAACCGAGCCCCGCGGCTCGCCGTCGTTCGCAGTCGCCCCGGTACCCTGACTCGGTGCGTGCGCTCGTGACGCGACTCAACCGCCCCGTCGTGGCGATCGTCGCCGTCACGATCCTGGCCGCCGGGCTGCGGTTCGTGCACCTCAGCCACCCGGACGGCTACGTCTTCGACGAGGTCTACTACCCGAAGGCCGCCTGCATCCTGCTCGGGTGGTCCGACGAGACCTGCACGATCGATCCGGGCGACGAGCACTACTGGCGCGAGAAGAAGTGGGACGTCGGGTCCTGGGTGCACCCCCCGCTGGGCAAGTGGGAGATCGCGATGGGCATCAAGGCCTTCGGCATGAACGAGTTCGGCTGGCGCGTGTCCTCGGCCGTCGCCGGCACCGCGGTCGTGACGCTGACGGCGGTCATGGCGCAGCTGTTGTTCGGCTCGGCCATCTGGACCGCGCTCGCCGGGCTGCTGATGGCCGTCGAGAACCTCAACGTCGTGATGTCTCGAACCGGCCTTCTCGACATCCATCTCGAGTTCTGGGTGGTGCTCGGGTTCGTGTTCGTCCTGCTCGACCGGCGATGGCTCGAGCGGCGTCAGGCCGCCGACGACGAACGAGCGCCGCCCCCGGTGACGGACGTCGAGTCGCCGGTGCCCGCCCCGCCGCCTCGGCCCGTCGTGTCGCCCGTCTGGCGGCCGTGGCGGTTCGCGGCGGGAGCCGCGCTCGGCGCTGCGGCCGCCGTCAAGTGGTCCGGCGCGTTCGCCCTGTTCGCGGTGCTGATCATCTACCTCATCTGGGAAACGTCGCGTCGGCACCGCGGGCTCGTCGGGTGGCGCGGCGCGTTCGGCCGGGCCATCGCCCGCGAGTCCTTCGGCATCGTCCTGGCGTTGCTGCTCACCCCGATCGCGATCTACATGCTCACGTGGGTGCCGTGGTTCCACCACTTCGGCTGGAGCTGGCATCTGTGGGTCGAGAACCTGGGCGAGACCTGGCGCTTCCACCACAGCGGGATCGAGTGGACGAAGCTCGATCCGAAGACCGGCATGGAGACCCCGACCCACCCGTACTACGCACGCCCCTGGAAGTGGATCCTGCTGCTGCGCCCGATCAGCTTCTACGTGAAGGACTACGGCACGGACACCGAGCAGATCCTCGCGATCGGCAACCCGGTGATCTTCTGGGCGAGCGTCGTGGCGATCCCGTTCGTGGCGCTCGCGTGGCGACGGCTGCGCGACTGGCGCGCGGGGTTCCTCACGATCGCGCTGTTCGGCCAGTACCTGCCGTGGTTCCTCCCGGGCCGCCCGACCTTCTTCTTCTACGTGCTGCCGCTGACGCCGTTCATGGTGCTGATGGTCACGTACATGTGCCGGGAGGCCTCCGACGCCACGATCGTCGTCCGCGAGCCCGACACGGGCGAGGTCGCGTTGCACCCGGCGACGGGCGAGCCCGCGATCTCGACCGCGCACGTCTACCGGCCGTTCATCTGGGCGTTCATCGTCATCCCGGCGGTCGCCGTGTTCGCCTGGTTCTGGCCGATCCTGACCGCCGGTCGCATCACCGATCTGCACGTCCGCACGATCGTGTGGTTCCGAGCGTGGATCTGACCGGGTAGGCTTCGCGGTCGCATGGCTCGACGCGACACAGGTCAGGATCGAGATGCCGGACGGCGTGGAGCTGTCGGCGACGCTGTTCTTTCCGGATGCGGGCGACGGGCCGTGGCCCGCCCTGCTGGACGCGCTCCCCTATCGCAAGGACGACGTGAGCTCGGGGGGCGGGTACTACGCCGCACTGGCCGACGGCGGCTACGTGCTGTGCTGGCTCGACGTCCGCGGCACGGGCTCCTCGGGCGGGATCGCCACCGACGAGTACACGGCGGCGGAGCGCGACGACCTGGTGCGGGTGATCGACTGGCTCGCGACACAGCCCTGGTCGCTGGGCACGGTCGGCATGTTCGGCACGAGCTACGGCGGCTTCAACTCGCTGCAGGTGGCGCTGGAACAGCCGCCGGCGCTCAAGGCGATCGTGCCGATCTTCGCCTCCGACGACCGCTACGCCGACGACGTCCACTACTACGGCGGCGCCCTGAAACAGCTCGACGTCGTCGACTACCCGACCTACATGGTGGCGATGAACGCTCTGCCACCGGTGCCGGCGTTGTGGGGCGACGGCTGGCGCGACGAATGGCAGCGCCGCCTCGAGCAGAACGAGCCGTGGTTCCTGACGTGGCTGGCGCACCAGCACCGCGACGACTACTGGCGGTACGGCTCGGCGCGCGAAGACATCGAGCGGATCCGTGCGGCGACGATGATCGTCGGCGGCTGGGCGGACGGCTACACGAACATCGCGCTGCGGTCGTTCCCGCGGATGCAGGCGCCGACGCGGCTGCTCTTGGGCCCGTGGGCCCACGGGTCCCCCGAGACGTGCCGGCCGGGGCCCAACATCGATTTCAAGGCCGAGATGCTCCGGTGGTTCGACCGGTGGCTGAAGGGCATCGACAACGGCGTCGACCGGGAGCCGCCGATCGTCGTGTACCAGCAGCGATCCACCGCGCCCGACCCGTTGCGCAGCGAGGTGCGCGGGGACTGGCGCTTCGAGCCGACGTGGCCGCCCGAGCGGCTCCGCCCCACCGCGCTGCGGCTGGCCGACGCCACCGCGGGGCCGTCCGGCGACACCCTCGAGGTACGTGGCGACGTCGGCGCAACCGCGTGGATCTCGTGCGCCGCCGGGCTGCCGTGGGGGCAATCCGCGGACCAGCGCCCCGACGAAGCGCACTCGCTCACCTACACCTGGGAACCGCTGTCCGAGGACCTCGAGATCCTCGGGCACCCGCGACTGCGGGTCCGCGTCACGTGCGACCGGCCGACCGCCTACGTCTCGGCCAAGATCACCGACGTGTTTCCCGACGGCGCCTCCTCGCTCGTCGTGCGCGGCATGATGAACCTGGCGCAACGCGAGACGAACGCCGCGGCGAAGCCCGTCGTGCCGGGCGAGCCGATCGAGCTCGACCTGGAGCTCGAGGCGGTCGCGTGGACGTTCGAGGCGGGCCACCGGATCCGCCTCGATCTCGCCGGCGCGGACTGGCCGAACGCATGGCCACCTCCGTATGCGGCCACGTTGCGGTTCGACCGCGCCGACGCCGAGCTGGAGTTGCCGGTGCTCGACGGGCCGCCGCCCGTCCTCGAGACCCCGGGGATCCGCACGGTGGTCGGTCGTCAGCACGGCACCGAGAGCACCGAGGACGGGTGGTGGCGATGGGACGTCGAGCACGACCCCGCGACCGGCATGCAGGTCGCGCGCACCGGCTACGGCGGCCGCAGCGACGCGGGCGAGGACACGTTCGCCTACCGGGATCGCTACGAGGGCGTGGTGGGCGTCTCGCCCGAGGATCCGGGCGTCGCCTTTGCCGACGGCGAGGGCGAGTACGAGATCGCGTTCCCCGAGGCCACCGTGCGCACGACCTCACGGGTGCGGCTGGACTCCGACGCCGAGACGTACCGGCTCACGATCGAGCTCCGCGCGTTCGAAGACGGCACCGAGCGGTTCCACAAGCGCTGGGAACGGACGATCCCCCGCGAACTGCAGTAGCGCTCAGGCGGTGCGGCGCGAGCCGCCGCTCGATCCGGCGAGATGCACCGGCACCAGTGGGCTATCGGTCAGCACGATGCGGCGCGTCGGCGCGACCGCCGACGGCACCGGCGAGGCCGGCTTCCCGACCAACGCGGCCACGGTGACCGGCTCGGCCAGGAACAGGTCGGCGCGGCGCATGCACACCAACACGGAGGGACTGCCGGCCGGGAACACGATCTGCTCGAGTGCGCCGACCGACGGATCGACGTAGACCGGCACGATCAGATAGTGCGACAGCGGCGGGAGCGAGCCGGGCTCGCAGTCGCGAGCCACCGCTCGGATCTCGGCGGCCGTCGCGAGTCGCGCGTCGGTATCGCGCACCGCGCCGCGAGCCGCCTCGAGGTCGAACGTGTCGCCGGCGCCGATCACGACGGCCACCGGCCCGCCGCTCGTCACGATCACCTCGGTGCGCACCAACTCGGCGACGTCGACGCCGTGTTGCGCGGCCGCCTCGCGAGGGCTGCGGGCGTCCGGCGCCGGCAACACCACGAACGGGCTGCGCTGGGCCAGCAGGTGGCGGAGCACGCTCGTCATCGCGCGATGCTACCCCGGCGGCGTGGCGGCGACCGAACAAGCTAGATACAGGGAAGGTGCCCGCGGAACGCCAGCCAACCGATCGCCGCGGTCGCATCCAGCAGGAAGTGCGTGATCACGAACGGCCACGCCCGGCGCCACTTCAGGAACAGCACGGCGAACAGCGCGCCCATCAGCAGGTTCCCGACGAAGCCGCCCCACCCCTGGTAGAGGTGGTAGGACCCTCGCAGCAGCGCGCTGGCGAGGATGATCGCCACCGGTGACCAGGCCAGCTGCCGCAGCCGCGTCACCAGATAGGCGAGCACGACCACCTCTTCGAGGAAGGCGGCGCCGGCTGCGTTCATGAAGACGGCGGGGTAGGTCCACCAGTGGTCCGGCGGCGGCGCCGGCACGACGAACCGGTTCACGCCCGAGACAGACCGCGGCGAGGTAGATGCCGAGGCCGGCGAGCCCCACGACCGCGAACAGCGCCACGCCGCGAGCGATGTCACGACGCCCGTCGTCCCACCGGAACCCGATCGCGCCGACCGTCGCGCCGTCGCGGTGCAGCAGGTGGATCACGAGCGCCACCGGCGCGAGCCCGAACACGAACGACAGCAGCTGGCGGGCGAACAAGCGGGTTCTGACTCGCCGCCGCCACGACGGTTCCCTTGATCGGCGCCTCGAACAGCGAAAGGATCGCGCTCGCGGCGCTCGCGAGCACCGACACGGACAGCACGACGAGGATCTCGCCGCGGATCGTGCGGGCATCGGGTCTGCCCGGGACCGGCTCCTCCATCCGACGCAGCGTAGTCGCGATGGGATGCCGACTCGCGCGGGGAGACGCTAGGGTTCGCACCCGAGATGCCTCGAGACGCTGCGGACCTGGTGATCGTCGGCGCCGGCACGGTCGGCGGCTGGGCCTCGGTCTTCGCACAGGAAGCGGGCGCGCGTCACGTCGTCGTGCTCGAACGCGAGATCGCCGGGATCGGCGCGTCGAGCCGCGCGGCCGGCATGGTGCGCTCGCAGGGCGGCACCCCCGATACCGTGCGCCTCGGGACGTGGTCGATCGACTTCTATCGAGGGCAGCGCGAGCGGTACGGCACCGACTCGGGGTTCGTCGGGCGCGGCTACGTGATCCTGGCGACCACCGCCGCCGAGGAGCGCGCCGCGCGCGACCGGATCGCCATGCAGCGCGCCACCGGCCTCGACGTCCGATGGGTCGACGCCGCCGAGGTCCGCCGCCTGATACCGGCCATGGGCGACCGGGGCTACCGCGGCGGTTCGTACGTGGCGACCGACGGCTGGGTCGACCCGCCTCGAAACGTGCGCGCCTACGGACTGGCGATGCAGGCCGCGGGCATCGAGTTACGCGAAGGCGTGACGTTCCTCGGTCTGCGCACGCGCGCCGGTCGCGCTGGTCACCGCGCTCGTCACCGGCGTCCACACCTCGGCGGGCACGATCGCGACCGGCAGGGTGATCCTCACCGGTGGCCCCGCGATGCAGGCCGTCGCCAAGGCGGCCGAGGCGCGGGCCTGGGTCGGCTACGCCCGGCATCAGGTGATCGTGACGGAGCCCGCGCCCGCGCTCCACGCCGACACCACCGCCATGGCGTTCGACATCGGCGCGGGCATCTACTGGCGGCCCGAGGAGGGCGGGTTCCTCTGGGGCATGTCGAATCCCGCCGAGGATCCCGGTCCCGGTCGTGCGATCGATTGGACCTACCTGCGGAAGATGGAGCGCCGGCTCAACACCTTGCTTCCCGCCACGAAGGGCCTCGGCATGAAGAAGGTGTGGTCGGCGACGATCGAGTACACGCCCGACCACCTGCCGCTGCTCGGGCCGCTGGTGCGGCGCGACGGCGCGACGGTCGACGGCGTCACCGTCGCCTGTGCGTGCGGCCACGGCATGATGTGGGGACCGGCCGTCTCGCGGATCGCGGCCGATCTGGCATTGGAGGGACGCACGACGGTGGTCGAGCACGTCGAGGACATGCGCATGGACCGCTTCGATGCGCGCGGGAACTCGCCGTTCGTCGACCCGGTGGCGTTGCCGTTCCCGGTTCGCGTCGACGACTGACGCTTACAGCTGGAGCACGGGGCAGGTGAGTGTGCGGGTGATGCCGTCGAGGTCCTGCATCGGCATGACGGTGCCCTTGGCGAGCAGATCGAGATCCGCGGCCTCGGCGCGGGCGACGATGTCGTAGGGCCCGGTGACCGGGTCGACGATCGTGACGCCTTCGATCTCACGCACCATGTCGGTGACGTGCGCAGCCTTACCCACTTCTGTTTGGATCAGGATGTACGCACTGACCATCGGAGCCTCCTCCTCAGGGGTCACGAGCCATGGTCGGGGCGGTCGCACATTGGCGCAAACCCGCAGGTCGCGAAGCTCAATCCTTGACGACGTCCGCACGCGCACGGATGCCCGCGATGCCGCTGGCGACGAAGGTCGGATCGTCGATCTGCAACCCGTACGTGACCTCGTGGAACGGCATCAAGAAGAAGCGGAACGCCGCCCGCTCGGCGAACGTCTGGTCGGGCGCGCCGCCGTAGGCACCGAGGACGCGCTCGCCGTCGTCGGGGCGGGCGTGCAGGAGCCACGCGAAATCCGACACCGGGTCGCCGACGTCGAGCTCCTCCCAGTCCAGCACGCCGACCAGATCGCCCGTGTCCGACACCAGGACGTGCTCGGGGCCGATGTCGCCGTGGACGAGACATGCCGAGAATCGCCAGTAGTCCTCGCGGTCGATGAACGCGGTGAACCGCTCGCCGAATCGCGTCGCCTCGTCGGGCTCGAGCAGCGGCAACACGCTCGTCCGGTGCTCGGCGAGCTCCTCGGACAGCTCCGCGCGGACCGCCGAGGCGTTCCGCCCGCGGAGTTCGACGTACTCCGGCGGCATCAGGTGCAGGTCGTAGAGGAACCGTCCGAGCCGCTCGGGCCACAGGCCGTCGGGCGCCTGGTCCAGCGGCAGCCCCTCCAGCCGGTGGTAGGCCATCGCGGGGATCTCGAGGTTCGTATAGACCGGCGCGGGAACCATCGCCGACAGCTCCGCCTCGAGCTCGGGCAGCACCCGGATCTGCGAGCGCAGGCGATCGGCGGCGTAGTCGCTGCGCGGGAACTGGACGATCCACTCGCCGTCCACGTCGTAGGTGTCGACGGTCCACCCGCCGCCGATCGGCGTGACGGTCTGCGCCTCCAGCTGTGGGAACGCGGCGGTGACCCGCTCGCGCGCCTCCGTCTCGACCACCCGTCGTCTCCTACACCGTCGGGCCGGTGTCCGGCAGCGGTGCGATCGGCACCTCGCCGTCGGTCTCGGGACCAGCCTGCGGTTGGTCGAGCACCGGCACGTTCAACGCGAACCATGCCACGACCGCGGCCGCCACCGCCAGCGTCGCCGCCGCGCCGTACAGGATGCCCGGCCCCATCCGTTCGTAGACGAACCCCCCGATGCCGGCGCCGATGATCGGCCCGATCCCGAACCCGACCATGCCCGTCACCGCGTTGCCCGTCGAATAGAGGTTCGACGGCAGGAGCCGTCCGACGATCACGACACCGGTGGTGAACAGGAGGCTGAACGCCACGCCCTCCAGCATCGTGAGCATCGACAGGATCGTCGGGTCCGACACCGAGCCCCACAGCACGAACCCGAGCGCGTACACCGAGCACCCGAGGATGTAGACGCGTCGCAGCCCGAAGCGCCGCTGCAGACGGGTGGAGCTTCGCATCGTCGGCAGCTCGATCAATCCGCCGAGCGCGGTCCCGAACCCGATCAGCAACGCGCCACCACCCTGGTCGGCGATGCGCAGCGAGATGAAGTTCCACGCGGCGTTGAACCCGGTCCACACGAGCAGCACGGCGACGAGGAACCCCCAGAACCGCGGCGCCTCACGGAACACCGCCCCGACCGCGCCGAGACGACCGTGGTCGACGAGCTGGCTCGGCCGGTCGCGACGCACCAGCGTGCTCCACCCGAGCACCACGAGCACGGCGACCGCGTAGATCGGCATCATCCAGCCCATCCCGAAGGTCTGCAGGATCGCGCCGAAGCACAGGCATCCGGTGGCGTAGGTCAGGCTCTCCCACCCGCGCATCCGCCCGTACTCGGACATGCGGGCATCCCCCAGGTGCGCGAGCGTGATCGCATCGATGTTCGACCCGAGCCCCACCAGGAACAGCGAGTGCACGGTGGCGGCGATGACGACCCCGGCGAAGGCCCATTGCACATTCAGGGCGAGACCTGCCGCGGCCGACCCGACCAGGCAGATCTGCAGCACGGTGAGGCGCCCCAACCGCGTGTCGGCGTAGTGACCCCACACCGGGTTCGCGATCATCCGGGCGGCCGCCGAGAACGCGATCACGACCCCGATCTGCCCCGCATCGAGCCCGTGATGCCGCTCCAGATAGAGCGCGAGGAACGGGAAGAACGCCGCGATCGCGAACCCGAAGAAAAGGAACAACCCCTGGACCTGTGTTGCTTCCTTGACCCGGGGCGCTTGCACCGAGTCACGCTAACAGCCGCGATCGGCTGCGCTAGTTGGTGGCGTCGCGGTACACGTCGACGAAATGGCCGTACCGATCGGCGATCGCCGACACCGCCGCGTCCCGGTCGGTGCCACCGTCCATGTAGGCGCGAACGGGGTCCCACCAGATCGATCTGCCGATCGCGAACCCGTCGAAGCCGGGCACACCGGCGGCGGCGCGCAGCCAACGCTCGACGGCCGCGGCGTCCGCGCCGCGGCCGAGGACCACACAGGGCGCGCCGGCGACGTCGGCCACGCGGGCGCAATCCTCCCGTCGGTCGAGCCCTTCGATCTTCCACAGGTCGGGCGCGATGCCGGCCTTGCGCAGTTCCTCCAGCCCACGGACCACCAGGTCGGGACGCACCTCGGCGTCGTAGACCGGGGTCCGCTGGTTCGGCTCGGGCGGCACCAGCAGTTCGAACAGGAACCCCACGCCGATCGCCCGCGCCACCGTCTGGAGGTCGAGCAGCCGGTGCCGTTGTCGTTCGTTCGTCGCGGCGTCGCCGTCCGTGTTGTAGCGCACGAGGACCTTGGCCCACGCCGGACGCGTCGCGTCGAGCCGCTCCCGCCAGTCGGAGTGTTCGAAGGCGAACTCACGGCGGCCACTGGCCTCCACCGGCACCGCCACCCGCACGCCGGCGTCCTTCAGCGCGTCGATCGCATCGGCGCCGTAGGTCGAGTCCACGAGCGCCCCGGCCTCGTCGGCGCCGACCAGCTTGCGCTCGATCGCGGCGAGCAGCCCGTCGCCGATCACGCGCTTGACTTCGCACGCGGCGGCGACCTCGGGGTCGGTGGGCTCGCCGGTCACCTCGAAGAACGTGGTGAGCAGCGAGTTCCGGTGGTCGAACGCAAGGATGAAGGTGGACATCGCGCCGGATGCTACCGGTGCGGCACCCCGTCGCGAAGTACAACCCGCGCACGTTCGTGCGCGTTTCAGATCACTGGATGCAGAACTCGTTGCCTTCCGGATCCTGCATGACCTGCCAGTACTCCCGGCCCTGATCGAATTCCACTTGCCTCGCGGCACCGGCGGCGACCAACCGATCGGCCTCCTCGGCGATGCGGGCTTTCTTCTCCTCCGGATCGGCTTGGAGTCCGCCGCCGACGTTCAGGTCGAGGTGCACGCGGTTCTTCACCTGCTTGGGCTCCGGCACGCGCTGGAAGAAGACGCGCGGCCCGGCACCGTCGGGGTCGACCACGGCGCTTCGGTCGTTCCACTCCGATTCGGGGACGCCCCACGCCACGAGGGCGTCCTCCCACGTCGCAAACCCCTCGGGCGGTTCCTGCACCTGGTAGTGCAGGGCCGTTGCCCAGAAATCGGCCAACGCACCCGGGTCCGCGCAATCGATCACCACCTGGAACGCCGTTGCCATATCGCCTCCTCGCTCGGCCTTCAGGGTACGAACGAGCACCGACATGCGCACGCTCGCTCGACGCGGGCGGCGGCGCGCTGGCAGACTGCCTTCCATGGCCAAGATCGCGATCATCGGCGCCGGCAGCGTCGAGTTCACCCGCAACATCCTGACGGACCTGGGCAGCTACCCCGAGCTGCACGGGACGCTCCAGCTTGCGCTCCACGACATCGACGAGGAGCGCCTCGCGTACGCCGAGCGCACCGCGAACCAGGTGGTCGAGCGTCTCGGCGCCGGCTACACGGTGAGCGCACACGCGGACCGGCGCGAGGCGTTCGACGGCGCCGACTACCTGATCAACGAGATCCAGGTCGGCGGGTACCGCGCGACGGTGACCGACTTCGAGATCCCCACGCGCTACGGGCTGCGCCAGACGATCGCCGACACGATCGGCATCGGGGGCATCATGCGCGGCCTCCGCACGATCCCGGTGATGATCGAGATGGGCGACGAGATGGCCTCGCTGTGCCCCGAAGGGCTCCTGCTGAACTACACGAACCCGATGGCGATGGTGCCCTGGGGCATCTGGGCCGGCTCGCAGGTGGCCCGCGGCGCGCACGATCGGCGTCTGTCACAGCGTGCGCGACACGCACGCGTTCCTGGCGTCGCTCGTCGGTCTGCCGGAGGACCAGGTCGAGTTCCGCACGGCGGGGTTCAACCACCAGTGCTTCGTCTACGTGTTCCGCGACCGGGCGAGCGGCGACGACCTGTACCCGCGGCTTCGCGCCCTCGTGGACGCCGACCCCGAGGGGCTCGGTCGCCGCGTACGTGTCGAGCTCTACAAGCGGTTCGGCTACTTCCCGACCGAGAGCTCCGAGCACTCGAGCGAGTACGTGCCGTGGTTCCTGCATCACCCCGACCAGGTCGAGAAGTTCCGCTGCGAGATCGACGAGTACATCCGGCGCAGCGACGAGAACCTCGAGGAGTGGGCGGCGCTGAAAGCGCAGCTGGACGCCGGTGCCGAGATCGAGATCGAGCACAACAACGAGCTGGCGTCGCAGTTCGTGTTCGCGCTGGAGACGGGCGAGCCGATCGAGCTGTACGGGAACGTGCGCAACGACGCGCTGATCGACGGGCTGCCTGCCGACGCCTGCGTCGAGGTGCCCGTGACCGTTGCCGACGGCGCGGTGCAGCCCCAGCGGATCGGTCCGATCCCGCCGCAGTGCCTGGCGCTCAACCGAACGTTCCTGAACACGGTGGAGCTGACCGTGCGGGCCGTGGTCGAGGGGTCGCGCGACCACGTGTATCAGGCGGCGCTTGCTCGACCCCCACACGGGGGCGACCCTGACGACGGAGCAGATCGTCAATATGGTTGACGAGTTGATCGAGGCGCACGGTGACCTCATTCCTGAGGTCATCCGCCGGGGGTAGCTCGGGTGCTCACCTGGGGGGAGTTCGCGGGGGAACGCCCCGACCTGGCGGACGCCGGGAGGCAGCTGCTCTATCAATTCGGCGTGGGTCTGGCGTTCCTCGCCACCACACGTGCGGACGGGGCGCCGAGGGTGCATCCGATGTGTCCCCTGCTGACCGACGACGGGCTCTACGCGTTCATCGTGCCGTCGCCGAAGCGGAACGACCTGCACCGGGACGGGCGCTACGCCATGCACTCGTTCCCGGCCGACGACAACGAGGACGCGTTCTCGGTCGACCGGCTCGGCGGCGCCGGTCACGCGACCCGGCGCTCGCCGAGGCCCTGACGCGCCAATATCTCGATGAACGGGAGATGACGCGAACCACCCGCCGCGTTCCCCACCTGGGAGCCGTTCGAGTTCTCGCTCGCGTCGTGTCTGCTCACGAGGACGACCGGCCACGGAGATCCAAACGCGAGGCACACGAAGTGGCACGCCCCGAACTCTGGCTGAGACCGAATGGCCTTCGTCAGTCGAGAAGGCGCTTCGCGTTCGTCGCGTAGACGCGCTCGAGCACATCGGCCGGTAGCTCGAGCCCGCTGATCGTCCAGCGGCCCTGGCTCGGCACTTCGTCAGGATCCGAGTCGTACGGGAAGTGCTCGTCCGCCGTCTCGAAGAAGCGGCGATGCACCGCGTACACCTCGCCGTCGGGTGGGAAGGCGTCGGTGCCGAACAGGAACCGATCGGGGTGGCGCACGATCAGCTCCCGCGTCGCCCGCGGCACGCGACCCAGCTCCGCGATCCGTGCCGCCACATCCGCGTACGCGTTCGGATAGGTGTCGAGCATGCGCCCGACCCACGCGAGGTCCTCCGCAGCGCACAGCACGTGCGCGCCGATCCAGGTCACATCGCTGCGCCGGGCGATCAACGCCTCGAGCGACTCGACGATCGCCTCGAACGACGGGAACCGGGCGCGATCGCCGAACCACCAGTCGGGGTTGACGAGGAGCTCCTCCACCCGCTCGTTGCGCGCATCCAACGGTTCGAAGAACGCGATCGGATCGGCGACGTGGATCGTCACGGGGACACCGGCGGCGGCCACCGCGTCCCAGACCGGCTCGAGCCGCAGGTCGTCGGGCATCACGAGCGAGCCGGCGCTGTCGCGAAGATGCAGCCCGAGGTCCTTCCATACCTTGAGCCCGCGGGCGCCTCGATCGAACGCGTCGCGCATCTGCGCGGCGATCTCGTCCCACGCGTCGAGCTCGAACCATCGGCGATCCCACTGCGCGAACGTCGCGAACCGTCCCGGGTGCGCCCGGTCGTACCGGTCGAGATTGGCGTCCAGCTCGTCGCCCCACATGCCGTCGAGGTTCACGATCGCCTCGACGCCCCACGTGTCCATCGCGCCGAGCAACGCGTCCACGTCGGGCACCGACCAGTTCGCCCGTCAGCCACCGCCCGAGGTGGTTGTGCGCGTCGACGATCGGGAAGGGCGGCCGTTCGGGCAGCTCGCGTCAACTCCCGGCGCACCATCGGCACGGGATGGAAGTCGCGCAGCGGCAGGTCGTGCAGCTCGCTCATACCGCGTCGACGACCACGCCGGCGTCGCGGAGCGCACGCAGGGCGCGCACGTTCGCGCCGCGGTCGGTGATCAGTTGATGGACCCGATCCACGGGACAGATCCGTGCGAACGCGACATGTCCGATCTTCGAGGAGTCGGCGACGACCACGACCCGCTCGGCGCGTTCGATCAAGGCGAGGTCGGTGTGCGCCTCGACCTCGTGGTGGGTCGTACAGCCGGCCTGCGCGTCGATCCCGTCGACACCGATCACGACCAGATCCAGGTGCAGGCCGGCCAGCGACTGCTCGGCGAGCGGCCCGACCAGCTCGTAGGACTCCGGCCGTGCGGTCCCACCGGTCACCACCAGTTTCAGGTTCGGCCGCACGGCCAGCTCGCTCGCGATGTTGAGGGCGTTCGTGACGACGGTGATCCGTTCGCGGTCGACCAGCTCGCGCGCGACCTCGGTACAGGTGGTGCCGCCGGTCAGGCCGACCGCCATGCCGTCGGTGATCTGCTCCGCGGCGACCTGGGCGATGCGCCGCTTCTCGTCTTGATGCCGCGCGCCCTTGTAGCGAAGCGGCAGCTCGTACAGCACGCCCATCGGCACCGCGCCGCCGTGGGTGCGGGCCAGCAGGCGTTGCCCTTCCAGCAGCTCGAGGTCGCGTCGGATCGTGGCCGCCGAGACGTCGTAGCGCTGCGCGAGGTCGGCAACCTCGACGCTGCCGTCCTCCGACAGCTCGGTCAGGATCGCCGACAGACGCTCGGATTGGTGCACGATCGGACCTTACACCGCGATGCTCGTTCGTGCTCATTCGGAGTTGACTCCGCGCATGAACGAGCACTAGCCTGCGCGTAGATGTCGGAGATCGAGCGGGAGATCGCCTCACAACCCGACTGCTGGCGGCGCGCCGAGAAGCTCGCCGCCGACTCGGTGCTGGTGCTTCCCCACGCCGGCGAACGGGTCGTCGCCCTCGGGTGCGGCACGAGCTGGTTCATCGCCCAGGCCTATGCCGCCCGCCGGGCCGAGCTGCACATGGGGCTCGGGGTCACCGACGCCTTCACCCCCACCGAGCTGCCGGTGAACCGCCCGATCGATCGCACGATCGTGATCAGCCGCAGCGGCACGACCACGGAGGCCATCCGCGCGATCGAGCGCATGCGGGAGGAAGCCACGCTCACCACCGCGATCACCGCGGTCGCCGACTCCCCCGTCGCCGACCTCGCGGGCCACACCGTCGCGCTGGACTTCGCCGACGAGCGGTCGGTCGTACAGACGCGGTTCGCCACGAGCGCGCTCGCGTTCCTGCGGGCCCACCTCGGCGAGGACCTGACCTCGGCGATCGCCGACGCCGAGCGGGCCGTCACGATGCCCCTGCCGCACGACCCACAGGCGTTCGACCACTTCGTCTTCCTGGGGGCGGGGTGGAGCGTGGGTGTCGCGAACGAGGCGGCGCTCAAGCTGCGCGAGTCGGCCCAGGCCCACACCGAGAGCTACCCCGCGATGGAATACCGCCACGGCCCGATCAGCGTGGCGGGCCCCTCGAGCCTGGTGTGGATCCTCGGCTCCCCCGATCCGAGCGTGGCCGAGGACGTCGCCGCCACGGGCGCAACTGTCCGCATCGGTGAACTCGACCCCATGGCAGAACTCGTATTGATCCACAGGACGGCCGTCGCGCTCGCCGGAGCGCGGGGTCTGGACCCCGACCATCCGCGCCACCTGACCCGCTCGGTGGTGCTCCACGAGGAGGGAACGACATGAAGAAGCGCCTGATCCTGGTCGCGGCGATCGCCGCGATCGCCCTGGTGGCCGCCGCCTGTACCTCGAACGATTCGTCGTCGTCGTCGGGTGCCCCCAGCAGCGGCGGCGCACCGATCGACATCACGATGTGGCACGGCTACGGCAAGGTGATCGACAACCAGGGTCAGACCAACTACGAGGCGAAATCCCTCAACGACCTGGTCGATCAGTACAACGCGATGAACACCGGCGTGCACGTGACGCTGGACTACATCGGGTCCAACGACAACGCGTATCAGAAGCTCACCGTCGCGCTCCAAGGCGGGCTGCAGCCCGACATCACCTATCAATACGGCACGTCGATGGCTTCGCTCGCGACCGCGCCCAGCATCATGGACCTCACCGACCGCGTGCAGGACCCGGGATTCAACTGGGACGACTTCTCGGAAGGGGCCCGCGCGGCCGCCACGGTCGACGGGCAGGTCTACGGAGTGCCGGCGCTGATCGACAACCTGGCGATCGTCTACAACAAGGACCTGTTCGAGGCGGCGGGCGTGGATGAGCCGACCGCCGATTGGACCTGGGACGACTTCCGGACCGCGGCGAAGGCGCTGACCGACCCGTCGAAGCAGCAGTACGGGTTCGCGTTCCCCGTCGACGGCACCGAGGACACCGTGTGGCACTACGACGCGATGCTCTGGGAGGCCAACGGCGACATCCTGAACGCCGACAACACCGAGGCCGCGTTCAACTCCCCGGCGGGCGTGGAGGCGCTGACGACGTTGCAGGAGATGGCGGTCACCGACAAGTCGGTGTTCCTCGACCAGCAGAACGTGGGCAAGATCGACGACCTGTTCAACGCCGGCAAGATCGCGATGGACGTCACGGGCCCGTGGGCGCTCTCGGGCTACCCCGACATCAACTACGGCGTCCAGATCATGCCGATGTTCGATGGAGGCTCGCACACCACGATCGCCGGGCCCGACATGTGGGTGATGTTCGACAACGGCGACGGCAAGGGCGATGCGGCCTGGCAGTTCATGCAGTGGTTCACCGCGGCGGCGCAGGTCAAGGAAGACTCGATGACCAGCGGGCACCTGCCGATCCGTAACTCGGTCGTGAACGAGCCCGGCTTCCTGGACGAATTCGACGCGAAGTTCCCCGGGGAAGGTCTGTTCGCGGAGAACCTGACGAACGTGACGAAAGCCCGGCCGGTGATCACCTCCTACGAACAGATCAGCACGATCATGGGCGCCGCCGTCGTCAAGGTGATGCTCGGGCAGGCCGAGCCCCAAGCGGCGCTCGACGACGCGGCGCAACAGGTGAACACGGCGCTCGCCGGCGGCTAGCGCGTGTCGACGATCGCCGGCTCGCCGCCACGCCCGCCGAGCCTGGCGCAGCGCATCTGGCACTCCGACAACCTGGCGGGGTGGGCCTTCGTCCTCCCCGCCGTGTTCCTGGTCGCCCTGTTCAGCATCTTCCCGATCATCTGGGGCTTCGTGTTGTCGCTGCAGAAGGCGAGCCTGCTCTCCCCCAACCGGCCGTTCATCGGGTTCGACAACTACACGAAGATCGCCCACGACCCGCACGCGATCATCGCGGCGAAGAACGCGGTCCTCTACACGTTCCTGTTCGTGCCCTCTTCGATCATCATCGCGATGTTCCTGGCCGTCGCGCTCAACCAGAAGATCCGGCTGATCCGTTTCTATCGGTTGGCGGTCTTCATCCCGGTGGCGGTGTCGACGATCGCGACCGGGGTGATGTTCCTGTGGGTGTTCGACGCCACGTTCGGCATCGCGAACTTCGCGCTCGGCAAGATCGGGCTCGGGCCGTTCGGGTGGTTCAACTCGCCGCAAGGCGCGATGCCGTCGCTCGTGATCATGACGGTCTGGGGCTGGCTGGGGTTCGACACGATCATCTACCTGGCGGCCCTGCAGGGCGTGCCGCACGAACTGGTGGAGGCCGCCGCGGTCGACGGCGCCACCCGCTGGTCGACGTTCCGCAACGTGACGCTGCCGCTGCTCGGGCCCGCCACGTTGCTCTTGGTCGTGTGGTCGACGATCAGCGCGGTGCAGCTGTTCGACGAGGTGTACTTCGTGACGAAGGGAGGCCCGCTGGAGCACACGAGCGTGCCGGTCTTCTACATCTTCAAGCTGGCCTTCACGGGCGCGTACGGGTTCAGCGCGGCGGGGTACGCGGCCGCGCTCGCCTACGTGCTGTTCCTGGTGCTGCTCGCGCTCACGCTCGCGCAGTTCTGGCTGGGCAAGAAGACGGTGCATTACTCCTCATGAGCGCGATCGACGTTCGCTCGTTGCCCGGCGAGACCGGGATGGTCGAGGCTCCACGCCGGAAGTGGCTGCCGTTCAGCGCGTGGCACTTCCTGCTGATGCCGGTCGCGATCGTGATGCTGGTGCCGTTGGTGTGGGTCGTGATGACCTCGTTCGAGACGCTCGCGCAGACCCAGCACTTCCCGCCGATCCTGTGGCCGGGCACGTTCCAGTGGCACAACTACCCGACCGCGTTCACCAGCGTGCCGTTCGCCCGGTGGTTCTGGAACACCACCGTCGTCACGACGGTGGTCGTCGTCTCGAATCTGGTCCTGTGCTCGCTCGCCGCCTACGGCTTCGCGCGCATCAAGTTCCTCGGCAAAGGGGTCGCGTACTTCTTCCTGTTGGCGACGCTGTTGGTGCCGCTGCAGGTCGTGCTGATCCCGACGTTCCTGATCGTGAAGCAGATGCACCTGCTGAACACGCTGGGAGCGCTGATCGTGCCGAACCTCGCGAACGTGTTCGGCATCTTCCTGCTGACCCAGTTCTTCCGCACGCTGCCGATCGAACTGGAGGAGGCCGCGCGGATCGATGGCGCCTCGCGGCTCAAGATCTTGTTCGTGATCGTCTTGCCGTTGTCGCTGCCGGCGCTGGCCACGCTGGCCGTGATCCAGTTCCTCTGGACGTGGAACGACTTCCTGTGGCCCCTCGTGACGATCTACAAGGAGAGCGCGTTCACGATCCAGCTGGGCCTGATGAACTTCCAGGGTTCGCACGCGACCGACACGAACCTGTTGATGGCCGGCAACGTGATGAGCATGCTGCCGATGTTGATCCTGTTCATCGCCGCGCAGCGATACTTCGTGCGCGGTATCGCGACCCAGGGGCTCAAGGGATGACGAACGTCGAGTTCGACGGGGTGACGAAGGTCTTCCCCGGTGGCGCCGTCGCGGTGGACGACCTGTCGCTGACGGTGGACGACGGCGAGTTCCTGATCCTGGTCGGGCCGTCCGGCTGCGGCAAGTCGACCGCGCTTCGGATGATCGCGGGTCTCGAGAAGATCAGCGCCGGCTCGATCACGGTGGGGGGCACGCGCGTGAACGACATCCCGCCGAAGGATCGCGACATCGCGATGGTGTTCCAGAACTACGCCCTCTATCCGCACATGAGCGTGGAGAAGAACCTCGGGTTCGCGTTGCGCCAGCGCAAGGCGTCGAAGGAAGAGATCGAACAACGGGTCGGCGACATGGCCACGTTGTTGGGCCTGACCGACCTGCTGCAGCGCAAGCCGGGCCAGCTGTCGGGCGGGCAGCGCCAGCGCGTGGCGATGGGCCGGGCGCTGGTCCGCGAGCCGCAGGTGTTCCTGCTGGACGAGCCGCTGTCGAACCTGGACGCGAAGCTGCGCGTGCAGATGCGCGCGGAGTTGAAGAAGCTGCACCACCGGCTCGGCATCACGACGATCTACGTCACGCACGATCAGGTGGAGGCGATGACGCTCGGCGACCGGATCGCGGTGCTGTCGGCCGGGCGCCTGCAGCAGATCGGGGCGCCGCAGGAGGTCTACGACCATCCGGCGAACGTGTTCGTGGCCGGGTTCATCGGGTCGCCGCCGATGAACCTGCTGAGCGGCTCGGTGCACGACGGGCAGGTGTCGGCGGGCGACCTGGTGTTCGCACGGAGCGGTGTGCCCGATGCAGACGTGGTGGTCGGGATCCGTCCGGAGGGCCTGCGCCCGGTCGGACCCGAGGACCCGGGGCCCGGCTTCGAGCTGCACGTCGACGTCGTGGAACCGCTCGGCGACGAGGTGATGGTCCACGGAACGGTGTCGGCACGCGACGCCGGCGTCCAGATCGAGCCCGAGGAGGCGACGCTGCTGGCCGACGCCGTCGAGGAGGATCGCGCGGCGGTGACCGTCCGTCTGGAGCCCGACGTGCGGCCCGCGCCCGGCTCGAGCGTGCATCTGTCGGTCGATCCGGCAGGCGTGCATCTGTTCGACGCCGAGAGCGGGCTCGCGATCAGGTAGCCGTGGACGTCGATCTGGATCTCCTTCGCGACGAGCGGCTGGCACGCCTGCAGCGGGCGATGAAGGCGCACGACCTCGAGGCGTGCCTGTTGTTCAGCGAGCCGAACACGCGCTACGCGACCGGTGCGACGGCGATGCCGATCTGGAGCATGAGCACGTTCACGCGCTGCGCTGTCGTTCCGGTCGAGGGAACGCCGATCCTGTTCGACCACCCGAACTCTGTGCACCGCTCGCGGCTGCGCGCCGTCGACGTGCGGCCGATGCACGCCGTGGGAGTTCTACGACGACCCCGGCGAGCAGGCGCGTGTGTTCGCGGGCGAGGCGGTCTCTGCGCTGCGGGAGCTTGGCGTGCGCGGCGATCGCGTGGGTGTCGACCGGCTCGGCACGCCGGGCTTCCTTGCGCTGCAGGCTCTTGGGCTGGAGCTGGTCGACTCGGCGCCCGCGACGCAGGAGGCGCGCGAGGTCAAGACGTCGCAAGAGGTCACGCTGTTCCGCGAGAACGGCGCGATCGTGTCCGAGACGCTCGCCGAGTTCGAGGCGGCGATCGCTCCCGGGGTCACCGAGCGCGATCTGTTCGCGGTACTGGCGTCGGGCATGCTCGGCCGCGGCGCCGAGTACATGGCGACGAACACGGTCTGCTCCGGTCCCAACACGAACCCGTGGCGCGCGGAGGCGACGGACCGAGCGTTGGAGCCCGGCGACCTCGTGTACGTCGACACCGACACCGTTGGCATCGAAGGGATCTTCTTCTGCGTATCGCGGACGTTCGTGACGCCCGGCGCCGAGCCGACCGCGGATGCGCGCTCGACCTATCAGGCCGCCCACGAGTGGGTGCTCGGGATGACCGAGCTGGTGCGACCCGGCATCACGTGCGCGGAACTCGCGGCCGCGGCGCCGAGGATCCCCGAGCGGTTCGTCCCGCAGCGGTACGAATGCATGATCCACAGCGTCGGCCTCGAGGAGGAGAGCCCGAGCGTCTGTCACCCGCAGGACGTGCAGTCGAACCCCGACCGCGTGATCCAAGAGAACATGGCACTCGTCGTGGAGTGCTACATGGGCGAGGTCGGCGGAAGTCACGGCGTGAAACTCGGCGACGAGATCCTGGTCACGGCCAGCGGCGCAGAGGTGTTGGCGCCCTATCCCTACGCCCGAGCGAACTCCTCGTTCGCTACACGATTCGGACTTCGGCTTGCTCCGCCAGTTCGGCCGCCCGGGCGGGGTCGAGCTTTCCCGCTCCCGCAAGCTCTGCGTTCGCCGTTGCCGCTCCGAGCGCGCGACACAACGACGCGTCCCACCCATCGCCGGCGTCGAGCCCGGAGATCAGCCCGGCCAAGAACGCATCGCCGCTGCCCACCGGATACCGGCCACGCACATAGAGCCGACCCTCGAACAGCGTCCCGTCCGGCGCCGCGACCACGACACCGTCCGCGCCGCGAGTCACCACACCGGCATGCCCATCGCCACCGGAGAGATCTCGCAGCTTCGCGGCCGCGGCCAGCGCCTCTTCCCGCCGAGCGGTCGGCACCCCGAGTAGTTCCCGCGCCTCGGCTTGATTGACCTTGACGACGTCGGGGTGCGCCTCCAGCGCGAGCCGCAGGCGTTCGCCCTCCGCGTCGACGGCGACGTGCACGCCCGCGGCTCGAGCCTCGGCGAGCAGATCCCGGTAGCCGTCGTCGGGCGCGCCGCGCGGCAGCGACCCACTGATGGTGAGCCAGCCACCGGGCTTCCACGACTGGGACGCGACCTGCATCAACTCGATCCACGCGGCCGCGGGCACCACCGCGCCGTGCTCGTAGAACTCGGTCAGGCTTCCCGTCTCGCGGTCGGCGACCGACAGCGACGAGCGATTCTCACCGTGGGCCCAGACGTACGCGCCGGGCACACCTTCGGCGGACAGCTGCTCCTCGAGCCACTTGCCCGCGTGCCCGCGCAGCAGGGCCACCGCGATCACGTCGGCGCCGAGCGCGTGTGCCGCGCGCGCCGCGTTCAGACCCTTCCCGCCCGCAGCCTGCACGAGCCCGAGCGGCCGGTGGATGTCGCCCTTCACGAGCCGATCGATCTCGAAGAGCTTGTCGATCGAGGGGTTGGCGGCCAGGCAGACGATCATGCGGCGCTCCCCTCTTCGAGGAACGCGATGGCTTCGTCCATCGTTGCCTGTGCGTCGACGCCGCCCATCGCGCGGGTCGACAGCGCGCCGCAGGCGTTGGCGATCGCGAGCGCCCGTTCGATCGGCTCGCCGGCCAGCCACGCCGCGAGGAACCCCGCGTCGAACGAGTCGCCTGCGCCGGTCGTATCCACGACCGACTGACCGGAGTCCGCTCACGTGATGCACCTGGCCCTGACTGGCCTGCGATCGCGCCGCGGTCCCCGTTCTTCACCACGACCACGTGGGAGCGTGTCGACAGTGACTGCACGGCGTCCTCCAGGTCGGAGGTATGACCCAGTCGCGTTGCCTCCATCGCGTTCGGCAGGAAGACGTCGGTCGCGCGAAGCAAGCTCGAGCAGTCCGGCGTCCCACAGACCGGAGGGGTCCCAGTTCGGATCGATCGACGTCGTCGCCCCGTGCTCGTGGATGGCGTCGAAGACGTTGGGCAGCGAGGGAGCGAGCGCGGTCTGCAAGTAGTACGAGCTCACGTGCACGTGTCGCGCGCGCTCGAGGAGCGATGGATCGATCAGCTCGGCGCGCAGCCCCGCGATCGTGCCCGGCATCGTGATGATCGCTCGATCGTCGGGCCCCGACAGGACGACGGTCACGCCGGTGGCTGCCTCTTGGTCGACCGCGATGCCGCTCGTCTCGACGCCCGCGGACTCCAGACCCTCGCGAACGTACCGGCCGAACAGGTCGTCGCCGACGAGCGCACAGATCGCGACGCGCAGGCCGAGCTTGGCGGCGCCGCAGGCGAGGATGGCGCCGGAGCCACCCATCGTCAGCCGAGCATCGTCGACCAGGTGTTCGGCCTGGCCGAAGGCGGGCACCACGTCGCCGCCGAGCAGGATCAGGTCCGGGTTCGCGTCGCCGAGGACCAGCAGATCGATGTCGGCCGCCACGTTCGGCAGCCTACCCGACACGCGACGAACGCTACCGACAGGGCGTCCAGGGCGTGTCGAACAGATCCAGCGACTTCAGGATCGACCCGAAGTTCCACGTGTTCGCCTGCGGGCAGTTCAGCTTCTTGTACTCGACGTTGAACACGGCCTTGCCCGACGAGACCCAATCGGGCAGCCCGGGCGGCGGGTAGTCGCACTCGCGGTACTGGAAGCACTGCTCGTTGATCGCGTAGTCGAAGTACGGCTTGAGGTCGCCGACCTGCCCCATGTCGTTCTTGAGCGCGACCGTCAGCCCGTACTGGTGCGCGAGGTTGGCGAGCGACGCGTTGTAGACGAGCTGGTCGTTGGCGGTCAGCGGGAATCCGCTCCGGTTCGCGTACCCGTCGACGTTGTCGAACTCGACGCCGTCGAAGCCGGCCTGCCGACACTTCTGCACGCGCGCCTGCATGATCGGCAGCAGGATCGACGTCTGGCGGATGTCGAGCCACTTCTCGCCCGGCCAACCGTTCTTGGCTCCCTGCACGGACGCGGGGAAGGAAGCGGCGTCGGGGCGCCAGTTCTCCCACGTGCCGGCCGAGAGGTAGCAGATCGCCTTCGCGCCGTTCGCGTGGATCGCGTTGACCGCGGCCGTGTTCAGCGTGTTGTTCGTGCCGCTGATCGCCTGATCGACGTAGACGTCGATGTCGAACACCTGCGGTCGGACCGCCGCGCCGCCGGCGACCGGCACCGCGCTGATGTTCACGTTGATGCCGCCGGTCGACGCATAGGCCGCGACGCCCTGCAGCTGGTACTGCCACCGGCTGCCCACCACCGGATGCCAGCACGCACCCTGTGCGGGGTTGCACGCCACCGGGGCCGGCACGGTCGCGGCGCCGGCGGCGATCGGAAGCGCCAACGCGACGGCGAGAGCGGCGGCAGCGACAAGGACGATCGATCGGCGCATCGGATGCTCCTTGGCTCGGCGCCCGGCGCCCACCGCCGGGCTGCGATGCGCTCATCGTGCGTCGCGGTCCGGAGCGGGCGCAAGCCCGAAGGTCGTTCCGGCGCACACTCGGCTGTCGAGTTCGCCGGCACGAGCCTCCGGAGAGTGGCGTTCGCGCAGGTCAAGGCGCGTACGATGCGAGCATGGCGCGTATCGTTCTGACACTGGGAGACATCACCGCCCAGGAGGTCGACGCCGTCGTGAACGCCGCCAACCGGTCGTTGATGGGCGGCGGCGGTGTCGACGGGGCGATCCACCGGCGGGGCGGCGAGTCGATCATGGCCGCGTGCAAGGAGCTGCGCGACACGACCCACCCGGACGGGTTGCCGGTCGGCGAGGCGGTCGCGACGACGGCGGGCGACCTGCGGGCGCGCTGGGTGATCCACACGGTGGGCCCGCTGTACAGCGGGAAGCCCGAAGATGCCGTGCTGCTCACGGCATGCCACCGCTCCGTCCTTCGGGTCGCGGACGAGCTCGGCGCCGCCAGCGTCGCGTTCCCGGCGATCTCCACGGGGGTGTTCGGCTACCCGGTGGAGGAGGCCGCGCCCGTCGCGGTGGCGGCCGTTCGGGAGGCCGAGACAGCCGTCGCGGACGTGCGGTTCGTGTTGTTCGACGCACGCTCGATGGCCGCGTTCGAGCAGGCGATGGCGTGACCGGGAATATCCAGGGTCACTGGTAGCATTCCTGCCCCCATGAGCGACCTCAGCGACGTCAAGGTTGTGCACGACCGGTTGGCCGAGATCCAACTGGTCGACTGTCGCGAGCCCTATGAATGGGAAGCGGGCCGCGTCGAGGGCGCGATCCACATCCCCGTGAACTCGATCATGGCGGGCGCGGGCGGCGAGCTCGACACGTCCAAGCCGGTCGCGGTGATCTGCCGCACCGGCAATCGGAGCGAGCTGGCCACGATGATGCTGCAGGCGCGTGGCTACGACGCCACGAACGTCGAGGGCGGCATGGAGGCCTGGGCCGCGGCGGGCCTGCCGTTCGAGGATTCGCAAGGCAACCCGGGCCGCGTCGCGTAGTTCTGGTTCGGCCCGGCATGGCGACCTCGCTGCCGCTGATCCTGCTTCCTCCGTCCGAAGGCAAGGCCCCCGGTGGCGACGGGCCCGCCTTGGGAACGCGGCTCGCTGTCGATCGACCTCGACGTCGAACGCGCACGCGTGATCCGCGCGCTCGACCGCCGCGATGAAGGGGAACGAGGCCTCACGATCCAAACTGCTCGACGTGAAGGGCAAGGCGCTCGTCGCCGCCACGGCCGCGAACCGCGCCGTCGCGAAGGCTCCGACGCTGCCCGCGATCGAGCGCTACACCGGCGTGCTCTACGACGCGCTCGATCACCGTTCGCTCAGCGCGGCGCACCGTCGGCGACTCGACGCGAGCGTCGTGATCTTCTCCGGGCTGTGGGGCGCGGTCATGCCCGCCGATCCGATCCCCGACTACAAGCTCAAGATGGGCGCGGCGCTCCCGCCGCTGGGCAAGCTCTCGACCTGGTGGCGCCGGCCGCTGTCGGCTCGTCTCGCCGAGCTCGCCGCCGGCCGACACGTCTGGAACCTGCTGCCCAACGAGCACGCGCTCGCCTGGGATCCGCCGGCCGGTCTCGAGCAATGGACCGTCCGGTTCCTCGAGCGCCGCAACGGCGCGCTGACCACCGTCTCGCACGACAACAAGTCGCTGAAGGGGGCGCTCGTGCGGTACCTGCTCGCCAACCCGAGCGCCGAGCCCGCGGACCTCGCCGCATGGAAGCACCCCGCCGGCTACCGCCTCGACACGAAGCGCACCGAGCGGCGCGGGTCGCTGACCCTGCTTTCCCTCGTCAAACGCTGACGTAGCCTGTCGGCGTGAGCGACCTGAGGGCGGCGCGGCGCGACCTGGAGGCGGCTCTCGGCGCGGACGCGGTGCTCGCCGACCCGCTCGCGTTGCGCCTCTACGCGCGCGACGCCTCGATGGTCGAGGGCTCCGCGGGGCTGGTGGCCTTCCCTCGAAGCGCCGACGACATCGCCGCCTGCATGCGGATCGCCGCCGCCCACGGCCTGCCGGTGGTCCCGCGTGGCAGCGGCACCGGTCTGGCGGGCGCCGCCACCCCGATCGGCGACTCCCTCGTGGTCGTCACCACCAAGATGAACCGGATCCTCGAGGTGCGGCCCGAGGACCGTCTCGCCTGGGTCGAGCCCGGCGTCCTCAACCTCGATCTTGCGAACGCGCTCGCGCCGACCGGATTCACCTACGCGCCCGATCCCTCGTCGCAGCAGGTCAGTTCGATCGGCGGCAACGTGAGCACCAATGCGGGCGGGCCGCACTGCCTCGCCTACGGCGTGACGAGCGCCCACATCCTGGCGCTCGACGTCGTGCTGTCCGACGGCTCGACCGCTCGGTTCGGGAGCGAAGGACCGGCCGGGCCCGGCTACGACCTGCGCGGCGTCCTCGTCGGCTCGGAGGGCACCCTGGGGATCGTGGCGGCGGCCTGCGTGCGGCTCACGCCGATCGCGCCGGCGGTGCGCACGATGCTGCTCGACTTCGAGCGGGTCCACGATTGCGCGGCGACCGTGTCGGCGATCGTCGCGCGCGGCGTCGTGCCCGCCGCACTCGAGATGATGGACCGCGGCATCGTGCGGGCGGTCGAGCGCTTCGCGCACGCGGGCTACCCGACCGACGCGGCCGCCGTGCTGCTGGTGGAACTCGACGGGCTCGAGGCCGCCGTCGAGGCCCAGGCCCGCGAGGTGGAGGCCGCGGCTCGCGAGCACGGCGTCGGCACGGTGCGCGTCGCCGCCGACGAAACGGAGCGCGCCCTGTTGTGGAAGGGCCGCAAGTCGGCGTTCGGCGCGATCGCCCAGATCGCGCCCCACTACCACCTGCACGACTGTGTCGTGCCGCGCACGAAGCTCGCGGAGGTGCTCGGGGGCGTGTACGCGATCGCCAAGCACCACGATCTGATCGTCACCAACGTGTTCCACGCCGGCGACGGCAACCTGCACCCGCTGTTCTCGTTCGACCTGGCCGTGCCGGGCACGATGGATCGCGTCCTGGCGGCGGCCGACGAGCTGGTCCGGCTGTGCGTCGACGCGGGCGGCGCCCTCAGCGGCGAGCACGGCATCGGCCTGGAGAAGCGCGACTTCATGCCGCTCGTCTTCACCGACGAGGACCTGAACGCGCAGGCGTGCGTGCGCGCGGCGTTCGACCCCGACGGCCGGATGAACCCGCGCAAGGTGCTCCCCGACGGCGCGCGGTGTGGCGACTACGCGGCCGCAGCGTTGGCGCGCGCCGGCGGGCTCCCAGGGGCGGGCTCCCGGAGGGCACATGGATCTGATCCATCCGAACTCGGCGGCGGAGGTCGCCGACGCGCTGCGTGTCGCGAGCGCCGATCGGATCCGCCTGCTGGTCGTCGGCGGACGCACGCACATCGACAAGGGGAACCCCGTCGAGGTCGACGCCGAGCTGTGGACGACGGTCCTCGATCGGCCCGTCGCCTATGACCCCGCGGAGATGCTGTGCGTGGTCGAGGCCGGGGTGCGCATCCACGACCTGACCGAGCTGCTCGCCGAGGGCGGCCAGGAATGGCCGGTCGACGCGCCGGGCGACGCCACCGTCGGGGGTGTGATCGCCGCCGACGCCGCGCTGCCGCGTCAGCTGCGGGTGGGCACGCTGCGCGACACCGTCGTCGAGATGGAGATGGTCACGGGCGACGGTCGGCGCGTGCGTTCCGGCGCCCGCACCGTCAAGAACGTCACCGGCTTCGACCTCCACCGGCTGCTGACCGGCTCGCTCGGCACGCTCGGGGTGATCACGCAGGTCGCGCTGAAGGTGCGGCCGCTGCCGAAGGCCGCCCGCACCCTGGTCACCTCGACCGGCGGCGTGGAACTCGGTCGTCGGATCCTCGAGACGGTGCCGTTGCCGGCGGCGGTGCTCGCCTCGCCCGACCACGTGCTGGTGCGCCTCGAGGGCTGGCCGGAGGAAGTGGCCGAGCAGGCCTCGGCGCTCGGTGGCCTGACGTCGTTCCGAGACGAGCAGGTGTTCCCGCCGCCGCTGTTCCCCGATGCGCCGATCGTGGCCGAGTGCGCGGTCGCTCCCTCACGCCTGCCCGAGCTCCTGAGCGGGCTCGCCGACTATCGAGCGGCGATCGGCGTCGGGTATGCCTGGGTGCCGTGCGCAGATGCGATCGCGCTGGACACCCTCCGCGGGCGCGTCGCCGCGTTGGGCGGCATCGCCCCGGTCGTGCGTGGTCCCGGCGGTCTCGGCGAACAAGAACTTCCCGCTCCCGAGATCCAGCGGCGCATCAAGGCCGCGTTCGACCCCGCGGGCATCCTCGCGCCGGGCCGAATGCATCTCTGAGTTCAGACAGCGCATGGGCGTGCGAACCCAAGCCGGCCGACCTCACGATTGCGTTCGCCGGCCGGCGCCACGCAGTCGCCTGCCGGCCTCCTCCAGCGTCGCCAACTGCTTCGGGAACGCGAACCGCAGCAGGTGGGAACCCAGCTCCGGCCGCGAGAAGAACGATGAGCCCGGCACGGCCGCCACGCCCACCTCCGAGACGAGATAGCGCGCCGCGGCCACGTCGTCGTCGAACCCGAGCGACGACGCGTCGGCCATCACGTAGTACGCACCCTGCGGGGCCTCCGCCACAAACCCTGCCTCCCCCAGCACCCGCATCATCACGTCGCGCCGCTCGGCGTACTCCCGCCGTGTCTCCTCGTAGTAGGACGCGGGCAACGCCATCGCCGCCGCGCCGGCGAGCTGCAACGGGGTTGCGGCCGCCACCGTGAGGAAGTCGTGCGTCGCGCGGATGCCCGCCATCAACGCCGGCGGCGCGATCGCCCACCCGACCCGCCACCCCGTCACGGCGTACGTCTTCGACAGCGCGCTGATCGTCACGGTCCGCTCGCGCATGCCCGGCAGCGTCGCGATCGGCACGTGCTCGGCGCCGTCGTAGGTGATGTGCTCGTAGATCTCATCGGTGATCGCGATCGCATCGTGCTCGAGGCACAGCGCCGCGATCGCCGAGAGCTCCTCGCGTGTGAACACCTTGCCGGTCGGATTGTGGGGTGTGCCGATCACGATCGCCCGCGTCCGCGACGAGAACGCGCGGGCCAACTCCTCCGGATCGAACGACCAGTCGGGAGCGCGCAACGTCACGTACCGCAGCGACGCGCCCGCGAGGATCGCGTCGGGCCCGTAGCTCTCGTAGAACGGCTCGAACACGACGACCTCGTCATCCGCGTCCAACACGCCGAGGAACGTGGCCGCCATCGCCTCCGTCGCGCCGCACGTGACGCAGATCTCCGTCTCGGGGTCGACCGCCATCCCGTAGTCGCGCAGGTACGTCGCCGCGATCGCCTCGCGGAACGCGGGCACCCCCCACGTGATCGGGTACTGGTTGTGGTCCTCGGCGATCGCCCGCACGGCCGCCTGTTTCACCACCTCGGGTGCCGGGAAGTCGGGGAACCCCTGGCCGAGGTTGATCGCCTCGTGCAGGTTCGCCAGCCGTGTCATCTCGCGGATCACCGATTCCGTGAACGACGAGGCCCTCTGCGAGGCGTGCAGCTTCCCGACCGATGGCATGCGGGCAGCCTACGCGGCGCTCCCACCCCCACGCGCAAGCGGCCGTAGCATCGCGGCCATGGATCCCAACGCGGCGGCGCCGCTCGGCACCGACCTGCCCGAGGGCACCCGCTTCCTCGGGACCGCGACTCTCGGCACACCCGGATGGCGTCCCGGACGCGACGCCCCCACCGCCGACGATCTGTCGGCATGCGTGGCGTGCGGGCTCTGCCTGCCGCACTGCCCGACCTACCGCCTGACCGGCGAGGAATCGGCCTCGCCGCGAGGACGCATCGCCGCCATGCGAGCGGTGGCGGCGGGCGCCGAGGTCGAGTCGACGTTCGCGGACTTCATGGACCGCTGCCTGGTGTGTCGCGCCTGCGAGGACGTCTGTCCGTCGCACGTCCCCTTCGGCCGCATGATGGAGGCGGCGCGCGAGCAGGTCGAGCCCACACGCACTCGCCGCGCGCGGCTCGCACACTGGCTCGGATTCCACTGGCTGCTGCCGCACCCGACGATGATCCGGCTGGCGACGATGCTGCAACCGATCGTCCGTCCGGTGTTGCCGCGCCGCGTCCGGACGGTGCTGCCCCGCGGCGGCGCGCCGTTCGCACGGCTGCCGAAGGTGTCCTCGCCGCCGGCCGGCGTCACGGTGCGCGGCTCCGTCGCCCTGCTGGCGGGGTGCGTGCAGGACCGCTGGTTCCACGAGGTGAACCTCGCGACGATCCGCGTGCTGACACGAACGGGCTGGCGCGTCACCGTGCCTCGAGGCCAGGCGTGCTGCGGCGCCCTCCCCGCCCACAACGGCCGGCTGGCCGTCGCGCGGCGACTGGCCACCCGCGCTCATCACGCCTTCGCCGGCGCCGACGTGGTGATCGCCAACGCCTCGGGCTGCGGCGCGCACATGCAGTCCTACGACGAGCTGCTGCCGGGCACGGGGCTCCCGGTTCGCGACGTGCTCGCGTTCCTGCACGACGAAGGGCTGGGAGACATCGCGTTGCGCTCGCTGCCGGTGACCGTGGCCTATCACGACGCGTGCCACGCGCTGCGGGCCCAACACATCCACGCGGCGCCGCGCGCGCTGCTGTCGCAGATCCCGGACCTCCGCGTGCTCGAGGTCGCCGATGGCGATCGATGCTGCGGCGCGGCCGGGATCTACGCCGTCACCCAGCCCGAGACCGCCGGTGAGCTGGGAGGCCAGAAGGCGGCGGCGGTGGCGGCGACCGGTGCCTCGATCGTCGCCTCGGCGAACCCGGGCTGCTCGATCCAGCTGGCGGCCCACCTGCGTGCGGGCGGTCACGACGTCGAGGTCGTCCATCCGGTCGAGCTGCTCGACCGGGCGATGGGTCAGGCGAGGAGCCGCTCGGCCAGGGCGACGTCGGACTCGAAGTAGCTCACGTCGGTGCGCCCGAACACGAGCGCCGTCACCAGCCGGTAGATCACCGCCCGCACGAACAGCTGCGGGAACCCGGATCGTGCGCGACGACCGCGAGCAAAGGATCCGGGTCGGCATCCCGCCACCGCACCGCGTCGCCCACGACAACCGCGGCGGCGAACCCGCGCGGACGGTAGTACGGCGTCACATCGATGATCGCGGGCGCGAGCCCGTCGGCGAACAGCAGGTTCTCGGTCAGGTCGCCGTGGATGACCTGCGACGGCGCCGCGATCGGCTCCCGCATCGCGAGCAGCCGCGCAAGGATCGGATGCGAGACCGGCGGCGCGAGTTCCTCCCACGCGACGCGATCCCCGACCGACCAAGGGTTCGTGCGCAGATCGAGGAACGGCGGTCGTGCCAGCGAGGCGACCGCCGCGTGGAAACGCTCGCCGACCTCGATCACGTCGACCCACCGTTCCGCTTGGGCACCCGCAACGACCGGCTGGCCGCACCACCCGTCGACCACCCACCGGCCGTCGGTCGCGCGCATCGGCAGCGCCAGCCGGAACCCGTCCTGCGCCACCGCGGGCAGCACCGCGCCGAGCCACGTCCACTCGGCCTCGTCGTCGCAGGGTTTGAGAACGATGTCGGCAACCCGCCAGCAGCGACCCTCGCCACCCCCGAGCGCCACCGGCTCGCCGATGGCGCCGAAGGCATCGAGCACGGCTGGCGGCGGGCGCACGCCCGAAGCTACCAGCGAGGATCGGTGGCGAGCAGCGCCTCTCGGCCGGTGCAGTCCGTTCCGACGCCGTAGAAGACGTCCCCCGAAGGGGTGAGGTGCAGGTAGAAGCACGCACCGGGCCTCGCCTGGACGGCCGCGGCCCACGAGGAGCCGTCCGACGCGACGCTCACCTGATCGAGCCCGCCGCTGTTCTCGGTTCCGGGCAGCCACGACAGGGTCGGCTCGACCACCGAGAGGCGCGTGTGATCCGCACCCGCGTACGTGCCGTCGGCCTCGTGCACCCGCTCGGCGGCCGCCTGCGCGGTGCGCAGCGTGTGCTCGGCATGGGCGATCGTGTCCTTCGTGCCGAAGTTGGCGAAGATCTCCACGAGCATGAACATGCACCCGAGCACGAGCGCGCCGGTGACCACCCAGAAGCCGCGGTTCGATCGAGGGGATGGCGCGGGCGGGTCCGCCCGCACCTCGTCGCTGACCGCGATGTCGTCCATCGGCATCTGCCCAGAGTACCGCCGACGCCGTCGTCGTGGGCTACGGGGACAGCGCCTCGGCCAGGGCCTCCAGGCTCTCGAGGTTGTGGCCGGACAGGAAGACGTCGACGCTCGGAAGGGCGGCGGCCATCCCGCGTGCCAGAGGCTCGTAGCGGGGTGAGCCCTTCAGCGGGTTCGCCCAGACGACCCGGTAGGCCAGCCGTCGCAGCCGCGCCATCTGGGTTCGCAACAGCTCCGGATCGCCGCGCTCGAGCCCGTCGGAACACAGCACCACGACGGCCCCCCGGAGCGCCGCACGCTGGCTCCAGCCGTCGAGCAGGGTCTTGAGGGACTCCCCGATCCGGGTGCCGCCCTCCCAGTCGGCCACGATCTTGCCGATCTCGTGCATCGCGCGATCGGGGTCCTTCGCCCGCAGCACGCGCGTCACCCGCGTGAGCCGCGTCCCGAAGCAGAAGACCTCCACGCGCCGGCCGGCCGCCATCGCCGCGTACCCGAACTGCAGCAGCGCCCGCGAGTACGGCGCCATCGAGCCCGACACATCGAGGATCAGCACGAGCGGACGTGTCCGCGTCCGGCGCGCGCGCCAAGCCCGGTCGAACGGCTCCCCCTGCGTGCGGAGCGACCGGCGAAGCGTGCGACGCACGTCCAGCGTCGACCCCTTGTTCGCCGAGCGCATCCGGCGGGTGCGCTCGATCGGCACCTGCACGGTCAGCTGCCGGATCATCTTGGCGACCCGCTGGCGTTCCTCCTCGCTCAGGTAGGCGAAGGACTTCGAGCGCAGGATCTCGACGGCAGAGGCGACCAGCCGCAGCGCCGCTTCATCGCCCTCGGCGGGCTCGTCCTCGTCGCCGGCGTGCTGCCAGCTGGCGGCGGTCTGCGCGCCGGGTGCGCGATCGGCGGCCGGCTCGTCGCCGAACTCGAAGTCCTCGGGGTCGGGCGGCAGGTTGAACTCCAGCGACAGCTCGGGCTCGGCGTCCTCGCGCAGGGACCGGAACCACTCGTCGAACACCTCGTCGTAGGTCTCGAGGTCGGCGCGGCTGGCGACCATCGTGGAGCGGCCCGTCCAGTAGAGGGAGTCGCGGTCGGTCAGCCCGAGCGCCGCGACACCTTGGACGAACGTCAGGATGCGCCCGGTGCCGACGGGCAGCCCCCGATGGCGAAGGTCGCGCCCGAGCGCGACCAGCGGCGGGACGGGGCCGCTAGCCATCCTCCCCGACCACCTCGGCCAGACGCGCGGTGACCAGCGTCTGATCCTCGTGATCCTTCACCACGGCGCCCAGCGTGTCCGCCGCGACCGCGGCGTCCAACCGTTCGGTCCCCAGGAACTGCAGGGCGTTCGCCCAGTCGATCGTCTCGGCCACGCCGGGTGCCTTCGCCAGGTCCAGCGTGCGCAGCCGCTCGACCGCGGTCGCGACGTCGCGCGCGAGCGCCTCGCTCACATGGGGCGCCCGGGCGCGCACGATCGCCACCTCGCGATCCAGCGCGGGTGATCGATCCAGTGATAGAGACACCGTCGCTTCAAGGCGTCGTGCAGCTCCCGCGTGCGGTTCGACGTGACGATGACCGCCGGCGGCGAATCCGCCACGATCCGCCCCACCTCGGGGATGGTCACCGCGAACTCGGACAGGATCTCCAGCAGGAACGCCTCGAACTCGTCGTCGGCGCGGTCCAGCTCGTCGACCAGGAGCACCGCCCGCGAGCCCGCCTTGATGGCCGCCAGCAGACGGCCGTTCCACCAGGAACTCGATGCCGAACAGATCCTGCACGTGGGCGTCGGCCGCGGCTGCGTCCATCGCGCGCACCGCGATCAACTGGCGCGAGTAGTTCCACTCGTAGAGCGCCTGCGAGGCGTCGATGCCCTCGTAGCACTGCAGCCGGATCAGGTCGCGGCCGAGCAGCGTGGACAGCACCTTGGCGACCTCGGTCTTGCCGACGCCTGCCTCACCTTCGAGCAGCAGCGGCTTGCCGAGCGACAACGAGAGGTAGATCGCCGTGGCGAGCCCGCGGTCGGCCAGGTACGCATGGGCGCCGAGCGACTCGGTCAGCTCATCGACGTCGGTGAAGGGCAGTTCGACCATCCGGGAAGCCTACCGGGGCCGCTCGGCTTGCGCGCCGGGCTCAGATCGGCGCCTGCGGCGGCTGCGGTACCCCGGTCACCGGCGGCGTCCTGATACCGCGCTCTCCCAGGCGCGCCAGGATCTTCGCTCGAAGCAGACGCTCGGTGTCGATCCGATGACTCGGCATCGTCTCGGCGGCCACGCGGATCACCTGTGCGGTGTCGGTGACCTGCGTCACCCCGAGCACCTGCGGCGGTTGCCGGAGCCACTCGCCGAGCGGCGGCTGCTCCTGGATCTCGCCGAACAACTCCTCCAGGCCGTCGCGGACGCGATCGGGATCCTCGTCCAGCGCGACGCGCACGTCGACCACCGCGCGACCCCAACCCCGCGTCCGGTTGTTCGTCACCTCGATGAGCCCGTTGGGCACCGTCGACAGCGACCCGTCGTACTGGCGGATCGCGGTCGTGCGCAGGTTCAGCGTCTCCACGGTGCCCGACACGGTTCCGGCCGAGGTCGTCAGGTCGACGATGTCGCCGACGTCGAACTGCCCCTCCAGGAAGATGAACAGCCCGCTGATCGTGTCGCGCACGAGCGCCTGCGCTCCGAACCCGAGCGCGATGCCGGCGATCCCCGCCGACGCGATCAGCGGCGTGATGTCCACCCCCAGGTCCTTCAGAAGGGTGAACAGGAACACGAGCCACACGACCACGACGACGACCCCGGAGAACAAGCCGACGACGGTCGCGACCCGGCGTCGGCGACGACCCTCGGCGTCGTCGCCGCCCGCCTTGGCACGACGGCGGTACCGTCGCACCCAGCGCCGCGAGACGAGCGTGAACACGACGGCGAGAACCAGGGTGACGGCCAGTTCCCAGCCGTACGCGACGAACCACTCGCGCGACAGCGGTGTGAACTCCTGAACCACCAGCACGGGCAGGACCCTAACAGCCGGTCCCGTCGGGCCTAGCCCATGGCCTCCCGAAGCGCGCGCTCCACAAGCACTTTCGACAGCGCCCGACGGTAGTCCGCCGATGCGAACGCGTCGTCGCCCGGCGCCGTCCCCTCATCGGCGTGTGCGGCCGCGGCGACGGGATCGGCGCCGCCCGCGACGGCCGCCTCGACCCCGGTTGCGCGCAACGGTGTGAGCCCCATGTTCGTGAGGCCCACGTGGACACCGCCGTTCGACGCGACGGCAGACACGCCGACCAGCGCCCAGTCCTGCGCGCGACGGTTGAACTTCAGGAAGCTCCATCCGCCGCTCGTCTTCGGGACGCGGATCTCGGTGAGCAGCTCGTTGGGCTCCAGCGCCGTGCTGAACAACCCGGTGAAGAAGGATGTCGCCTCCACCGTGCGGGTCGCGCCGCCGGCGCCGGTGATCACGAACGACGCGTCGAGCGCCAGCAGCACCGCCGGCAGGTCCCCGGCCGGATCGCCGTGCGCGACCGAGCCCCCGATGGTCCCCACATGGCGCACCGCCGGGTCGCCGATCTGGGAGGCCGCGTAGGCGACGATGGGGCAGCCCGACTGCAGGGCCTCGCTGTTGGCGACATCGTGGTGTCGCGTCAGCGGGCCGATCGCGATCGCGTCGCCGTCCTCACGGACGTAGGACAGATCCGTGAGCCGACCGATGTCGACCAGGGTCGAGACCCGCACGAGGCGAAGCCGCATGGCCGGCAGCAGGGAGTGACCGCCCGCCAACAGCTTGGCATCCGGATCGGCCGTGAGCGCGGCCACAGCTTCCTCGACGGAACCCGCTCGGACGTACTCGAACGGCGCCGGGATCATGCGCGCACCTCCTTGCGCGTCCTGGATGGCTCGCCACACCCGTTCGGGGGTGGCCGGCTTCGCGATGTACGTGACGCCGAGGTGGGAGACAGCGTCGATCACGGCGTTCACGACGGCGGGCGGGGCAGCGATCGTGCCGGCCTCTCCGATCCCCTTGACCCCGAGGCCGTTGGTCGTCGACGGGGTCACCGTGCGATCCAGGAGCATCGGGGGTATCTCGGTGGCTGACGGAACGAGGTATTGCGTCATGTTCCCGGAGATCAGGTTGCCCGACTCGTCGTACAACGCCTCCTCGTAGAGCGCCTCGGCCACGCCCTGGGCAACGCCGCCGTGGACCTGACCGTCGACGATCATCGGGTTGATGACGTTGCCGCAGTCATCGACCGCCACGTATCGCACGATGTCGGTCTTGCCCGTGGCGGTATCGACCTCCACGACGCAGATATGCGTGCCGCCCGGCCACGTGAAGTTGGGTGGGTCGAAGACGGCGGTTCCCTCCAACATGGGCTCGACGCCGGCCGGCAGGTCGTGTGCATGCCACGCCGACGTCGCCAGATCCGAGATCGTCCGGGCCTTGTCGGGCGCGCCGGTCACGCGGAACGCGCCGTCGGACCACTCGAGGTCGTCCTCGGACACCTCGAGCTCGTGTGCCGCGATCTTCCGCGCCTTGTCGCGCACCTTCTCGACGGCTCGGCGCAGCGCCTCGCCGCCGATCGCGACGGACCGCGAGCCATACGTGTCCATCCCGATCCGGGACTGCGACGTGTCGCCGTGCAGCACCTCGACGTCGTCGGGCGACACGCCGAGCCCGTCGGCCACGATCTGTGCCCAGGCGGTCTCGTGACCCTGGCCGTGCGGCGACGTGCCCGTCCGGACGACGACCTTGCCGAACGGCCGGCACTCGATCTCGGCACCGTCCCAGCCGCCGGCGACGTAGCGAAGCGCGCCGAGGATGTTCGACGGAGCCAGGCCGCACATCTCGATGTAGGTGGACACGCCGATGCCAAGCTGCTTCGTGTCGCCGTTGGCACGGCGGGAGGCCTGCTCGGTCCGGAACGTGGCGTAGTCGGCCATCTCGACGGCGCGATCGAGCGCCGGCTCGTAGTTGCCGGAGTCGACGCTCAGCCCACAGATGTTCGGGGTCGCCTCGCTGAACGGCGGGTGCAGGTTCTTCCGCCGGAGCTCGACGGGGTCCATGCCGATCCTGCGCGCGAAGGTATCGACGATCCGCTCAACGACGAAGGTCGCCTCCGGCCGGCCGGCGCCCCGATACGCGTCGGTCGGCGTCGCGTTCGTCATGACGCCCGTGTACTCGTACCAATAGGAGCTGATGTCGAAGGGGCCCATGTACACCCATCCACCGAGCTCGGGGATCCCCGGGGTCAGCAACTGGAAGTAGGCGCCCATGTCCGCAAGCTCGACGAACTTCATCCCGAGGATGCGGCCGTCCTCCGTCCCGGCCAGCGTGCAGTCGTGGAGCACTCCTCGGCCATGGATCGTCGCCACGTAGTTCTCCGACCGCGTCTCGATCCACTTCACCGGCCGGTTGAGCTTGCGACACAGCGCGAGCGCGAGCGCCTCCTCGGCGTAGACGTCGAGCTTCGATCCGAAGCCGCCGCCCACGTCCGGCGCGATGATCCGCAGCTTGTTCTGCGCGATCCCGGTCGTGATCGAGAGGCCGACCCGCGCGATGTGCGGGATCTGCGTCGCCGAGGCGAGGGTGAACTCGCCGGCCGCCGCGCTTCCGTACGCCAGGCATCCACGGGCTTCCATCGCGTTCGGGATCAAACGCGGTTGCGTGTACCGCTCCTGGACGATCACCGGGGCGGAGTCGAAGACACTCTGATCGCCGGCCCCGCCGTGGACCCAGTGCACGACGTTGTTCGTGCCGAGATCCTCATGGATCACGACCCCGTCGGTCGCCGCCTCCTCGAGGTCGAGGACCGCGGGGAGCGCGGTCGCTCGAACCGAGACCGCCTCCGCCGCGTCCTCGGCCTGCTCGCGAGTCTGCGCGACGACGACCGCCACCGCGTCGCCGGCGAACCGGATCTTGTCGGCGGTCAGCGGGTAGTGCGTCGGGATCTTGATGTCCTCTGTGTTGGGCCACACCATCGGGAGGCCGGCGGCCCATTCGCCCTGGAGGTCGGCCGCGGTGTAGACGGCGACGACGCCCGGCATCGCCGCGGCCTCGGCGGTGTCGACCCCGTCGATCGTTGCGTGCACGTAGGGCGGGCGCACGAGCGCGATCCAGACCATGCCCGCCATCGACTGGTTGTCGATGAAACTGCCCTCGCCCGCCAGCAGCTTCGCGTCTTCCTTGCGCAGGAGAGGCTGGCCGATGTACTGCTCGATCGTCGCCATGGCCGCCCCCTAGCCCTTCGTCGCCATCTGGCCGGCGGCGTCGAGGATCGACGCCACGATGTTCTGGTAGCCGGTGCACCGACAGAGGTTCCCCTCGAGCGACTCGCGCACCTCTTCGTCCGTGGGGTTCGGGTTCTCCTGCAGGAAGCTCGCCGCGGCCATGATCATGCCGGGCGTGCAGTACCCGCACTGCAGCCCGTGGTTGCGATGGAACGCATCCTGCAGCGGGTGCATGGGGCCCTCGTCGTCGGCCATGCCCTCGATCGTCGTGACCGACCGACCGTCGGCCTGCACCGCGAGCATCGTGCACGACTTCACGGCCTCACCGTCGACGTGGACCGTGCAGGTGCCGCACGACGAGGTGTCGCAGCCGACGTTGGTGCCGGTCAGATCGAGGTGTTCCCGGATGAAGTACACGAGCAGCGTTCGCGGCTCGACGTCGGCATCGTGCGTGGTGCCGTTCACGGTGACGGAGATCTGCGTCACGGCCAACCCTCCTTCAGGAGACGGCTCAGCGGTGACACACGAGCGTAGTACCGACCCGGACGACGGGCGAATCCGGTGCTCGCAGCTACCAGGCGGGGCGGTCGGCCGCCAGCGCCGCCATCCCCGTGCACGCGGCGCCGGTGCCGTATCGGGTGCGACCATCGGGCGTCACGGCGACCCAGTAGCAGGTGTCGCCCGACCCGTGCACCGCCGCGGCCCACCCCGCCGCGCCGTTGTAGACGCTCACGACGGACGGTGCGGTGGACGGCCCGTCCACGTAGAGCAGCTGCTGGTCGTGCGCGGCGAGGGCCGCCGGGTCGGGCGGCGTCGTAGGAGGAGCTGGACGCCACCTCGGCCGCGACGGCGAGCGCCGCGGTGGCGGCGTCGCGCGCCTGTCCGTCGAGGAGGGCAGCCACCGCGCCCGTCGAGGCGACCGTTTCGCTTCGGATGCCGCCGGCCGCCAACGCGTGCGCCCGCGCATCTTGCGCCGCGGCCTGCGAGGTCACCAGCGCCGCACGCCTCCGGTCGGCCGCACGCTGCTGGCCGACCACGAACGCGCCGAAGCCCGCGATCAGCAGCGCGACGACGATCAGCATCGCCACCATCCGGACCCCGAACGGCGAGAGCCGCCGGGTCGGGGGCATGCGTGCGGCTACCAGACTGAAGGCCTCATCCATCCCGGGGAGGTATCGGACGCTTGGCGGGCCTGGTGTAGTTCGCCCGATCAGGTCGATTGGCTCGGCCAGGCGGGGGCAGTGGCCTTGAGCGCGGCCTCCCCGGTACAGGGCGATCCCGTTCCGTACGTGATGCCGGAGGGGATGACGTGCGCATAGAAGCAGGTGCCCGACGACGACCGGACGGCGATGCCGACGCCCTCCACCGTCGATGCGACGCTCACCGTGTCCGCGGCGGTCGAGGCCCGCGCGGAGTAGCCGGCCGCGGACCCGGTCGCGCGCAGCTCGCGCGGCGTCACGGTTGCGAACGAGCCCTCGCTCGTCATACAGCGACTGCACCGTCACGACCGCCGAGGCGGCCGTCTGCTTCGCCTGGACATCGGCGGTGGCGCCACTCGGGGCGCCGGTCCCCGACCCATCCCCGGACGTGTCGTTCCCCTCCAGGTGGAGGAATCCCCAGATCGACACGGCCGCGAGGACGAGACCGATCGCGCCGAAGGCGATCCGGCGGCCGTCGATCGAGAGCGTGCGGCGGCTCGCCGCATGCTTCGGCGGCGGATCGGGCTCCGATCGCCGCGGCCGCCGGGGCCGAACGCTCGACCGATGCTTCTTCCGGCCACCGAATGAAAAGGAATCGTCCATACCGAGGCCAGTATCGGCCTCCGTCGCCCATCGCTGAGCCGAACGGAACCGGCGCCCGCGCACTACCATCGACGCGTGAGCGAGATCGCCGACGTCCTGGAGGCAATCGAGGGCCTCAGCGCGCAGGGGCGGCGGATGGCGCTGGCGACGATCGTCGCGGTGCGCGGGTCGACCTACCGCCGGCCGGGGGCCCGTCTGCTGGTGCCGGAGGAGGGCGCACCCGTCGGCAACATCAGCGGCGGCTGCCTGGAAGGCGACGTCGCCGATATGGCGCGCGTCGTGATGGAGGAAGGCACGGCCCGCCTCGCCGGCTGGGACCTCACCGCCGACGACGACGAGGTGTGGGGACTCGGGCTCGGCTGCAACGGCGCGATCGAGGTGTTCATCGAGCCCGCCGAGCGCGCGGCCGCGGTCACGCACGCGCTGCGCGCCGCGCTCCAGGAAGAGCGACCCATCTGCGTCGTGACGGCGCTGGAGTCCGAGATACCCGAGCTGGTGACCCCGGGCGCCCGGCTCGTCGTCAGGCCCGACGGTCCCGTCGAGGGATCGCTCGGGGACGCCGACGTCGACGCCGAGGCCATCGTCAGCGCGCGCGAGCTGCTCGCGGCAGGTCGCTCGGAGATCCGCGTCTTCGGGGACGGCGTCCGTGCGTTCGTGGAGGTGCTCGAGCCGCCGTTGCGCCTGGTGATCTGCGGCGCCGGCCACGACGCGATCCCGCTGGTCCGCACGGCCGCCGGCATCGGCTGGCGCCCGATCGTGGTCGATGACCGCCCCGCGTTCCTGACCACCGAGCGCTATCCCGAGGCGCACGCGTTCGTGCCGCTCGAGGAACCCGGGCAGGTCGCCGAGGCCGCGCCGCTGGACGAGGCGACCTTCGCCGTGGTGATGACCCACAACTTCCTGCGGGACCGCGACTACCTCCGGGGATTGCTGCGGTCCGACGTCGGCTACATCGCCATGCTCGGGCCGGCCGCGCGCACACAGCGGATCCTGATGGACCTGGCCGCCGACGGCGTCGAGATCACCGACAAGGACCGCGCGCGGATCCACGGGCCGGCCGGGCTCGACCTCGGGGCCGAGGGGCCCGACGAGATCGCACAGGCGATCGTGGCCGAGATCATCGCGGTGCGTCACGACCGCTCGGGCGGCTTCCTCAAGGAGCGACCCGGCCCGATCCACGACCGCCCCCGCCCCGGCACCGAAGCCCGGTAGTCGCCCGAGGAGTAGGCTCGGTCCACATGCTGATCAAGAACGACTTCACCGTGCCGCGGTCGGTCGACGATGTGTGGGCCTACCTCCTCGACGTCGAGAAGGTCGCGCCCTGCATGCCCGGCGCCGAGCTGACCGAGACGGTGGATGACCGCAACTGGAAGGGCAAGCTCAACATGAAGTTCGGCCCCGTGGCGATGTCGTTCGCCGGCACGGTCGCCCTCGAGGAGCGCGACGACGCCGCGCACCGCGTCAAACTCCACGCCAAGGGCATGGAGCAGAAGGGCAAGGGTGCCGCGAACGCCACCGTCACCTCGTGGATGGAGCCCGGCGACGACGGCACGCACGTGTTCATGGAGGCCGACATCACGCTCACCGGCGCCGCGGCGCAACTGTCTCGCGGTCTGCTGCCGGAGGTCTCCAAGCGCTTGACGGCCCAGTTCGCCGAGTGTCTGCGTGCAACGCTGGAGGCCAACGAGGGCGCGACCGACACGGCCCAAGCGCCGGCCCCCGTGGCCGCCGCCAAGCCCGTCGGCGGGATCGGTCTGGGCCTTGCCGCGATGTGGTCGAGCATCGTGGGCTTCTTCAAGCGCCTGTTCGGCGGGAACAAGGGCGGCGAAGCCCCGTCGTGATCTCCGGAATCGTGCTCGCCGCCGGGACGAGTTCGCGATTCGGGTCCACGAAGCAGATCTTCGTCCTCGGCAGCAAGCCGCTGGTGGTCCACGCGATCGACGCGCTCCGCGATGCCGGCGTCGGCGAGGTGATCGTGGTGGTCGGGCACGACCGCAAAGCCGTCGAGGCCGTGCTCCCTCCCGATGTGCGCATCGTCCCGAACCCCGCCTATCGCGACGGGCAGGCGACCTCGCTGGCGGCCGCCCTGCACGAGGTCGCCGAGGACAGCGAGGCCGCGATCGTGCTGCAGGCCGATCAGCCGGGCATCACGCCCGACGACCTCCGCGCCCTGATCGCGGGCTTCCACGACACGCGTGGGCAGATCACACGCCTGCGATACCTCGACGGGCCCGGACCGGCGCTGCTGTCGCGCGAGATCTATGCGGAGGCCGGCCACCTGCAGGGCGACGCCGGCGCCCGGCTGCTGATCGCCTCGCATCCCGAGTGGGTGCACGAGGTACCGATCGAGCACCCCGCGCCGCGCGACATCGATACGCCGGCAGGATCTCGGCCACCCGCACGCGCACACGACGACCGGGTCGATAGGTCCCCGGCTGACTCGCAAGCGCCACCAGGGGTAGTCTGCTCAGGAACACCGACGATGGTGTAGGGCGCTTGGCGGGCGTCGATCGACGCGAGCGAAGGTGGCCAACCATGACCGACACGGCAGCCGTCCAGAAGCGCAGCACGAGCAGCAAGCCCCATCTCACGCCCGACGGAGCGAGCGGCGCGCGGGCGTGAGGCCCGGGCGAACGTTCCACGCTCCAGCCACGCCGCGTGGGACCCACCGTCGGACCGGCTCGATCCCGTCGCGATCCTGGAGGCGCAGGCCCCGTCCCGCGTCGCCGAGCTCGTGCCGATCCGCTACGGCCGGATGCTCACCTCGCCGTTCGCCTTCTATCGGGGCGCCGCCGCGATCATGGCCTACGACCTGTCGGCGACACCCAAGACCGGGATCCGCGTCCAGGCCTGTGGCGACGCGCACATCTCGAACTTCGGGGTCTTCGCCTCTCCGGAGCGTTCGCTGTTGTTCGACGTCAACGATTTCGACGAGACCGTTCCCGGCCCGTGGGAATGGGACGTGAAGCGGCTGGTCGCCAGCATCGCGATCGCCGGGCGCGGCAACGGGTTCTCGGACACGGAGCGCGAGGGCGTGCTGCGCAGCGTCGCCGCCAGCTACCGCACCGCGATGGCGTCCTTCGCCGCGATGCGCGATCTCGACGTGTGGTACTCGCGCCTCGCGATCCAGGACGGCCTGCCGCTCGTCCGCAAGAGCCTGGACAAGCGCAACGCCAAGATGGCGGCCTCGATCGTCGACAAGGCCCGCACGAAGGACAGCATGCAGGCGTTCGCGCGCCTCACGAAGATGGTCGACGGGCAACGACGCATCGCGAGCGATCCACCCTTGATCGTCTCGATGGACGAGCTCCTCCCGGCCGCCGACGCCGATCAGTTCCGGGAGTCGCTGCACTCGCTGGTCCGGACGTATCGGCGGAGCCTGCTCGGCGATCGACGGCACCTGCTGGAAGGCTTCCGGTTCGTCGACGGCGCGCGCAAGGTGGTGGGGGTCGGCAGCGTCGGCACGAGGGCGTACATCCTGTTGTTCGTGGGGCGCGACGATGACGACCCGCTGTTCCTGCAGGCCAAGGAGGCGCAGACGTCCGTGCTCGCGCCGTTCGTCGGCAAGTCCTCGTACGCGAACCAGGGGCAGCGCGTCGTCGAAGGCCAGCGCCTGCTGCAAGCGGCCAGCGACATCTTCCTCGGGTGGGATCGCTTCACCGGTCCGGATGGCGTCGTGCGCGACTTCTACATCCGCCAACTGCGCGACTGGAAGGGCTCGTGGCCGCCCGAGGCCATGGACCCACAGGCGATGCAGTTCATCGGCGGCGCGGCGGCGTGGACGCTCGCGCGAGGTCATGCCCGATCCGGCGACCGCATCGCGATCGCCTCGTACCTCGGCAAGAGCGACACGTTCGACCGGGCGATCGCGACGTTCGCCGAGGCCTATGCAGACCAGAACCAGCGCGACTACGAGGCGCTGCAGGCCGCCGCGGCAGACGGCAGGGTCCAGGTCGAAGCGGGGCTCTAGGAGCGAGAGCACGTCATCCATCGGTGATGGGCGTGGTCGGCGGGTCTGTGCGTTCCGTCGTGGCCGCGTGCGATCGTTTGCGGGTGCTGACGAGATACTTCACGCCCTCGGTGGCCAGGAGAGCGGTGACGACTGCGATCAGGATCGGTGCGGTCTGGAGCGCTCCCACCTCGGTCAGGAACGCGGCCATCAGCACCATCGAGAACGGAACGGGAGCGACCGACCCTGGGACCGCGGCAAGCATGCAGGAGAACGCCAATCCCAGCGGCACGCCGGGGAACACCTGGTGGACGAGAACGCCGGCCGTTCCGCCGATGAACAACGAGGGGAAGATGGGTCCGCCGATGAACCCACTTCCATCGCTCACGGCGAAGGTCAGCATCTTCGCGATCAAGACGGCGACGAGCAAGCCCACACCGAGGGTTCCTGCATCCTGGAGCACGGTCTTGAGCTGATCGCTGCCGGTGAACATCGTCAGCGGCAACGCCACGCCGACGAGCCCGAAGACCACTCCACCAAGCGTCGACTTGACGATCCCCGGCACCTTCAGACGGCCGAACAATCGCGACGCCAGCATCATGAACGCGCCCAGCAAGGTGACGACGAGGGCCGCGAACAGCCCGAGGGGGATGCCGGCCAGTAGTTGCCAATCTTCGAACTGGTAGGGCGGCACCTGATAGGCATCGACGAACACGGCGCCGGCGATGACGAAGTAGATGCCGAACGCGAAGCTCGATGCGACGACGCCTCCGACAAGGGTCTTGAGGAACCGTTGCCCACCAGGGCGGGCCGCCTCCAGGATCAGCATCACAACGATCAACGGGCTGGAGAAGAGTCCTCCGTACGTGCCCGTGAAGCCGACCAAGGTGTTCACCTGGGAGTCCTCGTCGCCGAGCGACCTTCGCCGGGCCAACCAGGTGCCGGCCCCTCCGCCGATGGCACCCAGAGCCTTCTCCGGCCCCAGACTGGCTCCTCCGATCAGAGACACCGCAGAGACGGCGGCGATCCCCGGAACCAGTCTGGTGTCGACGTGCCCTACCTTGAGGTCTTCGAACAGACCGGCTATCTGGTCGGGCAAATGCGTCAGGCGCCGCAGCAACCCGACGGCGACGCCGGCCGCCGCGGTGATGGCCACCCACCACCAGTGCCCGCCGAACCAGCTGGGATCGGAATCCGTGTACCACTTGCCTCCGAAGGTAATCGACGCCCATGAAGACCAGACCGGCGAATGCGCCGAAGACCCCGAGAACGACCGCGTATGCCATCAGCACCCAGAACTCCCGCTTCTGCGTGACCGGCACCTCAGGAGCCGGCTCGGTCGGGGCGCTCATGTCGCGGACCTCCTCCAACGTGGCTTCGCAAACGCAGGCGCCGTCAACACGAAAGGGCCGCCTCTATCTCACAATAGCCGCTGCCTACGCCGCGTCCTCGACGCCTTCGCCGGGCAACATGCTTCGCTGGTCGAGAACGAACAATAGGACGAAGCTCGGGCCGAGCAATACGACCGCGAGCGCGGTCGCGACGAGCACCGCCGTGATGGTCCCCGACGGGGCCGCCGCCTGCGCAACGGTGAGCGACTCGGGCAGGATGTAGTCCCACTGCGCCACGCCCCACGCAAGAACGAGCGCGAGGACGGCGAGGGCGGACACGATGCGAGCCCACGCGGTGGGCACCACGGATCAGCAGGACGAGCGACGCGGCTCCGGCGATCGTCGACACGATCACGACGGGCAGCGCTCTCGACGTCAGCCCATCGAAGAGATATCTCGGGCGTCCGCTCGGAGAACGATGATCCCGACGGCCGCGACGACCCCGGCGACGATGGCCGCCCCCACCGCGCGGCGCCGGAAGTACTCCACCATGCTCCCGTCGGAGAAGCGCCGCGCGTCCCACACGAGATACACGGACGCGAGGTAGGCGGCCATGGTCACCGCCATCACGCCGCCGAGGATGGAGGTCGGGTTGATCCAGCTGCTCCACGGATCGCCCGCTTGACCACCGGACGGAACCCGCCCCGACGCGATCGCTCCGATCACGGCGCCGAAGCAGAACGGCACGAGGATCGAGGAAGCCGCGAAGGCCGCGCCGAAGTTCCGGCGGGAACTCGTCTTGGTCACCGCCTTGCGGAACGCGAACCCCGATCCTCGCAACACGATCCCGAGCGCGGCGATGCTGAGCGGCACGAACAGCGTCAGCGTGATCGACGCGTAGGCCTCCGGGAAGCACGTCCAGAGCACGACGAACGAGAAGATCAGCCAGACGTGGTTCGCCTCCCACACGGGACCGATCGCATGCTCGATCACGGACCGCGGCCGCTCGCCTGTCGACGGACCGCCCGCCACCAGATCCCAGAAGCCTGCTCCGAAGTCGGCGCCGCCGAACAGCGCGTAGGCCAAGATGCCGACGAACAGCACCACCGCGGCAGCCGTGCTCATGCCTCGCCGTCCCGCCGCGCGACGGCCGGCGTGGGTCGAGGTCCGTACGCGACGTTCTCATCGTCCCCGCCCGCGACGCGGAACCGCCGGCTCATCTGACGCAGCACGAGGATCGTCGTCACCCCGACGACGAGGTACACCGCCGCGACAACGAGGAACGTCACCCACACGCCCGCGTTCTCGGTGGCGGCGTCGGTGACCGTCATGAGGTTGTACACGATCCACGGCTGGCGACCGACCTCCGTGACGATCCAGCCGGCCTCCATCGTGACCACCGAGAGGACGCCGGCGGCTGCGGCGATCCGCAGGAACCATCGCGATCGAGGCATGTCTCGCCGGAACAGCCAGGAGAGCGCGAACCAGACGGAGAGCAGGGCGAACAGCGAGCCCAGACCAACCATGACGTCCCACGCGAGATGCACGATGTTCACCTCGTGGATCGTCGGTTCCTGATCGGCGGGAACGGAGTCGAGACCCTGCACCACGGTCGCCGTGCCGGTCTGCGGGTCGGACAACCATGACGCGAACCCGGGGATCGGGAACCCGCCGGTGACCGTGCCGTCCGAGTTGAGGTGTCCGAGCAGCGTCTCGGGCACGTCGCTCGAGGTGGTGGGTACCAGCTCGATCGCGGCGAACTTCTCCGGCTGGTTGTTGTAGACCCACCGCGCGAGTTGGTCGCCGACCATCATCTGGATCGGCGCGGCGATGATCGCGACGGTGAACGGGATCAGGAAGCCGAGCCGGTGGTATCGGTCGCGGCGCCCGCGCAGGAGCCCCATCGCGTACACCGACGCGATCAAGAATCCTCCGACCACGTACGCCGCCACGATCATGTGGAGCGCCTGCAACGGCATGGCCTTGTTGAAGATCACCGCGAGCGGGTCGACGGCGGTGATCTGCTCCAGGGCTGTCCAACGTGAATCCGGACGGCGCGTTCATCCAGGCATTGGCCGCCACGACCGAGGCGGCGCCGAGGACACCGGTGACGACGATCGGCACGCCGGTCCAGAAGTGCGCCCACGGCTTCAGCCTGCGCCACCCGTAGATGTAGATCGAGATGAAGATCGCCTCGAGGAAGAAGAAGATGCCCTCGAAGGCGAACGGGACGCCGAAGGCCGCCCCCCACTGACCCATGAACTTCGGCCAGAGCAGACCGAACTCGAACGTCAGGACGGTCCCGCTCACGGCGCCCACCGCGAATGTGACCGCCATGTACTTCGACCAGCGCTCGGCCAGCAGGAGGGCGTCGCGGTCACCCTTCAGACCGCGATAGTTCGCGATCAGGGCCATGAAGGCCCAGGACACACCGAGCGGCACGAGGATGATGTGGCACGCGAGCGTGAAGGCCATCTGCACGCGAGCCCACGGGACAGGGTCAACGGCAACGAGCGCGGTGATCAGCGCGGCCATCAGCGTTAGTCCTGGTCGGTCCGCACCGTCATCCGTTGTGCGCGCTCATGGGTGAACCCCGCCCACGTCCAGTCGACGACCGCCTTGCCCCGGTCCTCACCGGTCGACAGCAGGGACAGGTGCACCGCGCCCCACGCCAACGCCGCCGTCGTGCCGGTCATCGTCTTGCCACCGGGCATCTGGACGACGGCGGCGCGGCGCCCGATCGTGGCCATCGTCCCCTTGTCGTGGTATTCGAACGGCTCTCGCGGCTTGCCCTCGATCGAGCGTTGGATGTTCTCACCCGCCTGCTCGCCGGCCTGCAACGCGACCGAGCCGAGCTGTGGGAGCACCTTGCTCGGTCTTCGCATCCGTGATCCACGCGATGTCGCCGATCGCGAACACCTCCGGATGCTCGGGCACGCTCAGGTCGGGGCCGACCGGTACGCGATTGCCCCGCTCGAGGGGCACACCGAGGTCCTTCGCGATCGGGTGCGCCTGCAGGCCGGCTCCCCACACGAGGGTGTGCGCCGGCAGGACCTTTCCCGACTTCAGGGTCACGCGGGTCGGCTCGATCGACGCGACGACCTCGCCAAGCATGACCTCGACGCCGCGCTTCTCCAACGCGTGCTGCGTGTACGTCTGGAGCTTCTTCCGGAACATGGTCACCAAGGCATCGCCCGCCTCGACCAGATACACGTGCGCGTCGTCCTGCGAGATCGCCCGGAAGTCGTCCACGAAGTTCGCCCGGTACAGCTCGATGATCGCACCGGCGCTCTCGATCCCGGTCGGCCCCCCGCCCACCACGACGACGTTCAACGCGCCATCCTCGATCAGGGACGGATCGCGGTCGGCGGCCTCCCATCGCTCCAGGATGTGGTCCTTCAAGCGCATCGCGTCCGGCAGCGAGTAGAGGGGAAACGCGTGTTTCGGCGCGCCGGGCACCCCGAAGAAGTTCACGACGGCGCCGAGACCCAACACGAGATAGTCGTACGTGATCGGCGCCATGTCCTCGAACGAGACGCGCTTCGCCGCGAGATCCACCGCCGTCGCCGTCGTCTGGTGCACGATGACGTTCGGCTGCTCGTCGAACAGGTCGCGCAGCGGGTGCCCGACCGTCGCGGGATCCACCAGGTCGGTCGCGACCTGGTACAGCATCGGCGAGAAGGTGTGGTAGTCGTGCCGGTCGATCAGGACGACCTCCGCGTCCACGCCCTTGAGCTTCCGGGCCGCGCCGACGCCCCCGAACCCCCCGCCAAGGATGACCACCCGATCCCGCTGCGCCACGGCCTCTCCCCTCCGTCACACATCCGTCCAGCGATGCCGCCTCGACGCCTAGGGTAGGTCGAAACGGCCACACACGATCTCGCGACCCGTGTGAAACTCGGAGGATGCATCCGCCGCCGATCCGTCGCGCGATCGAATCACCCCTGGTCGTGGCGTCCAACCGCGGCCCGGTGACCTTCCTGTCCGACGAGGCGGGGCAACTGGAGCCTCGGCGGAACACCGGCGGCATCGTCAAGCCGCTCGCAGGCGTGTTCAGCGCGGAGGAAGGTGGCACGTGGGTGTCCTCGGCGATGAGCGATGGCGACCGCGTGCTCGCCAAGGAGCCCGATCTGTCGGGCCCCGGCGATCTCCAGCTGCGCTTCGTCGTGGTCGACCCCGACACCTACGAGCGCTTCTTCGATCGGGTCGCCAACGGCGTGCTGTGGCGGATCCACCATTCCATGTCCGAGACAGGGCCGGTTTCCGACGAACGATCGCGTGACGACTGGGAGGCGTTCGAAGCGACGAACCGCGCCTTCGCGGACGTCCTGGACGAGGCACCGCGCGATGCCGTGTTCCTCGTGCAGGACTACCAGCTCCCGCTCGTCCCTCGCTACCTCCGCGCGCTACGCCCGCACGCGCGGATCGTGCACTTCACCCACACCCCCTTCGCCGGGCCCGACGCATGGCGCTCCGCGCCCCCGTGGATCCGCGAGGGCGTGCTCCGAGGCATGTGCGCCAGCGACGTGCTCGGATTCCAATCGCGCACCTGGGCGACGAACTTCCTCGCGACCGTCCGCGCCCACACGGATGCGAAGGTCGACATCCGCGCCGGCCGGCTTTCGACAGAGCGGCCACGAGGTGCGCGTCCGAACGTTCCCCGTGTCCGTGAACGTCGATCAACTGCGCGCGGCGGCGATGGATCCGGCGGCGGCGGCCGTCCGACGCAGCATCGCGCGCACGCAGACCGATCAACGGTTGATCCTGCGCGTGGATCGCCTCGAGCCGTCGAAGAACATCCTTCGGGGGTTCCAGGCCTTCGAACAGGTGCTGCTGCGTTCCCCATCGTGGCGGGGGCGCGTCCGATATCTCGCGCTGCTGACACCGTCGCGACAGGAACGCGATGTCGATGGCGGATATGGCGACGTCTGCCTGTCGGAGGTCGAACGCATCAACGCCCGGTTCGGATCCGAGGGCTGGCGGCCCATCACGATGCGCGCGAGCCAGGACCCCGCCTCCACGCTGGCGGCCTACGGCCGCTACGACGTGATGCTCGCGAACCCGCTCCACGACGGGATGAACCTCGCGGCGCTGGAAGGCCCCGTCTTGAACGAGCGTTCGGGTGTGCTCGTGCTGTCGAAGGGCGCCGGTGCGTACGCGCGCTTCCACCGCTACGCGCTCGGCGTCGATCCGACCGACATCGACGAGACGGCGGACGCGATCCTCCAAGGGCTCGAGATGAGCGAGCAGGACCGGACGCGCCGGAATCGGGGGCTGGTGCGAACGATCGCCGGCCACACGCCCTCGACGTGGCTTGCGGATCAACTCGAAACGCTCGACGAGATGCGCGCCGTAGAGGGCACCAGCTGAGTAGATGGATCGCGTGAGAAGCTTCGAACCGGGAGGGGTGTGATGAGCGATGCAACAACCTGCAGATGTCCTCGTCGTATTCGGGATCACCGGCGACCTTGCGAAGGTGATGACCTTCCGATCGTTGTACCGGCTCGAGCGTCGGAAGCTGCTCGATTGCCCGATCGTCGGCGTCGCGGTGGACGACTGGGACGTCGATCAGCTCCGACAGCGCGCCCGTGACTCGATCGTCGGCACCGGGGAGGAGCTCGACGAGACGGTCTTCGAACGGTTCGCCGCCCGCCTGTCGTACGTGCAGGGCGACTTCTCCGACGCGGGAACCTACAAGCAGGTCGCGGCGGCGATCGGCGCCGCGAAGGCGCCCGTCTTCTATCTCGAGATCCCGCCGTTCCTGTTCGGCACGGTCGTCCAGGGGCTCTCCGAGGCAGGGCTGACCGCGAACGCGCGCGTGGTCGTGGAGAAGCCCTTCGGCCACGACCTGGCGTCGGCCCGTGCCCTGAGCGAACAGATGCACGCCTACATCGACGAGTCGCAGCTCTACCGGATCGACCACTTCCTCGGGAAGATGGGCACCGCCGAGATCCTCTACCTCCGGTTCGCCAACACGATGTTGGAACCCGTCTGGAACCGGAACTTCCTGGAGTCCGTCGAGATCACGATGGCCGAGGACTTCGGGGTGGAGGACCGCGGCCACTTCTACGACCCCGTCGGGGCGCTCCGCGACGTGGTCGTGAACCATCTGATGCAGGTGGTCGCGGCGACCGCGATGGAAGCCCCGGTCGTGGGGGACGCGACCGTGCTCAAGAGCCACATCTTCGATGTCTTCCGGGCGACGGCCGACGCCGACCCGGCGCACTACATCCGGGGACAGTACGAGGGGTACCGGGCGATCGACGGGGTCGCCGACGATTCGACGACCGAGACGTTCGCGGCCCTGCGCCTCGAGATCGACAACTGGCGATGGGAAGGTGTGCCGTTCTTCATCCGCACCGGGAAACGGCTGCCGGTCACGCAGACCGAGGTGCGGCTGGTCTTCCGGCGTCCGCCGCGGATCGGTCAGCAGAGCACCCGCAAGCCCGAGCCCGATCAGCTGGTGATCAAGCTCGATCCGACGACGGGCATCCAGCTGCTCGTCGAGGCGCAGCGCGGCGATGCGCGGCAGCCGGAGCAGGTCACGCTCGACATGGAGTTCGCGCAGGAAGGCGGTGAGGGCGCGACCCCCTACGAGGTATTGCTGCACGCGGCGATGATGGGCGACGCCTCTCGGTTCACACGACAGGACGGCGTCGAGGAAGCCTGGCGCGTGCTGCTGCCACTGATCGATGCGCCCTCGCCGATCCACACGTATGCGCCCGGATCGTGGGGCCCGGCCGAGGCCGACACCCTGCTCGCCGGCCGGGGACGCTGGCTCGGACCGTGGGTGGCATCGTGAGTCCGGAGGATGCCGCGCAGAGCGCGGCGATGCCGTCGCCGTTCACACCGATCGCGGACTACGCGTTCCTCTCCGACTGCCACACCGGCGCGCTGGTCGCCCCCGATGGCGCGATCGACTGGCTCTGCGTTCCGAAGTTCGACTCGCCGAGCATCTTCGGCTCGCTCCTGGACCGCCAGGCAGGCCAGTTCCGATTCGGGCCGTTCGCGATCAACGTGCCGACGGCACGCGCGTACGAGGCGGGAACGAACACCCTCGTGACCACGTGGCACACGCCCGGCGGATGGGCGGTCGTGCGTGACGCCCTGACGTTGGGGCCCCGCGATGGAGACGATTCCCCCTCCCACAGCCGTTCCACGTCCTCGCGACGGCCAACCCGGTCGAGTACGAAGGCACCTACCCGCTGCCGGAGGCCCAGCTCGACCGGGTTCCTCGTACGGGTGGCGTTCGGGTACCCCGGCGCCGACGACGAGTGGGAGGTCCTCGAGCGACGGATGGCGCGCCGGCGCGAGGAGCAGGAGGCCCGGCAGGTCGTGGACGCTGCCGAGCTACTCGACCTCCAGGCGACGATGGAGGACGTCACCGTCTCGCCCGAGGTCGGCCGCTACTGCGTGGCGCTGGCCAGGGCCACGCGGGAGCACGCCAACGTGCTCATGGGGACCTCCCCCGCGGCTCGCTCGCGCTGCTCCTCGTCGGTCGGGCGTATGCCGTGCTCCGCGGCCGCGACTACCTCACCCCGGACGACGTCAAGGCGGTGGCCCCTGCGGTGCTCGAGCACCGGGTCGTCATCCGTCCCGAGCTCTGGATGAGCGAGGTCTCGTCGCGCACCGTCGTCGCCGAGCTCCTCAGATCCGTGCCCACCCCGCGGACCGCCGTCCGCTCGTCGTGACGTCACCCTGGCGGCCCACCCGAGCGCTCGGGAGGGCGCTGGCGGTCGGCCTCCTCGTGCTCGTCGCAGCGGCGTTCGGGGGCCGCGGCGACCTCGCCGTCATCGGGGCACCGCTGGCGGCCCTCGTCGCCTGGTCGCTCGTGACGCGGCCGCAGCGGCCCCCGACCGTGACGAGCCGGCTCACCCCGGAGGTCACCCGGGAGGGCGAGACGGCCGTCTGGCGCCTGGACGTCAGCGCCGTGCCCGGCCTGCGGGACGTCGCCGCACAGCTCCCCGGCGACCGCTGGGCCACCACGACACCCGCGAGCACGGGCAAGTGGCGGCCTCGGCCACGGGCGACCCGACCGTGCCGCTCGCGGTCGAGGTGCGGAACGACAGGTGGGGCGTGCGGACGCCTGGGCCCGGCACAGGTGCGAGCCCTCGGCGACTTCGCGGCCTTCTCCTGGACGTCGGGCCCGTCCAGCACGTCGAGAACATCCGGACGGTCCCGACGCCGGGCACCTTCACCTCGCGGGCCGCGCTGCCGCACCCGGTCGGGCCGTCGGGCAGCACCGGTCGAGCCGTCCCGGGGGCGGGACCGAGCTGTCCGACATCCGGCCCTTCCGCACGGGCGACCGGCTCCGCCGGATCCACTGGCCGGTGTCGCTGCGGACGGGCACTCTCCACGTCACGACGACCTACGCCGACCAGGACGCCGAGGTGCGGGTCGTCGTCGACGCGATCCGGGACCTGGGCGAGCGGGACCCCGCCACCGGGCTCCGGTCGAGCCTCGACGTCGCCGTGGCAGCAGGGGCGTCGCGGCCCACTACCTGTCCACCGGCGACCGCGTCGGGCTGACCGTGCTGGGTGGCGGTGGCCTCGTGGGGAGGTGCCGGCCGTGGGGGCACCACCAGCTCGCCCCCCGCGTGCTGCTCGGCCTGGGGCGCGCCGAGCCGAGCCGGGGCACCGTCGGTGAGGAGCGGTTGCTCCGGACCCAGATGCGTCGCGCGATCCCGCCGGGCGCGCTCGTCGTGCTCCTCTCCGCCCTGGTCTCCGCCGAGCCCCTCGCGCACGCCGTCCGGCTTCGCGAAGGGGGCACGTCGTCCTCGTCGTCGACACCCTCCCGGCCGAGCTGGGGCACGCCCGGGCCTCGGACGACGTGCTCCGCACGGTGACCGTGTCGAGGACGCACGCACTGCTCGTCTCGTGTGGCGGCTCCGACTCCTCGACCGCCAGCGCGAGGCACACCGGTGCGCCCAGGCGGGCGTGCCCGTCATCCCGTGGCGGGGTCCGGGCTCGCTCGACAGCGTGCTGCGCGGCGTGACCCGCCGGTCGCGAGCACCGAGGATGGTCGCGCGATGACCTCCAACCGCACCTGGCGCGGCGCGACGCTCGCCACGATTCTCGCCGCGGACCTCGTCCTCGTGCTCGTCGTCGGCGCGACCCTGCCACCCTTCATTCCCTTCGCGGTCGGCGTGCTCACGGTGGCGACCCCGCTGGGCCTGCTCCGACCGGGCGGCTGGGGGGCGTTGGCGCTCGTCCTCTGCCAGGTGCTCTGCGTCGGGGTCCCGGGCGGCACACCCGAGTCGGTCCTGGACTGGGCGCTCGCCGCCGCCTCCGCCGCTGCCGTCGTCGTCACCCACCTCGCCCTGAGCCTTCGGGCGTCGTGGCCGCAGCGGACGGACCTCCCACGCGAGACCGTGGTCCGGTGGGCGCGGCACGCGGCATACCTCGTGTGGGTGGGCATCGGCGCCGCCGCGGTCGGCGCCGTGGCGACGCTGACGCCGATGGCGCTGGGGCCGTGGCTCGGAGCGCTCGCCCTCCTGCTCGTCAGTGCACTCATCTGGCAGGTGCGAGCGGCGACGCGCCGGGCGTGACACCCCACGGGGGGCGAGGTGGACGCGGCTGCCGCGACGGCGCCAAGGGCGGGCCGGCGAGTCGGCGCCGGCGGGCGCGTCGGGTGGGTGAGGTCAGGCGGACCGCTTGCGCGGTGTGCGCTTGCGACCGGTCTCGTCGTCGTGGCGGACGATCGTCGGGTTGACGTTCTTGAGGACGACGTCGCGACTCACGACGACCCTGGCGATCTCGGCGTCGCTCGGCACGTCGAACATCACGGGGAGAAGGACCTCCTCCGAGTCGCCCGCAGGCCGCGGGCACCGATGCTGCGCGCGAGCGCCTGGTCGGCGACCGCCTCCACGCCGTCGCTCGTGAACTCCAGTGCGACGCCGTCGATCTCGAAACATCTTCTGGTACTGCTTGACGAGCGCGTTGCGTGGCTCGGTGAGGATGCGCACGAGGGAGACCGTGTCGAGCGGCGCGACGGTGGTGATGACCGGGAGGCGCCCAATGAACTCGGGGATGAGCCCGAACTTCATGAGGTCCTCGGGCATGACCTCGTGGATGCTCTCGGCGAGGTCCTTGGCGCGTGTGCAGCTCGGAGCCGAAGCCGAGCCCCTTCTTGCCGTTGCGCGACTCGACGAGCTTCTCCAGGCCGGCGAACGCACCCCCAACGATGAAGAGGACGTTCGTCGTGTCGAGATCTGGATGAACTCCTGGTGCGGGTGCTTGCGGCCCCCCTGCGGCGGCACGGAGACGGTCGTGCCCTCGAGGAGCTTAACCGAGGAGGGCCTGCCTGCACCCCCTCGCCGGAGACGTCGCGGGTCATCGACGGGTTCTCGCTCTTGCGGGCGATCTTGTCGACCTCGTCGATGTAGATGATGCCCGTCTCGGCCTTCTTGACGTCGTAGTCGGCAGCCTGGATGAGCTTGAGGAGGATGTTCTCGACGTCCTCGCCGACGTAGCCGGCCTCGGTCAGGGCCGTCGCGTCGGCGATCGCGAAGGGGACGTTGAGCATCTTCGCCAGCGTCTCGGCGAGATAGGTCTTGCCACCGCCGGTCGGGCCGATGAGGAGGATGTTGGACTTGGCGATGTCGACGTGCGTCGGGGTCCATCTTGCCGACCGCGGACTCACCCGCCTGGATGCGCTTGTAGTGGTTGTAGACCGCGACGGCGAGCGCCTTCTTCGCGACGTCCTGGCCGATGACGTACTGCTCGAGGAAGTCGAAGATCTCGCGCGGCTTGGGGAGCTCGTCGAGCCCCAGCTCGCTCGACTCCGCGAGCTCCTCCTCGATGATCTCGTTGCAGAGGTCGATGCACTCGTCGCAGATGTAGACACCCGGGCTGGCGATCAGCTTCTTGACCTGCTTCTGCGACTTGCCACAGAAGGAGCACTTCAGCAGATCGCTGGTCTCGCCCACGCGTGCCACGGATGCACCTTCCCTCGCCTCGAGCAACGTCCCCGACGCTACCCGCCGGTGTCCTCCACCGCACCCATTGAAGCCCGCACCGCCTGCGCGTCGCCCTTGTCCGCTGTCAGCGCGAACGGCGTTCCGGCCACCGTGGTGGCCCGCAAGCCGAGATGCGGACTTTCCCTGATGCGCCTCACCACGTCGGGCCTCCACGATGGTCGGACGGAGCGATAGCGTGGCGCAGATGCAGCGGAAGACCTTCGGGGGAGCCGGTGCCGACACCGGCAGAGACCGGACGGAGGACCAGCCATGACACCCATCTCGAAGCGCCTCACGGTGGCGACTGCAGCCTCGGCGGCCGCGGCCGCCATGACCGCCCTGGCGGCCGCGCCCGCGGCGCCGAGGTCTACGACCACTTCTCGTTCCACTTCTCCGCGGAGGAGAGCTTCGACGACTGCGGGTTCACGATCGACGACGACCTGACCTTCGACGGTCAGAACGTCATCGGGACGGTCAAGGGCACGCAGACCCTGTTCTTCGCCTCGCTCGCGCTGCGCACGGAGGTGGTGCTCACCAACCCGAGAACGGCACGTGGTTCCGCGTGACGTCCAGCAAGCTCACCAAGGAGGGCGGGCCGGTCACGGAGGTCTACCCCGGCGTGTACACCTACACGGTGCGCGAGGTCGGCACGCCCATCACGATCTGGGACTCCGAGGGTCACAGGGTCGTCTCCGACCACGGCTCGATCGTCACCGAGGTCACCTTCGACACGACGGGCGACGACGTCCCCGGTGGCGAGTTCCTCGGGGAGGACGTCCTCAGCGTCAGCGCTCCGCACCCGCTGTTCGACGACGGGAAGCTGTTCTGCAGGTCGCGAACGACCTGATCGGCTGAGGCCCCGACTGCCGGCAGACGTATGCCGCCCGCACCTGGCGCGCGGCGGGCATACCTCGTGCCTGTCGTGGGGAGGACGAGGCGTCAGGCGGAGCCCTTGCGCGAGCCGAGCACCTCGTCGATCAGGCCGTACTCCTTGGCGGCCTCGGCCGAGAGGATCTTGTCCCGCTCGATGCCTTTCGGACGTCCTCGAGGGCCCGGCCGGAGTGCAGGGCGATCGTCTCCTCGAGCCACCCGCGCATCCGGATGATCTCGTTGGCGTGGATCTCGAGGTCGGACGCCATGCCGCCCGTGCCCTCGATGGCGGGCTGGTGGATGAGGACCCGGCTGTTGGGGAGCGCGAAGCGCTTGCCCTTGGCGCCGGCCCCGAGCAGCACGGCGGCCGCCGAGGCGGCCTGGCCGATGACGAACGTCTGCACGTCGGGGCGGATGTTACTGCATCGTGTCGTAGATCGCCGTCATCGCCGTGAAGGAGCCGCCCGGGCTGTTGATGTACATGAGGATGTCGCGGTGGGTCCTGGGACTCGAGCACGATGAGCTGGGCGATGACGTCGTCTGCCGAGGCGTCGTCGACCTGCACGCCGAGGAAGATGATGCGGTCCTCGAAGAAGCTTCGTGTAGGGGTCGAGGCGCTTCATGCCGTAAGAGGTGCGCTCCTGGAACTGCGGCAGGATGTAGCGGCTGGAGGGGCCGGGCACGTGGAGGCGGACCGGTCAGGTCTGCGTTCATGTCTCTCTCTCGCGTCGTCTCGGCCGGGTCAGTCCGCGGTCACCGGGTTGTCGGCCTTGCGACCCGCCATGTCCGCCTTGGTGATGACGTTGTCGACGAAGCCGTACTCCTGGCCTCCTGGGCGGTGAACCACCGGTCG
>CAWAAO010000013.1:0-199307 GCA_963780015.1 uncultured Actinomycetes bacterium
GGACGAAGCTCAGTCGTACTTCCCGGCCAGGAAGATCAGAGACTCGAAACGACTTTCCGACACGCGCTTCGTGTCACCGCACCCGCCGTCATGCCGAAAGGACCCGTCGGCGAGTTGGTGGGCGATGACGACGAAGCGGTCGTGGAGACGGAAGTTGACGTTGTCCTCCACCCAGGAGCCCGGCTTCTGCTTGTAGAACCGCACTCGAGCGGTATGCGGGGTCCAACCGGTCGGGTGCCGTCGAACGGCCAGCACGGCCACGGCATTGCCTCCCGCAGCGCCCGGGTCTCGTATGGCTTGAACCCTCCCGATCATCATCCGGTCGAAGTAGTCGCTGTTCGTCGCATCGTTGCGGATCATCTCTTTGAACGAGTAGAGTCCGGCGGCGGGGAGCGCACGCCGCCTTCGCGGAAGGGGCAAGCCCGACGACGAGGCTCGCGAGAATCACCAAGGGCAGGAGACGCCGCACGACGGAAGGATACCCCGGAGCGGACTCAGGGTACCGGACTTACACGATCGGTGGAGGGTCACACCTGACCGTGAAGACGTTGCCCGCTGAACTGCGCCTTTCCAACGGGCGACGACGGTGGTTGTTTCGCCGGGTGCCACGACAGGTAGCGTCACGGTCACTCCCTGATCACTTTGCCGCCGCCCAAGTGATCGACTTTGTCCAGCCGACATTCGCCACTTCCCGCTCGGTTCCCCATGTTCAAGACATCCTGACTGACGCAGACGTCCTGGCCGCATACTCCGTGCTCGCCTGGCGTATCGCTGCGAACGCGGGACCGTCCGACGGGCGAGGGGTCGCGGAGTTGGGATCGCCGCACGCGATGCAGCAGCCAGCGAGGAACAGCGCAGTGACCATCACCAACCGCATGCGGCAAGTATCGGCCTTCGTGCCTCTCGCAGGACGTCCGCGGCTCCGGCCGGCATCCAGCGCACGCTCCCTCAGGACGAAGCCATCGAACCCTCGGTCACTTCCCCTTTGTGCGCCGCGAACGCCGAGAGGACTTCATCCTTCTCACGCCGGTGGGACCCCGAAGTGATCGAGCGTGCGTCCTAGCTCGGCCGCGACCTCATCGAACTCCTCGGGGCGGATGTGGAGTTCGCGATGAGCCTCTTCCAACCCGAGCGGGGTGCTTCCCGGCTTCGTGGCATTGAACGAGAACGGTCCACCGGCGACGTTGCAGACCCACAGCGTCCGCATGAACTTCAGCCCCGGCAGTCTGTCCAAGTGGTTCGTGTGCCAGTCACGAAGCTCGGGGTTCTCCGACGCTTGGCCGACGATGGGGTTCTTGACGACCGCATCGCTGAAATGGTCGACCACCGCAGCGATCGCGAACACTCCGCCCAATCGTTCGTACAGGCTCGGCTCAGCCATACCCGTCCCCTCCCCTTCGTTCCGCGTGGATCGCCACGTGTCTGGAGGGTCTACGAGCGAGACCTGGAACCGGTTCGTGCGGTTGGGGCGACCCGGGACCTGCGGGTCAGTCGACCGCGGCCGTTGCGTACTCCGGGCGTCCGGTGGGCCGGTAGACCTGGATCGTCACTCCACCGGGGGTGGTTTGCGATCCGACCAGCTCGAGCGCTCTGTCCGGGCCGGTGTCGGCGAACAGCCGCCTGCCCTGGCCGACGAGCACGGGGAACACGAACAGGTTGATCTCGTCGACGAGGTCGTTGTCGAGCAGCCACCGGAACAGGGCGCCGCTGCCGTGCACCTGCAGCTCGCCTCCCTCCTTGGCCTTCAGCTCGCGGATGGCAGCCTCGACATCGCTGGAGATGACGGTCGTGTTCGCCCACTCTGGGTCCAAGGGTGTGGTCGATGCCACGTACTTGGGCAGCGTGTCCAGCGCCGTCCAGATCGGACTGTCGCCCGGGTCGTCCCACGTTCCCCAGGAGCCGGCGAAGATCTCGTAGGTGCGACGGCCGAACAGGAACGCGCCGGCGCGCTGGTAGATCTCGTCCATGACCTTCCCGGCTTCGTTGTCGAAGTGGGCCCATCCGCCGCGCTCGAACACGCCGCGATCGTCCTCGTCCGGACCGCCGGGCCCCTGCATCACTCCGTCGACGGAGACCTGCGCGGTGGCCGTCAGCTTCATGGCTCGACTATCCCGAGGGCTTGGTCCTTTGCACGGAACCCCGAGGCGAGTGCAACACCGGCGAACCCCGCCAGGACGAACTGCGTCTGTACTGACATGTCGAACCAGTACAGACGCCAGAGCCAGCCCGTTGGACTTCCGTGTTGATTCAAGAAGATCCACCAGAAGTGAGCGAGTGGCACAAGCGCCGCAGCGGCGAGCCAGAGTCGGCTCGGCAGGTATCGGATCCTCGTAAAGGGCAGCCAGACCGCCAGCCCGAACAGGAAGCCGGCCACGATCGTCGCCGCAACCGACAGAAGCCACAGCGAGTTGTCGTAGGTGAAGAACGGCGAGAGTCGCACCCGGAAGGCGCCGTACCGATCCTGTGCGAACCACAGGGCCCAGAAGGCGAGCAGGACGAGCCCGGTTCGAACGAGGAAGCTGAACCACCACGCTTGGATCCTCGAGTCGCTCGACGTTTGAGCGGGAACGGCCTCGGTCGCCATGGACACCTCCGATACAGAGCCTAGCCTCAGGCGGGAGCTCGTGGGCTACGACGTGTGCACGGGATAGCGCAGATGCGTGACACCCACGCCGGCGACGACCGTCGGATTCCCGAGGACGGCGGGTGTGTTCGCGAGGTGGTCGAACAGCCGCACTCCTCCGCCGAGCAACACGGCAGCCACATCGACCTGGATCTCGTCGAGCAGCCCGGCGTCCAGGCACTCCTGGATCGTTTGGGCGCCGTGCACCGCCACGGACTTCGAGCCGGCAGCCGATTTCGCTTGTGCAACGGCACTTTCGATGCCGTCGGTGACGAACTGGACCGTCGAGCCGGGCCGTGGCCAGCCGTCGGGCACATGGTGGGTGACGACGAAAGCGGGTACATCCCACGGGTGATTCCCGTCCCAGCCGTGGGCGACGTCGAACGTGCGTCGACCGGTGAGCATTGCGCCGACCTCAGCGATCAAGCCCTTGAGGTGTTCGGCGCTCACCGCCGAGGTGCGGAACGTGAAGTCCGGTGGCGGGATCGGCATGGGGACCTCGACGTCGCCCGAGAAGTACCAGTCGAACACTTCGTCGACGCCGTCGTTCGCGTCGGCGACGTACCCGTCGAGAGACATCGACATCAGTGCGACCACCTTGCTCATGGTGCTCCTCCCCTCGTTAGACAGTCGGGTCGACAACCCGGGTGACGACCCAGCGGTGTTTGCCGATCTTCCGATCGCGGGTGAACCCGAGCTGTTCATAGGTCGACAATGCGCCGTTGTAGAGGAAGCCGGCGGGCACCGAGTTTGCGTCCTCCGGGTATCCCTCAACGGTCCCTCCTCCCAGGTCCGCGATGAGGTCGAGCGCACCGGCGAGCCCGGCGGTGGCGACGCCCTGACGCCGGTGCCCCTTGCCGACGTAGCAGCACGCGATCCGCCAGTCCGGCGGTGTCGTCTGACCCTTCTCGTACGCAGCGCGACTCTTGATCCGCGGCAACTCGTCGGGAACGCCGAATTGGCACCACCCAACACAATCGTCCTCGTTGAAAACGAGCGCCGCATGGGCCTCACCCGCTCGAACACGACCGAGCTTCCGCTTGCGGTTGAGGGCCGCCGTGGTTTGCTTGCCGACCCCTTCGGGGTGGAACCCCATGCACCAGCAGCCGCCAAAGACGCCGTTGTTGCGCTCGACCAACGCGGCGAACGCGTCCCACGTCGACTCATCGAGAGCTTTGACCGAGTACGCCGGTTCGACCATCGCAACGAGCCTACCCATGTGGTGCCGCTGCGTTAGCGGCGCCGGCGGTACTGCAGCTCGACGATCCCACTCCTGGAGGCGGTGCTGGAGACCAGGTCGAGTGCGTAGGACTTGGGAACGCCGTCGAACAACCGGGTGCCCTCGCCCGCGATGTAGGGGAACATGCTCACCCGGAGCTCATCGATCAGATCGAGCTGCATGAGCGACCGAAAGAGGCTGACCCCGCCCCAGACCACGATGTAGCCGTCGCCACCTTGCCTGAGCTTGTCGATCTCTTCTGCCGTGTCACCGGCGGCGATGGTGGTGTTGGCCCACTCGGCCGTCTTCAGGGTCCGGGAGAAGACGACCTTGCGCCCCGCGTTCAGGATGTCGGCGAACGGATGGTCGGTGACCGTTGTTGTCATGGACTGGGCGGTGCCCTCGTAGGCGGTGCGGCCCATGATGTGCGCGTACGCGCCCCGGAGAAAGTCGAGTTGCGCCGGGTCGTCGGGCTCATTGTTCTCGGGCAGGCTGAAGCAGAACTTCCAAAAGTCGGTGTCCTCGTCGGCGAGAAGGCCGTCGAGCGAGTAGTTGAACACCGTCGCTATCAGCTTCCGCATGATCAGAACCTCCTCGTCAAGACTGGCAGAACGTACTCGGTTGCTGATCGGTTCCGATGGCGCCGGGGATCACGCCTGAGACCGGCTGCTCAGGATCGACCCAGACCTCGTCATCGAGGACGGTCACAGCCACCCGAGGAAGCGTCGACGACGGTGCGGGTCCGGCGATGTAGGTGCCAACCATGTTGTATTGCGTCGCGTGCGGCTCGTTGTAGAACCCATCGCCCGAGGGGCAGTAGGACACCACCTCGTGGATGCCTTCCACGCCTTCATCGTAGGAAGCCGCGAACGCAAACACGGGAAGACCGCCGTAGGAGACGACGTAGGCGCTGTCGTCGACCTTGGTGACTCCTTGGCGCTCGATGTCGGCAACCGACCCGGCCTTGAGCCATCCGGGACCTGGTGACGCGTCTCGAGAGACGATGTTGTAGGCGATCAGCCCGGCAAGCGCGACCATCGCCACCACCACACCGAGGGTGATACCGATCGCACGGGCCCGTCGATCCATTCCTAGGCGGTACGTCAGTCGCTCTCGACGGCCATCGGGGGCGAGCGATCAGGCATGAATGTGAGAGACGCAGATCAGACACGTACGGGAGGTGGCGGTATCGCCAGCGCGGGCCGTCCCCAGCGCGAACCGATCAGGCCCGGGCGAGTCGAAGGCCAATCCACAAAGCCTGCCTCGGCGAACCACTCCCGGAGTGTCCGGGGTTCGATCGGGATCGCGGCAGGTGTCGCGTCCACAGCACCGGGGCGCGAGCAGGCCGCACAGCCTCGACGCGTTGCTCACGGTCCTGCGGAGATCTTCATCGCTCAGATTCCCGGATATCCCGCACAGCATCAGCACGTGCGCAGGCGACCGCGTCGCGATAGGAGCCGGTGTCCCCTGCGTCGGCTTGCCGGACATCGACTCCAGCGATGCCCGCGGCTGCGACGCGAGCACGTGCGACGTCGACATTGCGATCGTCGGATTCGACGAGCAATGCCTGGACGTCGGAAGCTCGGGGGTGACTCTTCAGCACACCGATGACGTCATGCCCCTGCCCCGCGCATGCGCTGATGATGCGAACCGTGCGGCGGGTGCCTCGTCGATCGCGACGCTCAGACGGCGCTGTACCGCGATCAGGCGTTGTGAGAGATCCGATGCCGGGTCGTCGTATGCGTCATGCCACGTGTTCCAGAAGGACCGGGTCGAGTCATCCATCCGGGTCGAGTATCCCTGGTCGCCCTGGCGCTGATGTCGAAGGTCCGGACGGGAACAAGCCTCGCGATCAGCCAGTCCCGCCCCTCAGACTCGGATCGAGCGAGACGCGAGAGTCTCAGGGGAGACGACCAGGGCTTTGAAACTGCGTGATCTCCAGTCCTCGAAGAGACAACTGCTCCTTCAGCTTCACGGTGGCACTCGTCGTCGGACGGCTGAACCCGAGGATCGTGTTGGAGAGCGGGCCGACAACCGGGTCCATTGACGCGTACTCCCAGTGCAGCGGCCGACCATTGGGAACGAAATGCTCTCGGATGAGTACGTCGTGATCCATGATCATCGCGGATCGATGCCGCCAATGAACCTCGGTGCAGCTCCGGACTTGGTCGAGATCGAGCGAACAGACCGTGATGAGCCTCCTGATACTCGGCACCCAATGCACATGCCGGTTGGTGACCATCACGTAGGTCCAGCCAGCACCCGCGCTGTCGAGGTCCCCCGTCGTCGTGATGTCTGCGCATCGACCCGTGGCCAGGACCTGCTCGTCCTCGGCCAGGCGCTCGCGCACCGCTGCCTCGCTCTCACTCATCAGGTCGCTGAGGTAGGTCACCGGGTCAGCGTAGAGCGAAGAGGACGCAGCCTGGAGATGGGTCCTCAGGTCCAGCCCGGTACGCGACCCGCTTGCTCGATCCACTCTTGGATGTCTGGTCCCTGCGCGTCCTCCAGGGACGTGAGCTTGACGTAACGGCTCCGATCCGTCGTCCCGAGCGGCGGCGGAGAATCGAAATCCGCGCCGCCGAAGAAGACGACATTCACAGAGACGTCGTAGGCGACCATCTCGATGATCCATCCGAGTTCCGGCAACCCGTAGTACGCCTTCTTCCACTTGATGGCGTATCGAAGCCCTGGGATCGTCTCGCGGATCGACTCGTCCAGCCGCGCGACGATGGGATGCAGGTCCGGCATCACGCGCTGGATCCAATCATCGATCTCTGCGTGGCTCTCCGACGGCATAGGAGGCTTCCGGGTCGTCGTTGGCTTGCGTGATTTCCCCAACCTGATCCCCTTCCTCGCAGAACTCACGGATCCGCTCCACGGTGGCAACGGCCGCCGGTGTCGCCACAGCCTAGAGTCGAACCTGCCGGGAAGGAAGGGAGACAACCGACGTGGAAGAGATCGAGGTCGTCGTCGCCCATAGCGAGCGCGCGACCCTGCGCGTCGGCGACGTGTTCCTGAAGATCGACACCGATCAGACGCGCACCGACGTCGAGGTCGAGGCGATGACGATGGCCCCGCTCACGACCCCGGAGATTCTGTGGCGGAAACCGCCCGTGCTGGCGCTCGCCGCACTGCCAGGGACGGCACTCGGCCACCTCGGCGAGCCGTCCACTGCGTCGTCGGCCGCGTGGGTTGCGGCAGGTGCTGCCGTCCGGACGCTGCACGACGCGCCGCTGCCGCCATGGCCCGGCCGCGAGCATCGACGAGCTCGCATCGCGCCTCGCCGACGAGTGCGAGTGGCTCGTCGCCAACGACATCCTTCCCGCCGACGTGGTCACGCGCAACCGCCAGATCGCCGAGGCCGCGCTCCGGCCGTGGACACCGGCGTTCATCCACGGCGACCTGCAGGTCGACCATGTCTTCGTCGCCGGTGACGAGGTCACCGGGGTCGTCGACTGGTCCGAGGCATCCCAGGGCGACGCGCACTTCGACCTCGCCACACTCACGCTCGGACACCCGGAGCACCTTGGCGACGTCGTCGCCGGCTACGGCACCGACGTCGACCTCGATCTCATCCGTGCATGGTGGTCGCTGCGATGCCTGCTGAACGTCCGCTGGCTGGTCGAGCACGGCTACGGCTCGCCGGACACGTTCCCCGAGGTCGCCGTGCTGAGATCAGCGGCCAGTCGAACCAAACCTGATCGGCGTTCCTAGTCCTGCTCGTCAGCGAAGTCGGGAAGGCTCGGCCACCGGTCGGCGGCCCACGCCAGCCATGACCTATGACCCGCGGGCGGCGCAGGCAGGTGTTCGGCAGCGATCTCTGCTTCCGTGGGGGCCTCGAAGATGCCAAGGAAACGATCGTGGTCGCCCGGGGTCATCTCGAAGTCGGCGCCCGGGTCCCGTTCCCAGCGAGCCGTTGCGCGCGCGCGTCGTTCCGCCTCGGGCAGATCGACGAAGTACAGGCGGAAGCGTCCGCCCGCATGTTCCGCGACGGCACGTACGGCCCAGCGCTCTGCCTCTGACCAGCACCCGAAGTCGACGACGACAGAGCCACCGACGCCAAGCACCTCGTGCGCGGCCCACAACAGGCGACCTTCGAGGACGTCTCGCTTGCCGTCGGCGTCGGGTTCACGCCACGTCGTTCCGAAGAGGGGAATCATCCACTCGTCGGGCGAGAACCGGACTGCCTTGTCCTCGTGCGCGATCTTCCGAGCGAGGGTGGTCTTGCCGACGCCGGGCAGGCCGACGGTCAAGTGCAGTGTGGGCGTTTCGGTCATCCGGGAGATTCTGACAGCGCCACTCACCAAAGGTACGAACATCGGCATGCGCGAGCGTTCGCGAATGTACCTGGAGATGGGACTACGCTGTGGCGAGCTTGGATGCTCCTCAGCTCGAAGGGAGGCGACGTGGAGTTCACGCATGACACACTCATGGGGGCGATCCTCATCGCTGCGGCTGTTCTTACGTTCTTGTTCACGCGGTCGCAGACGAACACGCTGAAGCTGCTGGCGCTCCTTGGAGCTTTGGGCACTCTCGTGATCGGCGTGCTGCTCTTCTTCGGTATTGCGTAGGGGTAGTCGGAGCTCCGCCCATACTGCCCGCAGGGGGCAGCGTGAGCGAAAACGAAGACCTTCCGCCTGGTGGAACCGAGGTGGACCAGACAACACCCTGGCACCCTTGGCATCCACGAGAGGTCGCCGAACGGCTACGCGGAGTCGATGTCCCGTGGTGCGTCACGGCTGGCTGGGCGATCGACCTCCACCTCGGTGTGACGACCCGCGTCCACGAGGACACGGAGATCGCCGTCCCGACCGGTCGGTTCCCCGAGATCCGTCGCGCCCTTTCGGAGTTCGACTTCGATGTCGTCGGCTCGGGCCATATCTGGCCGCTAGAAGATCAGGCAGCCTTCGATGTGATGCACCAGACCTGGGTCCGCGATCGAACGACGGGGATCTACTACCTCGACGTCTTCCGAGATCCGCACGACGGCGACGTGTGGATCTGCCGTCGCGAACGAACGATCCGCCGTCCCTACACCGAGGTCATCAAGACCGACAAGGACGGGATCCCCTTCATGGTTCCCGAGATCGTGCTCTTGTTCAAGGCGAAGCACGATCGGGCGAAAGACAACGCCGACTTCGCAGAGGTCCTGCCGTCGCTGGATCAGTTTCAACGCCGTTGGCTGACAGACGCTCTGCAACGCGTCCACCCAGGACACCACTGGCTTGTCGAGCTGGAGGGATAGTCCCGCCAGGTGCGTCGCCCGACGCTACTGTCTCCCGAGGGGTCAGCCGCGTACCTGAACCGTCGCACCTCCTGGGGCCAACCGCACGCCACCGCGATCTTTTCCGCCCACAACCGCGCAGCCTCCTCGTCGGCCACATCGATGACGGCGAAGCCGCCGAGCTGCTCCTTGGTCTCGGCGAAGGGACCGTCGGTGACAAGCGGGGGGCCACTCGACACATCGACACTGAACACGGGCGCACCGTCGTCGAGTCCGCCGGTGAAGATGAGGACTCCCGCTGCCGTCATCTCTGCCCTCAGGGCTGTCACACGTTGGGACGCCTCGCGCAGATCCTCTTCCGTGAGGTCCGGCACCCACTCCTCGTTGAACAGAATCAGGTACTCGGCCATATCTCCTCCTCTTGCCGCGCTTCGTTTCCTCTGGCCATGCTCCGACCTCTCGACGAACTGCGACCACAGGCTTCGACACTTCCCGCCGGGATTTTCGTATATCTGCGGACTGTCCGACCCCTCGAGGAACTCCTTCGTCGTCACTCACGGGAGGGAGCTACCGTCGGATGTGCGAGCGCAGGATCCCCGGAAGGGTCAAGAAAACACGACCGAGTGCAAGGATGGCCTTCAGCCGAGGTCGGGCCAGCTGGCGACGTCGACCTCGTTGCCCTCGGCGTCGGCCAGCAGCCACGTCTTGGGCGCGTTCTCGTCACTCACGATATGGCCGCCGGCCGCGATCGCGGCAGCGACACGAGCCTCCGCCTGGTCGTGCGGCACAAAAACATCGATGTGGATCCGGTTCCGCTGCGGGCGAGGGACATCCATCTGCTGGAACCAGAACGGTGGTCCTTGATGGCGGTCGTCCTCCAGGTCCTCACCCACCTGTCGGTACCCGAGGACGGCGCGCCAGAACGGCATGACTTCGGGGATCACGAGCGCGTCGATCGAGACCTGTACGGCCTGAAGACCGGTCAGGTCAACCGAAGCTCCCAGGTCGCGCGCCGTCGTCGAGATCCGCTCGGCCAACGTCAGGTCGTCTTCACTGAATTGACCTTCGGCGTCGCATCTCAGACGCACCGTCACCCACTCGGATTGGAGATCCAGATCGGGTTGTTGGCTTCCTCCGTCGGCCAGACGTCCGATCGCTTCCACCAAGGAGAGGCTGGCAGCGAAAGTTCCGGGATGGAAACGCGTCGACGCATCATCCCTCACCACGCGCCAGCCGATCTCATGGAACCGCTTCGGTGAAATCCGGTCCGTCATCTACTCAGCTTTTCCTGACCTTTTGACGCCTGGGTGGCGTCGTCCGTCAGGTCTCGATCCTGCATTTCCCAGGTGTGGTCGAGCACATGGTAAGCCGTGTGTCGGAGCAGGTATGGAATCGTCCACTTGCCGAGCGGCTTGCCCTCCTTGTACCACGCGCGCATCGCCTCAACGAAGCGGTCGCGGTGCTGGGCGAGTCCGTTCGGCGTCAGCAGGTCCACCAGCTCGGACTTGGCCTGCACGCGCCTCGAGAAGTCCTCACCCTCGTTCGCCAGGACGTGGCGAATGATCTTGTCACGGGAGCGGCCGCCGCCCCGGACACCCGGCCGGAGCTCTGCCGATACGCGGGCGGCCGTCTCGTCGAACTCGGCCCACGCCGCGCGGAGCAGCCGCACCTGGCGGTCGAACGTCGGCGCGTCGAACGGCTCGCGGTCCAGCGGTGAGGGCGCGAACGAGATGCCCCAAAAATCGGTCGAGCCGGTCCCCGGGTACCGACCGATGATGTCAATGTTGGTCTGGGTCGTAAGCTGCGAGCCCAGCCGGACGCGCTTCGCGACTGGAAGGTACCGCGGGACGTAGCCGACGAGCTTCTCGACCGCCACGTCCTCCGTCTTGCCGCCCCGTTCGAGTCCCGGCCAGTCCGCCGCAACGGCGACCCAGCGCTTGCCCCGCGTTGGCTGTTCGACGAGCACGCGAAACTTGGACTTCACGGCGTCATCGTATCAACGTCTCGATGACGCCCGCCGAGGTCGACGCGGCGAACTCCTGGTAGGCGAGGGTGACAGCTCGTCCCGGAACGTGCCTTGGCAAGTCCTCGCGCCGCTCACGCCCGGCTAGGTAGTCGGCGAGATCTTCGACATGAATCTGCACCCCGGCTCCATAAGCGGAGAGCAGGTCTCATGGACATGCCTCGTTCCTCCCAGACCGCGATGGTCTGGTCGGCATCGGCGGTCACACGACGGGCCTCGAGTAACGCCCTCGTCCTGGCTCGTCGACATCCTTGATGCGGACCAGGAGCCGCTCGTGGCGGCTCGCAAACGTTCGATCGCGCCCGGTGCCCGTCACCATCGCGCTGGAGAAGAGGCGTGCGCGGTATTCACCACCGAGGTCGAAGGTCGCCCTCGACCTCCCCGTACCAGCGAGCCGAGCCGCGCGGGATCGGTGAGCGTCCGACCACACGTCGTCGATATCGGCGTCACAAGCGGCAGTTCGAACTCGCGCACGACAGCCGGGCTTCGCCGATCGATGGCCGCCTAGATAAGCACAGTGCTGCCCAGACGGCATCGCGTCAGTCCTGCCACAGACACGCTCAGCGAATCGGCCCTGGGTCACGTCGGTCCTCCTTCGCGACTGCCATCCATCGCGAGGAAGGGCTAGCCTCGGATGCCCCAGCGTGCGGCTATGTTCCTGGAGGGCCGCCTACCTGCTTTCTACTGCTGGCGTTCATGGGCGCACGCTACGCCGTCGAGCTGGCGCTCGCATCCCGAGCGAGGTCGAGTCGAAGCATGATCTCGCGGCTCCCGTCGTCGTCCTCGTGGACGCCGTCGCGGACGAACCCGTACCGCTCGTAGAACGGGATCGGGCTGCCCTCGCCCTCGCCGGTGCTCGTCCACATCGTCGGGACCCCCTTCGAACGGAAGTACGCCGCGACGAGGTCGAGCGCGGCGGTGCCGAACCCGCGTCGCTGGAACCGTTCGTCGATCAGGAGCTTCCAGAGGAAGTGCGCGATGTAGTCGGGATCGTCGACCTCGTCGGCGATCATCACGAACCCGACGGGCGTCTCCCGGTCGTACAGCCCGAAGACGAGCGGGTTCGCGTCCGCGTACCGCTCCGCCTCGGCGAGCGAGTCGGTGACGCTGCTGACGAAGGCCCGTTGCGCAGTCGCGACGCGGAGCGCCTCGAGCGCCGGGCGGTTCTCCTCGGTGAGAGGTCGGAGCACGACGTCGCCGTCGCCGAGCGGGTCCTCGGTCGTCATGCGTGCAACCTACGGGGTCGGACCGGGCAGTGCATCACGAGGGCATCGACACGACCAGCTGCAGCCCTTCGATCGAGCGCCCGGAAGATCGTCGACTCGGCCATATGTTCGATCGTATGCGAGCGCGATGATTCAGGCACACTCGTTGTAAGCACGGTCCACGTCTGGTGCGTAGCCGCAGCAGAGAGCACGCCGGGTTGCCAGAATCTTTGGAACGTTCTCGGTGTCCCGCCGACGCCGCCGAGCCGGTCCTAGCCTCGACTTGCAGATCTCTCGAGGAGTGAGGCTCCTAGCCGAGTCAGCGGCCAACTCCTGGTAGGTAGGGTGAAGCTCGTCCCACCGTGCCTGGCGCGTCGCGCCGCTCACGCCCGGCGAGGTGGTCGGCAGATCTCGACATGATCTGCAGCCCGGCCCGTAAGCGGCGCGCAGGTCCAGGGACTGCCACTTGCTCCCGACCACGATGGTCGGTCGGCGTCGGCGGTCAGCACACGTCGAACGTCTGTCCGGCTCACGCATCCTCGATGGACCAGGACCGGTGGCGGCTCGCAAACTCGACGCGCCCGGTGCCTTCCCATCCGCTGGAGAAGAGGTGTGCGCGGATTCGCGACCGATCGAGTGCCCTCAACCTCCCGTACCAGTGGGCAGCGCGCGGGATCGGTGAGCCCGACCAGACGTCGTCGATTCGGCGTCGAAGCGGTCCCATGCGCACGACGTCCTGCGATCTGCTGGCGAGCTGCCAGAATCCGACCGTCTGCAACTGCCTGCGGTCAGTGGTCTCCTTCACGATCATCGAACGAGCTATGGCAACCCGAGCGCGGTTGCCCAGCGAGGCTGCTCGCAGCGACCCGGAAACCTCCCCGTGACTCGCGGCGTCGCATCGCAGGAAGACGTCTTCGGGTGGGCGAGGGTTGCTCAATGTCCCTCGAGCGCGAACCGGAAGGTTCGCGAGGCTTAGAGCGACGTCAGCCCTGTCCACGGATGAGCCGTAGGCCGGTGACAACGAGCCAGACGAGCCACGCAGCTAAGCCCAGAAGCCCGACGAACAGCAGCGGCGAGCCATCCGCGATGGCGAGGTTTCCGGCCCCGGCCAAGATGAGCAAGCTGCCGCCCGCCACGCCTAGCAGCCGCTGCCACGGCCGCGTCAAACCGCTGGCGTGGGTGGCCAATGCCGCGCCGATGAAGGTCGCCCCGAGCGCGGGCAGCGCGAGCGCGAAGGCCGCGGCATGGAGCTGCCAGGCCATCTCGAAGGCGGGGGTCGGCTCGGCCAGGCCATCCGCGGCGAGCACGACCGCGATGTGCGTGGTCATGACGAGGGCGGATACCGCCGCGAGTGTCGCTCCGGCTGCCACCGCGAGCCGCGACCAGTCAGCCCCTGCGCCGCCACGGCGCTGCACGAGCCCGTGCAGTCCCGTGACGAACAACAGGAGCAGCGGCAGGATCACGGCCTCCAGACCCACGGAGACGGCCACGACGCCCCGGTTCTCGGCGTGGTAGGCGAGGACCTCACCAAGAGGCGTGGCGTAGGTGGGCGCTTCAGGGCCCACAAAAAACACCGCGTTCTGAACGACCACCGACGCGGCTAAGGCGACCGCGGCGGCGCCGACGATTCGCGTCGTGGACACCCGGTTCCCCGCGGCCACTGCTGGTGTCGCTGCCTCGCTCACTCGAGTTCCTCCGATCGCTGACTTGGTGTCTGTGTTCACCTAAGTGGGAGTGAAGCAGCCAGCCCGGCTTACGGATTGCTCGGACTGGGCGGCTGCATCATATGCACTTGGACCTGCATCGCCTGCTGGACCTTCACGAACGCTTTGCCCAGGTGGTTCTCGATCAGTTCAAACAACTCTGTGGTGCCCGAGCGTCCTGTTACTCGATGTAGCCGAGGCCGCGGAGGTGCTCTTCCATCTCGTCGGCTTCGGTGTCGGTGACCTGGGCCTCGTTGCCCATGCCCGGGATCGCCGCGCCGGCCGATGAGGTCTCGGTCGCCTGGCGCGCCTTCAGCTCGGCCGCGCCCACGATCTCGTGCAGCACGCGACCGCTCGGCTTGACCGCCGTCGGCGCATCCAACGCCGCGACGATCGTCGGGGCCATGTCGATCAGCGCCGGCGGTGTCTCGAACGGCTTCACGTTCGGACCGACGGCCACGATCGTGCCCTCGATGCGGTGGTCGCCGCTGACCCAGTCGGCGTCCTCGTAGGCGGCCTTGGCGTGCGACAGCGAGTAGCCCTCGGCGGGCACCATCAGGATGTCGGGCGCGGTGTCGGCGTAGCGACCCTTGAAGATCTCCTCGCGCTTGTAGATCTCCTTGACGGGCTTCTTGCCGGTCTTGGGATCGACGAACGTGCCGAGGCGGTCGAGCAGCTCGTTGCGCACCTTCTCGTAGTCGCCCGGGTCGACGACGCCGTCGATCTCGCGGCCGGCCACGTTCAGGCTGACGCCCTCGCCGGTGGAGCGGATCGTCGTGTACGCCTTGGTCTTGGACCAGTTCACCGACTGCGGCAGGCTCACCTTGCCGTGCAGACCGAGCGTGTCGTAGACCTTGCGCGCGACCTTGCGCATCGGCCCCCACTGCATCGGCCCGAACACCGCGTTGGCCGCGCTGAAGTCCAGGTACCCGAACTCGTGCAGCAGGCGATCCATGTTGATCGTGCGCGTGCACGACTGGAACCCGTGGTCGGAGATGAACAGGATGATGTCGTCGGGCCGCGCGCGGCTGACGAACGAGCCGATCGCCTCGTCGGCCTGGCGGAAGATGTCGGCCACCTTGTTGCCGATGCGCGAGTCCTTGTTCTTGGCGTAGTCGGGGTGATCGGGCGCCACGTAGTTGCTGAGGCAGTGCTGGGTGCGGTCGATGCTGACCCAGACGCTGGCCATCAGGTCCCACTCGGTGTTGTCCATCAGCCACTCGCTGACCTTGATGCGCTTGGCCGTGACCTCGTAGGCCTCGTCCAGGTAGGGGTCCGGCTTGTTGTGATACGTCGTCCAGCTCATGCCGTTGATCGGCCACTCGAGCCCGGCCTTGGCGAGCGTCTCGGGCAGGTCGGTCGGCGAGGTGAACGTGCGGTTCTTCGGCAGCACGCCGCCGGCCAGCAGGTTGCCCGCGAGCGGTTGCGGCGCCGGGAACGTGAGCGGCACGTCGAGCAGCAGCATGTTCTTGTTCGCGGCCGTGAGGTCGTCCAGGAACGTGCGCGCCTTGATCGACTTGTAGGTGACCGGGTACTGCTTGTGGGTGCCCGGCACCGTCTCGAGGATGTCGTAGACCCCGTGGTCCACCGGGTCGACGCCCGTCAGGAAGCTCGGCCACGCGCTCCACGAGTGCGTCGGGACCGTGCTTCGCAGCACGTCCTTCTGCCCCCGATCGATCAACGCCTGAAGGTTGGGCAGAGCGCCCTGCTCGAGCAGGGGGTCAAGGATGCGCCAGTCGGCGCCATCCCACGCGATCAAGATGACTCGTGACATGCAGGTATCAGCCTCTCAAGCAGGGTCTTTGAACGAACGGGAGTGTACCGAAGCCCGAGGTTGCTCCGGGTCCGGCACAGGTCCCGAGGAGACCTGCGACCCAGGCAGTGGAGGATCTACACCGTGACGACGACCTTGCCCGTTGGGTGACCCTCTTCCAAGTAGCGGACCGCGTCTGCCGCCTCGTTCAGCGCGAACGTCCGATCGACGACCGGCGTCAGCCTTCCGTCCTCGATCATGCTTCCGCAGCGTCTCGAGGTCTGCTCGGTTCACCTTCGAGATGACCGGGCGCATGCGCTGACCGGTGAAGAGGGACAGCAGGGGCGCTCGCAGGATCTGGCGGAAGAAGCCGCCGGTCCAGTTGCCACCGCCGTCGCCGCCCACGATCGCCAGCGTCCCCTTCGGCGCGAGCGCGCGACGGAGGTGCCGCAGCGGCCGACGCCCCGCGCCGTCGACGATGACGTCCCAGCGGCGACTCCCGTCCGTGAAGTCCTCGCTGGTGTAGTCGATCACGTCGTCGGCGCCGAGCGAACGGACCAGGTCGGCCTTCGGCCCGCTGCACACGCCGGTGACCTTGGCGCCGGACGCCTTCGCGATCTGCACGGCGAGCGTGCCCACACCGCCGGCCGCACCGATGACCAGCACCGTCTGCCCCGGCTGCACCGCCGCAACGTCGCGGAGGGCTTGGAGGGCGGTGCAACCCGAGACGGGAACGGCCGCCGCCTGCTCGAAGGAGATGTTGGCCGGCTTGCGCACGAGCGTCTCGGTGGTGCCGATCGCGAACTCGGCGAAGGAGCCCTTGACCTCGCCCATCACCTCGTCGCCGGGCCGCAGGTCCGTCACGTTCGCGCCGACGGCCTCGACACGCCCGGCGACATCGCTGCCGCGCACGGCGGCGTTCATCTTCTTGAACCCGGGCATGAGCCGAGCGAAGTACGGCTTGCCGGTCATGATGTGCCACACGTCGGGGCCGCAGCCGGCCGCCCGCACCTGCACGAGGACGTCGTCCTCGCCGACCACCGGATCCTCGACATCGCGGAACTCGAGCACGTCCGCCGAGCCGAACTTGTCCTGAACGATCGCCTTCATCGCGTTTCCCCTCTGGTTGGACTGGTGTACGGCGTACACCGATGGACGGAACCTACCGTGTACGGCGTACACTTGTCAAATGGCCGAGCGGATGAAGACCGAGACCGACCTCGAGACCAAGGCCCGCGTGCCTCTGAGCCGGGAGCGGATCCTGGCCACGGCCGTCGCGTTCGCCGACCGGGAGGGAGCCGATTCGCTCAGCATGCGCCGGCTCGCGCAGGAGCTCGACGTGGTGCCGATGGCGCTCTACAAGCACCTCGCCAACAAGGAGGAGATGCTCGACGGCATGCTCGACGTCGTCGTCGGCGAGATCGATCCCGCCCGCACCGACACCGACTGGAAGACCGCGGTCCGCGACCGGATCCTCTCGGCACGCCGCGCGCTGCTTCGCCACCCGTGGGCCTCGCGCGTGATGGAGTCGCGCACCCAGCCCACCCCCGTCGTGATGGCCTACATGGACTCGATGATCGCGATGTTCACGGCGGGCGGGTTCTCGATCGACCTGACGCACCACACGATGCACGCGATGGGCAGCCGCCTGATGGGCTTCTCGCAGGAGCTGTTCAACGATCAGTCCGACGGCGAGGAACCGATGCCGGCCGAGATGATCGAGGCGATGGCGGCGACGTTCCCGTCGATCTACGAGCTGTACATGGCGGTCAGCCACGACGACGCGTCGACCGTCGGCCCCGGCTGCGACGACCAGTTCGAGTTCGAGTTCTCCCTCGACCTGATGCTCGACGGCATCGAACGTCTCAAGCAGCGCGAAGAGTCGGCCTAGTCGCTGTCAACGCAAGCGCTCGCCCAGATTCTCGGGGCCCTTACGATCCTCATAGGACCGGCTCTTCCACCGTCTCGATTCCCGATTCAGGGACGGCGATGACCGTCTGACAGTCGCGACACGTCCAGCAGGTGAGCCGCTGGATCCAGGTCCCATGTTCGAACACTCCGGAGGACACGAGCGAATCGGACCCGCATTCGGTGCACACGAACTCTTTGCTCATCCGGGCAGCATCAGCCAGTCGGGCGTCGTCTATCAAGCCTACGGCGCGGAAATAGCCGGTCGCGCAATCAATATCCGCCGTTGTCGTCGGGGCGGGGCAGATCGGGGGATGACTTCTAGTCCTAGTCGCGTTTAGGTAGCACGTAGCCTGCTGGTCATGGCGATGCAGACCGTCGACGTCAAGGACTTCCCCGGCATGACCTTGGGCGATGCGCTCAAGATCGGTACGCACCGACTCACCCAGCAGGGCTACGCGGGCATCGAACCGCTGCCGGACCAACCCCGTCAGTCGGAAGAAGGCAGGTGGCGATTGACGTTCCGAGTCGCCGGGCCTAACTCCGCAACGGATCGATAAGCACGTCTGGACCCCTCGCAGTCGTTCAGAGTCACTCCCGCGGCCGTGGGTAGGGTGGCCGGGTGCAAACGTTCCTCCCCTTCCCGGACTTCGAGCAAACGGCCGGGGTGCTGGACGGCCGGCGACTGGGCAAGCAACGCGTGGAGGTCCTGCAGATCTGCAACGCGCTCCACAGGGAGCGGGGTGGGTGGGTGAACCACCCCGTGACGCGGATGTGGCGCGGCTACGAGCCGGCGCTCGTGACCTATGGCCTGGCGATCGTGCGCGAGTGGACGGCGCACGGCCGAGCCGACACGGTTGGCGAAAAGCTCCTGCCGCACCTGCACGGCGAGCCGGTGCGGACGCAGAAGGAGCTCGCGCGGCTCGGAATGATGCCGCCCTGGCTCGGGCGGGACGACCTGCATCGCGCCTACCGCTCTGCGCTAGTGCGGAAGGACCCAGACCACTACCGTCCGCTCTTCCCCGACGTGGAAGACGACTTGGAGTACGTGTGGCCCGTCTGAAGCCGCTGAAACGAGTCCGGGAGCAGCCAAGGCACGGTTCGCGCTGATCTCCTTTTGCAATGCCATGGATGCGGCGAGCGATTCGGCCCGCATGTCCGTTTCTTCGGTCTCGAACGGGGTATGGCCTCCTCGGTGTCACCGGCTATGGCCGGATCTCTTGGAGGGGGAAACGATGAAGCGACTTACATTGCTGGGAACCGTCGCGTTCACGGTCTTGTTCATCGGGGTGGCGCATGCCTCGACAAGCGTCTCGTGGACGGGTGGACAGGATCAAGGCTCGGAAAACCTGCCCTGCTCGGACGGCGGACATTGGATCTTGTCGCCGGCGCAAGGGATCACGAGCGCCATTTTGACGTTCGAGGGTCACTCCTATGTCATGGAGGAAAGCGGCGGCGGCAGCTACTCGGTCGACACCAACGGCTCGATCTCGGCCGGTGACACGGCGACAGCGACCTACGAGGGGAACAACGATACGGCCTTCCTGAAGCTGAGCCACTGCACCTCCGGCGGCACGCCGAGCCGCCGACGGCGACACATACTGGGACGCCGAGCCCGACCGATACTGGGACGCCGAGCCCGACCGATACTGGGACGCCGACCCGACCGATACTGGGACGCCGACCGACCGATACGGGACGCGACCGAAGGGTACCCCGACGGACACGGAAAGCCCGACTTCGTCTTCCAGCACCCCGACCACCTCGGTCAAGGCGGAGAGCGGCACCCGCACCCCGAAGCATCCTGGTGGAGGCACCAGCGGTACCGCCTTCACCGGCTCCAACACCACTCCCTACACGGTGGCCGCGATCGGCCTCTTGGGCCTCGGCCTCGCGGGCCTCTACATCGCACGGCGCCGCGCCGCCCGCTCCTCCGAGGGGTAGGAACCGAATCAACCTTGTGATGAACGGGTGTCGCCAACGGCCAGGGCTGACCCCGACTCACGCGAAGGTCGGGCCAAGGGTGATCAGCGTGTCGATCTCGTCGATCTGATCTCGGGTGAGCACCACGTCGGCGGCTTCCGCGTTCGTGCGGGCGTGCGCGGGGTTGCTCGTGCCGGCCAACGTCGCGCTGACTCCTGCCTGTTGGATGTTCCACGCGAGGGCCAGCTGGGGCAGCGAGCAGCCGATCCGTTCGGCGATTTCCAGCATCCCGTCGCGGACGATCGCCGACCGATCGAACTTCCCGGGTGCGAACAGCCGCTGCCAGAAGCCCCACTCCTGATAGTCGTCGCCGACGACACGTTGGAGGTCATCTGGACCGTGGATCGCGCCGGCCAGCATCCCGCTGCCGAGCGGCTCGTAGGTCACCACGCCGATCCCTTGCTGCTGGCACCATCGCGCCAGCTCGAGCGTATCCAGGTGATCGATCGGCGACAGGCCCTCTTGGATGACGTCGACGGGGCCGATCGTCTGGCAGAGCTCGATCTGCGCCTGGTCGAAGTTCGACAGACCGGCGAGGTTGATCAAGCCGTCGTCGACAAGTTGGCGCATCGCCGTCCACGTCTCCTCGAGCGGCACACCTGATTCGTCGGGCCAGTGCAGCAGGTACATGTCCAGCCGGTCGATGCCGAGCCGCTCCAGGCTGCCGATGAACGCCTTCCGGATCTGGTCGGCGCGGAATCCGCTGGCGTCCGGCGCGACTTTGCTGGAGACCTTGATCGGAGCGCCGACATCGCGCATACGCAGCGCCGACGGTGAGTTCGTTCAACTCGTCGAAGTAGGCCTCGGATGTATCGACCCAGTCGGTGCCAGATTCGATCGCGGCGGTGAGCACCTCACGCGCACCCGACCAACCCTGATCCTGCCCGAGCTCGTACCCACCCAGCCCGATGACCGAGAACGTCTGGGTGCCGATCGTCCGCGTCTGCACTGCGCCTCCCTGTCGTTTCCCTGAGCGAAACGTACAAGGGCATAACGTTGGTCGACAGCGGCTCGGCAAGAGGTCGTCAGGCGCCTGACAAGTAGTGTCGACACAGATGGCCGACTCGTGGCAAGCTCGCAGCCTGCGGCCACCCCCGAACCCCGATCAGGCCGCCAGGGAGGGACTCCAGATGACCCGTCGACGTGTCGCTCGTCTATCCGCCTCTGTCGCCACCGCATTCATGCTCGTGGCGCTGCTCGCACCGGCCACCTCGGCCAGTGACCTCTACTCCAGCCACACAAAGAAGCAGTCGTGTCACGAAGCCAAAGCCTCGGCCGCGAAGATCACGCACGCCGGCTACGGCAAGGTCGCCGAACCGATGCGCGTTCCGAAAAGCGATCCGGTGGCAAGGTGGATCGGCAAGCACCCATCCCTCGCGAGCCAGGCGGCCGCGGGCGTCACGAAGGTGACGATCCCGGTCGCGTTCCACGTGATCACGCGCGGCGACGCCTACAGCGACGGCAACATCCCGCTGGCGCACATCCAGGCGCAGATCGACGTGCTCAACGACTCCTACAGCGGCCGCACCGGCGGCGCGAAGACGCCCTTCTCCTTCAAGCTCGTCAGCGTCGACCGCACCCTCAACGTCGGTTGGTTCAACATGTCCCCGGGCACCGGCCGCGAGACCGCCATGAAGCAGGCGCTCCGCGTCGGCGGCGCGAACACGCTCAACGTCTACACCGCGGATCTCGGCCACTACCTGCTCGGCTGGGCGACCTTCCCGTGGAACTACACCGCGAACACGTTGAACGACGGCATCGTGATCCTGTACTCGAGCCTGCCGGGCGGGAACGCCGCCCCCTACAACGAAGGCGACACCGCGACGCACGAGATCGGCCACTGGCTCGGGCTGTACCACACCTTCCAGGGTGGGTGCACCGGCGACGGCGACCTGATCGCCGACACGCCGGCGGAGGCATCGCCCGCGTTCGGTTGTCCGGTCGGCCGCGACACGTGCACCTGACGCCCGGGCTCGACCCGACCGAGAACTTCATGGACTACACCGACGACGGGTGCATGTACGCCTTCACGCCGGATCAGTCCGTGCGCGCATCGCAGGCGTGGCAGGCGTACCGGGCCGCATAGAACCCCTACGTCAGTTGCATATCACCCAGTGTGCGCGTCAATCGGCGCATGCCGTGCCCGCTGTGAACCGATGAGCCTCACGAACATCCAGCCGGTGCCCGGCCCTGGAGCTTGAGCTTTGGGCGGAACCGCGAGCTACATGCCGCCTTCGAACAGGCCCATCGTGTTGCCCTCGCTGTCCTTGAAGTAGGCGAAGGCGCCCATGTTGGGGATCGGGGTCCGCGGTGTGACGGTGGTGCCGCCGCCGGCCTCGATCTTCTTCAAGGTGTCGTCGATCGAGTCAACGCCGATCGTGATCACGGGCGAGGGCGTCTCCTTGCCCTTGCTCGTGAATCCACCGTTGATGGCACCAGGCTCCTTGGGGCGCATCTGATCGTCGATCGGCACCGTGGTGATGGTCGTGTAGGCCATCCCGCCACCCATATCGGCGGAGTTCAGCTCCCAGTCGAAGATCGAGCCGTAGAACTCCTTGGCCCGCTCCTCGTCGTCCACGGTGATCTCGAAATGCAGAACCTTGTCCATGGGGTTCCCCCTTCCCTCGGATCTTTCCAACCTAGCGCGAATCCGCGGAAAGGACGAGGCCCCTTCTCACACGTTCGTCATGCGTTCGCGCGCCCGCCGCATCTGGCCGATGTGTGCACGCCACCCCGACGCACACGAGCACGACGCCCGCCACGAGCCATGGCCACGGATTGAGGTAGTCCTCGCAGCCCGGATGCCGTCGCCGTTTGCCAACACACCGTGCCCGGGCCGTGTCTCTGCACGTACGCGACATACAGCAGGAGGACACCCGCACCAGTCACGAGCCCGAACGCCGACTGCACGACCGTCCGGCGGGTCGCCAGCACGACGACCCCGATCGCGACCGCCACGAGGATCAAGACACTGAATGAGATCGTCGCGAGCGCGAGCCCGGCGCCGGCCAGCACCCAAAGAACGAAGCCGGTCCACGTCGGGCCCTGAGGCCGCGTCACGGCGTGCCCTCTTCGAGAGCGAGCATCATCGGCGCGAACTGTTCCACGAGACCGGCGGCGGTCTGCATCATGTCGAAGACCGCCTCGGCCTCGGACCGCTCGGGGTCCAGCCGCGACATCAGCTCGATCCCGAGGAACATCGAGCAGATCGCGTACGCAGCTTCGCGCGGCGGCACGACGGCCGCGATCGGGTACTGCGCGGCCGCGCGCTCGAGCGCTTCCTGGACCAGGCCGATCCACAGATCGAAACGATCGAGCAGCGCGCCGCCACGTTCGGGGTCGCTCGCCGCGGCCATCATCTGCGTCACCGTCGTCGTCGCGCCCGACTCGAGGTCCTCGGCGTGCAGCCGGCGCGCGATCTGCACCAGGTCGGTCAACGAACCCAACTCCTTGACCGCGTCCCGGTACCGCTCCACCTGCTGTTCGGACACGCGTCCGAACGCCTCGTCGAGCAGCTCGTCCACCGACCCGAAGTGATAGAAGATCAGCGCCTGGTTGAAGCCGCCGCGCGCGGCGATCGCCCGAGCCGTCGTGTTCCCGAACCCCTCCTCGCGCACGGTCTCGAGCGCCGCCGTCACGATGCGGTCGCGCGTCTCGGACCCACGCTTCGACGTCGGCGTCATGCGCCCCTCCTCGTTTGCACGTCGTCGCAGTACGCACACTCGGGATCGGACTTCGCGAGCCATGCGGCGTAGGAGCCCCGGCGCTTCGAGACGTGCAGGAAGAACCGCTCCGCGAACCGCTCGAAGCCCGGCTCCGTGAATCGGAACGCCCACGAACGGTATTTCGCGGTCGCCCACAGGCACATGAGGAACGCCGATGGACCGACCCACGCGTTCCGGTCGTCGTCGACCACGACGAGCTCCTTCCCGATCCACGGTGCGTCGCCGAACCGCGCCTGTGCGGCCGGCGAGCCCGAGGGAAGGAGCTCGACCGCCACCAGGACCGGCTGGGCAGCCAGCCAGTCCCGGCAGCGGCGACAGAACGCGCACTGCTCGTCGTACAGGACGGTGAGCTTCGTGCGCTCCATCGGTCTCACCACTCCGTGTCGGTCGGCGCCGGCGGGATGACACCCGTTGCGGTGACCGGCGTCGGCAGGTCGCGACGCTCGCGGTGCACGCGGATCCGCCAGAACACGAAGACGTTCACGAAGTGGATGGCGGCCAGGCTGACCAGCAGCACCGCCAGCCGGTTGACCAGGAACTGCGCCGCTTCGAGTCCGTCCATCCCGTCGGTCGCCCGCAGGATGTACAGCCCGTACCCCAGGCTCAACATGTAGAAGCCGACCACCAGGAGGTGGTTGACCGCCTCGGCAAGCCCGGGAGACCCGGTGAAGACGTCCTCCAGGAAGACCGTGCCGTTGCGGAACAGGGTGCGCGCGAGCCAGATCGTGAGACCCACAGCGACTGCGACGTAGATGGTGTAGACCAGGACCACGTTCCCTTCGCTACTCATGACTCTCTCCTTCTTGAGCAGATGCTCAAAGCATACGCTCAAGACCTAGAGAGGTCAACCCGACGAGAGCTGGATCAGGCCCGCGTTCGTGGGGGTGAACCCGCACTCCTCGAAGTAGAAGGCGCGCAGATGGTCCTCGAAGTCGACGTGGAGCCACTCGCAGCCGGCGTTGCGCGCCTCGGTCACGGCGATCGCGACCAGTTCGGTCCCGATGCCGCGCCGACGCGCATGCATCGCGACCATCGTGTCGAGCACGAACGCGTGCACGACGCCGTCCCACGCGACGTTGACGAAGCCGACGAGATCCGCGCCGTCCCGCGCACACACCCAGCCGAGGCTGTGGTCCTGCACCTGCGCCCGCCAATCCCATCCGTCACTGTCGAACACGGGATGATCGAAGGCCTCGGCGTGCAGGGCGTTGACCTCCTCGTTCTCGAAGTCGCCGCGCCAGGTGTAGATGACCGTCATGTCGCGAGCGCCGCCCGCAACGCGTCGACGTCGCGCTGCAACTCGTCCTCGGGGAACGCCTCGGGCTCGACCTCCGGGAACGGGAACGGCCATCCGGGCTTCGGATCGTCCGCGTAGCGCGGCACCACGTGCGTGTGCAGATGCGGCAGCGAGTTCCCGAGCAGGTTGTAGTTCATCTTGACGGGCTGCATGACCTGCTCGATCGCCCGCCCGACCGTGAAGACCTCCCGCATGTACGTCGCGGCCTCCTCGTCGGTGAGCTCGCTGGGCTCGGCGACGTGCCGCCCACGCCAGACCACGACCGAGAGTCCGCGCTGGATCGACGTCCGCCGCAGATAGGCGTCCGCGACCTCGCCGGCGAAGAAGCGGATGCCGTGCGGGGTCGCGTCGGGTCGCCCCTCCGCGCACATCGGGCAGCCGACGCCTCGACGCATCTCGTAGAACTCCTCCGGCCACTCCATGGCTCGCGAGCCTACTCCCGCCCTACGATGTCGCGATGAGTGAGACACCGGAAGAGCTGCACGCCCGCGCCGTCGACGCACTCCGCATGCCGCCCGTCGAGGAGTGGGAGGAGTTTCCGTTCGACGGCGAGATGCGGCCGCGCGCGCTCCTGCCGCCGGTCGATGCCGAGGAGCCGCGCAACGGGGAGGGTGGCGTCGACTGCTGGAGCTGCGCGCAGCCCGACGAGGCATACATCTGGACGAACGAACGCTGGCGCCTGCTGCCCGCGAAGCCGAACGGGCTGCCCGTCGTCGTGCTGCTCGAGACGCGCGAGCACTTCGCCGACCCCGGCGACCTGCCCGATGCGCTCGCCGCGGACCTCGGCGTGATGATCGCGCGCGTCGAACGGGCGGTCCGGGCCTCGGGCGAGATCGGCCGGGTCCACGTCTGTCGCTGGGGCGACGGCAGCGAGCATCTGCACTGGTGGTTCATGGCGCGACCGGCGAGGATCCCCCAGCTGATCGGCAGCTTCGCGGCGATCTGGGACGACATCCTGCCGCCGACGCCCGACGACGTCTGGCAGGCCAACCTCGACCGGGTGGCGGCTGCCCTGAGCGACATGCCGCCGGCTCATATCTGACCGATCCATTCGAGCGGGAACGGCGGCTGCGCGAGCGGCAGCACCGCGATCCGAAGCAGCATCAACGGGTTGTCGTCACCCGCCGTCCTGTTCAGATGGACGTCGTCGCAGCCCGTGCAGCGATGCACGAGCACCCACTCGCCGCCACCGCGGACGGTGATGCCGATCGGCTCCATCTGCGAGCCGCAGTCGGCGTCGCGGTCGCCGGGTGTGTCGTCGTCGACATGACGACTCCACAGACAGGTCGGGCAGTGATTCCTATGTGCGGTTCCAGGTGCGTCGTCGGACACGTCGAGTCGACAGTGCACGCACCGGAACGAGCCGGTTCGTCGTCGATCGCCGCGGCGTCGATGATCGGACATGGGTCATGACCTCCACGTAGGCGCGAGAAACCAAAGGGCGCCCCTGGAGGTCAGCGGGAATCAGACGTTGCAGAACCGACCGACGCCAGGAGGCGCCGAACAGACTTCCGTGGCAGTCATCAGTCGCCTCCTTCCTGTGCGGGTCGGGCCGCTCACGAGGAGCGGCGTCGTCGGACCGTAGCATCACGTCGGAGCAGACTCAAGCCGCCGCTCCTCTCGGAACCTCCCTCTCCTCTTCACAAGTGGTTCACATCTCGCCGCCAACGTGGGGTCAGACGCGAGACAAGGAGGCAGACATGCGTCGAGGCATAGCAGTGGTGGCCCTGCTGGTGGTGATCCTCATGGGGATCGGCATCGGCGTGGCGGCGTACCAGGCGGGAGAGCGCAACGGGATCGCGCAGGGCATCGAACAGGTGCAGGTCGCGCAGACCAACGGGCAGGAGGTCCAGGTCGTCCATGTCGTGGATCAGGGCCACCCGTTCTTCTTCCCCGGGTTCTTCCTGTTCCCGTTGTTCCTGTTCGGCACCTTCTTCCTCATCGGAGCGATCTTCAAGGGCGCGGGGCGATGGGGTGGCCCCCATCACGGCGGAGGCCCGTGGAACGAAGACGGGCGCCGCAAGTTCGAGGAACGCGCGCGCGAGTGGCACCAACACGAGCACGGCGAGACGCCGGCGGCGCCGGCCGGCTGAGCAGGCGGGGGCGGAGGCAGCGTTTGCCTCCGCCCCTTCCGCGCGAGAGGCTCCCAACCGACATGGCACGGATCCTGGTGGTCGAGGACGAGATGCAGATCGCGCGCAACCTGCGCGACTACCTCGAGGTCGCCGGGTTCGAGGTCACGGTCGTGGGCGACGGCGGCGCGGCGCTCGCCAGCGCGCGAGGCGAACGGCCCGATCTGGTGGTGCTCGATCTCGGGCTGCCCGGGATCGACGGGCTGGACGTCGCCCGAGAGCTGCGGCGTTCCACCAACGTGCCGATCGTGATGCTCACGGCTCGCGGCGAGGAGACCGACCGGGTCGTCGGGCTGGAGATCGGCGCCGACGACTACCTGGTCAAGCCGTTCAGCCCCAAGGAGCTGGTCGCGCGCGTGCGGGCCGTCCTTCGGCGGACGTCGCGGGCCGGCGCGGCGGAGGTGCTGCGAGCGGCAGACGTCGAGGTCGACCTGTCCAAGATGCGAGCTCGCGTGGACGGTCACAACGTGGAGCTGACGCCCACCGAGTTCCAGCTGTTGGCGACGTTCGTCCGGGAGCCGGGGCGGGTGTTCACGCGGGGTCAGCTGCAGGACGCGCTGCACGGCGACACGCTCGAGTCCTACGAGCGCGCGATCGACGCACACGTGAAGAACCTGCGTCGCAAGATCGAGCCGGAGCCCGGCCGGCCTCGATACGTGCTCACGGTGCACGGCGTCGGCTACCGGTTCGCCGATGACTGAGCCGCACGAGCATCGCGGACCGCCGTGGGGCGGGGGTCCACCGCCGTGGTCGAACGGCCCCCGGCCTTGGGGAGGCGGGGGCTTCGGGCCGGGGCGGCGGTTCCGTCGCGGCGCCCTCGCGGTCCTGACCGTGCTGGTGCTGCTGATCGCGGCCCTCTCGTGGCTGGTGGCCTCGCTCGTTGCCGGGAACGCGCCGCACCTCTGGGTCTTCGTCGTCGTCACGACGGTCGTGCTCGTCGGTCTCGCTGCCGTCGCGCGTTGGTTGTGGCGCTACACCCGCGCGGTCGGTGGACTCATGGATGCGGCCGATCGTGTCGCGGCGGGCGACTACGAAGCGCGGATCGACGTGTCGTCCTCCGGACAGCTGCGCCGACTGGGCACGGCCTTCAACGAGATGACCGAGCGACTGGAGACGAACGAACGCCGGCGGCGGGAGCTGCTTGCCGACATGGCCCACGAGTTGCGCACGCCGCTGCAGGTGATCCGCGGCTCCGTCGAGGGCATGCTCGACGGGCTGTACGGGGCCGATCCCGAGCGCCTTCGGGCGATGCTCGACGAGACCGCGCTCATGGCCCGGCTGTTGGACGACCTCCGGACCCTGTCGATGGCGGAGGAAGGCGTCCTGCCGCTGCATCGCGAGCCGGTGGACATGCGCATCCTCGCCGAGGACGCGATCCGTTCGCTCGAGCAGACGGCGAACGACAAGACGGTGACGCTCGTGCTCGAGGCGTCGGACCCCGCGCCGTTGGACGCCGACCCCGTCCGCCTGGCCGAGGTGCTGCAGAACCTGTTGTCGAACGCGATCCGGCACACACCGCCGGGAGGTCGCGTCCTCGTGCGCGTGTCCGCGACGAAGGCCGGCGTGCGCACCGAGGTCCGCGACACCGGCCCGGGCATCGACGCCGAGCTGCTCCCGCATGTCTTCGACCGCTTCGTGCGATCCGCCGACACCGGCGGCACGGGCCTCGGTCTGGCGATCGCCAAACGCCTGGTGGAGGCGCACGGCGGCACGATCGAGGCCACGCAGCCCGCCGACGGCGGCACGAGCATCGCCTTCACGATCCCCGGCTGACGCGAACCGCGAGAGGGGTTGACACGCGTTCCCGGAGTGATGTATAACCTTCTTGTTCTAGAAAGTAGAGGTTATCGATGGCAACGAACCAGTTGGACGCGGTGTTCGGAGCGCTCGCCGATCCCACCCGGCGCGCCCTCCTGACACGCCTGACCAGGGGCGATGCGTCCGTGGGGGAGCTCGCCGCCCCCTTCACCGTGTCCCAGCCGGCCATCTCGCGACACCTCAAGGTGCTCGAGCGCGCGGGGCTGATCACCCGCACCCGGCAGGCGACCGCCCGCCTCAGCCACCTCAGGGCCGAACCCCTGCGCGAGGCCACCGCATGGCTCGCGGACTATCGGGAATATTGGGAAGAGAGCTACGAACGGCTCGACGAGCTGCTCGAGGCGCTCAAGGAAACCGACGCCGACCCAGAAGGGAGCACGTCATGACCGAACTACAGATCACCGCGGAGCCGGGGGTGCCACAGGTCTTCACGACCCGCACGTTCGCCGCACCACGCGATCTCGTCTTCCGCGCGTTCACCGAGCCCGACCTGCTCGTGCAGTGGCTCGGGCCACGGAAGTACACGATGACGATCGACCGCTACGACCTGCGTGACGGCGGCTCGTATCGCTACATCCACGCCGACGACGCCGGCAACGCCTACGCGTTCCACGGGGTCTTCCACGGCGAGCCCTCCCCCGACGGCATGGTCCAGACCTTCGAGTTCGAGGGCGCGCCCGGCAACGTCTCGTTGGACACGCTGACGCTCGAGGAGCACGACGGGAAGACCACCGTGCGCTCCAACTCCGTGTACCAATCCGTCGAAGCGCGCGACGCCATGGTCCAAAGCGGCATGGCCGAGGGCATGAACGACGGCTACGACCGCCTCGACGACCTGCTCGCGAAGCTCGTCGCCAACAGCTAACGACCAGGAAAGGAGCATCGTCATGCAGAGGATCACACCGTGCCTGTGGTTCGACACCCAGGCAGAAGAGGCCGCGAACTTCTACGTCTCGCTGTTCGAGGACTCGGCCGTCACGAACGTGCAGCGCCTCGATGGCACGCCGAGCGGCGACAACGTCGCGCTGGTGTTCTTCCAGCTCGCGGGGCAGGACTACACGGCCATCAACGGCGGACCGCAGTTCCCGTTCACCGAGGCCGTCTCGTTCAACGTGAGCTGCAAGGACCAGGACGAGGTCGACCGGCTCTGGTCGCAGCTCACCGCCGATGGCGGCGAGGAAGGACAGTGCGGCTGGCTCAAGGACCGGTTCGGTCTGAGCTGGCAGGTCATCCCCGAGCGGATGGGCGAGCTCCTGAGCGACCCCGACCCGGGTCGTTCCCAGCGCGCGATGCAGGCGATGCTGCAGATGCAGAAGATCGACATCAAGGTGCTGGAGGACGCGGCCAACGCCGCCGACTAACGCAGCAGATGGCGGTCGAACCACGCCTGCGTGCGACGGATCGCGTCGAGGGCATGTGCCCGCTCGAGGGGCACATGCCCTTCGCGCGGGTACACGACCAGCTCGACCTCGGCCCCCGCTTCCGCGATCGCGCGGTACAGCTCCTCGGCCTGACTCACCGGGGTACAGAGGTCGGCCGCGCCCTGCAGGATCAGCGTCGGCGTCGTGCACCGATGCGCGTGCGTGACCGGTGAGCGATCGACGTACAGGCTCGTCGGGTCGGTCCAGTCGCCGTCCAGGATCGCCTGGTCGTACCACCAGACCTCCGACGTGAGGTGGTAGGAGACGTAGTTCGCGACCACCGACATCGCGACCGAGGCGGCGAACCGGTCCGTCTGTCCGACCGCCCACCCGGCCATGTAGCCGCCGTAGGACAGCCCCGCGATGCCGAGCCGATCCGGGTCGCTGATGCCCTGGCGCGACGCAGTGGTCGACGCCGGCCATGATGTCGCGGAAGTCGACCCCGCCGCCGTCGCCGATCACGGCCTGCGCGAACGCGTGCCCGCGACCCTGACTGCCGCGGGGGTTGGGCAGCAGGCAGGCGTACCCGGCCGACGCCAGCAGCACCGCGTTGGGCTCCGAGTCGGAGAAGTAGGAGCCCCAGTTCCACGTCGGACCGCCGTGGACGCACACGATCGTCGGCAGCGGGCCCTCGGCGCCGCGCGGCGTCATCAACAAGCCCTCGATCTCGACGTCGCCCTCGCCCATCCACCGGATCGTGCGCACGTCGGGGAACACACGGCCCTCCACGATGTGGTCGTTGTAGGAGGTCACGCGCGACCAGGTCGCGGTCTCGCTGATCGAACCGCGCGAGCTCGGGCGCCCGTCCGTGCGCCTGATGCGTGGTCCAGACGTCGGCGGCGCCCTCGCCGATCACGCACGCCGGCGTCGTCACCTCGTCGCCGATGAACGCGTCGTCGCGCCAACGCTCTTCGCGGCGTCCGTCGAGCCAGACCCGGCCGCAGGCGTTGCCGACGCCCTCGGTGCTCGCGTACCAGAGCGAGTCGTCGTCGCACCACGACGCAAGGCCGACCGTCTGCAGGTCGGGCCACGGATCGGCGGCGGTCGCGGCGGCCAGGTCGAGCACCACGAGGTTGCCGGCGAGCAGCCCGTGATCGCTCGCGTAGCCCTCGACGACGACCGCCTTCGTCGCATCGGGCGACAGGGCAAGCCCTTCCATCTGCCAGGACGAGTCGTACAGCGTGCGCGAGGATCGGCTGGCCAGATCCAGCCGGGCCACCTCGGCGTCGTACCAACCCGAGCCCGAGTGGTCGGCGGACACGATGGCCACGACGACGTCGGCACCGTCCCAATCGAACTCCCAGACGCTGCGATCGTGCGGCCCCACCTCGGAAGCCTCGCCCGACGCGAGGTCGACGAGGAACAACCGGCGTCGCACGTCGCCGGGCGTTCGCACGATCGGGTCGGGGTCGGGCTCGGCGCCGTTGACGGCCCGGGCGCTCCAATCCAAGCCGTAGGAGAGCGGATCCGCGGCCAGGACGAGCAGTCGCTCACCGTCGCGCGGACCAGGCGAGGCTCTCGGCCGAACCCCGCAGCGTGGCCGCCAGCACCGGCTCCCCGCCGTCGCCGGGCATCGTGTAGGGAAGCTGGTGCCCCGGCGTGATCCGATCGGACAGGAACGCCAGCCGGGTGCCATCGGGAGACCAGACGGGGAGCCGATCGCAGCAGTCGCCGAGGGTCAGCCGTTGCGGCACCGCGTCCGGCTCGGTCCCGAGCACGTACAGATCGCTCGGCTGGAACGAGCCCACGTCGGCGACGGTGGCGTGCAACGCGAAGGCGAGCCGCGCACCGTCCGGCGACAGGGCGAGCTCCGCGGGGGTCCGGACATCGAGCAGCAGCTCCGCCGTGGGGACCTCGAGGTCGCGCGCCATCCGCGCATCTTGCCACCGCACCGCGCGCCCACGTTTGCCGGCTGGCCCCAATGATCGCTTCGGTGTTCAATGCCAGCAGGGATCACGGGCGGCAAAGGGGGGCCATGGATCGCGCCGAGGACATCCTGCAACGCGTGCCGGACGCCAAGGAGTACGAGGCGATGCGCGCGATCGACCCGGCCGAGCGCACGCCGTTCGACCACGCGCGGTTGGCGGAGGCGGCATGGTGGCACGCCGCCTTCGAGGAGTCGATGTCGGAGCGGCAGCAGGCCTACGCGGGGTTCGCGGCGGCCGGCGACGACCGTCTGGCGGGCCTCCTGGCGGCGCGACTCTGCATCGAGTTCGCCATGCACGGCGAGCCGGCGGTGGGCGCCGGGTTCCTGGCGCGCGCCCGACGGCATCTTCGGGATCAGCCGGACTGCGTCGAGCGCGGCTTCGTGACGATGGTCGAGACGAGCATGCTCCAGATGGAAGGGCGCTCGGAGGATGCGCTCACGCACGCCGCAGAGGCGGTCGCGTGCGCCGAGCGCTTCGCGAACGACGACCTCCTGGCGATGTCGCTGCACGTCGAGGGTCTGTTGCTGCTCGACATGGGTCGGGTCGCCGACGGGCTCGCGCGCATGGACGAGGCGATGGCCCTGATCCTGGCCGGCACCATCTCCCCGTACTTCACGGGCATCGTCTATTGCGCGCTTGATCCAAGCGTGCCTCGAGCTGAGCGACATCCGCCGTGCCGGCGATTGGAGCGACGCGGCCGGGGTGTGGTGCGAGGCGCTTCCGCCCGAGGCCCCGATCGTGGGGTTCTGCCGGGTCAACCGCGCGGAGGTGGCGCGCATCCGCGGCGCCTGGCCCGAGGCGGAGGCGGCCGCCGCGTTGGCCGCGGAGGAGCTGGCCGCCATCGACCCCGCATCGGCGGGGCTCGCGCAGTATCAGATCGGCGAGATCCGGCGGCGCCGCGGCGACCTCGCGGGTGCGGCGGTCGCGTACGGCCGGGCCCACGAGCTGGGCGCGGACCCCCAGCCGGGCCTGGCGCTGCTGCGGTTGGCCCAGGGCGATGCCGAGGTGGCCGCGGCCGCGCTCCGGACGGCCCTCGCGTCCACGCCGACGGGCCCGCGCCGCGCCCGGGTGCTGGCGGCGTGCGTCGAGGTCGCGTTGGCGACGGGCGACGTCGCGGGCGCGCGCGCGTCGTCCGATGAGCTCGCGGCGATCGCGGACGCGATCGGCACACACGCGATGGAGGCTGCGGCGGCGGCGGCCGAGGGTGCCGTCCTGCTTGCCGAGGGGGATGCCGAGAACGCCGCCGATCGACTCCGCGTCGCGGTGTCGCTCGGCCAGGACGTTCGCACACCCGACGAGACCGCCCGGGCCCGGGCGCGCTACGGCGAGGCGCTCCGCGCCCTCGGTGATGACGAGGGCGCGCGGCTCGCCCTGATCGGGGCGCTCGCCGCGTTCGAACAGCTCGGCGCGGAGCCCGACGCCGAGACGACGCGCCGCCTGCTCGGGGCTCCCGACACGATCCCCGGCGGCCTGACCGCCCGGGAGGTCGAGGTCCTGCGGCTCCTCGCCGCCGGCAAGACCAACCGGGACATCGGCGTCGAGCTCGTGATCAGCGAGCACACCGTCGCCCGGCACATCCAGAACATCTACGCGAAGGTCGGGGTGTCCTCCCGCGCAGCGGCCACCGCGTTCGCGTTCGCGCACGACCTCGCCTGAACCGGCATGGTGCGTTCGCACCATCCGGGCGTCGCCCCAGATTGGTGGGATCGGGCGATGTGCCGCGCCCGGCGCCGACCTAGGTTCCTCGCATCGGACGGAAGGGGATCGAGATGCAGACGGAACGGATCGACACGGTGGTCATCGGGGCAGCGCAGGCGGGGCTGTCGGCCGGCTACTACCTGAAGAAGTCCGGGAGGTCGTTCGTGCTGCTCGACGCGAACCCGCGCGTCGGAGATTCCTGGCGCAACCGGTATGACTCCCTGAAGCTGTTCACGCCGGCCCGCTACATCGGCCTGCCGGGCGGCCGGTTCCCGGGCAAGGGCGATGCCACCCCGACCAAGGATGAGATGGCCGACTACATGGAGTCCTACGTCGCCCGCTTCGCATTGCCCGTCGAGCTCAACACGCGCGTCGAACGCGTGTGGCGCGAGGGCGACACCTATGTCGTGGCAACCGGCTCGCGGCGCTTCGAGGCGACCAACGTGATCGTCGCCTCCGGCGCGCACCGGGAGCCCCGCGTGCCGGCGATCGCCCGCGAGCTCGACCCCTCGATCGTGCAGCTGCACTCGAGCGAGTACCTGCGACCGTCGCAGCTCCGCGACGGCGGCGTGCTCATCGTGGGCGCCGGCAACTCGGGAGCCGACATCGCGATGGAGGTCGTCCGCACGCATCCGACGTGGCTCTCGGGGCCGGACCGCGGCCACGTCCCGGTCGACATCGACTCGTGGCTCTCGCGCCAGTTGTTCGTCCGGATCGTCGTCTTCCTCGGTCGGCACGTGCTGACGCTGCGGACGCCGATGGGCCGCAAGGCGCGCGACAAGGCCGCATCGCAAGGCGATCTGCTGGTTCGCGTGAAGCCGAAGCAGTTGCTGGCCGCCGGCATCGAGCGGGGCCCGAAGACGACCGCCGTGCGCGACGGCAAGCCCGTGCTCGAGGACGGTCGCGTGCTCGACGTGACGAACGTCATCTGGAGCACCGGCTACCGCCACGACCTGTCCTGGATCGATCTGCCGATCTTCGGCGAGGACGGCAAGCCGATCCACGAGCGCGGCGTCGTCACCGCCGAGCCCGGTCTCGCCTTCGTCGGACTGCCGTTCCAGTTCGCGGCGGCCTCCGACGTGCTGCCCGGCGTCGGGCGGGACGCACGCTACGTCGTGCAGCAGCTCGGGAAGCGCGCACGCAACGGGGTCGCGGTCGCGGCGTAGCGCCACACGCCCGCGGCGGCGTGTACTGCTGCCGCGGACCAGTCATAGTGCCGTAGATGGAATGTCCGAACTGCGGCGAGCAGAACCCCGACCGGGCGAAGTTCTGCCTGAACTGCGCAACGCCGCTGACCGCTCCGGCTGAGCCGGCTGGCGAGGTCCGCAAGACCGTCTCGATCGTGTTCTGCGACGTCACGGGGTCGACCGCGATGGGCGAGGGCCTCGACCCCGAGCCCCTTCGCAACGTCATGACCAGGTACTTCGACACGATGCGCGCCTCGATCGAGCGCCACGGCGGCACGGTCGAGAAGTTCATCGGCGACGCGGTCATGGCGGTGTTCGGCATCCCGCAGCTGCACGAGGACGACGCGCTGCGGGCCGTGCGGGCCGCCGCCGACATGCAGTCGGACCTCGCCGTCTTGAACCGGGAGCTGGAGCGCGATCGGGGCGTCTCGATCCGTGTCCGCATCGGCGTGAACACGGGCGAGGTCGTCTCGAACGACGCCGCGGCCGGGCAGCAGCTCGTGACCGGCGACGCCGTCAACGTCGCCGCCCGGCTCGAACAGCACGCGCAACCGGGCCAGGTCCTGCTCGGCGACGCGACCTACCGGCTGGTCCGCGACGCCGTCGATGTGGAGGCCGTCGAACCGCTCGAGCTGAAGGGGAAGTCCGAGCGGGTCCCCGCCTGGCAGCTCCGGCGCGTGCTGTCCGACACCGCCGGTCACGAACGGAACCTCGATTCGCCGATGATCGGTCGGACCAAAGAGCTCGAGCTGTTCACGCGCGGGCTCGAGCGTGCCCGTCACGAGCGCACCTCCCATCTGTTCACGCTGCTCGGCTCCGCGGGCGTGGGCAAGTCGAGGCTCGTCCGCGAGTTCCTCGGCGGGGCCGACGACGCGACCGTGTTGCGCGGCCGGTGCCTCTCCTACGGAGAAGGGATCACGTACTACGCGCTCGGGCGAGATCGTCCGACAGGCAACCGGCGGCGTCGAGACCGACGACGCCGCAACGTCGCTCGCCTCGCTCACCACCGTGCTGCGTGACGCCGAGGACGGCGACCGCATCGCGCGTCTCGTTGGCGGCTTGTTCGGCTGGGCGGAGGCCGCGACCCCCGAGGACGCCGCGTGGGGCGTGCGCAAGCTGTTCGAGCATCTTTCCCGAGCGCAGCCGCTCGTCGTGGTCTTCGACGACATCCATTGGGCCGAGCCACTGCTGTTGGATCTGATCGAGCACCTGGCGGATTGGACGCGCGACGCAGAGCTGCTGCTGGTCTGCGTCGCGCGACCCGAGCTGCTCGAGATCCGACCGGGCTGGAGCGGCGGCAAGATGAACGCGACCTCGATCCTGCTCGAACCGCTCGCCGGCGACGAGGCGGGCGCGCTGCTCGACAACCTGCTGGGCGACGCCGACCTGCCGGGCACGGCGCGCGAACGGATCCTCGCGGCCGCGGAGGGAAACCCGCTGTTCGTCGAGGAGATGATCGGCATGCTGATCGACGACGGCCTGCTCCGATTCGACGATGGCTCGTGGCGCGCCGTCGACGACCTGGCGGACCTCACGGTCCCGCCGACGATCCAACTGCTGCTGGCCGCGCGTCTGGACCGGCTCGACGCGGAGGAGCGCGCCGTGATCGAACGCGGCGCCGTCGAAGGGAAGGTCTTCCACACCGGCGCCGTGACGTCGCTCGCGCCCGAGGGACTGCGGACGCAGGTCCGCCCGCGTCTGCTCGCGCTCGCGCGGAAGGAACTGATCCGGCCCGACCGAGCCGAGTTCGCGGGTGAAGACGCGTTCCGGTTCCGACACCTCCTGATCCGCGACGCGGCCTACCAGGCGATGCCGAAGGAACAGCGCGCCGACCTGCACGAGGGCTTCGCCCGATGGCTGCGGGGGGTGACCGCGGACCAGGCGGACGACTACCAGGAGATCCTCGGCCACCACTCTGGAACAGGCCTACCGGTATCGCAGCGAGCTCGGCCCGGCGGACGAGCGTACCCAGGCGCTGGCGCGCGACGCCGCGCGAGCGCTGCACCGCTCAGCGGAGCGAGCGACGAGCCGTGGCGACCTGGACGGGTCTGCGCATCTCCTCGAGCGGACGATCGCGCTGTCGACGGGTCTGGAGCGGGCCGCAGCGATCGTCGATCTCGGTGAGAACCTCGAGACGAACGGTCACCATCTCCGTGCCCTGGAGGTACTCGGGGAATTCCTCGCGTCACCGGAAGCGCAGGCCGCCACGGCCCTTCGGATCCGCGCGAGCATCTTCCATCTCAGCGCCGAATCGCAGACGAATCCCGACCTCGGCCTCACCGCCGCCAACGAACGAGCGATTTCGTTGCGAACCGAGGCGGAGACACTCGATGATCGAGATGCGCTCACCGCGACCTTGATCGCATGTGGCTCGTTCGCGTTCTGGCTCGGCAACTGCGCTCAGTCACGGGCGGTCTCGGAACGCCTCGCCCCGCAGGCGCCCGAGATGACGCCCGACCTACCGAGGACTCGTCTGCTTGGGGTTCATGGTCGATTCCTACTTCGGCTCCGCGCCGCTTGGCCGATGGATTCCGACATCGTCGCGCGCATGCGCGAGATCCAAGGCGACAGCGTGCTCGGACAGGTGCGGTGCGACATGCTGGAGGCGGGCCTCCACTCGATGGCCGGCGACGTCGAGGCGGTCGACGCAGCCCTTGCCAGCGCCGATCGCGGCTGGGACGAGATGCAGAATCCCGAGAATCGACTCCTCCAGGCGCAGGGACATGCGGAGTGCCTGTGGCGGATCGGTCGCGAGGCGGAGGCGGTCGCGTTGATGCGGCAGATCAAGGCGCTGATGGACCGCATCGGCGAGACGGGCAACAACGCGACGATCACGGCGGAACTCGCCACGTACCTCGCCGAGTCCGGCAACATCGATGAGGCCGCTGTGTACATCGAGCAGGCGCGTGCGATCACCTCGCCGGACGACTTCGGCGCCACGGTGCCCATCGGCTGGGCGGCGGGCCTCGTCGCGTCCGCGCGTGGGGAGCACGACGCGGCGGTCGCGGCGCTCGACGAAGCCTTGCGGACGGTTCGCCAGACCGACTACCTGAACTTCACGGCGGACACGCTGCGGATCCGCGGCCAGATCCTCTGGGCCGCCGGTCGCACCGACGAAGCTGAGCGCTCCTTCGACGAAGCAGCAACGTTGTGGGCGCACAAGGGGAACGTGGCGGACCTCGAGAGGCTGGCCCGTTGGCGGGACAGCGCCGCCCGGCGATGACGGGCCGGTATCCGCCGATCGAGCCGTACGACAGCGGCACGCTCGAGGTCGGCGACGGAAACGCCGTGTATTGGGAGGTGTGCGGCGACCCGAGCGGCAAACCGGCGGTTGTCGTCCACGGCGGCCCGGGCTCAGGCTGCTCGCCATGGCAGCGCGAGCTCTTCGATCCGCGCGCCTATCGCATCGTGCTGTTCGATCAGCGGGGATGCGGCCGGAGCACGCCACACGCGAGCGAGCCCGCGATCGATCTCGCGACCAACACGACGCAGCATCTGATCGCCGACATGGAGCTGCTGCGCGCCCACCTCGACATCGATCGCTGGCTGGTGTTCGGCGGTTCGTGGGGCAGCACGTTGTCGCTGGCGTATGCGGAGGCGCATCCCGGTCGTGTGACGGAGATGGTGCTGTGGGGCGTGACCACCGGGCGCCGGTCGGAGGACGATTGGTGGTTCCGCGGCGGCGTGGCGCCACTGTTTCCCGAGCAATGGGAGCGATTGCGCGAGGGGTTGCCGCCGGCCGATCGCGACGGGGACGTCGTCGCCGCCTACGCGAGGCTGCTGTGTGACCCGGACCCCGAGGTCTGCCGACGCGCGGCGCTGGCCTGGTGCACATGGGAGTCCTCGACACTCGCATGGCCTCCGATCGCTCAGCTCGACGATCGCTACAAGGACGAGGACTTCGCGTTGGCGTTCGCCCGGTTGGTGACGCACTACGTCGGACACGACGTCTTCCTGGAGGATGGGGTGCTGCTGCGCGATGCGGACCTGCTGGCCGACATCCCCGGCGTCCTCGTGCAGGGGCGCACCGATCTGCAGGCGCCGATCGAGAGCGCGTGGGCGCTCGCCCGAGCCTGGCCGAGCGCGGCGTTGATCGTGCTCGACGACGTCGGGCACGCAGGCGCCGCCCCGGGACTCACGCGCGAGATCGTCCGCGCGACGGACCGCTTCGCCACCACTTGACAGGTGACTGATTAGTCACATATGGTCTTCCCGTGAACGACGACGACCGTGTGTTCAAGGCGCTGGCCGACCCCACCCGTCGTCTCCTGCTGGACCGGCTCTTCGAGCGTGACGGCCGCACGCTGACGGAGCTCGAGTCCGAGTGCGAGATGACGCGCTTCGGGGTCATGAAGCACCTGAAGGTCCTCGAGGAAGCGGGGCTCGTCGTCACGCGCCGGGAAGGCCGGGAGAAGCTCCACTTCCTGAACCCCGTGCCCATCCGGCTGGTCCACGACCGGTGGATCGACAAGTACACCGAGCGGCAGGTCTCGGCCCTGGCCGACCTGAAGCACGAACTGGAAGGAGGCTCGGCATGAGCACCGACACGATGACGACCACACAGGTCAACCGCGTCTTCATCAAGGCAACCCCGGAGGCCATCTGGAACGCGATCACACAACCCGAGTGGTCCGATCGCTACGGCTACGGCGGGAAGGTGGATTACGACCTGCGGCCGGGAGGCGCCTACAAGGCGTACGCGAGCGAGGCGATGAAGCAGGCGGGCGCGGCGGGAGGGTTCCCCGTGCCCGACGTGGTGGTCGATGGCGAGGTGATCGAGGCGGATCCCCCCACGCGGCTGGTCACGACGTTCCGCATGCTGATGGACCCCGAGGTGGCCCAGGAGGGCTTCACCCGCCTGACCTATGAGATCGAGCAGCGCAAGGGCGGCGTGTGCCAGCTCACCGTGACACACGAGCTCGAAGGCGCGCCGAAGCTGCAATTGATCGTCTCCGGCAGCCTCGGCGAGACGGCGGGCGGCGGCTGGGCATGGATCTTGAGCGACCTGAAGACGTTGCTCGAGACCGGCTCGGCGATGGACCCACAGGACGGCCTCAACCAGGGCTGATCCGGGTAGGAGTGCGAGGAAGGCGCCCGAGGGCGGTGGGCGCGTCGGCAACGGCGCGCGCCCCGCCCTCGCCTCGCGTTCAGAGGCGTCGGGTCAACCCTGGAGCACCGTCACGAGCTCGTCGACGTCGTCGGCGTGCTGTTCGCGCACCACGACGAACCCGCACTTCTCCAAGACGCGGCGAGAGCCGAGGTTGTGTACCGCCACGTGGGCGGTCAGCGGCCGCGTGGTCTCCAGCTCGAGGAAGGCCCGCAGCGCGGTCGTGGCAACACCCCGACCCCAGAAGTCGCGGCCTATCCAGTAGCCGACGTTGCGATCGGCCTCATCCGGCCAGCTCCCGATGTCGCCGGCGACCTCGCCGTCGACCAGGATCGTCTGCACCACCATGTTGGGGTTCGCGCCGATCTTCGCGCGGTGGGCGACGAACGCGTCCCAGTCGCGCGAGGGGAACGCCGCCATCGCACTCGCTTCCGGATCGGCCTGGTTTCGGAACAGGATCGGGAGATCGCCTTCGACGGCTTCACGCAGCTCGACGCGCATCCGCCGACGCTACACCGGTTGGTCAGGCGGCGTAATACCGGTAGCTGCCCGGACTGGTTCGCTTCGCCTCGTACATCGCCGCGTCCGCGTGGCGCAGCAAGGTGCCGGCATCGTGCGAATCGTCGGGGAACCTGCTGATGCCGATCGATCCATGCGCGCGGAACACGGTGCCGTCGAGATCGAAGGGATCCTGGAGCGCCTCGACGATGCGCTCCAGGACCAGGGCGATCACGCCCGGGGCGTCGATCGGATCGAGGTCGGCGAGCAGGATCAGGAACTCGTCGCCGCTCTGTCTGGCAACCAGGTCGACGTCGCGGGTCGAGCGCCGGAGCCGTTCGGCCAGGCCGACGAGCAGCTGGTCGCCGGCGTGGTGGCCCAGCGTGTCGTTGAGGTGCTTGAAGTTGTCGAGGTCCAGGTAGAGCACGCCGATCGACGTCTGGTCGCGCCGGGCGCGCTCGACCGCGAGCAAGAGCGACTCCTGGAAGAGCTCGCGATTCGGCAATCCGGTCAGCGCGTCGTGGTACGCCATGTGCGTGACGCGCGCCTCGGCCTCCTTCAACTCGGTGACGTCGAACAGCAGTCCCTGTTCGAGGATCACGCGGCCGGCGTCGTCTCGGTAGGCGTAGGCGCGGTCGCGGACCCACACCACCCGACCGTCGGGACGAACCATGCGGTAGTCGTCGAGGTCGCCGCCTTCGCCGGCGAGGAACGCCTCGCTCTGCGCCTGCACCGATTCGCGGTCATCGGGGTGCACCATGCGAAGCCACATCCCCGCGTCCTGCATGTAGGACTCGGGCGTCACGCCGAGGATGTCCTCGATCTGCGGGCTGACGTAGATCGTCGTGTGCCCGCGATCCTCGTACACGACCGCGGGCACCTGTTCGACGAGACTCCGGTACCGCGCCTCAGCCTCGAACAGCTGGGAGACGGCCTCGCGCCCCGCTCGCAGTTCGCGCGCATCACGGATCGACACGACGAGCCGGCCCTCGGTGTGCTGCGCCCGAACCTCGATCGGCAGTGGCTCGGCTCGCGAGCGCAGCAGGGTCGCCTCGAACGGCTCCTCGGTGCGGATCCAGCCATCGATCAGGTCGCTGATCTCCCCGCCGCGAGGATCGCGACCGCTCAGCTCGATCGCCTGGGCGTTGGCGTGCAGGATCAGGTCTTCGTCCACGACGAGCAGGGCCTCAGGCGCTGCATCGAAGAGGCTCTGGCCATCCATCACGTGCTCGCTCGGTCGAGGTTCCTTCTGCATATCCGTAGGAGCATCGGCCGATCGGGGGACAACCTGAATGCCCGACGGCGGCTCAACGCATCGCGTCGCGCAGGGCTTCGATGTTCTCGTCGAGCCACCGTCGGCGGCGTTCGGCGCGACCGGCGCCGCCCTGGCGGGCAAGCATCTCGATGAACGCGGCGTCGCCCGAGGCCGCTCGCTTCTCCACCAGCGACAGCGAAAGGCGATCGACAAAGACCCCGGGGACCTCGGCGCGTTGCGCGTCGGTCAGGCCGTAGGCGTCGGCGATCAGTCGGGCGCGCGCGAACGGGCTCGAGGCCCTCCATCCCTGGGACGCGGGTCGGATGGATCGTGCACCGGCCCCCACATCGACATCACGGACGCCACATCCCACAGCGTCCGGCCCGGCGCCGCGAAGTCCCAATCGAGGAACGCGATCGCCTCGCCGTCGCGGAACACCACGTTCTCGGGGCAGATGTCGTTGTGCCCGACCACCGGTCCCCCGCGCGGATCGGCGAGCTCGTCGTTCCACGCGTGCGTCGAGGCGTCGAACCCGGCGGCCGCGTCGTGCAGCCGGCGTTGGAGACGCGCGACGCTCGCCAGCGCGGCATCCGACATCGACCACGCCGGGAACGGCGGGATCGGCACGTCGCCTTCGATGAACGACCACACCTCCCGGCCCTGCTCGTCGATCCCGAGCGGACGCGGGACGTGGTCGAACCCAACGTCGTACAGGTGCTGCAACAGCGCGACGATCGACCCGGTGAAGGCGCTCGTGGGCCGGCGAACCGTGTCCCCGACCCGCACCACCTTGCCGAGGTTGGCGATCCCGCCGGCGAGTTGCTCCTCTTCGGGGCTCACGCCGGCAGGATAGCCGGAGGTCTACGCCGCCTCGTGCTGATGCGCAGCGCGCGACTTCACGACCGCGCGGGCGAGCAACAACGCCGCCACCGCGATCACCTGACCGCCCAGGATCACCTTGTTGACGTCGATCGCAGGACGCCACTGCACGTCGTTGTCCCGGATCACGAACGCTCCGGCCGGCCGCGCGTTCACACCGAACCCGCTGCCGCGACCGGAGCCCTCGCCCTCGGGCCCTTCACCTCGGCCGCCGCCGGCGCCACCCTGTACGCGCGCGGCGGGAATCATCGTGACCCCGTTCTTCTCGTAGGGGTCACCGAACACCCGGCGCACGGTCATGGCCTCCTTGGCCTGCTCGATCGTCTCGAGCACCTCGTTGTGTGCGTCCATCAGACGCCTCCTCCCTCGGCGGCCGTCGGCGCCGCCGTCACCGTCGCCTGCTACCACGGTAGGCCGTCTCCGGAGATAACGCACCCGGGGCGGCCGGACCGACCCGTCATCGAGCGGTCCCGCCCTCTGCCTCCGCGATCCGTCGAAGGGTCGGCAGGACGCAGTCGATCCTTGTCCCGCCCCGCAGCTTCCTTGGAACGGATCACATCTGCGAGCGACGCCACGTGCCACATCCGCACCGAGGATCACGAGATGGACCGCGTCACGGGCGACGTCGTCATATCCATGCGTCCCGCTCGGCTCGAACGTCAGGTCGAGTCGCCCGTAGTCGGTCTGAGGTTCCACACGCGCACCGCACCCAGCGAGGTCGGCGAGTGATCGAAGGGAAGCCCGTCGGGCTCGCTCCGGTCACGCCCTCGGGCATGCAGATCGCGAAGCGCCTCGGAGAGTCGCTCGAGGTTCTCTCGTCAGCTTCCCGGGACGACGTCGATGTCCGTCGTCACGAACGAGGACCCGTACAGCATCGCGGCGAAGCCGCCCATCAGCACATAGCGAACGCCGGGGCGATGCGAGCATCGCGAGGATCCGCTCGGGCGCGAACTCAGCCTCTGTCTCCTCCGCCTGCCGTAGCGCTTGGGCGAAACGAACCGCCGACGGCGTCGATCCACACGTCGTCGAGGCTCAAACGCAGGTTGCTCGACCTGACCACGCGACCAGTCGGAGGCCTCGGGCTCAGGATCTCGGGACGAACGACAAGCCCGTCGCAGCGACGAGATCCGTTCCACGACGGGGCGAACGACGGTTCGGTCGTCCCACGCTCGATGCGAGCGATCGCCGATTGCGTCGGCCAACCCGCGCGGCGAGCTGGGCCTGACTCGACGCCTGCTCTCCTGGGAACGCCCCTATCCACGGACGATCACCCCGCACTGACATGCTGGGAGTATAGCGTTTCTGTCAATCGCCATTCTGCCCGCGATGCTCCGGCGAAGTCCCGGGACATCGAGGCCGATGTCGCCGTCGAGATCGGCCGGGGTGCCGTAGCCGTGGATGAAGGCACGCGGGACGCCGATGAACGCCAAAGTGGCGGGCGCCCCCCGGAAGGTCTCGGCGAGCACCGGCGCGCTCGTCCCCTGGTAGAACGGCTCCACCACGACCACCGGGGCGACCCACCCGCGATCGAGCGCAAGCCCACGTGGTCGAACGGCGCGAGACTCGTCGCATACGCCACGGTGACATCGAGGCCCTCGGACGCCGCGAGCACCCGATCCAGCATCGGCCCGAACACGAGGAGGGTCGCCCCCGCGCCGCGACGCACGACCTCGATCCGCCCGGGCACGACGTCGAACGCGTCGGTGTTCGTGGCGACGCTGGCGCGTAGATACGTCGGGTGCCCGTTCGCATACGTGGCGCGCAACAATCGATCGACCTCGTCGCCGTGCCCCGGGATCAGCACCTCCATCCCGGGGATCGCCAGCATCAGCGAGGCGTCGGCCGGCGCGTGATGCGTCCCGCCCTCCCCGGCGTAGTCGTATGAGCCACCGACGCCCACGAACGTGCCGCCGAGCCCCTGATAGCCGAAGTCCAGCTTCAGCTGCTCGTAGGGACGCTCGGCCATGAACGGCGACAGGGAATGCGCGATCGGGTGGAACCCCTCCATCGCGAAGCCCGCCGCCACCCCGACCATCGCCTGTTCCATGATCCCGATGTTCACGACGCGGGTCGGGTGTCGGTGCAACACATCGGCGAAATACTCCGTGCTGATCTCGGCCAGAACGACGGCGACGCGATCGTCGTGGTCCACCAGATCTGTTGCCGTGGCGCCGAAGGCCGCTCGCATCTCGCGCATCACCACTCACCCGCCGGGATGTCGGCGACCACGGCGGTCGGCCGATCCTCGTGCCGCACACGGAAGGTGGCCTCCAGCGCCTCGTGGTCGTGGCCATCGACGACGTGCACGTCCCAGCCGAAGCCCTCCGAGGCGCTCCCGCCACTGCGACATGTCCGGCTCGGAGCTGTGGTTGTCGACCACCAGGAGGGTGAGGTTGCCCAACCGCTGGTGCGGCGCCAGGAGGATCGCCTCCCAGTTCGAGCCCTCGTTCAGTTCGGCGTCGCCGCACAGGACGAAGACGCGCGGTCCGGTCAAGCCCTTCGCCCGCAGCGCCAAGGCGACCCCTGCCGCGATCGGCAGACCGTGCCCGAGCGAGCCCGTCGAGGCCTCCACGCCCGGTACCTGGGTGCGGTCGGGGTGTGAGCCGAGATGCCCGCCGTGACGCAAGAACGCGTCGAGCCACACCACCGGGAAGAACCCCTTCGCCGCCAGGATCGCGTACAACGCGATCGGCCCGTGCCCCTTGCTCAGGATGAAGCGGTCGCGATCCTCCGCGCCCGGGTCGCCCGGATCGATCCGCAGGATCCGGTCGTAGAGCACCCACAGCGCATCCAGCGTCGAGGTCGAGCTCTCCTCGTGCTTCTCGTCGCCGGTGGCGCTTCGCATCAGCGCCGTCACGTCGTCCAGGGTCACCCGCGTGTCCATCGCTGGGCACCGTACGAGTTAAAGTGCACTTGAAGTCAAGGGAAGCCGGAGGAAACGTGCCTGCGAAGAACGATCTGTTCACGATCGGCGAGGTGGCCGCTCGCAGTGGGCTGGCCCCCTCCGCGATCCGGTTCTACGAGGCGGAGGGTCTGATCACCGCGTCCCGCACGGCCGGTGGACAACGGGTCTTCCCGCGCTACGTGCTCCGGCGTCTTGCGTTCATCACGTCGGCACAGCGGGTCGGGCTCACGCTGCGGGAGATCGCGGACGCGCTCGCCGGCCTGCCGGCCGATCGCGCGCCGACGAAGGCCGCCTGGGCACGCCTGTCCCGCACCTGGCAGCGGGGCCTCGACGAGCGCATCGAGGAGCTCGAACGGCTCCGTGAGGCGCTCACGACGTGCATCGGGTGCGGATGTCTGTCCCTCACCACCTGCGGGTTGTTCAACACCGACGATGCGGCCGCCCGGCGCGGTGCGGGCGCCAGGTACCTCCTCGGCGACGATCCGGACGAGGTGGTCCGCGAGGCTGGACAAGGAGCTATAGGTAAGTAGTAGCTTACCTATCGTGCTTAGCGTCACTCGTCGCCGATCGGGCCTGGGAGGCGCTGGGGGATCCGACCCGGCGCCGCGTCTTCGAACTGCTGCGCGAGGGCCCCCGTCCCGTCGGCGAACTCGCCGCGGAGCTGCCCGTGAGCCGCCCGGCGGTGTCACAGCACCTCGCGATCCTGCGGGACGCCGGGCTCGTCGTGGACCAGCGCGACGGCCGGCGCAATCTCTACCGGATCGACCCGAACGGGCTCGCCGCCCTTCGCACCGACCTGGAGTCCATGTGGGACGACGTCCTCGGCGCCTTCGCCGATGCCGCCGCCCGCGCCAACGAACAGGAGGAATCGTGAGCATCGAGCCGATCCGCCGACATGTCACCGTCCGCTGCGACCCCGCAACCGCCTTCCGCGTCTTCACCGCGGAAATGGATACGTGGTGGCCGTTGGACATCCACTCGCGCGCTCAGGGACGCGAGGGCGTCGTGAAGGCCGAGCGGATCGTGGTGGAGGAACACGCAGGCGGTCGCGTCTACGAGGTGATGTCCGATGGCGTCGAGGCGGACTGGGGCACGATCCTGATGTGGGAACCACCGCAGCGACTCGTGATCGCCTGGCAACCGAACGGAGGTCCGCCCAACCCCACCGAGCTCGAGCTTCGATTCGTCGCCGACGGCGAGGGGACCAGGGTCGACCTCGAGCACCGCGGCTGGGAGCGCTTGGGCCGCGACGGCGACGAGGCGCGCGAGAGCTACCTCAACGGGTGGCCGCTCACCTTCGACCGTCTGTTCGCGGAGGCCGCGAACGACGCGGCTCAGTAGGTGTAGACGGCGGAGACGACGGCGCCGCGCTGCGTGACGCGCTCGATCTGCCCCCACGGGAACAGCACGCGGACCATGTCGTCGGCGTCGCGGCTCACCACCTCCACCCCGTGTTGCGTGAGCTTGATCTCGTTGGACGGATCGAACGTCTCGACCCGTCCGCCCAGGAACGTGATCTCGGTTTCCATCGGCCCTCCCGACTGCAGGCCCTCAGTATGGCCCCGCCGCCCCGATCGCGCCTCGGCCGAAAGGTCCCGACTCGAGGTGTGCCCCTCCGCTACGGTTGTCGGATGGATGAGCGCTACGAACGGGGACGGGCCCGGTTCCTGGAGGTGCACGACGAGAAGGCCCTGCGCACCGTCGAAGGGCTGGGCGAGCTCGGGCACCACATCGTGTCCTTCGTCTACGGCGACCTCTACACGCAGCCCGCGTTGACCGATCGGGATCGAGAGTTCGGTGCGGTCGTCGCGCTCACGGCGCTCGGCCGATCGTCCCAGCTGCCACAGCACCTGCGGGCGGCGCTGCACGCCGGTCTGTCGGAAGAGGAACTCCGTGAGGCGATCATGCTCACCGCTACGATCGCCGGGTTCCCGCCGGCGATGAACGCGATGTCGACGCTGCGCAACGTGCTCGCCGAGCAGGACCGCAACGCGGAGCCGGAACCGTGAGGCGGATCGGCGATCAGGACGGCGGCGTGCTCGCCAAGACGCTCGCGCTCCTGCTGATCGTCGCGTTGCTCGGCGCGGGGGCGATGTACGTCGTACGGCAAACGGCAGCAGCCGCTGTCCGTCGAGAGCGCGACCCTGCGCGCCACCGACACCGGGACGGGCACGGTCCTGCTCGCGCCCGACGGTCACGTGTACGTGGCGACGATCGTGCGCAACGACGGCACGTTCCCGGTCACCCTCCTCGGCTTGGACGACACGCCGGCGCCGCACGACCAACCGTATGCGGCCTCGAGCATCGGCCTCGGCGACGGCAAGACCGCGAGTCCCGACGCGGCGGCCGCCTTCACCTCCGTCGCACTCAAGCCGGGCGCGGGGGTCGGCATCTTCGTCGTCTACGAGCCGAACCCGGGGTTGACCTGTGCCAACGACACGGAACGCCACCCCGTTCGGACCGATCCCGCTTCGGTTCAGCACCTACGGCGTCGAATCGACGCAGGCGATCGAGATCCCCGGCGCTCCCGACGTCGCGGGGTTCACACGCGCACAGTGCGAGCAGGCGCTGGGCGGCTAGACGATCGCGGCGGCCTATCCGGCGACCGCGACTATGCTGCGGACATGACCTTGCTGCGCATCGGCGCACTCCCCGACACCCTGGTCGCTCCCGTCCTGGTGGTTGCGTTCGACGGCTGGGTCGACGCGGCGGGCGCCTCGAGTGCCGCGGCCGAGCATCTCGCCGACGGTGGGGTCCCCGTCGTGACCTTCGACGACGATCGGCTGTTCGACTACCGGTCGCGACGCCCGACCCTCGACATCATCGACGGCACGCTGCACCGGCTCCAATGGCCGTCGCTGAAGATCCACCACCGGGCGATCGGCGGGCGCGACCTGCTGATCCTGCACGGCCCCGAGCCGGACTTCCGCTGGCAGGAACTGGGCGACGCGGTCGGTGAGTTCTGCCTGCGGCGCCGGCGTCGCGGAATGGATCAGTCTGGGCGCGATCCCGGCGGCGGTCCCGCACACACGTCCCGTACCGGTCCTGGCGACCGCGTCGCGGGACGGCCTGCTGCACGAGGCCGAGGCGAAGGGGCCGCAGGGACTCCTGCGCGTGCCGAGCGCCGCTCTGTCTTCGATCGAGCTCCCGGTCACCGAGATGGGCGTGCCGGCGGTCGGGTTCTACGCACAGGTGCCGCACTACGTCGGAGGCCCCTACGCCGCGGCGAGCGTCTCCCTCCTGCGTCACCTCTCCCGTCATCTCGGCGTCGAGCTGCCGATGGACGAGCTCGAGCAGGAACAAGAGGCGCAGCGTCTGCGTCTCGATGCCGCGGTCGCGGCCGACGAGGACGTGCAGGAGATCCTGCAGCGCCTCGAACAGAGCACCGAGGAGGAGCTCCCCTCCGGAGACGAGCTCGCCGCCGAGATCGAGCGCTTCCTGCGCGGACAGGCCGACCAGAGCTGAACCGCCCCGTCGGGCTCCGCGCCGGTAGCATGCGCGGATGCCCGAGCCCACGAGCGACCGCACCCGCGTGCATCGGCACCCCGAGCGGGGTGAGCACGATCTCGCAAGCGTGCATCGGATCCTCGATGAGGCGCTGACCTGCACGGTCGCGTGGGTCGATCCCCAGGGCGGTCCCCGCGCGCTGCCGACGATCCAGGCGCGCATCGACGACACGCTCTACCTGCACGGCTCGCGCGCGGCGCGCGCATGGAAGGCGGTCGCCGCCGGAGCCGAGGTGTGCGTCGTCGCCACCCTGATCGATGCGCTCGTGCTGGCACGAACGTCGCCCCACCACTCGATGAACTACCGCAGCGCCGTCGTGTACGGCCGGGCGCGCACGGTCACCGATCCGAGCGAGCTCGCGGCCGCGGCGCGCGCGATCACGCGCCACGTGCTGCCCGGCAGAGAGGACGACGCCGCGGAGCCGCGCGAGAAGGACTGGCTCGAGACGCTGATCCTCGCGATGCCGATCGCCGAGGCGAGCGCCAAGGTCCGGACCGGCCCGCCCGCCGACGATGAGGCCGATCTCGCACTCGACGTGTGGGCCGGAACCCTGCCCCTGCACACCGTGGTCGGGGAGCCGACGCCCTCGCCCGACCTGCGGGCGGGCATCGCCACGCCCGACTACCTGAAGGGATACCGACGCCCGTGACCTCCGAGGCACCCACACCCCGCACCCGGGTCCGGCGGCTCCCCGAGCTCGGCGTCTACGAGCGCGCGCGGGTGCACGCGATCATCGACGAGGCGTTGTACTGCCACCTCTCGTGGGTCGGCGACGACGGCGACCCACGCGTGATCCCGACGATCCACGCGCGCATCGGCGACACGCTCTACGTGCACGGCTCCAACGCCTCGACGACCCTGCGGGCGATCAAGGGCGGCGTGCCGGTCGCGATCGCGATCACGATCGTCGACGGCATCCGGTTCGCACGCTCGATGTTCGAGCACTCGATGAACTACCGCACGGTCGTCGTGTACGGCCGCACCGAGGAGGTGACGGATCCGGACGAGCTCGCGACCGTGTTCGACGCGATCACCGATCAGGTGGCGCCGGGGCGCAGCGCCGACGCACGGCGCCCGACCCCCGACGAGCTGCGCCAGACCACGTTCGTGAAGGTCGCCTTGGACGAATGCAGCGCCAAGGTGAGCGAGGGGTTCCCCGAAGAGCCCGACGACGACCTCGCGCTGGACGTCTGGGCGGGCATCCTCCCGTTGCGCGTCGTTCCCGGCGAGGCGCAGGACGATCCGCTGCTCCGCCCGGACACGCCTCGCCCCTCCTACGTGACGGACTGGCGTCGACCCGGCCCATGACCGAGATCCGTCTCGCGACCCGGGCGGACCTCCCATCGGTCGCGGGCCTGTTCGGCCGCGCGTTCATCGACGACGCGATGTTGCGCTGGCCGCTCCCACCCGAGGCAACGGTCGAGGACCTCACCGAACTCTTCGCGATCCTGCTCGACGTGTACTGGCCGCTCGACGCCATCTCGGTGATCGGCGATGAGGCGGCGGCCGTCTGGCTCCCGCCGGACCAGGCGGCTCGCTTCGCCGAGATCGAAGGGCCCACGCGGGAGCTGATCCGTCCCCTCACCGACGACGGCGGGGCGCGATACGCCGCGTTCTGGGATTGGCTCGGGGAACACGTTCCCGACGAACCATGCTGGTTCCTCGACATCCTGGCGGTCGACACGGACGCCCGCGGGCGCGGTCTGGGCGGCCGGCTGATCGAGCATGGCCTGACTCGCGCCCACGCCGACGGGCTTCCCGCCTTCCTGGAGACGAGCGTTCGCGACAACGTCGCGCTCTACGAGCGGTTCGGGTTCCGCGTGATCGACGAACTGGCGGCGCCCGGAGGTGGGCCGACGATCTGGTTCCTGCGGGCCGATCCGACTAGCCGAGCTTGACGACCCTCGGCTGGGAACCGTTGCGCGTGTGGCATCGCCATGCCCCGTCCACCCGGCGGAACACAGCCGTCACGCGGTGCGGCATCTGCTTCACGGTCCCGGCGCCGTCGTCCCACGTCCCGGTGCCGGCGGCGTTGAGCCACGCCACCTCGCCCTCGACGTGGACCCGATGCTCGTCATAGGCGATCGTGAAGGATCCCGGGAGACCGGCCATCCAGGTGGTGAACCGCCGCAGCTCCGCAGGCCCGACCGCACGTTCCACCTCGGAGGAGCGCCACAGCGTGAGGTCCGGGTCGTCCACGAACCCCGCCATCACGGCCTCGACATCGCCTCGGGCGAAGGCCTCATCCAGCGCCAGGAACGCCGACCACACCTCCTCCGCCGCACCCATGGAGCCAGCCTAGCCCACCCTCCTGGGCGAGTTGGTGCTATAGTCCTGCCCGTTATATCGGCTCGATATATCGAGTCGGCACACCGAGACGATGGGGAGATACATGATCGAACTCGCGATCTTGGGCCTGCTCAAGGAGCGCCCGATGCACGGCTACCAGCTCAACCGCGAGCTGTCCGAGCAGCTGGGCGGCCTGTGGCGGGTCTCCTACGGGTCGTTGTACCCGTCCCTGCGACGCCTGGAGCGTGACGGCGCCATCCGGAGCGAACCGGGAGCCGGTACCGGGGCCCGTCGCAAGACGGTGTACGCCATCACGCCCGAGGGCGAGGCGCTGTTCCTCGATCTCCTCCAGGAGCCGCCGCAGGAGAATCAGACCGAGGACGCCAGGTTCCGGGTGCGCCTCGCGTTCTTCCGGTACCTGCCCCCGGAGACCCGTGTCCGCCTGCTGGAGCGCCGCCGCCAGGGGCTGCAGGAACGACTCGCGGAGGTCAAGACGCACCTGCGCGACCCCGGCACCACCGACAGCTACCAGCGCGCGCTGATGGAGCATGCCCGCGCGGCCACCGAGGCCGACATCGCGTGGCTGAACGATCTGATCCACATCGAGCGACAGCGATCCGAGATCACCGCCCCCGTGGGCGAGCAGCGTCGTGCTTCGGCCACGCTGCGCAGGAAGGAGCGCACAGCATGAGTGAAGTTCGCATCGCCATCGTGGGGCTCGGCAACTGTGCCTCGTCCCTCCTCCAAGGCCTGGAGTACTACAAGGACGCCGATCCGAACGAGTCGGTCCCCGGCCTGATGCACGTGGAGCTCGGCGGCTATCACATCCACGACGTCACGGTGGTCGCCGCGTTCGACGTGGACGCGAACAAGGTGGGCAAGGACGTCGCCGACGCGATCTTCACCGAGCCGAACAACACGATCCGGTTCTCCGACGTGCCCGCGACGGGCATCACCGTGCAGAAGGGGCGCACGTTGGACGGCCTCGGCACGTACTACCGCGAGATGATCACCGAGTCCGACGCCCCCGAGGCCGACGTCGTGGCGGTGTTGCGCGACACGAAGGCCGACGTGCTCATCTCCTACCTCCCGGTGGGCTCCGAGCAGGCCGACAAGTACTACGCGCAATGCGCGATCGATGCGGGCGTGGCCTTCGTCAACGCGTTGCCCGTGTTCATCGCGAGCGACCCGGTCTGGGCCAAGAAGTTCGCCGATGCCGGCGTGCCGCTCGTGGGAGACGACATCAAGTCACAGGTCGGCGCCACGATCACGCACCGCGTGCTCGCGAAGCTGTTCGAGGATCGCGGCGTGGAGCTCGACCGTACCTACCAGCTGAACTTCGGCGGCAACATGGACTTCATGAACATGCTGGAGCGCGAGCGCCTGACGTCCAAGAAGATCTCCAAGACGCAGTCGGTGCAGTCCCAGCTCGACCAGCCGCTCGACAAGGAGAACATCCACATCGGCCCGAGCGACCACGTGCCGTGGCTCGAGGATCGCAAGTGGGCGATGATCCGGCTCGAGGGTCGCAACTTCGGCGACGTGCCGCTCACGATCGAGATGAAACTCGAGGTGTGGGACTCGCCGAACTCCGCCGGCGTGATCATCGACGCGCTGCGCTGCGCCAAGCTCGCGAAGGACCGCGGCATCGGCGGCCCGATCATCGGCCCCTCCGCCTACTTCATGAAGTCCCCGCCGGTGCAGTTCAGCGACGAGGAAGCGCGGCAGATGGTCGAGGAGTTCGCCGCGGGCGAGACCCCGCTCGAGGTGGTCGACCAACCGCGGAACGCCGACATCAAGGTCTGATCAACCGACGCGGACGGCGTCCGCCGGCGACCAGCCGGCGTGACCGCCCGCCAGCTTCACCAGACGGGCGCGGAACCGATAGGTTCCGCGCCCGCTGTCTGGCCGGAACGATGCGGCGGCGCGCGTCACGTGTGTCTTCCACGACCGCCAGGCCGCGCCCGGCCGCCGGATCTGCACGTCGTAGGCGAACCCGGCGGGTGCCGGTTTCGAGGCCCAGGTCACGGTGAACGTCGTCGCCCGCGTCCCTCGACGGGGCGATGCGGACAGCGGCACGACCACCGTGCCGCTGTGGCTCGCGTCGGCCGCGTCGTCGTAGCGATAGACGCCGGCCGCCACGAACGTCTTCCACCCCGACGTGGACACCGCGAGGAAGCCCGTGTTCCACCACGCCATGGCGCTCGCATCGACCGCACCGCGGGGGACCGTTCCGAGGTTGTCCCAGACGACGGTCCCGCCGCGCCCGACCGTGACGCGCGATCGATCGAACCCGGTATCGGTGATCGACACGTGATGGCCGCTCGGCGGTGTCGGCGGAGGCGAACTCGACGTCGACGTCGACGTCGAGGTCGATGTGGATGTCGATGACGGCTCGACGTGGAGCTCGACGTGGACGTGGAACTGGAACTCGTCGTCGTGGTGGAACTCGAGCTCGACGTGGACGTGGAACTGGAACTCGTCGTCGTGGAGCTCGAGCTCGATGTCGACGAGGTGGAGGTCGACGTCGTCGTACTCGAGGTGGAGACGCTCACCGTCGGCGAGGGGGTGGGCGACGACGACGCGCACGACGGCGGGATCGGATCCGGCGCGGGAAGCACCGGCTGCCAGTTCGGATCGATGTCGGTCGCCGCGTTGGGCGCCGGGTAGGACACGCCACCGCTGCACAGCCGGAGGATCCCGATGTCGTAGTCGGTCCCCGACGCGACGTAGGCGAACGTGATCCGCGATCCGTCCGGCGCCCAGGCCGGTGTGTTGATGGTGCCGCCGCCGGCGTTCCAGACCTGTGCCGCGCCGCTCCCGTCTTGCGTTGGCGACGTAGATCGAGATCGGCGCGAACTTGCTCGCACCGCCGACGAACGCGAAGCGACCGTCGGGCCCCCACGAGGCGTCCTTCGCGTAGGCGGGCGGTGCGCCCGACAACGTCACCTGGGTCGGCGTGCCGGCGACCGCGGATGCCGCGATCGTGAACAGATGCCCGCCGTTGGACATCACGAGCTGCGAGCTGTCCGGCGACCAATCGGGAGACGATTCCGCGACCGATGTCGCCGTGACCTGCACGGGGCCCGTCGAGCCGTTCGCCGGCACCACGTAGACGTCGCTGGCCGTGACGGTGTCCATCTTGGTGAACGCGATCCGGGTTCCATCGGTGGACCAGGTCGTGTCGAACACCTGCGAGCCCGGTCCGAACGACGTCAGCTTCGTCGTGGTGCTCGAAACGGTGTCGCGCACGTAGACGTCCCAGCACGACAACGACGAGCAGGTCGTCGTGTTCTCCCGTGCGAAGGCGAGCTTGGTCCCGTCGGGGCTCCAGGCGGGCGCGCGCTCGTTGGCGGCGGTCTGGATCGTCGCGGTCACCGTGCCGCTGCCCGGATCCAGCGTGTAGATGTCGTAGTTGCCCGAGCGGTTGGACGCGAACGCGATGTCGCCGCGCGTGCCCGGCGGGACCGCCTGCGAGCGGACGGCGACGCGCACCAGGAAGAGGGCGGCGAGCAACACAGCGGCCACCACGGCGGTCGTACGACGCATCTGGAAGTCATCGGCATCGAGGGCGCGAACCCGTACCCCGTAAGCTGCCCGACATGAGCCAGCCGTCCCCGCCGGGCACCGGCGCGCGCGTTCGCGCCGCGATGCGAGCGGGCGATTTCCGCAGGTTGTTGTGGATCCGCCTGTCCGGCCAGGGCGGCGACGGCATCTTCCAGGCGGCGCTGATCGCCTCGGTGGTCTTCAACCCGGACCAGCAGAACACGGCCGAGGGTCTGCTCTACGCCAGCCTGGTCACGATCCTGCCGTTCACCCTGCTCGGCCCCTTCGTCGGGGTGTTCATCGATCGATGGTCGCGACGCAAGATCCTCACGATCGCGCCGCTGCTGAAGATCGCGTTCGTGCCGCTGATCCTGTTCGACCCGCTGCACTGGCCGACCAAGATCCTGTTCTTCGCCGGGGCGCTCGCGGTCCTGTCGATCAACCGGTTCCAGCTGGCGGCGGCCTCGGCCGTCGTGCCCCGCCTCGTGCCCGCCGAGGATCTGCTGATCGCGAACTCGATCGCAACCGTCGGCGGCACGCTCGCGCTGCTCGTCGGCGTGTTCCTGGGCGGCAAGGTCGCCGATACGATCGGCGAGGTCAGCGTGATCCTGATCGCGACGCTGGCCTGGCTCGTCGCCTCCCTGGTCGCGGGCAGGATCCAGTCCGACCTCGCGCCGATGACGCTGCCGGAGTCGCCGGAGCTCCTGCGTCACGCGATCCGGCGGATCGTCGTCGAGACGTGGGACGGCGCCTCCACCATGGTGCGCACCCCGCACGCGATCGGGCCGGTCGCCTCGATCACGATCGATCAGATCGGCCAGGGGATCATGCTCACCCTCGCGCTCGTCGTGTTCCGCGAACAGCTGGGCCAGGGCGTCGCCTCGTTCTCCAACGTGATCGGGGCGGGCGGGCTGGGCGTGCTCCTCGGGATCGGCACGGCCGGGTTCCTCGAGGATCGCCTGCCGAAGGAGCGCATGGTCTCGCTGGGCTTCCTCGTCGGCGGCATCGTGTTGATCGGCGGGTCGTTCGCACCCGACGGGCCCGTCATCCTGCTGGTCGCGGCGGTCCTCGGCCTGACGTTCGCCTGGAAGAAGGTCGCCGTCGACACGATGACGCAGGAGTCGCTGCCCGATGGGTACCGCGGGCGCGTGTTCTCGGTGTACGACTTCTTCTACAACGTCGCCCGGCTGATCGCGGCGGCGCTGGCGATCGTCATGATCCCGGCGATGAGCACGTCGGCCACGATGGTCGTCGTCGGCGCGGTCTTCATCGTGTGGACGCCCGTGCTGCCCGCGATCGTGTCGCACCGCCCCCAGATCGACCTTTCTCTGGATGCCCTCGGGGTGCCCATCGCGCTGCAGTGGGGAGCCACGCACGAGCCCGTGGTCGTGCTGGCCACCGACGAGCTCGGCTACCGGCTCGAGCTCGAGGACGGCAGCGTGATCGACGTCCGTCGGGCAGAGCGGCGACCCGGATGGACCGTGCTGCGGGAGCGCGAAGGCTGATCCGTTTCCGGGTCTATCGGGCCGCGATCGCGGGCCCGCTGCTCGTCACCACGTCGTCGATCGTCGTCGGCTCCTGCGCGCGACGTCGCAACGTCAGGACGACCGCCCCGACGCCGATCGCGAGCAGCCCCATCAGCGCGAACTCGAGCCGGGGCCCGAGCGCCTGGCCGAGCCATCCGGCCAGCGGCGCCCCGAACGGCGTCGACCCGAGGAACACGATGCCGTACAGCGCCATCACGCGGCCGCGCGCCTCGGGCTTCGCGTTGGTCTGCAGCATCGTGTTGCCGGTGATCATGAAGCACATCGCGGCGAAGCCGACGGGCACCATCGCGAGCATCGCCCACGGCAGCGTGGGTGCGACGGACACGAGGAGCATCGACACACCGACCAGGCCGGCGAAGAGCCCGAGCCGGCGCATCCCGGGGGCGCGATGCCCGTGCGCCGTCGTGATGGCGCCGATGAAGGCGCCGATCCCGGCGGCGGTCGACATCAACCCGAACTCGCGCGCCCCCGCGTTGAACGTGAGCTCCGACAGCAGCGGCAACAGCACCTGCCACTGGAAGACGCAGATGAACATGACGGCGAGCACGATCAGCGGCCGCCGCAGGTCATCGGTGCTCCACACGTACTTCAGACCGGCGACCATGTGCCCACGATCGCGGGTCGTGCGCCGCTGCTGGTGCAGCTCCTTCGGGCGCATCGCGATCAGCGCCCCCAAGCACGAACAGGTACGACACCGAGTCGAGCCCGAAGCACCACGCCATGCCGGCCGCCGCGATCACGATCCCCGCGATGGCCGGTCCGATCACCCGCGCGCCGGTGAAGGCCGCGCTGTTCAGGCTGACCGCGTTCGTCAGCTCCGCCTCGCCGACCATCTCCACGTAGAAGCTCTGTCGCGACGGGTTGTCGATGGCGGTCACGAGCCCCGTCGCAACGGACAAGACGTAGACCATCCACAGTTCGATCGCACCCGTGCCGATCAGCGTCGCCATCACGAGGGCGAGCAGCGCGTAGGCGCTCTGCGTCGTGATCAGGATCTTCCGCTTGTTGAAGCGATCCGCGAGCACGCCTCCCCACGCACCGAGGATCAACATGGGACCGAACGCCAGCGCCGAGTTCACGCCGAGCGCCGCGCCGCTGTGCGTCAGACGCCACACGAGCCACCCGCTCGCGGTGAAGTTCATCCACGTGCCGATCGCGGAGACGAACTGCCCGGACAGGAACAGGCGGAAGTTCCGAGACGAGCGCGCCGACGCGAAGGTTCTCCGGAGCGCTTCGGCCATGCCGGCACGCCACGGCGAGGCCGGGTCGACGGAGGGCTGCTCACGAGCCGCCCTCCTGCTCCGCCAATCGCTCCAGGGTCCGGGATCGTTCCACAGAACTGATGGTACGCGTTGCTAACTAGTGGCCCGTCTCGACGCTCCAACCTCCACGGAACCGACACCGGACCACCGGTATCGTGGGCCACCCACCGCAAGGGAGCCGCACGGGATATGGCCACGAACGGACACCGCCCCGCCGAGACACGCGACCGGAAGAAGGCCCTGATCGTCGGGGCGGTCATCGCCGCCGTCCTCGTCTTCGGACTCGGGTACCTGCTCGGCACCGGCGACGACGAACAGGCAGCGGTGTCGCCGACGGACCACCACGCCCGCACCGACCTCCGAGACGAGCTCGCCGACGCCGACCGACAAGCCCTCCCCCACGCCCAGCGCGATCGCGACCGGTGAGCCCGCGGGCGACACGCTCCCCGACGGGCGGTACTTCGTCCAGCTCACCGACATCCAGGGTGGGGAGGAAGGGCCGCTGCTCTTGCAGTACGACCTCGCGTACTTCCTCACCGGGGAGGAAGCGAACCAGGCGGCGGACGATCGCGGTTTGGAAACGCCGGTGCCCAACGACTACTTCATCGTGAACGACAATCCGAAGCGTCGGCTGACGCCGCTCGAGGGCGTGTACTCGGTCAAGTACATCCCGGAGGGCTCCGGGTTGTCCTCGCCGGTGAAGGCCCATGAGGCGCAGTTCCTCGGGTGGATGGGCGAGTCCGTCCAGACCGACTTCCCGCCCAAGGACACCTCCTGGTGGTGGGTCACGATCGAGAACGGATCGGTCACGAAGATCGAGCAGCAGTACCTGCCGTAGGGTCGTTGCATCCGCACGATCCGGGGCGCACGCTCGCTCGATGCGCCACGCCGATCACGAGCCCGGCACACGCGAGGACTGCGCCGAATGTCGCGACCTCGCCTACGAGCCGGGCTGGTACAAGGCCCTGCGCGACGAGCGGGTGGTCGCCGCCGACCCGTCCGTCGTCGCGGTGCCGGACGCCGAGCAGCCCGAGGTCGAGGTCGTCGTCGAGGAGCAACCGCACCAACCGGCGCGCCGGCGCAGCTAGCCTGGTCGCGTGCCGCACGATTGGGACGCCGCCTCCTACGACCGACTGCCGATCCCGATGACGGGCTGGGGTCTCGGCGTGCTCGAGCGGTTGCCCTTGCGCGGCGACGAGCGGGTCCTCGACGCGGGTTGTGGCACCGGCCAGGTCACCGAAGCGCTCCGCGAACGACTTCCCGACGGTGAGATCGTCGCGCTCGACGCGTCGCCATCGATGCTCGAGCGGGCGCGGGCGCGACTCGGCGATGACCGCGTGACCTTCCTGGCGCACGACCTGCTCGAGCCGATCCCGATCCCGCCGGTCGATGCGATCCTGTCGACCGCGACCTTCCATTGGGTGCCCGACCACGATCGGTTGTTCGCCAACCTGGCAGCCGTCCTCCGCCCGGACGGGCGCATGGCCTCGCAGTCCGGTGGCGCGGGCAATCTCCGGCGCGTGAACGACGCCGTCGCCCGCGCCACCGGGATCGATCTGACGGCGACGAAGGTCTATCCGACCGCGGAGGCGACCACCGAGCGGCTGCAGCGCGCGGGGTTCACCGACGTCGAGTGCTGGCTGCACGACGAACCGGTCGAGCTCCCGGCCGACGAACTCGAGACGTATCTCCGGACGGTCATCCTGAGCGGGGAGGTCGCGCGACGCACGCCCTCGGAGGCCGCGGACCTCGTGCATGCCGTCGCGACCGAACTCGGCGCACCGACGATCGACTACGTGCGGCTCGACATCGCCGCCCGTCGAGGCCCTTAGATGAACAGCGGGATGGCGGCCTCGCGCATCTCGCGGATGGCGGTGGCGGCCCCGATCGGCTCCTCCAGCCCGTCGAGCAGGTCCTCGTGCTTCAGGCCGAGCAGGTCCATCGTCATCTGACAGGGGATCAGCCGGACGCCGAGGTCCTGTGCCAGCGCGATCAGCTCGTCGGGCTTGGCCACGTTGTTGTTGTCGGCCAGCTTCTTGAACATCGCGGGGCCGGCGCCCAGGAACTGGTAGTGCGACAGCTTCGCCTTCTGCGCGGAGCCCGGGTTCATCACCGACATCATCTTCTGCATCCAGTTGTCGCCGGTGATCCGCACCCCCGGCTTCACGATCGCGAACAGGCCCCAGAACGTGAAGAAGACGCTGGCCTCCATGCCGCTGGCGGCCGCCGTGGTGGCCAGGATCGTCGTGGGCCAGATGCGATCGAGGTTCCCGCCCCAGGCGATGATCGTCATCTTGTTCTTCTTCTGGATCGAGGCGTCCTGTTGCGCCTCCAATGCCTCGACACGCCCGAGCAGGTCGGCGAGCGTCGCCGTCTGATCCACCCGATCCTCGGTGATCGCCATGACTACGCCGCCTTGCGGATCACGTAGCGGAACGAGCCGTCCTCGAGGGTCTCGGCGCTGACCAGTTCGTTGCGGCTGAGCTCCGCCCAGGACGGCACATCGGAGCGCGAGCCCGGGTCGGTGGCAAGGAGCTCGAACGTCGCGCCCGCCGCGGCGCCCTTGAACGCGCGGGCGAGGCTCACGAGCGGACCCGGGCAGGCTTGGCCGCGGGCGTCGACGGTGGTGATGGTCGTGCTCATGGTGCGCTGACCTCCAGAGAGTGAGTGCAGGGGAACGGGAGACGTGATGACGCGAAGAGTCGCGCTGTTCCTTGTTACCGGGAACAGCCGCAGATGCGGTCGGGGATCATCGCCGCAACGACGCCCGCTTCACGTGTGCAGACCATTGCAGGTGCAAGATTCTACCCCCGACCTGCGGCGAAGGACAAGGTTCGGCCACCGTCAGGGCTTTGGCGTGACGAGACAGCCCTGATCGCGGCCCAGCTGCTCGAGCCCGGCGAGGTCGCCCGGACCGAAGTCGGTCATGAAGCCCCCGGAGGGCTCCATCAGCTCGGCCTTCGACGTGACGTGGTCGAGCCCCATGATGTGCCCCAGCTCGTGCAGGACGGTCGGCCCCTGCGAGCCGGTGTAGGCCCAGCCGGTCGGATTGGGGTCGGCCGCGTTGACCACCACCCACCCGCTGACGAACTGCGGGGTGCCGTCCAGCGGGCCGAGAGGCCGAGCCACCGCGGCGAAGTACTCGTCGCCCTTCTGGAACGGGATGTCGGTCTGGGACTGGTTCGCCCATGCGATCACGACCGGCGCCCAGCCGTCGCCGTATCGGTCGGGTTGATACGGGCTGCGGTCGCGTTGCGGGATCTCGTCGGTCAGGCCGTCGTAGATGAAGGTGACGCCCGTCGCGAGCGACACCTTGGCAACGGCCTCCTGGATGTCCTGGATCGATCCTTCGGGAGCGCGCGTCACGTTGGCGACGTAGTGGATCGGAGCGCACGGATTCCATCGCACCGGCTTGCCGTCATCCGTCGCCAGGAACTGATATTCGCTGGCGGTCCCGCGCGGCCGAGACAGATCGCTGACGACCCCACCGACGACGCCCAGCGAACCGATGACGGCGATCGCGGTGAGCACGGCGACCACCGCCGTGACCCCCCGTCGGCGGCGAGGAGCGCCGACCGTCGGCGGCAAGGTCTGCCACCCGAGGTCGGGCCTGGGCGGCGTCCACGCGTCGGGCCTGTTGGGCGGTGGCGTCTTCGGGGAAGGATCCATCCGGTCCATCGTAGGAGGGGTATCGGCGAACGACGGCCCGGCAGGAGCCCTACCGCACGACCCGGCGCCGCTCGAGCGGCCAGTAGATCAGGATCGCCTTGGCCTTCAGCTGCGCACCCGTCACGGCGCCGAAGGCGCGGGAGTCGGTCGAATGCTCGGCGAAGTCGCCCTCCACCCAGTACTCGTCGGGCTCGAGGATGCGACCGTCGAATTCGTCGCCCGGCACCGCCACCAGGCGCTTCACGATCTCGTAGCCCGGCCGCTGCGGGTGCTCGACGACCACGACGTCGTCGCGATCGAAGTGGTCCGGGGTCACGACGAGGACCCAGTCGTCGGGCAGGAGCGTCGGCGCCATCGAGATGCCCTCGATCGCCACGCGGGCCGGCCGATAGCGCGCGAACGCCGCCGCGGCGGCCACCACGAGCGCGAGGCCGGCCACCACCCCCGACACGCGTTTCCGACCCCGGCGGTAGGATTCGGGTTCGGAAGGTTCCTCGGGAACCGGTTCTTCGGAAGCAGAAGGAGGGGATTCATCCATGGTGCATCGCATCCTCGCACCTCGTCGCACGGTCCACGCGCACTGCGACCTGCCGTGCGGCGTGTACGACCCGGCGCAGGCCCGCATCGAGGCCGAGTCGGTCAAGGCCTGCCAGGAGAAGTTCCAGGGGTCCGACGACGACGAGTTCCGCGCGCGAGCCGTCTCGATCAAGGAAGAGCGGGCGAACATGGTCAAGGAGCACCTGTGGGTGCTGTGGACCGACTACTTCAAGCCCGAGCACCTCGAGAAGCACCCCAACCTGCACGACCTCTTCTGGAACGCGACGAAGGAAGCGGGCGCGGCGAAGAAGTCCAACGACCCCGCGCAGGGTCAGAAGCTGCTCGACTCGATCGATGAGGTCGCGAAGGTCTTCTGGGAGACCAAGAGCTAGGAGTCGTCTCACGGCGAAGGGCGGGGCCGTCGGGTCCCCGCCCCTCGCACGATGCGCCCCCCTCGGCGCACGTCTGCAAGCCACGATAGGAGGCCGGACGGCCGGGGCGGGTCTGGCGGCGCCCCGGCCGTATCCGGTCCTCGCGGCAAGCATCGGTCATCGGTGGCCCGCAGCACTACTGGTCAGAAGTCGGTACGTGTCCGCCGTTCGGCTGACATCGCAGGACCGGTTGGCCCCCGGCGGCCCGAGAGACCGCTGCTACCGTGACCCACCGTGAAGGACATCGGACTCGTCGGCGCCGGCTTCTCGGGGAAGTCCACGCTGTTCACGGCGCTCACGCACGCCGGTTCGCACGGCGGGCAGGCGAACGTGGCCGTCGTCCCGGTGCCCGATCCGCGCCTGCAGGTGCTGACGGACCTCGAGCGTTCGAAGAAGACGGTCGCGGCCCAGGTCCGTTTCGTGGATGTGCCCGGCGGGCTGTCGAGCGCGCAGTCGGTCGCGAAGCTCCGCGAAGTCGAGGCGCTCGCGGTGGTCGTCCGGTGCTTCGGCACCGATGCGTCGCCCGCCGCGGAGGTGGCCGATGTGCGGGCGGACCTGCTGCTGGCCGACCTGTCGGTGATCGAGTCCGCGCTGACGAAGGCGGTGAAGAAGGCCCGGGGAAAGCCGGGGATCGAGGTCGAGGCGCTGGAGGCCGCGAAGACCGCGCTGGATGCCGAGACACCGCTTCGCGACGCGAAGCTCGCGACCGAGCACATCGCCGAGCTCAAGGGCATCGCCCCCCTGACCCTGAAGCCGGAGATCGTGATCGCCAACCTCGAGGAGGGCACCGAGGTGCCCGCCGAACTCGGTGACGCGGTCGGGGTCTACGCGGCGATCGAGGCCGAGGTCGCGGAGATGGACGCAGCCGAGGCCCGCGCCCTGCTCGAGGAATTCGGCGTCACCGAGCCGGGCCTCGAGACCGTGATCGCCGCGTGCTACCGGGCGCTGGACCTGATCACGTTCCTCACCACCGGCGAGGACGAGACGCGTGCCTGGGAGGTCGGTCGAGGCGCGAACGCTCCCGAGGCGGCCGGCGCGATCCACACCGACCTGCAACGCGGGTTCATCCGCGCCGACGTGATCGGCTACGACGATCTGGTCGCCGCCGGGTCGATGGACGCCGCCAAGGCGGCCGGCAAGGTGCGCGTCGAGGGCAAGGACTACCTGGTCGCCGAGGGCGACATCCTGAACATCCGCTTCGCCGTGTGAAGCCCGACACGTACTCGTCCCTCACTCCAGACATCCCAATCGCAAGGTTTTCCTCTATATTGCTCGCCTTATGACTGGCTATCGGATCGGTGAGGCGGCGAGGCTCCTTGGTGTCCGGGTCGAGACACTCCGTCGGTGGGAGGCGGAGGGAACCCTGACCGTCGAACGAACGCCCGGCGGTCAACGCCTGGTTCCCGAGGCGGAGGTCGCCCGCATCCTGACCGAGCGCCGGGCCGAGAAACCCGCGCCCGCGCACACGAGCCGACGCAACGCCTTTCCCGGCGTCGTCACCAAGGTCACCAAGGACAAGGTCTCCGCGCAGATCGAGATCCAGGCGGGACCGCATCGGGTGGTCTCCCTCATCACGAGGGAGGCCGCCGACGAGCTCGGGCTGAAGCCCGGGATGGAAGCCGTCGCCACCGTCAAGGCGACGAGCGTGATGGTGGAGGTCGTTGACCGATGATGAAGAAGGCGTTGTGGACCCTGTTGGTGCCGGCACTGATCGTGGCGACCGCGTGCTCCTCGGACAGCTCGAGCAGCGCGGCCACATCCGCAAGCTCGTCCGCTGCGGGGACGGAGCTCACCGTCTTCGCCGCGTCGTCGCTCACCGGCGCCTTCACCCAGATGGGCACCGACTTCGAGGCGGCGAACCCGGGCGTGCACGTGACGTTCAACTTCGGCTCCTCGACCGACCTCGCCGCCCAGATCGCGAGCGAGGGAACCGCCGACGTCTTCGCCTCGGCAAGCGGCACGGCGATGGACGCGGCCGCCGCGGACCCCGGCGTCGAGGATCGAGCCGACTTCGCCACGAATCAACTGGTGATCATCACGCCCTCGGACGACCCGGCGAACATCGGGTCCGTCGACGATCTCGCCAATGACGGCGTCCAGGTCGTGCTCGCCGCCGAGGGTGTGCCGGTCGGCGACTACGCGCGGGAGATGCTCGACAACGCCGGCATCTCGAAGGATGTCCTCGCGAACGTGGTCTCCAACGAGCCGGACGACGCGGCGGTCGTCGCGAAGGTGTCGTCGGGGGAGGCCGACGCGGGCATCGTGTACACGTCCGACATCACGACGGCGGACGTCGGATCCGTGGCGGTGCCCGCCGACATCAACGTGACCGCGACCTACCCGATCGCGGTCGTCACCGGCGCGCCGCAATCCGATCTGGCCACATCGTTCGTGACCTACGTCACCGGCGCGCCGGGGCAGGCGACGCTCGCCTCGTTCGGGTTCGGGCCACCGCCCGGATAGCGATGCGCCGGCGTCTTCCCCTCCCCATCCTCGTCGCGGCACTGATCGGCGGCGCCTTCGTGGTGCTGCCGGTGGTGGCGCTCGTCGCGAGGGCACCGTGGGGGCGCTTCGGCGACGTCCTCGCCGGTGAGGGGGCGCGGACGGCGCTTCGCCTGTCGCTGGAGGTCTCGCTTGCGGCGACGGCGCTGTCGGTCCTGTTCGGCGTGCCGCTGGCGTGGGTCCTCGCGCGGCGCGAGTTCCGCGGCCGCGCCGTCTTGCGCGCGATGGTGGTGCTGCCCATCGTGTTGCCACCGGTCGTCGCGGGTGTCGGGCTCCTGGAGGCGCTCGGTCGTCGCGGCATGGTCGGCGGCTGGCTCGATCGCACCTTCGGCATCCAGCTCACGTTCTCCACCGCCGGCGCCATCGTCGCGGCCACGTTCGTGTCGATGCCGTTGGTCATCCTTGCGACCGAGGCCGGGTTCCGCGGGCTCGACCGCCGCTACGAACAGGCTGCCGGCGTGCTCGGGGCCTCGCCCGGCTACACCCTGCGGCGTGTCGTGCTCCCGATGGTCTCGCCGCAGCTGGCCGCCGGCGCCGTGCTCGCGTGGGCGCGGGCGCTCGGCGAGTTCGGCGCGACGATCACCTTCGCCGGGAACCTGCAGGGACGGACGCAGACCGTGCCGTTGGCGGTGTACCAGCAGCTGCAGACCGACCGGGACGGCGCCGTCGCACTGTCGCTCGTGCTCGTCGTCGTGTCGATCGCCGTGCTGGTGGCGCTGCGGGAACGGATCATGGGAGCGCGCTGATGGGTCTGCATGCATCCGTGCGGGTCCGTCGCGGTGCGCACCTCGTCGACGTCGACCTGCACGTCGCCGACGGGGAGGCCGTCGCGCTCGTCGGGCGCAACGGTGCGGGAAAGACCACGGTGCTCGAAGCGCTCGCCGGACTCGTCCCGCTGGAGGACGGCAGCATCGAGCTGGGCGACCGTCGGATCGACGCGCTCGATCCGGGCGACGCGGGATCGGCTTCGCGTTCCAGGACGGCGTGCTCTTCCCACGGATGAGCGCACGCGAGAACGTCGCGTTCGCGTCGCGTGCGCGCGGCGAACGGGCGACGGCGGCCCGCGTGCAGGCGGATCGGCTCCTCGCGGACCTCGCGCCCGGCGTCGACCCCGCGGCGAGGCCGGCGCATCTGTCCGGCGGCGAACAGCAGCGCGTGGCGCTCGCCCGAACGCTCGCGAGCGAGCCCCAGCTGCTGCTTGCTCGACGAGCCACTGGCCGCGGTCGACGCCTCGGCGCGGCCCGGACTTGCGGACGTTGCTCCGCGACACGCTCGCGGCCTTCGCCGGACCGAGCATCCTCGTCACGCACGATCCGGTCGAGGCGATGACGCTCGCCGACCGCCTCGTGCTCCTCGAGGACGGTCGGATCACGCAGGTCGGCACGCCCGCAGAGGTACGGAGCCATCCGGCGACCCGCTACGCGGCCGACCTCGTCGGCGTGAACCTCTTCGAGGGCACGCTCGAGCCCTCCGGGACCGGCACCGGCTCGCTGCGCACCGAGGAGGGCGAGCTGACGGTCGCCTGGCCCGACGGGCTCGAGCGGACGACGACCCCGGGGGTCCGCGCCACGCTGGCCCCCGCGGAGATCGCCTTGCACGCAGAACGTCCCGAGGGATCGTCACGGAACGCTTTCCACGGCAAGGTGCTCGAGGTGGCGATCGGTGGCTCCCGCGCGCGCGTCCGCCTCGGCACCGCACCCCCACTCGTGGCGGAGGTCACCACGGGCTCGGTCGAACGGATGGGCCTGGCGCCCGGTATCGACGTCTGGGCGTCGTGCAAGGCCGTCGAGATCCACCTCATGGTGCCAACGGCCGGACCCGATACCCTGTAAACCGTGAGAACCGAGACCGAGCGCGCGTCGCTCGCTTCGCCGGAGCCCGACGCGGCAGGTCCGAAGCGCGGCAAGAATCCCGTGACCCGCTTCCTGGGCGAGATGCCGGGCTTGATCATCATGTCGCTGCTGTTGGCGATCCTGATCAAGACCTTCCTGGTGCAGGCCTTCTACATCCCGAGCGGCTCGATGGAGAACACGCTGCGGATCAACGACCGGGTGCTCGTGTCGAAGGTGCCCTACTACCTCCACGATCCGCAGCGGGGCGACATCATCGTGTTCACCGACCCGGACCCGAGCAAGCAGCCGCAGCGCAGCCTCATCGGCGGCGCCGCGCACTGGCTCTTCCAGGGGATCGGGTTCCAGAAGCCCGACGACGAGGACTTCATCAAGCGGGTGATCGGCACGCCCGGGGACACGGTCGTCGGGAAGAACGGCAAGGTCTTCGTGAACGGCGTCGCGATCGACGAGCCCTACGCGAAGGGCACGACGTCGGAATTCGGTCCGGTGAAGGTGCCCGCCGACATGTACTTCGTGATGGGTGACAACCGCCAGAACTCGCAGGACTCGCGGTTCGGGCTCGGCGTGATCGCCGATCCGAAGAAGATGCCGGGGATCGGGTTCATCCCCCGAGACAACATCGTCGGCAAGGCGTGGGTCATCGTCTGGCCGAAGGCGGACTGGGCCGGCCTCTAGTCGCTCTCGGCGCGCCACCGCGTGCCGATCGGCCGTTCCTCCGGCACGAAGAACCGGGCGAACGTCCACGTCAGCGCCGCGATCCCGATCGAGGCGAGCCACACCGTCGGCGGCGGCGGATCCAGCGCGAAGAACGTCTGGGTCGCCGGGATGATGAACGCCAGCACCGCGGCGACGCCCATCGACCACACGAGGACGAGCCGCCACGTGTTCAGCGGCGCGGCCACGATCGACAACACGAGCAGCCCGACCCACATCAGGGTCATCACCGCGGTGGTCTGCGCCTCGAGCGTCGTGACGCCGGGCTCGCGAGTCGCAAGCGTGTACCCGAGGAACGTCGCGGTCGCGGCGAGGAATCCCGCGGGGATCGTGAAGCGCAGGACGCGGTGCACGAACCCCGGTCGGAACCGTCGAGCGCTCGGCGCCAGCGCCAGGAAGAACGACGGGATCCCGATGGTGAGCGCGCCGATCAGCGTGAGGTGTCGTGGCAGGAACGGGAACACCGTGCCCGCGACGCCGACGGCGAGGGACAGCAGCATCGCGTAGACGGTCTTGGTCAGGTACAGGTTGGACGTGCGTTCGATGTTGCCGAGCACGCGGCGGCCCTCCGACACCACGCTGGGCAGGGCGTCGAACGTCGAGTCGAGCAGCACCAGCTGCGCCACCGCGCGCGTCGCGTCGGCGCCCGTCCCCATCGCCACCCCGATGTCGGCGTCCTTCAGCGCCAGCGCGTCGTTGACGCCGTCGCCGGTCATCGCGACCGTGTGCCCGCCGCGTTGCAGCACCTGCACCATCGACCGCTTCTGCTGCGGCGTGACGCGGCCGAACACGCTGTGCCGGTCCAGCGCCTCTGCGAGCGCATCGGGATCGTCGTCGGGCAGCGTGCGCGCGTCGACCGGGGCGTCCGCGCCCTCGAGCCCGAGGCTCGCGGCGATCGCGCCCACCGTCGCCGGGGCGTCCCCGCTGAGCACCTTCACCTGCACCTGCTGCTGGGCGAAGTATGCGAGCGTCTGCGCCGCGTCCGGCCGAACCCGGTCGGCGAGCACGACGAGCGCCACGGGCTCGAGCTCGTCGGGCAGATCGTCGTCCAGTCGCGGGGCGCGTGCGAGCAACAACACCCGCGCGCCGGTCGTCGCGCTCGCGGCGACGCGGGCCGCGACGTCGGCGTCGTTCGTCAGGATGTCGGGCGCTCCCAACACCCAGGCACCATGACCGACGAACGCGGCGGCGCCCCACTTGCGCGCCGACGAGAACGGAACCGTGCGTTCCACCATCCAGCCGTCGGTCGTGGACAGGTTCTGACCGATCGCCAGCAGCGTGGCGTTGGGGGCGGGATCGGCCGCCGCGAGCGCCGCGAGCACGGGCTCCGGATCCAGGTCTTCGTCGATCCGCTCGATGCGGTCGAGTGCAAGCCGCCCCTCGGTGAGCGTCCCGGTCTTGTCGATGCACAGGACATCGACGCGCGCGAGCCCCTCCACCGCCGGCAACTCCTGGACCAGCACCCGTTGCCGGGCGAGGCGCACCACGGCCACGGAGAAGGCGAGCGAGGTCAACAGCACGAGACCCTCGGGCACCATCGCGACCGTGCCGGCGACCGCCCCGGCCATGGCCGATCGCCACGAGCCGTGCGCACGGAGCTGACTGGCGAACAGGAGCGCGGCGGTCGGCACGATCGCCCAGGTCACGTATCGAAGGATCCGGTCGATGCCGCTGCGAAGCTCCGAGCGTGTCAGGGTGAATCGGCGAGCCTCCTGGGCGAGACGAGCCGCGTACGACGCCCCGCCGACATCGGTTGCCCGGGATCGGCCGGTGCCGGCCGCGACGAACGATCCGCTGAGCACGCGGTCCCCCGCTTGTTTCCGCACCGCCTCCGACTCACCGGTGAGCAGGGATTCGTCCACCTCGAGGCCGTCGGCGATCACGACCTCGCCGTCGACGACGATCTGGGACCCGGGCCGGAGCGAGAGGATGTCGTCGACCACGATGCTGGACGGCACCAGCTCATGCACCGTTCCGTCGCGCACCACGAGCGCCTTGGGGGCGGTGAGCAGCGTCAGGCGATCCAGCGTGCGCTTGGCGCGGAGCTCCTGGACGATCCCGATCAAGGCGTTGGCCACCAGGACCACCCCGAACAAGGCGTCCTGGATCGGTCCCACGATGAGGATCAGCACGAGCATCGCCCCGAGGAGCGCGTTGAACCGCGTCAAGACATTCGCGCGAACGATCTGGACGACGGTGCGGGTCGGCGCAGCGGGTACGTCGTTGATCTGGCCGCGCGCCTCGCGCTCCGCGACCTCGGACGCGCTCAGACCGCGGGTCGGATCGACCGTCACGGTCCCCACGGTTGCCATCCGTCCAGCCTACGCTGGACGACATGCCCGGATGGCTGCTCGCGCTGATCGTCGTCGTGGCGATCTACGCCGTGGCTGTGCTGGCGCTGATCCTGGCGGGACGAGGCGTGGCCGCCCGGGAACTCGCCTTGCTCCTGCCCAACCTGATCCTGCTGTTCAAGGACCTGTTGCGCGATCCGCGCGTGCCTCGCGGGCCGAAGATCGTGCTCGCGATCGGCATCGTGTGGCTCGTGTCGCCGATCGACCTGCTGCCGGAGTTCCTGCCGGTGATCGGGCCGCTCGACGACGCGGTGGTCGCCGCGCTCGTGCTTCGGCATCTGGTGCACCGAGCCGGCGCCGACGTGGTGCGGGAGCACTGGCGGGGCGAGCCCGACACCCTCGAGCTGATCCTCCGCGGCGCCGGCGCCGCCTAGGCCGCGGTGATGGACCACCGAGAGCGGTCGCAGTAGGGTTGCCAGGATGTTGCATCCAGGCAAACCACTCCCGGAGGGAACGGGGCCACCCGCGTCGGCGCTGGACCATCCACCGCACGCGATCGGCCGGTTCGCATCGGCTGCGTCGTTCCTCGCGATCTGGGCAGGGTGCGCGATGATCTCGTTCTGGCGGACGACGCCGCCGGAGCACGCCGGCCTCATGTTCGCACTGGGGTGCGTCATCGCGCCGATCGCAGGATTCCGGGTCGCCCGGATCCGAAGTCTTCGGCCGCGGCGCCGCGCCTGCCTCGCGCTCGGCGTCGTGTGCGCCGTGCTCCCATTCCTGCTCGGAGCGGCGCTGCGCTGAGTCAGTCGGTTCGCGCCGCAGCCCACGCACGCAGCAGCTCGATCGCCTCAGCCTCGGGGATCAGCCCTCGCTCCATGCGCAGCTCCATCAGAAAGGCCAGCGCCTCGCCGACGACGGGCCCGGGTGGCACGTCGAGCAGCTCCATCACCTGGCGGCCGTCCAGCGGTGGGCGGATCGCGTCGAGGTTCTCCGCCTCCGCCAGGGCCGCGATCCGGGCCTCCAGATCGTCCTGCAGTTTCCCGAACGCCTCGGCTCGGCGTTCGTTCCGGGTGGTGACGTCGGCACGGGTGAGCTGGTTCAGCTTGTCGAGCAGCGGTCCGGCGTCGCGGACGTAGCGACGCACGGCCGCGTCGGTCCATCCCTCCCCTTCCCCGTAGCCGTGGAAGCGGAGGTGCAGCTCGATCAGCGTGCACACGTCGTCGATCGTCGCGTTCGGGTAGCGCAACGCGGTCAACCGGGCGCGCGCCATGCGCGCGCCCTCCATCTCGTGGTGATGGAACGTGACGCCCTCGGGCGTGATCTTGCGCGTCGCGGGCTTGCCGATGTCGTGCAGGAGCGCCGCCAGCCGCAACACGCCGTCGGGCTCGCACCGCTCGACCACGGCGTACGTGTGCCGGAGCACGTCCTTGTGCCGATGCACGGGGTCCTGTTCCAGCCGCAGCGCGGGCACCTCGGGCAGGAACCGATCGGCCAGCCCCGTCTCGACGAGCAGCTCGAGCCCGGCCGGCGCGTGATCGCCGACGAGCAGCTTGTCGAGCTCGTCACGGATCCGTTCCGCCGACACGATCTCGAGGCGATCGCCCATCGCGCGCATCGCCTCCACCACGCGAGCCGCCGGCGCGACCTCCAGCTGCGACACGAAGCGGGCCGCTCGGATCATGCGCAAGGGGTCATCGGAGAACGAGACCTCGGGATCGAGCGGCGTGTCGAGCGTGCGGGCGCGCGAGCGCCTTGACGCCCCCGTAGGGATCGACGAATCCGCCCTCGGGCAGCCGGACGGCCATCGCGTTGATCGTGAAATCGCGACGAGACAGGTCGACGAGCACGTCGTCGCCGAACGTCACCGCGGGCTTGCGATGCTCCTCCGCGTAGACCTCCTTGCGGTAGGTCGTGATCTCGAGGCGCTCGCCGTCCTTGAGCGCGCCGACGGTCCCGAACGTCACCCCCATCAGGTAGCGCCGATCCGCCCATCCCTGCAACACCTTCGTGGTCTCGGTGGGGTGGGCGGAGGTGCAGAAGTCCAGATCGATGGTCGGACGGCCCAGGATCAGGTCCCGGACGCTCCCACCGACCAGGTACAGCTCGTGATCGGCGTCCGCGAAGCGCGCCCCGAGCTCCTTGGCGATCGCGGGCACATCGACAACGGTCGGCTGCGGATCCATGTCCCGAGGATAGTCGGGCGCATCCGGCGCAGCGCTTCGGCTAGAAGGGAAGCCCGGACTTCTGATCGTCGGAGAACGCCGACCCGCGGTCGAGCACCCCGGACAGCTGCAGGTCGAAGTCGTGGGGGCTGGACGCCGTGCGGCGCGCCTCGTCGGTCGTGATCTGCCCGTCCTTGACCAGGTTCACCAGCGCCTGGTCGAAGCTCTGCATGCCGTAGAAGCCGCCCTCGGCGATCACGTCGACGATCGAGTCCGTCTGCTCGGGGTCGACCAGACGGTCGAAGACGCGCCCGGTGTTCACGAGCACCTCGACGGCGGCGACGCGGCCTTTCCCGTCGGCCTTCGGCACGAGCCGCTGCGACACGATGCCGCGGAGCGCGCCGGCGAACGACGTCCGCACCTCCTTGGACTGCTGCGGCGGGAACAGGTCCAGCACGCGGTTGATCGTCTCCATGCAGTCGATCGTGTGCAGCGTGGAGATCACGAGGTGCCCGGTCTCGGCGGCTTGGATCGCGGACAGCGCCGAATCGGCGTCGCGGATCTCCCCGACGAAGATCACGTCGGGGTCCTGCCGGACGACGGACTTCAGGGCCGCTGCGTAGGACTCGGTGTCGAGACCGACCTCGCGCTGCTGGATGATCGACAAGACGTCGTCGTGGACGACCTCGATCGGGTCTTCGATCGTCACGATGTGCGCGCGACGCGCCCGGTTGATGTAGCCGATCATCGAGGCGATCGTCGTGGTCTTGCCCGTGCCGGTGGGTCCCGTGATCAGCACGAGACCACGGGGGCTGTCCGCCAGGGTGTGCATCACGTCGGGCAGCCGAAGCTCTTCGAAATTCGGGATCTCCGAACGAACGCGCCGCACCGCCAGGCCGACAAGACCACGCTGCCGGAACACGTTGATGCGGAATCGCCCCACGCCCTGGAGCGTGTACCCGATGTCCGCCTCGTTGTGCGCTTCGAACAGCGCCCGCTTGTGCTCGCTCATCACGCCGTCACCGAAGGTCACCGTGTCCTGCGGCGTCAGCACCGGGTAGGACGTGGGCTGCAGGTCGCCGTCCACGCGAAGGAACGGCACGTTGCCAACCTTCAGGTGAAGGTCGCTCGCACCGCGCTCCACGGTGTGCCGAAGCAGCTCGTCGATGTTCATCCCCGCTGTTATGTCGGCAGGGAAGGCTCCGAGCCTGAGCGCGGCTAGTATCCGCACGTCATGGACGGTCCTGAGGAGCCCACAGAACCTGCGCCGCAACGTTCGGAGCAGGATCCCAAGCCTCCTCGCCGTCGCCGACGTCGGCGCAAACCTCGTGCCGGCGGACAGGCGAAAGCGTCGACCGCCAAGGCCGAGCAACCGCCCCCCGCACCGTCGGCCGCGGCGAAACCCAAGGCGGCGTCCGGTCGCAAGCGCTCGCGACAGAAGAAGAAGGGCGCCGGGGCGAAGAAGGGGGCCCAACGCGGGCCGAAGATCCCGACCACCAAAGAGGTATCGGCGGGCGGCGTGGTCTACCGACGCACCGACGAAGGCCTCGAGGTCGTCCTGGCGTCGCGACGCACCCGGCGGGGTCAGCTCGCGTGGGGGCTGGCGAAGGGCGGGATCGAGATGGGCGAGACCCGCGAGCAGGCCGCGATCCGCGAGGTGCGCGAGGAAACGGGCCTGACCGCCGACATCGAGGCCGATCTTGGCGACACGAAATACATGTACGTCTGGGACGACATCCGCATCCGCAAGACGGTGCACTTCTTCCTGATGCGCCACACCGGCGGCAACGTCGAGGATCGCGACGACGAGATGGAGGAGATCCGCTGGTTCCCGATGGAGCGCGCGATCAAGCGCGCGGCGTATCGCGGTGAGCGCGACATGCTGGTCAAGGCCGCGGAGCTGCTTCGGTGACGCCGGCCGACGCGATCATCGCGATCGCGATCGGCCTTGCCTCGGGGGTGCTCTCCGGGCTCTTCGGCGTCGGTGGCGGCATCGTGATGACACCCGCGATGGACGCCCTGCTGCCGGTCTCCTCGATCGCCGCGATCGCGACGCCCCTGCCCGTCATCTTCCCGACCTCGATCACCGGGGCGGCGACCTACGCGAAGGCCGGGCAGGTCGACCGCCGGGCGGCCATGTGGATGGCGACGACCGGGTTGCTGGGCGCGGCGGTGGGAGCGCTCGCCACCGAGTGGGTCGACCCCGCCCTCCTGCTGCTCGTGACGGCGGCGCTGCTCGGCTGGCAATCGGTCGGCATCATCCGCGGTCCGAAGCGAGCCGCGATCGACCCGGCCACCGGCGAGCCCGCCGTTCCGCCGGCGATCTTCGCCACGATCGGTCTGGTGGCCGGGGTGGTCTCCGGGCTCCTGGGCGTCGGCGGCGGGCTCGTCATGGTGCCGCTGTTGTCGGGGTGGTGCCGGATGCCGCTCAAGCGCGCGCTGGGCACGTCGCTGCTGACGATCCCGGCGATCGTGATCCCCGGCACGATCGTGCATGCCCTGCTCGGCAACATCGACTGGTGGGCCGCGGTGTTCCTCGTGATCGGCGCGGTGCCCGGGGCTCGGATCGGGGCGAAGCTGGCCCTCGGCTCCGGGGAGCGAACCCTGCGGCGCACGGTCGGGACCGGCATGCTCGCGGTCGCCGTCCTCTACGCGGTCCAACAGGTGTCGGCGCTGGTGCGCTGAGCCTCGCTCTCAGTGGGCGCCAGCGGCGTGCCCGCTACGATGCGGCCCGTGAGACGCGCGCTCGGCGTGCTCGCCGCCACGCTCGTGGCGGTCGGCGCGGTCGTGGTCGTTCCCCCTGCCCAGGCGCAGGATAGCGGTGTGACGCTGCAGATCCTGCGGCAATCTCCGTGGAGCTCCAAGGGCCACCGTTCCACCTTGACCATCAACGTGGCCGCGTACAACGGCGGCGAGGACCGCCTCACGGATCTGCGGATGGAGGTGGCGTTCGGGCCGCACATCGAGTCCCGTGGCGACTACAGCGCCGTGCTGGCGTCCGGCCCCGACACGACCATCTCGAGCGTCACCGAGCCCGTTCGCGGCGCGGTGGAGCCGGGCGACAGCCGGACGATCGGGATCACGATCGATCTCGCCGAGGTGCCCGGGATCGATCAGGAAGACTCGCAGACCTACCCCGCGGTCGTGCAGCTGCTGACCGGCGACACCGTGCTCGCCTCGCTCGTGACGCCGGTGATCTACCTGGTTCGCGCTCCCGAGGCGCCGCTGCTGTCGTCCATGTGGGTGCAACTCCCGGCGCCGATCGCCTTCGGGGCCGATGGGGCGCTCGTCGATACCTCGTTCCCGGATGCGATCGGACCCGGCGGCGCGTCGCGCGAGGCGCTGGACGCGATCTCGGACGCGACCGTCGGGCGGCACCCGCACGGCCCGCTGGACCTCGTGATCGACCCGATGCTCGTCACGCAGGCGAGGGACGTCGCCGACGGCTACCGCACGACCGACGGGACCGAGGTCGCGATCGACTCGCCCTCGGCGCGGCAGGCGCGCACCTATCTGCGCAGCGCTGGAGAACGTGGTCTCGACGCCGGGGGCGGTCGAGGCCGTCGCGAATCCGTATGCGAACCCACTCCTGCCCGCGATGTTGCACGGAGAGCTCACGGCATCGCTCGCCGCACAGCGGGTCAGTGGGGCCGGCGTCATCGAGACTCTGGGGGCGCCGCCGATCACCACCGTGGCGAAGCCCGCCGGCGGGCAACTGACGGACGAGGTGCTCGATTGGTTGGCCCGCGTCGACACGACCGTCGTGCTGGCGGACGCCGGCACGACCGATCGAAGCGCGACACAGGGCTTCCTCGCCCCCGCGCCGACGGTCCCGGTCACGACATCGTCGGGAACGGAGACCCTCGTGCAACCCGACCCCGACACCCAGGCCCTGTTCGACCGGTTCGACCTCTACGGCGATCCCGTCCGGGCCGCGCAGATCGTGCTCGGCGAGCTCGCGGTGATCTGGAAGGAGGCGCCCGTCCCACCCGCACCCATCGTCCGAGGGATCGCGGTGGCACCGCCGCCAACGTTGCCGCCCGCGATGTGGTCGCCGCTCCTACGGCGGATCACCGAGGCGCCCTTCCTCGAGCCCGTGACGGCGACGGCGTTGGTCGAGCGAGTCGATCCCCCCAACCCGAACACGGAATCGGCACTGGCGGCGCCCGCAAGCTCGTTCTTCGATCCCGCGTACGCGGACCGGATCGACAGTCTTCGCGGTCGCGTCGAGGCCTACGGGTCGATGCTCGGACCAACCAGCGACATCCCGATAGAGTTGCGGCGCAAGCTCTTCGTGGCAACCGCGCCCCCGTACGTGGGGGACCCGTCGGCGGGGGAACCCTGGCTCGCCGCGGTCGATACGACGACCCAGCAGGCGTTCGACGCCGTGATGCCGACCGTGAGCCCGGAGTTCACGTTCACGTCTCGCGAGGGAACGATCCCCATCGTGATGGGCGATCCGGGTGACACCCCGGTGCGGGTGACGGTCGAGCTCATCGCCAAGGACTTCTCCTTCCCGGAAGGAAGCAGCCAGAACGTCCTGCTGGACGGGCCCGGACAGATCGTGGAGTTCCAGGTGGTGGCCAACACGTCGGGACAGAACCCGATCCAGGTGTGGGTTCGAGCGCCCAACGGACAGCCGCTCACCGATCCACCGGGGCCGGTCACGACGATCGTCGTGCGCACCACCACGGTGAACCACATCGCGCTGCTCGTCACGATCGGGGCCGGCCTGGGCCTCCTCGCGCTGTACTCGAGGAGGTGGTTCCGACGGCGGAAGAACCCGGCGTGATCCCGATCGAAGATGCCGACTCGCGGGAGGAGACGACACGCTCCACCGCCGTGATGTCGACCGGGACCCTGCTGTCCCGCGGCACCGGGCTCGTCCGCGTCGCGGTGACGCTGGCCGCGCTGGGCACCTTCGCCATCTCCGACGCCTACGCGAAGGCGAACACCACCCCCAACATCGTGTACGAGCTGGTGCTCGGAGGCATCCTCACCAGCGTCTTCGTCCCGCTCCTCGTCGACTGGGCGCGCACGAACGGCACCGAGGCTGCGTGGGAGGTCGGCAGCCGGTTCCTGACGATCGTGCTGGTGGTCCTGTCGGCCGTCACGGCGATCGCGATGATCTTCGCGCCGCAGATCATGCGGTTCTACCTGGGCGGCGTGGAGAACCTCGCCGACCGGCAGGCCGAGCTCGAGGTCGGCACCTTCTTCCTGCGGTGGTTCCTGCCGCAGATCGTCTTCTACGGGATCGGCGCCGTCGCGGCGGGGATGCTGACCGCGAACCGCCGCTTCTCGGCGCCGATGTTCGCGCCCGTGCTCAACAACATCGTCGTGATCGTGACGATGGTGGTGTTCATGGCGTTGCGCCACGGCGCCGACCCCACGATCGCAAGCGTCACCACCGGTCAGCGACTCCTCTTGGCGGCGGGGACCACCCTCGGTGTCGTCACGATGACGGTCGCGCTGTGGCCGTCGCTGCGACGTTTGGGGTTCCGGTGGCACCTGCGGTTCGACTGGCGACACGAGACCGTGCGTCGGCTCCTGCATCTCGCCCGGTGGGTGGTCGTCTACGTCGTCGCCAACCAGATCGCGTACTTCATCATCATCCGGCTCAGCGGTCGCATCCCGGTCGAGGGCGCCTACGTCGTGTACGCGAACGCATTCATCTTCTTCTCGCTTCCGCACGCGATCATCGCCGTGTCGATCTTCACCGCGTTGCTGCCGGGCATGTCCGCTCGCTGGACGGATCGCCACACGGCGGGCGTCCGGGAGCTGTTCTCCCGCGGGCTCCGGGACACCGAGATCGCGATGATCCCCGCCGCCGCCGGCTACGCCGTGCTCGCCGGGCCGATCGCCGAGCTGGTGGCGAGCTACGGCCACATGGCTCCCGCGAACACCGCGCTGCTCGGGCGGACGCTCGCGGCGTTCGCCATCGGGCTGCCCTTCTTCTCCGCCTTTCAGTTCCTGACGCGGACCTTCTACGCGACCCAGGATGCGAAGACACCCGCGCTCGCCAACATCGCGGTGGCGATCGTGAACCTCGGGGCCGACCTGTGGCTCGCGATCGGGCTCGGATTGGGCGTGGTCGGTCTCGCGCTCGGATACGCGATCTCGTATCTGGCGGGCACGATCATCCTGTATGCGTTGGTCCACAAGCGTCTCGAGGGGGCCGACGGACGACGGATCCTCGCAACGATCACGCGAACGCTGGCCGCATCGTTCCTCACCGCGGCGGCCGCGTGGGGCGCCGCCGCCGGGGTCGCCGCGGTCCTCGACGTCTCGCGCCCGCTCATGCGGCTCGTCCAGGTGGCCGTCGCGGTTGCGGCCGGTGTGCTTGCCTTCGCGCTGGGCGCCCTTATCTTCAGGATCCAGGAGGCCGATGAGGTCTGGCAGGCCCTGAGCGCGAGGTTCCGACGATGACGCCCGCACACCCATCCAGATCGCTGCACGACCAGGCCGGCCTGATCGGCAAGGTCGCGGTGTTCTGGATCATCGCCGCGCTGCTCGCGGCGCTCCTGATCCTCGACGCGCTCTCGATCGTGCTGACCACCTTCAGGCTCTCGAGCACCGCGCAGGGGGCCGCCTCCACCGCGGCGACGACGTACAAGAACTCGCACAACACGGCGGATGCATGCGAGGCGGCGGGCGTCGAGCTGCTCCGCGACAACACCCCGGTCCCCGAGAGCGAGGGGTGGTGCAAGATCAACACGACCACCGGGATCGGCCGTCGATCTCGCTGCACGCGGTCGCGTCGAGCCTGGTCCTGGGTCGTCTCTCCGTCACCGAGGACTACACGAAGATCTCCGTCAAGGAGACCGCCGAGCCGTCGTCGTTGTAGCGTGCCGTCGTGACCGACGCTCCCGACGAGCACCTCGTCCAGCGCTTCCTCGCGGGCGACGCGAGCGCGTTCTCGGAGCTCGTCACGAGACACGAACGCCGCGTGTACGGCCTCTGCCTCCGGATCCTCGGCGACCGGGAGGATGCCGCCGATGCCGCGCAGGACGCCTTCCTGATGGTCGTCCGCAAGCTCGAGCAGTTCCGCGGCGACTCGGCCTTCTCCACCTGGTTGCATCGCGTGACCGTGAACGTCTGCTACGACCACCTTCGCAAGGCGCAGCGGCGGCCGGTGCTGCATCGCGTCGATGAGGACCGCCCCGAGCCCGAGGCGGGTCCGCCGGTCCCCGACCATGCCGACGCCGTCGCCGACGCCCACGACGTCGCGGGCGCCCTCGCGACCGTGCCCGAGGATTTCCGGATCGCGCTCGTGCTGGCCGACGTGCAGGACCTGCCGTATGAGGAGATCGCGCGTGTGCTCGACGTGCCGGTCGGCACGGTGAAGTCGCGGGTCCACCGCGGCCGGCTCGCGCTGGCGCGGGCGATGGGCATCGGAGCCGAAGGCACCGGGGAACCGAACGACACGTCCGTGACGTCTGAGGAGCAGTCATGACGCATCCAGGACCCGAGCTCGCCGAGTACGTCGACGGCACGCTGACCCCGTCGCGGACCGCTCGCATCGACGAGCACCTTCGTACGTGTGCAACCTGCCGCGCCGAGGTCCGCCTCGCGATCGCCGCTCGGGAGGCCCTGGCGGCGACCCCGAGCCCGGCCCCGCCCGCGGGACTGGCGGACGCGGCGATCGCGGAGGCGCAGGAGCAGGCGGCAGCTCGGGCGCAGGAGGGATCGGCCCCGCGCGACCTGGCCTCGCACCGGCCGCGGCCCACCACACCACGGTGGTTGGCCATCGCCGGGGCCGCGGCCGTGATCGCCCTCGTCGCACTCATCGTGCCGAAGCTCGGTCAGCCCGGGTCATCGCCCGCGTCCATGGCCGCGGGCGCGTCGGACACGGCGCAACCGGCGGCGAGCACGGTCGAGGTGCAACACGTCGACTACGGGACCGACTTCCTGGCCGAGTTCGCGGCCGCCTACGACAGCGTGGCGGGGGCGCAGGGTCGGCACCCCGGCGCCCGTCCCGGGCGAGGCCGCCTCCCCCGGCCCGATCTCCACGGTCGCCGGCCAGGAGGAGGCGGCGAAGCTCCTCCCCGAACGCCTTCCCGCCGCCACACGCTGTCTCGACCGGGCGTACGACAATCAGGGCGGCACCCTGACGCGGGTGATCCTCGCTCGCTACGCGGGACAACCCGCATACCTGGGCGTCTACCTCCAGAGCCCCGGCGCCGGCCTCGAGCCCAACGTCGTCCTGGTCGTGGTGGCCTCGGTGCACGGGTGCGATCTCCTCGCCACGGGACAGTTCCGGCTGCGCTGAGCCCGGGAATAGGCGGGCGTTTTCCCGTATGGGAGGATGCCCCGAAGATGACCGAGCAGCTGCGCAACGTGATCGTGATCGGCTCCGGACCGGCCGGCTACACCGCGGCCCTCTATGCCGCGCGGGCCGACCTCGAGCCGCTCGTCCTCAAGGGGCTGGAGGCCGGCGGTCAGCTGATGCTGACGACCGACGTCGAGAACTACCCCGGGTTCGCCGACGGGATCATGGGGCCCGAGCTCATGGACCAGATGGAGAAGCAGGCGCAGCGCTTCGGGGCCGAGATCCTGGCCGTCCATGTCACCGAGGTCGACCTCTCGTCGCGTCCGTTCCTGGTGAAGGCGGGCGACCAGGCCTGGCGGGCCCGCACCCTGATCATCGCCACCGGCGCGACGGCGCGCTGGCTCGACATCCCCGGGGAGGAGCGGCTGCGAGGTCGGGGCGTCAGCGCCTGCGCCACGTGCGACGGCTTCTTCTTCCGCGATCGCGAACTGGTCGTGGTCGGCGGCGGGGACACCGCCATGGAGGAGGCGACCTTCCTGACGAAGTTCGCGTCGAAGGTGACCATCGTGCATCGACGCGACGCGTTCCGTGCCTCCAAGGTCATGCAGGATCGGGTGTTCGCGCACCCGAAGATCGAGGTCCTGTGGGACACCGTCCTGGAGGAGATCGAGGGCGACCAGGCCGTGACCGGCGTGGTGGTGCGTCACGTCAAGACGGGCGAGACCTCCGCGTTGTCGACCGACGGGGTGTTCATGGCGATCGGGCACGACCCGGCGACCGCGCTGTTCGGCGGCCAGCTGGAGACCGACGACGAGGGTTACCTCGTCGTGCGGGAGCCCTCGACCGAGACGAACGTCCACGGGGTCTTCGCGGCCGGCGACGTGACCGACCACACCTATCGACAGGCGGTGACGGCCGCCGGCCAGGGATGCAAGGCGGCGATCGACGCCGAGCGGCTCCTCGGCGAGGACCTCCACACGCCGTAAGCAGGAATGCGGACGCCCTCGTGTGCGTTCTGGGAACGTAGTGCCACGGTTTGCGGTGCGATAACGACGATCAAGGAGTCCCGAGATGGCGAACATCGGAGCAGTCGGCGACAGCGATTTCCAGACGACGGTGTTGGACTCCGACACCCCGGTCCTCGTCGACTTCTGGGCGGAATGGTGCGTCCCGTGTCACATGGTCTCCCCCGTGGTCGAGGAGATCGGCACCGAGAAGGGTGCGTCGCTGAAGGTCGCCAAGCTCAACATCGACGACAACCCGCAAGCCACGCGCACCTACGGCGTGATGTCGATCCCGTCGCTGATCCTGTTCAAGGGCGGCCAAGAGGTCGCGCGCGTCGTCGGGGCGAAGCCCAAGGACGCGATCCTGCGCGATATCGGTTCGCATATCGGGTGACGTTGCCGCGTCCTCGGCGCGGTCGCACACTGCACGTGTGCAGATCTATCGACTCGGCGACGAGGGCCCCGAGATCCTCGACATCCAGCACCGGCTGCACGAGCTCGGCTTCTTGCTCTCCGTGAGCGAACCCAGCGTCTACGGGGAGCAGACGCAGTCGGCCGTGCGAGCGTTCCAAGCGCAGCGAAGCCTTCGGGTCGACGGGATCGTGGGACCCGACACCTGGGGACAGCTCATCGAAGCGGGCTTCCGGCTGGGCGACCGAACCCTGTACGTCCATGCGCCGCTGCTGCGGGGAGACGACGTGCGCGCCCTGCAGCGCAAGCTCGACGCACTCGGGTTCGATCCCGGCAAGCAGGACGGCATGTACGGTCCGGCGACCGACGCCGCGCTGCGCGAGTTCCAGCGCAACGTCGGCGAGGACGTGGACGGCGTGGTCGGCCTGCACACGATCGCGACGCTCGAGCGGATGCGGCCCCTGGACGACGTCCCCGGTCGAGGCGTGGTTCGCGAAACGGAGGAGCTTCGCGCGAGCCGCGGCCGTCTCGACGGGCACGTGATCGCGATCGATCCGGGTCTGGCGCCGTCCGACGGCACGCCGGACGTGCATCTCACCCTCGCACGCGCGGTTGCCCTCGAGCTGACGCGGCTCGGTGCGAAGCCCGAGATCCTGCGTGAGGGCTCCGAAAACCCGAGCCCATCCGCACGCGCCGCGATGGCCAACACCATGGACGCCATGGCCTGCGTGTCGTTGCACCTCGACGAGAGCCCGCCGGAATCGAGCGGGCCGACCTGCTCCTACTTCGGCTCGCAGGCGACGCATTCCCCCGCCGGCCGCCATCTCGCGGAGCTCATCCTGCAGGAGTTGGAGAACGAGCTACAGCTCCGTGGCCGTGTGCAGGGTCTGACGGTGTCGATGTTGCGAGAGACGAGGATGCCTGCGGTGCAGGTCGAAGCGTTGACGCCCGCGAACGAGGCGGAGGCCGCGGCGCTGCGGGGACCCGACACGACGACGCGCGTCGGTCGCGCCATCGCCGAGGGCGTGCGGCGGTTCTTCGAGGACTAGCGGCGGCGTCCGAGCAGCGCGAGCACCAGCCCGAACACGGCGCCGAGCACGGCCGCGCGCATGCCGCGCTGCCGCTCCGTCAAGAATCGCTCGGCGCCCCATCGGTCTCGGCGGTCATGGCGGATAGGCTACCGCCATGCGCGCATGCCTCATGATCGAGGGACAGCAGGGTGTCACGTGGCGGGACTGGTGCGCGTTGGCCGACCTCGCCGAGCGCACGGGCTTCGAGGGTCTCTTCCGCTCGGACCACTACTTCAGCGGCACCGGCGTGTCCGGCGTCGGCGCGACCGACGCGTGGACGGTCCTCGGCGCGCTCGCCGCCCGGACGTCGACCCTTCGGCTCGGCACGCTGGTCTCCCCCGTGACGTTTCGCGATCCGGCGGTCCTTGCCCGCGCGGCCCTCACGGTGGATCTGATCAGCGACGGCCGCGTCGAGATCGGGATGGGCGCGGGGTGGTGGGAAGAGGAGCACACCCGTTTCGGACTCCCCTTCTACGACGTGGGCCGTCGGTGGGAGATGCTCGAGGAGCAGGTTCCGATCGTCCACGGGCTCTTCACGGAGGAGGAGTTCTCGTTTCAGGGCAAGCACTATCAGCTCGATGGCGCCGACCAGCTGCCGCGATCCGTCCAGCGGCCACGGCCGCCGCTGATCCTGGGAGGCACGGCGGTCGGCCCCCGCATGCAGGCGTTGATCGGCGCCTTCGCGGATGAGTTCAACACGGTCGGCGGCTCGCCCGCGAAGGTCGGCGAACGTCTCGCGCGGGCGCGCCAGGCGGTCGCCGCCGCCGGGCGGGAGCAGGCCTCGCTCGTCACATCGCTCATGACCTGGATATTCGTGGGTCGCACCGAGGCGGCGTACCTCGAGCGATTGCGACGAGCGCACGCGCTCGATCCGAAGGCGGGCCCGTTCGACGCCTACCGCGCGGACATCGAGGCGGACTGCATCGTCGGCACACCTGCGCAGGCGATCGAACTGCTCAACGCCTACGCCGCCGTCGGCGTCCAACGCGTGTTCCTCAACCACGAGTTGTACGACGATCTCGAGATGCTGGAGTTGGTCGCCACGGACATCTTGCCGGAGGTGCGCTGATGGGATGGGCGGTGTCGGGAATCTTCCTGCTGTTCTTCCTGGTGTTCGTGGTCGGTGGGCTCGCGGTGCTGATCTACGCGCTGGTCGACGCGATCCGGATGCCGAGTGACGCGGACTTCAAGGCGGGCACGCAGTTGGTCTGGATCCTCGTGATCCTTCTGGCGCAAGTGATCGGCGCGATCATCTACCTGGTCGTCGGCCGCCCCCCGGGCGGCGCGACGGCGGCACGCGAACACCCGCGCCCGCCCGCGTCGATCCCACCACCACCGACCGGAGTCGTCGGCTGACCCGCTGCTAGGCTGGCGCGTTCCCCGACCCCTTTGCGCCCATGGCCGAGTTCTCGATCGATCGGTTCGTCGATACCTACGCGCGCCGCGCCGCGGGCATGACCGCGTCGGAGGTCCGCGCGCTGTTCGCCGTCGCCGCACGCCCGGAGGTCGTCTCGCTCGCCGGCGGCATGCCCTTCGTGCAAGCGATCCCCTCGAGCGAGGTCATCGCGGTGGCCGGTGAGGTGTTGGCCGAGCTGGGCGACGTCGCGCTGCAATACGGCGGCGGCCAGGGCATCCCGGGCTTGCGAGAACGACTCGCGATGCTGATGGCCGAGGAGGGCGTGATCGCCGACCCGGAGGATGTGGTGGTCACCACGGGCGCGCAGCAGGCGCTCGACCTGATCGGAAAGATCTTCATCGATCCCGGCGACCTGATCGCGGTCGAAGCCCCCGCGTACGTCGGAGCGCTCACGGCGTTCGGTACCTACGAGCCGCGATACCTCCCGATCGAGCTCGACGACGACGGGATGCTCGTCGAGCAGCTCGAGCAAGCACTGGTGCGCGGCGAGCGGCCGAAGTTCGTCTACACCGTGCCCGACTTCGGCAATCCATCCGGTGTGACCATGTCATACCCACGGCGGGAGCAACTGGTCGCGCTCTGCCGCGAGGCGAGCATCCCGATCATCGAGGACAACCCCTACGGCCTCCTTCGGTTCGAGGGTGAGGCGGTCCCGTGTCTGCGAACCCTCGACCCGGACAACGTCATCTACCTCGGCACCGTGTCCAAGACCTTCTCGCCGGGTGTGCGGGTGGGCTGGGCGCTGGCCGAGCCGTCGGTCGTGCAACGGCTGATCCTGGCGAAGGAGGCGGCCGATCTCTGCGGTTCGAGTCTGAACATGCTCCTGACGGAGCGCTGGTTCTCCGATGAGAACCGTTGGCGGACAACGCTGGCCAGCCTCGTCGATACGTATCGGTCACGCCGCGACGCCATGTTGGAGGCACTCGAAGAGCACTTCCCGGAGGAGTCGACCTGGACGCACCCGCACGGCGGGTTCTACGTCTGGGTCACCCTGCCGGAATGGCTCGACGCGAAGGCGCTGCTGGCGGCGGCGGTCGAGCGACGCGTCGCCTACGTGCCGGGCACCGCGTTCTATCCGGATGGCCGGGGTACGAACAAGCTGCGGCTCGCGTTCTGCTACCCCACCGAAGACCGCATCCGCGAGGGCGTCGCTCGCCTCGGCGCGCTCCTCCATGAGGAAGCGCAGCTCTACCGGAGCATGCAGGGATGAGCGGACGACGGATCGCGGTGATCGCAGGCGGGCGCACGCCCGAGCGAGACGTGTCGCTCCGAGGGGGGCATCGTGTGATGACGGCACTCAACGCCCTCGGTCACGACGCGTGGCTCCTGGACCCCGCCGACGTGAAACTGGTCGAGGCGCTCTATGCGCGTCCGGCGGATCTGTGCTGGCTCGCCTTGCACGGCAAAGAAGGTGAGGATGGAACGGTGCAGCGGCTGCTCGATCTGCTTGGGCTCCGATACACGGGCACCCCCGCCTTCGACTGCGAGCTCGCCTTCGACAAGGTGCTCGCGAAAGACGTGCTGCGGCGCGCCGGCGTGCCCACGCCGGACTGGGTCGTGATCGAAGGCTCGGCGTTGCGCGACCTTGGCGCCGGCGTGGCACTGCCCCATGCACTCGAACGGATCGGGCTCCCCTGCATCGTGAAACCCTCGAGGAGCGGGTCGGCGCTCGGCGTGAGCGCGGTCGAACGCGAAGCCGACCTCGCCGGTGCGGTGATGGGCGCCCTGTCGTTCAGCGGCGCCGCCATCGTGGAGCGGATGATCCGGGGAACCGAGGTCGCCGCGGGGTTCGTCGGCGCGTCGCTGGAGGCGCTCCCCCTCGTCGAGATCGTGCCGAAGGACGGCGTCTATGACTACAGCGCACGGTATACGGCCGGTGCGACCGAGTACTTCGTTCCCGCGCGGCTGGACGCAGGCGTCGCCTCGGCGGTTCGCGACGCCGCCCGAGCGAGCGGTGGACGCACTGCGCATCCGGGGAGTCGGACGCGTCGATGTCCTGGTGACGCCCGAGGGCAGCCCGCAGGTGCTCGAGGTCAACGTGTCGCCCGGGATGACGGAAACGTCGCTGCTCCCGATGGCCGCCGAGGCCTCCGGGATCGCTTTCGGGATGCTGTGCGATGACATCATACGCGGGTCGGACGACTCGGCGTGAGATCCCGCTGCATCGCCGCGGTCATCGTCGTCATCGCGATCGGGTCGTGCACGCGCGGGGACACGAGCGTGCCGACCGCACCGGCCCCGAGCTCTTCGACCTCCATCCCGTCGACCGTCGAGGCCATGGGCATCACCTTCGACGTGCGCTGCACGCCGGTCGCCGAGGCGCTCGTCGACATCGAGCTGCCCCGCCCCGCCGGGGAACCGAGGCTCCGAGCGATCACCGGCGTCTGGGATCACCAGGGGATCGCCGTGCTTGCCAACGACGCACGTGGCTGCGGTGTCTGGGCGCTGGGGCTCGCGGAAGGCCTGAGCTCGGAGGCCTCCGCCGCGATCGGCGACGAGGTCGCCCGCGGTGTGGAGCGCTTCGGTGTGACGGCGTCACCCGTCCCGCGCGAGCCGTAGCCTGCCTAGTCGGGCGCGAGGCCGGGGCCGGAGCCGATGATCTCCGAGACGATGCGCTCCAGGTCGTCGGCGGATCCGAACTCGATCACGACCTTGCCGCGCTTGGCCCCCATCTGGATCGAGACCCGGGTGGCGAGCTGCTCCGAGAGGATCTCCTCAACTTCGGCCAGGCCGGCCTCGGCCGGTGACGCGTCCGTCACGGCGCGCTTGGGTTCGGCCTTCTCCGTCGGCGCATCGACGAATCGACGGACCGCCTCTTCGGTCTGCCGAACCGACAGATCCTCGGCCGCGACACGAAGCGCCAGCGAGGACATCGCGTCCTTGTCGCCGAGGGACAGGAGCGCCCGCGCGTGGCCGGCCGTGACCTTGTCGTCGGCCAACAGCTGCTGCACATCGAGCGGGAGACCCAGCAGACGGATCGTGTTGGCGATGTGTGACCGCGACACACCGACGCGGTCCGCCAACTCTTCCTGCTTGAGGCCGAGCTCGCCCAGCAGCGCCTTGAACGCCTCCGCCTGCTCGATCGGGTTGAGGTCCTCGCGATGGATGTTCTCGATCAGGGCATCGCGAAGCAGATCCGTGTCGTCGGAGTCGCGCAACACGATCGGAACGGAGGCGAGGCCCGCCGCCTTGGCGGCCCGCAGGCGGCGCTCCCCCGCGATCAACTCGTAGGACCCGGCCTCGGTCCGCCGCACCACGAGCGGTTGCAGGATGCCGACCTCTCGGATGGACGCCGCGAGCGCGGTGAGGGTTCCGTCGTCGAAGTGGGTCCGGGGCTGCTTCGGGTTCGGGGCGATCGAGTTGACCGGCACATCGAGGAATCCGCTGCCGGTCGCGGCCTCTCCGGCCTCGGGGGCGCCGGGGATCAGCGCCGACAATCCGCGGCCAAGGCCGCCTCGCTTCGACATCATTCGCCTCCCTTACGGAACAGCCGCCAACGGCGCTTCGAGCCGTCGTCCTCGTCGTGCAGCGTCGCCCCGATCGAGGGCGTCGCATCGGACTCACCCGCCGCCCGGCGCTCGGGACCCGCACCGGACCCGCCTGCCGGCCCTCTCAGATCGGCGTTCTCGTCGATCACCACGACCCTCCGTTCGGGCAGATGACCCGGTTCGGGCGTCTCGATCTGCCGGACGCGCGGGGCATCGGGCTCCGACTCCCAGATCTCATCGTCGTTTCCCGCCGGCTCGGGCGCGGGCTTCGGCGCCGGCTTCGCCTCGGCTCTCGGCTCGGGCTGCCGCGTCTGCGTCGGCTGGGGCCTCGGCTGCGGCTCGGCCTTCGGGGGAGCCTGCGGCTCGGGCTTCGGGCGGGCCTTCGGCGGCGGGGCCTGTGTCTTCGCGCTTGGCTCGGGCGTCGTTTCCTCGACCTTGGGGACCGGCACAGGCGTGTCTTCGAGCGGCTCCTTCACGACCGGGACGGCCGGGGGCGGCTCCTCGACCATGGCAGGCATGACGACGTCCGGGAGGTGGTCGTAGGTGGCCATCGGCGCTTCCGGAGGTGGCCGAAGCGCCACTTCCAGCGCAAGAAGCCGATAGGACTCGGCACCTTTGGACTTCGAGTCGTAGACGGTGATCGGCACACCGTAGCCCGGAGCTTCGGAGAGTCGGACCGTCCGCGGGATGATGGCGTCGTACACGATGTCTCCGAAGAAGCGCCGGACTTCCTCGACGACCTGCTCCGAGAGCTTGGTGCGCGGGTCGAACATCGTCATGACGATCCCGGTGAGACGCAGTTCCGGGTTGATGTTCTGTTGGACCAGGCTCACGTTGCGCAACAGCTGGCCCAGGCCCTCGAGCGCGTAGTACTCACACTGGATCGGAACGATCAGCTCATCGGCCGCGGTGAGGGCGTTCACGGTGATCAAGCCGAGCGACGGCGGACAGTCGAGGAAGATGAAGTCGTACGACGCCCTCTCCGACCGGGGCCAGCGCTCGTTTGAGACGGCCCTCGCGGGAGAACTGGCTGACCAGCTCGATCTCAGCCCCCGCGAGATCGATGGTGGACGGGATCGCGTCGAGGCCGGGAACGGGGGAGTGGACGATCGCCTCGGCAACCGGGGTCTCGGCCACGATCACGTCGTAGGAGTTCACGACCCGCTGCTCGTGGCGGATGCCCATCCCGGTCGAGGCGTTGCCCTGGGGGTCCAGGTCGACGACCAGGATCACGGAACCCGATCTCGGCCAGGGCGGCCCCGAGGCTCACCGCGGTCGTGGACTTGCCGACCCCGCCCTTCTGGTTCGCGATCGCGACGATCCGAGCGGAACCCGGGGAATCCGGCACCACGGGCTCGGTCTGCTTCTTCGAACCAGTGCGTGGCTCCGCAATGCTCGAACCCGTGCGAGCGGACGACGAAGAGGAGCGGGAAGAAGGCTTGCTCACTGCCGGCCCATGATAACCAGGGGTCCGGACTCCGCAAGACCCGAGGGGGTGGAAACTCGCCAGGCAGGCACCGATCCGACCAGTTCGTCCGCATTGAAGCCGGCGCCGGCCCAGTAGATCAGGCTCCCGGCGTCCTCGAGCATCTGCGATGCCGCCATCCAGCTCGTGACCGGCGAGGCGAAGGCGCGTGCCAGGCACACGTCGAAACGACCGGGTACCGAGGTGGTCTTGCCGAGGAACACGTCCACGTTGCGAAGGCCGAGACCGTCCACCACCGATTCGAGGAATGCCGCGCGGCCCCGACGTACCTCGATCAACGAGAACGAGCACGAAGGAGCGGCGATCGCGAGTGGGAGGCCGGGCAGACCCGCCCCGCTGCCGAGATCTGCGATCCGCGCCTCCCGGGGTAGCTCCGGGAGGGCCCGCAAGGAGTCACGTATGTGGCGCTCCCACAGGCGGTCGGCATCGCCCGCGCTCACGAACCCCCGAGGAACCGCCCGCTCCCGGAGGGCCTCTTCGTACGCCGCGAGGCCGTCCAGTCGATCGGCGTCGAGCTCGGATCCGAGTTTGCGGAGGTCCAGGGCCCAAGCCTCATGTTTCACGTGAAACATCCTAACGGCGGCCCAGAGAGGGCCCTGGGGCCCTCAGTCGGGGAGGACGACGACGTATCGATCGGGGTCCTCGCCCCGCGATTCGGTGCTCACGCCCTCGATCTCGGCGACGGCGTCGTGGGCGATCTTCCGCTCGAGAGCGTCCATCGGCTCGAGCTCCTGCTCGGTGCCGCTGTCCAAGGCGGCCTCGGCCGCGGCCTGGGCCCTCTCAACGACTCCGCTCGGCTCGGCGCTTCCGATAGTCCTCCACATCCACGAGCACCTTGATCCTCTGATCCAGCCGGTGCCCCACGACCTGGCGTGAGAGCTCCTGGATGGCGTCCAGGGTCTGGCCGTGGCGCCCGATCAGCAGGGACATGTCCTCCGGATCGCCGTCCAGGATGTCGACGTACACGCGCCCACCTTGCTCGGTCGGCTCGGCGATCGCGTCGATGTCCATCTTGGCGAGAAGCTCCTCGACGAAGTCCGCGACGGCGTCGGCCTGCTCCTCGATGTCCACGTTCTCGTCTCGACTGTCTCCTGCGGCCATCAGAGCGATCCTCCCGTTCAGGGCTTCTTCTTCTTGGGCTTGAGCTGGTTGCCCGGCTTGGCGCCCTTGGGCGGCCTGCCTCCCGGAGCCGGTCGGTTCTGCGTCGGCTTCTTCGGCGTCTGCTTGGCTCCGCCGGCCTTCGGAGGCGGCTTCTTCACGATCTCCTGCTGGTTGCGGGCGCTCTCGGCCTTCTCGTTCATCCAGCCCATGATGCCCTTCTTCTGCGGGGTGCCCTGGGCCATCTTTTCGCGCTGCTCGGCCATACGGCGCTCGAGCGCCTCGGGGCCGATATGACCTGCGCGCAGCATGAGGGTCTGTTGGGAGATCTGGATCGCGTTGGCGGTGGTCCAGTACATGATCAGGCCCGCCGGGAACGCCCACCCCCACACCCCGTACATCAGCGGCATGTACTTCATGATCGCCTGCTGCGAACCGGACTGCGCGCTCGGTGGGCTGGCCTTGGTCATCTGGCGTTGCTGGTAGACGGCGGTCGCCAACATCAGCAGCAACAGCGCCACATAGGGGATCGCGTCCGGGAACTTCTTCGACCCGCAATCCAGCGTCGACTGGGACGTCGGGTCCCCCGGGACGGGCTGATCGCCTGCTCCCAGGATCGGCTGCCCGGGGACGAGCGGCTGGCCCTTGTTGTCCTTGAGGACGACATCGCTACCCGACCAGCTGAGCGAGCACTGCAGATTGATCGACAGGAATTCGAGATTCTGGTGTGAGACGACGTCATAAAAGAGGGTGCTGTCGATCGGCAGGTGGTTGTTCACCACCACGTACGCCGGCTGCCCGTCTGCCGTTGTCGCCGGGGCAAGCGCCGGAGGGCCTGATCACCGCGTACATCGCGAACAGGAAGGGGAGCGTCAGGAGCATCGGGAGACAGCCGCCGAGGGGGTTGACGCCCGCCTCCTTGTACAGCTTCATCGTCTCTTCCTGCTGCTTCTGCTTGTTGCTCTTGTACCTCTTCTGGAGGTCCTTGATCTTGGGCTGCAAGGCCTGCATGTGCTGCATGCTCTTGATCTGCTTGAAACCGAACGGCAGCAGGAGCAGGCGGATGATGACGGTCACGATGATGATCGTCAGCGCGTAGTTGGGCACCACGCTGTACACCTGGGCCATGCACCAGCCGAGGCCGTCGAGCAGGCTCTGCCATACAGCGATCGCAACCATGCTTCCGTCTACGCTCCCGTCATCTCGTGGTCCCGTATGACCGCGTCATGCAGGAGGACGTGCGGCGGGACACGGTCGATGCCGCCCCGCCCGAATGGATTGCAGCGCAGGATGCGCCAGATCGCCAGCCCGGAGCCGCGGACGGCTCCGTGCGCCCGGATCGCGTCCTCCGCGAAGTGGCTGCAGCTCGGGTAGAAACGGCACTGCCCGCCGAACGCACCCGAGAAGGTGGCCCGGTACAGATGCACGAGTGCGATCAGCAGCGCGCGCACCGGAGCTCCGGTCCGCCACATCACCTCGCGCGCTCTCATCGCCGCCCCGTTCCTTCCAAGAGTTCGGTCATCTCGCTCACCAGATCTTGGCTCTTGGCGCCGACGATCGGCGCTCTCGCCACCAGGACCGCATCGCGCCCCGTCACAGTCTGCTCGACCTGGCGCCAAGCCTCGCGAAGCACCCGCCGCGCGCGATTGCGCTGGACGGCGCCGCCGACCCGCTTCCCCGCGATCACGGCCACCCGATCGGCGCCCGGAGCAAGGAACACGATGACTCGTTCGCCGCGCGCCGGCCGACCCGCGTCCAGGATCCGCCTGATCTCGCGCGAGTGCACAGTACGCCGTTTCCGCAGGTCAGACGGTCAAACGGGCGCGGCCCTTGCGACGCCGAGCCGCGAGGATCGACCGGCCCGCGCGCGTGCGCATGCGGTGACGGAAGCCGTGCACCTTTGCACGGCGGCGGTTGTTGGGTTGGTAGGTACGTTTCCCCTTGGCCATGGATGATGAACCTCACTCGATGCGATGGACGGCGGGGTCGCCGGCCGCACGAGTATACGGGCATCATCGCTGGCTAGAGGGGTTGACAACAGAAAGAGCGTCAAGACCCCCCTTTCGGCGTGAAGTGTGGAAAACCACCGTGCTATCGTCCCGACCGCCTTCCCCCGGGCACGCGACAACCCCGAGTCTCGAATGGGAGCCCCTACCCCCCGATCGGTTATCCACCGGTGTGGAAAGGTCTTGTGGAATAGGTATGGAACGGATCGCAGGCGATACAGCCGCGCTCGAAGCTTGGTCGGGAGTGCTGACCAGAGCTCGCGCGGAACTCCAGGACACGACGATCGTCATGTGGTTCGCGGACGTCGCGCCCGTCGGGCTCGACGAGGAGGTACTGACCTTGTCGGTGCCGAGCCCTCTCGTTCGTGAACGCTTGCAGCATAACCATCTTTCACTGATCGAGGACGCCGCCGCCGCCGTGTGCGGGCACCCCGTGAAGATCGAGTTCCTCGTGGACGAGGGCATGCGTCATCCGCTGGCCGAGGCGACCGAGGTGGTGCCGCACCCCGACGCCAAGGCGGCCGCGCCCGCTGCGCCGGCACCGGTGATGGGGCCCATGAGCCTCGGCGCGCCGGGCTTGCCGTTCCCCAACTACACGTTCGACGCGTTCGTCCCGGGTGCGTCCAACAGGTTCGCCCACGCGGCGGCGATGGCCGTCGCCGAGGCGCCACCGTCGACCGCCTACAACCCGTTGTTCATCTACGGCGGCGTCGGTCTGGGCAAGACCCACCTGTTGATCGCCGTGGGCCATCACATGTATCGCCTGAACCCCGGCATCCGCGTGAAGTACGTGACCTCCGAGCAGTTCCTGACGGAGTTCATCAAGGCCGTCCGCGAGCGACAGAGCGACCGGTTCCGGCAGCGGTTCCGCGAGGTGGACGTGCTGCTGGTCGACGACATCCAGTTCCTCGCCAAGCGCGAGGAGACCCAGACGGAGTTCTTCCACACCTTCAATCACTTGCACGGCAGTGGAAAACAGATCGCGATCGCATCGGATCGTCCGCCGCACGAGCTCTCCGGTCTCGAGGAGCGACTCGTCAGCAGGTTCCGGTGGGGGCTGTGCGTGGACGTGCAGCCACCCGACCTGGAGACGCGGATCGCGATCCTGCAGGTCAAGGCCGAGCGCGAACGGCTCTCGGTGCCGCACGACGTGGTGGAGTTCATCGCGTCGAAGTTCGATCAGTCCGTCCGCGAGCTCGAGGGGGCGCTCGTGCGCGTCGCCGCGTGGGCGGAGCTCACCGCGCAACCGATCGACCAGGAGCTCACCGAGCGCGCGCTGCAGGACCTCATCCCGCAGTCCGAGACCGAGATCCCGCCGCAGACGATCATGGAGGAGACCGCGTCGTACTTCACCTTGACCACAGGCGATCTCGTGTCGAAGTCCCGCTCGCGGCCGCTCACGACCGCGCGCCATATCGCGATGTACATCATGCGTGAGTGCACCGGGCTGTCGCTCGTGAAGATCGGCGAGATCTTCGGCGGCCGCGACCACACGACCGTGCTCCACGGCATCAAGAAGGTCGAGGACGAGATGCGCGCCCGCGACGCCACGTTCCGACAGGTGCAGGACGTGACCCGGATCGTTCGCAGCCGTGTTCGGAGCACGGTCTGAGCATGGGGACAACCACCGCGTCCGTTGGGGACAGATCGACCGCACGCCGAGCGGTTCGTCAGGTCGTCAGCACTTGTTCGCCCACGGTCCCCATGTCGGTCGGCCCGGCTACGCTGGGACAACGCAAGGTTGTCCACGTTTCCACCGGCCCTACTACTACTAACCTAGAGAAGTACTACTTCAACAGCGGGAGGTGTCCACGGTGAAGTTCCGATGCGATCGCGATGCGCTGTCCGAGGCGTTGCAGACGGTTCAGCGAGGCGTGTCGTCGAGGCCGGGGATCCCGGCGCTGACCGGCGTGCTGCTCGATGCGACCGACGCCGGCCAGCTCACGCTCACGACCACCGACCTCGAGGTGTCGGCGCGGTTGACGATCGACGTGCAGGTGACCGAGGCGGGCACGGCGCTGGTGCCGGCTCGGCTGCTCGGGGACACGGTCAAGTCGCTGTCCGATGCGCCCGTCGACGTCGAGACCGACCCGTCGCAGGCACGGATCCGTTGTGCCGCATATGAAGGCTCGTTGCGCCTGCTGCCGGCGGAGGACTTCCCGGGGCTGCAGGAGCCCGGCGGCACGAAGGTCCAGGCCGCCGCGGGCGCGTTCGCCGAAGCCGTGTCGCAGGTGGGCCGGGCGGCCAGTCGCGACGAAGCGCGGCCGGTGCTGACCGGCGTCCTCGTGGAGATCAGCCGGGAGGGCTGCATGCTCGCCGCCACCGATTCCTACCGGCTGGCGGTCCGCGAGCTGGTCGCCACGGCCGACGGCGAGGCGAAGGCGATCGTGCCGGAGCGCGCGCTGTCCGAGGCGGGCAGGGCCGCGGCGGCCGACGAGAAGGGCACCGTCGAGATCTCGGTGGACGAGTCGCAGGTGTCGTTTCAGGCCGGCGGGCTCACGCTGACGTCGCGGCTGATCGAGGGAGAGTTCCCGAACTACCGGCAGCTGTTGCCGGACACGCACGAGAGCCGGCTGATGGTGTCGCGCCAGCAGCTGCTCGACGCGGTGCGCCGTGTCGGTCTGCTGGCACGCGACACGACGCCCGTGCGCATGGAGTTCAACGCGCTCGGCGTGAAGCTCTCGTCCAGCTCGCCCGACCTCGGCCAGGCCGTCGAGACCGTCGAGGCGCGCTACGAGGGCGAGGACCTCACGGTGGCGTTCAACCCGCAGTACCTGATCGACGGGCTGACCGCGGCGGTGGGCGAGTCGATCCGTCTCGATGTGCGCGACGGGTTGAAGCCGGGGGTCGTGCACGGCGAAAGCGACGGTTTCACGTACCTCGTGATGCCCGTCCGCCTGCCGGCAGCGGTCTCATAGTCATTCGGGCACAACGCGTGTCGGGCTGATGCGCCTTCAGTGGGTCGAGCTGCGCGACTTCCGGAATCACGAGCACACCCGCATCGATCCGATCCCCGAAGGTCTGTTGGTGGCGGTCGGCGCCAACGGCGAGGGCAAGACGAACCTGCTCGAGGCGATGCACTTCCTCTATGCGCTCGAGAGCCCGCGCGCCTCGGCGAGCGAACCGCTGGTCCGTCGCGGCGCCGAGGCGGGCTACGTGCGCGGAGAGTTCCTGACCGACGGCGGGAAGGTGCTCGTCGAGATCGAGGTGCGCGCACGAGGCGCGAACAAGGTGCAGGTGAACCGCTCGCCGATCCGACGCAAGCGCGATCTCCGCAAGCAGATCCGCTCGATCATGTTCGGGCCCTTCGATCTGCCCGTGATCACGGGTGACCCTGCGCGCCGCCGATCGTTCATGGACGAGGTGGTCGTCGCGCTGGTGCCCGCCTCGGACACGTTGACCTCCACGTACGAGCGCGTCGTGCGGCAGCGGAACCGGCTGCTGAAAGAGCACGACGGACGCGGCGCCCCGCCCGGCCTCGAGGCGTGGGACGATCAGCTCGTCCAGACGGGCACGGCGGTGATCGAGGCACGCACCGCGGCGGTGACCGCGATCACCGAGCTGGCATCGGCGACCTTCCGGGACATCGCGGGCTACGAGCTGCTCGTGCGCTATGCGCCGAACGTGCCGGCCGCCTCGGATGTGGCCGAGGGCTTCCGGGTGCAGCTGGCGGCGCGGCGAGACGACGAGCTCCAACGCCGGTCCTCGCTCGTGGGACCGCACCGTGACGATCTCGAGCTCGCCGTGCGGGAGCTCGGCGCCCGCGGGTTCGCCAGCCACGGCGAGACCTGGGTGGCGGCCCTGTCCCTGCGGCTGGGCCTCGCCGACGCGGTGGGCGCCGCGATCGGCGAGCCTCCGTTGCTGATCGTCGATGACCCCTACAGCGCCCTCGATCCGGCCCGCCGAGATCACGTCGCGACCCGCCTGGCGGCGCGCGGGGGCCAGGTCGTGATCAGCGTGGCCGACGACGCCGACGTGCCCGCACAGTCGACGCAGGTCTGGGATGTGCGCGCCGGCGCCGTCTCCGTGCGAGGCTGATCCGATGCCACATTCGAAGGGCTTCGGCAACCGCCCCGACACCCGCAGCAGCGACCCGATCGCCATCGGTGACATCGTCGACGGGCTGCTCGGGGAGGACCTGTTCTCGCGCGGGATGCCGATCGCGAACCTGCTGCGCGCCTGGCCCGACATCGTCGGGGAGCGCCTCGCCGAGGCGACGACGCCCGTGTCGTTGGAGGGTGGATGTCTGGTGGTGCGGGCCGCCGACGGACCCTGGGGCTCGCAGGCGAAGTACCTCGCAGACGAGATCCGAACCCGGGCCGACGACGCCCTCGGCGGCGGCGTCGTGACGAGCATCCGGATCACCGTCGGCGATGCGCGAAACCGCAGGTCAGAGGGCTGATTTCGACGCATCACCTGCGGTCATTCGACCCCGTCTTCGAGTAACATATGAGGGTCGCGCACGGTCCCATCGCGCGCGGCCCCCAACGACGTCGTGTGGGTTCCGCACGGCCCCGATCGGAGGACGTTTGGCCACTGTCACGAAGCCGACCACCGGAACGAAACGAGCGAAGAAGACCGAGTACGACGCCCAGAACATCCAGGTCCTCGAGGGTCTGGAGCCGGTCCGCAAGCGGCCCGGCATGTACATCGGCACCACCAGCGTCCGCGGTCTGCACCACCTGGTCTACGAGGTCGTCGACAACGCGATCGACGAGGCCATGGCCGGTTTCTGCGATCGCATCGTGATCACGCTGCACACCGACGGATCCGCCAGCGTCCAGGACAACGGCCGCGGCATCCCGGTCAAGCCGATCCCCGGCGCCAAGGACCGCCGCTCCGCGCTCGAGGTCGTCCTGACGGTGCTGCACGCCGGCGGCAAGTTCGGCGGGGGTGGGTATGCGATCTCCGGCGGCCTGCACGGCGTGGGCGTGTCGGTGGTCAACGCGCTGTCCGAGCGGCTCGACGTGGAAGTCCGCCGCGACGGCGCGATCTACACGATGGCGTTCGCCCGCGGCAAGGTGACGAAGAAGCTCACGAAGGGCAAGGCCGCGCAGAAGACCGGCACGCTGATCCGGTTCTGGCCCGACCCCGAGATCTTCACCGAAACGGTCGAGTTCAAGAAGGAGATCCTGCAGGAGCGCCTGCACGAGCTGAGCTTCCTGAACAAGGGGTGCGAGATCCAGCTCGTCGATGACCGGGACGGGTCCAAGGAGATCTACAAGGCCAACGGGGGGCTCGTCGATTTCGTGAAGTACCTCGGCCAGGGCAAAGAGACGATCGCACGCATCATCCCGGTCGAGTACAAGGGCGACGACGGTGAGGTCGAGATCGCGATGCAGTGGACCAACGCCTACAGCGAGGCGGTCTACTCCTTCGCCAACACGATCAACACGCACGAGGGCGGTATGCACGAGGAGGGCTTCAAGAAGTCCCTCACGAACGTGCTCAACCGGTACGCGCGCGCCAAGGGTTGGCTGAAGGAGAAGGAAGACAACCTGATCGGCGAGGACGTCCGCGAGGGCCTGATCGCGATCATCTCCGTGAAGCTCCGCGATCCGCAATTCGAGGGTCAGACCAAGACCAAGCTGGGCAACGCCTCGATGCGCTCGCTGGTCGAGACGACGGTGAACGCCCAGTTCGCCGAGTGGCTCGAGGAGCACCCCGCGGAGGCCAAGCGCACCGTGCAGAAGTCGCAGTCCGCCGCGAAGGCCCGCATGGCCGCCAAGCAGGCCCGCGACCTCACGCGGCGCAAGTCCTTCCTCGAAAGCGGCTCGTTGCCGGGCAAGCTGGCCGACTGCCAGTTGACCGACCCGGCGTCCTGCGAGCTCTACATCGTCGAGGGTGACTCGGCCGGCGGTTCCGCCAAGAGCGCGCGCGACCGCGCGAGCCAGGCGATCCTGCCGATCCGCGGCAAGATCCTCAACGTCGAGAAGGCGCGGCTGCACAAGACGCTGGAGAACCTCGAGATCCAGGCGCTGATCACCGCGATCGGCACCGGCATCCACGAGGAGTTCGATCTGGCGAAGGCCCGCTATCACAAGATCGTGCTGATGGCCGACGCCGATGTCGACGGCGCCCACATCCGCACGCTGCTGCTGACGTTCTTCTTCCGGAACATGCCGCAGCTGATCGACGCGGGCTACATCTACCTCGCGCAGCCGCCCCTGTACCTGCTGAAGCAGGGCAAGCAGGAGCTGTACTTCTACACGGAACGCGAGTGGGACACCTGGCGCTCCCAGAACGCCGCCGGCAAGAAGCTCGAGCCGCAGCGCTTCAAGGGCCTCGGTGAGATGAACGCCGAGCAGCTCTGGGACACGACGATGGACCCCGAGCGCCGCACGCTGCTGCAGGTCAACCTCGAGGACGCGGCAACCGCCGGCGTTCTGTTCAGCGTGCTGATGGGCGAGGACGTGGCCTCGCGCAAGGCGTTCATCGAGACCAACGCGAAGTACGTCCAAAACCTGGACGTCTAGACCCCCGGAGCGCACGCACATGAGTCAGAACCTGTTCGCCGGGCGCGTGGAGCCCATCCAACTCGAAGACGAGATGCAGCGGTCCTACCTGGACTACGCGATGTCGGTCATCGTGTCGCGGGCGCTGCCCGATGTGCGCGACGGTCTGAAGCCGGTCCAGCGCCGCATCCTGTGGTCGATGGTCGAGTCGGGCCTGCGACCCGACCGGCCACACCGCAAGTCGGTCGCCGCCGTCGGCGAGGTGTTGAAGAAGTACCACCCGCACGGCGACCAGTCGGTCTACGACGCCCTGGTGCGCATGGCGCAGGACTGGGTCATGCGGGCACCCCTGATCGACGGCCACGGCAACTTCGGCTCGGTCGACGGCGACCCGCCCGCCGCCTACCGGTACACGGAGGCGCGCCTGGCGCCGATGGCGATGGAGCTGCTGCGCGACATCGACAGCGAGACGGTCGATTTCGTGCCGAACTTCGACGGGTACGAGCAGCAACCGGTGGTGCTGCCGGGCCGCTACCCCAACCTGCTCGTCAACGGTGCCGCGGGCATCGCGGTCGGCATGGCGACGAACATCCCGCCGCACAACCTCGGCGAGATCATCGACGCCACCACCCACTACCTCGACCACCCCGAGGCCACGACCGCCGACCTCATGAAGTTCGTGAAGGCGCCGGACTTTCCGACGGGCGCCACGATCATGGGCCGCCAGGGCATCCGGGACGCCTACGAGACGGGCCGCGGCTCGATCAAGGTGCGCGCGGTCGCCACCGTCGAGGAGGGCACGCAGAACCGCTCCAACATCGTCGTGACCGAGCTGCCGTATCAGGTCAACAAGGCGCGGCTGGCCGAGAAGATCGCCGATCTCGTGCGCACCGGCAAGATCAAGGACATCGCCGACGTGCGCGACGAGTCCAACCGCCAGGGCATGCGCCTGGTGATCGTGTGCAAACGCGGCTCCAACGCGCAGGTGGTGCTGAACCAGCTCTACAAGCAGACGCAGCTGCAGGAGAACTTCAGCGTGATCATGCTGTCGCTCGTCGACGGGCAGCCGCGCACCCTCACGCTGGCGGAGATGATCGGCTACTACGTCGATCACCAGGTCGACGTGATCACGCGACGCACGGAATACCTCAAGCGCAAGGCCGAGGAGCGCGATCACATCGTCCAAGGGCTGCTGATCGCCCTGGACCACCTCGACGAGGTCATCAAGATCATCCGTGCCTCGCAGGACGCCGACGCGGCCCGGACGAAGCTGATGAAGACGTTCAAGCTCAGCGAGATCCAGGCCAATCACATCCTGGACATGCCGCTGCGCCGCCTGACCCGGTTGGCCCGCGCGGAGCTCGAGGCCGAGCACGAAGAGCTGCTCAAGACGATCAAGTACCTCGACTCGCTGCTCAAGAGTCCGAAGAAGCTGCGCGGCGTGATCGCGGAGGAGCTCGCCGAGATCCGCAAGAAGCACGCGAACCCCCGGCGTACCCAGCTCAAGGCCGACGTCGGCGACCTCGACGTCGAGGACCTGATCGCCGAGGAGGACGTGGTCATCACGGTCAGCCGCGCGGGCTACGTGAAGCGCCAGCCGATCGACGCCTTCAAGCGCCAGGGCCGAGGCGGCAAGGGGGTCAAGGGGGCCACCCTGAAGGAAGAGGACGTGATCGCGAACGTCTTCATCACGACCACCCACCACTGGCTGCTGTTCTTCACGTCCAAGGGCAAGGTGTACCGGGTGAAGGCCCACGAGGTCCCGGAGAACACGCGCCAGGCGCGCGGTCTGTACGCCGCGAACCTGCCGGGCGTGCTGGTCAGCGCCGACGAGCGCGTCTCGGCGGTGCTCGACCTCAAGGAGTACGAGGCGGGCAGGTACCTGCTGTTCTCCACCCGACGCGGCATGGTCAAGAAGACGGCGCTGCCCGAGTACGACTCGCCGCGCACGGGTCTGGCCGCGATCAACCTCAAGGCCGACGACGAGCTCATGGACGTCAAGCTCACGGCGGGAGCCGACGACGTGTTCCTCGTGTCGCGCAAGGGGCAGACGATCCGGTTCAAGGAATCGCTCGCCCGTCCCATGGGCCGCGCCACCGCCGGCGTGATCGGCATGCGCCTGGCCGCCGACGACGAGGTGATCGCGCTGTCGCTGTCCTCCGACGGTGAGGAGATGATCAGCGTGACCCAGAACGGCTACGGCAAGCGCTCGAAGCTGGCCGACTACCCCGTGAAGGGCCGTGGCGGCAAGGGCGTGATCGGTCACCAGATCACGAAGAAGACGGGTCTGCTCGCCGGCGCGTTCATCGGGTCGAAGGACCAGGACCTGTTGACGATCTCGTCGGCGGGGAAGGTGCAACGCGTGGCCGCCGAAGAGATCCGCCGGGTCGGCCGCAGCTCCCAGGGCGTGCGCACGATGCGGGTCGAGGACGGCGAGACGGTCGCCGCGATCGCGCCCGTCGTGCTCCAGATGGACGAGGACTGAACCCCCCGGCGCGGCCGTCGCGAGGTCCGGATGGATGAGGCGCGCCGCCGGATGCCGTGGGAAGATTGCGCACCGTGACCCTCCCCGACTGGCCCCAGCTCCGTGAGCGCATGCTCGCGCCCAAACCCCCGATCGCGTTCACCGCGTACGCCATCGGCCGGGACCCGTTGAAGGTGCGCTACGACGAGGACGGCACGTTCCGGATCGCCGAGACCGGCACGCAGCTCGTGGGCGAGGCCTGGATCACCTCGGCGATCGAGCCCCAGCGGTTCGTCCGGCTGCGCGATGCCCACGGCGAGGTGACCGGTCGCGAGCAGATGGGCCGGCCGTGCGTGATCGCGGAGGTGCGGGGGTTGCGCGGCGCCACGACGACGATGCGCCTGTGGGTCGATGAGGAGCTCGGCTGCATCGTGCGGATGGAGCGCGTGGACGACCCCGCGCCGCTGGTGGTGCTGGACGACCTGCTGGTCGGCCCTCAGTCCGTGGCTTCGGGCAACGGCACCGACGAGAACACGCGCCACAGCGCGACGTCGTAGAGCGACTTCAAGGCCCCGGCGGCGACCCAGGGCGCACCGATCGCGACGTTGTTCATCAGGAACGTGCCGATCAGGGGTCCGAACGGGCGCGCCACATAGCGGGCGCTGTTGGTGGCCGCGGCCGCCGCCGTCCGCTCCTGCGGGTCGACCATCGCCGCGATGTAGGCCTGTCGCGTCGGCACGTCCATCTGGGAGAGCGCGAAGCGCAGCAGCAGGATCGCGATCGCGACCTCCAGGTTCGGCGCCAGCGGGATCAACATCAGCAGGATGTTGGAGGGCAGATGGGTGAACACCATCGTGGGCAGCAGCCCGATGCGTGCCGCCAAACGGGGCGCCAGGACCGAGGAGCCCGCCTGGAGCAATCCCGCCGCGAAGAAGACCAGCGACATCGTCTCCTTGCTCGCCCCCAGCTCCGTCGAGAACCAGTAGACGATGAACACCGTGATGACGAACCCGCCGGCAAACGCGTCGACGGCGAACAGGCTCGCGAGCTTCGTCACGGTGGAGCGGGAACGCTCCAGCGGCGCGCCGGTGGCCGCCTCGCTCAGCTCGAGCTCGGGTGAGAGACCGTGGGCCAGCCACAGGCACACGGCGGCGCCGAGCGGAAAGACCAGGAACCAGGCGTTGCCCGTCGGGGTCGACGTCCAGAAGCGCTGCACGAAGGCAGGCCCGCCGGCCAGCAGGGCGCCCAGCGCCCCGGCCAGGTAGGCGACCGCGTTGTAGCGGCCGAACACGCGCAGCCGAGTGGCCGAGGGCGCCTGGCCGATCATCGATTGCTCCAGCGTGGTGAGGGGGCCGTTCTCGTTCGCGTCGGTGGACATCACGCCGAGCAGGGCGAGCACCACGAGGATCCACAACCGGTCGGTGAGCGCGTACGCGAGACCGACGATGCCCATCAGGCCCAGCAGCCCCGTGTAGGCGCGCCGTCGTCCGAGCCGGTCGCCCGTCACCCCGACGGCGATGGCCGCGATCGCCATGCCCGCCAGGATCGCCGCGCCGAGGATCCCTACCTGCAGGGTGGTGGCGCCGTTGGCGGCCAGCGACGAGCCGAGGATCACCGCCCCGAACCCGTACAGGAGCGCGCGCACCGCTTGGATGCCGAGGATCCGGCGAAGGTCGGGCGCGAGGTCTGCCGGCGCGCTCACGCGCGCATCATCCCAAGTCGACGCCCCGGGTGCGCGTCAGGCGGAGCGCAGCCCGCGGAGGGCGACCAGCCGCCGGATCTTCGTTCGGGCGGCGCCGTATCCGAGGTCGTCCGCCTCGCCGGCGCCGAGGTGCGCCAGGGTCTCCTGCTGGTTCGACGTCGCCGGGTCCAGCAGGAAGCTGTCGATGACGATCGCCGCCTGGCCCTGCGTGAAGGTCGGGTCGAAGTGCAGGCCCATCTCCTCGCAGAGGAAGCGCAGGTAGCCGGCGACGTCGGGGGTCATCGGCCCCGGGTCCGACCGCAGGTCGGACAGGTGATCGTCCAACGCGATGCCCCACAGGATCTGCGGGTCGACGCCGAAGTCGTCCACCCGGCAGAGGTAGCACCACTCGGACTCCATGCCGTGCGTGCATCCAGCCATCTGGGAACCATCGGCATCCGGCTCCGCAGGCTTGACGGGGCCGTGCACGATCGGCCGTATGCTCCGGTCCGTGCATCTGTCCCGCCGCGCGCTCGATCTTCTGTGCTTCGTGGTCGGCGCGTGCGTGGGCGCGGTGGGCCTGCTGATCGTCGGCGATGCGGGACCGGGTTCGTGGGTGGTGGCGCCGGTGGCGCTGGGGCTGGGAGCGGTTGCACAGCAGCGCGCTCTGTTCGCCCCCGGTGGTCCGTTCCGCACGTGAGCTGCGGCCGGGTGCTTGCCCCGGACCCGGCGTACCCTTAGAACTTCTCGGGAACGAGGATGACCACGACGGCCGAGGAACCCACCACCGCGCAGCCGACGGCCGAACCGACGATCGACGTCGAGCTGCCTACGACGCCCGCATCCCGGGCGGAGCGCACGCCTGCCCGCGACGCCGAAGGGCAACCGGCGCACCCGCGTCACCGTTCGCCGCTTCGGCCTGTGGTCGGTGTTCAAGTTCGCGCTGATCTTCTCGGTGTGCATGATGGTCGTGGTGTGGCTGGCGCTGATGTTGATCTTCTTCGCGCTCCAAGCCGCGGGCGTGGTCGACTCGTTCAACAACCTTCTCGGCTGCGTGATCAACGCGAAGACGGAGGGCACGAAGGGGTGTGTGGCCGCGAGCATCGATGGCGTGCGATTGTTCACGACCCTGTTCGGCGTGGGCCTGGTCATGGCGGCGGCCTCGGCGATCCTGTGGACCTTCATCGCGCTGATCTACAACCTGATCTCGGACATCGTGGGCGGCGTCGAGGTCGTCCTGGCCGAGAAGCGGGCCTGAGCCTCGGCGAGCCACGATCCTTGATTGACACCCTTTCCGGCACGCCTCTAGGCTGGCCAGCCCGCATCGCGGGGCCTGTAGCTCAGCCCGGTTAGAGCGCTTCCCTGATAAGGAAGAGGTCGATGGTTCAAGTCCATCCAGGCCCACCGCTCCGCTGCGCACGAGCCGTTTCGCACCCGTTTCGCCGCCGGTGCTAGGCTGGCGGCCCTGCGGCGGTATGACACACCGGCGCATCGCGAACGGCTACTCATCGTCCGAAGGGGGACTCCGATGGCTGAAGACACCGAAGAGCCGAAGAAGAAGAAGGGGTTCTTCCGCAAGCTGCTGAAGCTCACCGCGATCTTGGCCGCGATCGGCGCGGCGCTGATGTTCTGGAAGCGCAAGCAGGGCGCCGACCTCGACGATGTGGAATGGCAGGAGCTCCCACCGCCCGCGGGCGGCTGAGCCTCGCCGACATCCGACCTCGCACGGGCCCGCGCCTTCGGCGCGGGCCCCTCGCGTTGCTAGGCTCGCGCGCGTGACCGACCCCTGGACCCTGGCGAACGAGAAGGCGCGCCGGGCGAACGTGACGCTCGCTCCTCTGGCGACCGTGGAGGACGCCGACCTGCTCAACGAGGTCATCGAGGTGACCTGGGGCGGCCAGCATCTGGATCGCGAGGTCGTGCGGGCGCTGGCGATCAGCGGCAACACGTCGTGGGGCGCGTTCGACGGCGAACGCCTGATCGGGTTCGTGCTGGGCTGGGCCGGCGTCGATGAGGACGGGTTGCACGTGCACTCCCACATGCTCGCCTCGATCCCGGACCGCCGCCACGCGGGCGTGGGCGAGTCGCTCAAGCTGGCGCAACGCGCGCAGGCTCTCGACCAAGGCATCGACGTCGTGCGCTGGACGTTCGATCCGATGGTCGCGCGCAACGCCTGGCTCAACCTCGGCAAGCTCGGCGTCGTGGTCGACCGGTTCGCCCGGAGCTTCTACGGGGACATGAGCGACGCGATCAACCAGGGCGAGCGCAGCGACCGCGTCACGGTCGCCTGGAACCTGCGTCGCGATCCGGGCCCTCATGTCGTGGCGGCCGATCCGATCGACCTGGTGATGCGCTCGCCCGGCGCGGCGCCGCAGCCGGCGGTCGCCGACGTCGCGCCCACCGTCGCGGCGCGCATCGAGGTGCCCGCCGAGTACCACGACCTGCGGGTCTCCGATCCCGAGCTGGGGGCGGCGTGGCGGGACGCGGTTGCCGGCGCGCTCGAGCGGTGTCTGGACGCGGGCATGCTGGGCGCCGCGTTCGATCGCGCCCGGTCGGCCTACGTCTTCGCCACACCCGACGCCATCGAGGGGGGCCTGTGAGCCGGATCCGCGAGATCGAGCTGTACCTGGTTGCCTTGCCGCTCGTGCAGCCGTTCCGCGTCTCGTTCGGGACATCCACCGGCAAGGAGTGCGTGCTTGCCCGCGTGCGGACCGACGACGGGGAAGGCTGGGGCGAGTGTGTGGCCGACGACGGCTACCCCGGGTTCTCGGGGGAGTGGAACGAGGGCGTCTGGATCCTGCTGCGCGACGTGCTCGGGCCGGCGCTCCTGCGCGCCGGGGACGTCGGCATCGACTCGGTCGAAGAGCACCTGCGGTTCGTGCGCGGCAACCCGATGGCGAAGGCGACGCTGATCGATGCGGTGGTCGACGCCGAGCTCCGGGCCTCCGGCACGTCGCTCGCGACCTACCTCGGGGCGGACAAGCCCGCCGTCGCCTGCGGCGTCTCGATCGGCATCGCGGACAGCACCGAGGAACTTCGTGGCCGGGTCGACGATCATCTGGACGCAGGGCTATCGGCGCATCAAGCTCAAGATCATGCCCGGTACCGATGTGGAACGCGTGGCGGCGATCCGCGCCGACCACCCCGACATCCTGCTGTCGGTCGATGCGAACGCGGCGTACACGCTCGAGGACCTCGAGGTGTTCCGGACGCTCGATGCCTACGACCTCCTCATGGTGGAGCAGCCGCTGCACCACGAGGACCTCGTGCAGCATGCGGCGCTGCAGGCCGAGATCTCGACCGCCATCTGCCTGGACGAGTCGATCCGATCGGCCGCCGACGCCAAGGCGGCGATCGACCTCGGCGCGTGCCGGATCGTGAACATCAAGCAGGGCCGGGTCGGCGGCGTCCTGGAGGCTCGGCGCGTGCACGATGTGGCCGCCGCGGCCGACGTGCCCGTGTGGTGCGGCGGGATGCTCGAGACGGGGATCGGCCGCGCCACGAACCTCGCACTCGCCGGCATGCCGAACTTCCGTCTGCCGGGGGACACGAGCGCCTCGGCACGGTATTTCCACGACGATCTGACGGAGCCGTTCATGTTGGAGCCCGACGGGACGATGCTCATCCCGACCGGTCCGGGCATCGGCGTCGAGCCGCGCCCGGATCGTCTCGAGGCGTGCACGAGACGGCGGGAACTCCTCCGGGGTTGACGTTCGTCGCGGGTCTACGCTGCGAGCGATCAACCCCACATACGAGGAGCGACGATGAACGACGGACCGCAGGATCCCACCCCCGACATGCCGGCCGAGCCCGGCCCGGCCGAGCCGGCGCCGCTCGAGCCGGCGCCGGTCGATGCGCCGACGAAGAAGGGCCCGCGGATCGCCCTCGTCGTCGGCATCGTGGTCGTGGTGCTGGCGGCGGCGATCGGCGCCGGGGCCTTCCTGCTGTTGCGCGGGGCGCCGGAGTCCGTGCTGGACAAGGTGCCGGCTTCGGCCGACGTCGTGTTCGTCGCCCACCTCGACCCCGCCGCCTCGCAGAAGATGAACCTGTTCCGCATGGCGGAGAAGTTCCCGGCGCTCGGCTCCGAGGAGGAGCTTCGGCAGCGGCTGAACGACGCCCTCGACAGCGTGCTCGCCGACACGGGCATGACGCACGCGGACCTCGCGTGGGTGGGTGGCGAGGCGGGCGGCTATGTCGACGTCGGTTCCGGCACGCCGTCGTTCGCGATCATGGTCGCCACCGACGATGAGGCGGCGGCGAGCGACGCCATGCAGCGGATGCGCGACGCATCGCACGCGGACTACTCGACCACGACGATCGACGGGATCGAGGTGGCGGTCCCCGCCTCCTCCGACCAGCCGGCCACGGCGATCGTCGACGGGGTCGCCGTGATCGCCAGCGATGAGTCCGCCATGCGTTCGGTGATCGCGACCGACACGGGCGCCGCCTCGATCGAAAGCGATCCGGTGTTCCAGGGAGTGTCGGATCGGATGCCCGAGGACAATCTCGGGTTCGTGTTCGTCAACGTGCAGCAGCTGCTGGACCTTGCGAACCTGATCCCCGGCGCGGTGGAGGGTCTGCAGGGAAGCGTCGAGCAGCTGGCGGCCGCCCAGGGACTCGGTTTCGCGGTCACCGCGGGCTCCGACGGCATCGCCCTGGACGCCGTGACCACGACGGATCCCTCGAAACTCACCCAGGCGCAGCGAGACGCGCTGGCGGCCGGTGACGGGCCGAACGAGACGCTGGCGCTGGTCCCGCCGGACGCCTACGCCGTGATGGCGGTGCAGGGTGTGGTCAGTGGACTCGAGACCTCGGTCGGGCAGGCAGCTCAGCTCGACCCCGCGGCCGCCCGGATGATCGCGAAGCTCCATCTGATCGGACCGAAGGGCCTGTTGGGACTGCTCTCCGGCGACCTCGGTGTGCAGGTCGGCCCGGGAAGCGGGCTGTTGCCGGTCGGCGGCACCGTCCTGATCGGCACGAACGACGGCGAGGCGACGCAGGCGTGGCTCGACGCGCACCTGCTCAAGACGTTGGGTGGGGTTGTGCCCGGCCTGCAGTCGGCGACGAAGATCGAGGACTACAACGGCGTGACGATCACCTACGCGGGCGACCTGCTGAGTGGGGTCTCGTTCGCGTACGGGGTCGTGAACGACACCGTCGTGATCGGCGCGTCGGTCAAATCGGTCGAGGAGGCCGTCGACCTTGCGCAGAACGGCGGTGGCATCGCGACCGACGCCGACTACTCGGCGGCGACCGACGGGCTACCCGGCACCGAGAGTCTCGTCTACGTGGACGTGCAGGGTATCTTGACTGCAGTGCAGAACATCTTGCCGGGTCAGGCGTACCAGGACTTCCTCGACCAAGGTGGGGAGAACCTGCAGCCCATCACCGTGGTCGTCGCGGGCAGCGAGTCCGATGAGCAGGGGAGCAGCTCGCGCCTGTTGATCGGCATCCCCTGATCCGACGAAAAGACTGACAAGACGTGCACGCCGGCTTGACCGCTCGATCGGGGCCGGTGTAGAAAACAGGTGAGAAGTCGCTGGGGCCCTCGGGTTCCGGCGGCTTCTCGCTTTTGCACCGCGGCCTCCTTGCGGCGGTGCCCCGTCTGCGCGACGATGTGGCCCGCCTGCGGAGTCTTCCCCTTCCCCTCCGCGCGCGCCGCACATGAAGAAACACGTGGTGCAGACCGAAGCGCTGGAGATCGTCGACGAAGAGGGTCACGTTCGTCTGCGGCTCGGCATCTCGAACGACCAGCAGCCCTACCTGTCGATGCTCGATCTGAGCGGCGTCGTGCGCGCGCGATTCGGCGTGCAGGGCGACGGGTCGGCCGGCATCGCGATCGGCGACGAGAACGGCAAGATCCGCGCCACGATGGGTTTGGCCTCGGATGGATCCGCCTCCCTCGCGTTCGGAGACAAGAACGGCCGGATGCGTGCGAAGTTCGGCCTCAGCCAGGACGCCTCGCCCACGATGGAGATCGAGGTCGAGGACGGAGAGCTCCACCACCGCAACCGACTGGCCGAACAGGGCTCGCCGACGATCGGGCTGTACGACCAGCGTGGGAAGGCGCGGATCCGGTTCGGGTTGACCGCCGACGGGGCGCCGGTGTTGCGACTGCTGGACCAAGACGGCACGGTCCGCGCCCTGATCGGGCTGGCGAACGACGAGTCGCCGTTCGTGCAGTTCATGGATGACGACGGCAAGAAGCCCACCTGGACCCAGCGGTAACCTTGCGCGATGCCTCGCGAGGACCTCGTCGACCTGCTCCGTGACGCGCCACTGATCGACGGGCACAACGACCTGTTGTGGGCGCTTCGGACCGCGCGCCTGGATGCGCCCGACGAGCCCGAGCCCGACCTCCGCGAGCCGTACCCGGCGCTCATGACCGATCTGCCGCGTCTGCGCGCCGGTGGGATCGGCGGACAGTTCTGGTCGGTGTACGTGCCCAGCGACCTGCCGCCGCACGAGGCGGTGACGCAGACGCTCGAGCAGATCGACGGGTACCACCGGCTGCTTGCGACCTACCCGGAACACCTCGGCGCGGCGCGCACGGCAGACGATGTCGCGCGCGTCAGCGGATCCGGTCTCATCGCCTCGATGATCGGGGTCGAGGGCGGCCAGTCGATCGGCAGTTCCCTTGGGGCGCTGCGCATCCTGGCGGGCTTGGGCGCCGGCTACATGACCCTGACCCACAACGACGACACGCCCTGGGCAGACTCCGCGACGGGCGAGCGGGCGCACGGCGGCCTCACCCGCTTCGGCGAGGAGGTCGTGCGGGAGATGAACCGGCTCGGCGTGCTGGTGGACTGCAGCCACGTGTCGGATGACGTGATGCGCCAGGCGATCGAGGTGAGCGAGGCGCCGGTCGTGTTCTCGCATTCGTCGGCGCGAGCGCTGGCCGACGTGCCGCGCAACGTGCCCGACGACGTGCTCGAGGCGGTGGGTCGCACGGGCGGCGTCGTGATGGTGGCGTTCGTGCCGTGGTTCGTGACCGAGCGCGGCGCCGAGATCAATCGCCGGGGCTTGGTCGAGATGCGGCGGCTACGGGAGGAGCACCCGGGCGATCCGCTCGCGGTCGAGAAGGCGATCGACGTGTGGTTCGGCGAGCAGGGCGAGGTGGACGTCACGCCGGCCGACGTTGCCGACCACATCGACCACGTGCGGGCGGTGGCCGGGATCGACGCGATCGGCGTCGGCGGCGACTACGACGGCGTGCCCACGATGGGCTCACATCTGACCGACGTGTCGACGTACCCGCTCGTGTTCGCCGAGCTGCGCGATCGTGGCTACACGGATGCGGAGCTGCAGCAGATCGCCGGGCGCAACGTGCTGCGCGTGATGCGAGACGCCGAGAAGGTGGCCGACCGATTGCAGAGCGAGCGGGAGCCGTCGCTCGCCACGATCGAGCAGCTCGATGAGGAGGCCGCGGGTTGAGCGATCGAGGGGTTGGGGGAGGATGTGCGCGCGGCGCCGACGCAGGTCGGGACGGTGCGTCTGATCGTTCGCCGCCCGGCCGTGGACGAACGAGAGGTGGTCTCGGAGGCGCGTCTCGATGTCGACGAGGGGCTCGTCGGCGACACCTGGCGCGTCCGCGGAAGCTCGAGCACCGCCGACGGCTCGGCTCATCCGGACGCACAGGTCACCGTGATGAGCGCACGAGCCGCCGCCGGGATCGCGGGAGACATCGAGCGTTGGCCGTTGGCCGGTGACCAGCTCTATGTCGACTTCGATATCAGCGAGGGGAACCTCCCCGCAGGCACGCGTCTACGGGTCGGCGACGCGGAGATCGAGGTATCGGCCAAGCCGCACACGGGCTGTGCCAAGTTCTCGGCCCGATTCGGAAAGGACGCGCTGCGTTTGGTGAGCTCCCCGGAGGGGCGAGCGCTCCGGCTGCGTGGGATGAATGCCCGCGTGACGAAGAGCGGCACGGTTCGCGTTGGCGATCGCATCGCATGCGCGGGCTGAGGACCATATCAGTCCTCAGGCGCGCGCCGCCGTATTCGACTGGCTCGAGCAGTATCTTCCCGTCAGACGGCCCGACGGCGCCGGGACCGATCGGGCCCCGATCGCACGCTCGGTAGACTTGACGCAGCGGTTGCTGGAGTCGAGGCATGATTTCTGCCACGTTTCCTGCATCCGCCGGGGAGCGCGGGGACGTAGCTCAGTTGGTAGAGCACCTGCTTTGCAAGCAGGGGGTCGTCGGTTCGAGTCCGATCGTCTCCACCAGACAGTCTCCACTAGACGCGGGGTCGGCGTCGGAGTTCGCGAACTCCGCGCAGGCCGCTATTTGCGATTAGACCACGTCGTCAACTGCCGACCTTGTAGGCATATAGGTGACCGGGCACGGTCGCCACATACAGGTATCGGTCAGAGAACACGGGCTGGGCGAACACTTCCTCATGGTTCGCGTTGACCTCGCCGAGCTGATCGCCCTTCTTGGCATCCACGAACACCACGCTCTGGTCCGCGAACTCCGGTACCGCGAGCACTCCGCCGCCGTCGAGGCTGAGCGAGCCGATCGCGGGAGCGGGCAGTCTCAGCCGCCAGATGACCTTCCCTGCGGCGGCATCCATGGCGACGAGCGTGCCATTCGCTTTGTGCCACAGACCGCTCGCGATGTAGAGCCGGCCAGACTGCTTGTCGAACACCGATCCGGACAGGCAGTTGCTCGACGGGTACGCCTCCGAGATGGCGGTGGACCAGGCCAGCCGATCGGTCGCCGCGTCGATCGCATAGAAGACGCCATCCTTGTTGCATGCTCCGAAGTAGGTCCTGCCCTTGGCGGTCCAGATGCCCGGGGACGCCCCGAAGTCCCAGTCCCGGACCTTCACGCTGTCGATCGGAACCTGCCACGCGCCCTTCCTCCGCAGCGGCGGAGCGAAGGAGACCAATCCGAACGAGTCCCCCCACGCAGGCCCTTCTCTGCTGCTGATGTCAGGGTTGCCGGTGGAGGCATAGACGCGATCCTTGGCGTCGGCTGCCAGGCTGGACCACACGCTGCCGCCGACGTCCTTGGAGGGGACAGTGTAGTACGTCGCGTCCACGTGCCCAGTTTGGGCGTTGACGGCCTTGATACCTCCGCGGATAAGCGGGTGATCGCATTGCGAGGACATCCCGATGTAGACCTCGCCGTTCGCAACGAGCGGTGAGCCCCACACGTACGCCTCGTTCTGGTTCTGCCCCGGGTTCACGATCGACGCCGACCAGAGGATGTCCCCGGTGTCGGCATCCAACGCGTAGAGCTTCCCGTCGCCCCCTCCCACGTAGGCGGTGCCGTCGACCACGGAGGCGGTCGAGGTAATCCCTCGACTACCGCACGTTCGGTTGGGGACCCAACCGAGGTTCCGGCTCCATCGGACCGTCCCGTCGATGGCGCTTAGCGCGAAGAAGTCGCCTGTGTTCGCACCGATGTACACGGTGCCGTTCACAACCGTCGGTGAGGCGAAGAACTGCGCGGGGGGCTGCCCGCTCTCGGTCGGAGGGGGCGCATCGAAGGACCACGCCACCGCGAGGTCCGTCACGTTGCCAGGGGTGATCGCCGTCGCGGCCGTGTTCATCGAAGTGTGTTGATGATCGAACAGATACTGCGGCCAATCGGCCCGCCACGTGGCACCAACGGTCTCGCTGGGCCCCGGACCGTCGGTCTTGATGTCGATCCCGCCGCCCGTGCACGCCACGAGCACGAACATCGCCATCAACAGCAGCGGCACGCGACCGCGCATAACTCTCCTCCTAGTGCGTCCCGCCGGTCCCTCTGTCGGTTTCGGTGAGCGAAAGTCTACGCCCAGAGCCGACCTCGACGCGGCGCAGGCGGACCCCGCGCGCGGGCTCCGCCACTACGGTCGCGCCGCGTCCGAGAATCCTCTTCTCTCGTCGATACGAAGCACACGGGGTCGGATAAGCAAGCCAGGCAGGCGCCCGACCAGCGTAACGTCGACCCTCTTGCGTGGCTTGCCTGCTTTGCAAGCAAGGGGTCGTCGGTTCGAGTCCGATCGTCTCCACCAGACGCGTTACGACATGCGTGGGGTCACCGTTCGGACTGCGGTCGGGGCGCCCGGGGGGCCGCCGGCAGCCGAGGCGTACTCTGGGACACCGACGCAGGTGAAGAGCAACGCGTCCAGAGGCTCGCCGAGCAGTTGGCGGATCTCGCTATCGAGGAACGTCATGCCGGTGGCGCCCGCACCCAGGCTGTAGGCCGCCAGATGCAGCCGGCCCTCGACGATCCCGGCGGCGAGTTGTGCCTCCCGGTAGTCGCGATCGTCGAGAGCATGCACGTCGGTCGCCCCGATCACGACGAACGCGCGCCTCAGACGCCAACCCCTGATCGAGGCATACCCGGTAGAGCTCGTCGCGCAGCTCACCTGTCCGCGCCGGAGCGACGAGGTCCGGCCACCGATAGACGCCGGGCGTGAGTCCATCCACGGCGTGCACAACGACACGGTGCGGCACGTCGATGCCGCGCGTCGCCACGAGCATGGATGTTCGAAGGGTCTCCTCGGTCAGGCCGCTCGTGATGTCCATACGGCGCTGCGATCCTCGTGCCAGCACGACCTGATCGATCGGCTTCGTCCGCGCTCCCGCAACGTCGACGGGGTCGCCGCGATCCCACGGCTTCCCGATCGTGTCGCCGTCGCCCGCCCGCTGCGCGCTCGTGACGAGCGGGAACTCCACCGGCGCCGCATCGACCCTGCCGGGGACAGCCGGACCGCTCGCTTCGAGCGTGGGTGAGCCCGCGCCCAGGGCGACAGCGGCCACCGGCCACTCGTGCACCCCGTCGGCTCCGACGAGGTCGGTCACGGACGCGTCCGGGAAGCGGGTGAAGAGGCGCGCGATCAACCCGGCAGCGTCGGCAACGGCGAGCAGCTGGCCGAGCATGGTGCCGGCATCCCAGTACACATGGCGGAACCCGCGCTCGCGGTAGCGCCATCCGGTCCGCCAAGGAACACCGGTGACGACGAGAATGGGCGCGCCGCCACGAGGCGCCGGCCCCACCTGCACGAGGGTGTGCTCGAGTGGGTCGTACCAGTGCACGCCCGCTGGCAGGTCGACACCGTCGGGCACGGCAACGTAGATCTCGAGCGGGAAGCGGCCGCCCGCGGACCCGGAGGCGCGGAACAGCCAAGTCGCATACGGCCGCTCCGCGGTTCGGGTCACGCCGGCCGACAGGTGGAGCAGCCGAGACAGCTGCGCGAGGTCGAGCGGGACATCCGGTGTGTGTGCGGTTCCCGCAAGCACTTCGATCGCCGAGGCCGTCGTCGTGGGGAGGTCGCGGGGCAGCGGCACACGGGGAAGCGGCTGCTCGTACCGCTTGTAGAACCACGGCAGGCGGTCCACATCGTTGATCACGAGATCCTGGAGCACCCTCGGGTCGTCGATGGGTTCGTCCCAGTCGCGACCCGGCTCGTAGGACGTCAGCCGGTGCAGCGTCTGCGTTGCGGTCTCCAGCGGCTGCATGCGGCGAACCCTACCCGCTAGGCTCGAGGCATCCATACGCGAGAAGGAAGGTCATCGGATGGACACCGTGTCGTTCACCAGGATGGAAGACGGAACCGTCGAGGACTGGGCGCTGATCGAGTCGCACGAGTCTGAGTTCTTCGCTGCCCTGCCCGACCGGATCCTCTCGGCGCTGGAGAAGTTGAAGGATTCGTTCGGCGGCTACCAGGTGACGCGCTACACGCATTCGCTGCAGGCCGCGACCCGCGCGCTGCGCGACGGCCGGGACGAGGAGTTCGTCGTCGCGACGCTCATTCACGACATCGGTGACGATCTCGCTCCCTACACGCACGGCGAGATGGTGGCGGCGATCCTCAAGCCGTTCGTCCGCGAGGAGTTGTGCTGGATGGTGAAGCACCACGGCGTCTTCCAACTGCGGTTCTTCTCGTACCTGTCCGAGGAAGACCGCAACCAGCGAGACCGCTGGCGTGACCATCCGAGCTTCGATCTCACCGCGACGTTCTGCGAGCGGTACGACCAGACCTCGTTCGATCCGAACTACGACACGCTCCCGATCGGCGAGTTCGAGCCGATGGTGCGCCGGGTCCTCGGTGAGCCTCGATACCTCGAGCCGGGCTACGCCTAGCAACTCGGGACCGGATCCCTTCACGAAATCTCTACGCGGGTTCGGCCTTTCGGCCGATAGCGCGTGGGGCATCTGACCGATAAGAAAGACCTCCACACGAGCCAGTTCCCCGGCTCATAGGGAGGACACATGCGTCTCCGGCACGAGGACGGAGCGTCGGCGGTCGAGTTCGCGCTCATCGCACCGCTGCTGTTCATGCTGCTGTTCGGCATCATCGGATTCGGGCTCGCGTTCCTGCGCGTGCAGTCGATCCGCACCGCGGTTCGAGAGGGAGGGCGCACCGCCGCCGTCGGTGCTCCTGTGGCGACCACGCAGCAAACAACGGTTTCGGCCTCGTCCGGATACATCCCGAGCGATCAGTCGGGTCGGATCGCCGTCAGCTCGTCGCTCGCCGGCCGGTGCACCCCGAACAATATCGGCGACGACGTCACCGTGACCTACGACACGAGCAACCTGCCCGAAGGTGGCGTCATCGTCCGGATCCCCCTCCTTCCCGACATCGTGATGACGCCGGTCATCACGGCTTCCTTCCGATGCGAAGTCTGAAGCCCGCGCGCCCGCACCGCGAACAGGGAGCCGTGGCGATCATGGTCGCGCTCATGCTGGTCGTGCTGATGGCGGCGGTCGCGCTCGCCGTGGACGCAGGCGGTCTCTACCTGCGCCGGCGCGAGCTGGTCAACGGCGCCGACGCCGCAGCGCTCTCGGCCGCGCGCACGTGTGCCCGGGGCACGGACAATGATGTGCGCTTCGCGACGCCCGAGGAGGCGGCCGACTACCAGGTGCAGCAGAACGCTCCGATCCTGCCGTTGGAGGTCGCCGGCACGAATATCACGTCGATGGCCGGCTGCGGCCAGCAGTACGGACACGTGTCGGTCCAGTACACCTCGCAGCAAAGGTTGTACTTCTCACCGGCGCTCGGCTTCGATCACGAATCGCCGGTGACCACGGCGGCGACCGCCAGTTGGGGACTCGGCAGCAACAACCCGGTCCCCATGGTGCTCAGCGATCTGTTCAAGCCGGGAGCGTGTTCCATGCCGCCGGCAGGAAGGCCCTCGATCGGGGCGGTCTGCGCGTTCTGGTACGACAACGACTCGCTGGGAGGCGGGAACTTCACGTTCCTCAGCCTCGATCCGCACGGATGGGACGTGACCCCCACCGCGAGCTGCAATCAGGCGGGCGGCACGAACCAGCTCACCGACTGGATCACCGGTGAGGATCCGGCGAGCGTCACGCTCAACTGGACGGATCCCACCTACGTCTGTTCCGACGGCGGCATCAAGGGGGTCGGGAACAACCCGAACTCCCTGTTGTGGAGCTCGGTCCTCGGGCTCAAGGGTCAAACACGCGACTTCCCGATCAACTGGGAAGGCCCGGGCGCGCCGATCGCCGGCGCCACGCCGCAGGGCTCGGTCTTCAAGACCAACGGCGACTTGGACAAGTACGACATCATCGGGTTCGCGGCGATGACGATCCTCGACGTCGTGACACCGAACAAGGCGCAGGGCTCGACCGGAACGTGCACGCTCGCGTTCACCGCCACCACCACAACGCAGGACCTCGCATCGTGCATCCCCGCGGGCAGCATCTTCACCGACGTCAAGTTCCAGCCGGGCAAGTTCAAGTGCGGGTCGCGGGTGGGCACCGTGTGCACGGTCGCCCCGATCCCGAGTGCCAATGAGACGGCGACGGCGACGGTGTCGTACACGACCTACGGCGACTGCGGCCCCCCACCAGCCAACAGCAGCGCGGTCTGCGTCATCCTCCAGTGGGAGGGTTCGACGCTCACCGACGACTATCAGCCCAACAAGGACAACATCACGGTCGTGCGGCTTTGCGACCCGGTGTTCGCGACCTGTCTGGATCAGTAGTCCGGCGTTAGGTCTGGACGCGCTTCGTGAAACCGGCGATGCCCCAGGCGCCGAGGAACACGGCGAATAGGATCAGCCCGCCGTAGATGCCCCACAGGGCCATGTGCTGCACGTACGGCGTCATCGAGACGCGCATGCCCTCGCTCATGTACACCAGCGGGTTCAAGAGGACGAGGTACTTCAGCCACAGGATCGGGGTCAGCGCCGCCCAGGGGTAGTAGGTCGCGCCGAGGAACGTGATCGGGATCACGACCAGCCCGAAGATCAGGGGCACGCGTCGGGGATCGACGCGGGTGCCGATCACGAGCCCGAGCGCCGCGCCGGTCACCGAGGCCAAGGGCAGCAAGGTGAACAGCCGGAGCCACTCCATCTGCAGGAACACCGGGGTGATCGGGATCCAATGCGCGAGCGGGAACACGACCGCGGCTGCCACCAGGCCCTGGACCGCGCCGGCCGAGAGCTTGCCGGCCGCCACCGCCCACACCGGCAGCGGCGCCATCACGCGGTCCTCGATCTCGCGCGTGAACCCGAACTCCTGCACCAACGGCAGCGCGACGGCCTGGATCCCTTGGAAGATGCACGCGATCGCGATCACCCCCGGCACGAGGATGCTCGAGAACTCCGCCTGCCCCGCCTGCCCACCGACACCCTGTCCGATCTGCGGGAACACATAGGTGAACACGAACACGAACAGCAGCGGCTGCATGACGGTGCGCAGGATGAACTCGACGAAGTTCTTGCGCAGGACGGCGAGATCGCGCAGCAGGAGTGCGCCGAACGCGGTCATGGGGGTGCTGTGGAACGGTTCGACCGTCGGCAGCGCGACGCCTCGTGCGCTCGTCTGCGTGCTCATTCCCGAAGGTCCTTCCCGGTGAGATTGATGAACACCGTCTCCAGGGTCGGTTCCTCGATCGACACGTCGTGCACCGTGAACCCGCCCGCCTCTGCGGTGGTGATGACGCGGGGGAGCAAACCACCCGATCCCTGTGCGGTCAGCAAGACGGTCTCGCCGACGACGGTGGTGCCCGTGATGCCGTCGAGATCTCGGAGATGGGCGGCGAGGCGATCGGGTTGCTCCCCGGCCTTGATCCGGACGACGGAGTCGCCGCCGACCGTGCGCTTCAGTGCGTCGGGCGTGTCGAGCGCGAGCAGCTTGCCGTGATCCATGATCGCGACCCGCTGACAGAGGTGGTCCGCCTCCTCCATGTAGTGCGTCGTGAGCACGATCGTCTGCCCCTCTCGGTGGATCTGACCGATGATGTCCCACAGCGCGATCCTCGACTGCGGGTCCAGCCCTGAGGTCGGCTCATCCAGGAAGAGGGTTCGGGGCCGGTGGAAGATGCTGCGCGCGACCATGAGCCGCTGCGCCATGCCGCCCGACAGCGTCGCCACGTCGGCGTCGGCGCGATCCGACAACCGGAAGACCTCGAGGATCTCGCCGGCGATGCGCTTGGACTCCTTCTTGCCCATCCCGAAGTACCGTCCGTGGAAGTAGAGGTTCTCCCAGACCGTGAGGCTCCGGTCCAGCGTGTTGGTCTGCGAGACGACCCCGATCTCTGCCTTGGCCGTGGAGGGATGCGCGACGACGTCGATGCCGCCGACGGTCGCTCGTCCCGACGTCGGGATGACGCGGGTCGTCAGCATGCCGACGGTCGTGGTCTTGCCCGCGCCGTTGGGGCCGAGCAGGCCGAAGATCTCGCCCTCGTCTACCGCGAGGTCCAACCCGTCGACCGCCGTCACGCCGGTGGGATAGGTCTTCGTGAGACCCTCGGTGCGGATCACGACGCCGTCGGACACGTCCGTCACCTCAGGCCGCTCCACGGTTCGCATCGTCACCTCCCACGTTGACGCGGATCTGCTCCAGTAGTCGACGCAGCATCTGCTGCTCGTCGCCGGACAGACCGTCGCACGCTCGGCGTCCCGTCTTCGCGGCGATCGCCTTGAGCGTGTCGTGCAACCCGCGACCCGCCGCCGTGAGTTCCGCGCGCACCTGACGACGGTCCTCGGGGTCCCGGGTGCGGACGATGAGCCCGTCTCGTTCCATCCGGTCCAGGTGCCGCGTCAAGGTCGCCCCCTCGATCCGAAGGTCGCGAGCCAACCCACGCTGGTTGTCCCATCGTCCCCGGTCGATGCCCGACAACACGACCCAGGTCGCCAGGGACGCACCGGCCTCGGCGAGCGCATCTTCGAAGTAGGCGCGGATCGCCTTCGCCGTGAACGCGATGACACGCGGCAGTGGTTCTTCGTGAGATGGTTGCATGACTAATCGTTAGCACCGTAACGATATGCACGAGATCCGTCAACACGGGTGATAGCTTCCGGCCTCATGGACGCCGACGTCGTCGTGCTGGGAGCGGGGTTCGCGGGGGTGGCCGCCGCGCGGAACCTGCAGGAAGCGGGTACGCGCGTGGTGATCCTCGAGGCGCGGGATCGGATCGGCGGGCGCACGTGGTATCGCGAGATGCCCGGCGCCGGCGTCTCGGCGGAGTACGGCGGCATGTTCTTCTCCCGAGCCACACAGCCGTACCTGGCGGCTGAGATCGAGCGATACGGCATCGCCGTGACACCGCCGGTCGAGCCCGAGCTGGTGGCGTGGATCCGTGGCGACGAGCGTCACGAGGGCATGGCGGCGATCGAGCGGATCCAGTCGTTGCTCGCGTCCTCCCAGCTGATGACCGCGCTCGAGACGACCGCCAAGGCGTTCGCAGCCGGCGAGCGGGTGACGCTCGGCGAGCTGGACATCACGTCGGCGGCCTGGGTCGACGCGCTCGATGCAGATCCCGAGGCGGCTGACTACCTGCGGGCCTTCCTCGTTGCGATGGGTGGGTCCTCGATCGACCGCACGTCCGTGCTGCCGCTCCTGTGGGACATGGTCGAGCTCGACTACACGCCGGCGGACGCCTACGTCGACATGGGCGAGCTGTTCACGGACGGCACGAAGAGCCTGATCGACGCGATGGCGGCCGGTCTCGACGTGCGCCTGGGAACCGTCGCGACGCGCGTTGTCGCCGAGACGGACGGCGTCACGGTGACCACCCAGGACGGCTCCGTGATCCGCGCCGGGGTCGCCATCGTGGCCCTGCCGCTCAACGTGTGGGCCGATGTGGTCTTCGCTCCGCCCCTGGCGGCGCCGAAACAGCGGGCCGCGACGCAGCGGCACCCGGGCGCGGTCTCGAAAGTGCTCGCGGTGGTGTCCGACGCGCCCGACAGTTATCTGGGCGCCGGATGGGGCACGCCGATCAACGCGGGTTTCATCACGAGGGCGGCCGGCGACAACCAGCTCTTCATGGGCTTCTCGGTCCAGGATCGCGTGGATTTGTCGGATCATGACGCCGTCGCTGCTGCGGTGAACGCCCATCTGCCGCGGGCAACGGTCGTCGCGACCGACGGGCACGACTGGGTCGGCGACCCGTACTCGAAAGGTGCGTGGTTGGCGGTCCCTCCGACCTGGTTCAGCGATGGGACGTTCGAGGCGTTGCGAGAGCCCGAGGGCCGCGTGGCGTTCGCCGGGTCGGATATCGCCGCCGAGGGTGCAGGGTGGATCGAGGGCGCGATCGCAAGCGGCGCCGCCGCCGCGAGGCAGACAGCAACCGTAGTGCGCGCGGGGGAGCACGCCGGGTGACGACCTTGGAACGACGTTTCCAACCTTTGAGCCCAAGGGCTTAAGCCTTACGCCACACCGAACCTTGACACCCTAGTAGCCGCCCGCCGACGATGCTCCGATGGGCACTGTGCGTGCAAAACTCAATGGCGACCACGGTTTCACGCTGGTCGAATTGATGGTCGGGATGGTTATCACCGTCATCATTTTCGGTGCGATCGCCGGCGCAATGATCGTGAGCTTCAAGACAACCGACGTGACACAGCAGCGAATGAGCGAGAGTCACGACGCCCAGATCTCGTCCGCATACCTCGCGAACGACGTGCAAAGCGCGGCGACCGTGCACCTGGATTCGGGCGGCGACTGTTCGGGGGCACCGACGACATTGATCAGGTTCACCTACGAACATGGTGAGGCGGTCTACAAGTGCCGAACGTCGGGCGGTGAGATCCAAGTGACGAGGACCTTCGACGGGGAAACGCTCGTCCTGGCGCACTTCGCTGGGGTTGCTCGACCTTCGGTGAGTTGCTTGCCGAGCGCCGACTGCACCGGAACGGTCAACTCGGCGACGATGTCGTTCATCGAGGCGAGCGGGTACAGCTACACACTCGTGGGCTCCCGCCGAGGGATCAGCAGCGGCGGCGGGGGTGGCGTGAATCCTCCGCCGGACGTCGCGATGCTCTCCCTCGGCTCGTCGAGTCCCCTGTGGGTCCAGGGCGGATGTCCGAACCCGGGCACGAACGGGGCGTGCTCGGTCGACACGACCGCCACGGCGCTGCCGATCTCGGACGTGGTGGCGGCCGGATGGACACCCACCCCTGCGAGCCCGAACACACTGTGGGACAAATGGAGCGATCAGCTCGACACGACCTGGGCCTCCGTCGGCACCGTAGGCCAACAGGCGAAGGTGGGCTTGGCAACGGGTTTGCTTCCTCCCGACCCCGGTTTCTTGCCCCTGGTCGAGCTGCGCGCGTCGAGCGCCGGATCCGGCCAGCAGAAGGTCACGTTGAACCTGTACCACGGTGCGACCGTGACGCCATTCGCGACGAGTGCTCCGATCACGATCAAGAACCCAAAGGACGACTACGTGTGGACGCTCACCGCCGCGGAGGCGACCGCCGCGATCACGAACCTCGCAGACCTGCGGCTCGGCATCACGATGACTTCGCTCGGAGGAGCCGGGAGCACCGTCACGGTCTACGGGACTGCCCTGGACACCGCCGCGCCTGCGGGCCTCCTCACGATCCGGGGATCTCTGTACATCAACTCGCAGAGTCCTGAGGCGGTCCGGCTCACGGGAGGGACGAATCGGCTGGGTCGCGAAGATGACGATCAGCCGCGGGGACTTCCGGATCTGGAGGCCGGGTGCGTGCTCAGGCTGCAGCGCAACGACTGTCTCGTGCGCCGCCTGCCCGGAACGGCTGGCAACCGTGGACGTCGTACGACACGTCCTTGCTGGATCCGCTCCGGTCGTTGCCCGCTCCGCCTGTTCCGGCGTACGTGACCTGCGGCTCTGTTTGCTCGCCGGGCCGGTACGCGACGTTCTCAAAGACGACACCGACGACCCTCAGTCCCGGTATCTATTACCTTGACAGCTGGCATCTCGCTGTCCGGGAACCGCGGCACTCACGTGCCCCTCGTGCACTGGGGGCGCCGGGGTGATGCTGTACATCGCCGGCGGCAGCGCGTCCTTCACAGGTCAGTCGACGATCAACCTGCCCGCGGCGAGTTCCGGCACCTTCAAGGACATCGTGATGTTCCAGGCGCGATCAGTCTCCGCACCGGTGAAGTTCGCCGGCAACGCCGGCGCCAGCATCCCTGTCGTGCTCAACGGGATCGTCTACGTGCCCAACTCGACACTGGTCACGCTTGCTACGGGGAATGCGACCTTCAGTGCGAAAGCGATCGTCGCTCAGCAGATCAAGGTCGCGTCCCCGGTCACGATCGGCTGAGGAGAGAGGACATGCGCCACCGCCTGAACATCCAAGCCGAGGAAGGGTTCTCGCTGGCGGAGATATTGGTCACGATCGTCATCGTTGGGATCACGTTCACCGCCCTCCTGGGCGGGCTCATGACGTCCATCACGGTCTCAGGGTTTCAGCGGCAAGTAGCCACGGCCGACACGGTTGCGCGCTCGGCGGGCGAGTGGGTGAAGGACAGCGTGCAAAACCCGTACGCGACCACCTGCCCAAGCGACCCATACTCCTTGTCGGGTCTCTCGGTGCCGAGCGGCTTCTCCGTTGCGATCATCAACGTCGAATACTGGGACGGGGTGGGTCCCTCGAGTGGTGCCTACAGCCCCGCGTTCGTCAGCTCCTGCCCGAGCCCAGACAAAGGTATGCAGCGGATCACGATCCGGGCCACTTCCTCGGACGGGGAAGCAACCGAGACCGTGCAGGTCATCAAGAGGATCGTGTCGTGAGGGCGCGCGACGAGAGTGGGCAGGTGCTGCTGTTCGCGCTGGGGTTCCTCGTCTTCTTCGCGCTCGTGATCGGGGCGCTACTCACCTTCGCCGACGCGAGCGTGCGCAGTACGGGACGGCTTCGCGAGCAGCGGGACAGTGTCTACGCCACGGACGGTGCGATGGACGCCGCGATCCAGGTCGGCAGGAACGATAGGGGGGTCGGTGCGTACGGAGACGCCCGATGCCAACAGCCTGGTACATCGTCCCCGACGCCAGTCCTGCTCACGACGACCGCAACCACCGACGACGGGACCGTGGCGAACGTGATCTGCAACTGGTCGCCCGACCCCTTGCAGCCGGACCGAACGGTCACATTCACGTCGTTCGTAAGCGATCCGGCGACGCCGCTCGTCCGGGCCACGGTGAGGTATCACGACAGTGGCGGGACCGTGCCCGACGTCAACATCCTCTCCTGGACCTACTGTGGCCACGATGCGGGAGCCTGCCCATGATGCTCGGTCCAAGCGCGCGCCCCGGGTGCTGGGATACTCGACGCCATGGCTGAGGTCGTCACGGGCGAGATCGATCCGTTCCTCACCGAGTTGTGGGAGCGGAAGGGGACCGACCTGTTGTTCACGGTCGGGGTCCCACCACTGCTCCGTATCGACGGTGAGATGTCACCTGCGTCGAACGCCGGAATCCTGACGACGGATGACACCGAGCGGATCGTGATGTCCGTGCTGCCGCCGGAGGTTCTCGAGGAGTTCCGGCGGGAGAAGGACGCCGACTTCTCGTTCGGATGGCGAGACGTGGCGCGTTTCCGCGCGAACGTGTTTACCCAGCGTGGTGCGATGGGCCTGTCGCTCCGGCTGATCCCGATGGCGATCCCCTCGTTCGAGGACCTCGGGCTCCCACCGGTGGTCGAGCGTTGGGTGAAGGTTCCGCGCGGCCTGGTTCTGGCGACGGGTCCGACCGGCGCGGGTAAGTCGACGACGCTGGCGTCGATGATCGACCGGATCAACCAGCAACGTCACTGCCACATCATCACGGTGGAAGACCCGATCGAGTACGTGCACCAACACAAGAAGGCGGCGGTCAACCAGCGCGAGGTCGGGCTTGGACACGTCGTCGTTCGTCCGCGGCATCCGTGCAGCCCTGCGCGCCGACCCCGACGTGCTGCTGGTCGGAGAGATGCGCGACCTCGAGACGATCCAGACCACGCTCACGATGGCCGAGACCGGTCACCTCGTGCTCGGGACGCTGCACACGAACGACACGAGTCAGGCCGTCGACCGGCTCGTCGATGTGTTCCCCACAGGGCGTCAGGCGCAGATCCGTGTGCAGCTCGCGAACTCGCTGACCGGGATCATCTACCAACAGCTTCTCCCCCGGATCGACGGGGGACAGGTGGCGGCGTTCGAGGTCCTGGTCGCCACGCACGCGACCCGGAGCCTGATCCGCGACGGGAAGAGCAACCAACTCCGCAACGTGCTGCTGACCGGTCAAGAAGACGGTATGCAGACGCTCGAGATGTCGCTGTCCGATCTGGTGACGAGGGGCGTCGATCTCCTACGAAGAGGCGCTCAACCGCAGCCTGTATCCGAAGGAAGTGGCGAAGGGCCCTCGCCTAGCGGCCACGGCGGATACTCCGATACGCGACCTGACAGACGCGCTGGAGGCCGGGCGTGAGCCCGGCCTCCAGCGCTTGCTGCGATGCATCAGTGGCGACTACCCAGTTGGGCAGAGTGCGCCGTCGCGCTGTTGTTGACCCAGACGCGCCCGGTCTGCCCGGGTCCTGGTAGTCGATGGTGTAGCCGTTCCCCGCCAGCTGGCTGCCGGCGAGCAGGTTGTCCGACGGACGCAGGAACTGCGTGCCGTGACCGTCACACGAAGGGTCGAGGTCAGGCCGGGTAGACCTTCTGCTGCGCTCGATAGGCCTCAACGGCAGTTTCGACGGTCTTGAGGTCCGTCTTGCACGCGGCCTCTACACCGGTGTCCGTGATCCCTCCGACGGAGAAGATCACGACCCCGGCGAGGATGCCGAGGATCACGATCACGATGAGGAGTTCGATCAGGGTGAACCCTGACTCCTCTTCGCGTGCTCGTTGGATTGCTCTGAACATGTTTCCTCCCTCTCCCGTGTCACCCGATGTGACACGTGGTTGCACTGCGTGTGCTCTGCCGAGTCCGTCCGCAAGGCATCCCCCCTTTCCACGTCTGCATCTCGGCGCGCGACATCAGACCTGCACCTGGTTGTAGATGCCGTACATGGCCGAGATGAGGGCTAGGGCGACGAATCCCACCGTGAAGCCCATGAAGATGATCACCGCGGGCTCGAACAGCGCCGTGAACCGCGCGATCTTGTAGTCGAGTTCCTGTCCGTAGTAGTCGGATCCGACGCCGAGCTGGGTGTCGAGCGTGCCGGTGTTCTCACCGACACGAACCATCTGGATGATCGCGCTGGGGAACAGGCGTGTGTCGCCCATCGGACGGGCGAGGCCCTCGCCGCGCATCATCGCCTCGCGGACCTCTGAGATGCCGTCTCGGAAGACGACGTTGTTTGTGCCTTCGCCGAGCACTGCCATCGCTTCGGGCAGCGGAACGCCAGCCTCCATCATCGTGGCGAGCAGTCGGCAGAAGCGCTCGACGATCGAGTACCGCAGGAGGTCGCCGATCACCGGCACCTTCAGCATGATCTTGTCACGCAGCCGGCGACCGCCCGTCGGTGCGCCCGAGGAGCCAGAGCCCGAAGGCGACCAGGACGGACCCGATCAGGATCGCCCACCAGAAGTGGCGGAGGAAGTCCGTGAACCCGATCAGCATGCGGGTCGGCAGCGGCAGGGTCGCGTGCAGCGACTCGAAGAACACCTTGAATCGCGGAAGCACGAACACGGCCAGCACGATCACCGTGGCGATCGAGGAGAGCAGGATGATCGCCGGGTAGGTCAGCGCGGACTTCACCTTGCTGCGCGCCTCGAGGTCGCGCTTGATGTATCGCGATAGTTCGTCCAACACATCATCGAGCCGACCGGTCAGTTCCGCGGCTCGGATCATGTCGATGTAGAACTGCGGAAACAGCGTTTCGAAGGGCGTGAGCGCGGCCGAGAAGGTGTCGCCGGCGACGAGCGATTCCTGGACTCCTGCCAGGACCTTGCGCAGCGTCTTGTCTTCCGACTCTTCCTCGATGATCTGGAGCGCTTCGACGAGCGGGATACCGGCACGGACGAACGCGGCGAGCTGCCTCGAGAAGTGCATCAGTTCCGCCTGCTTCAGCTTCTTCCGAGTGACCTCGAACTGCAGGACCGATCGCTTCTCTTTGATCTCGCGAACGTCGAGACCCTCGTCGACGAGCACCGCCATGGCCGAGCGCACCGAGGTCGCCTCCGTCACGCCGCGCGCGCGTTTCCCGGAGGTTGTCGTCGCGTCGTATTTGAACTTGGTCATGGCGTCGACCTCAGATCGTGTAGATGTTCCGCAGGATTTCCGAGATGGTCGTGACGTCTTGCTGGACAAGCTCGATGCCGCCGTCCCGCAGCGAGCGCATGCCCTGCGTTCGCGCGAGTTCCAAGATCTCGTCGTGGTTGGCCCTGCCCATCAGGAGCTGCTTCATCTCTTGCGTCACGAGCAGCAGCTCGTAGACACCGATGCGATCCTCGTAGCCGGTGTTGAAACAGAAGTTGCACCCCTCGCCGTGCGAGAAATCGCTCTTGGGTTCACCACCGGACACCTGGTAGAACTCGAGCTCCTCGACGGACGGCTCGTACGGCACCCTGCAGTAGCTGCAGATCCGGCGAACCAACCGCTGGCCGACGACGCCGATCACCGACGACGCCACCAGGAACGGCTCGATGTCGAGGTCGAGGAACCGTTCGAGCGCTCCGGCGGCGTCCGTCGCGTGCAGCGACGTCAGCACGAAGTGGCCCGTGAGCGCCGACTGGATCCCGATCCGCGCGGTCTCCGCGTCGCGCATCTCACCGACCAGGATCACGTCGGGGTCCTGGCGCAGGATGGCCTTCAGACCGCCCGCGAAGCTGATCCCGGTCTGATCTTGGATCTGGATCTGGTTGATCGAGGGCAAGACGTACTCGACGGGATCTTCGACCGTCATGATGTTGCTCTCCGTCTTGTTGATCTCCGCGAGCGCCGCGTAGAGGGTGGTCGTCTTGCCGCTGCCCGTCGGCCCCGCGCAGATCACCATGCCGAACGGCGATCGGACGAGTCGTGAGAACCGTTCGTGTGTCGCTTCCGGCATGCCGAGTTCGTTCAAACGGAAGAGGGAGCGCTTCTTGTCGAGCAGGCGGAGGACGGCCTTCTCACCCCAGATCGTCGTCGTGGTTGCGACGCGGATGTCGAGTGGGCGACCGTCCACCTCCATGGCGATCTGGCCGTCCTGGGGCCGTCGGCGCTCGACGATGTTCATCCCCGCGAGGACCTTCACGCGGCTGACGACCGCGGGCCCCATGTTTGCCGGCAGCGCGAGTACGTCGTGCAGCGCCCCATCGATCCGGTACCGGACACGGACACGCGAGTCCTGGGGCTCGATGTGGATATCCGAGGCGCGATCGCGAACGCCCTGGGTGATGATCAGGTGCACGATCTGCACGACCGGGGCCAGGTCCGGGGTGGCCTCTTCGTCGAGATCGCGGGCCGTCAGCGCTTCGGTTGCAAGGAACGCGTCCACGTGCCGGCCGACCGAGGCAAGTGCCTTGTACGACTTGTCGGTGGCGCGCCGGATGTCCGAGGGTGGCGCGATCATCGGGATGACGGTCATGCCGGCCGCATCGCGGATCTTCGCGATGGAATCCGCATCGAGCGGGTCCGCCATCGCGACCTCGAGGCCGTCGTCCGTGACCTCCATCGGGATCGCTTGATGGGCGCGCGCGATCGCCTCGGGGATGAGCGCGATCGCCTCGTCGGCGGGGGTGTCGCGGCGAAGGTCCGAGAACGGGACGTTCAGGTGGATCGACAGCACGCGGGCGAGCTCGAGGTCGTCGACGGCACCGAGCTCCACGAGGAGTGCGCCGAGTCGCTTCCCCGAGGCGGATTGCTGCAGCAACGCCTCGGCGACCTGACTCGGCCCGATCAGCTGCTGGTCGACCAGCAGCTCCCCGAGGAGCATGCCCGTTCCCGCTTCACGCCGTTCGGGCTCCGGGGGTGGTGCCGGCGCGGGCACGGGCGGCGTCGGGTCGGACACCACCTCGTCCGAGGTCGTGTGCCGCCCCTTCTTTGCGCGCAATTCCGTTCCCTCCACCGCTCACCGCCACCTAGGGAAGGGGCTCGGGAGGAGGAGTCACCCGTTCGGGTGATAGCGCTCTTCCGAAACCCCATCTACGAGGGGCTAATGGTGCCTCGGCCGCCCCAGCCGGCACATCCACCGCACTACCTAGGCCCTTCGGACCGATCGAGGGCGCGGCGCTTCCAGGTGCCTTTGGAGGGTGGAGAAACGCGCTCTGTCTAGATCGGCAGCGGTGTCGCGCTCGCGGCGCCGCCCAGCCGGGTGAGCCCGAACCGTCGCTCGATCGCGGCCAGCAAGGAGTAGTGGTTGTACTGCCCCGCGTCGACGCTCGGGGCGATGCCCGGGCCGACCACCACCGTGTAGATGTTCCCGCCGCCGGAGGTGCCGTTGATCCCGGCGCTCGAGGACCCCTCGTCGTACGTGAGCACGACGGTGGCGCCGTTCGCGAGCATCGGCGGGACGTTGGCGTGCAGCCACGTGTCGCCCGTCGAGATCGGACAGTCGTGCTCGTCGTTGCAGAGATTCGGCGCGATGAAGCTCACCTTCGGCATCGCGTGCACGTCGAACCGGGTGTACGGCTGCACGTGCGAGCACACGGCCGTGTTCGTGAACACGGATGCGAACGGCGTCGCCGGATTGTGCTTGAGGGCGTACAGGCCCGAGGTCGTCGCGCCGGAGCACGTCGAGGGCATGTCCTCTTCATAGACACCCCACGACACGCCGGCGCTCTCCAACTGGTTCCAGAGGGTCGGCGATTGCGACAGTTCACCTGCGGTGATCGAGTCGGTGCCCTGCTTGCCGTCGGTCGCCCCGTTGCCCAGCGCCAGGTAGTTGGGCAGGCTCGGGTGCGTCACGCCGTAGTAGTGCGTGAAGTCGATGCCTTGGGCACGCAGCGCGTTCTGGTAGGTCGCGCTGCTCGATCCGGTCACGCCCGCCCGTTCCTTGTTCTCCATGTAGATCACGACGACCGGGTTGGTCGCCGGCGGTGGGCTCGAACTGGAGGAGGTCGGCGTGGGCGAGCTCGAGCTCGATGTCGCGGTCGGCGACGGACTCGTGGAGACCGGCAACCCGTGCAGGATGTCCAGGTAGGTGCCGTATCCCGACGGCGAGGACCACTCGCCGGCCGATTCGACGGCGGTGCCCTCACCCCACTCGTTGAACGTCGTGATCAGCTGGAACTGCGCGGTGGACGACGCCATCGCGGCGACCTGATTCGCCCAGCGGGCGGGGTCGCGCGTCAACCGTGCCGTCTCGCCCTTCTTCCAGAAGCCGGGAGAGATCGTGTACGAGTAGGGCGCCATGTCGGCGCTGGCCGAGGCCGGCCCGTATTGATGCCAGCCCGCCGGCTGCTGGGCGCACGTCTTGAAGCCGGAGAACACCTTGAGCACGATGTAGGCGTTCACCGTGTTCGCCTGCGCCCAACGCGATGCCATCCCGCACGCGTCGGCGCCATCGGCGTAGACGAAGACCACGAACCGTCCGTCGATCCGCAGGAACGACGGATCGTTCCCGTAGTGGTTCGACAGGTACGTCAGGTCATCCTGCAGCTGTGCCACGGTCGGATCGCCCTGTGCCTCGGGCTCGTAGTAGACGCTCCAGCGGAACCCGGTGCCATCGGCCGCCCGCAGCAGGGCCGGCACACGTTGATCCGTCTTCGTGCCTTGCCCCCACCACGACGAGATGCCGGCCTGGATCCCCCCGTACTGCATCGCGTCGATGTGGTGCTTGATCGTGGCCGAGTCCGTGGAGTCGTACAGCCCGGCCGACGGCTGATAGTTCGTGAACGGGTTCGAGGACGGTCCCCACGTCTCGGGGAACCAGGGGTAGTAGAACGCCGCTCGGATCGGCAGCGAGGGTTGCGCGTCGCCGCCCGAGGTCGGACTCGGCGTCGGCGTCGGGGTTGGCGTCGTCGTCGGACTCGGCGTTGTGGTCGGGTCGGTGGTGTGGCCGTGGATCTTGATCTTCGGGGCGCGCGCGGACTGCCTGCTCGCGAGCACCGAGCGCCCGCCGCCCGAGGTGAGCACGAACGACAGCGTGGTCCGCGATCCGTCGATCAGCCTCGTGATGTCGAGCCCGATCGCGTTGCGGCTACGGCTCGCGTCGATGCTGCCGAGGTAGTGGTCGCCCTCGGGGGCGCTCCGCTTCGTGATCCGGTGCTCGCGCCAGCCGGGCCGAACACGGCGCACGTTCATCCGGGCCTCGTGCCCGGTCACATGCAGCACGAGCGTCGCGTCGTCGATCACGAGATCCGTGGCCGGGACGGTGAACGTCAGATAGGCACGCGAACCGCCGTGATTGGCTCCGACGATGAGGCGTGGCTTGGTGCCGAAGTTCCGCCGCGGGAACCGGCCGAAGACGCTCGCGTCGGCGTGGGCCTTCACGATGATCTCGCGGTTCTCCGCGATCGAGGGCGCCGGCCGAACGAGACCGGTGACGACCCCGACACCGAGCACCAGCATCACTGCCAGGGCTCCCGCCCAGGTACGGCGAAGCATCGCGTGCGAACGCTGCAATCGAGTTCCCCCTCGTTGCTCGCACACGCCACTGCCCCTCCGCGGCAGCGACGCCTGCGGGCGGAACGCTCGGGGGGAGCGGTCGTGTGTTGGTCTCCGCGTCCCTTATCGTCGAACGGCGGTCGATCCTTGAACGCCGGAGCCCTCGACTCGTCCTCCGTTCGGTCTTTAGCTGGCCCGCGAACACGCCGAAGTCCCCCTCGTAAGGGTCGCGGGACCCTCCTGACCGACGAGGGATCACATGGACGTGCGTGCTGGTGGCAAGGGCTCTGCGTGGAAGCTGTGCATCGGACTGGCGGTCCTCTGCGGTGTGCTGGTCTTCGCCGCGGGCTTCCTGCACCGCAACGCGGTCGCCTCGGCGATCGATGCGCAGCAGACCAAGTCCGTCTCCTATGTCCACGGGAAGCTCGCCAACGCGGTCGGCAACGACAAGCTGACGAAGGAGCTCGGTGACCGGGCAGCCGCCGACCTGAAGAAGGAAGCGGACGTGCCCGCCGGCACCGACGTCCGGCTCTACGCCCTGGACGGCACGCCGGTGTTCTCCTCGGGCCGCCCCGGCGCCGGCGACCGTGCCGCGATCACCGCGGCCGCGAACGGCGAGATCCGCCGTGTGGTCGACGGCTCGGATCTGGCGGTGTACGCGTCGATCGAGAACAAGGGTGGGAAGCCGATCGCCGTCGCCGCGGTGGTCAGCGACATCGACGCGGTGCGCGCCGACGCGGCGGGACCCCTCGATGGGCTGCGGTTGCCGCTGGTCGCGCTTGGCGTGGTCCTGCTGGTCGCCGGTCTGGTGCTGATGGTGCGCGGCGGTTCGACCCCGGGCGTTGCGGTCCGTGCGAAGGGCGACGCCACCGTCACGACGAAGGCACCGAAGGCACCGAAGGCACCGAAGGAGGAAGCCCCGGCCAAGAGCCGTGTGTCGGGCTTCGCCCCGGCTCCCGCGCTCGTACCGGACCTCCGAGCCGGCGCCTGCCCAGGGTCCCGACGCCTCGGCGTCTGTCGAGGTCGAGACACCGCCCGCGCCCGCCCGCAAGAGCCTCCGTCTCGGACGGAAGGCGCCGAAAGACACTGCGGTGCCGGAAACATCCGAAGAGACGGTGCCCGCGCCGAAGGTCAAGAAGTCGTTGTTCGGACGGTCTCAGGCCACCGCGGTGGTCCCCGAGCCCGCAGACGAGCCCGAGTCTCCGATGACCCCCGATCGCGAGGCGGCCATCCTTCGGATGCTCGAGGACCAGCTCGAGCAGCTCCGCATGAAGATCAAGACCCAGGAGGAGACTGCCGCGTCGGCGACCCGGCAGCTGCAGGAAGAGCTCGACGCCGCAACCCGCCGCGCGACCGAGGCGGAGGCTCGCGTCGGCGCACCCTCGGATGGCCGCCCCCGTCCGTCGGTCCCGCCGAGCGAGACATGATCGAACGGCTGCGCAGCCTCGAGACCGAGCTGGCGCAGGCGAAGGCCGCGGCGGCCGAAGCGATGGCGCAGGCCGGCGAACTCCAACGAACGGTCGACGCAGCGTCGCCCGGCCCGCAGGCGGCGAGTGGCCCCGCCGACACGGCTGAGCTGGTCGAGGCGCGTGCGCGATTGGCCGCCGCCGAGCAGCAGGTCGAAGAGGCACAACGGCTCGCGGCCGAGGCCGAGCAGCGCGCTGCCTCCAACGAGTCCGTCCGCGGCGAGCTGGAGGTCCGGGTCGCACAGCTCGGCGCGAAGGCGGGAGAGCTGGAGCAGAAGGCGACCGAGCTCGAGACGCGGCTGCAGGAGGCCAACGCCGGCGGCGACGCCGTGCGGGCCGAGACCGCCGCCCTCACCGCCGCGCTCGCGGGCGCGACGGCACGGGTCGAAGAGCTTGAGTCCGCCGCCCCGGCGAGCGGAGCAGAGGACCTCGATGCGAGCGCGGCCGAGGTCACGCGTTTGCGCGCCGAGCTCGGCGAGTCAGATGGAGCGCGCCCAAGCGGCCGAAGATCGTGTCGCGAGGCTCGAGGCCGATGTGGCGGCCGCCGAGCACGGCGTGCGGACGGCCGACGAGCCTCTGGATGAGACGCCCGACGATGCTACACCCCGCGCCATTGGAGCGCGTGGAGGTGACCACGCCCACGGTGTGGGTCGCGCCGAGCGTCGCCGCGCCGCAGCCCGAGGAGGAGACGCCGGCGCCGCAGCCCACGGTCCAAACGGAGCCCGAGCCCGAGCCCGAGCCGAGCCGGAACCGACGGCGGGCCCGAGCGCGATGGCTTCTCCGAGGTCTTTGCGGCCGCGTTCGGCAACGAGAACGAGTCCGAGCCGGTCCGCGAGAGCAACGGTTCGGTCGAGCACGAGCCGACGGCGGATCTTCCGGTCGCCGCCACCCCGAGCGCGAGCCTGCCCGAGGCGCCGAACGCGGACGACCGATACGGCGATGTGTGGTCGGAGCCGGCCGACGAGCCGGACAAGCCGCAAGAGCCTGCAGTGCAAGCGCCAGCGGCCATGACCTCGTCACTCGACGACGAGCCGGCACCAGCGGCAGACGAGGCGGCAGCGGCAGACGAGCCGGCACCAGCGGCGGACGCGCCCGCCAAGGAGGACGAATCGGTGTCGGTTGAGGACGACCTCTGGGCGCTTCGTGCCCGGCTGGCGCACGCCGCCGACGATCGCGAGACCCAGCACACGCCGACCGACGAGCCGCGCTGGTCCTAAGAGCCCTCGCCTGTCGATGGCGCATCATGGAGGCATGCGCCGACCCGTCGTCGCGGCAGTGGCCGCCGTTGCATTGCTCGTGTCCGTGCCGGTCGAGGCCGGCGCGATGGGGCTGACGCGGGCGCCCGCCTACCACGCGAACGTCTCGACCCTTCCTCCGGCGGTTCGCTCGCTCATGACGGGGTCGTCCTGGCACGCGGGCTGCCCGGTGGGTCTCGACGACCTCCGACTGATCCGTCTCACGTACTGGGGCTTCGACCGGCAGGCACATCCGGGGAAGCTCGTCGTCCATCGCCGCTGGGCCGACAAGATCGCGCGTGTCTTCGGCAAGATCTATGACGCTCGGTTCCCGATCCGCCGGATGCGGCTGGTCGATCGCTACGGCGCCGACGACATGCGGTCGATGCGGGCCGACAACACGTCCGCCTTCAACTGTCGGTACCGCGACGGCGTGTGCTGCACCTGGTCCCAGCACGCGTACGGGCGGGCGATCGATATCAACCCGGTCGAGAACCCGTACGTGGGCCCGTGGGGCGTCTCGCCGCCCAACGGTGCGGACTTCGTGGATCGCACGCCGATCCGTCGTGGGATGCTGGCGCGCCACGACCGGCCATGGTGGGCGTTCCACGCGATCGGTTGGTCATGGGGCGGCTCGTGGTCCTGGCCGGTCGACTACCAGCACTTCTCCGCCACGAACCGCTAGCGCGGCTGGTCCACGCAGGCCGCCACCAGCAGGTCGTAGGGGTCCTGGGCGAGGCCGTCGTTCGGATGCCATTCGAGGTGGTCGTGCGGACCGGTCGCATCACCGGTGATGCCCACGTAGCCCACCGTGTCGCCGGCGGACACCCAGCCGAGGGAACCGAGCCGGCTGATGTGCGCGTTGTAGACGTACCCGTCGGCGCCGAACACCCGGACCTCGACCCCGCCGAGCTTCGAGCGCGAGGTCGACGCGTACCCGTCGAAGGGGGCCACGATCCGTGCGCCCGAGGGCGCCTGGATGTCGTCGCCCTGGTGCCGGTGGACCGGGACGTGGGGGAGGCGGACCATGTCGCCGAAGTTGTCATAGATCGTGCTGTAGTCCGGGACGGGGCAGAAGCGGAAGATGCCCTCTCGACCGAGCCACGCCTGGAGATCCGCGTAGTGCGCCTGGAGCGCGTGGAGCCGCGCGTGGGCCCACGGGTCGAGCGAGTGGAGCCGCACGCGCGCGACTTCGAGCAGTCGAGCCGTCGCCTCCAGCGTCGCGGGCCGCCGGTCGTTCGTCACGGCGCCGCGACCGGCGGGGGCATGCGCGACCCGCTCCATCACCGCGATCCGTTGTCGAAGGTCGATCTCGAGCTGTGCCTGCAGATGACGGATCGCGCGAGCCCGCTCCACCGTGGCGTGGCGCTCCAGGAGCGCGTGGCGCACCGGCGTGACCGCGTGGACGGGGCCGACGATGCCGAGGATGAGCGCGCTCGCGACGAGCGTGCGCAGTGCCAGACCGTTGATCGAGCGCATTCCCTGGTGCCCCCCGCGGCACGCCCCGGGGTCCCGGGGCAACGCCCTTCCCATCGGCCGGGACCCGGGGGGACCTTGAATCCGTTGCGCGCGGACAGCACGGCCCTGTGGCCGATGCCCCCCGGAGCGCCACCCGGTAGCCTCGCCTCTCCGATGCGTCGATCGATCGTGTACGGCCTCGTGCTGCTCGCCGCCGTGGCAGCCGTGTCCGTGGGGGACCCGACGCCCTCGGCGGCCGTCGTCCCGTGCCCGAAGATGGATCCCGCTCTGACGACGGATCGCATCCTGTGGAACTCGGGCATGCGGGAGGTGTCGGGCATCCAGGCGTCCGTCGACCACGTGGGCGTGCTGTGGGTGATCCAGGATTCGGGCAACGGTCCGTACCTGTACGCCTTCTCGGTCGACGGCGACCGACTGGCGACGTACACGCTCACCGGGACCGGCGTGAAGAACGTCGACTGGGAGGCGATCGGCCTGGATCACCGCACCGGCACCGACCTGCTCGTGATCGGCGACATCGGGGACAACCGTGAGAATCGCAACGGGGTCGCCCGGGCGACGCCGGCCCTCTACGTCCTGCCCGAGCCCGCGCTTTCGGCCACCCAGTCACCGGTGGTGACCGCGGCACTGTCGGGCGCCGCCCGCTATCCGTTCCGCTACTACGACGACGCCGGCTCGAACGTGTGGAAGCCTCGTGATGCGGAGTCGTTGTTCGTGGACCCGCGCACCCACAACGTCTTCATCCTGTGGAAGCATCTCGCGACGGGGAAGCGCTCGCGCGTCTTCGAGCTCCCGGATCAGGATCTCGCGACGGGACGACTGAACCGCGCGGTGCACGTGACGGACGTCATCGGCGCGGGGCCGAACGTCGGCACCGGGCCGGTTGCCGCCGACATCGCGGCGGACGGCGAGTGGATCGTGGTCAAGAACTACAGCGAGGGATTCCTGTGGCGGCGCGCGAAGGGCCAGAGCGTTGCCGAAGCGCTGGCAGCATCGCCCGCCGCTCCGTGCACCGTGCCGGTCGATGCCGCGGAATCGATCTCCTTTGCCTATGACAAGACGGGCGTCTGGCTGGGGTTCCTCTCGCTCCGGGAGGATCCCGCCGGAAGCCCTCCACTGCATGAGATTCAGCGAACCTGGGTGTGACCGGTGGGTCGGAGGTTCGCGTTCAAGGCTGAGCGGGAGGTGTCGAAACCTCTCTCGACGCTTGTCGCGGGTACCGATGATGGGCGAGCATGACCCGCCTCGAACGATGGACGGACGATGACGATCGCTGACAGAGCCACCCGAACCATGGCGGCCCGCTTCGTGTGGGGTGGCCTGACCCTGGTGTTCCTGCTCGGGCTCTTCCTGTCTCGCTCTTCGAAGAACACGGCGCTGAACACCGAGATCCAGGACGCGCAGACACGGGCGACGGCCTACGCGAACACGACGATCACGGAGGCGGCGACGATCGACGCCCGCACCGGCACGATCACGTTCGTCTCGAAGGAGTTCGCCGTGCGACTGCAGGCGGAGGTCTTCACCGACCCGACGGTCGCGCGCGTTCGTGTCTGGGATGTCGACGGCACGCTGGAGGCCTCGAGCGATGTCACGGAGGATGTGGGTGGCACCGTGGCGGCCGACGATCCCTCCTTGGCCGCCGCCGTCGCCGGCTCGACGTCGGCGCAGATCGCGGAGGAGCCGTTCACCTACTCGACGGTCGGCAGCGCGCCCACCGGCACGCAGTTGCTCCAGGTGTTCGTGCCGCTGCGGGCGCGGGATCAGGTGGACCCGGCGGGCGCGGTGCAGGTCGATTTCCTGTACGACAAGTTGGTGGCGGCGTCGGCCTCGCCCTGGGCCACGATGTCACGTCTGTTCTTGATCCTCACCGTGGTGTGCGCGGCCCTGTTCCTCGTGTCGATGGCTCGGCGACCCGTGACGGCGGCCGAGCGCGCAGCCGGCGCGACCGTCCCGGCCACGGTTGCCGCCCCGGTCGTCGCCGCGGAGCCGGTGCGCGATCCGGAGGTCGATGAAGAGTTGCAGGCCGCACGGGAGCAGCTCCGTCAGGCCACGGAGGCCTTTGCCTTCCTCGAGGCCAGGATGAAGGACGGGTCGGGCACGGCCGCCGCGTCCGCCGATGTCGAGGCCGCGACGAGCCGCATCACCGAGCTCGAGTCGGCCCTGAACCGCGCGGAGGCCGAGGCCGCCCTCGCCCGGTCGAGCGCGGTCACCCAGGAAGACCTCGATCGCGTCCAGCACGCGGCCGACGAGCGGGTCGCCGAGCTCGAACGTCGGATGGGGGAGACGTCTCCGGAGGCCGCGGCGGAGGCCGAGGCCCTTCGCGCGAGGCTGGCGGAGGCCGAGGACCGCGCCCGGGAGGCGGAGGTGGCGCTTGCGACCGCCCAAGAGGACGCAGCCGCCCAAGAGGAGGCCGCCTCAGCGGCCGCCAAGCCCGAGCCCGCCGCGAAGCCCGAACCGGCCTCGAAACCCGAGCCGGTCGCGAAACCCGAGCCGAGCGACCCGAACGACCTCATCGCCGAGCTCGAGGCGCAGGTGGCGGCCGCCGAGGCCCGCGCCAAGGAAGCCGAAGACGAGGCGCTGCACCTCAGCCCGGAGGCGAACGATCTGCGTGCCCGCCTCGCTCGCAGCGCCGCGAAGAAGAAGTTCGGTCCGAGCGGCTGACGCGCCGCGGCGTTACCAGCGCACCAGCGGGTCGATCGCGTAGGTCTCGCGCAACTCGAGCTCGATGTCGTCGGCCGGCAGCAGGCGACGGGGCTCCATCCCGTATCGCTGCGCCAGCTCGAGGTGCGCCCAACACAGCGGCACGAGCCCGTCGCGGGCGAACCATCCCACCACGTCGGGTCGGATCCCGTGCGTTCCCCACTGCCAGAAGCAGAACTGGCACACCAGCGCGGCAAGCTGGGGATAGGCGTACTGGGCGCGGTAGCCCAGGTCGTGCTCGATCACCCGTCCCCACAACGCCACACGCCCGAGGACGGCGGGACAGCGGGTCCGTCGCAGGATGTCCAGCTCGTGCGTGCCGTGCAGGCCGCAGGTGCAGTCCACGTTGGGCGCGGCGTGCAGACGCGCGTGCTTGCACGCCGCCTCGACGGGCTGCATCGGCTTCCATGGCCGCGACCGGCCTGCGACCGGCCGCAACAGCAGGCCGGTGCCGTCGCGGTGACCGGTCAGGGCCCACGTGCGCCAGGCGAGGATCGGCTCGATCCCGGTGGTGGACCGGAGCTCCCCGGCAACGGACAGCGGGCTCATGGATCCGGTTCGGCCGGCGAGCGCGGTTGGGGGGCGGGCTCGTGCAGCGGCTCGGGGACCGGGGTGGGCATCTCGGGTGTCGGCAGGGGCAGCGAGATCGGGTCGATCTCGATGATCCGCTTCGGGCGACCGATGTCCATACGCGTCCTTCCCGCGGCGCCCTCCCTGCCAGACCGGCGCCGGAACCCTGAGCCTATCCCAGGTGCCCGTCTGGCGCGAGGGGTTAGGTCGCGATCAGGCGGTAGATGCCGGAGGCCCCACTGAAGAAGATCCGGCCGTTGGGCGAGACCTCCATCGAGTGCACCCCCTCGGGTGCCGTCAGCAGCACACGAGGGGAGCCGGCGAACCCGGTCCGCGTGACGTTCAGATCGATCGCGCGGATCGTGCCGGTGTTCACATCGCCGAAGATGAGATCGCCGTTGCGAGCGGCCCCCAAGCGGCAGCCGTCGCAGAAGGCGGCGCCCGTGATGCCGATCGTCGCCTTGAAGTAGGTCTTGGGAAGGTGGCGTGGTTTCGGGCCGGAGTTGTTCGTGCCCCGCGGCTTCGTCTTCGAGCACGATTCGTTCGTGCCCCACCCGAAGTTGCCCCCCTTGACGACGAGGTTGATCTCGTCCGTGCATTGGGGGCCGTTCTCGGTCTCCCAGAGGCGGTCGGTCTGCGGATCGAAGGCGAAGCCGAACGAGTTGCGGTGGCCGAACGACCAGATGCGACCGAGCGGATTGCCGTGGGCGGCGGTCCCGTCGGTGTCCAGCCGCAGGATCTTGCCGCGCAGGTTGTTCGTCCGATCCTGCGCGTTCGCCGCGTTGTGCCCGTCCCCGATCACCACGTACAGCTTGTGATCCGGTCCGAACAGGATGCGCCCCCCGTTGTGATACGGGTCCGCGCTGGCCGGCGTGGCCAGCAGGGTCCGCAGGTTGCTTCCCGAGCCGCCGCTGACGCTGAAGCGCACCAGTTGGTTCTGCAGGTGCCCGGCGTGCGATCGGGTCACGTACACGAACACCTGTTGCTTCGCCGGCCAGTTCGGATGCAGGGCGATCCCGAGGGCGCCTCGTTCGCCGCTCCCGTCGACGCCCGGGATCGTGAACACGAGGTGATCGCCACCCGTCGAGGGGTTGAGCGTGTGCACTTCGCCGGTGCCCCGTTCGAGGTACCAGATCGTGCCGCCGGGCGTGAACGTGAACGCCGACGGCCCGTTCAACCCCGTCTTGACCGCGACCACCTTGACGACGGCGCGGTGTGCGGTGGCCGCGATCGTCGGCGTCGGTGCGGTCGCGGCGATCGACGTCGACACGGCCGCCAGGACGACCAGCTTCATGATCCGTTGCATCCATGCTCCCCTCGAGCTTGCTGTGGCACGATGACCGTCGTGACGACGGTCCCTCCTTCTACCTTCGGCATCCCGGCGCTTCGGACCGAAGACCCACGATTCCTGCGTGGACAGGGACGGTACCTCGAGAACATCCCGATCCCGGGCGCCCTTCGTGCCGTGTTCGTCCGGTCCATCTTCGCGCACGCGACGGTGAAACAGATCGAAGGCCTCGAGGAGGCCCGGGCGATGCCGGGCGTCGTGGCCGTCTACACGTCTCGCGATCTCGCGCTGCCCCACCAGTTGGCCGCCGGGTCGGTCGAGGTGCCCGGTGGGGACCTCGACCAGCCGTTCGAGCGTCCGGTGCTGGCGAGCGAGCGGTTCCGCTACGTCGGGGAGCCCTACGGCGTGGTGATCGCGGAGACGGCGGGCCAGGCGCAGGACGCCGCCGAGCGCATCTGGGCCGACGTCGAGCCGCTGCCGGTGGTGATCGACGCCGAGGCGGCGACGGCCGAGGACGCGCCGCTGTTGTTCCCCGAGACCGGCACGAACGTCGCCACGAGGTTCGAGCACCATTGGGACGACGACGTGCTGGCGGGTGCGGAGGTCATCGTGCGGGGGCGGTTCGTCAACCAGCGCGTGGCCCCCGTCCCCATGGAGATGAACGGCATCGCCGTGGTGCCCGACGGCGACGGCTACACGGTGTGGGTGTCCTCGCAGGTGCCCTTTGACGTGCGTGGCGATCTGGTGGATGTCCTCGATGTGCCGCGCGCGAAGCTCCGCGTGATCGCCCCCGACGTCGGAGGTGGCTTCGGGGCGAAGATCCCGACCTATCCCGAGTACGTGGTGGTGGCGAAGGCCGCCGCGGAGCTGCGGCGCCCCGTGCGCTGGTTCGAATCGCGGAGCGAGTCGATGGTGAGCCTGACGCACGGGCGCGCGCAGGTGCAGTGGGTCGAGCTGGGCGCGCGGCGCGACGGCACGATCACGGGGCTCCGGTTCGAGGTGCTCGGCGACGTGGGGGCCTACCCACAGCTCGGCTCGTTCATGGCGCAGACGACGGGAGAGATGATCTCGGGGGTCTACGCGATCCCCGCGATCGCGTTCCGTGGCCGCGCGGTGGTGACGAACGTCACGCCGCTCGGCGCCTATCGGGGGGCGGGCCGGCCGGAGGCATCGGCGTGCATCGAGCGCGCGATCGATCTGTTGGCGACCGAGCTCACGATGGACCCGGTCGAGGTGCGTCGCCGCAACCTGATCCCGCCCGACGCGTTCCCCTATCGCACCGCGGCCGGCACCGAGTACGACACCGGTGCGTATGCGGTGGCGCTCGACCGAGCTCTCGAGCTGGCCGACTACGACGGCCTGCGAGCCGAGCAGCGGGATCGCCGCGCCCGGGGCGACCGCACCGCGCTGGGGATCGGGGTCGCCACCTACGTCGAGATCACGGGGTTCCCCACGAAGGAGTTCGCCCGCGTCGACGTCGAGACCGACGGCACGGCGACGGTCTTCGTCGGCACCACCTCGTTCGGGACGGGGCACGAGACCGCCTTCGCGCAGCTCGCCGGTGGCATGCTGGCGATCCCCTACACCGATGTCCGGGTGGTGCACTCCGACACCTCGCTGGTGGAACGCGGTCAGGGGTCGTGGGGATCGCGGTCGCTGCAGGCCGGCGGGTCGGTGATCGCCACACGGACCGGTGAGGTGATCGACCGGGCGCGCGAGCTGGCGGCGACGGCCCTCGAGGCCGATCCGGTCGATGTCGTCGGTCCGATCGAGGGCGGGTTCCAGGTCGCCGGCGCTCCGGCGCGGACGGTCGGCTGGGCCGCGCTTGCCGCCCGCGCCGCGGTCGACGGCGCGCCGCTGTCGGCCAAGGGGGTCGCCACGGACCCGGGTGCGACCTTCCCGTTCGGCGCGCACGTCGCCGTCGTCGACGTGGACCTCGACACGGGAGACGCGCGCGTCGTGCGGCTGATCGCGGTCGATGACTGCGGCCGCATCCTGAACCCGATGCTCGTGCGCGGGCAGCAGCATGGCGGGATCGCGCAGGGGATCGCGCAGGCGCTGTTCGAGGAGGTCCGGCTCGACGAGGCCGGCAACCCGCTGACCTCGACGCTGATGACGTACCTGATGCCCAGCGCCGCGGAGCTTCCTCGGTTCGAGTGCGACAACACCGAGACCCCGACGCCGGTGAACATCCTCGGCGCCAAGGGGATCGGCGAATCGGGGTCGATCGGCGCGACGCCGGCGGTCCAGAACGCGGTCATCGACGCCGTGGCCCACCTCGGCGTGCGCCACATCGATCTTCCCTGCTCCCCGGAACGGGTGTGGGCGGCCATCGCCGAAGCACGACGCGTCCGGTAGCCTCCGTCCCCATGGATACCGTGCCCGTGTGGGAACAGCGCTTCCGCGCGCCACAAGATGTCGTTGCCTCGCTGGTCCCGCAGCGCCCCCGATCGAACCGTGTTCGCCTCGAGCGCCTCGGGCGTCTGGCAGATCCACGCGTGGGACGTCTCGACGGGGCAGCGCCGGCAGGTGTCGGATCATCCGGTCGGGGTCCTGGAAGGTGTGCCGACGCGCGACGGGGCCGGCGTCGTGTTCTGGCAGGAGGACACCGGCGACGAGACGGGCCGATGGCTCGTCCAGCCGTTCGGTGGTGGCGAGGCGGTCCCCTTCCTGGACGGGCTTCCGGTCGGGTGGAACGAAGGCCTGGCGCAGGCCGACGGCATGACCCTGGCCGGGATCAGCACGCCGGAGGGCGTCTTCGAGATCTACGGGACCGAGCCGGGCGCCTCGCCCCGTCTGATCGCGGCCGGGAAGGAATGGCTGGCGGTGGCCGGGGTCTACGCCGGCGGCTCGGACGTGGCCGGGCTGTCGGCCGACGGCACGCTCGCGGCGCTCCAGCACGCGGAGCACGGCGACATCACGCATCCCGCCCTGCGGATCGTCGACCCGCACACGGGTGCGGTCGTGGCCGAGCGAGGCGATGGCACGTCCGCGGTGGTCGCCACGGCGTGGGCGCCCGATGCGGGTGACCAGCGGCTGGCGGTCGTCCACGAGCCCGACGATCGGGAGCGGGCGGCCATCTGGGACCTCGCCACGGGCGAGTGGCGCGACCTCGACGTGGCGTTGCCCGGCGACCACGCCGTGGTGGATTGGTATCCGGACGGCGGCTCGGTCCTCCTGCGGCACACGCTCGATGCCCGCGCCGAGCTGTACCGGGTCGAGGTCGCGACGGGGGCCGTGCATCCGGTGGTCACGCCGCGCGGCTCGATCGGCGACGCCCGGGTGCGTCCGGACGGTCGGGTCTGGTTCACACATCTGGACGGGGAGCATCGCGGCCGGGTGCTGCGCGACGACGGCGCGGAGCCGATCGAGCTCCCGCCGGCGCCCGCCGGCCGGCCGTTCCAGGACTGGCGCTTCACGAACGATCACGGCCAGGAGGTGCACGGCTGGATCGTGGAGCCCGAGGGCGACGGTCCGCATCCGGTCATGGTGTTCGTGCACGGCGGGCCGCACTGGCTGTACGAGGACGCCTACATGCCCGAGGTGCAGGCGTATGTGGACGCGGGGTTCCTCGTGGCGATGCCCAACTACCGCGGCTCGACCGGCTACGGACGGGCGTGGCGCGACGCGTTGACCGGCGACCCCGGCTTCACCGATGTCGACGATGTCACGGCGGGGTTGCGCGACCTTCTGCGCAGGCCCGACGTGGACGGTGACCGCGCGGTGATCGCCGGGTGGTCCTGGGGCGGCTACATCACGCTGATGGAGCTCGGCCGCAACCCCGATCTGTGGCGGGCGGGCATCGCCGGCGTGCCGGTCGGCGACTACGTCGGAGCGTACGAACAGGAGGCCCCCGCGTTGCAGGCGATGGATCGCGCGCTCTTCGGCGGCACGCCCGACGAGAAGCCCGACCTCTTTCGTCGCGCCAACCCGATCACCTACGCCGGCAATGTGCGCGCCCCGGTCCTGTTCGTGATCGGCGACAACGATTCTCGCTGCCCGCTCGGCCAGGCGCTCGCCTACGTGGACCGGGTCGCCGCGGCGGGGACGCCGCACGAGGTCTACCGGTACACGACGGGCCACGGGTCGCTCGACATGGATGAGGAGGTCCGGCAGATCCGAACGGTCCTGGAGTTCCTGGGGCGACAGGTGCCGGGGCTCCGGCCGCTGTAGCTAGACGATCCCCTGGGCGAGCATCGCGTTCGCGACCTTGCGGAACCCCGCGATGTTCGCGCCGTGCACGTAGTTGCCCGGGACGTCGTATTCCTCGGCGGTGGCCCGGCAGTTGTTGTGGATCGCGATCATGATCGTGTGGAGCCGATCGTCGACGGTCTCCCGGGTCCACCCCCGGCGCTCGGAGTTCTGCGACATCTCGAGCCCGCTGACCGCCACGCCGCCCGCGTTCGCCGCTTTGCCCGGTCCGTACAGGATGCGCGCGTCGACGAAGCGCTCGACGCCCTCGGTCACGGTGGGCATGTTGGCGCCCTCGGCGACGATGTAGGTCCCGTTGGCGAGGAGACTGCCCGCATCCTCGGCGTTGATCTCGTTGTGGGTCGCGCTCGGGAAGGCGGCCTGGGCGGGCACCGCCCACAGCGGGTTGTAGGAGCGACTGGGATCGACGGGGGTGAACGTCGCGGTTGAGAACCGCTCGGCGTACTCCATGATGCGGCCGCGCCGGGTGTTCTTCAGGTCCATCACCCACGCGAGCTTCTCGCGGTCGATGCCGTCCTTGTCGTGGATGAAGCCCCCCGAGTCGCTGAGCGTGATGGGCTTGGCGCCGAGGTCGAGCAGCTTCTCGACCGTGTACTGGGCGACGTTGCCCGACCCCGAGACGATGCAGTCCTTCTCGGCGAGCGATTCACCGCGGGTCGCGGCCATCTCCTCGGCGAAGTAGACGGTGCCGTACCCGGTCGCCTCGGGGCGGATCAGCGAGCCGCCGAACTCGAGGCCCTTGCCGGTGAGCACCCCGGTGAACTCGTTGCGGATCCGCTTGTACTGGCCGAAGAGATAGCCGATCTCGCGCCCACCGACGCCGATGTCGCCCGCGGGCACGTCGGTGAACTGGCCCACGTGGCGCTGCAGCTCGGTCATGAAGGACTGGCAGAACCGCATCACCTCGCCCTCCGAGCGTCCCTTCGGGTCGAAGTCGGCGCCGCCCTTGCCGGCGCCCAGCGGCAGCGTCGTGAGCGAGTTCTTGAACACCTGTTCGACCGCCAGGAACTTCAGCATGCCGAGGTAGACCGTCGGGTGGAAGCGCGTGCCGCCCTTGTAGGGACCGATCGCGGAGTTCATCTCGACGCGGAAGCCGCGATTGATCTGGACGTCGCCGTCGTCGTCGACCCACGGCACCCGGAACATCACGACACGCTCGGGCTCGCAGATGCGTTCGAAGATCTTGGCTTCGACGTAGCGGGGATTGCGCTGGAGGGCCAGCTCGACCGAGTCGGCGAGCTCGTGCACCGCCTGATGGAACTCCGGCTCGCCAGGATTCTTCGCCACGAGCTGGGACATGAACCGGTTCGCGTACTCGCCCATCGATGCCCTCTCCGTGCGTCGTCGGGTGCCGCGAGGCACAGCATATGGCGTGTGCCGGAACCGGCGCCAGGGCCGTTCGCTCGGCGGAAACGGGTCGGTCGGGCGGCCACGAAGTGGCTGTTACCGTGGGGCGATGCCGGTGTGGGTGCTGCTCCCGGGTGCGATCGTCATCGGCTACGTCGTGTGGCGGCTCGGCATGGCGACGTTGCGCGCGCTGTCGGGGCCGCCGCCCGGGTCGCTGGACACCGAGCCGCCGCCGAGCGAGCCCGAGGACGTCGGCGACCTCGAGGTCTATCTGGTGTGCGGCGAGTGCGGGACGGAGTTCAAGGTCGAGCGGCTCGGCGAGCTGCAGATCCCCCGTCATTGCGGAGAGAAGATGCTGGTCGTCCGCCGACCCGCGGAGGCCTGAGCCGACACGGCCGCAGGTGTTTTCCACCGTTCGGCACGTCGGTATCCACAGGGTTATCCCCAGGCGATTGTGCGTTACTTCCAAAAGGAGATCCCGAAGAAGCCGCCCGCGATCAGCCCGAGCCCGAGCCACATCACGCCCGCGTTGAAGCTCTCGCTGGGCCGCAGGAAGTTCCAGACGATGAGGACGACCCCGGCGCCCATCACCACGAGCATCAGGGGCGCGTACCAGCGAGGGCTCGACTTGGCCTGCTGCTTGCGATGGGGGTGCAGCTGATAGCGCTGCTTGCTCGGCTTCTTGCGACCCTTGGACTTCGGCATCGCGGCTGATGGTACCGGCTAGCCGGGCGCGATGGTCAAGGTCGCGGTGCTGGGCTCGTCGAAGCCCGCCGGCTTGCTGCCGCCGGCCGCGTAGAGCGGCGCCTGATCGGCCCAGTGCGGTGAGGCCGGGTTGCCGCTGATCCCCGTCGGCACGACGCTCGCGCTGCGCTCGAGGTCGCCGAGGTCATAGACCGCGCGGACCGCGGGGATCACCGCCGGGCGATAGCCGAGCAGCGGATCGAACCCTCCCTGCGCGATCGTCTGGCTGTCGCCCCCGAACGGGATCGACGCCGCGGTGAAGACCTCGTCCAGCCCGGGGATCCGCGCGAGCGGGTGTGCGAGCACGAGCGTGTGCAGCTCGCCCCAGGTCCGCCCGGCGACCTCCGCGATCGCGTCGTCGAGCGCCCCGCGGAGCGCATCGGGGTCGACCTGGTCGGCCAGCATGTCGGGAAGCGCGCGGCACAGGAACGTCTCGCGGAAGCCCTGGAAGGCGGCGAAGAGCTCGGGCCCCATGCGCTCGGCGAACAGCCGGGCCATGATCGCGCTGATCCACGCCTGGAACAGCGCCGCCTCGTGCGAGTCGGCGCGCAGGTCCGCGTCCCACGCGCGCAGCGCGTCCAGCGCGTCGCGCTGCGCATCGGTGTGCGGCTCGAGCGCGCACAGATGCTCGCGCAGCGGCGGCACGGCCAGGGACACCGTGTCGAGCTGGATCGCCCGCATCGAGGCGACGTCGTGGTCGTCGCGGGCGGCCAGCAGTTCCACGATGCGGTCGCGGCGGTTCGGCTCGTGGAAGTCCTTGGCGATCAGGTGCGGGTAGCCGGGCGGCTGGATGTCGTTGTTGGCGGTGGCGAGCACGCCGTCTTCCGGATCGAACGCCCACGGGAGGTCCTCGGGGGCGATCCACCCGATCCACTCGTGCTCGCCGTCCCAGCCCGGCACCGGCCGCGTGCCGTCGCCCGTCGCCCGCACCGGGTGCCGTCCGGTGCACTGGTAGCCGATGTGCCCGTCCACGTCGGCGTAGACGAAGTTCTGCCCGGCACAGGCGACCTGGAGGATCGCCGAGCGGAACGCGGCGAAGTCGGCGGCCTGCGCCACCTCGATCGCGAGCGACGGCCGGAGCGTGGCGTCGTGACCGGCCCAGCGCAGGGCGTAGGTGCGATCGAGCGGTCGGTACCGCGTGTGCAGGGAGCCGGCGATCCCGTGGGTCAGGATCGGTCCGTGCGCGGTCTCGCGCACGGTCAGGGTGCGCGGCTCGGGCTCCCCACGCACGGCGATCCGCTCCTCGTGGATCGTGAGCGGCGCCCACCCCTCGGCGGTGCGCACCGCCGTGCCGTCCTCGTGCAGCCGCTCTTCGTACAGGTCGGCGACGTCGCCGGTGACGTTCGTGGCTCCCCAGGCGTGGTGCGGGGTGGTCCCCAGGAAGATCCCCGGCGTGAAGGGCACCGCGACGCCGCGGGCCTCGTAGCCGGGCGCCCGCAACACGAGCTCGAGCCAGATGCCGGGCTGCGTGACCTGCAGGTGTGGGTCGTTCGCGAGCAGCGGCGCGCCGCTGGCGGTGCGGCGGCCGGCGATGACCCAGTTGTTGGAGCCCACGCCACCGCCGGCCGGCGCGACCGGCAGGAGGGTGTCCGTCACGGCGCGCCCGAGACGGTCGTCCAGCTCCGCACGCAGCAGCTCCGCCTCCCAGTTGTTCGACAGCTCCCAGGCCAGGAGCGCGAACGCCGAGGCGTAGGCGGCGGCGTCGTCGGGCAGCGCGGGCTCCAGGTCGAGCAGCTGATACTCGATCGGTTTGGCCGGCATGGCGTCGATCCACGCGCGCACCCCCGCGCGGAAGCGCCCGTGCATCGCGTGATCGGCGTCGGTCCACGTCTCGGCCGCGTGGCGTGCCCCCGCGCGGTTGAGCCCGATCGTGCGCGTGAACACGTCGTCGTCATACGTCAGCTCGCCGAAGATCTCCGACAGGGTTCCCGTCGCCGCCCGCAGGAACAGCTCGAGTTGGAACAGGCGCTCGCCGGCGGTCACGACGCCCTGCGCGAACCACAGGTCCTCGAGGCTGGCGGCGGTGATCCGCGGCGTGCCCCATCGGTCGCGCTCGACCGTGACGGCGGCCTCGAGACCGGGAAGGCGGAGCTCGCCGTCCAGCGGGAACAGGGAGGGCGCCGCCATGGCGCGAAGGGGGTCGGACATCGCGGGCAGCCTACCCGCGGCTACTCGCGGACGTTGCCGAGCCAGCTGCTGTACAGCGCCGCGTACCGACCGGGGGCAACCGCGAGCTGTTCGTGCGTGCCCTCCTGGACCAGCTCGCCGGCGTCGAACACGAACACGCGGTCGGCCCCTTCGGCCGTCGACAGGCGGTGCGCGATCGTGATCACCGTGCGTCCGGCGGACAGACGGCGCAGCGCCTCGGTGATCCGTCGCTCGGTGGCGGGGTCGACCGCCGACGTCGCCTCGTCGAGGATCAACAGACCCGGATCGCCGAGTTGCGCGCGCACGAGCGCGACCAGCTGCCGTTCGCCCACCGACAGCGCCTCGCCGCGCTCGCCGACGCCGGTCTCGAGCCCCTCGGGCATCGTCGCGACCCAGTCGGCCAACCCGAGCTCGTCGAACGCGGTCTCGACGTCCCGATCCGAGGCCGGCGGCCGGCCCATACGCACGTTCTCCCGCACCGACGTGTCGAACAGGAAACCGTCCTGCGGCACCATGCGGATCCGTGCGCGGCGCGATGCGGGGGTCACCTCGCGCAGGTCGGTCCCCTCGATCAGGACCGAGCCCGACCGCGGGTCGGCCAGCCGCGAGATCAGCTTCACGAACGTCGTCTTGCCACAGCCGGTCTCGCCGACGATCGCGACGTGGCCGCCGGCCGGGCACCGACAACGAGATGCCGTGGAGCACCTCCGCGCCCTCCCGGTAGGAGAACCGCAGGTCGCGCGCCTCCACCGACAGGGCGCCACGGGGCAGCTCCACACCGGCGGTCGGCTCCACGATCTCGACCGGCATGTCGAGCACCGCCAGGATCTTGCGCCAGCCGGCGATCGCGGTCTGCGTCTCCGCGTAGACCTCGGGCAGGTCGGTGAACACGTGCAGGAACACGTCGGCGAGGAACAGGAACGCGGTGATCTCGCCGAACGTCACCCCCCATTCCGACCCGTAGAACGCGCCGAGGATCACGACGACGGACAGCGCCATCGCGTAGAAGACCGACGACAGCGGCCACAGGGTGGCCGCCCGGAAGTGCGCCACGATCTCGGCGCGGTAGCGCTGGTCGATCGCGAGCTTCACCTTCTGGTCCGTGTGCTCGTCCAGGCCGTAGGCGCGCACGACGGCCGCGCCCATCACCGATTCCGAGACCTCGGAGAGCATCTCGCCGACGCGCGTCCGCGCGGTGTTGAACGCGATCGTCAGCTTCGCCTGCATCGCGATGACGATGAGCAGCAGCGGCACCATCATCAGCACGATCGCGAGTGCCAGCTGCCAGGCGTAATACAGCATCAGGCCGAGCGCGCCGACCACCTGGGTGATCGAGATGATCCAGGCGATGCCGCCCCACTCCATGAACTGCTGGAGCGCGTCGACGTCGGCGGTCACGCGCGCGACGAACACGCCGCGCTTCTCCTCGGACTGGTCGGCGATCGACAGAGAGTGGATGTGCGCGAACGTGCGCACGCGCAGCCCCATCATCGCGTTCTCGGCGGCGGTCACCAGCCGTCGCCCCGCGGTGCGCGCCGCCCAGAAGGCGATCGACCACGAGCAGCAGCGCCGCGCCACAGAGCTTGTACACGTATCGGGGGTCCCACGGGTTGAACCCGTTGTCGAACACCTTCTGGATCAGGACGGGGGTGACGAGCGACACGGCCGTCACGCCGAGGGAGACCACGACGGTCAGCCACAGGCCGCGGCGGAGCTCGGGGCTTTCGCGGACGCCGCGACTCAGCACGCCCCAGGCGCTCTTCAGCTCCTCGGGAACCGGGAGCGCGTCCTCTTCGGCGATCGCCGCCTGGAGCTCGGCGCTCACGAGGCCTCCTCCGTGTCCGTGTCGTCTTCCTCGTAGGCGCGGATGATCGCGGCGTAGCCGGGGAGCGTCGCGAGCAGCAGGTCGTGCGATCCCGTTCCCGCGACGCGGCCGTCCTCCAGGTAGACGACGCGGTCCGCCAGCCGGATCGTCGACAGGCGGTAGGCCACGACGATCAGGGTGGTGTCGAGCTCGCGGCGCAGCGCGCCCAGGATGTCGGCCTCGACCGTCGGATCGACCGAGGACGTCGCGTCGTCCAGGATCAGGATCCGCGGCGCTCGCGCCAGCGCCCGGGCGAGCGCCACGCGCTGGCGCTGGCCGCCCGACAGCGTGTGGCCGCGCTCGCCGACCACGGTGTCGTAGCCCTGCGGCAGCTCGCGGATGAACCGGTCGGCCGAGGCGATCATCGCCGAGCGCACGACGCCGGCGTCGTCGACCGTGTTGTCCAGCGCGATGTTCTCGCGCACGCTGGCCGCGAACAGGAAGCTCTCCTGGAACACGATCGAGGCCGCCTGGCGCAGCGGGATCGGGTCGGCGCGGCTGACGTCGACACCGCCGATCTCCACGACGCCCTCGTCGGGGTCGGCGAGCCGCACGAGCAGCTGCGCGAGGGTGGACTTGCCGACGCCGGTCGGCCCCACGATCGCCACCGACTCGCCGGGCTCGATGTCGAAGGACACGCCGTCGAGCACCGGCTGGTCGTCGTAGACGTAGCGCAGGCCGCGCGCCGAGATGCCGAGCGGGCCCTCCGGCAGCGGCACGGGATGCGCCGGCGGGGTCACGGTGACCTGCTCCTCGAACACGGTCTGCAGCCGGTTCCAGCCGACCACCGCCCGCGGCAGCTCGGCCAGGATCCAGCCGATGAACCGCATCGGCCACGAGAGCAGCCCGAACAGGGCGACGAACCCGATCAGCTCGCCGACGTTGAGCTCGCCCTCGGCGATGCGCCAGGAGCCCAGCGCGACGAGCACGACCGTCGCGAGCGCCGGCAACGAGTCGAGCCCCGCCTCGAACGTGGCGCGCACGTACCCGCCCGTCACCCGGTCGTCGCGGAGAGCGCGGGCCGCGTCGAGCAACTTCTGGGTCTCGGCGTCCTCGCGCCCGAGGGTCTTGACGACGAGCGCTCCGTCGATCGACTCGTGCGCGACCGAGGACACCACGCCGATGTCCTCCTGGGCGAGCCGAGCCGGCTCCTGCATCCGCTTGGCGAAGCTGCGGTTCATCAGCATGAGCGCCGGGAACAGGAGCGCGCCGACGAGCGCGAGCCATGGGTCGACGCGCAGCATCTGGATCATCGCAAGGATCACGAGCACGATCACGCCGGTCGCGAACGGCACCGGCCAGAAGACGTCGACCGCGGCCTTGACGTCGGCCTCCATGTGGGCGAGCAGCTCGCCGGTCGGCGTCTCGCGGTGGTACTGCAGCGCGAGGTCGCGGTACCGGTCCGACACCTGGCGGCGAAGCGTCGCCATGACGCGCTCACCGGCCACGCCCGAGTAGTAGCGGCGGACCATGATCCCGAGCGCCCGGAGGCTTCCGAACAGCATCAGCCAGGCCACCGCGATCCAGACGGTGGCGGCGGCGACCCCGGTGCCGTCGAAGGCGGGCTTGAGCACGTCGTTCGTCGCGTGCGCGATCGCTATCGTCAGGGCGATCGACGCGACCGCGAACAGGATCGCGCCGGCCAGCGAGGCGAAGAACGGCTTCGGGTGCAGCTTGATGTAGCTGATGACCAGGCGCATGCCCGAGGCGAACAGCCCGCGGCTGCTCTCGATCTCCTCGGTCGTGGGTGCGTCCTGCAGGGCGGTGGCCATGACGCATATCATGCATATATGAGCGACGTTCGACCCTGGCTCGCCTCCTATCCGCCCGATGTGCCGCAAACCCTGGCTCCGTATCCGGAGGAAAGCGTCTTCACGTTGCTCGACGCCTCGGCGCGTCGATTCCCCGATCGACCGGCGATCGCGTGGTTCGGCAAGCACCTGCGCTACGCCGATCTCCTGGCCGAGGTCGAGCGGTGCAGCGCGATGCTGGCGGGGCTCGGCGTGACGAAAGGCGACCGGGTCGCGCTGATCGTGCCGAACTCGCCCGCGTTCACGATCGGCTTCTTCGCCTGTATGCGGCTCGGGGCGATCGCGGTGTGCAACAACCCGTCCTACACCGAGCGCGAGATGACCCACCAGCTGCGCGACGCCGAGCCGAGCGTCGTCATCGTGGCCGACCTGATGTACGCCGAGTACGCCCCGGTGTTCGCCACGCTCGGGATCGAGCACGTGGTGGTGACGCGGCTGAACGACTACATGCCCTTCATCAAGAAGCTGCTGGCCCCCGCGCTGAAGTTCAAGAAGGTGCAGCGTGCGGCGGGCAAGCCGTGGCCGCCGGTGCCCAAGGACGCGAAGGTGCTCCGTTGGCACACGGCGCTGGCCTCGGCCGGCCCCGTCCCGCCGATCGCCACCATCAGCCCCGCAGAGGATGTGGCGGCGCTGATCTACACGGGCGGCACGACCGGGATCGCGAAGGGCGCGATGCTCTCGCACCGCAACCTGTGTGCGAACGCACGGCAGGGCGCGGCCTGGTTCCCGACGGTGGTCGAGGGCGAGGAGGCCCTGCTGGCGGCGATGCCGTTCTTCCACTCCTACGGGCTGCTGGCGCAGAACCTGACGATCCTGATCGGGGCCAAGCTGATCCCGATCCCGAACCCGCGCGACATCCACGTGATCCTGGAGATGACGCAGGACGAGAAGCCGTCGCTGTTCCCGGGCGTGCCGCGGCTCTACATCGCGGTCAACGAGCACCCCGACGCGTTGAAGTACGACCTGAAGTCGATCATGGCGTGCGTGTCCGGTGCGGCGCCGCTGCCCGTGGCGGTGGCCAAGGAGTTCGAGCGGGTCACCGGTGGCGGGCAGCTGGTCGAGGGCTACGGCCTGACCGAATGCTCCCCGGTCACGCATGCGAACCCGTTCAACGGCGTGCGCAAACCCGGGTCGATCGGCCTGCCGGTGCCCGACACCGACGTACGGATCATGTCGATCGACGATCCGGAGAAGGTGATGCCCCCCGGCGAGCCCGGCGAACTGTGCATCCAGGGGCCCCAGGTGATGCTCGGCTACTGGCGCCGCCCGGAGGAGACCGCGCTCGCGATCCGCAACGGCTGGTTCCACACCGGCGACGTCGCGGTGGCCGACGCGGACGGCTACTACTCGATCGTGGACAGGCTCAAGGACATGATCCTGGTCTCGGGGTTCAACGTGTACCCGAACGAGGTCGAGGACGTGCTCTACCACCATCCCGCGATCTCGAAGTGCGCGGTGGTGGGCCTGCCCGACGAGCGCACCGGCGAGCGCGTGAAGGCCTACGTCGTGCTCAAGGAAGGCGCCACCCTCACGGCCGAGGACCTGATCGCGTGGTGCAAGGATCCGGACCAGGGGCTCACCGGGTATCGGGCGCCCAAGGAGATCGAGTTCCGCGACTCGCTGCCCGAGACGCTCGTCGGCAAGGTGCTGCGCCGCGTGCTGCAGGACGAGGAGCGGCAGCGCGCCGCCGCCGCGACGGCGTGAACCAGCTCCAGTGGGACCTCGGCGATGGTGTCGCCGTTCGCACGTACGTGGTGGGCGACGCCGAGGAGCTGTTCGCGCTTGTCGACGCCAGCCGTGCGCGTCTGCGTCCCTGGATGATCTGGGAGCCGACCACCAAGACGGTCGACGACACCCGTGGCTTCATCCAGGCGTGTCTCGCCTCGACCGACTACGAGGGCAACGGCCTGTGGCGCGACGGGGATCTGATCGGGGGGATCGGCCTCAGCCTCGACACGATGGCGAACAGCGGCGAGATCGGCTACTGGCTGGCCGACGGACACGAGGGCAAGGGGGTCGTCACGCGCGCGTGCACGCGCTTCTTCGACTTCGCGTTCGACGAGCTCGGGCTGCATCGGATGGAGCTGCAGGCCGCGGTGGAGAACGTCCGGAGCCGCGCCGTGGCGCAGCGCCTCGGCATGCGGGAGGAAGGCGTCGCGCGCGACGGCTGTCGCGTGGCCGACGGCTATCTCGATTCGGTGACGTACGGCATCCTGGAAGACGAGTGGCGGGCACACAGGGGGCCGGATGCGACCTGATCTGCAGATCGAGCTTGGCGGCGGGGCGATCCTGCGCGCCTTCACGACCGACGATCTCGACGCCCTGTACGAGCTGGTCGATCTGAACCGCGCGCGGCTGGCGCGTTGGTTCCCGTGGGTCGACGGCGCCACCGAACCGGCATCGCAGCTCCCGTGGCTCGAGCGCACCATGGCCGACCAGGTCTCGCTGGACGGCAACGGCATCTGGGTGGCCGACCGGCTGGCGGGGGGCTGCGACCTGCGGATCCATCCCCAGGACGACATCGGCGAGCTCGGGTTCTGGCTGGATGAGGAGCAGGTCGGGCGCGGGCTCGTGACGCGGGCCGCGCAGGCGCTGATGACCCGTGGCTTCGACGAGGAGGGCCTGCATCGGGTGCAGATGCGCGCCGGCGTCGAGAACCTGCGGAGCCGCGCGGTGGCGCGTCGCCTCAAGCTGAAGGAAGAGGGCGTGCTGCGCGGCGCGGGGAAGGTGGGCGGCGGGCTCTACGTCGACCTCGTGATGTACGGGCTGCTCGTCGACGACTGGCGTCTCGGCTGAGCCCCGACGCCGTCATCTTCGATCTGTTCGGCACGCTCGTGCCCGAGTTCCCGCGGTCGGCCTTCTACGAGGCCGCCGCGCAGATGGCGGTGATCCTCGGCGCCGATCCGTCGGCGTTTCGCGCCGAGTGGGACCGCACCGGGATGGATCGCCAGACGGGCGCCTTCGAGGACGGGGTGGCGGGCAACGTGCGTGCCATCTGCGCGGCGCTGGAGATGCCGGAACCGTCGGCGGCCGAGATCGAGGCCGCGCTGGCGCCGCGCGCGGCGATGTACCGCCGGTGGTTCCACCCGCGCGTCGGCGCCGTCGAGGTGCTGACGGAGTTGCGCGCGCGAGGCATGCCGACGGCGTTGATCTCGATGTGCGCGCCGGACACGCCGGCGATGTGGCGCGCGTCGCCGCTCGGCGGGCTCGTGGACGTGGAGGTGTTCTCCTGCGAGGTCGGCCTGCGCAAGCCCGATGCGGCGATCTATCGATACGCGACCGAGCGCCTCGACGTCGACCCGGCCGCGTGCCTGTATTGCGGGGACGGCGCCTACGGCGAGCTGACCGGGGCGAGCGCGGTCGGCATGCAGGCCTACCTGATCCGCCCGCCCGACCTGAACGTTGCCGACCTGCTCACGCCAGAGCCCGAGGAGGACTGGCAGGGCCCGGTGGTGGCCGATCTGCGCGATCTGCTCGCGTTCGTGTGAGCTGCTCGATCTCGCGAGGAATGGCGGCGACCTCGCCGACGATCAGCGTCGCGGGCGGCCCCATGCTCGCGGCCGCGGCCAGCGCCGGCAGGTCGGTCAGCGTGCCGATCACCGTTCGCTCTTCGGGCGTGGTCGCCCACATCACGAGCGCGGCGGGCTCATCGGCGGGCCGTCCGGCCGCGATCAGCGCCGCACACGTCTCCGCCAGCCGGCCGGCCGCCATCAGCAGCACGAGCGTGTCGGTCGCCGTCGCGACCGTGCTGAGATCGACCGCGTCCGGCTCGTGGGCGGCTCCCGTCGTCGATGCCGTGACCACGGCGAACGACCTCGCCAGACCGCGGTGCGTGACGGGGATCCCCGCAGCGGCCGGAGCCGACAGGGCGCTCGTGACACCGGGGATCACCTCGCACGGGATGCCGGCCTCGGCACACGCCAGCAGCTCCTCGCCGCCGCGGCCGAACACGAACGGGTCGCCGCCCTTCAGGCGAACGACCGTGCGGCCCAGGCGCGCCTGGTCGACCAGCACCGCGTTGATCTCCTCCTGGCGCATCGCATGGCCGCCAGGCTGCTTGCCCACGTAGATCCGCTCGGCGGTGGCGGGGGCCAGATCGAGCAGCGCCGGGGCTGCGAGGCGGTCGTAGACGACCACGTCGGCCGCGGCGAGCGCCTTGGCGCCCTTCACCGTGATGAGCTCGGGGTCGCCGGGGCCCGCGCCGACGAGGAGCACGCGTCCGGTCACGGCCGCACCCCGTCCAGCAGTCGGTGCACGAGCCGGTTGCGGAGCTCGTCCACGTCGCCCGAGCGCACCAGGGCCGCCGCCTCGTCGGGGTCGAGCGCCTCGCGCCAGCGTCGCGAGCGTTCGGCGAGGTCGGGCAGCAGCGGCATCGTCTCGGTCCGCACCTCGCGAAGCACGCGAAGCACCTCGGCCCACTCCGGCCCGTACTCGGTCTCGAGGCGCTCGCGCATCTTGCGCGCGAGCGCGGGCGAGGCGCCTCCGGTGCCGATCGCGACCAGCAGCTCGCCACGACGGACGATCGCCGGCATCGCCCAGTCACAGGCGGGGATATCGTCAACTACATTGACCAATGCACCGGCGGCGCGCGCGGCGGTCGCGAGCCGGGCGCGCACGTGTGGGTCCGGGTCGTGCGCGATCACGAGGAACGCGCCCTGGACGTCCGCGGTGGTCCACGCTCGCCGGGCCACGACGACCCCTTCGAGGTCCTCCAGGTCATCCAATCGCTCGGACGGCGTGTCCGCCACCACGAGCACGTCGGTCGCGCCACCGGCGAGGAGCGCCTCGACCTTCCCCTCGCGCACCGGGAGCGAGCCGATCACGACGCAGCGGCGACCCGAGAGCTCGAGCAGCACCGGGAAGCCGAAGGGCGTCACGTCCGTGCTTCCTCCGTGTCTCGCTCGCTGTCGCTCTTCGTGCCGAGCAGTTGGACCGAGCAGTGGATGCCGCATTCCTTGTTCGTGTCCTGCTCCCACCACCAGCGACCGTCGCGCTCGGACTCGCCGGGCAGCACGGCGCGCGTGCACGGCGCGCATCCGATCGATGCGTAGCCGTGATCGAAGAGCTCGTGGTACGGCACCTCGTTCGCGCGCACGTAGTCCCACACCTCGTCGGCTTTCCAGTCGGCGAGCGGGTTGAGCTTGACGACGCCACCGTGGTCGCGGTCGAGCTCGACCTTGGCGATGTTGCGGCGGCTGATCCATTGCTCGCGGCGCAGGCCCGCGATCCACGCGTCGAGCGTCGCGAGCTTGCGCTTCAGCGGCTCGACCTTTCGCAGCGTGCAGCACTGCGTGCGAAGGTCGACGCTGCGATACATCGCGTTGGGCCCGTTCGACGTTTCGTACGTCGAGACCGCGGCGCCGTCGGGCACCTCGAACTCCACCTGGATGCCGTATTTGTCTCGCACCTCTTCGAACAGGGTGTAGGTCTCGGGCGGCAGCCGCCCGGTGTCGAGCGTGAAGACGCGGATCGTCGGGTCGATCTTCCAGGCCATGTCGATCAGGGCCATGCCGTCGACGCCGCCCGCGGCGCTGATCGCGAGGCGGGGGTGGAACGTGTCGATCGCCCATGCGAGCAGGTCGTGCGCCGAGGCGTCCTCGAACCGGTCGGCGGCGTCGTGCACCCACGTCGCCTCCTCCTCCATGAGCGGGAGCGTCGGTTCGTGGATCGGCTGGATGGGATCTCGGTCTGCCACGGGAACCTCGGAACTGGTCGGGAGCCGGAAAAGGAAAGGGCCGCCGGATGCGGCGGCCTCGGGATGTGCGTGGAGCGGGGTCGGCTACCGCATTCGTTGGGATGCACGCATCATCGAGCGTGCCACCCCGATCCGACAGCCGCACAGGCGCGATGGCACCATGGCCGCTACTTCGCCTGCTGCTCGTGTCTGGATCATGCGGTCTCCGAACGGAAATCCTGCGAACTTGCAGGTGCAACGAGGGTATCGGCAGTCCTGAGCTCCGTCAAGGCGGGAACGTCCCGCTGGTTGCACCGGAAGGAGGTTCAGACTGGCGGGCGTTCTCCGGCGAGCTCAGCGAGGTCGGCTTCATATCGACGTCGCCGGTATCTGGCGACGGCAGGCGCGCGGAGGAACCCGAACACCGATGCCCCCATGAGGGCGCCGCAGGTGAAAACCCTGAACGGCTCATCGACCCACCCAAGAGCGCTGAGGACCGCCTGCAATGCGAAGCAGGCAGCGAGCGCAACGACACCGACTGCAATCAGGGGGATAGCAGGTGGCCATCTCGTCGAGATCATCTGGTCGGGGAGATCGGGACGACGGTTGTTTCGAACGAGGCCACTCACGAGCCCCAGGATCGCCCCGAGAACGAGCGCGATGATGCCGTCGCGCACCGGCACCGTCTCATCTATGAACATCGACGCGGACGCCAGCCATGCCAAGACCACGGCCGAGAGCCGGGCATTCAGACGTTGTCGACTCTCGTAGGCATCGAAGTCATCGGCCGGGAATGGCCTCCACGGGTTCTTCATGGGTCGAACCGTATCCCACTCAGCCCAGCGAGGAACCAGGCGACTTTCGTCTTCTTTCCGACCGACTTGTTGAGGTAGATCGTGAACGTGTCAGCGGCCGGGGCAGGCACCGCGGCGGTGACCCACACGCCCGCCCGCTGCTGTTGCAGGACCGCGAGCACCATCGTGCCGGCGGCGATCGTCTGACCGCTGACCTTGACGGATGCCTTCCCTGCGCCGACCGTGGCGCGCCCACTGCGACTGAACAGCGCCGGCCCCTGCACGTCCAGCCCGACACCTCCGGATTCGGCGAGCGCCAGCACCGCGGTGCCCGACTGGGTCCAGCCCTTGAGACCGGTGCCCGTGTCGCTGCGCGCGACGGTGCCGATCGCGTCCGCCCCGTCTGCCTGGCCGTACACGCCGAAGCCGGAGGCGTTGTCGTTGTTCGCGCCGACCGCCGGTTGGCCGCTCGCGTTCGTCTCCGCCAGGACCGCGTAGCCCGGGCTCGAGCCGTTCATGGTCGAACGCAGTCCGAGATTGCCGTTGAGCTCGAGCATCCAGTTCGTGCCGTCGTTGGTCCACAGCGTCTTGGTCGACGACTGGTTGGTGGCGGCCGCGCCCAGCCCGAGGGTCTGGCCGTCCGCGGCTTCGGCGGGTCCCGCGGTCGCGATCGTGGCGGCCGCAGCTCCGGCGGCGACGGCGAGCGCGCCCTTGAGGATGTCGCGGCGATCCTTGGAGGGCGCTTCCGTGGTCTCTTCCATCGTGACCTCCTGTGGTCGGCTCTTCGGTCGAGCCTGCCACGCGTGAGACCGCGATGCACTCAGCCGATGGCGTTGACCCGGGCGATCTCGTCGGGGGTGAGATCGCGGAGCGGGGGGCGGACGTCCGTGGACGTCAGCACCCCGCGGTCGGCCAGCACGTGCTTGAGCGCGGCGAGGAAGGGGATGCCCTCGAGCGCGTCGCGCAAGGCGATCACGCGGGCGTGCGCCTCCGGGTCGCGATCGTGCACCAGCGACGCCACGACGTCCGGCCAGGCGGAGGCGAGGCCGCTGACGCACCCGACCGCGCCGGCGGCGAATCCTTCGAGCGCCAAGGGCTCCTGTCCGATGAACACGTCGAGCCCGTCGAGCAGGTAGGGCTTCACCGCGTCGAACGGAAGGTCCGACACCTTGAGGCCCGTCAGGTTCGGCGCCTCGTGGCGCAGTCGCTCGATCACCTCGACGGGGATCGAGTAGCCGCTGCGACCGGCGAACTCGTAGACGTAGAACGGCAGCGGGTCGCACGCGTTGGCCGCCGAGCGCAGATGCGCGAGCAGCTCGTCGGCATCCAACGGGAAGTACGGCGGCGCGATCACCGCGACCGCGTCCGCGCTCGTGCCGCAGCGCGTGGGACGCGAGCGCCACCGTGTCATGCGTGGTCTGCGCGCCGGCGTGGATCGCCACCTGGAAGCCGTCCGGCCGGTCGGCCACGAACCGCTCCGTGAGGTGCCTGCGTTCGTCGGGGGTGAGCAGCACGCCCTCACCGGTGGTGCCGGCCACGAGGACGCCGTCGATGCCGCCCGCGGCCCAGTACGAGATCAACGGGCCGACGGCGTCGAGGTCCAGCGATCGCCCGGCTTCGCGCAGCGGCGTGACGGCGGCCGCGATCGCCCCGTGCAGCTTCATGCTCGGAGCCTACCTGCGAGGCGGTGGGCGAAGCCCTAGAACTGGTCTTGCTCGGTGCTTCCCTCGAGGGCGAGCGTCGATGAGTGGCCCTGCGCGATCGTCTGCGACACGTGGTCGAACCAGCCGGTGCCGACCTCCGTCTGGTGCTTGGCGGCCGTGTAGCCGTCGGGCTCCATCGCGAACTCGTGCTGCTGCAGCTTCACGTACGCGGTCATGCCCTCGGCCGCGTAGCCCTTGGCCAGGTCGAACATGCTCGCGTTCAGCGAGTGGAACCCGGCCAGCGTGATGAACTGGAACCGGTAGCCCATGCCGGCGAGCTCCTTCTGGAACGTCGCGATCGTCGAGTCGTCCAGGGACTTCTTCCAGTTGAACGACGGCGAGCAGTTGTAGGCGAGCATCTTGCCCGGGAACTCCGCGTGCACCGCCTCGGCGAACTGCCGAGCCTCGTCGAGGTCCGGCGTCGAGGTCTCGCACCAGAGCCCGTCGGCCAGCGGCGCGTAGGCGAGCGCCCGCGCGATCGCCGCGTCGATGCCCTGGGTGACGTGGAAGAACCCGTCCTCGGTGCGGTCGCCGGTGACGAACGCGTGGTCGCGCTCGTCGATGTCGCTCGTGAGCAGCGTGGCGGCCAGCGCGTCGGTGCGCGCGATCACCAACGTCGGCACATCCAGGACGTCGGCGGCCAGGCGCGCCGCGGTCAGCGTCCGCTGGAAGTGCGAGGTCGGGATCAGCACCTTCCCACCGAGGTGTCCGCACTTCTTCTCGGAGCTGAGCTGGTCCTCGAAGTGCACGCCCGCGGCGCCGGCCTTGATCATCGAGGTCATCAGCTCGAAGGCGTTCAGCGGACCGCCGAACCCGGCCTCGGCATCGGCCACGATCGGAGCGAGGAAGTCGGCCTCGCGGCCCTCCGCCCACGCGATCTGATCGGCGCGGCGCAACGCGTTGTTGATGCGCTGCACGACGGCCGGGACCGAGTTGGCGGGGTAGAGCGACTGATCGGGGTAGGTCTGGGCCGACAGGTTGGCGTCGGCGGCCACCTGCCACCCCGAGAGGTAGATCGCGCGAAGTCCCGCCTTGACGCACTCGACCGCCTGGTTCCCGGTGAGACAGCCGAGCGTCGCCACGTAGTCCTCGGTGGCGAGCAGGTCCCACAGCTTGGTGGCCGCCTCGATGGCGAACCCGTGGGTCTCGCGGATCCGGCCGCGCAGGCGCACGACCTCCTCGGCGGTGTAGGGCCGCACCACGCCGCGCCAGCGCTCCTCTGTGTCCCAGCGCTGTTGCAGTGCAGCGGCTTCCGTCGAGATCTGATCTGCGATACCCATCGATCCGTCCTTCCTGTGTGCCTTGTGCCGTACCCGGCGGGTGGAGAAATGAAAGACCCCCCGGCCGCGCCGAGAGGTCGTCTGCGCACGAGCGGCTATCGCCGCGCCGCGCGCCGTCAGGTACCTACGTACCAGCTTGTGTTGAATGGCCGTTCAAACATCCTCTGCATCCTGCCAGAAAGGAGACCCCGAGGTCAACCCTGCGGCATCGGCGCCCTTCGGCAGCCAGACGGTCACTCTTCGTCAGGAGGCGGGCCACCACGAACCGCGGCACGCCCGCCGCGCCAGGTCTGACCGGCGACCACGAGCTTGCCGTTCGTCTGGAGGGCCGCGGCCGAGGCCGCGTCGGTCGTGCCGGAGACATCGATCCGCACGATCCCGTTGCCGCTGAACGTCGTGTCGAGGGCGCCACGTTGCTTCAACCGCACGACGCCGATGTCGTCGCCGTCTCCGTGGATCCGCCCGACGACGAGCGCGCGCGATCCCCACGCCACGATGTCGGTGGCCTCCTCGAACGCGTGGGCCAGGCGCAGCACGACCCGGCCCTGATCTCCGTACGTGTGGTCGGGAACGCCGTTCGGGCGGGTGGCGACGACGGCCCAATCCCCCTGGTTCCCGGTCGAACCGGCCAGCAGCAGGTCGCCGTCGGCCGCGATCGTCAGGGCGTTCGCCGCGTCGGGCCCCGCCGCGACATCGAACGTCGACACACCGTCGTCGCCGACCCCGAAGGTGGTGTCGAGTCGTCCCGACCCCGTGAGCTTGACCAGCGAGAACTTCGGGTCCTGCGCGTTCTCGGCGACGCCGGCCGCGAGGACGCCGCCGCCCGGCAGCACCAACAGGTCGTTGATCTGCTCGGAGCCGGTGCCGATCTCGAAGCTCGCACGTCCGTCACCGCCGAAGCCGGGGTCCAGCGTGCCCGCGCCCGACAGGCGTGCGAACGCCGATCGGGCGAACACGCCGTTGGACGTGTAGCCGCCGATCACGATCCGGCCCTGCGGCGTGAAGGCGACCGCGTCGGCGCCCTGCCGCGGCTTGTCGAAGTCGACGAGCGCGACGCCGCGCCTGCCGAAGGACCGTTGGCGCGTGCCGCCGGGCCGGACGCGCAGGACGAACATGCGGTCCTCGCCCTTCGTGCGCCGTCCGGCGATCGCCAGCCCGCCGGCGGGCGTCACCGCGACATCGAACGCGTCGTCGATGCCGCCGAGGTCGAAACGTGCGCGGCCGTTCGTGCCGAAGGTGGGGTCGAGGGTGCCGTCGGGCCGGTATCGCGCGGCGACGACGTCGGCCTGCGCGTCCACCGTGTAGCCGACCGCGGTGATGCGACGTTCGGCGTCGATCCCGACCGCCGTGGCGACGGCGCCGTGCGGGAAGGCGGTGACGATGCCGTCGTCGCCGAACGATCGGTCCAGCGCGCCGGCCTCGGCGCCGGCGGACGGCGCGACGGACACGGCGAGCGCGCAGGCGGCGAGGACGAGGATCAGCAGACGCCGCACTACGGAACGATCTTGGAGATCGGCAGCTCGAGGATGTCGGAGGCGCCGGCGGCCTTCAGCTCGGGGATCAGCCGGTTCACGCCTCGCTTCTCGACGACCGTCTCGATCGCGTACCCGCCGTGGGCCAGCGGCGACACGGTCGGCGCCTTCATCGACGGCACGACCGCGAGCACGGCGTCGAGCTGCTCGGGATCGACGTTGAGCTTGATCAGCACGCGCCCCTCGGCGGCGAGCGCACCCTGCAGGAGCGTCACGAGGTCCTCCATCGCCGCGCGCTTCGTCGGGTCGGCCGCCGCCTCGCGGTTCGCCACCAGCACCGGGTCGGACGTCAGCAGCGTCGCGATGATCTTCATCCCGTGCGCGCGGAGCGTCGAGCCGGTCTCGGTGACGTCGACGATCGCGTCGACGATCTCGGGGACCTTGGCCTCGGTCGCGCCGAAGGACCAACTCACCTTGACGTCGATCCCGAGGTCGGCGAAGTGGCGCTTCGTCAGCTCCACGAACTCCGTCGAGATGCGGGTGCCCGGCGGGATCTCGGCCGCGCTGTTCGCGGGGTGTTCGTTCGGCACCGCGAGCACCACCTTCGTGCCGTGGCCCGTGCCGGTCTTCGCGTAGGTGAGCGTCGTCAGCACGTCGAGGTCGGCGCCGGTCTCGGCGATCCAGTCCTGGCCGGTGATGCCCAGGTCGAACAGCCCGTCCTGGACGTACAGCGGGATCTCCTGGGGGCGAAGGATCGAGACGCGCTCGACGCGGTCGTCGTCGATCGTGCCGTGGTAGTCGCGATCCGAACCGCGGCGCACCCGCAGGTCGGCCTCTTCGAACAGACGCAGGGTCTGGGCCTCCAGCGAGCCCTTGGGGATGACCAGCTTCAACATGGGGTGGCGAGTCTACCGGCGGCGACCGGCGGCCCCGGCGTACGATGCGGCCGTGTTGCACGCGGCGGCCTGGGCAGGGCTCGCGGCGTCCACCTTGCTCGTGGGCGCCTGGCTCGGGATCGTGTGGAACGCCTCGCAGCGCGCGATCGGCCTCGTGATGGGGTTCGGTGCCGGCGCGCTGATCGCCTCCGTGTCGTTCGAGCTGACCGAGGAGGCGTTCGATCGAGCCGGCGGCGTGCCGCTCGCGGTGGGCCTTGCCGCCGGTGCGCTCACGTACTGGTTCGGCGACCGGGTGATCGACCGGATGGGTGACGGCTCGGATCAGACGGCGCTCGCGCTGTTGCTGGGCGCAGGTCTGGACGGCATCCCCGAGTCCCTGATCATCGGGCTGTCGCTGACCCTCGGCGGGACGGTCGAGACCGCGTTCCTCGTGTCGGTCGCCGTCTCGAACATCCCCGAGGGGCTGGCGTCGGCGTCGGCCCAACACCGGGCCGGGGAGCCGACCGGCCCGATCCTGGCGCGATGGGCCGTGATCGTGGTGATGTCCGCCGTGTTCGGCGCGATCGGGTTCGCCCTGTTCGACGATCTGTCCGCCCGCGCGGTCGCCGTCACCCAGGCGTTCGCGGCCGGTGCGCTGCTCGGGATGGTGATGGACACGATGGCGCCCGAGGCGTTCCGCGACGCGGGCAGGGCGACCGGACTGATCGCGGTCGCCGGCTTCGCGTTCGCGTTCTTCCTGAGCGTTCGTTAGGGATCGAGCGTCCGGAAGAAGCACGAGCGCTCGCCGGTGTGGCAGGCCGGCCCCTCCTGGTGCACCCTCGCGAGCACGACGTCGGCGTCGCAATCGACGCGCAGCTCCTGCACGTGCTGCACGTGGCCGCTCGTGTCGCCCTTGCGCCACAGCTCCTGGCGCGAGCGCGACCAGTAGACCATCCGGCCCTCGGCCAAGGTGCGCTCCAGCGCCTCGCGGTTGGCCCACGCCATCATCAGCACCTGACCGTTGTCCGCGTCCTGGGCGATCACCGGGATCAGCCCGCGTTCGTCGAAGGTGAGCTCGTCGAGGTTCATCGCCGCACCGGGATCCCTTCCGCGGCCAGGTGGTCTTTGACCTGCGCGATCGTCAGGTCGCCGTCGTGGAACCGGCTCGCCGCCAGGACCGCGTCGGCCACGCGCAGCCCGTCGGCGAAGTGCCCGAGTTCGCCGGCGCCGCCGCTCGCGATCACCGGCACGCTCGTCGCGTCGCGTACGGCCGCAAGCAGCTCCAGGTCGTAGCCCGAGCCCGTGCCGTCGCGGTCCATCGAGGTGAGCAGGATCTCACCGGCGCCGTGCTCCCCGGTCGCCTCGGCCGCCCAGCCGACGGCGTCGCGGCCGGTCGCCGTTCGGCCCGCGTCGACGAACACCTCCCAGCCGTCGGTCGTGCGCTTCGCGTCGATCGCGATCACGACGCACTGCGTGCCGAACCCGTCGGCGCAGCGCGACAGGAGCTCGGGGTCGCGCACCGCGGCGCTGTTCAGCGACACCTTGTCGGCGCCCGCGCGCAGCAGCCGGCGCACGTCGTCGGGCTCCCGCACCCCGCCGCCCACCGTGAGCGGGATGAACACCTGCTCGGCGGTGCGCGAGATCACGTCGTCCATCGCGTCGCGACCCTCCAGCGTCGCGGTGATGTCGAGGAACACCAGCTCGTCGGCCCCCGCCGCGTCGTACCGGGCCGCCAGCTCCACGGGGTCGCCCGCGTCGCGCAGATCCTGGAACCGGACCCCTTTGACCACCCGGCCGGCGTCGACATCCAGACAGGGGATGATCCGCTTGGCCAGCACGAGCCGCTACCCCCGGATCACCTGGGAGAGCTTGAGCGTCTTCTCGTAGAGCGCCTTGCCGGTCACCGACGCTTCACAGCCCGCGTCGCGCAGGGCCCAGATGTCGTCGGCCGTGCGCACGCCGCCGCTCGCGATCACCGGGCGCTCGGTCAGCCCGAGCACCTGCTTGTAGAGACGAAGGTCGGGGCCGTCGAGCGTGCCGTCGCGCGCGATCGCGGTCACGAGATAGCGCGGGGTCCCGGCCTCGTCGAGCGCCGCCAGCGTCGGCGCGAGCTCGGGTCCTTCCTCGGTCCAGCCCTTGACCATCACGTGCCCGCCGCGCACGTCGACGGCGACCAGGATCCGCTCGGCGAACTCCTCCACGGCGCGCGCCACGAACGAGGGGTCCAGCGCCGCGGCGGTGCCCAGGATCGCCCGCGCCGCGCCCAGCTCGAGCACGGCTTCGATCTCCGGCAGCGTGCGCACGCCACCACCGATCTGCACCGGGATCACGACGGCGGCGCAGATGTCGCGCACGACCTCGCGGTTCTCGCCCTCGTCGAGCGCGGCGTCGAGATCGATCACGTGCAACCGGCGCGCGCCTTCCTCCTGGAAACGGGTCGCGACCCCCACCGGGTCGTCGGCGTAGGAGGTCTCGTCCTCGGGGTTGCCGCGCAGCAGCCGGACGGCGCGTCCGCCGCGCAGGTCGATCGCCGGGATCACGATCATGCGGCCACCTCGCGCACGATGTTGGCGTAGAGCTCGAGCCCGGCCTCGCCGGACTTCTCCGGGTGGAACTGCGTCGCGAACACGTTGTCGTGCGCGACCACGGCGCTGAACGCGCGCCCGTGCTCGGCCGCGCCCACCGTGTCGGGCCCGAGGTCGGGCGCGAACGAGTGGACGAAGTAGAAGAAGGTGTCGTCGGGGATGCCGGCGGCGAACGCGTGCCGGCGCCCGGCCCACGCCACCGTGTTCCAGCCCATGTGCGGCACCCGGACGCTGGACGGCAGACGGCGCACCCGACCCGGCAGGATGCCCAGGCCCGGCTCCTCGTCCTCGTCGCTGCCCTCGAACAGGATCTGCATGCCCACGCACACCCCGATCACGGGCGTGCCGGCGTCGACCGCGGCACGCAGCGGCGCCTCGAAGCCCACCGCGCGCAACGCCCGGACGCACTGGCCGAAATGCCCGACGCCCGGGATCACGATCGCGTCCGCGCCGGCGAGCGCCGCCGGCGCCGCGGCCACGCGCACCGACGCGCCCACGCGCTCGAGCGCGCGCGAGACGGAGTGGAGGTTCCCGCTCCCGTAGTCGCAGACCGCGATCGTGGCGACCATGCCGTTACAGCGTTCCCTTCGTGGAGGGCACGCCGCTGCGACCCGTCGGCGCGCACGCGTCGCCGAGCGCGTTCGCGAGCGCCTTGAACGTCGCCTCGCAGATGTGATGCGGCGAGCGCCCGTACCGCAGGTGCGTGTGCACGGTCAGCTCGGCCGCTTGCGCGAACGCGCGGATGAAGTCCTCGAGCAACCCCGTGTCGAAGCCGTTGATCTCCTCGTACGGCACGGGCACCTCGTGGATCACGAAGGTCCGCCCGGCGAGATCGAGCACGACCTCGACCGCGGCCTCGTCCAGCGGCACGACCACCGATGCGAACCGCCGGACGCCCGCCTTGTCGCCGAGCGCCTCCCGCAGCGCCTGGCCGATCGCGATGCCGCAGTCCTCCACCGTGTGGTGCCCGTCGACCTGCAGATCCCCGTCGCAGGTCACCGTCAGGTCGAAGCCCGCGTGCTTGCCGAGCTGTTGCAGCATGTGATCGAAGAACGGCATGCCGGTGTCGGCGCTCGCCGTGCCCGAGCCGTCGAGATCGAGCTCGACGTTGATCGAGGTCTCCTTCGTGGCGCGCGTGACGGTGGCGGTGCGGCTCATCCGATCTCCTTGATCGCCTGCAGGAACAGGTCGGTCTCGTGCTCGGAGCCCGCGGTGACGCGCAACGCGTTCGGCACGACCGCGGTCATGTCGCGCACGAGCACGCCGCGATCCAGGAGCCCCTGCCACACCGCGGCGGCGTCGCCGGGCGGCACGAACAGCACGAAGTTGGCGTCGCTCGGGTACACGGTCGTGCCGGGGAGCGAGCGCAGCTCGCGGGTCATGCGATCGCGCTGCACGCGGATCGCCTCGAGCAGCGAGGTCGCCTCGGCGCGGTGGCGCAGGGCGACGATGCCGGCGGTCTGGGTGAGCGCCGAGAGGTGGTAGGGCAGGCGTACCCGCGCCAGGTCCTCGACCACGGCCGGCGACGCCAGCACGTACCCGATCCGCGCACCCGCCAGCGCGAACGCCTTCGAGAACGTGTGGACGATCACGACGTTCGGGTGCTGGGCCAGGAGCGTCTGGGCCGAGGCCGCCGGCGAGAACTCCACGTACGCCTCGTCGACGATCACCAGGCTGCGGGGAAGCGCCTCGGCCAACGCGACGATCGCCGACAGCGGCTGCGCGTTGCCGGTCGGGTTGTTGGGCGAGCACACGAACACCACGTCGGGCGCCAGGTCGAGCGCGGCCGCGACCTGTGGTTCGCCGAGCACGAAGTTGGCGGGCAGCGACAGCATCCGGTGCTCGGTCTGGGTCAGCCAGCACAGCCGTGCGTGCAGCAGATAGGTCGGCTCGAAGGTGACCGCCACGCGGCCGGGGCCGCCGTAGGCCTGCAGCAGCTGCGTCAGGATCTCGTTGGAGCCGTTCGCCGCCCAGATGCCCTCGGCGGGGTGGCCGGCGGCTGCGGAAAGCTCCTCGCGCAGGCGGGTCATCTGCGCGTCGGGGTACCGGTGCAGCGGCAGGTCGCGCACCGCCTCGGCCAGCTCGTCGAAGAACCCATCCGGCAGCGGGTGCGGGCACTCGTTCGTGTTCAGACGCGCCGCGACGTCGAGCTGCGGCGAGACGTAGGGCTCGACGTCGCGCAGGCCGGTGCGTGGATCGGCGAGCGCGCTCATGGGTCGCCGGCCTCCTCGGCGCGCGCGTCCATCGCCTTCGCGTGGCCGACGAGCCCTTCGGCCCGTGCGATCGCCGAGGTGCCGGGGGTGAAGCGGCGGGCCGCCTCCTGGGACATCTGGATCACCGAGCTGACGGTGACGTAGTCGGCGGCCCGCAGGCCGCTGGAGAACCGGGCGGTCCCGGCCGTCGGCAGCACGTGGTTCGAGGCCACGCCGTAGTCGCCGTAGGGCACCGCCGTCCAGTGCCCGAGGAACACGGCGCCGGCGTTGCGCACCTTCGGCAGCACGGCCTCGGGGTCGGGCACGAGCAGCAGCACGTGCTCGGCCGCCAGGTCGTTCACCGCCTCGATCGCCTGGTCGAGGTCGCGCACGAGGATCAGCTTCGTGTGGCGCATCGCCTGCTCGACGATGTCCGCGCGGCCGGCCTGGGGCAGTTCCTGCTCGAAGGCGGCGTTCACCTTCTCGATCAGCGCCTGGTCCGGGGTGAGGAAGTACGTGCAGGCGTTGGGGTCGTGCTCGGCCTGGGCGATCAGGTCCAGCGCGGCCATGCGGGCGTCGACGTCGCCGTCGGCCACGATCGCGAGCTCGGACGGGCCGGCGAGCCCGTCGATACCGACGAACCCCGCGACCTGGCGTTTCGCCTCGGTCACGTAGACGTTGCCGGGCCCGACGATGCGGTCCACCGAGGGGATCGACTCGGTCCCGTAGGCCATCGCCGCCACGGCCTGCGCGCCGCCGGTCTTGGCCACGTGGGTGGCGCCCGCCTTCCGCGCCGCGTACAGCACGGGCGCGTGCACCGTGCCGTCCTTCTGCGCGGGGGTGCACACGACGATCTCGGCGACGCCGGCGACGACGGCCGGCACGACGGTCATCGCGACCGTCGAGGGGTAGCGCGCCCGCCCGCCCGGCACGTAGCAGCCGACCGAGCGGAGCGGTCGCACGATCTCTCCGAACCGCACGCCGTCGCGCTCGTCCCACCATTCGGTCGGGATCTGGCGCTCCGCCAGGAGGCGGAGGCGCTCGATCAGCTCGTCGAGCGCCCGGCGAAGCTCGGGCGGTGTGTCGGCGTCGGCGGCGGCGAACTCGTCCTCGCTGACGAGGACGCCACACCCCGAGAGATCGACCCCGTCGAACTTGACCGCGAGCTCGATCAGGACCTCGTCACCCTCGACAAAGACGCGCTGCAGGATCTGGCGGACGGTCTCCGCCGTCGCAGGATCGATCTCGAGCTTCGTGGGCTCCAGCCGCCCGCCCCGCTCGCGCAGGTCGAGGAGCGCGAGCATCACGACTCCTCGGCTACGTCGGGATGATCGGTGTGCGGTATCCGGCTCCGGGTCCACAGCATCCACCCGCAGATGCCCACGGTGAATGCGGCGACCGCAAACGTCACCAGCGACAAGAGGAATGCGGAGTCGCGATCCATGGAAGGGTGTCAGGGTACCGAAACGCCCAGGCCGCCGACCTCGAGAGCCTCGTCGGTGGGTGTCCGGGTCGGCAGGAAGAGCAACAGGCCCCAGGCCGCCCAGACGTAGGCGTTCCCCAGCACGATCGCCCCGAGGCCGTCGCTCGAGAGTCCCAGAAGCGTGGACCAGACCGGCACGTGAAGCAGGAACAGCACCGTCGTCGCCGTCCAGGCGATCCGGCGCCCGCGGTCGCGCCCGTCACCCAGGATCACCCCCGTCGCGGGCACGATCCACACCGCGTGGTGGATCCAGGAGACCGGCGACGCGAGCACGGTCGCGATCCCGATCAGCGTGATCGCCGCGAGCTCGTTGCCGGCGCGGTGCGCGGCGCTCGCGCGGACGAGACCGACGCCGAGCGCGAGCGCCGCGAACCCCGCCCAGAGCACGCCGCCGGTCCATCCGAGCCGCAGCAGCATGCCGTTCGTCGACTGGTCGATCACCGCGGCCAGGTCGCCGGCGCGTGTCGGGTGGATCGCGATGTCCAACCAATAGGTATGGGACAGATCGGGCCGCAGCAGGGCGGTCAGCGCCCAGATGCCCGCCGTGGTGGCGATCGCGACGCCCGCGGCACGCCAGCGTTTCGTCGCGATCCAGTACGCGACGACGACCCCGGGCGTCAGCTTGATGGCGGTGGCCGCGCCGACGAGCACGCCGCGCGGCAGCCGCGTGCGTTCCGGGACCGTGTCGGCCAGCACCATCGCCAGCAGCAGGATGCCCACCTGGCCGAGATCGAAGACGCTCAGCACCGGCGCCGAGAACGCCATGATGCCTGCCATGCAGGCCAGCGCGACCGGCCACGCCGCTCCCTGCCCGTCGAGGAACGCCCGGTAGGACACGCGGGTCACCCACAACAGCAGCGCGGCGTTGAGCAGCGTCCACCCGAGACCGACCCAGCCGCGGGGCAGCCACGCCACCAGGGCGAGCGCCGCGGCCCAGGAGGGCGGGTAGGTGTACGGCAGCGGCGTCGAGAGCCCGTGCCCGAAGCCGTCGGCGTACAGATCCGCTCCGCGGCCGAACGCCCGGCCCGCCAGCAGGTAGACGTCGAGGTCCTTCATCGGGCCGCCGATGCCGACCGCGATCACGAGCATCGTCCCGATCGTCAGGACGACGATCGCGGCGGCCGCCCACGTCGGTCGGGCCTCGATCGCCCGCCGGAGGCCGCCGCGCCGGATCGTTCGCGCTGCCGTTCCCACCGGTCAAGGATAGGAAGGTTCGCCGGAAACGCGCGCTAGGGCTGGATGGCCTTGCGCTTGCGCTCGGTCCGACGCTCGGCCTCGAGACGCTCCAGATCCACGTCCTCGTAGGAGATGTGGGTGAACGCGGCGGCGATCGCGGGGTGGACCTCGGCGATCGCCCGATGCATCTCCTGGGCGACGGCCCGGTACACGGGGTGACCGGCCGGCTGCGAGCGAAGCTCGGTCAGGTGCATCGCCTCGCGGGCGGTCATCTGCATCACGAAGCGGATCCGGTAGGCCATCGACACGGCGTACTGCGCGACATCGGGCAGACCCGCCGCGGCGATCGCGTCGTGCGTCTCGCGCGAACGCCGCATCGCGAACTCCCAGTCGTCGCGCAAGCCCGCCGCGTCGATCTCGGCCGGCACGTCGTAGCCGAAGGTCGGCGTGAGGCGCTGCCACTCGAGCGTGAGCGGGCGGTGACGCTGCAGGTCCCGGTAGGCCCCGTAGTCGCAGAGCACGTCGAACCGGTACTGGGTGCGCTCCCACGCGCGCCCGGGCTTGTGCCGCCGGTTCCCGCGCTCGCCGACGCTCGCCGCGAGGATCTCCGCGCGCTCGTCGGGCGACAGCGATCGCGGCGATGCCGCAGCAGCTGGTCGTCGGGCAGGTCGCTGTGCGCGTACAGCACGGCCGCGGTGACCTTCAGCTCGCCCTCCGGATCATGGTCAACCAAGTTGACCAAGCCACGCGGCTCCGGCTCGACGTCGCCCACGAGCTTCGCGGTCAGCTCCTGCGTGCGCTCGCGCACGTCGCGCCAGTACGCGCTCCACGCGACGCCGCGATCGGGCTGGTCGACCCGCTTGAGGAACTCCGGGATCACCTTGCGCAGCTCGACCAGCATCAGGTCGCCGTAGGCGCGCATCTCGGCCAGCGGGTGCTGGGCCAGCCGCAGGAGCAGCTGCTCGTAGGACTGTCCGGTCGCGTAGATGCCCAGGTTGGAGCGCGTGCCGGCGGGCAGCACCATCCGCAAGCGTGTCGCACGTCTTGGCCAGGATCGTCTGGTTGTAGACGAAGTCGGTGTCGTCGGGCTGCTTCGGGAACCGCGTGCGGAACCACGGGTTGAGCTGCTCGTACATCCGCCCGTACGCCGCGAAGACGTCGTCCAGGAACATCTCGTAGGTCTGCGCGAGATCGGTGCCGGCGAGCTCGGGCGGCACGGTCGCGCGCCACCGACCGCCGGGCCGGTCGTCGTAGCGCATGTAGCGTGTCGACTGCTCGAGGTAGGCGGCCAGGCGCCCCCACTCGAGCGCCTTGGCCAGCAGCTGCGAGGACTGCTCGCACGCGAGGTGCACCCCGCCGAGCTGCGCGACCGAGTCGTCGCCGTACTCGACGAAGACCCGCTCGTAGATGCCGGCCGCGCGCTTGGACGCGGCGGTGACGCTGCCGATGTCGACGCCCGCGACATCGTCGGCGAACTCATCGAGGAACAGCCGTCGCAGCGACTTCGTCGTGCGGGAGTACCGGGCGAACATCGCGCCCTTCACCGCCTCGGGCAGGTTGGTCAGGGCGAAGACGGGACCCTCGAGGTTGGAGAAATGCGGCTCGAGCAGCGCCCGTTCCTCGGGCGTGAACGCCTCGGTGACGTAGGTGTCGGTCATGGCGACTCGCTCGGCGATGGGGATGTCTCCGATCCGGTGAACAGCGTCACGGTGCTGCCGACCTCAACCGAGGTGCCGGGCAGAGGATCCTGCTGCGCGACGAACGCGGTGTTGGGGCACTGTGGCAGCGACGCCACCGTGCCCCCGTACTTCGGCACCAGGCCCAGCTTCGAGAGCTCGTTCTTCGCCTTGTTGAAGTTCACGCAGGTGTAGTCCTCGAGGGTGATGCTCGCCGGGCCGCTCACGATGTCGACGTTGATGAAGGTGCCGACCGGCACCTTCTTGCCCGCCTGCGGGTCCTGGCCGACGATCGTGTCCGGCCGGGCACGCGTCGCTCGTCACCGGCGTCTTCGTCCCGAGCCTCGAAGTCGGTGCCGAGCAGGGCGATCGCCTCGGACAGCGTCTTGCAGGTGAGGTCGGGGACCTCCACGTCCTTCGGCGGGACGGCGACGATCAGCGTCACCGTGTCGCCCTGGTTGAGCGTGACGCCTTCGTCCGGATTCTGGGCGAGGACGATGTCGGGCGTCAGGTTCGATTCCTTGGGCACGCGCACGATGTTGAGGTTGAGGCCGAGGCCCTCGAGCAGCGACTTGGCGGTCGCGAAGGCGACGCCCTTGACGCGCCAACATCAGGCCCGTGGTCGGGGTGTCGGACGTGTTGAGGCTCTTGGCGAGCAGGTACCCGCCGCCGGCGAGGATCGCGAATATGAGGAGCGCGATCAGCACGCCCAGCCACACCTTCCGGGAGGAGTCTTCGGGCTCGGGCGGGGGCATCACCTGGGTGGGCTGCCGCGCGATGACCTGGGTCGCAGCGCCTGCCGCGCCGACCGCCAACAGCGGCGTCGCCTCGACCTCCTGGCCCTTGCGGACGCGGTCGAGGTCCTCGCTCAGCTCGGCGGCGCTCTGGTAGCGGTTCGCGGGGTTCTTCGCCATACATTTCATGACGACCGCGTCCAGACGGGGCGACACGTCGGGGTTGACCTGCGAGGGCGGCACCGGCGACTCGTTCACCTGCTTGTAGGCGATCGCGACCGGCGTGTCGCCGGTGAACGGCGGGCGGTGCGCGAGCAGCTCATAGAGGACGCAGCCGAGCGAGTAGATGTCGCTGCGCGCGTCGACCGGCAGCCCCTGCGCCTGCTCGGGTGAGAAGTACGCGGGCGTGCCGATCACCGAGGAGGTCTGCGGCGCGGTCGCGTCGGACTGCAGCCGCGCGATCCCGAAGTCCATGACCTTGACGGCGCCCTCGCGCGTCACCATCACGTTGGCCGGCTTGATGTCGCGGTGCACGATGCCCTGGGCGTGCGCGGCCGCGAGCGCGCCGGCGATCTTGTCGCCCAGCTCGACGGCCTGCATCGGCGTCGGCTTGCCGCCGCCGGCGAGGAACGACGCGAGCGTGCGGCCCTCGATGTACTCCATCACGATGTACTGCGTGTCGCCGTCGGCGCCGGTGTCGTAGACGCCGACGATGTTCGGGTGGCTCAGCCGGGCCGCGGCCTGGGCCTCGCGGCGGAACCGGGCGACGAAGCCGGCGTCGCGGTCATACGGGGGCAGCAGCACCTTGATCGCGACCGTGCGATCGAGCGCCGGGTCGAAGCCGCGGTAGACCTCGGCCATCCCGCCCTGGCCGATGCGCGCCTCGACGCGGTAGCGCTCAGCGAACTCCTGTCGGTCCACCCGTTCCCCTCATCGTCCGAGGTACGCCTCCATGACCTGCTTGGCGATCGGCGCCGCGACCTGTCCGCCGGTCGCTTCGTTGCCGAGGTCGCCGCCGTCCAGCACGATAACCGCTACGGCGATGCGCGCCGTCTCGCCCGAGCCGGCCGGCGCGAACGAGGTGAACCACGCGTTCGGCGGTGTGCTCTCGCCGTTGGTCGCGGTCCCGGTCTTGCCGGCCACGACGGTCCCGTCGATCTGTGCCGCGGTGCCGGTGCCGCTTTCCACCACGCTCACCATCATCTGCCGTAGCTGCCGGGCGGAGTCGGCGGTCAGCGGGTGGCTGAACTCGTCGGGCCCGAACGTCTTGATCGTCTGGCCGGTGGTCGTGTCGCGGACCTCGGTCACGAGACGCGGCGCGTACATCGTGCCGTCGTTGGCGATCGCGGACGCGATCAGCGCCAGGTGCAGCGGGTTCGTGAGGTCGTTGTCCAGCCCGATCGCCGAGCGCGCCAGCGCGGCCTCGTTGTTGTCGAAGTAGGACGCGTCGGGGAAGTGGCCGACCTCCCAGGGCAGCACGAACGGGATCGTCTCGTCCTGGCATGCGGTGCTGAACGTGGGCTCGGTGCGGCAGAACCCGTAGGCCTGCGCCTGGCCGGCCATCCGGTCGGCCTTCAGCGCCACGCCGATCTCGGCGAACGGCACGTTGCACGAGCTCTCGAACGCCTGGGCCATCGTCACGGTCTTTGCGCCGCCGTTGCAGTACTCGTCGCCGAAGTTCTCGATGTGCTCGTCGGTGCCGGGGAGATCGAGGTGATGCGGGTTCGGCCATTCCTTCTCGGGACCCCAGCCGTGCTCGAGCGCGGCGCTGGCCGTCACCGTCTTGAAGGTCGAGCCCGGCAGGTAGAGGTCCTGGAACGCGTGCGCCACGAGCGGCGTGTCGGGGTTCTCGGTCAGCTTCTTCCACGCCGCTTGGATCTGGGCGGGGGTGCCGCTGGACAGCGGCTGCGGGTCGAAGCCCGGGTTCGAGTACATCGCGAGGACGTCGCCGTTGGACGGGTCGATCGCGACGACGGCGCCCTGGAGGTCGCCCATCGCCTCGCGGGCGACCCGCTGCAGGTTCGCATCGAGCGTGGTCAGCACGGTGCCGCCGCGGCGGGCCCGCCCGAGGATGATGTCGGTGAGGTTCTGGGTCGTGAACTCCGGCGCGGTGCCGGCGAGGTAGGGGTTCATCGCCTGCTCGAGCCCGGTGCGGCCGTAGATCTGGGAGTAGTAGCCGGTGAGCTGTCCGAAGAGCTCTCCCAACGGGTACTGCCGCACGAAGAGGTAGGGCGAGTCGGGATCCTCGTTGGGGATCGACTCGGCCAGCACCGTCTTGCGGTCGGCGGCGAGGATCTGGCCGCGCTCGACCGCGTACTCGGCGCGGATCTGGCGCGCGGCGTTCGCCGGCTGGTTCGCGATCCGGTCGGCCGCCACCACCTGCACGTAGGCGACCTGGGCGAACAGCACGGCGAACAGCGCCACGAACGCGATCCCGAGGCGGCGGATCTGCCTATCCATCGACCTGCTCCTCGGCGGGCGCGGGCCGTTGTCGACGCGCGCGGAACCACGGGCCGGCCGAGGTGCGCACGAGCAGCGCCAGCACGATCGCCGTCGCGACGCGGCTCGTGCCGCCGTAGCTGACGAGCGGCAGCGGCACGCCGGTGAGCGGGATCAGCCGCAACACCCCGCCGGCGATCACGAACACCTGCAGACCGAGCAGCGTGGTGAGCCCGACCGCGAGCAGCTTCTCGAACCCGTCGGTGCGCTCGACCGCGATGCGCAGCCCGCGCCCGACCAAGACGAGATAGAGCAGCAGCAGGGCCGCGACGCCGAGCATGCCGAGCTCCTCGCCGAACGCCGCCAGGATGAAGTCGCTGCCGACGTAGGGGATCAAGGTGGGCGAGCCCTGACCGAGGCCGGTGCCGACCATCCCGCCGGTGGCGAATGCGAACCAGCCCTGCGCGAGCTGGTAGCCCTGGTCGGCGACCACCTTGGGGTCCATCGCGTGCAACCACGCGTCCACCCGCACCTGCACGTGGGAGAAGGCGAGGTACCCGATGTAGGCGCCGATCGCGAACAGCACGAGCCCGAGCACCAGGTAGGACCACCGGCCGGTCGCGACCCACATCATCACCACGAACACGCCGAACAACAGCAGCGACGCGCCCATGTCGCGCTCCAGGAACAGCACGATCAGCGACGCGCCCCACGCGAGGATCAGCGGCCCGAGGTCCTTGGGCCGCGGCAGCCCGAGGCGCCCGACGCCGGCCGCCAACATCTCGCGGCGCTGCGACAGGTAGGACGCCAGGAAGATCACGATCAGGATGCGCCCGGCCTCGGCCGGCTGGAACGTCACGAAGCCGAGGTTCACCCAGAGCTTCGCGCCGTTGATCTCGGTGCCGACGCCCGGCACGATCGGCAGCAGCAGCAGGATCAGCGCCGCGAGCCCGATCGTGTACGTGTAGGCGTCGAGCTGGCGCACATCCCGGATCACGACGAGCGCGATGACGAAGCTCGCGAGCCCGACGAGGAGCCACACGGCCTGTTCGGAGGCGAACTCCGGATGGCCGCGGGCGACCATCAGCCGGTAGAGCATCGCGAGGCCCAGCCCGCCGAGCAGCACCGCGGTCGGGTAGAGCACGGGGTCGGCGGCGCGCGCGAACCGGCGGATCGCGTACCACCCGGCCACGGCGAAGCCGGTGAACGCGACGCCGTAGACGACGAGGTTGTCGGGTCGCTCGCCCGACAGGCCCATCGCCTGCAGGGCGTAGGCGAGCACGCTGGCGGCCGACGCCACCAGCACCGCGGCCAGCCCGGTCCGTGCGCGGGTTGTGCGGATCGCGGCCGGCGCCGCGACGGCGCTCATGGTTTGGCGCCCTGCTGCTGGAGGTCCTGACGCATCTGCTCGACGGTCGCCAGCGCCGCCTCACGGCTGTCCACGTTGATCCCCTCGGTCAGACCGGGGAACGTCGCGAGTTGTTCCACCGCGGCCGCGTCCAGCCCCGTGTCCAGGTCGACGTGGGACAGGTCGAACCCGAACGGCGAGGCGGGGATGCCCTGATAGATCGCGACGTGCCCGTTGGCCACCCCGACGTACCACTGCTTGTCGACATAGGAGCGGAACACGGTGAACGCGACGGCCAGCAGCAGCACACCGGCGATCGCGCCCACGACCCAGGGCCACCACCGGCGCCTCGGCCGCACCGCCACCGGGGCCTCGGCGACCGTTCCCTCGTCGGGGTCGCCGGCCTCGACGTCGAGGACGATGACGGTGATGTTGTCGATGCCGCCGGCGCGGTTGGCGGCGCGCACGAGACGGTCCGCGGCGTCCTGCGGCTTGCCGACGGTGGCGTCGAGGATCGCCAGGATCTGGTCCTCCGTCACCATCGTGGTCAGGCCGTCGGAGCACAGCACGACCCGATCGCCCTCCAGCAGCCCGATGTCGTCCGCGTCGACGTCCACCTTGGGCTCGGTGCCCAGCGCGCGCAGCAACACGTTGCGGTGGGGGTGCACCTCGGCTTCGTCGCGCGTGATCTCGCCGGCCTGGACCATCCGGTCGACCAGGGTGTGATCGCGGGTGAGCTGCCGCAGCGCGCCCGCGCGCGCCAGGTACGCGCGGCTGTCCCCGACGTGCGCGAGGTGGATCGCCTCGGGGCTCGCGAGCACCGCGGTCAGCGTCGTGCCCATGCCCGCGTAGCGCTCGTCCTCGCCGGCGCGCGCGAACACGATCCGGTTCGCCTCGCGCACCTCGTCCTCGAGCGAGGCGGTGCCCGCCTTCTGCATCTCCGTGATCGTGGCAAGCGCGAGCTGCGAGGCGACCTCGCCCGCCCGCGCCCCGCCCATCCCGTCGGCGACGGCGTACAGCGGCGGTTCGACGACGAACGCGTCCTCGTTGCCCTGGCGGACCCGACCGACGTCGGTCGCGACGCCCGCCGTGATCCTCATTTGCGGAGCTCCACGATCGTCGTGCCGACCCGGATCTTGTCGCCGGGCGTGAGCATCGCGGGCGCCACGAGCTTCTGTTCGTTCACGAAGGTGCCGTTGGTCGAGCCGAGGTCCTCCACGTACCAGTTGCCGCCGCGATCGAAGATGCGCGCGTGCTGCTGGGAGACGTAGGTGTCGTCCAGGCGCAGCTCGCACTCGACGCCGCGGCCCAACGTGGTCGAGCCGTCCAGCGGCGTGGTCCGCGGCTTCTGCCCGTCGAGGTGCACGACGAGGACGCTGGCACGCGCGGTCGGTCCGGCGGTGGCGGCGGCGCCACGCGGGGCGGCGGGCGCGCTGCGATCGACGTTCAACCCGCGCACGACCCAGCGCATCGCGCGCCAGATGAACAGGAACAGCAGCGCCAGCAGGGCGTACTTCAGGGCCGACAGCGCGAAGGGCTCGACGGCGGCGCCCAGCACTTAGGCGCTCCGGTATTCGATCTGCGTCGTGCCCACCGTGATGTGGTCGCCGTCGGCGAGCCGTGCGGTCTGCACGTCGCGCCCGTTGACCTTCGTGCCGTTCGTCGAGCCGAGATCGGTGAGCGTGGAGACCCCGTCGATCGTGCGGACCTGCGCGTGGCGCCGCGAGGCCCCGGTGTCGTCCACGACGACCTCGCAGTCCGCGAGCCGGCCGATCGTGAGCAGCTCGCGGTCGACGGGGATCGCGCGCACACCCCCGTTCTCCAGCACGCGCAGCTGCGCTCGCTTCGTGGGCACGGCCGGCTCGGGGGCCGCGACGGGCTGTTCGCCCTGGACGAGCGAGGCCTCGACGGCCAGATCGCCCTTGCGAAGCGCGTTGTCCACGAACAGCTCGACCTCGGGCGGGCCCATCAGCCCCCAGCCGCGCTCGGCGGCGTTCTCACGGACCACCGAGGAGAGCTCGGTCACCAGCGCGGTCTCGATCTGCTGGAACCGCGGGGCGTCCTCGGCCGAGAGCGACACCTCGAAGTGGTTCGGCGCCCAGACCTCGTTCATGGAGACCTGCTTGCCGTCGTCCATCGAGCGGACGACCCGTTTGGCGATCTCCACCGGCTGCACGCCGGAGCGGAACGTCTTGGAGAAGAGGCCCTCGACCAGGCCTCCCAGGCGGCGCTCGAAGTCTCGAAGGTTCGGCACGGTGGGTTTCGACGGGCGGTCGGACCGCCGGAGCACCAATCCTACCTTGGGGCCTGTGACGGTTCGGTGACGCTAGGTCTTCACGACGATCGTGCCGGCGATCTTGTCGTGCAGCGTCTGCTTCTGCTTGTCCCAGAGCATCCACAGGTCATCGAGCAGGCTCGCGAGGCTGATCCGGAGCACGCCGATCACGAGCTCGCAGCAGCGGGCGCAGGGCGGCCTCGCGCCAGGTGGCGGGGGAGCCGTCGGTCTGGCGGACGCGGATGCCGACCGCGAACTTGCCGACCGTCGCGTTCCACTGCCCGATCATCACCAGCTCGTAGACGTACCGCACGAACTGCAGGACGAGCGCCCATCCGATCACCTCGCCGCTCACCTGCCCGAAGTCGATGCTCGAGACGTCGGTGGACGACGTGATGTGCAGCTGGTCGATCGCCCGGATCGCGAGGGGGATGTAGAGGGGCGCCAGCACGAGCGAATCGATGATCGAGGCGAGCACACGGATCCAGAACCCGGCGTAGGCGGGCGGCGCGATGGGCTCGGGCGTCGGCGCCCAGCCGGGCGCCGGCGGGAACGGGCTCGGCGGTGGCGGAAGCGGCGGCTGGCTCACCGGGCGAGCCTAAGGCGCGCAGGTCACCGCTGCTACCATTCCCATCCCCACGGGCGAGTGGCGGAATTGGCAGACGCGCAGGATTCAGGTTCCTGTGTCCGAAAGGACGTGGGGGTTCAACTCCCCCCTCGCCCACCCTGGTGACCGAACACTCGGCACCCGACGCGACACACACCCACTTGGAGCGTTGCTCGCGTATACACAGCACGGAGGCGTCGGGTTGGAGATCGTTCGGTTCGTGATCAGGCGGCTGCGCGCGCAACGCGCACTCGGCGTGGGCATCGTGGTCACGCTCGCATTCGCCATCGCGGCGATCTCGTCCGCGCCGATCTTCATCGACGGCGCCCGCTCCGCGATCTACCAGTCGGCGTTCGCGAACGCCTCGGAGCCCGTCCGCGACATCCGGATCTCGCTCTTCGCGAAGCCGACCGACTGGGCCAAGAGCGACCAGCACGTTCGGTCTGCGATCTCGGACGTGCCGACGGACGCCGTCGTGGCGCAAGGGCTCGCGAGCGCGCGGCTGTCGGACTACACCGGGCAGCTGATCCTGATGTTCCGCGACGGAGCGGCGGACCACCTGACGTTCACCGAAGGGCGTGCGCCCCGTGACGGAGAGGTCGCGATCCCGTCCGGCCTCGTGTTCGCGACGGGCCTCGGGGTCGGGGACGAGCTTCCCGTGCTGGGTCCCTCCGGCGCGACGGTCCCGCTGAAGATCGCCGGGATCTTCGAGCCCCCGCCTCGAACGGACCCGTTCTTCTTCGGGGAGGACTCGCCGTTCTCGATCGACGAGGGGCTCGCCCCCGGCTCGAGTGGACCGCCCCCGCCCGTGGTCACGACGCGTTCGACCGCGCTGGACGTCTCCCGGCGGCTCGGCCTGTCGACGTCGTTCACGTGGGATCTCTATCTGCCTTGGGATCGGATGACCTGGGAGCAGGCCCAGGGACTCGAGACCGTGCAGCACACGATCGATGAGCGGCTGCTCGATACGCTCACCACGGGTCGGGCCCACGTCGAGGGTGGGATCCCCGAGTTGATCGGCGACGTGCGCCGTTCCGTCGAGGATCTGCAGACGCCGGTGTTCCTCGTTGCGTTGCAGATCCTGCTTGTCGGACTTGCCGTGATCGCCGGTGTGGGGGTGTTGCTTGCCGCGCGGCAGGGCTTCGAGTTGGCGATCCTGCATTCGCGCGGCTTCTCCCGGAGCTGGCTGTTCCGGGTCCAGCTGCTGCAAGCCGGCGTGGCCGCCGTGGTCGCCCTGCCGATCGGTCTGCTGTTCGCCCGCGCGCTCGCGGCCTTCGCCGGCTCGACCACGGGCGAACGGGCGCCCGGCATCGGTTTTCCGACCGCGCTCTCGACGACGTCGGTCCGGCTGGCGGTCGCGGCGGCCGTCGTCGCGGCGATCGTGCTCGCGCTGCCCTCGATCGCCGCGGTGCGGCGCACGATCATCGCCGAACGGCACCACGCCTCGCGGGAGGATCGCGCGCTGCTCGCGCGGCTCCCGGTCGAACTGGTCGTGCTGCCCGTCGGGGTCTTGGCCCTGGTGCAGCTGCGGCAGGCCGCAGCACCGACCATCGTGAACGGTGCTGCCGCCGGTGCAGCCGCTCCTGCTGTTCGCTCCCACGCTCCTGATCCTCGGCGTCACGTTCCTGGTTGTTCGGTTGCTGTCGTGGACGGCGCGCGCGCTCGACGCGCCGGTGGGTCGGTCCCGGCGGCTGTCGACCTACCTCGCCGGTCGCCGACTGGCGCGGTCGGGCGACGCGTCCTTCGCGGCGGCGCTGCTGGTGGTGCTTGCCGTCAGCCTGCTCGTCGTGGCGACGACCTTCCGAGCCACCACCGAGCGAGCGCACCGCGACGCCGCGCAGGCGTTCACCGGCGCGGCGTGGGTCGGCGACATCGGGCAGTGGCCCGGCGGGGCCGTCGGTGCGCTGCCCTCGGGGACGACCGCCGTGACCCGGTTCGTTCCGAGCGCCGTGAACCCGTCCCTGCCCACCGGGACCGAAGGCCTCGGGATCGATCCCGGGACGTTCGAAGGCAGCGCGTGGTGGCGCGGCGACCTTGCGGACGCGTCCCTCGGGGACCTGATGGAGGACCTGCGCACGCCGCCGCCGGGTGCGCCGCTCCCGGACGGGGCCCGCGATCTGTCGTTCCGGATGACCGCGCCTTCGGACCTCGGCGCCTTCGACGTGCGAGCCACCGTGGCCGATCCGGACGGCACGATCACGGCGACGCCCCCGTTGCCGGTCGTGCCGGGCGCGAGCGCGTACACGCTGGATCTCGCCGGCGCGAGCCGGCTTCTGTCGATCACGATCGACCCTCGCTCGTTCGGCGACCTGGTGCCCGACGGATCGGTGTTCCGGTTCTCCGACGTGGCCGCGGACGGCTCGCCGCTGTCGCTCGACGGATGGTCGCCCGTCTCGCACGCCGGCGCCGGCGGCACGCTGGAAGCGACCGGCGGCGGATGGCGCTACGCCGTCCCGGCGCTGTCCGGCGTCCAGGTCGCCGGGATCCAACCGACGCCGCAGCCCCTGCCGGCGCTCGTCTCGGACACCATCGATCCGTCCACGACGGCGTTGTTGATCGCCGATGTTCGCGTGCCGATCCGGCCGGTCGCGATCCCACACGCCTTCCCCGGGGTCCCGCCGTCCTCGCCGTTCGTCGTGGTCTCGCAGGCCGCCCTCCAGGACGTGCTGCGCGCCACACCGGAACCGCCGTCGGTGGCCGTCCAGGCCTGGACGATGCACGCGGATCCGACCGCGGATCTGCAGGCCGGCGGCTACCGCGTCATCGACGCCACGTCGGCCGCGGCGATCCAGGCGGGTCTCGACCAGCAGCCGCCCGCGCTCGCGATCGGCATGGACGCGGCCTCCGCGATCGCCGGGCTCGCCTTGGTGGTCGCGGGGGTGGCCGCGACGCTCTACGTCGCGCAGCGCCGCCGCGCGTTCGAGTTCGCGGCGTTGCTCGCGATGGGCGCGCCCACGCGAGAACTGCGCCGCGCGATCGGCCGGGAGCAGCTGTGGCTCGTCGGCGCGGCCTCGATCGCCGGGCTGGTGCTCGGCCGTGCCTGCGTCGCGCTCGCGGCGCCCCAACTGCGCGCGAGCGCCGGCGTCCGCTTCCCGACGCCGGCCGTGGTCGTCGACGCCACGGCCCTCGTCGCCGCGTTCGCCGCCCTGGCGGTCGCCACGTTCCTGGCAACGCGCGCCGCCGGTCGCGCCCTGACCCGTATGCCCGTCACGACCGTCCTGCGTGGTGAGGTCGAATGAGCGCGCCGCGCGACAGCTCGGCTTCCCCAGACCGCTGGGGCGCGGCGGTCCGGTTCGCCGACGTCTACAAGGTCTTCCGGGTGGGCGACACCGGCATCGCGGCGCTGGCCGGCGTTTCCCTCGCGATCGAGCCGGGGGAGTTCGTGGCGCTCGTCGGGCCGAGCGGCAGCGGCAAGTCGACCGTGTTGCATCTGCTGGGCGGTCTGGACCGAGCCTCGGCGGGCGTGGTCGAGGTCGAGGGCGACGATCTCGGTCTGCTCGACGATGCGTCGCTCACGCGTCACCGTGCCGACCGGGTGGGCTTCGTGTGGCAGGGCCCCGCCCGGAACCTCGTTCCCTACCTGACCGCTCTCGACAACGTCCGGCTGCCGCGCCGTGCGCCGCGCCGGACGGCGCACCTCCGTCGAGGTTCGACCGCCGAAACCCCCGCGGAGGAGCTGCTCGAACTCGTCGGCCTGAGCGAGCGCGCGCACCACCTGCCCGCGCAGCTCTCCGGCGGGGAGCAGCAGCGCACGGCGGTCGCCGTCGCGCTCGCGAACGACCCCGCGCTGCTGCTCGCCGATGAGCCGACCGGCGAGCTCGACGGCGCCTCGGCCGCCCGCGTGCTCGACGTCTTTCGAGACGTGTCGGCGCGACTCGGGACGACGATCGTGATGTCGACCCACGACCTGCTGGCCGCACGCGCCGCCGACCGCAGGGTCTACCTCAGGCACGGCCGCGCCTCCGAAGCCGGGGTCCCGCTGCCGCCGATCGGAGCGGACGGCAGCCGTGCGACTGCCGCTCGAAGCCGCCGACGCCCTCGGGGCCGAGCCGCTCGAGATCTCGATCGAGTCGGACGATGTCGTGATCCGCCGCCGCAGGGAGCAGCGCGATGACTGAGCCCCTGCTCGAGGCGGTCGACGTCGCGCGCACCTATCGCGGCCCCACGGACGTACCCGCGGTCCGCGGGGTGTCGCTTGCCCTTCGCCCGGGGGACCTCGTCGCGCTGCTGGGCCCGAGCGGCTCCGGCAAGTCGACGTTCCTCGGGATGCTCGCCGGCCTCGACGAGCCGGACGAGGGCGAGGTGCGGTGGCAGGGCAGGCCGTTCGCAACGATGTCGGCCGAGGACCGTCGTGCCGTGCACCAACGAGAGATCGGGATCGTGTTCCAGGCCTACGGTCTGTTGCCGTCGCTGTCCGCGGTGGAGAACGTGGCGTTGCCGCTGCGGGTGCGCGGCGAGGTCCGGGAGAGCCGGGAGGCGGCGACCGCGATGCTCGAGCGGCTGGACCTGCGCGACCGACTCGAGCACCGGACGTTCGAGCTCTCCGGCGGTCAGCAGCAGCGGATCGCGGTCGCGCGGGCGTTGGTCGGGCAGCCGACCGTGGTGCTCGCCGACGAGCCGATCTCCGAAGTGGACGAGGCGAACGGCGAACGGATCCTCGCGGCCCTGTGGGAGGTCGCGTCGCGCGGCGGCGCCGTGGTCGTCGCGACGCACGACCCGCAGGCGATCGAGTACGCGACGCGCGCGATGCTCTTGCGCGACGGGCGCGTCGAGGCGGAGGGGGATCCCGCCGAGCTCCGCGCGAGCCTGACCACCGACTGAGCCTGTGCGCATGCCCTTGCAGAACCGCGTCACGCCGCTGGGGGATCTGATCGCCGATCCCGCCCGAGGACTCGTGTACGGGAACCGCGGATGCCTGCACGACGCCACCGGCACGATCCGTCGCCGGTACGCCGTGCGCCGGTGGATCGCGTGCCGGCTCGAGTTCCGTGGGTGGCAGCGCGGGCCGCTGCTGCAGCCGGGTCGTTTCACCGAGCTGTTCTTCCTGGACGAGGCGACGGCGTTCGCCGCCGGTCACCGCCCGTGCGCCCTGTGTCGACATGACGACTACCGGCGGTTCGTCGCGTTCTGGCGCGATCGTCACGGCGACCCCGCCGGTGCCGACGACATCGACGCCCGCTTGCACGCCGAGCGCATCGACCCGGCATCGAAACGCCAGCGGCATCACGACGCCGAGCTGCGGGATCTGCCCGATGGCGCCTTCGTCGTGCACGACGGGGCTCCGCACCTCGTGCTCGGAGCCGATCTGCTGCGGTGGTCACCCGCGGGGCTACGACCGACGGGTTGCGCGTCCGCACGGCCCGGTGGAGACGATCACGCCGCCGTCGCTGATCGCCCTGCTGGCGACCGGATGGGAGGGAGCCGTGCCGCTCATCACCCGTCGGCTCGTTGAACGCCGTTCAGTGCTTCTAGCCTTTCGTCGACCTCAGCCACGGCTCCTGGGGCAAGGACTACTTGTACGGCGGCGTGGGCAACGATCGTCTCGGCGGGACGTCGGCACCAAGCCTGTGGACGTCCTCGATGGCGGCGACGGCACCGACCACTGCCGCAACGGCAGGACCGAACGCAACTGCGAACTGACCTTCTAGGCCGGTCCGGCCCGTGGCGGTAGGGTTCGCGGCGTGACGGACACGGCGTCCTTCGAGCAGGTCGACACGCCCACGCTGTTGCTCGATCTCGACGTCATCGAGCGCAACATCGCGGAGATGGCGGCCGTGGCCGACGCAGCCGGCGTGCGGCTGCGGCCCCACACGAAGACGCACAAGTCGCCGGAGATCGCCGGGATGCAGATCGCGGCCGGCGCCCGGTGGCCTGACGGTCGCCAAGCTCGACGAGGCGGCCGTGATGGTCGACGCGGGGTTCGACGACCTCTTGGTGGCCTTCCCGATCGTCGGCGCGCTGAAGCTCGCACGGCTGGAGGCACTGCTCGAGCGCGCGACGATCCGTGTGAGCCTCGACACGGTGGAGGTCGCGGAGGCGCTCGGCGCCCTCGGGGCGCGTCGGGCGGTCGACATCCCGGTGCTCGTCGAGGTCGACACCGGGCTGCACCGGATGGGACGGGCCCCGGGCGCCGCATCGGCGGAACTTGCGCTGCAGATCGCCCGGATCCCGGGCATCGAGGTCATCGGGTTGCTCACGCACGCGGGGCACGCGTACCGGGCGACCGATGCGGATGCGCTGCATGCCGCCGCCGTCCGCGAGGCCGAGGACCTGCTGGACACGGCCGCCCGCTGCGCCCGCGACGGGCTCGAGCTGCGGGAGATCAGCGTCGGATCGACGCCGACCGCGCGCGTCGCGGCGGGCGTGCCGGGCGTGACCGAGATCCGCCCGGGCACCTACGTCTGCAACGACGTCCAGCAGCTGCGGCTGGGGACGGCCACGCTGGACACGTGCGCCGCCCGCGTGCTGGTGACGGTCGTCGCACGCCCGACCGCGGAGCGGTTCGTGGTGGATGCGGGGAGCAAGGCGTTCAGCTCCGACGGTGAGGACGGCCCGCCCTGGCCGGGGCGCGGCGTGGTGCTCGGTCGGCCGGACCTCGTCGTGGACTTCCTGTCCGAGGAACACGGGGTCGGGCACATCGAGGGCGGCGGCGACCTCGCGATCGGCACGCGGCTCCAGGTGATCCCCCTGCACGTGTGCAGCTGCATCAACCTGTTCGACACGGCGCTCGGGATCCGCGGCGACCGGATCGATCATCCGATCGTGATCGCGGGTCGCGGACGCATGCACTGAACCCGCACGCGGGGTGGCATCCTGTGCCGGATGCGCCGACCGACCGTGTTGCTCTTGTTCGCCACGATCTTCGTGGGGGAGCTCGGCTGGTCGGGGATCGCACCCCTGCTGCCCGACTATCAGGCATGGTTCGGCCTGTCGGACACGCAGACCGGGTACATCCTCAGCGTCGCGGCCGTCGGGATCCTCTTCGTGTCGTTGCCGGCCGGGGCCCTCAGCCGCCGGTTCTCCGTGCGGTCGCTGACGCTGTGGGGGATGGGCGCGCTCGCCGGGGGGAACCTCATCGTGGGGCTCTCGCACTCCTACCCGACGTTGCTGGCCGGCCGTGCGCTGCTCGGCGTGGGGCTGGGCACGATGTGGGTCACGGCCACGGCGTGGCTGCACGACGCGGCCGGGCAGGACGGGTCCAAGGCCCTCGCGATGACGACGGCCGTCGTCGGCATCGGCAGTCTGATCGGTCCCGCCTTCGCGGGGTTCGTCGGCGAGCGGTACTCCATCGGGACGCCGTTCGTGCTGCTCGGGATCGCCTGCGCGGTGACCGGCGTGACGCTCGTGTTCGCACCCGGTGAGGAGGGCCGCGTGCCCGAACCGGGGCCGCCGCTGGCCGACATGATGCGCGCCGCGCGGGCCGACGATCTGATGGTCACGAGCGTGATGCTCACGCTCGTCGTGGCGCTCATGTGGATGACGGCGGAGCTGCTCGTGCCGCTGCGGCTCGACGATCTCGGCTATTCGGCGACCGCGATCGGCCTCGCGTTCTCCGCGTCGGCGGTCGTGTTCGCGGCCACGAGCGCGTTCACGGCCCGGGGCGCGGATCGGTACACGACGATCCGCGTGGCCGCCATCTGGTCCACGGTGTTCGGCATCGGCCTCACCATCGCGGCGTTCTTCGTGTCCGCGCCCGCGACGATCGTGTTCCTCCTGGTCATGGGTATCACGACCGGCGTGATGATCGCGCTCACCTACCCGCTCGGCGCGGTGGGTGCGGCCCAGGGCGGGTTCTCCGTCGCGGTGGTCGGCGCGCTGCTCAACATGGTGTGGGCCGGCTCGGGGATCGTCGGGCCGAGTCTCGGCGGCGCCCTCGCGCAGGGCGTCAGCGACCAGGCCACGTTCGGCTTGCTCGCCCTGTTCGGATTCGGTGGCGCGTGGTGGATGTGGCGCCACAGCGCCCGTGTGCCGGGGTAGGGTGCCGCATGGGCGTCATCGAGATCGAGGGGCTCCACAAGGAGTACGCCAAGCTGCGCGGTGGCCGCACGGTCGCGATCCAAGGGCTCGACCTCTCGGTCCCGACGGGCGGCGTGTTCGGGTTCCTCGGGCCGAACGGTGCCGGCAAGACGACGACGATCCGCTGTCTGCTCGGGCTGGTGCGGCCGAGTGCGGGCCGGATGACGCTGATGGGCGCCGACGTCCAACGGGACCTGCCGAGCGTGATCGCGCGCGTGGGCTCGATCGTGGAGGCGCCCGCGATGTTCCCGCGGTTCTCGGGGCGCCGGAACCTCGAGATCCTCGCGCGCATCCACGGCGAGGGCGCGACCGCGATCGACGCGGCCCTGGAGCGTGTCGGGCTCACCGATCGCGCGAAGGATCGCGTGAGGACCTACTCGCTCGGCATGAAGCAGCGGCTGGCGATCGCGGCCACGCTGTTGCGCGATCCCGCGCTGCTGATCCTGGACGAGCCGGCCAACGGGCTCGACCCGGCGGGGATCGTGGAGGTGCGCGAGCTCGTGCGGTCCCTCGGCGCCGAGGGACGAACGATCTTCATCTCGAGCCACATCCTGTCCGAGGTGCAACAGACCGCCGACCATGTCGCGATCGTGGCGAAGGGCAAGCTGGTCACGTCGGGGCCGGTCGATGAGGTCCTGACGACCGGGGGCCGGGGACTCCTCGTGAAGGTGGGCGATCTCGAGGCCGGTCGTCGCGTGCTCACCGAGGCGCAGATGCCGGTGGTGTCGGCGGGCGGCGCCCTCAAGGTCGACGTGCCGGCCGAACAGGCGGAACGCGTCAGCCGCACGCTGGCGGAGGCCGGCCTGTTCGTCACCGAGCTCCGCCCCGACGAGGTCGATCTCGAAACCGTCTTCCTGGAGCTCACGAAGGACCAAGGGGTGGGGGACTGATGCGCCTGTTCCGGTCCGAGTTCCTGCGCGCGCGGTCGCGTCGGCTCGTGCCGATGGTGATCGTCGGAGGCCTGCTCGCCGTCTTCGTGAGCCTGGGCATCGCGGCCATCAACTCCCATCCGCCGACCCAGGCCGACCTGGACCAGGCGCAGGCACGGTTCGAGCAGCAGTTCCAGCGTTGCATGAACGGCAAGTACCTCGGGCCCAACCAGCAGGTTCCCGCCGGCTTCGACACCCTGGAGCAGTTCTGCCGCGAGAACTCCGGTCCGTTCATCGGCGATGTCGGCATGCAGCTGCGCGATCTCCCCGAGATCTTCCAGGGGATCTCGACGTTCGTGATCCTGCTCGGGGCGCTGCTCGGCGCGTCGCTCGGCGGGGCCGACTGGACGAGCGACACCATCACGACCCTGCTCACGTGGGAGCCGCGACGGATCAAGGTGCTGCTCACGCGCGCCGCCGTCGTGGTGCTGTTCGCGTTCGTGATCACGATCGGGCTCCAGGCGGTCTTTGCCGCCGTCTTCTGGCTCGGCGCCGCGACCCGCGGCACCACCGCCTTCACACCGAGCGATGTCTGGAACGACGCGTTCCAGACACTGCTGCGGACCTCGGCGGTGGCGACCGCGTTCGCGTTGATCGCGCTGTCGATCGCCATGATCGGACGCTCGACCGTGTCCTCGCTCGGCGCGATGTTCGGCTATCTGATCCTCTTCGAGGCGGTGATCGCGGGGTTCCGTCCCTCGATCCAGGGTTGGCTGCTGGTGCGCGCCGGCATCGTCGTGGTGAGCCAGACGCCGATCCTGCACTACGTCTCCGACTCGTACTACAGCTCCACGTCCCCCGCCCCCGAGGTCCTGATGAGCGTGGGCAGGGCGAACGCGGTCGTCGGCGTCTACGTCGTCGTGCTGCTCGTGCTGGCGCTCGTCGTGTTCCGTCGTCGCGACGTGAGCTGAGCGCCTCCGACCGGCGGCGTATACTGCCCAATCTGTCCGAAACCGCTTGCACGCTGCGGTTCCGGTGCGCACGAGGAGCCAGCCATGACCCTGTCGGATCGCACGCTCACGTTGGTCGCGATGATCGCGATCGGCCTGTCGCTGCTCGCGATCCTGTTCGTGATCCTCGGCGGCTCGCGGGGCCGTGGCCAGCCGACGGCGCTGGCGGGCGACGACGCCGTGGGCGCGCTGCTCGGCAAGATCGACCGCCTGGAACAGGCCGTGCGCGCGCTCAACGCGACCGATCGCACGCAACAGGTGCAGATCGAGGGCAGCGTGCGGCGCGTCGGGGTGCTGCGCTACGACGCCTTCGAAGACGTCGGCGGCCGGCTGTCCTTCTCCTGTGCCCTGCTCGATGACCACGGCACCGGGGTCGTGCTGACCTCGATCAACGGCCGGCAGGAGACCCGCGTGTACGCCAAGCCCCTGACCGCGGGCCAGAGCACGTACAACCTCTCCCGCGAGGAAGAGGAAGCGATCCGACAGGCGATGCGGCACGACGACGAGGAAGCGGCGGCAGCACGATGATCTGGCGACGGGAAGATGCGGAAGGGGCGCCCGGTGTGGCCCCGGTCGAGCATCGTGAGCGAAAGGACAGGGACATGGCGGACAACAACGGTGAGGTCACGATCGTCGGTACCGGTGCGCGCCTCGAGGGCAACGTCGTGTCGGCCGGCAGCCTGCGGATCGACGGCCAGGTGAAGGGCCAGATCAACGCCGACGGCGACGTCACCTTGTCCTCCCAGAGCCAGGTCGAGGCGGACATCCGCGCCCAGAACGTCTCGGTGGCGGGCCGCTTCACCGGCAACATCGTCGTGAAGGACAAGGCCCACCTGGCCCGGGGCGGCCGCATCGACGGCAACATCACCTCCAAGACCCTCGTCGTCGAGGAGGGCGGGGTCTTCCACGGGCAGAGCATCATGGACGCCGGCGCCTCGTCGGGTTCCTCGTCCGCATCGGCCGCCTCGTCGTCGACGGGCGCGGCCGCCGCGGAGAAGAAGGAACCCGGCCAGGTGAAGGTGTGAGGTAGATGCTCGATATCAAGAGGATCCGGGAGGACCCGGAGCCGTTCCGCATCGCGTTGGCCCGTCGAGGGATCCCCGAGCGGGCCGACGAATTGCTCGCCGCCGACGCGAAGCGCCGCGAGCTCACGACCCGCGTCGAGGAGCTGCGCGCGGAGCAGAACAAGGCCTCGAAGGCGATCGGCAAGGCCCAGGGCGACGACAAGCAGGCGCTGATCGCGCAGGTCGCGTCGGTCAGCGCCGCGCTCAAGGCCGCGGAGCCGGAGCTCGCCGACGCCGAGGCGATGCTGACCGCGTTGCTCGCCGCCACCCCCAACGTCGCCCACGAGAGCGTCCCCGACGGCCTGACCGACGAGGACGCGGTCGAGATCCGGCGCAACCACGAGGAACCGCCGGTGTTCGACTTCGAGATCCGCGATCACGTGGCGCTGGGCGAGCTGCTCGGCGTGCTCGACATCGAGCGCGCGGCCCGCACGAGCGGCTCGCGCTTCGTCTACCTGCTGGGCGACATCGTCTTGCTCCAGTTCGCGCTCGTGCGAAGCGCGCTCGACATCCTGGTGGACAAGGGTTTCCTGCCGGTCATCCCGCCGGTGCTCGTCCGCGAGGAGGCGCTGTACGGCACGGGGTTCTTCCCCGGCGACGAGGCGCAGATCTACAAGACGGCGGAGGACGACCTGTATCTGGTCGGGACGGCCGAGGTGCCGCTGGCCGCGCTGCACATGGGCGAGATCCTCGATGAGGGGCAGCTGCCGATGCGCTACGCGGGGTACTCGAGCTGCTTCCGTCGCGAGGCCGGCACCTACGGCAAGGACATGGGCGGCATGTTCCGCGTCCACCAGTTCGACAAGGTCGAGATGTTCTCGTTCGTCACGCCGGAGACCAGCTGGGACGAGCACGAATACCTGGTCAGCGTCGAAGAGGCGATCATCGGGAAGCTCGAGATCCCCTACCGCGTCGTCAACATCCCGGTCGGCGACCTCGGCGCGCCCGCCGCGAAGAAGTACGACATCGAGGGATGGCTGCCGGGCCAGCAGCGCTATCGCGAGCTCACGAGCTGCTCGAACACGACGGACTACCAGGCCCGCCGCCTGCAGGCGCGCGTCCGGCGTGCGGACGGCTCCGTCGAGGTCCTGCACACGCTGAACGGCACGGCCACGGCGATCGCGCGCACGTTGATCGCGATCCTGGAGAACCATCAGCGCGCCGACGGCAGCGTGGAGATCCCCGAGCACCTGTGGCAGTACCTGCCGGAGCGGGTCCGGGTCCTGGCGCCGACCGGTTAGCCCGGGGGTGGGGTCGCCCAGACCGAGGGCGCGAGGCCGGCGGCCTGGGCCGCCTCGACCTGGGCGGTCACGTCGATCGTGATGCCGTGCCAGACGCTGATGTCGGGCTCGTCGCTCTCGACGCGACGGCCCTTGCCGTGCACCCATCGGACCGTCCCGTCGGCCCGCACGACCCGGTACGTGTCTTCCCACTCGCCGGTCGCTTCGGAGCGACGGCTCGAATCGACGATCCGGGCGCGGTCGTCCGGGTGCACCAGCCGCGGGAAGTGCGCGGGCTCGGCCAGCAGCTGCGCCGGCGTGAGGCCGACGAGCGCCTCCGCCTCGGGCGACATATAGGTGTACCGGCTCGTGCCCGCCCGGCGGTCGACGGTCTCGGACCACGACACGACAGGCGCGCTGTCGGTGACCGCTCGCAGCATCGCCAGCTCCGCCTCGAGCTCGGCGAGCCGCTCCCGACGGGAGGTGACGTCCGTGATGGCCCCGAGAAAGCGTGTCGGGCGACCCTGGTCGTCGCGCTCCACGCAATGCCCGCGGTCGGCGAGCCAGACGACGTTGCCGTCGGCGGCCAGGATCCGGTACTCCGAGGTCCACGGCTCACCCGTCCGCCATGTGTGGCGGCTGGCCGCGAGCATGTCGTCTCGATCGTCGGGGTGGATCATCCCGAACCAGGCCAGCGGATCGTCGATCCACGCGTCGGCGGACACGCCGAGCAGACGGCTGAGCTGTGGGCTCACGTATTCGAGCGAGACATGCGGTGGATCCAAGGACCGCAGGGTGTAGCTGTACTGGATCGCCGGACCCCGCTCGACCAGCGTGCGGAACCGGCTCTCGGCCTCGGCCGCCTTCTCCTCCGCCTCGTGCAATGCCGTGACGTTCATCATCACGCCCTCGAACAGCAAGGGCGCACCGCTCGCGTTGCGCTGCTGCAGGACGGCGTGGTCCACGACCCACACGACGCGCCCGTCCCGCGCGAGGTAGCGGTATTCCATCTGGAACGGATCGCCGTGTTCGATGCTGCGACGGGCGGCCTCGTTGACCCGTTCGCGATCGTGCGGATGCAGCCGGGTGCGCCAGCCACCTTCCGCCCACTCCGTCGGGCTGTAGCCGAGCATCTCGGCGATCTTCGGGGTGATGAACAACGAGAACGTCCCGTCGTCGGCCTCGCGCATCTGCCAGAGGTAGACGACCGCCGGCACGTTGTCGAGGATGTGACCGAGCTGCTGTTCCGCGCGCAGGCGCTCTTCCTCGGCGCGCTGGCGCTCGGCGATCTCGATGCCCATCAACTCGTTCGTCTCCTGCAGCGCCGCGGTGCGTGCGCGCACGCGGAACTCGAGCTCGTCGTGGGCGGCGGCAAGCGCGAGCTGCGCCTCCTTCTCGGCGGTGATGTCCATCATCACGCCCTGCCAGCGGGTGGCGTTCCCGTCGACGTCGCGCAACAGCACGGCCTGGTCGCGCAGCCACACCACCTGGCCCTCGGCACCGATCATTCGGTATTCGCGCGCCCACGGGTCGCCGGTGGTCGACGCGAGGTCGTGCGCCGCCAGCTCCCGCTCCCGATCGTCGGGGTGCAGCACCTCGATCCACATGTCGGGCTGATCCAGCCACTCCTCCATCGTGTAGCCGAGGAGGTCCTCGATCTTGCGGTTCATATAGACGGTCCGACGCTCGTCATCGGGGTCCGTCTCGTAGACGACGGCCGGAACGTTCTCCAGCAAGGTTTCGTATTGGATCGTCGACAGGGCCTGGGCCTGCTCTGCCTCGACGCGAGCGGTGACGTCCTCGAGCGCGCCCATCCACCGACGCTCGCCGGTCTCGGGGTCGCGGTACGGGGTCGCGCGGTCGCGGACCCACACGTCCCGCCCGTCCGGGTGCAGGAACCGGTAGTGCATCTCATACGGCGTGCCCGCGGTGGCACAGGCGGCGAGCTGGGCACGCATGCCGGGGAGGTCGTCGGGATGGACGGTCTCGAGCCAGCGTGCCCCCTGTTCGAGGTAGAGCTCGGGCGGATGGCCGAGCATCTCCTGGACGGTGGGGCTGATGTAGAGGGTCTGGGGCACCGGCGCGTCCCAGGCGTCGACGTAGACGACCACCGGGAGGTGCTCCACGATCGCCCGGAACGGCAGCCGGAACGTCGCGTCCGACGGGCTGTGTTCGTCGTCCATATCGCGGGAAGGGTACGCCCTGGCACCCTGCGTGGGAAGGGCGTTCGGCCTAGACTCGCGACCCATGACCGAGAAGCTCCCCGCCAAGGTGTACGAGCGCGAACTGGCGCGCCTCCAGGAGGAGCTCGTGAAGATGGAGGAGTGGGTCTACGAGACGGGCGCCCGGATCGCGATCGTGTTCGAGGGGCGCGACGCGGCCGGGAAGGGCGGCGCGATCAAGCGCATGACCGAGCACATGAACCCGCGCATCACGAAGCACGTCGCGCTGCCCAAGCCCACGGAGCGCGAGCAGACCCAGTGGTACTTCCAGCGCTACGTCGCGCACCTGCCGGCCGGCGGCGAGATCGCCCTGTTCGACCGGTCCTGGTACAACCGCGCCGGTGTGGAGCGCGTGCTCGGGTTCTGCTCGCCGCAGGACTACCAGCTGTTCCTCCGGCAGTGCCCGATCTTCGAGCGGCTCCTCGTGGAGGACGGCATCATCCTGTTGAAGTACTGGTTCTCGGTGTCCGACGAGGAGCAGGAGCGGCGGTTCCGCAAACGCATCGACGATCCGATGCGCCGCTGGAAGCTCTCCGAGACCGACCTGTTCGCCCGGACGAAGTGGGTGGACTACTCGCGCGCGAAGGACGACATGTTCGTGCACACGGATCTCCCCGAGGCACCGTGGTACGTCGTCGATGCCGACGACAAGCGTCGCGCGCGCATCAACTGCATGGCCCACGTCCTGTCGCAGGTGCCGTGGGTCTCGCGGCCCGAGCCCGCCATCGAGCTGCCGCCCCGGCAGTCCGACGTCGGGTACGTGCGTCCGCCTCGCGACATCTACACCTCCGTGCCCGATCACGCCGCGACCCTCGCCGAGTAGTCGCGCCGCAACGGGCGGGCGGGGAGTCGGGCGTTGGCGCGTGTGCAACCATGTGTGCGTGGTCGGACTTCCCTTCCCCGTCCGGGCCGCCGGCGTGTCGCTCGCCCTGGTGGTGCTGGTGTCGTGCACCGGAGGCACGGCCGCGCCGTCGCCGACCCCGCCGCCGGTCCAGGTGCGGCTCGACGGCGAGGGGCTCGCAGGTTGTCCCGGGCACGACGCTCGGCGCGGTGCTGACGGCGGCCGACCTCGTGCCCGAGGCGGGCCACCTGTTGGCGGTCGACGGGACGGTCCTCGAACGCAAGGCCTACCCCGGCCGGATCGAGCTGAACGGTCGCGTGGCCGCACGCTCGACGGTCCTGCGCACGGGCGACCGCATCCGGGTCGTCGACGGCACCGACAAGACCGAGCCGACGGTCCGTATCGTTCGGAACGTGAGCCCGCGGGTCGGTGACCCGGAACGGACCCTGACGGTCTACCCGACCCGCCGGATCACGATCCAGGGCCGCGTCTCGGGGACCGTCGCGTCGGTCACCGATCGCTCGATCGGCAGGGGGCGCGCGCCGCGTGCGGTGGCGCTGACGTTCGACGACGGTCCCTGGCCGGGAGCGACGGAACGGATCCTGCGCGTCCTGCACCGCTTCCACGTGCGCGCGACCTTCTTCGAGATCGGGTCGCTCGCGTCGCAACATCCGCGTCTGGTCGGCAGGGTCCTCGCCGGCGGCAACGAGATCGGCAACCACACGTTCGACCATCCCGAGACGATGGCGCACCAATCGGCCGACCAGATCGCGGCGGAGCTGCGACACGCCTCCGCGGTGCTCGCCGACGAGGGTGTCGATGCCACGCTCTTCCGGCCGCCGGGCGGCTGGTACGACGACGAGCTGGTGCAACAGGCCCGCGAGCAGGGCATGCGCCTCGTCACCTGGGACGTCGACCCGCGCGACTGGCGCTCGCACGTGACGCCAAGGGAGATCTCGCGCGCGGTCCTGTCGCAGGTGCACGCGGGCTCGATCGTGCTGCTGCACGACGGCGGCGGCGATGCGGGGCACACGATCCGGGCGTTGCCGGCGATCATCAAGGGCATCCGGGCGCGAGGCCTGCGGTTCGTGACCGTCCCCGCCCGCCCGATCTGAGCCACCTCGACTAGCCTTGCCGTCGTGATGAGCAGATGAGCGATGCGCCGGAGGCGCGCTACGTCCGCACGGGCGACGGCGCCTATATCGCCTGCCAGGTGTTGGGGGACGGCCCGATCGACATCGCCTGGGCCCCGGATTCCTGGAGCGTGGACGCGTTGTGGCAGGTCCCGAAGTACGCGGCCTGGTTCCACGGGCTGGCGTCCTTCTCGCGGCTGATCCTGCACGATCGGCGGGGGACCGGCGCGTCGAGCCGCAACGTCGACGTGCCGAACCTCGAGACGAGGGTGGCCGACCTCGGCGCGGTGCTCGACGCGGTCGGCGCCGACAGTCCGGTCTTGGGCGGGCAGCTCGAGGGCGGCGCGATGAACGTGCTGTTCGCCGCGACGTTCCCCGAGCGGTTGCGCTCGTTGTTCTGGTGGTACCCCTCGCCGCGTTCGACCCATGCCGACGACTATCCGTGGGGCGGCAACGAGCACGACCTCGAGAAATGGATGCAGGACATCGTCGAGAACTGGGGCACGGCCACCTACAACGATCCGGACGACCCGTCGGTGCCGTGGGGGCTGCTGTCACGGCAGTCCGCGACGCCCGACGTCGCGATCCAGCACGAGCTGATCTGGCGCCAGACCGACGTGCGGGGAACCCTCCCGTCGGTGAGCGCGCAGACGCTGCTGCTCGCGCGCGAGCGGGACCGCGCGGCGCTGTCCTATCTCGTCGACATGATGCCCCGGGCATCGATGCGATTGTTCGCCGGCGCCGGCGACAGCATCCCCGCGATCCACGAGCAGCCGGAGGTCCTGCGCGCGATCCGCGACTTCATCGGCGTGCCGGCACCCGCGTTCGAGCTGGACACGGTCCTCGCGACCGTGCTGTTCACCGACATCGTGAACTCGACCGAGCTGCACGCGTCGCTCGGCGACGAGGGATGGAAGCCGCTGGTCGGCCGCCATCACGAGATCGTGCGCGATGCCCTGGTGCGCTGGCGCGGCGTCGAGAACGACACGGCCGGCGACGGGTTCTATGCGACGTTCGATGGGCCGGCGCGCGCGATCCGTTGCGCCCAGGAAGTGATCGAGCGCGTCCGCGACCTCGGCATCGAGGTCCGCGCCGGCGTGCACACGGGCGAGGCCACCGTGATCGACGGCAAGGTCAGCGGTCTCGGGGTCGTGATCGGGTCGCGGATCGCCGACTCCGCGGCCCCGTCGGAGATCCTGGTGTCACAGACCGTGAAGGACCTCACCGCCGGCTCGGGACTGAGCTTCGAGGCCGTCGGCGAATGCCAGCTCAAGGGCATCGCCGAGCCCTGGCGCCTCCATCGCGTCGTGCTGTAGCGCCGGTCGCTCGGTCTAGGGCGACTCGCAGGCGAGCCGCGCGTTCCCCCAATCGGCGTGGTCGAAGGCGTTCCCGTCGCCGCCGGGCGTCACGACCAGCGCCAAGCGATCGACGCCCGTCACATCGGCCGCGATCGGCACGCTCACCTGCGGCCCGCGGACGATGCCGCTGACCGCGAGCCGCTCGTCGTCTCCCCAGACCTCGAACACCACCGAGCCGTGATCGCCGACCTCTTCGTCCAATCCGACGTCCGCCAGGAAGAGGGAGCATCCTCCCTCCAGCGACATCTCGATCCGAGAAGGCGCATGCGCACCGATCCCGTGCTCGAACGTGGCCGTGCCGATCCGAAGAGGTCCACCGTCGTCGGGTGCGCGCTCCCCGTTGCTCCGGTCGATCTCGGGAGGTCCCCACCCGTTGTCCGATCGCAACCAGGTGAGGTCGCCGGCGTAGGTGACCGGTTCCGGCATGGACGGGGTGGGGGACGGCGGCGCGGCCGTCACCTCGTAGGCGCCGAGATCGATCCCCCCGGCTTGGGCCCGTGGCTGCCCGTTCAGATCGGTCGCGCCGGCGACGGCGAGGAACGCACCGGCGTCCACACCCGGCGAGCCCGACTGGAGCGAATAGTCGGCCGCGCCCGGATCGGTGAATCCCGGGTCGGCGAACATCGACCCGTGGTCGTTGCCGGAGTCGGCCTGCCACGCGTCGAAATCCTTGTACGCGATGCCTTTCCATTGCCACAGACCGACCGGGCTCCCGTCCTGCGAGTAGTAGAGGTTGTGGTCCACGACGTTGCCGATGTTCTCCCGGTAGGCGTTCTCGACGAAGCGGTGCGCCGGGCCGGCCTCGATCACGTTGTTCGCGATCACGTTGTTCCTGGTGTCGAACTGCACGAGGAGCTCGACGCCGTCGGTGTGCACGATCGTGTTGTTCACGATCACGCAGTCTTCCGTGCTGCCGCGTCGCCGGTCGTAGCCGCCGATCGCCACGCCGATCGCCGTCGCGTCGTACACGAGGTTGTTGCGGGCGGTGATGTTCCTCGTGGCTCGGCCGGCATGCTCGCTCGCGAGCTCGATCCCGATGTTGATGTCGTGCACGACGTTGCCTTCGATCAGGACGTCTCGGCCGCCGTCGACGTAGATGCCGTCGGCGCTGCGGTCGTATCCGTACGCGGGGTTGCCGTAGCTGTCGACGTTCCACACCGTGTTGCCCCGCACGATCCCGTCGCGAGCCTGGTCGACCGTCGGATCGGGCGCGGTCCCCTCGAACCCGATCACATCGATCCCGATGTTGTTCGTGTCGTGCACTCGGTTCCCTTGGATCAGGAAGTCCGTGACGTTCCCGTTCACGACCAGCGCCTCGGAGGAGCCGAGGGTGAGGTTCGCGAGCTCGTTGTCGACGATCTCGACGCCGGCGATCGGGTGATCGCTCGTCGTGCCGAACACGCCGATCCCGTGCGCATCGCCGCCGTTGCGCCCCTTGAAGGTGGTCCCGAGATCGTGCACGAAGTTGCCGTCGAGCCGGACGTGGTCGGCGGCACCCGTCACGAGGATCCCGATCGGCACGTGGCCCGAGGCGTCGCTTCGGTAGCCGGTGATCTCGAAGCCCTGGATCGTGACGTAGCGCTGGGAATCGACGCCGATCATGGCGGATTGCCCCGCCGGGACGTCGAGCGATGACCCGTCGAGGACGACGGCCTCACCCGGAGCCGGCGCGAACGTGATCGGCCGGCCGGGCTCGCCCGAGACGTGGATGTCGACGCGCTGTGCGTACGTGCCGCCGTGGACGTACACGGTGGCGCCCGGTGGCACCGAGTCGGCCGCCTTCTGGAGGGTGGCCCACGGCGCGTCCGACGTGCCCGCCGCAGCGTCGTTCCCGTCGGTCGCCACCCAATAGGTGGGCGCCGCGGCCGCGTCTGACTGGCGGGTGGCCACGGCCCAGCTGGCGACGATCAGCAGGAGGACGGACACCGCCGAGAGCACGACGATGAGGCGGTTCTTCATGGTCTCGTTCATGTGGACGTCAGGGCGGCGGTGATCACGTCCGCATGCTGGGTCGCCCCGCCGAGCGCGTCAAGGTCGTTTCGCGCACGGGCGTGCGCATAT
>CAWAAO010000014.1:0-409266 GCA_963780015.1 uncultured Actinomycetes bacterium
AACACGAAGGCGTCGCTGACGTTGCCCGACCACGACTGATGCAGGTACGCCTGCCCCTTCGGTACGTCGGTGTAGTCCACGTGATCGAACGAGGCGTTCGTCGCGTTGACGACCTCGGCGATCGCGTCCTTCGCCGAGGTGATCGTCGCCGTATCGGTCACGTTCACGTCGGTCAGGCCGTCGCGGAACATCGCCATTGACAAGACGTCCTGCGCGTTGGCGAGCAGGTGCGTCTTGTCTACCGGCGCGCCGTTCCAGAAGATGTCGTACGGGTTCGCCATGCCGGCGATGTCGTCGGTGATCTTGTCGTTGCGCGAGAAGATGCCGGTGCTCCACACCGAGTAGGGCAGCGTGTAGTGGGAGTCGACGTCGTAGAACGGACTCTGGAACGTGTCCCAGTATTGGCCGCGAGGTTGGGGATGTAGCTGAGGTTGATCGGGCGCAGCAGGCCCGCGGCGATCGAGCGCCCGACGGCCCAGACGTTCATCCCGACAAGCAGGTCGAAGTCGCCCTGGCCGGTGTTGATCTTCGCGAGGCCTTTGTCGATGTCGGCGAACTCGGTCTGCTCGACGGTGCAGCTGTACTTCTTCTCGAACGACTTGATGACGACGGGGGCCAGGTAGTACGGCCAGCGCAGGAAGTTGACCGTTGCGTTCTCTTCGGGCTTGAGGTCGTCGGCGATCAGCTCACTCGCATCGACGTTCCACGTCACGGGGGCGTTGGGCCGTGCGAGCGGATACGCCGCGCCGGCGATGCCGCCGGTCCCGTAATGGCTCCCGCCGTTGCTGCCGAGGCGGCCGACGTGGCGACGCTGCTTTGGGCGCCACTGCCGCAGGCGGCCAGGATCGCCGACAGACTCGGCAGCGCGATGCCGGCGGCGGCGGCTCGCTGGAGGAAGGCGCGGCGGCTGTAGACTGACGTTCTTTCGGGTGCAACGGTCGAACCATCGGTGGGCTCCCCCTCGCGGTATCGGATGCGTTGGTCTGCTTCGTACACCGGAATACGGTGCCCGCGCAAACTCGGGCGTGGTCGCGGGTCATCTCTACACTGGTGGGCGGCAACTAGAGACGACATCCGCAACGTGGCCATCGTGGCCCACGTGGACCACGGCAAGACCACGCTCGTCGACGCCATGCTGTGGCAGTCCGGCGCCTTCCGCGCGAACCAGGAGGTCGCGGAGCGGGTGATGGACTCGATGGACCTCGAGCGCGAGAAGGGCATCACGATCCTCGCCAAGAACACGGCGGTGCGCTTCGGCGATATCAAGATCAACATCGTCGACACGCCCGGGCATGCGGATTTCGGCGGCGAGGTCGAGCGCGCGCTCACGATGGTCGACGGCGTGCTGCTTCTGGTCGACGCCTCCGAGGGCCCCTTGCCTCAGACCAGGTTCGTGTTGCGCAAGGCGCTCGAGTCGCGCCTGCCAGTGGTCCTGGTGGTCAACAAGGTTGACCGTCCCGACGCCCGGGTCGAGGAAGTCGTCCACGAGGTCGAGGAGCTGTTCCTGGATCTCGACGCCGACGAGCACCAGATCGACTTCCCGATCCTGTACGCGAACGCGCGCGACGGGCACTGCGGCGATGCGCCCGACGCGCTCGAGGATTCGCTGCGTCCGCTGTTCGACACGCTGCTGACGCACGTGCCGGCGCCCGCCTACGACGAGGGCGCGCCGCTGCAGGCGCTCGTGACGAACCTCGACGCGTCGCCCTACCTCGGGCGGCTGGCGTTGTGCCGCGTTCGCAACGGGACGATCCGGCGCGGACAACAGGTCGCCTGGTGCCGCGCCGACGGCACGATCGAGCGGGCCAAGATCGTCGAGCTCTACGTGACCGATGCCCTGGATCGGGTCGAGGCGGACGAGGCCGGCCCGGGAGAGATCTGTGCGATCGCGGGCATCGCCGAGGTCACGATCGGCGAGACCCTCGCCGATCCCGACGATCCGCATCCGCTGCCGGTCGTGCGGGTCGATGAGCCGTCGCTGTCGATGACGCTGGGCATCAACACGTCGCCGCTGTCCGGCCAGGACGGCACGAAGGTGACGGCGCGCCTCGTCAAGGCGCGCTTGGATCAGGAGGTCATCGGCAACGTGTCGATCCGGGTGATCGACACGGAGCGGCCCGAGACGTGGGAGGTGCAGGGCCGTGGCGAGCTCCAGCTGGCGATCCTCGTCGAGGTGATGCGTCGCGAGGGGTTCGAGCTGACCGTCGGCAAGCCGCAGGTCGTGACCAAGACGCTCGACGGCAAACTCCTGGAGCCGATGGAGCGCGTGGCGATCGACGCGCCGGAGGACTACCTCGGCGTGGTCAGCCAGCTCCTCGCGCTGCGGAAGGGTCGCATGGAGCAGGTCGTCAACCACGGCACGGGCTGGATCCGCATGGAATACATCGTGCCCTCGCGAGGTCTCATCGGCTTCCGGACGGAGTTCATGACCGAGACGCGCGGCACGGGCCAGCTGCACCACGTGTTCGATGGCTACGAGCCCTGGCACGGAGAACTGCGCACGCGACCCTCCGGGTCGCTCGTGGCGGACCGTCGCGGACCGACGACGAACTTCGCGCTGCTCAACCTGCAGGAGCGCGGCGTGATGTTCGTCGGGCCCGGGGAAGAGGTCTACGAGGGCATGATCGTCGGCGAGAACGCGCGCGCCGACGACATGGACGTGAACCCCACGAAGGAAAAGCAGCTCACGAACATGCGCAAGGCCAACGCCGAGGAGTTGGTCCGGCTGATCCCGCGGACCCTGCTGTCGCTGGAGCAGGCGCTGGAGTTCATCCGCGAGGACGAATGCGTCGAGGTGACGCCGAAGAACGTGCGCCTCCGCAAGGTGTTGCTCGGGGCGAACGACCGCGTCCGCTCGGCACGTCGAGGCCGCCCGGCCAAGGATTAGGGTCGGGCGTCGCCCATGAGCTCGCGCACCGGCAGTTCGGTGTGGTCGGGCATCCAACGATCGAAGGTCGTGGCGTCATCGAGCCCGACGAGCTGCCGCTGCGCAGGCGTCAGGCGCTCGACGGTGGCCGGATCCAGGACCATGTCGTCGCGCGGGCGGATCCACCGGTAGGTGTAGGCGAAGAACAGCGCCTTGCGGACGCGATCGGAGTGGTTGGGGCCCCGCATGTGCCACAGGCGCCGGTCGAACACCACGGCGTCACCGGGTGCGGCGAGGATGGGGATGGCTCCCGGCAGGTGGTCGTCCGGCGGACGCGGGATGGCGTTGCGGACATGCGACCCGGGCACCACGAGGAAGTTCCCGCGGTTCGGATCGCGAAGATCGGTGAGGAAGTACGCGACCTTGAGGGAGAGCCGAGGACGGGGATCGGTTTCGAGATCCCGGTTCTGTATCCCGCCGTCCTGGTGCCACATCCAGCGATGCGACGGCGCTTCTTCGGGCGGATGGACGTCGAGGTGGCAGTGGTACATGAAGATGTTCGGCCCCAAGACGTCGACGATCGTGCGCAGCGCGAGCGGGTGATCCACGAGGTCGAGGAACCGTCGATCCTCGTTGAGGAACGCGAGCAGGTGCAGGGCGGCCACGCCACGCCGGGGAGCCTCGTCGCGGTGCCGGCGCCACACATCGTCGACGGCCATGCGGATGTCGGCGACCTCCTCGGGGGCAAGGGCGCCGCGGAGCAGCGTGTACCCATCGGTCTCCAGTTGCGTGCGGGCATCGGTCGAGGGCTCGATGAGGGCGTACACGGCTGACCTCCTGCTCGGCGTACCCCACAGACCGATCGCCGCCCGGAAAGGTTCCCGCCGCCCTTACGTCGAGGGCGCGGGTACGGCGTCGGTCGAACCGAGGGAATCGCTGTCGGGGGCTTTCACCGTCGGCTGGCCGATCTTCCGGGCCCCGAACACCCACGCCAGGGCGTACAGGATCGCCGCGAGCACGAGCAGGCCGCGGTAGCCCGTGATCAGCGAGAGGTACTCGAGCACGCCGCCGACCATCGCGCCGAGCAGGTTCGCGCCGAAGGCGGTCGTGGGGTCGGCCGTGTCGCGGAACCGCTCGGCGAACACCAGGTTCGCGATGAAGACGGGGAAGAAGGCGAGCGCGGAGGCGGCCAGGAAGCGCGGCGCCGTCGCGAGCGACAGCAGCCAGGAGGCCGGGACGAGACCCGCGACCAACAGGCCGCCGAACAACAGCGAGAAGAGCAGCCCCGGGCGTCGGATCCTGGTCCGCCGCTCGACCTCGATCGCGGCCAGGATCGTCAGCAGGATGCCGGCGAACACGAGTGCGTTGACGAACCAGGTCGTGCCGAACAACAGCGCGAACTGCACAACCGACTTGGTTTCGAGCAGCAGGAAGCCCGCACCCATGAAGAACAGATCGAGGTAGCCCCGCATCGCGCCGAACCGCCCGCCGGCGAGGCGCACACTGACGGCGGATACGACCAAGATCAGCCCGAGGGTCCACAGGTAACGCGAGGGGATCGACGGCGTCTTGAGGTACACGAAGGGCCGGTCATCGGTCGCCGGCGGAATGACTTCACCGGCCGGCGCCCAGGTTGTGGAACACACCGTGTCTGCTTGCTCGACCCCGACCGTCAGCATCGACATCGAGCCGACCTGCGACCCACCTCTTGCACCGCTGTCGAGGCACGGCGCGTGACCGTACACGTCGTTCAAGCCGCCTGCGAGCCGGTCCAGGAGCCAGGGCTCTCGATAGTAGTTGTACATCGAGAACGCGCCGCCCGGGTTGAGATGGTTGCGTGCGGCCTGCATGGCCTCCTTCGTGAACAGGAAGCTTTCGAGACGGACGGCCGACTGGCCGCTCACGAGGGTGAGGGAGTCCGGAAGAGCGAAGATGATGAGGTCGTACTTGGTGTCGGTCTGCTGCAGGTACGCGCGGCCGTCGTTCGCGATTCGTGTCACGCTGGGGTTGTTGTACGGCTGGTCCGGGTGATACGAGGCGCCGAGGTCCTGCAACTCGGGGTCGATCTCGACCGCGTCGACGTGCTCGGCACCCGCAGCCAGGGCTGCAGCCACGTCGTTGCCGTTGCCGGCGCCCACGATGAGTACGTTCTTGGCAGGCGCTGCGAGACGCTGGTAGGGCACCTCGTAGATCGTGTCGTGGATATCGATCATCGCCTGGTGAGGGATGCCGTTCACACTGATCGCACGGTCCTCCGCGAAGTACTGGATGCGGTAGTACTGCGACCAGATCGTGAGGCCCGCTGCTGACCCGACGAGCGCGACCAGCACGATGACTGCCGCGGCACCGATGTCGAGCGCGCGCGGCCGCCAGGTGAGCACGATGATCAGGATCGCGATCACGAGCATCCAGCCGACGGGCGGCACGCGGAAGTACGCGAGCAACGAGTAGGCCACGATCCCCGACAGGGAGCCGATGATGTCGAGGCGGTAGGCCTCGAGCGCGGGGAACTTCTGGAATCGCTGTGCCACGCCGTGGGCGATCATCGTCATGATCGCCGCGACGGCGAGGAAGACGAACGGAAGCATGACCCAGGTTGGCAGGCCTTTGGTCTCCAGCGATCCGAAGTAGATCAGGTCGCCGCCGGTGCGATCGATCTGCACCGGGAAGGACTTCACCACGCCGAGGAACACCGCGAGCGCGAACGGGGCCCATTTGAACAGGTCCGGCCCTCGGTGCGCGCGGAGGAACCCCAGACCGATCCCTAAGAAGCTCCCGAGCAGGACGAAGTTCGAGAAATAGGACAGATACACGATGTACGCGCCGGCCCACCGGATGAGCACGAGCTCGACGAAGAGCATCAGGAAACTGGCGAGCAGGAGTTGGAGTCGGTCGTTGCGCATCAGCGGAGTGTAGGGGACGTCAGGAGGCGGTGGTCGGACCTTGGCCGGTCTCTTTGACCACCCGCAACACGGCGTCCCCGATCTCGGCAGGATTGCGCACGACGCGGTGGCCGAGCGCCTCGATCGCATCCAGCTTCGCGGTGGCGGTGTCCGCGTCGCCGGCGATCACGGCTCCGGCGTGGCCCATCCGCCGCCCGCGCGGCGCGGACATGCCCGCGATGAAGGAGACGAGCGGCTTCGCCATGTACTGCGACGCCCAGGCCGCCGCTTCCACCTCCTGCTGCCCACCGATCTCCCCGATCATCACGACCACGTCGGTGTCGTCGTCGTTCTCGAACGCCTGCAGGACGGTCTTGAAGTCCGTCCCGTTCACCGGGTCGCCCCCGATACCGACGCAGGTCGACTGTCCGAGCCCGAGCGCCGTCATCTGGCTGACTGCCTCGTAGTTGAGCGTGCCGGACCTCGACACGACGCCCACGCGACCGGGAAGATAGATGTGGCTCGGCATGATCCCGACCTTGCACGCGCCGGGCGTGATGATGCCTGGTGAATTCGGCCCGATGATCGTGGTCGAGCGCCCCGCCAGATAGCGTTTCGTGCGCACCATGTCCTGGACCGGCACGCCGTCGGCGATGATCACGGCGATCTGGATGCCTGCCTCCACCGCCTCCAACAGCGAGTCGGTCGCGATCGCCGGCGGCACGAAGATGCCGCTCACGGTCGCGCCCGTCTCCTCGACCGCCTCGGCGACCGAGTTGAACACCGGCAGTCCGAGATGGGTCATCCCGCCTTTGCCCGGCGTCACGCCCCCGACGACCTTCGTGCCGAACCGCATCGACTCCTCGGCGTGGAAGGTCGCGTGCTGCCCCGTGAAGCCCTGGACGATGACCTTGGACTCCTTGTCGACGAACACGCTCATGCCGCCACCTCCCCGACCGCCGCCACGGCCTTCGCCGCCGCGTCGTCGAGGTCGTCGGCTTGGATCACGGCGAGCCCGGAGTCCGTCAGGATGCGCCGACCTTCCTCGACGTTCGTTCCCGCCAGCCGTGTGATAACAGGCACGCCGATCTGCTGGTCGCGCGTCGCCTGCACGACCCCTTGCGCGATCCAGTCGCATCGGTTGATGCCCGCGAAGATGTTGACGAGGATCACCTTGACGTTCGGGTCGGTCAGCACGATCCGGAAGGCGTTCGCGATCTTCTCGGGGCTTGCGCCGCCGCCGACATCCAGGAAGTTCGCTGGCCTCCCACCGTGATGCACGATCGCGTCCATCGTGCCCATCGCGAGCCCTGCCCCGTTGACGATGCACCCGACGTCGCCGTCCAGCGCCACGTAGTTGAGCCCGTGTCCGGACGCATCCACCTCCTTGGGGTCCTCCTCGTCGAAGTCCCGCAACTCGGCGACGGGAGCCTGCCGGTACAGCGCGTTGTCGTCGAACTGCATCTTGCAGTCCAGCGCCACCAGGTCTCCGTCCTCCGTGACGATGAACGGGTTGATCTCGAGCAGCAGGCAGTCCTTGTCGCGGAATAACCGGTAGATGCGCTTCAGCAGGCGGGTGAAGGACGTCGCGCGGCTCGCCAGCCCGATCGAGGTCGCGATCTTGCGGCATTGGAAGTCGAGCAGGCCGACACCCGGATCCACGTACTCGGTGTGGATCGCCTCCGGGCGTTCGGCAGCCACCTCTTCGATCTCGACACCGCCTTCCGCCGAGGCGATCACGACGATCTTCTGTGAGACGCGGTCCACGATCATGCTCAGGTAGAACTCTCGGTCGATACGACTGGCGCGCTCGACGAGCACGCGGTGCACGCGCTTGCCCGCGAGTCCGGTCTGTGCCGTCACGAGAGTGGAGCCGAGCATCTGGTCCGCGATCTCGGCCACCTTCGCGATTGAGTTGGCGACCTTGACGCCGCCACCCTTGCCGCGACCGCCCGCATGGATCTGGGCCTTGACGACCCAGCGAACCCCACCGAGCTCCTCGGCAACCCGCGCGGCGGCCCGGTCGGTGTAGACGACCTCGCCGGCCGGCACGGGCACGCCGTACTGCTTCAAGAGCTCTTTGGCCTGGTACTCGTGGATGTTCATCGTCCTCACCTCCGCGGGCCCGTCGGCGGGCTCCGCATCGTGGGCGCGGGGCCGAAGGCCCCGAGCCGCTCGGTTCCGGTAGGCGCGCTCGTCAGCGAGCGCGCATCTGCTCGACCTTCGTCATCAGGTTCTGCGCCATGCGGATCGACGCGGCATCGATGAGGCGGCCGTCGAGCGAGACCGCACCCTTTCCTTCCTTGGCGCCGTCCTCCATCGCCTGAAGGATCCGCTCGGCCCGCTGCACCTCGGCGGCGGCGGGCGTGAAGATCTCGTTGGCCAGGGCGACCTGGGAGGGGTGGATCGCCCACTTGCCTTCGCAGCCGAGCGCGGCGGCGCGTCGCGCCGCGCTCCGATACCCCTGCGCATCGTTGAAGTCCCCGAACGGGCCGTCGATCGGGCGCAGACCCTCGGCGCGGCAAGCGGCGACCATCCGCGAGATCCCGAAGTGCCACTGATCTCCCCAGTGGGAGACACGGACACCATCGACGTCGGCATCGGTGAGGACCGCGTAGTCCGGGTTGGCGCCGCCGATGTTCGTCGTCCGCGCCTGCACGCTGGCCGCGTAATCGGCCACGCCGAAGACCATCGCCTCGAGTCGGTCCGGACGCGCACGCGCGATCGTCTCGACGTTGGCCATGCCCTTCGCGGTCTCGATCAGGATGTGGATGCCGATCCGGCCGGGTTCCCACCCGTTGCGCTGCTCGATCTGATCCAACAGGGTGGCGACGAACTCGACGTCGGAGGCCGACCCCACCTTCGGTACGAGCACGGTGTCGAGCACGTTCCCGCGGGCCTCGACGACATCGACGACATCGCGGTAGCACCAGTGCGTGTCGAGTCCGTTGATGCGCACGCTTACGGCCGTCGTGGACCAGTCGCGTCCCCCGAGCGCCTCGATCACGTTGGTGCGCGCCTGTTCCTTGTCATCGGGCGCGACCGCGTCCTCCAAGTCAAGGAAGACGAGGTCGGCGCCGAGCGTCGGCGCCTTCTCCATCGCGCGCACGTTGGTACCGGGCACGGCGAGCTCGCTGCGGTGCAGCCGGGCTTTGTCGGTCATGGCCGCTCAGCGTGGCAGGACGGCGTCGAAGGCGCCAAGCACCCGATCGGCGGCCTCACGGTTCGCGTTCACGCCCATCAGGCCAACGCGCCAGATCGGCGGCGCCTTCGGACCGAGCCCGCCGCCCACCTCCAGGTTGTGCTCTCGCAGGAACCGTCCCTGGACCTCCTTGCCGTCGATCCCCTCGGGCACTTTCACGGCGGTGAGCTCCACCAGCTGGTGGTCGGCGTCGGCGAGCAGCTCGAAGCCGCGCGTGGTGATCTGCTCCTGGAAGTAGCGACCGGCATCCGCGTGGCGTGCCCAACGGTTCTCCAGGCCCTCGTCGAGCGCCAGGCGGATGCCGGTGTACAGCGCGTAGTACTGCAGGATCGGCATCGTGTGGTGATAGGCGATCGGCCGGTCGATCCAGTACTTCGCCAGCTCCTCGAAGTCGTAGTAGTAGGGGACCGGGCTCGTGTGGGTCTTCATCACGTCGATCGCGCGGTCGCTGATCGTGACCGGTGCGATCCCGGGTGGGCACCCCAGCGCCTTCTGCGAGCACGAGTACCCGTAGTCGATGCCCCATGCGTCGGCCTCGACCCGCTGGCCGCCGAGCGAGGTCACGCAGTCGGCGTACAACAGCGCGTCCGACCCGACGGCCCGCATCGCTTCGGCAAGCTCCTGCAGGGGGAACTCCGCGCCGGTGGACGTCTCCGCGTGGACGACCGACACGATCTTTGCGTCGGGATGGGCCGCGAGCGTCTCCATGATCCGCTCGACCGACACGATCTGGCCGAAGTCGGCCGTGAGCTCCACGACGTCGGCGCCGACGCGATGGGCGAAGTCGTTCAGCCGAGACCCGAAGAAGCCCCAGTGGCAGCTGATGACCGTGTCGCCGGGCTCGATCAGGTTGAGGAAGCCCGCCTCCATCGCCGAGGTGCCCGAGGAGGAGAGGCAGATCGACAGGCCGCGCGAGGATCGCCACAGGGCCTGGAGCCCCGAAACCAGATCGACCAGGATGTCCCAGAAGTCTGGGTCGAGGTGGCCGTTCATCGGCAGGCGCATCGCCTCGATGACATCGGGATGTACGTTCGAAGGTCCGGGCCCGCACAGCAGTCTCTCGCCCGGATCCAGGGCGGGGATCGACGTCACCAGGTCAGCCATGGTTTGTCCTTTCCATCGAGCCCCGGTCGGTCCGCCGGCCGGGACGAAGGTCCGGAGCATAGGGCACGGCATCCCAGGGGCGGTAGCCCGCCGGTTTGAACCGCGGTCAGTGCCCGACGGTCATCCGGTGTTCTGCATCCCGGCGGCCACGCCACCGATCGTCGCCTGCACGAGGTGCGTGGCGCGCGCATCGTCGATAAACCGCAGCTGCAGGAACGAGAGCGCGTCGACGTAGGGAGCGCGCAGATCGATCGCGGCGTGCAGCGCTGGGCGGTGGGCGAGCACGCGGTCGCCCTGGGTGACCGCGAGGACCAGTTGCTCGGTTCGGTCCCATTCCTCGAAGATCGCGTCCGCGAGGTCCGCACGATCCCCGCGAGCGAGGTAGCGCGCGGCCAGCCCTCGATCGGCCTTGGCCAGCGAGAGCTCCGCGTTCTCCAGGAGCACCGCGAGGAACGGCCACGCGCGGCGCATCCGACGCAGGCGCCCGAGCCCGCCCGGCCGCGACGCCACCGCCTGCAGCCCGGTGCCGAGCCCGTACCACCCCGGCAGGTTCACGCGCGCCTGCGCCCACGAGAACACCCAGGGGATCGCCCGCAGCGCATCGAGATCGTCGACCGTCGCCGTGCGCGACACCGGTCTCGAGGCGATCGGCAGCGACGCGATCTGACCGATCGGCGTGACGGTGGTGAACCACCGCGCGAAGCCCTCGGTGCCGACCAGCCCGCGCCACGCGTCTTCGCTCGCGACCCGCATCTCGGCGATCTCCTCGACGAATCGATCGGCGGGGTCGACCTCGTCGCCGCCGGGTGCCGCGGCGACCGCTCGCGCGAGCTGCTCGAGGTGATGCCAGGCCACGTCCGGGTCGCCGTAGCGTGCGAACGCCACCTCACCTTGCTCCGTCACCTTGAAGCGGCCGTTCACTGATCCGGGCGGCTGGGCCCGGATCGCGCGCGCGGTCGGGCCGCCACCTCGGCCGAGGGCGCCCCCGCGGCCATGGAACACGGTCACGGTGAGCCCGGTGCGCACTCCCCAGGCCGCGATCGCGCGCTGCGCCTGATACAGCGCGAGCGAGGCCGCGAGGACGCCCGCCTCTTTCGCCGAGTCGGAGTAGCCGAGCATCACCTCGAGTCGCTCGCCGTTGGCACGCAGGCGGGCGCGGACCGCGGGCAGCGACACGACGTCGTCAAGGATCTCGGTCACGCGCGCGAGCTCGGCTCCGGTTTCGAACAGGCACACGACGTCGAGACGGCGGGGGAGCCGGGGATCCGCCCGACGCGCGAGCGTGTAGGCGGCGGCGACGTCCGCGGCTTCGCGCGTGAAACTCAGGATGAGCCGGTGACAGGCCTCCTCGCCCAGCCACGACTGGATCTCGGCCATCGCGCGGAGGGTGGCGTCGACCTCAGCGTCGGGCTCCGACAGGGCACGGCGAAGCACCTGGGCGTGCTGACGAACCTCGAGCGACGCGAGATGGAAGCCAAAGGTCTCGGCCTGGCGCGTCGAGATTGGCGAGCTCGCCGTCCGCCAGCAGGTCGGCGCCGCCCGCGCGCAGGGACTCGCGCAGGACCTCCAGGTCGTGCCGGAACGCGGCCGCGGACCGATAGCCCTGGGGTCGTCGCTCCCGCGTGGCCACCAGCCGCTCGGCGATCAGGGCGAGCCGCCGGCGATGCGGCGCGTCGGGCAGGGTGCGCGACAGCTCGCGGGCTCGATCCGGGAAAGAGGCGGGCGTCTCGCGCCAGGGCGCGTCGAAGCGCCGTCGACGCGGGGACGTCCAGATCGCTGGCCGAGAGCGAGCGCGCGATCCGCCGGGCGGCGGTCTCGTACCCACGCACGACATGGTCGTGGGCGATGCCCGCCGCCGCCAGCGTCACATCGGCCGTGACGGCAGGGTTGCCGTCACGATCGCCACCGACCCAGGTGGCCCATCGGAAGCGCACGTCGCTGCCCGCGGTTCGCGCGACGCGCGGCAACGTCGTGAAGATCGTCCGGTCGAACAGCGCCATCGTCGCGCGCACCTCGTCGAGCGGCGTCGGCGCCGCGCGCCGGACCGGGTCGGTGAGCCACAGGCTCGTGATCTCCTCGGCGAGGCGGCGTAGTCGCTCGTCGCGGACGCGCCCCGCGCACCGCGGATCATCGAGCCCATCGAGCAGATCGCCGATCCGCCAGAGGTGCTCGACCACCGCGCGTCGTTTCGCCTCGGTCGGATGCGCCGTGAGGACCTCGGTGACCTCGACCGGGTGCCCGATCGGCGTCGGCACGTGCCCGCCCGGCGAGCCGCCTCGCAGATCGCGCACGCGCTGTCGTTCCTCCGCCACGTTGACCAACTGGAAGAACGCGGTGAACGCGCGCGCCACGGACAACGCGTCCGCGGGCGGGATGTCGGCGACGACGCGCTCGACCGCGGCCCCTCGCGCCTTCGTGGGCTCGGCGTGCAGGCGGATCGTCGCCCGCCGAAGGGCTTCCACACGCCGGTACAGGCCGGGTCCGCCGTGCACGCGGATGGCATCGCCGAGCAGGGTCGTGAGCAGCCGCACATCGGCCCGGAGGGCGTCGGGAACCGGCCGCCCTGCGCGGTCGGTGCCCGCGACCTCCGCGGATGTTCCCACCGCTACCCCGAGAACGCGTCGGGGTTGAGCAGCGTGGGTGGCCGCGAGCCGTCGAGTGCGGCGAACACGTTGTCGACCGCGAGATTGCCCATCGCGTCTCGCGTATCGATCGTCGCGCTCCCGAGATGCGGGATCACGACCGCGTTCTCGAGCTCGAGCAGGGTCGCCGTGACCTCGGGCTCCTTCTCGAAGACGTCCAGACCGGCGGCGAAGATCTCGCCGGACCGCAGGGCGTCGGCCAGCGCGGTCTCGTCCACGACGGGCCCGCGCGACGTGTTCACGAGCACCGCACTCGTCTTCATCCGTCGGAACTGCTCGGTGCTGAACAGGTGCCGGGTCTCCGGCGTGAGGTTCGTGTGGATCGAGATGAAGTCGGCCTCGCGCGAGCAGGTCATCGAGCTCGACGCGTCGCGCCCCGGTTTCCGCCTCGACCTCGGCGGGCAGCTGGACGGCGTCGCTGTAGAGGACCGTCATGCCGAAGCCCTTCGCGCGCCGTGCGACGGCTTGCCCGATCCGCCCGAAACCCACCACGCCCATCGTCTTGTGGTGGACGTCCTGGCCGAGCATCATGAGCGGCCCCCAGATCCAGGGCGTGCCGGCGCGCAGGAATCGCTCGCCCTCGCCGACGCGCCGCGCGGCCGCCAACAGGAGCGCGAACGCGGTGTCGGCCGTGGTCTCGGTCAGGACGTCGGGCGTGTTGGTCGCGAGCACGCCGGCCGCCGTGCACGCCGCGACGTCCACGTTGTCGAACCCGACCGCGTGGTTCGCGACGATCTTCAGCTGAGGACCGGCGGCCGCGAGCAGCTCCGCGTCGACCTGCTCGGTGAGCATCGTGATCAACGCGTCGCGGCCCGGCGACCACGCCCAGCAGCTCGTCGCGCGGGATCCCGAAGTCGTTCTCGTGCACGGTCACCTCGCAGCGTTCCTGCAGGCGGGCGAGCGGTTCGTCCATGATCGGGCGGGTCACCAGCACGTTCGGTCGGGTCATCGGCTCGCTCCTCGCGACAGGGAAACGGCGAGCTTGCCACGGCCGGGCGTGCGAGCGGTAGTCCCCGATCCCGGCCGCCGGTCATGCGACGATGTGCCGCGTGACGTGGCACCTGGAGACCGAGCGGCTACAGCTGCGACCGATGTCGCTCGACGATCTCGATGCGTTCGCGCAGGTCGTCGGGGATCCCGTCTCGATGCGCTTCTACCCTCGGCCGTTCGACCGGGAGATGGCCCGCACGTGGATCGAGCGGGTGCAGGAACGCTACGAGCGCGACGGGTTCGGGCTGCTCGCGGTGGTGGAGGCGCGACCGGCGAGATGATCGGTGACTGCGGACCGATGGTGCAGGAGACCGGCCACGGGTCGTTCGTGGAGCTCGGCTGGCACATCCGACGCGATCGGCAGGGCCTCGGGTTCGCAACGGAGGCCGGCGCCGCCTGTCGGGACCACGCGTGGGGGGTGCTCGACGTCGACCGACTGATCAGCATCATCCGGCCCGAGAACGTGCCGAGCTGGTCGGTCGCGCGGGCGCTCGGGTTCCGACCTTGGCGCGGCGACGTGCGCGCCGGCATGGCCCACGTCTTGTGGACGATCGAGCGTCCCTGAGCATGGCGTCGACGGAACGGACGCCGGAGGCGACGCGCGATCCGTGGGTCTGGGTCGCCTTCCTGCTGCCCGCGGCGGCGGTGCTCTTCTCGCTGATGCAGACGGAGGATCTCGCGTATCAGGTGCGCGCCGGCGAGCTCATGTGGCGAGCTGCACGAGGTGCTGCGGACAGATCGCTTCACCTTCACCGTGGCCGGGGCTCCCTGGCACAACCAGCAGTGGGGCGCGCAGCTCCTCCTCGCCGGGATCCATGGCGTCGGCGGTTGGCGAGGGCTCGTGGTCGCGCGCGCCGCGATCGTGGGCGGAGCGGTCGGTGTGACGTACCTGCGGACGAAGGCGCGGGGAGCACAGCCGATGACCGCGGTTCTCGTCACGTTCGTGCCGTTCCTCGTCTGCATGACGTTGCCCGGCACGCTGGCGATGCGTCCGCAGCTGCTCGTGGTGCCGTTGTTCCTGATCGCTGCAGTCGTGCTGTCCCAGCGACGTGCCCGACCGCGCGCGCTTGTGGGCGATCCCGATCGTCGGCATCCTGTGGGCGAATCTCCACGGTTCGTTCGTGCTGTTGCCGTTGCTCTGTGCCGTGGCCTTCGTGGGCGACCTGGTCGATCGCGATGAGCGCCGTTGGGTCACGGGGGCGCTCGTCGCGCTCTCCGCGCTGGCACCGGTCGGCGACGCCCTGGGGCGCTCAGCTCCTACGGGTATGTCTATCGGCTCTCGACGTCGACCGTCGTGCGCACGGTGATCGACGAGTGGCGGCCGATCTGGCAGCAGCGGCCGGCCGGGATCCTCTTCGCGCTCACGTGTATCGGCGATCGTCGTCGGCGATCGTGCGCGGGAACCGTCACGTGCTTCGCGTGGAGGACTGGCTCACGCTCGGACTGTTTACGGCGCTCGCCGTCGCCAGCGGGCGCAACCTGATCTGGTGGTCGCTCGTCGTACCACCCGTGCTCGGTGCATCGCTCGCGTCGTCTGGCCTCGTCGACGTGGACGCGCACCTCGATGCGGATCGTCCGGGTCGCTCTGGCCGCCATCCTCGCGCTCGCCCTCGTGCGACTCATCCGTGCAGAGCCCGAGCAGGTGCTCGCGGACGCGCCACCGGGGATCACGGCGGCGGTGCGCGACGCAGCGCCCGGTGCACATGTCTTCGCAGGGTGGTGGTTCAGCTGGCTCGAGGACGCGGTGCCGGACGACCAGATGTTCGTCGACGCTCGTGCCGAGCTCTTCCCGACCGAGGTGTGGGACGAGTACTTCGCGATCTCACGTGCGGACCCCGGGTGGGCGGCGCTCCTCGATCGCCGAGGGGTGGACGTGGTCGTCGCGTCGCGCAGCCATCAGGCGCCGCTCATCGACGCCCTGAGCGCCGATGCGAGCTGGCGCCAGCTGTACGCAGACGCGGAGGGCGTGGTCTTCGTGCGATCCGACGCTGCTTAGTCGGCGATCTCGATCCGCTCGATCACGATGTCGTCGACGGGTCGGTCTTGCGCGCCGGTCGCGACATTGCCGATCGTCTCGACGACGTCGTAGCCCTCGGTCACCTGACCGAAGATCGTGTGCCGGCCGTTCAGCCAGGGCGTTTCCGCGATGGTCAGGAAGAACTGACACCCGTTTGTTCCCGGCCCCGCATTCGCCATCGCGAGACGACCGACCTGATTGAAGGTCGGCCCGTCGGGCGGGCACTCGTCCTCGAAGGTGTAGCCGGGACCGCCCGTCCCCGTGCCGGTGGGATCGCCCCCTTGGATCATGAAGCCGTCGATCACGCGGTGGAAGATCGTTCCGGGGTACAGCGGCTCCTCCCGGCTGGCCCCGTCGCGCGGATCGGTCCACGCCTTCGTTCCGGTGGCGAGACCAACGAAGTTCGCGACGGTCTTCGGTGCGTGCTCCGGCATCAATGAGACCGTGAATGCGCCCTTCGATGTGTGGAACGTGGCTGTCGGCACTGTCGACACCCTCCCCTGGGTCGTATGACAGACGTAGCGTATCGCCCGATCTGGGCCGCGGTGCGTACTGCCGGCCATCGACGCGCGATATCGTCCACGGACGTGGTGCCCGGATGTGACGAGAGCGGAAGGCGAATCGACGAACGCGACTGCTGAGAACGGCGTCTCCGAGGGAGGCTCGACGCGATCGGACCGTCGACGACGACGCCCGGTTCCACGCGGGCATCCTGTGGACGTTCGCCGCCTTCATGGTGGCCGCCTTGTGGATCCGTCCGATCACCTCGAGCCTCTGGCTGGATGAGACCGGCACGTGGTGGGTCATCAACGGGAGCGCCCGCGAGGTCGTGACGAGCGTGCGGAGGCAGTGCAGGGCCAGTCGCCCTTCTACTACCTGATCCTGTGGCTCTCGAAAGGAGCTGGCCGGGCACTCGGAGATAGCGCTCCGTTTGCCCTCGCTCGCGTTCTCCGTTGTCGCCGTGCGTCTTCGTCTATTTCCTCGCGAAGCGATTGATTGACTCCGAGTGCGCCAGGATCGCCGTGATCGCCTTCATCGTTTGGCCACAGGTGGCGTTTGAGGCGTCCGACGCTCGCCCGTACGCGCTCGCGGCGATGCTGTCCGTCGCGTGCGCGGTGGTGCTCGTGGCGTGGCTCGACACCGGCGGCCTCTGCGCGGCCTCGGAACGGTGATGCTTGCCGCGCTCGATTCCGTACGCACATCCGTCTCGGCTCTCGTGCTCATCCCGTTAGGCCTGTACGCGATTGCTCGTGTCGTCGAGGGGTCGACGCCGTTCGCACGCCGACGCTCGCTGATCGCGGCCGCTCGGGGTGATCGTCCTGCTCATCCCGGTCGTGCTGGAGCTCATGTGCGCTGGCTGGCCGACAGCAACGATTGGAACGTGCCGAGCGCCGCTGTCTGGCTGGTGGGTCGTGGCGACGCTGCTCCCGGCGTCCTTCGCGGCCGCGGGCGCTCACGGCCCTGATCCTGACGATCGGAAGCAGGGCGCAATTCGCTGCTTCCGCGGCCGCCGACATCGACGCAGGTGCTTGCTCGGTAGCTGGTTCCTGATCCCGAGCGCGACGCTGTTCGGGGTGTCGCTTCTCACGCCCGTGCAGCTGCTTGGGACGCGCTACTTCATGATGATCGCGCCGGCGGCCGCGATCATCGCTGCGGCGTGCTGATCCGCTCCTTGGAGCCTCCGCGGGCCCGCCGGCTCGTCGTGCTCGTGACTCGTCATCGTCTCCGTCGCTCGATGTGGTTTCCCGCTACAAGTCCGGGGACATCCGAGGCGCGATCGCGCTGGCCGGTTCACGTCGCCGACGATCGCACGGTGACGTTCTTGGGCTACGGGTTCCAGGAGTCTCTGCAGCCGTCGTGGTACGACGATGAGGAGCGCAAGGGGTTGCTCACCGCGCCGACGCTCTTACTACCCGATCGTCGGGCGAGATGAGTGGCGCTTCCGACCGATCTGACGCAGCGAACGGCGCCGTTCGCCCGCACCGAGATCGACAGCGCCATCGCTTCGGGTGATCGGATCGTGGTCGATCACCGTGACTGGTTCGCCCTACGTACCCTGGCTCGACGAGGTGTTCCGCAGGACGAGGCTATACGTCGCGGACGCTCGGAAGCGTCGAGCTTGTTCACGGTGACTGAATTCACGCCTGATCCTTCCTGAAGACGTACAGGTTGTTCAGGCCGAGCTCGAACCGGCGTTGCGCGACCAGCGACAGCGTGGTGCCCGCGAAGGCCGCCGGCACGTGGCCGAGGATCGAGGCCGTGGTGCTCGTGGACCGACATCCCCTCGATCAGATGCAGAGCGTCATCAACACGTGCAGGATGTCGTCGACGCGGGGGGAGGGCACGGTGGCAACGATGAGCCCGCCGGGCACCAGCAGCCGCTCGCAGGCATCGCGCCACGCGACGAGGTCGGCGGTCCGCACGTGTTCCGAGCACCGCGAGGAAGCGTGATGACGTCGAATCGCTCGTCGTCGAGCGCAGGCGAAGGGAACCCGTCCGCGCACGAACCGGAACTTCCCTCGCTGACCCGAGGCGACGAGCAAGGGTCCAGCCCACACCCGAGTGATCCGATCCGCGTACCGCGCGAACAGGGCGCCGTCATAGCAGCCCACGTCGAGCACGCGCGAGTCTGCGGGACAGGAACCGCCCAACCTGTCGAAGCGAAGGGACCGGATGAGCTCGGTCGGCTCGACGCAGCGGCGGACCCTGCACGGGGGCAAGCGCCGCTGCGCATCGCTACCGTCGACGGTGCACGTAGTCGTCGCGCAGGATGCTCAGGAAGAACGCGCTGAAGATCGTCTGTACGCCCAAGCGCCACGAGCGTCGATCCGAAGATGAACACGCGGGTGTAGCCCGACACGAGCACCCCGAGATCGGTGCGGAGCCATCGGAACGCGACGAAGCCGTCGAGCGCCATCCCGATCACGACGGCCACGGCGCCGATCAGCAGGACTCGCTCGAGCGTCAGCAGCCGGAACGCGTGCTGGAAGAACCGGTCCTCCTCGCGGATGCCGCGCGCCATCGCGTACAGCTTCGCGAAGAAGTTCACGAGCACGATCTGATACCCGACGATCGCCAGGAGCGACCCCAGCATCGCCCAGTGGAAGTCCATCCGGAATCCGAAGAGCCGCAAGCGGCTCCTCCATCGGCGCGAACAGCTGCACGCCATCAGCAGCAGCCCGAGCTTCCAGCAGGATCAGACCCGGGACCAGGAACAACGCCGACGGGCTGAACAGCAGGATCGTCTTGAGGTGACGCCATCCGTCACGCCACGGTCGCAGGTGGGGTTTGCGGCCGCGTCCGTCTGGCAGGAAGCGGATCGGGACCTCCGTGATCGTCATGCCCGACATCGCTGCACGGATCACCATCTCCGACGCGAACTCCATGCCCGGTCGTGTGCAGATCCATCGATCGATACGCGTCCTTCGTGAACGCGCGCATCCCGCAGTGGACGTCGGACACGTCGGCGCGAAAGAGGCGATTCAGCAGGCCCGGTCGACAGTGGATTGCCGATGTACCGGTTCTTCCACGGCATCGCGCCGGGCATGATCGTGCCGCGCGTGCGCGTCCCCATGACGAGGTCCGCGCCCGCCCGCAGCTCGTCGACGAACGGCCCGATCTGGGAGAAGTCGTAGGACTCGTCGGCGTCACCCATCACGATGTACGTGCCGGTTGCCTCGTCGCATCCTCGGCGCAACGCGCTGCCGTACCCTTTGACCGACTCACGCACGACGCGCGCGCCGTGCGCGGCGGCGAGCTCCTGCGATCCGTCGGTCGATCCGTTGTCGGCGACGATCACTTCGCCGGTCACGCCTGCGGCGTCGAACGATGCGCGGGCGGCGTCGACGACCCGCCCGATCGTCTCGGCCTCGTCGAGGCACGGGATGACGACGGACACCATCGGCGCACCTCTCGCGAACCGATGCCGACCTGGATCCGTCTGCGTGCCGATCACGTGCTCCTCCCCGGTGCGAACGGTGCGAGCTGCTGCCGGCAACGGGTGACCCGGCGAGTCTAGTCTTCGACGCTCGCGGTCGTTCTGAATTGATCGACTACACTCACCGGTGACGCGTCAGCGCCGATAATCGCTGGGATGGCTGACGATCTCAGCCATACCACCGCCCCGGTCGATCCGGCGCAACGACGACGGGGGCTACGGGCCCGTCGACGGCGCGCCGTCGGAACCGGAAGCCACGTCGCTCGTCGCGCTTGCCTTCGACGACGCCGTTGCCCGGCAATGGCTCCTGGCCGATCAGGCCGCCGACGGCAGTCTCGCGCTACGCGCGGGAAGCGTGACCCGCGATGAGACCGCGCTCGGTGCGCTGGCGCTCGACCCGGGTCCCCCTCGCGAGCGGGCGCTCGATCACGTCGTCGCCTATCAGGGCCACAACGGGGACGATCCCGTACGTGCACGCGTTCGGCTGGCCGTGGACGGAGGGTGCCCACGGCTGGACCGAACCCACGGCGTGGGGGTTGCTCGCGCTCCGTACGCTCCGGCCGTCTGCGACCGATCGGATCGCCGACGCACTCGCGTTCTTCCGAGAGCGCGAGTGCGCAGGCGGCGGATGGAACTACGGAAGCAGCACCACGCTCGGGGTCGATCTCCCGCCGTACGTGCAGACGACCGCTATCGCGCTGCTCGGCCTCGGCGACCGGGAGCCGCCCCTCGCGGAACGCGGCATCGCCGGCTCTGGAGAGGCTCTGGCGATCGGAATCGGCCGGACTGCTCAGCCTCGCGGTGAGCGCGTGTGCGCTTCGACTGCACGGCAGCCCCGAGTTGCCGGCGGTGGCGACCGCGTTGCGCGACGCCACGCTGCAGGGAGCCGTCGACACGGTGACGGCCGCCTGGGTTGTCTTCGGACTGGGCGCTTCGGGCCCTTGGGACGCCGCATGAGTGGACACCCGCTCTCGCGCCGCGAGTTCCTCGGCCGGGCCGCGGTCGCCACGGCCGCGTTCGCCGGCGCCGCGATCGTCGGTGTCGAGCTGCGTCGCGAGGGCAGCACGCCGATGTGGGACGAGGCCGCGTTCGCGCCGCCCGGAACGGCGAACGTCGCGGTCGTGACACGCACCACGTACGACGGCGATCTGACGCGCACCGTGCACGAAGGCCTCGCCGCCATCGGCGCCGATGTCGACGGTGCCCGCGTCGTGCTGAAGCCCAACTTCGTGGAGTTCGACCCGCATGCGGCGATCAACACCGACCCTCGGCTCGTGGCGGCGACCGTCGAGGCGATGCGGTCGATGGGCGCGGCCGCCGTGACCGTCGCCGAAGGCCCCGGCCATCGTCGCGACACCGGGTACGTGGTCGGCGCGTCCGGGCTCTTGGACGTGTTGCACGAGGTGCGACGCCCCCTTCGTCGATCTCAACACCGCCCGGGCCACGCCGGTGCCGCTGTCGTCTCGCTACACGCCGTTCGGCGAGCTGTGGCTGCCCGACGCGCTCACGGAGGCCGATGTCGTCGTCTCGATGCCCAAGATGAAGACCCACCACTGGGCCGGGGTCACGCTGTCGCTGAAGAATTGCTTCGGCTGCCTGCCAGGTCGTGTGTACGGGTGGCCCAAGAACGCGCTGCACTGGGTCGGCATCGACAACGCGATCTTGGATGTCGCCGGCGCGGTTCGACCCGCGTACGCGATCGTCGATGGCATCGTCGCGATGGAGGGCAACGGGCCGATCGACGGCACACCCGTTGCCGCAGGCGTGCTCGTGTTCGGCGACGACCCGGTGGCGACGGACACGGTGACCGCGACCATGATGGGCTTCGACCCCACCAAGATCGATTACCTGCGTGAGGCGGCCCGCTTCCTGGGGCAGGGAGACCTCGACCGGATCACGCAACGGGGCGAGGATCCGTCCGCCCACGCCCGCGTGTTCGCACCCGCGCCCGGGACCGAGGGTCTCGCGGTGGGCAACTGCGAGCTGATCCTGCTAGAAGACGAATCCCCAATTCATGAACGCGGCCGAGAGCGCAACGAAGCCGAGCAGGAACGTCGCGGTGGCCACGACGAACAGGCGACCTCGGAACAGCGCCGCCATCGCCCAGAACAGCGGGAACACGACGAGCAAGAGCCGCGGCGCGGACAACAGCGGTCGCTCGGGCAGCGGGTAGGACAGGATCACGAGGATCGTCACCCCTGCGTAGACGAGGTACGAGGTCGGGATCGCACGCCACCGAGCCAGCGAGGGGGGTGACGAGGATCACGGTGAGCAGCAGATCCGCGGTCCAGTAGATGCCGCGGGGATCGCCGATCCCCACCAGGCCGAGCCGCAGCGCGCGTCCGAGCGTGATGGGGAAGGCTTGGAACGTCCGCAGCCACGCCGCCTGCGCATGGAACGGGCGAAGCGGGTCGCCGGCGCGCCCCCACCAGTAGGCGGCGTACGCGAGCGGTCCGAGCAGCGGCGCCGTCGCCCATGCCAGCCGCCGACCTCGTCCCTCCGGGCCTCGGCGCCACGCCTCCACCAGGAGCGCCGGCACCAGCAGAACCCCGATGCTGCGCGTCGCCGCCGCGCACGCGCCGGCGATCGCCGCCGCCCCCCAGCGCCGGTCGCGCGCCCACCAGAAGGCGAGCAGCGACGCGAGGAGGTACGGCGACTCGCTGTAGGGCGCCAAGAAGAAGAAGCTCGCCGGGAAGCACGCGATCAGCACGACGGTGCGTCGCGCCTGGTCGTGCGGGTAGTAGCGGCGCGTGAGCCCGAACAGGACGATGAGCGCCCCGAGGAACGAGAGGTCGGCGACCAACAGGGCGGCGTTCGCTTCCCCCAGCGTGGTGGTCCAGGTCGTTGCACGGATCAGGAGCGGATATCCGGGGAAGAACGCGGCGCTCGCATCGTTCGCGTACCCGCCCCCGGCGATCCGCTCGAACCAGTCGGCGTCCCAGCGGTCGGTCCCGTCGATGGCGTTGTGCCACCCGGGCAGCGCGGCGACCTCGCCCCCTGCCGTCGCCGAGGAGGGAGGCGAGACGGTGCCCACAGCGAGGACCGCGGTGAGGGAGAGGAGGAGCCGAACGCCGAGGAACACCGCGAGTGAGAACGGAGCGCCGTCGCGAAGGCGAACCGGAGGTCCCTGCCCTCCGTCGAGATCGTCGGGGCTCACGGGCGATGTCTACCACGGCATGGGCGTAGATTCCCGAGAAGCTCAGAGCTGGGCGGCGAGCGCCAGGGCATCCGTGACGGGCGTTCGACACGCGAATCGCTCACAGACGTAGGCGGTGGGCGCACCGTCCACCTCCGACCTGTTCGCCAGCAGCGGCACGACGTCGGCGGCGCGATCACCCGGCGCGCCGAAGGCCAGCACCGCGTTCGGCAGGTACCGGCCGACCACCTCCCGGATCAATGCGTCCCGGCGAGCTCCCGGCGCACCGACGATCGCGATCTCCGCGACGGGCCCGAGCAGCATGTCCGCGACGATGAGCGCGTGGCCGAACGCGGTCGGGTGCTCACGCGCGGGGGCCACCACGAGCCCGACGGCTCGTGCGGCGATGTCTTCGAGCCCGGCGTCGCCGGTATAGAGCCCGAGGCGCACCAGCAGCTCCGCCGCGGCTGGCGTTGCCGCTCGGCACGGCGGTGTCGAGCAGTTCCTTCGGCCGCACGAAGAGGGCGTCGGCGTCGTCCGCAGTCAGGAAGAACCCGTCCGCGGTCGGGTCCGCGAACCGTTCACGGATCACGGTCGCCGAGCAAGGCTGCTCGTTCGAACCACACGACCTCGCCGGTCGTCTCGAAGAGCGTGAGGAACCCCAGTCCGAGCAGCGCGTGATCGTCGAGGAACCCGGCCACGTGGGCTGCGCCGGCCCGCCAGGAGCGCTGGAGCCGGCCTTCCTCGTCGAGCATCCGTTCCCACACGAACCCCGCCGCGTGCCGCGCGGCGTCGACATAGGTGGGTACCCCGAGCGCTCGCCCCGCGACGGCGAGCGCGCGGATCGCCAGCCCGTTCCACCCGGCGATCACCTTGTCGTCGACGGCGGGCGGAACCCGTTGCTCCGCGCGCTGCCAACAGACGTTGTCCGCGCGCGCTCGATCTCGTCCGCGAAGGCTCGCTCCTCGATGCCGTGTCGCTCGGCGATCGCGCCCACTGATTCGGGCGACCACAGGACGTTCGTGCCTTCCCAATTGCCGTGCGGTTCTGCGCCGAAGCGCCTCGGCGACGGGCTCGCCCACAGCCGCCGTCAACGATGCCCAATCCCAGACGAAGAACTTCCCCTCGACGCCCTCGCTGTCGGCGTCCTGGGAGGTCGAGAACCCGCCCTCGGGTTGCTGCATCTCCCGCAAGAGGTAGTCGGCGGTGCGGATCGCGACCTCGCGAGAGCGGTCGCTCACGCGTGACCAGCCACGCATGCGTGTAGACCTGCAGCAGCTGTGCGTTGTCCGACAGCATCTTTTCGAAGTGCGGCACGTGCCAGCGTGCGTCGGTGCTGTACCGGGCGAACCCGCCGCCGACCTGGTCGTGGATGCCCCCGGCCGCCATACGGTCGAGCGTGATCCGCGCCATGTCGAGCGCGCCCGCTCGACCGCGCACGTGCTGGCGTAGCAGCCACTCCAGCACCATCGGTTGCGGGAACTTCGGGCGCACCGCCGAACCCGCCCCACGTCGGGTCGAAGCTTCGCTCGAGCGCGGCGAACGCCGCGTCGGCGAGATCTGCCTCGACGGGCGATGGCGCCGCCGCCCCGCCTGCGCGCGCGTGTGATGGCGGCGGCGACCTGGTCGCCTTGCAGGGCGACCTCTGCTCGTCGGTCGGCCCACGCGTCGGCGATGCCGTCCAGCACCTGCCGGAACGACGGCATCCCGTGCCGCGGTTCATCCGGGAAGTAGGTCCCCGCGTAGAACGGTCTTCCGTCCGGGGTGAGGAACACCGACATCGGCCAACCGCCCGCGCCCGTCAGCGCCTGCACCGCGTCCATGTAGATCGCGTCGACGTCGGGGCGCTCTTCGCGGTCCACCTTGATCGACACGAACGCGGTCGTTGAGCAGTCGCGGCTGTGTCGGCGTCCTCGAAGGATTCGCGCTCCATCACGTGGCACCAGTGGCACGCGGCGTACCCGACCGACAGGAAGATCGGCTTGTCCTCGCCCGCGAGCCCGCGCGAACGCTTCCTCACCCCAGGGGTACCAGTCGACGGGATTGCCCGCGTGCTGCAAGAGGTACGGGCTCGTCTCAGGTCGAGAGTCGATTCGCCGCCGCCATCACACGGCACAGTGTGACGCTTCAGGAAGCACTCCGTCCGTGCCGATGCAGATGCGATGGAGATGGATGCGGACGTGCATGTGTTGGTGCTGGAGCGGGGCCTCGGCCTCACGCACGACTTCACCATGGCGTGTCGGCACTCGGGTGTCTCGGTCCTCGGTCCGGTCCGCGACGTGACCGAGGCCCGGATCGCCGCTTCCGATGTTCCCGTTGATGTGCTCGCGGTCGAGCTCGACAGGGCCGTCGGTCCAGATCCTCCGCGACGTTGCGACCGCGCTCGGCGGCGTCCGGATCGTCGGGGTGACCGACGAACTCGATCCGGAGGTCGGCGCCGCCGTGATCGCCGCCGGCGCCGCGGGCGTCATGATGCGGACGGACGATGAGCGAACGGTTCCGGACGACGCTGCGACGAGCCGCAGCCGGCGAGCTGATCCTCCCGGCGGCCCATCTCGCCGCACTGGTCGAACTCGTCCGAGCCTCTCGCTTCGATCAGGAGGGGCTCGAGGTTCGAGTCCCTGACGCGGCGGGAATGTGAGGTCCTCGCCTTGCTCGCCGACGGTCGTACCACGCAAGAGGTCGCACAGGCGCTGTCGATCAGCGTGATGACCGTCCAGAGCCACGTGAAGAACGTGCTGGCCAAGCTTGGCGTGCATTCCAAGGTCGAGGCGATCCGCTACGCGTGGCGCTCCGGCGCCATCTCCATGCCCGTCGTTGCCTGACGGCTCGCGAGCCGGCGTCGGGGCGACTAGCCTCGCTGCGTGTCCATCGACCGAACGCGTGCTCGTCGTGTCGTCCCATCCGGTCATCGAGGGTGTGGTTCGGCTCGCGGCCGACGCCACCCCCGAGATCGGCCGCATCCTGACGACGCGTGACCTGGGAACGCTCGAGGCGCTGATCGAGGCGGAGCAGCCTGACGTCATCGTCATCGACATCGACCAGGGCGCCACCTCCGGGCTCGAGACCGTCCGTCAAGTGGCGGGTGCGAGCCCGGTAGGACGCGATCATCGTGCTGTCGGAGCGCGCGGACGGCCAGTTCGTTCTGGAGACGATGCGTCTCGGCGTCCAGGCGTTCCTCCGCAAGCCCGAGGGGCTTGCGTGACATCCCGGCGGCGCTCGCCGCGGTCCTGGCGGGCGACCGCATCTTCGCGCCGGATCTCGAACGGACGGCGGTGGAGGAGCTGGGAAGGTTCGCGCGGCAGGCTCGTGCGGGCTCAGAGGTCGGCGCGTCGCTCAGCCCGCGGGAGCGCGAGATCCTGCCGCTCCTGGCCGAGGGGCTGACGATGCAGCAGATCGGTCGTCGCCTGGGCATCTCCCCGCGCACCGTCGAGACGCACGTCTCGAAGCTCTACCGCAAGCTGGCGGTCCACACGCGGCTCCAGGCGATCGCCCGCGCAGCGTCGCTGGGCCTGATCGAGCTGCGTAGGCCTGGCCTAGTCAGGCCGGACCGTCCTGCCGATCAGGGCCGAGGAGTCCCGCGACGTGCCGCTATGACCCTATGAGCAGACGACGACCGATGAGCGAAGGCCAACCACGAGCAGCGCCACGAGGCGGCGCCTCGGCGTGGTGCTGGTCGACCCGCTCCCGGTGGTGCGCGCCGGCCTGGTTCTGCTGCTCGATGACTGCGCGGACGTCGAGGTCCTCGCCGAAGCAGGTGGGGCCGATGAAGGCGCTGGAGGCGATGGCCCGAGTGCGTCGCTCGCGCGTGGTCGTGTTGATCGGCCTCGGGCTCGACGGCGATCACGACGCCTCGTGGCTGATCCGGACGATCCGGGAGCGTCATCCCGCCCACGCCGTGCTGGCGATGGGCGCCAATGCCGATCCGACGTCGATCAGTCGCGCCCTGTTCGTCGGCGCCGACGGCTACGTCGACAAGAGCATCCCGCCGGAGACGTTCCTCGAGGCGATCCGTCGCGCGGCCGATCGCGAGATGGTGCTCGGAGGGTCCACCCGGCGAGGCCGTCGGCATGATCGCCGACGGGATCGAGCGGCGGCGCGAGCTGGACGTTCGGCTGACCGAGCGCGAGCGCGAGGTGCTGACGGTCGCCGCGGAGGGCTTGACCGCCCGCGAGATGGCCACGCGTCTCGGCGTTCGGGAGCGCACCGTCACGACGCACCTCGGCCGCATCTACGGCAAGCTCGGCGTCGGCAGTCGTCTGGCAGCGGTCCGACTCGCGGCGCGCTCGGGTCTCGTCACGGTCGGGTCGCCGGAGTAGGGCTCAGGCCCGGACGAACAACGCTCCGTCGTCGTCCTCGTACACGAGACGCCAGTCCGGATCGCTCTTCAACGTCGGCAACAGATCCCAGTCCGCGTCGGCCACGATCGCCTGCACGTTCCAGCGATCGAGGACCTCCTTCCAGTCCGACCCGGCGAACCCGACCTCGCCGTAGTCGTGCCAGATGTCCTTCGGCACGATCTCGATCCTCGAATCGACGAACACCGGGATGTCCGGGAGTGCGAATTCGAACCAGGATCCCCACGGCTGATGCACCAGTGTGCGGGTGCCGGGCGCCAGGCTGTCCCGTGCGGCTTCCGTCAATCCCGGGGGTGCCGCAGCCAGGAACTTGTCGTAGGTGGAGCCGCGCCACCAGGGTGCGAGCACGAGCACTCCGGCGACGAGGACACCGATGATCGTGTAGGCGGGGATCGCCGATGATGGCTTCCGGCTCCGGAGCGTCGGTCGCCTCTGCGTCCGCCGCCTCCGCGGGTCGAAGCAGGGCTGCGAGCACGATCGGCGTCACCATGCCCCACCACACGATGGCTCGCTGCGCGGACAGCGCCAGCAGGAAGAACAGGCCGAGGGTGAGCAGTGCCGTCCAGGGTGTCGGTCTGCGTCCTGCGAACGAGATAGACGACGACGGCCAACGCGGACCCGATCGCGAACCAGCCCGGGGACGGTCGCGATCGTGGTCGGCGCCCACTCGCTGATCGTCTTGCGGATCACCGGATTGCTCGAGAGCTCGTAGGCGTAGGTCCACGCCCGCAGACCGAACGGGTTCACAAGGGTCGCGGCTGCCGTCACTGCCGCGATCGAGCAGCGTCCGGCGGGCCTGCGGGCGATCGGGTTCGCCGATCCTCGAGCCATGCCAGACCGACGATGAGCGGGAACAACGTGAAGCTGCCGTGCAGGTTCGCGGCCATCGCGGCGAAGACCGGCGCCAGCCAGAGACGGCCGGGATGGGCCATGCGCCCGGCCGTCACCCACAGGAGGGCGGCGAACAGCGGCAGCGCAAGCAGTTGCGGGCGCATCCCGAGCCCCGGCGAGGCGACCAAGAACCCACCCAGAGTCAGCAGCGAGGCGGTCCGAACGCGAGCGCCGGCGTTCCTGGCCGCGAGGTACACGAGGAAGAACGTGATCCCCACCAGCAGGGCCTGGGCCGCTTCGAGCATCGGCCAGCCGCCGAGTCGATAGATCGCCGCGAAGATCCCCTGGGCGGCCCACTGCTGGTCGAGCCAGGGTTGGCCCGCCACCGTGAACGTGTACGTGTCGACCCGAGGGATGTGCCCTGACAGAACATCCTCGCCCGCCCGCAGGTGGTACGCCAGATCGATCGCGCCCATCCTGGAGAGCAGGGACACGATCGTCGGGAACGAGGAATGCGAGGGACGCCCAGGCGAGCTCGAGCGGCTCCCGACGGGGTCGCTGGGCGCTTGGGGTTTCCACGCGGGCATGCTACCGGCTACCATCGCGTCCCGAAGGCATCGTCGCAGGCTACGGGGTACGTACGTAAGAATACGTAGACAATGTCCGTGACATTCGGGATTCCCGCAGCCCATCCCTTGCTTCTAGTCTTCCTGCAGGCGGGGTAGCATGACCGCCCCCGGCTCCTTGGAGGAACCGGGAAGTGGCTCGGAGGATGTAAGGAGGTGACAGGATGCTTCGTCTCTACACGGGTGTTTCCACCTGGTGGAACGACCTCAAGGGGCGTGCTGCCGAGGAAGGTGGCGCGACCGCAGTGGAGTACGCGCTGATGGTGGCTTTGATCGCGGTTGTGATCATCGCGGCGGTGGCCTTCGTTGGTAAGTCCGCCAGCAACCAGTTCAGCACGGTTGGAAGCGCGGTCGGCGGCGCAAGCTGACGATCACGTAGTACCGAGCGACCGGCCCGCCGGTCGCTCACTTTCCCGGCCAAACGTGCCGAGGAAGTGAGGGACCGGCGGAACGAGAGGCTGAACAGAGATGAACATCCGAGCGAGGCTCCGTCGTGAAGACGGGGCCGCTGCCGTCGAATTCGCACTGATCGCGGGGGTGCTCGCGATGCTCATCTTCGGCATGCTCCAGTTCGGCGTGGCGTTCTTCCAGCTCCAGAACCTGCGCGCCGCAGCGCGCGAGGGTGCCCGCATCGGGGCGGTCGGCGCTACGGTCGACAGAGATCAAGCAGCGGTCGCTGACGCGTCGCTTGGTGCGCTCGCCCGCGAACTCCGCGGCACGTCAACGTGTACTACACCAGCAATGGCGTCAACTGGGGTGCGCCGCTGACCGCGGCGAACCGGCGTGTCCGCCCAAGGCCGATCAAGACGATCAACTCACAAGTCAAGGTCGAGCGTCGATCTCAAGTCAGGGTCTTGCCTCCGACGCTGCAGGACATCTTCGTGGTCGATATCCCACTGATGCCGCCGATCGACCTCACGGGCGCGACGATCAACGGCGTGTTCCGCTGCGAAGGGAACTAGCGATGCGCCGGCAGGGCCTCTTTCGTCTCCATCACGACCAAGAGGGCGTGACGGCGATCATCGTCGCGCTGTGTCTGATCGCGCTGTTCGGGATGCTCGTCCTGGTCGTGGATGTCGGTGGGCTGCTCTGGAAGCGTCGCGAGATGGTGAGCGGTGCGGACGCTGCCGCTCTGGCTGCGGCGAAGACATGTGCAGTTCCTGCGGTCGACCGATCCGACCGATCCCAAGGTTCAGGCCAATACCGCGGCGATCAATAACGTCGGCGGGCTCACAGCCTCGAACATGTCCGGATTGGCCGACGTCCGGCTGTTCGACGATCGTGCGGACGCCGCGCGGCTATGTGACCGTGCAATACTCGTACCCGCAGCAGCTGTTCTTCGCCGGCATCTTCGGCGCGTCGTCGAGGACCGTGACTACGGCGGCGACGGCCGCTTGGGGGCCGCTCGGAGGCGGCAACGCCGTGCCGATCGTGCTCGAGTCGAGTCAGTTCCAGGGCCCCTGCGACGTTCCGGATATCACACCACCGGCGAACGTGCAACTTCTGGTACGACAACGGCAACGCGGCGATCGGTGATGCGAACTGGGGGTTCCTGAGCCTCGCCCGATCAGTGGGACGTTGCACCGACGACAACACCGTCTGCAGCAACGTCGGTGCGAGCACACCATCGGCGACTACATCCTGAACAACTCACCGGACCCGATGCCAGCTCGCGGACCCGGCCCGACCTACGTCTGCTCCGTGACCGGCCACGCGTCGACAACTGGCAAGACCTTGTCGATCGGTATCGGCCTGGCGGCTCGACGTATCCGACGGATCGCTGTGCCCGGGGACATCCTGCTGATGCCGGTGAACGACTGCAGACAAGCAGGTCGACAAGACCGGCGGCATCGTTCCGTGCGGGTCGGGGACGCCCGACAAGTACGCGATCATCGGCTTCACGACGCTTGAGCTCGACGGCGTCTACAAGGGCAACGACCCACTGGCGATCGGTACGCCCGGCACGCCGGCCGTCAGAACGGACTGCGGCAGCAACGGCACGGCGCTCGGAGCCGCCGGCGCCGGCGATCCCACGCTCGACATGCGCGCCAGTTCGGCGGCTGGTACCTGCCGACTTCGCGGACATCTCCTGCGGCGCTCCGACGACCGCCGACACCATCACGGCTCCGGTCACCGTCGATCCGCAGGAGGGAACAGTCCTCCGCTCGTGCGCGTGCATTCCGTGCCGTCCACGTCGACCGACCCGCGCCGACCCCAACGGATGCGACTACTTCTACAACCCGACCACCAAGATCCTGTCGTGGTGGGATAGCGACCAGCAAGGACGTCGGGAACAAGGTCAAGTTCGACGTGGACGGTCAACGGGACGCCCGCCACCCCGGGCGCCTGCGGCGTCCGCAGCTCGGACCCGAACGCGGTCTGTCTCGTGACCACGTGGCTCGGCTACACGGATCAGAACGGCACCGTCGGCTACGGGAGCATCGATTTCGGGCCCAAGGACATGTGCTCTGCGATTTTGACGTACAACTCTTGCCCGGCGGGCATTAAGCCCTAGGCTGCGGCCTAACAGAAAAGGAGAAGGACTCATGCGGTCACGCGCGTGAGGCCTAGGCTGCGGCCAACACGAAAAGGATAGCAGAAGTCCGAGGTCTGGTGGTTGCTATCGCTGTGGTCTTAGCGGTCTTGGCAGCCGTGGGAGTCATCGTCTACACGAGCAACGTTCGCGAGAACGCGGTCAACGAAAACACGACGCCGGTTCTCGCTCTCGACGCAGGACATCCAGGCGAACACGCCGCTCGATCCGCTGATCTCTCAGGGCGTGTTCCAGACGATCCAGGTGCCGAACGACGGGGTCGTTCCCGACGCGGTGACCGATGTGTCGCAGCTCCAGGGACAGACCGCGACGGCGCCGATCTACCAGAACGAGCAGATCCCTCAGGCGCGGATCTCCAGCGGCGCCTCGAACATCCTACGGCATCGACCCAGGCAACATCGGGATCGGGCTGCGAGGTGCAGGGACAAGCTGCGGTCAACGGCTATCGTCCAGCAGGGCGACAACATCACGATCTACGCGACGTTCCGCCGCGGCACCCTGGTGACGAAGCAGACGTCTCGAGGTGCTCCTGACGCCCGCGCAGATGAGCAAGACCATCTCGCAGGCGCTGGGCGGGCCGCCGCCGCGGGTTCGGCATCTGCCAACGTGTTCCAGATCCAGACCGACTTCACCATCGCCCTGGTGCCCGTCGGTCGAGGTGCTCTCGGTGCAGAACCCGCCGGTCGATACGACCAACGGCAGCGACCGCGCATCGGTAGCGTCGCACGTACGTCTTGAACATGACGCCGACGGACGCGCAGGAGCTCATCTTCGCGACGGACCACGCGACGCTCTACCTCGGCCTGCTGCCGCCGGACAACGACGGAGGGCTACGCGCGAGCCGGGCACGATCGGTGTTCCGTTCGGGAAGGTCATCGGGGTCAATAGGTGACCGAAGCGAGTGTCGTCGCCGTCGGGACGCCGCAGTCGTTCCGGCAACAGATCGCTCGAGCGCTCGAGCTCGAGGCGGACGAGGTCGGCTGGGTGCAGTCGGCCACGGCCGCCGAGGAGCTGTTGATCAACGCCTACGCGCCGGTCGACGTCCTCGTGCTGTCGCCGGAAGTGAAGGAGCCCGACGCCCTCGGCCTGGCCGAGTTCGTCGGCCGGACCTCGCCGGGCACCGCGATCGTCCTGGTGCGCGATCACACGTGGAACGGGCTGCTGCCCGCCGCGATGCGCGCGGGCATCCGCGACGTCGTCGACATGACCCAGGGCACCGACGAGCTCCGCGAGGCGGTCGAGCGAGCCGTCTCGTGGGCCGGGAACCTCCGGTCGGCCAACGTCGGCTCGCAATTCGACGGCGGCAAGGTCCGTCGCGGGCACGTCATCTCGGTGTTCTCGTCCAAGGGTGGGTCGGGCAAGACGTTCCTCACGACCAACCTGGCGACGGCGATCGCGCAGGTCACCGGCGAGGACACGGCCGTGGTCGACCTCGACGTCGACATGGGCGACGTGTTCACCTACTTCGGTCGTGAGCCGTCCGCATCGATCACCGATCTGATGGCCTTGGGCGAGGGAGCCGACGGCGACACGATCCGCAGCGTCGGCGTCGAAGTCGCGCCGCACGTCTGGGCCTTCGGCGCACCGCCCGATCCGGCTGCCGAGGCGCCCGCCGGCGAGGCGATCGGCAAGTTCCTCCGATCGATCCGCAGCGAGTTCGACTACGTGGTGGTCGACGCGTCGGTCGACTACTCGGACTCCGCCCTGGTGTGCTTCGACCTGTCCGACATGATCTGCCTGGTCACCGGTCTCGACGTCGTGGGTGTCAAGCACCTGTCGAAGGCGCTCGACACGCTCCTGACGATCGGGCTGCCGCGCGAGCGCTTCCGCGTCGTGCTTGAACCGCGCCGACTCTAAGGTTGGGCTCGACGCGTCCGATGTGGAACGGGTTATGAAGATCCAGGTCGACGCGATGATCCCATCGAGCCGTCTCGTGCCCACGTCGTTGAACAAGGGCCGGCCGGTCGTGCTCGATGAGCCGCAGTCCGAGGTGTCCGCATCGATCAGGCACCTGGCGGTGCGGTTCACCGGGAGCGACGATGCCCCAGCGGGCGAGCTCGTGACGGCCGGCGCGGGCGGCGACCCGAGGAAGAAGAAGAGCGGTCTGTTCGGCCGCAAGGCGAAGAGCTAACACCCAAGGAGGCACACCCCCATGTCGCTCGCAGACCGTTTGGCGAAGGCCCAACAGAGAGACCGGATCTCCGAGGTTCGCGCGCGCGTGCAGGAGCGCCTCGTCGAGTCCCTCGGACCCCGCCTCTACGACGCCACGATGTCCGACACCGAGCTCGAGGGTCTGGTCCACCAGCGCCTTCGGGAGCTTCTCGACGAGGAGGAGGGTCCGCTCTCCGCGCAGGAGAAGTTGCTGATCGTCCGTCAGATCGGCGACAGCGTGCTCGGCCTCGGACCGTTGGAGCCGTTCGTCCGCGACCCGGAAGTGACCGAGATCATGGTCAACAACTGGGACACGATCTACGTCGAGCGCGCGGGCAAGCTGTACTGGACGGGGACGAAGTTCCACGACGATCAGCAGCTCCGCCGCACGATCGACAAGATCGTCGGAAAGGTCGGCCGCCGCGTCGACGAGTCGAGCCCGTACGTCGACGCCCGGCTGCCCGACGGCTCCCGTGTGAACGCGGTGATCCCGCCGCTCGCGATCGACGGGCCTGCGCTCACGATCCGAAAGTTCGCCGCGGACCCGTACCAGGCCGACGATCTGATCGAGTTCGGCACGATGACCTCGCCCGTGGCCAAGTTCCTCGAGGCCTGCGTGCGCGGGCGGATCAACATCATGGTGGCGGGTGGTACCGGCGCCGGGAAGACCACGACGCTCAACGTGATCTCCTCGTTCATCCCCGATGACGAGCGGATCCTGACGATCGAGGACGCCGCGGAGCTGAAGCTGCAGCAGCCGCACGTGGTGCGGTTGGAGTCTCGCCCACCGAACATCGAGGGGAAGGGGCAGGTCTCGATCCGCGACCTCGTCCGGAACTCCTTGCGCATGCGTCCCGATCGCATCGTGATCGGTGAGGTCCGTGGCGCCGAGGCGCTGGACATGCTCCAGGCGATGAACACCGGTCACGACGGTTCGATCAGCACGATCCACTGCAACAGCCCGCGTGACGCGCTCAGCCGTCTCGAGACGATCACGATGATGGCCGGCATGGAATTGTCGAACAAGGCGATCCGCGAGCAGATCGCCTCGGCGCTGCAACTGATCGTGTATCAACAGCGCCTCAAGGACGGCACGCGTCGCCTGACCCACGTCACCGAGGTGGCCGGCATGGAGGGTGAGGTCATCACGCTCCAGGACATCTTCCTGTTCGACTTCTCCGCCGGTCTGGACGAGGAGGGCCGGTTCCGCGGCCGCCTGAAGTCCACGGGCTTGCGGCCGAAGTTCCTGGACAAGCTTGCGGAGCGTGGCGTGTACGTGGAGCCGGAGCTGTTCGCCCTGGAGCCGAAGGGAGCCTGATGCTGGCACTTACCGTCGAGCCGGCGCAGATCGTCGTCGGCATCCTGGTCGGCGCCGTCGCGTTCCTCCTGGCGTGGTTCCTGCTGGGATCGGCTGCGCGCCAGAAGCAGGATCGCGAGCGCGCGCAGCGCATGCGCGCGGTCATCCAGCCCGGTCAACAGCAGGGCGGCGCGGCGCGTCGCCAACCCGCAGTCGGGCGGGTGGATCCCGACAACGTCACCAAGTTCGGGACGCGGTTCGCCGAGTCTCGTGGGTTCAGCGAGCGCCTCGACGCCGAGCTCGAGGCCGCCGGGGTGTCGCTGCGTTCGGGCGAGTTCGTGGTGGCGTCCGCCCTCGCGGCGCTGGTGTTCGGCGTGCTCGGCGCGGCGCTCCTGCGCAGCTCGCTTCTGGCGCTGGTCGTGGCTGCCGTCGGAGGCGCATTCCCGACGCTGCTCCTGCGGAGCGCGCTCAAGAAGCGAGCCGAGAAGCTGCGCGAGCAGCTGCCAGACGTCCTCACGATCATGGCGTCGTCGCTGCGCGCAGGGCACAGCTTCCTGCAGTCGCTCGACACGGTGGCCAAGGAGATCGCACATCCGGCCGCTGCCGAGTTCCAGCGGGTCGTGGCGGAGGTCAGGCTCGGCCGGCCCGGTCGAGGACGCGCTCGAGTCTCTCGCCGAGCGCGTGGGTAGCCCGGACTTCAAGTGGGCCGTGCTCGCCGTCAACATCCAGCGGGAGGTCGGCGGTAACCTCGCCGAGATCCTCGACACCGTCGCCGACACGCTGCGCGAGCGCGCGATGCTGCGACGACAGATCAAGGTGCTGACCGCGGAGGGTCGACTCTCTGCCTGGGTGCTGGGTCTGTTGCCGTTCGGGATCGCGCTGTACATGTTCGCGGTGAACCCGGACTACATCGGGCTGCTGTGGAAATCGACCTACGGCATCATCATGTTGATCGTGGCAGGAGCCCTGCTCGTGGCGGGGATCCTCTGGATGAAGAAGATCGTGGATATCGATGTCTGACATCTGGCTGTTCTGTCTGATCGCGTCTCTGTTCCTGGCCATCGTGCTGGTCGGTGTGTACATCGATCAGACGAGGTCTGAGAAGCAACGCGCGGTGCGCATGCTCGAGACGCAGGTCGTCGGTCCGAGCGGTGTCGCGGCGCCGCAACCGAACCTCCGCGAGGAGTCGCTGAAGGAGGACTTTGGTTCTCGCGTGCTGGTCCCGATCGTCGGTCGGGCGGGTCGAGTTGGCACGACGGGTCACACCGATCGACGCTCGGGAGCGGCATCGAGAAGAAGTTGATGCTCGCGGGAAGTCCCGTCGGCTGGGACGCCGAGCGAGTGTTGGCGTTCAAGATCATCGGCGCCGTCGCCGGCTTCGTGGCTCGCGCTCTTCCTTTTGCAGCTGATCCAGTTCTCGTCGTTCATCCAGCTCGTCGATCATCGGCTTGCTGACGTTCGTCGGGTTCATCGTTCCGGACTCCGTGCTGAACAGCCGGGTCGAGGACAGGAAGAAGGAGATCCTGCGGACGCTGTCCGACACGCTGGACCTCCTCACCATCAGCGTCGAGGCCGGGCTGTCCCTGAACGCCGCGATCGCGATGGTCGTGCGCAACGTACCGGGCGTCCTGTCCTCGGAGTTCGCGCGCATGCTCCAGGAGATCCAGCTGGGCGTGCCACGGTCCGATGCGTTCCGGCACCTCTCCGAGCGCACGGATGTCGACGAGCTCAACGCGTTCGCGCTCGCGATGGTGCAGGCGGACATCTTCGGTGTGTCGATCGCGAGCGTGCTGCGAACACAGGCTGCCCAGCTCCGGATCAAGCGCCGTCAGGCGATCGAGGCCAAGGCCGCGCAGACGCCCGTCAAGATCGTGTTCCCGCTGATCATCTGTGTCCTGCCGGCCCTGTTCGTGGTCATCATCGGCCCGGGCGCGATCCAGATCTTCCAGAGTTTCTCTGCCCTGTAATCCTTGACGGATTTCTCGCCCCGGGCTTAGGTCGGATGGACGCCCCCTCGGGCAAGAGGAGCCCTCCGCCGGATGCCAGACACGCATGGTTCGGTACAGCTTTCTTGCCTGGGCTCCGTTCGGACTGGGAGAGGATCGGATCAGGGATGGCGCAGCCGCGCAAATTGGACGCTCGCGCCGACGTGGACGCGCCTCCACAGGTTTCGGTCTCGGCACCGTCGGCTCGCGCAGCCTATGGCCGGCTCTATCGCTGGGGCCGCGAGCGACGCCTTCGCGATCGAGCTCGCGCTGGTGTGTGCGTATCGGATCCGCTTCGGGGTCGGCAGGGGAATGTGCCGAGCGAAAGTTCGGTCTTTCGGCCCCTTGCATGTACTAGCTCGTTCGGCCTACGATGCCTCACTCGGAGGATAGAGGGAGGGTTAGGTCGAGATGATGAAGCGTGTGACGGGGGTTCTGGCATCAGCGGCTATCTCAGTGGTCGCGACGGCGGGCGCCGCGATGGCGCAGACCTCGACCTACCCGGTCTCTCCGGATCCCTCGACGTCCGTGGAGGGCGCCTCTGGGGGCAACGGCGGGACGGCCTTCACCGGCTCGACCCAGATCCCGCTCAGCACGGTGCTGATCTGCCTGCTGGTGATCGCCGGGGTGACCGCCCTGGTTGTCGCCCGTCGCCGCGCCGCCCGGTTCGTCGGCTGATCAGCCGCCGAGGATCGGACGCGTCACGTTGCGGACGTAGCGCAACGGCAACGGCGCCCGGAACCGCACCGAGAGCATCGTTCGGCTCGTTGGCGAGCCCTCCCATGTCGCGGTGCCGCCGTCGACGGCCATCGCCTCGCTCGTCCAGATGATGTTCGTGCCGGCGGGCGCGTGGATCGTGATGTGCAGATCGGTTGGGCGAACGGTCGGTTGTCCGAAGAACGTCAGGTCGTACCGTCCCCCGCTTCCGTTGCCTTCCCACACGTTGTCGGCCCGCCACGTGAGGGATAGCACCCCTTCGTCGCCGGCGGGGATCGTGCGGTAGTCGCCGAGCCAGGGGATCCCGTTCTCGGAGCCTGCGGACAGGGACACGTCGGCGCCATCGCGGGTCGCCGTCAGCAGGTCGCAGGGCGCATGACACGACACCGATGTGAGCGGGATCTGGTCGCCTGCCGCCGCACCGTCGAGGTGGGGCCCGATGACGTAGCGGGGTTGTCCGTGCGTCGGCGCGCCGTTGTCGATCGTGACGGTCGCCGTGGCGATTGCCTCGCCGTCGCCGCCCAGGCGCACGTCGTAGTCGACCTTGCGATCGGCGTAGTAGTCGACCTTGCTCCCCGATCCGTTGTTGACCGAGACCGAGAGGAGGTCGCCGGTCGGCGGCGTCAGGGCCCCGTCAACGCCGAGGGTCGCAAGGGCTCTCTCGACATCGGGATCGGTGCTGTAGAGCCGGAGGTGGCCGTCCGCGATCGAGGTCCCCAGCGCCTTGAGCCGGGCGAGCCCGTGTTCGTCCATCGACAGGAACCGCGTGAGCGCCTCGGTCGCCGCGGCCCCGAGGACCTCCTTACGTTGGGTGGCGCCGTCGAACCGGGAGTACGCGCGATTCGTCGTGACGTCGACCACCGTGCTGGCACGGACCACGCCCGCTCCGGGCACGCGGACGGGCCCCGTCACCTCGAGCAGGGCCTCCAAGAAGAACGGGTCGGCGGCGATGACGCCGTCGAGCTCCGTGCCCTCGCCGAGGGCGTAGTTCGCGAGCGCCGCCTTGGCCGCGGATGGGAAGTCAGGGGTCGCGTTCATGTTCTGCCAGCTGCCCGCCCCGCCGAACTGATCGTAGGTGCGGGCGTACTCCGCGCTCGGGCTCGGCACGCGGCCCGCCGGAAAGTCGCGAAGGGTCTGGGTCGGTCGAGCGGGGGAGATCGTCGCGCGTCCCTCGTGCAGGGTGACGATCGCGTAGGCGCCCCAGATGCCGCCCGTGCCGCGGAGCTCGGCGGGGTTCTGTGCCACCACCAGGTACCGCCGAGGGGCGCCCTCGCCGGCGAAGGAGCCGAGCCCGCGCAGCAGCTGAGAGATCCCGTCGAGGTCGGCGGCGAGCGTCGTCACCTGTTCCTGACCGTCCCAGAACGCGCGCGACACCACCTGGGGGACGAAGCCTTCAGGGGCTGCGGCGAGCTCGTCGGCAGCCTGGAACGCCCCGTCCCGCGCGCTGTCCACCGCCGCGGCGAGTTCGCGGTACCGATCGACGGGCAGAACGCCGCCGGCGGGCGCCAGGGAACCGATCCCGTCCGGCAGTTCGACGAGCGCGCCGGTCAGGGTCGAGCCGGCGGCGGACAGGGACACCCCCGCCCGCGACATCGCGGTCACCGTCTCCGATGTGTTCCCCAGCCACGGGACGGCCCGCGCAAGCGTCCCGATCGGACTCTCAGCTCGATCGACGGCCCGCTGGAACGACACCTCCGCTTTCGAGAAGGAGTCCTGCGCGGCGGTGAGGTCTCCCGCCAGGGCCTGGCGGCGGCCGGCCGTGATCGCGTCGCGCCCGGTTGCGAGATCGTGACGCACCCCGACCAGAAACACGACCTGGAGGGCGACGCAGATCGCCAGTCCGAGAAGCACGGCCAGCACGACCCGGCGCCGACCGCGTCGAGGTGTGGTGGGCGCGGCTACGAGGAGGGGCTTTTCTTGCGCAGGCGATCCCATGCGGACGCGGTCCCAGGGGTCGGTGGCGCCACGTCGGCACCGGCGGTGAAGGCTATCATCCGGCCCCGAGGCTACCCCCTGAGTGGGGGAGACCACATCCGGCGTTGGGGACCCACCTCGACGTCGGACCTAGGTCCCCGGGCGCGGCCGGCCGGCCAGACCCCCGCTGCTACGCTCTGGCGCCATGAACGTCGCCTACCAGGGAGAACCGGGCGCCTACAGCGAACGGGCGGTCCGGGGCGCGTTCCCCGAGGCCGATCCGATGCCCTGCGATTCGGTTCGGCTCGTCTTTTCGCGCGTCACCAGCGGCGAAGCGTCCTTCGGCATCGTGCCGATGGAGAACTCCCAGGCCGGCTCGGTCAACGAGACCTATGACCTGCTGCAGCACACGACGCTGCTCCAGATCGTCGGCGAGGTCGTCGTCCGCGTCGACCACGCCCTCCTCGGCGTTCCGGGCGCGCGGCTCGAGGAGATCCGGCGGGCGCGCTCCCACTGGCAGGCGCTCGCCCAGTGCGAGGAGTTCCTGGCCTCGATGCGGATCGAGCCCGTCCCCGTCCACGACACCGCGGGCGCCGCGCGATTGATCGCCGAGTCGGGCGCCCGCGACGAGGCCGCGATCGCGAGCGTGGGCGCCGCCAAGAACTTCGGGCTTGCCGTGCTCGCCGAGCGGATCCAGACCGAGAAGGAGAACTTCACCAAGTTCGCGGTCCTCGGCACGGAGGATCCGGGCCTGGGTCCGTCGGACAAGACGTCGATGGTGTGGGCCGTCCTGGACGAGCCCGGGTCGCTGCTCGGCGCGCTGCGCCCGTTCGCCGAGCGCGGGATCAACCTGCACAAGCTGGAGTCACGGCCGCGCCGGGGCAAGCCATTCGAGTACGTCATGTACGTCGACGTGATGGCGGCGGTGGGCGATCCCTCGTTGCAGGAGGCCCTGGCGGAGGTCGAGCGGCACACCTCGATGGTCCGGGTGCTGGGGTCCTACCGCTCCGCGGCCGATCCGGTCTGAAGTTCCGGGGCGTCACCGTTCCGCGACATCACCCGTCTACGATGCCCGCGATGGGATCGGACGAATCAGGCGCCCGCGCGCACGACCACCTGCCCTTTTGGGTGGCCGCCTCGATCGTGGCGCTCGGCGTGGTCGTCGTCGTGGCGCTCCTCGTCGTCCCCGCGCCGGCCACCACGGTCGTCGGGTCCGGTCCCGCGGCGGCGGCCCCGATCAACAGCGATCCCGGCCTCACGACGTTCCGAGGGAACGCGTCGCGTTCCTACTACGGCGAGGGACCGGTGCCGAGCGATCCCATCGTGCGGTGGACCTACCCGAGCGACGGTTCGAAGATGTGCTCGCAGTCGGCCGAGGGCGGGGAGGGTTCGCCCGTCAAGGAATGGTGCGGCACCGGCTGGACCGGTCAGCCCAACGTCGTGGCGATGCGCGACGGGTCGATGATGGTCCGCGAGGGTGCCTACGACGGGCACTACCACTTCCTCGATGCCGGGTCGGGCGAGCCCTTGATGCCCGACCTCGTCACCCGACGATCTCGCGAAGGGCTCGGCGACGAGCGATCCGGACGGCTACCCGCTGTATTACGCGGGCTCGCGCGACAACCTGTTCCGCGTGGTCGCGATGGATCGCGCCGAGCCCACGGTGCTCTGGTCGATCGACGCGCACGACACGTCGCTCGTGCCGCAACCGATGTGGAACGACGACTGGGACGGCGCGGCGCTCGTGATCGACGACATCCTGCTCGAGGGTGGCGAGAACAGCTGGCTCTACATCGTGCGGCTCAACCGCGGGTACGACCATCAGGGGCAGGTGACCGTCGACCCCGAAGTCGTGGCGACCGTCCCGGGCTTCGACGACCAGCTCCTCGCCGACATCGGCGACCAGGACGTCTCGATCGAGTCCTCGGTCGCCTACCGCGACGGCGTGGTGTACGTCGCGAACTCCGGCGGGTTGATCACCGGCTGGGACATCTCCGACGTGCTCACCGGCGGCTCGAGCGTGCACCAGGTCTTCCGGTACTGGACGGGCGACGACACCGACGCGTCGATCGTGATCGACGACGAGGGCTTCCTGTACGTCGCGAGCGAGTACCAGCGGTTCGACGAGCGGTCACAGACCACGGGCCAGCTGCTGAAGCTCGATCCGCACAAGGCGGGGGACGAGGCGCTCGTGTGGTCGGTGCCGGCGCTCGAGCTCGGGTTCGAGGGCGCGGGCGGCAGCTGGTCGACGCCGGCGCTCGCCGGCGAGGTGCTCTACGCGACGACGGCGGCCGGGCGCGTGCTTGCGCTCGACCGCGCGACCGGCGCGATCCTGTGGGAACGCCAGATCGGCTCGCCGGCGATCGGTTCGCCGGTCGTCGTGGACGGGACCCTGCTGCAGGGCGACTGCTCCGGTCACCTGTACGCCTGGGACGTTTCGGATCCGAACGCGGAGCCGACGCTCGAGTGGGATCTCGACCTGGGCGACTGCATCGAGTCGACGCCGGCGGTGTGGCACGGATGGCTGTACGTGGGCACGCGCGAGGGCTACCTCTACGGGATCGCCGACGCCGACACGCCGCCACCGACGGCCGCGGCCTGAGGTGCGGCGGTCGGAGCCTTAGCCCGCCCGGAGCGCCGCGCCATGCGTCACCACGCCGAAGCTCGCCACGACGAGTAACAGCACGCAGGCGCCGACGAACGTGGCGGTCGATCCCTCCCGGTCGCGGAAACCGTCGACGGCCAGACCGAGGACGACGCCCGCGACGAAGCCCCCGACGTGGGCGTGCCAGTCGATCGAGCTGATCTGGAACGCGAACACCGCGTTGATCACGATCAAGACCACGACGTTTCTGATCCGCGCCTGGTAGAACTCGAGCTCCCGCCGACGCCACGCGTACCCGAAGAAGGCGCCGAGGACCGCGAAGATCGCCCCGGACGCGCCGACGCCCGGGACGTTCTGGAGGCCGAACACGAAGCTCGCGGTCGAGGCGAACAGACCGCCGATCGCGAAGATCGCGATGTAGCGTGCGCGCCCGATCTCCGTCTCGACGATGTTGCCGAACGCCCAGAGGGCGTAGCCGTTCATCGCGAGGTGGATCAGGCTGCCGTGCAGGAAGATCGATGTGACGAGCCGCCATTCCTGCCCCGCCGCGATCCCGATGATCGGCGTTCCGGGCGCGACACGTGCGTAGCCGAGGCTCGCTCCCATCCGAACGAGCACGTCGGCGGTCGGTCCCGAGACGAACGAGCCGGCGCCGGCGACGGCGACCTCGAGGCCGTAGACCGCCACGAGGACGAGCAACAAGACATTGGTCAACGTCAGTCCCCGACCGGGAGCCGCGACGATCTGCTGGGCCGGGCGATGCAGCTCTTGACGCGAGCCGCGCGCACACGACGGGCACTGATAGCCGACCGCGGCCGGACGCATGCAATCGGGGCAGATCGGATCGCCGCAGCGCGTGCAGCGCAGCATCGTCTGGGTGCCGGGGTGGCGCTTGCACGCCACCGCGCCTGCGGGGGGTGGGGGGATCGAGGAGGCCGGTTCCATCGCGTCCACTCTACGGAGACTCCGGCGTTGCGTGCGGTTCGTGGTCGTGCGGGTCGACGTGGACCGTCGCCTCGGCCAGGCGCGGCACCTCGCCCAGCAGCGCGTCGTGGACGTCCTGGGCGATCGCATGCCCGGCGTGCACGGTGAGCGTCGGTTCGACGACGACGGTGAGGTCGGCGAGGAGCCGATGGCCGCTCCAGCGCGCCCGTGCGTCTTCGACGTGCTCGACGCCGCCGACGGCGCCCGCGACCGCCTCGATCAAGGCGAGCGTGCTCTCGTCGGTGCCGTCGAGCGCGCGATGCAGCACCGCCTTGGCGGCCCGCCACATCGTGAAGACGATCGCGACCGTGATCGCGAGCCCGACGATCGCGTCGGCCCGCTCGAAGCCGATCAGCACGCCGATCGTGGCCGCCACGACCCCCAGCGACGTCAGCCCGTCGGTGCGGGCGTGCATCCCGTCGGCGACGAGCGCCGCGGACCCGATGCGCTTGCCGACGCGGATCCGGTATTGCGCGACCGCCTCGTTGCCGAGGAACCCGAGCGCGCCGGCCGCCAGGACCCACCCGGCCGCCTCGATCGGCTGCGGATGCAGAAGCCGGCGGATCGCCTCTGCGGCGGCAAGCAACGCCGAGACACCGATGAGCGCCACGATCGTCAGCCCCGCGACGTCCTCGGCGCGGTGATACCCGTACGGGTACCGGCGCGTCGGCGGCCGACGGGCGAGTCGGAAGGCGATCAGCAACGGGATCGCGGTGAGGGCGTCGGTGAAGTTGTGGATCGTGTCCGCAAGCAACGCGACCGATCCGGAGATCGCGACCACGCCGAGCTGGAGCACGGCGGTGAGCGCCAGCAGCCCCAACGAGATCCAGGTCGCGCGTGTTCCCTCGCGCGACGCCAGCGCGGCGGCGTCCGCCGGTCCGAAATGGTCGTGATCGTGATCGCCGTGGGGCGTGTCGCTCACCCGGCGACCTTGACGAGCTCGGCTCGGACCTCCGCGGGATCGAACAGCGGTCCCCACCGATCCACGATCGTGCCGTCGGGCCCGATCAGGAAGAGCCACGGCTCGGTGATGTTGCCGTCGCGCAGGAGCCATTGGCCGGCCGCCTTGTTCACCGTGCTCGACTGGTAGTCCTTCCAGATCTCGACGTGGATGTAGTCGGCGGTCGAGGGACCCGTCTTGGCCAGTTGCTGCAGGGCGTCGGTCGTCGGCCCGCAGAACCGGCTCACGCAGTACACGGGGGTCGCGAACAACGCGAGCACGGCGCGGTGGTCGGCGATCGCACCGGCGATCGTGTCCTGGTGCAGCTCGGGATCGGGCACCGGGGCGCCATCCTGGGCGCGCGAGTCGATGGCCTGGGGGTCGCCCTTGTCGGCCATCGTGAGGTTCGCGGTCTGCAACGCCGGCTGACCCGGCGCCGGCAGGGCGGGCTTGTCGGCGACGGGGAACTGGGCGGTGAGGTCGATGGGCTCCTCGCCCGAGGTGAAGGACAGCTGCACCTGCCAGACACCGGTCGTGGGGAACGTGACGTCGTCCAGCTGATAGACGCCGCGCGCCTGCGACGGCTGCGTGAGTCCTGGCGTCTTCGCCGAGGGGGTGCCCGGCGCCGGGATGTAGTGGGCCTGGCCCTCGATCGGGTCGCCGCCGTCGGCGGCCACCAGCGTCAGCGGGATGCTGCCCCCCGTCAGCAGCTCGACCCCCTGATCCGTCGAGCCGAAGACGCCGACCTGGACGCGCTGGGCGGCGCCCGCGTACAGATCGGTGCTGGCCACCTCGAGCGAGAAGTTGGTGGCCGCGCTCGAGGGTGCCGTGCCCGGGGACGAGGTCGACGGGCTGGAGCCGCAGGCGACGAGCAGCAGCCCGGCGAGGACGGAGGCGGTCAGGGCGCGGCGCATCGAGCCATGTTCTCGCATCGACGGCCGCCGCGTCCCTAGATCGCGTGCTCCAGCCGAAGGAGCGTCGCCCGGCGATCCTCCTCGCCACCGTAGGAGCCGAGGCCCGGGCCCGCCGGCACCACCCGGTGGCACGGGACGAAGATCTCGATCGGGGAGTGGGCCAGCGTGGAGCCCGCGGCCCTCGCCGCGCCGGGCCGGCCCGCGGCCGCCGCGACGTCCCCGTAGGTCCACAGCTCGCCGTAGGGGATCGTCCGGGTGACCTCCAGGATCCCGCGCGCGAGCGGCGTGCGGGCGAGCCGGAGATCGACGGGCGTCCGGAAGACCCGGAGCCGCCCGGCGAAGTAACGCTCGAGCTCGCGCGCGGCCGCTCGCAGCCGCGCGTCCGGCGCCGCGCGCACCTCGGCGTCGAGCCGCCCGACGAGCCGCCCGAGCAGGTCCTCGACGTCCTCGCCGGTGGTTGCCACGACACCGATCGGCGACCCGACGATCGAAAAGGCCCCCAGCGGCGTCGCCACGGTGAGGTGGCGAAGGATCAGATCGGCGGCCATGGGTAGGGGCGGACCCCCGGCTCGGGCTCCGGAAACCGCCCGCCCGCGAGCAGCCGCTCGATGCGATCCCGCACGGCGTCGACCTCGGCGGCGTCCAGGAGCGAGCGGAGCGTCGTCGCCACGCCGAGCCCGGCGGTGAGCTCGTCATGGACGCGCGCGAGGTCCGCGGCCGCGTCGTCGGGCAGCGGCTCACCGACGAACGTCCAGATCACCGTCCGCAACTTGGGCTCGACCGCGAAGCAGACGCCGTGGTCGATCAGCCACACGTTCCCGTCGGCATCGAGGAGACAGTGCCCGCCCTTGCGATCGGCGTTGTTGGCCGCGATGTCGAACAGCGCCACGCGCCGGAAGACATCGGCGTGGTCCATCTCGAGGGTGAAGAAATGGTGCTGGGGATCGAACGGCACGAACAGCTGGACCGATCCCGGGCCGTAGGGGCCGTCGCGGAGCACCGTCGGCGGCACGCGCGGCCACCCGAGCGCGCTCGCAAGCTCGAACGCCGCGACCTCACGACGATGCAGCGTGCCGTCGGGGAAGTCCCACAACGGGGTCTCGCCTCGCATCGGCTTGTAGACCGCGATGCGGGAATCCTCGCCCGCATGGCAGCGCACGAGCAGGGCCGCGTTGGAGGAGTCGGGCAGCGCGCCCAGGACCTCGAGCTCCCCGTCGGCCAGCGCCGCGGGGACCGTCAGGTCCGGGGCTTGCGGTGACCGTTCGTGGCCGGACATGCGTGGCCTTCCGGGTCGATCGGGTTGCCGCAGAACTGGCAGCGGGGACGGCCTCGACCCACGACCTCGTCGCCGTGCTGGGCCAACCCCAGCATCTGCTGACGGCTCGCCCACAGCGAGATCGACTCCGGCTCCTCGATCAGCAGCGAGCGTGGATCGTCCTCTTCCTCGTCCTCGAGCTCGGGTGAGAACTCGTCGATCTCGAGCAGGAAGCGATCCTGCTCGCGGTCGTAGCCGATCGACAGGCGTCCGGCGCGCCACCGCGGGTCGACGGGGTCCTCGAGCGCACCGTCGTCGTCGGGCTCGGGCAGGACGGTCTCGTCGGGGATGTCGGCAAGCAGCTCCAGCACCGAACGGGCCAGGAGCTCGACCTGCTCCTTCTCGACGATCACCGTCACGAGCTCCCCGCCCGCACGCGCCTGCAGGTAGAACGTGCGCATGCCCGGCTCGCCCACGGCGTCCGCGGTGATGCGATCGACGATCCCGAGGTCCATGGCGCCTATCCTCGCAGCTTCCGCCCGTTGCGAGTCGCGGGCGTCTCCCACGGCGCCGTGGGGGCCTCGCGGAAGCGCCCGAGCCCGCCGGTGTCGTTCACGAGCACGACGTGGGGGCGTGGCCCGCCGAGCTGCAGGACCGAGACCGCGGCCGTGTCGATCACGATCCGCTGGAACTCGTCCAAGGGCGTCGCCGCGTAGTGCGCGAGCACGATCCGAGCGATGTCGCCGTGGGTCGCGACCACCACCCGGCCGTTGCGATGGCGCCGCGCGATCCGTTCCAACCCACTCACCGCGCGGGCCTGCGCGTCGGCGAAGGCTTCGCCGCCGCCCGGGAACGCGAAGGCGCTGGGCGTTTGCTGCACCGTGCGCCACGCCTTGAGCCGGCGGAGCTGCCCGAGCGAGCGCCCGGTCCACGCGCCCGCGTCCATCTCCAGCAGGGCCGGGTCGTGGCGGACGTCCAGCCGGCGCGCGGCGCCGAGCGGTTCCACGGTCTGCACGCAGCGCTCGAGCGGGCTGCTGTAGATCGCGGTCACGCGGATCCCCTCGAAACGCCGGACGAGCTCCGCCGCCTGTGCCGCGCCGCGGTGGTCCAGCGGGATCCCGGGCGTTCGACCGTAGAGCACGTGCCCCGTCTGCGCCGTCAGGCCGTGTCGGACGAGGAACAGCGTGGTCATCGGACCGAGCCTACGAGGTGCCGGCGTCGATCGTGGTGGGCAGCCGAACCTCGAAGGTCGAGCCGCGTCCGAGCTCGCTCGTGACCTCGATCTGACCACCGTGGTTCTCACAGACATGGCGCACGATCGCAAGCCCGAGACCGGTGCCGCCCGTTTCTCGGGAGCGGGCCTGGTCCACCCGGTAGAAGCGCTCGAAGATCCGCGGGAGGTCGCGCTGGGGGATGCCGATGCCGGTGTCGCGCACGCGCAGGAGGACCGTCTCCGGCTCGGCGCGGACCTCCACCTCGACGGCGCCGCCCGCCTGCGTGTAGTGGATCGCGTTGTCGACGAGGTTGCCGACGAGGAGGGAGAGATCGCGGGCGGAGCCCGCGATCTCGGGCACGCCGTCGACCTCGAGGGTCAGCCCGACCTGCGCCGCCGCGGCTTCGCCGCGGCGGCGCTCCACGACCTCGCTCGCGATCCGATCGAGCGCCACCCGCTCGCCACGCTCGCTCCCGGTCTCGAGTCGCGACAGATCGAGGAGATCGGACACGATCCGGGCGAGACGATCGGCGTCGCGCTCGAGCTGCTCGGTGAACCGCCGGGCCGCGGGCGGATCCTCGATCGCGCCATCGCGCAGCGTCTCGGCGGTTGCGCGGATCGAGGCCACGGGTGTCTTGAGCTCGTGGGACGCGTTCGCGACGAAGTCGCGACGGATCGCGTCCAGGCGCCTGGCCTCGGTGACGTCGCGGACTACGAGCAGGACGCTGCCGGCGGTACCGACCGGCTGGGCGCTCGCCTTGAGCCATCGCGTCGGCGCCCCCGTTTCGACCTCCACGCGGGTCGTCGCCCCCGTGTAGCCCGCTCGCCGTACCGCGTCGCGGAGCGCGGTGGGCAGCAGGAGGTCGGCCTTCGCCGGCGCGTCTCCGAGGTGGCGTTCGAGGGCCTCGTTCGCGAAGACGCGATCGCCCTCGTGGTCGACGAGGAGCACGCCCTCCTCCATGGACGCAAGGATCAGGCCACGGACCTCGCGGTCGCCGGCGCTGCTGCGTGACTCCGCCGAGAGCGCCGCCGCGGCTCGGTCGGCCTCCGCGCGATGGCCCGCCGCGACCCGGCGCGCGCGGAGGGCGACGAGCCCCGCGACGCCGATCACGGCCGCCGCCACCAGCACGAGCAGGACCTCGATCGGCTGCATCGTTTGGAGTCTACGGGCCGGTCCCCGGGGAGCGGCCGCCGTGTTCACCGAGCGTTCACCTGGACGCCGTTGGGATGCCAACTGCGCCGTAGAAGCTTCCGCCAGATGACCGACCGGAGATCGAGATCGCACACGCGATCGGGACACAGGAGGAACGGGATGCGGAAGATGCAGCCGGCGGCGTGGGTCGCCGGCGCGGTCGTGCTCGTGGTGCTTGGCGCCGCGTGTGCTGCCAAGAGCGATTCGCCGAGCAGCTGCGGCGTCCGGCGGTGGGGCCACCTCCGGCAGTGGGGCGGCCTCCGGATCGGTCGCCGTGTCCGGCTCCTCGACGGTGCTGCCGATCACGCAGCTGGTCGCCGAGCGGTTCGCCGATGCCAACCCCGCGGCGCAGGTCTCGGTCGACGGCCCCGGCACCGGCGACGGGTTCGTCCTGTTCTGCGAGGGGACCACCGACATCAACGACGCCTCCCGTGCGATCGAGCCGGAGGAGGCGAAGGCCTGCAAGCAGGCGGGTGTGCACTACGTCGAGCTCGAGATCGGCCTCGACGGCATCACCGTCATGACGAACCCCGCGAACACCGGGGTCACCTGTCTGAACAAGGGCGACCTCTACGCGCTCTTCGGCCCGGAGTCGGAGGGCTTCACGTCGTGGTCGGACGCGAACCAGCTCGCCGAGAAGGTCGGAGGCAACGGAAACTTCCCCGATGTCCCGCTGTCGATCGTGGCGCCCGGTGAGGAGTCGGGCACCTACGACTCGTTCATCACGCTGGCAGGGATCGAGGACCAGGCGCTCGCCGACGGCGTGGCGGACGATCAGGCGGCCTCTCTGCGCCCCGACTATCAGTCCAGCGCACAGGACCCGGTGATCATCCAGGGGGTCGAGGGCTCGGACACCGCGCTGGGGTTCGTCGGGTTCGCCTACGCCGACCAGCAGGGGGACAGCGTCACCAAGCTGGCGATCGACGGCGGCGATGGCTGCGTGGAGCCGTCTGCCGCGACGATCTCCGACGGCACGTACCCACTCTCGCGCAGTCTCTATCTGTACGTGAACACGGACAAGGTGGCGACGAACTCGACACTCGCGGCGTTCGTCGACTCCTACCTCTCCGACCAGGGCATCGCGGCGGTGACCGACGCCGACTATGTGGCGATCCCCGCCGAGCGGTTGGCGGCGACGCGGCAGGCGTGGGCACAAGCTGGAGGGGTGTGACCTGAGCGCGAAACAGTCGGGGGCGTCGTGATGACGACCCCCGCACCGATGCTGACGGCGGCCGACCTCCGAGGGGGGTCGGCCCGCCGGCGTCGGGAGGCGGCGATCCGCCGGCTCTTCGGCGTCGCCGCGGGCGTCTCGGTGGTGATCAGCGCGGTGATCGTCGTCGCCCTGGTTGGCCGCGCGCTTGACTTCCTGCGCCAGATCGACCCGTCCTGGCTCGTCGCCGACGGGTGGTTCCCGCGGCGCAACCAGTTCTCCATCCCGACGCTGGCCGCCGGCTCGATCATCGTCGCGGGCATCGCGATGCTGATCGCGGCGCCGCTCGGGCTCGCGTCGGCGATCTATCTGTCGGAGTACGCGCGGCCGCGCGCGCGCCGCGCGCTCAAGCCGATCGTGGAGCTGCTCGCAGGTATCCCGAGCATCGTCGTCGGGTTCTTCGCGCTCACGGTGATCAGTCCCGACGTCGTGCAGCGCCTGTTCACCTCCGCCACGTTCTTCAACCTGTTGGCGGCCGGGATCGGTGTGGGCATCCTCTCCGTGCCGCTCGTGGCCACGGTCGCCGAGGATGCGCTGCGTGCGGTGCCGGGATCCCTGCGCGAGGGGGCGTACGGGCTCGGCGCGCGTCGCCGGACGACGAGCATGCGTGTCGTGGTCCCGGCGGCGACCTCGGGCATCATGGCCGCGATCATCCTCGGGTTGTCGCGCGCGATCGGGGAGACGATGGTCGTCCTGATCGTGGCCGGTGGCACCGGTGGCTCGTCGTTCACGCTGGATCCACTCGGTCCGGGACAGACGGCGACCGGCGCGATGGCCGCGCTCGCGATCGGGAGCGACCAGGTGAAGGGGTCGGGCGCGGCCTTCCCGTCCCTCTTCTTCGTCGGGCTTCTGCTGTTCGCGGTCACCTTCGTGCTGAATCTGACGAGCGAACGGTTCGTCCGCCGCGCGCGGAGGCATGGCTGATGGCCGTCGCGATGAACCGGACGACCACGAACGTCGTCACCGCGCAGCTGCGAGGACGCCGACGCGATGTCGCGGGGTCCCTCTTCGCCGCCGCGCTTCTGAGCGCCTTGCTGTTGTCCTTGCTGATCCTGGTGTTCCTCCTGTGGGATGTCGTGCGCACCGGCTGGCCGGTGCTGGCGGATCGCGGTGTGAACTTTCTGACCGCCGGCCCGTCGAGCTTCCCCGCCCAAGCCGGCATCGGCGCCGCGCTGGTGGGCTCGTTCGTGATGATGCTGATCGTCGCCGCCGTCGCGTTCCCCTTCGGGATCGGCGCCGCGGTCTACCTCGAGGAATATGCGCGAGACACCCGTGTGACCAGGTTCATCACGACGAACGTCCGGAACCTTGCGGGTGTTCCATCGATCGTCTACGGGATCTTGGGACTGGTGCTGTTCGTGGAGGTGCTGAACCGGATGATCGACATCCGCGACACGGGCAGCCTGCTGTCCGGTGGCCTGACCCTGGCGGCGCTCGTGCTCCCGATCGTCATCATCACGACCTCCGAAGCGCTGCGGGCCGTTCCGCGTTCGTTGCGCGAGGCGGCCTTCGGGGTCGGCGCGACGCGCTGGGAGGTGATCCGCCATCACGTGCTCCCCGCGGCAGCGCCCGGGATCGTGACGGGCACGGTGCTCTCGCTGGCTCGGGCGTTCGGCGAAACGGCCCCGTTGCTCCTGGTGGGCGCCGTGACCGGCTTCTTCTCCACGGGCGACGCCGGGTTCCTGGAGCGGCTCACGCGTTCGCCGTTCTCGGCTCTGCCCGTGCAGATCCTCGCGTGGACTATCGTTCCCAACAAGGCGTTTACGGCGCTGGCATCCGCTGCCATCCTCGTGATGATGGCGATCCTGCTCGTCGTGAACGGGCTCGCGATCTGGCTGCGGAATCGATACGAACGAACATGGTGATCGAGAGAATGGAGACGATGTCAACGACGGTGGGTGCCGGACAGGCGACGACGGAACAACTCGTGCTGGACGTGACGGACCTGTCGGTCTGGTACGGGGACTTCCAGGCGGTCCGCGACGTGTCGCTGCCGATCGAGCGCAACCGGATCACGGCGTTGATCGGTCCGTCGGGCTGCGGCAAGACGACGGTGCTGCGGTGCCTGAATCGGATGAACGATCTGATCGAGGGCGCGCGCGTCGAGGGATCGGTCCGCTACCACGGCGCCGATCTGTACGACCCGCAGGTCGACCCCGTCGAGGTTCGCAGACGTATCGGGATGGTGTTCCAGAAGCCCAACCCCTTCCCGAAATCGATCTACGACAACGTGACGTTCGGTCCGAAGGTGGCGGGCTTCGACGGGAGCCTCGACGACCTCGTGGAGGAGGCACTGCAGCGTGCGGCGTTGTGGGACGAGGTGAAGGACAAGCTCTCGGGTTCGGCCATGGCCTTGTCCGGCGGACAGCAGCAACGTCTGTGCATCGCCCGGGCGATCGCCACCAAGCCCGACGTGATCCTGATGGACGAGCCGTGCTCGGCGCTCGATCCGATCGCCACCGCGAAGATCGAGGACCTGATGCAGGAGCTCCGCTCCGACTACACGATCGTGATCGTGACCCACAACATGCAGCAGGCCGGCCGCGTCTCGGGGCGCACGGCGTTCTTCACCGTCGACGTCGAGGAGGACGGGACGCGCACGGGCACGGTGGTCGAGTTCGACCGAACCGAGACGATCTTCACGAACCCGGCGGATCCGCGCACCGAGGCCTACATCACGGGGAGGTTCGGGTGATGCGGACCCAGTTCCACGACCGGTTGGAGGCGATCGAACACGACCTGCTGCACCTTGGAGAGCTCGCGGCGGCGGCGGTCCAGGACGCGGTGGCGGCGTTCGTGGCACGCGACGACGCCGGCGCGGCGCGCGTGATCGCGAGCGATGACGCCATCGATGAGCTGTACCTCGCGATCGATCACGGCACGCTGTCGATGGTGGCCCTGCAGGCACCGGTCGCGGCCGATCTCCGGCTCGTCTCGGCCATCCTGCACAGCTGTCTGCACCTCGAGCGGAGCGGCGACCAGGCGGTCAATATCGCGAAGATCCAGCTCGCGACCAACGGGCTGCCGGCCGCCCCGGTGATGCAGGGGCAGATCGCCGAGATGGGCGATCTCGTCGTGCAGATGTTGCGCATCTCGCTCGAGGCGTTCTCCCATCGCGACGTGGGCCGCGCCGAGCAGCTGCAGAAGCTGGACGATCCGGTCGACCGGCTGAACCGTGCGACGCATCTGGAAGCGCTCAAGCTGGCGCACGATCCCCAGGCGCTCGATTGGGCGCTCCACGCCAACATGGCCGCCCGGGCGCTCGAGCGTGTCGGCGATCAGGCCGTCGACATCGGAGAACAGGTGGCGTATCTCGTGACCGGGGACTTCCGCGAATTCACCGACGCCTCGCACAAGGCCGAGCGGTAGATGCTCGAGCCCACCCGCATCCTGCTCGTCGAAGACGAGCCCTCGCTCGTCGAGACGGTGCGCTACGCATTGGAACGCGAAGGGTTCGGCGTGACCGTCGCCCGTGACGGCCGAGAGGCCCTCGAGCGCTTTGCCGCGGAACCGCCCGATCTGGTGATCCTCGATCTCATGTTGCCCGCGGTCTCGGGCCTCGATGTCTGCCGGCGGATCCGCGAATCCTCGATGGTGCCGATCGTGATCGTGACCGCGAAGGACGCAGAGGCCGACAAGGTCGCCGGGCTGGAGCTCGGCGCCGACGACTACGTCACGAAGCCCTTCTCCGTGCGAGAGCTGGTGTCGCGGGTGCGCGCGAACCTCCGCCGCTCCCAGATGACGGTGCCCGACGCTGTCGGGGGAGGTGTTGACGGGGGGGCCGATCCGCCTGGATGCCGCTCGCCACGAGGTCACGGTGCGTGGTGACCCGGTTGCCTTCCCTCCCAAGGAGTTCGAGTTGCTCGAGTCCTTCCTGCGATCGCCGGGCCGATTGCTCACTCGCGAGCGGCTGATCCAACGGATCTGGGGCGGCGACTACGTCGGCGACACGAAGACCCTGGATGTCCATGTGAAGCGTCTTCGGCAGAAGATCGAACGGGACCCGCACGAGCCCGAGCACCTCCTGACGGTGCGCGGGCTCGGATACAAGTTCGTCGACTGACCGAACGGCGGATGCCGCGGCGGCGCTCCGCCGGTATCCTCCCCCCCGGCCCCACGCCGAGGGAGAGGTGCAGACGCGGTGCCGTTCCAGGTCATTCCACGGGAGTTGGTCTTCTACGACCTCCTTGACGCTGCCGCCAAGAACGTGGCGGAGGGAGCCGGCGAGCTGCTGGCGCTGGTCGACGATCTGTCCGAACGGACGGAGCGCGCCGCCCGGATCCGTGCGCTCGAATCGACCGGCGACGACATCACGCACCAGATCATCTCCACCCTGAACCAGACGTTCGTCGTGCCCATCGATCGCCACGACATCCTGCATCTCGCCTCGGCCCTGGACGACGTCATCGACTACCAGGAGGGCATCGCCGACCTGATCGAGCTGTTGCCGCTCACCGAGGTCTTTCCCCGTTTCCGCACGCTGGTCGAGGTGCTCACGCGCTGCTGCGGCGCGGTCGTGCGAGCGGTCGGCGATCTGCAGATCCTGCAGGCGATCCCCCCGGACATCGCCGCGATCAAGCGAGAGGAGCGCGAAGGGGACTTCATCTACCGGCGGGCGATCGCCGACCTGTACTCGGGTGACTACCGTCCGCTCGAGGTCCTGATGTGGAAGGACCTGCTGCACCAGGTCGAGGCGGCGATCGACCGATGTGAGGATGTGGCCAACCAGATCGAGTCGGTTGTGGCCAAGTTTCGATGAGCTACGTCGTCGTCATCATCATCGGCGTCGCACTGCTCTTCGACTACATCAACGGCTTCCACGACGCGGCGAACTCGATCGCGACCGTCGTGTCGACCCGGGTGTTGACACCGAAGCAGGCGGTCGCCTGGGCGGCGTTCTTCAACTTCGCGGCGTTCATCTTCTTCGGCACGAAGGTGGCCGAGACGATCGCGAGTGTGACCGTGCCGGGCACGTTCAACAACGCCGCGATCTTCGCCGCGCTGATCGGGGCGATCGGCTGGGACCTGATCACCTGGTGGACGGGCCTGCCGACCTCCTCATCGCACGCACTCGTCGGTGGGCTCGCCGGCGCGGCCGTGGCGAAGGTGGGTTGGAGCGCGCTGGTCGTGTCCGAGTATCAGAAGATCGCCGTGTTCATCGTGATCGCTCCCGTCATGGGGTTCCTCTTGTCGTTCACCTTCATGACCGGGGTGTTGTGGTTGTTCCATCGGTATCGCAAGGTCGACAAGCTCAACCGCGGCTTTCGGCGGGGCCAGCTGGTCTCCGCCGCCGCGTTCAGCCTGGGACACGGCGGGAACGATGCGCAGAAGACGATGGGCGTCATCCTGACCGTGTTGGTTGCCAACGGCATCCTGTCGAGCGGCTCGGACGTGCCCGTGTGGGTGGTGTTGTCGGCGCACCTGGCGATCGGGCTGGGCACGCTGTTCGGCGGGTGGCGGATCGTGCATACGATGGGGTCGAAGATCACGAAGCTCCAGCCGGTCGGCGGGATGGCGTCCGAATCCGCTGCGGCGATCTCGCTCGGGCTCGCGACGTTCGGCGGCGTACCGGTGTCGACCACGCACACGATCTCGGGCGCGATCGTCGGCGTCGGAACGACCAACAGGTTGTCGGCCGTCCGCTGGGGCGTGGCGGGCCGCGTGATGTGGGCCTGGGTGCTGACCATCCCGGGCGCGTTCGTCATGGCGTACGTTGTGTACCTGCCGTTCAAGGCAATCCTATGAACAAGATCGCTCGACGGACCTGGTTCTTCCTCGTGATCGCGGTGGCGATGCTGCTGCTCTATCGACCCCACGCCGGCGAAGTTCCGTTGGGTCAACCTCTTCTTGGCGGGACTCGCGTTGTTCTGGTTCATCCTGTTTGCGATCGAAGACCTGAGCCGTGCGCGCCGCGTGGGCCGCCGGATGGGAGGCACCCGATGAAGCTGAAGATCTCGAATCGCGCCGACGTGTTCTTCAACCTCTTTTCCGGGGCCGCGGAGAACATGCGGGTGGCCGCAGAGCTGCTGCTCGACATGGTGTCGGACTTCCAGGAGGTCGAGCTGAAGGCTCGCCGGATCCAGGAGCGCGAGCATGACGGCGACACCTTCACGCACGAAGTCATCCAGCACCTGAACACGACGTTCATCACGCCGATGGACCGGGAGGACATCTACTCCCTTGCGTCGGCGCTGGACGACGTCGTCGACGCGATCGAGGCGGCCGGAGACCTGTTCGTCTTGCACAACATCCGCGAACCGCGCCCGGCCATGATCCAGCAGGCCGACGTGCTCGTGCGTGCCGCTCGTCAGACCGAGCAGGCCGTCAAGGCCCTCGAGTCGCTCGACCGAGCCGTCCTCGAGCCCTATTGGATCGAGATCAACTCCCTCGAGAACGAAGGGGACCGCCTCTACCGGCGCTCGGTGGCCGACATGTTCAGCGGGGATCACAAGGCGATGGACGTGCTGCGTTGGAAGGACGTCTCTGAGACGCTCGAGGAGGCGCTCGACGGCCTCGAGAACGTCGCCAACATCGTCGAGGCCGTGGTCCTGAAGCACGCCTAGCCCTTCGGGGGAGGCGCTCCGGCATCGGCCCGGGTAGGCTCGTAGCCATGATCCGGGGAGTCACCGATGGGGATGTCTAACGCCATCGGCCCGGGCACGGGCCTGCCCACCACCGACATCGGGTGGCGGCGGTATGACCCCTTGGAATCCGCACACCGCTATATCAATCGCGAGTTGTCGTGGCTGGATTTCGATGCCCGTGTGCTGGCGCTCGCGAAGGATCCGGAGCGTCCGCTGTTGGAGCGGGTCCGGTTCCTGTCGATCTTCGTGGCGAACCTGGACGAGTTCTTCCAGGTCCGCGTCTCGGGCCTCCTGGAGCAGCGCGAGGCGGGGATCAACCAGGCGACCCCCGACGGCATGACGCCGGCGGAGCAGCTCGTGGGCATCCGGGCTCGCGTCTCGGCCCTGATGCAGGAGGTCCACCACCTCTATACGGACGTCTTCGTCCCCGAGCTCGAGAAGGCCGGCATCCGGATGGTCGCGTGGGGGGAACTCGACGGGGAGCCTCGCGCGTGGCTCACGGATGTCTTCAACGAACGGATCTTCCCGGTGCTGACCCCGCTGTCGGTCGACCCCGCACACCCGTTCCCCTACATCTCGAGCCTGTCGCTCAACCTCGCGGTCTTGGTTCGCGATCCGACCACGGGCGGCCGTCGCTTCGCGCGGTTGAAGGTGCCCCCGCTGTTGCCGCGGTTCTTCGCACTGCCGGACGGGGAGCGGTTCGTCGCGATCGAACACGTGATCGCCGCACACCTGGATCGGCTGTTCCCCGGCATGCAGGTGGGCGCGCACTACGTGTTCCGGGTCACCCGCGACGCCGATCTGGATGTGGAGGAGGACGAGGCGGGCGACCTCTTGGAGGAGATCCAGACGGTCTTGCTGCGCCGTCGCAGGGGCGCCAGCTGCGTCCGCCTCGAGATCGAGGCCGGCACGCCGCCCGAGGTGCTGGAACTCCTGTCTCGCGAGCTGGACCTCGAGGAGGATCAGATCTACGAGAGCTCGATCCCGCTCGACATCTCGGGGCTCGACACGTTGGACGGCTTGGACCGCCCCGAACTGAAACGCGAGCCGTGGGTCCCCGTCACGGCGCCGGCCCTGGCGCAGCACGGTGAGGCCGCGCCCGACATCTTCGAGGTGCTGCGACGCACCGATGTCATCGTGCACCACCCGTACGAGTCGTTCGTGACGTCGGTCGAGGAGTTCGTCGAAACCGCGGCGGCGGACCCGAACGTGCTCGCGATCAAGCAGACCCTGTACCGAACCTCCGTCGACAGCCCCATCGTGCAGGCCCTCGGCAGGGCTGCCGAGATGGGCAAGCAGGTCGTCGCGCTGGTCGAGCTGAAGGCGCGCTTCGACGAAGAGGCGAACATCAACTGGGCACGAACGCTGGAGCGGGCGGGCGCGCACGTGGTGTACGGGGTCGTCGGACTCAAGACCCACGCCAAGGTCAGCCTGGTGGTGCGGCGAGAGGGTTTGTCGATCCGCCGGTACGCGCACATCGGCACGGGCAACTACAACTCGAAGACGGCGTCGCTCTACGAGGACCTGGGCCTGCTGACCGCCGACCAGGCGCTGTGCACGGATGTCGCCGACCTGTTCAACCTGCTGACGGGCTACAGCCGCCAGCCCTCCTACGGCAAGCTCTTGGTCGCGCCGCTCACGCTGCGCGCGGCGCTCCTGGCGATGATCCGCGCCGAGGGGGCCGCCGGCCCCGACGGCGAGATCGTGCTGAAGGTGAACAGCCTCGGCGATCCCGAGCTGATCGATGCGCTCTACGCGGCGTCGCAGGCGGGGACACGGATCGACCTCGCGGTGCGCGGCGTGTGCTGCCTGCTCCCCGGTGTGCCCGGGCTTTCGGAAGGGATCCGGGTGCGCTCGATCGTCGGGCGATTCCTGGAACATTCGCGGATCTTCCGGTTCGGGACGGCCGCTCGCGGTCGCGACTACTTCATCGGGTCCGCCGACGTCATGCCGCGCAACCTGGATCACCGAGTCGAAGCGGTGGTTCCCGTGGAACGCCTCGATCTCCAGCGGCGTCTCGACGAGATCCTGGACGCGGTGTTCGCAGACGATGTGCTCGCATCCGAGCTCGGCCCCGATGGCGTCTGGCGCCGGGTGCCGATGCAGCGTGGGCTCGAGGCGCAGGCAGAGCTGATCCGACTCGCGACGGAGCGCGCGCGCGGAGAACGGTGAGGTGGTCGTGGAGGCGCAGGTAGGCGCCGACACGCTCCTGCACGACGCCCTTGGTCCGTCGCTGGAGCGCCTGCGCGCCTGCCGGGCCGAGGCGGTCACACCGGAGACCGTCCACCAGGCCCGGGTCGCGACCCGTCGACTCCGAGCGAACCTGAAGGACCTTCGCTCGGTCTTCGGCGAGGGATGGGACGGCGACGTGCGACAGGAGCTCGCGTGGATCGGCGGGTTGCTCGGCGGGGTTCGGGACGCCGACGTGTTGGCCGTCGCGCTCGAGGCCGAGCTCGAGGACGCGGACGATCGCGTTCGTCGCGCGGGTGGTGTCCTCCTCGCGGAGGTACGCCGCGACCGGGCTCGACCGCTCGAGGAACTGATCTACGGGCTGGGACATCCACGCTTCGCCGCCGTCGTGGACCGCGTGGAGGACTTGATCGATGCGCCGCCGTCGCCCGATGTCGAGATCGTCCCGGCGATCGTGATGTCGCCGGCATGGCGCGGGCTCAAGCGCGCGGTGCGAGCGCTTCCACCCGAGCCGACCGACGCGGAGCTGCACGCGGTGCGGATCGCCACGAAACGGGCACGATACGCTGCGGAGATGTTCCTCACGGTGGCCGGGCCGGGGGCGCGCCGCTTCACGCGCCGGGCCGGGCGGATGCAAGACGTCCTGGGCCGCCATCAGGACGCCGTCGTTGCGGTCGCGTGGCTGCGCTCGCGCTCGGGCACGGGTCCGAAGGTGGCCTTCGCGGCCGGGTGGCTCACGTCCCGGTTCGAAGCCGCCCGAGATGCGGATCGGCAGGCGTGGCGAGGCCCCTGGGAGGCGCTCGCGCGTCCGGAGGCCAGATTCTGGTGAGCGAGGAGGTGCTGGCCGCCGGTGGCGTCGTCCTGCGCGGCGGGCCGGGGGTCCGCGAAACGTTGCTTGTCCACCGACCGCGCTACGACGACTGGACGCACCCCAAGGGCAAACTCGAGGGGGTGGAATCCTTCGAAGACGCGGCGCGTCGCGAGGTGCTCGAAGAGACCGGCTGGCGCTGCGCGCTCGGCCCCGAGTTGCCCGCCGTCACCTACGACGATGCGTCCGGTCGCCCGAAGCGCGTGCGGTTCTGGGCGATGCGCCCCGACCGCGACGACGGGTTCACGTCCGGCCGTGAGGTCGACGAGATCCGGTGGGTGCCCGCAGCGGACGCGGACCGGATCCTCAGCTACCCGCGCGACGTCGAGACGCTGCGGGCGGCGCTCGCGCTCGACACGCCGCTGTACGTGGTGCGACACGCGAAGGCCGGTTCCCGGCAGGATTGGCATGGCAACGATGACGATCGGCCGATCACCGCGAAAGGCCGGAGGCAGGCGGAGCGTCTGATCGGACACCTCGGGCTCGACGGCATCCGTCGCGTGGCGTCGAGCCCGTCGCTGCGCTGCGTCCAGACGGTGGCGCCGCTGGCGGACGCCCTGTCGCTGCCCGTCGAGCGGCACGACGTGCTTCGCGAGGACGCCGATCCGGCCGCGGTGCTGGCCTTCGCCGCCGCCGTCGACGGTCCCACCGTGCTCTGCACGCACGGCAACATCGTCGAGGACCTCGTCCTCGTGGCGGCTGCGGACCGGCCCCTCACCGGCTCGTACGGCTGGAAGAAGGGCTCGACGTGGGTCCTCGAGCGCGACGTCGGACGACCGGTCGGCGCGCGGTACGTCCCGCCGCCGCGGGATCGGACGGAGTAGCCGCGTGCGGTGCGCCGTCCTCGACCTCGGCAGCACGTCGTTCCAGTTGCTCGTCACCGACGCGACGCCGGAGGGCGCGCTCACGCACGTCCTGCGCGATCGGGTGATCCTCAACCTGGGTGCCGAGGTCGCCTCGAGCGGCCGGGTGCCCGACGATCTGCTCGACCGGGCGCTGCACACCGTGGCGCGGTTCCGCGACATCGCGGAGCGGGCAGGGGCGGAGGCGATCTGGCCCGTGGCGACCTCCGCGTTCCGCGACGCCGCCAATCAGCCGTGGCTGTCCAAGGCGCTCCGCGGGGCGCTCGGCGTGCCGGTCCGCATCCTGGGTGGGGACGAGGAGGTCCAGTGCACGGTGTCGGGCATCCGCGCGAGCGTCGCCCTGCCCGATGAGCCGTGGGTCGCGTTCGACCTGGGCGGTGGCAGCCTGGAGATCGCGCTCGTGCAGGGCGAGGCCATCCGATGGTCGGACTCCTTCCCGCTCGGCGCCGCGCGTCTTGCCCGCACGATGGTGGAGCACGATCCGATGACGCGAACCGAGCGCCGAGAGCTCCGCCGGCTCGTCAAGGAAACGGTGGCGCCCGCCGTCGCCGCCTGCGCGCCGGTGGAGCATCCGACGTGCATCATCGCCGGCGGGACGGCCGGCGCCCTGGCTCGACTCGTGGCCGCGCGCCGCTGGCCCGCGCCCCCGACCTCGTTGAACCAGTTCGAGGTCGGGGTCGACTCGCTCGGCGAACTGTCTCGTGCGCTGGGCACCTCCTCGCTCGAGGAGCGACTCACCCTGCCCGGGATCGACGAGCGGCGAGCCGATCTCCTGCCCGCCGGCTCGGTGGTGCTCGCCACGGCGCTGGAGCAGGTCGGCGCGAGCAGCGCCGTCCACAGCGAGTGGGGGCTGCGCGAGGGGGTCGTGCTGCGCGAGCTCGGCGCCCCCATCCCCACGTCGCCCGAGCAGCTGCGTCGTGGCGCGGTCGACCGCCTGGCGCGCGCGTGGAGCACCGACGACGGCCACTCGGCCGCGGTCCGTCGCCACGCGGACCGGCTGTTCGACGAGACGCGCGCGTTCCACGATCTCGGCGAGGTCGAGCGCGAGCTGCTCGGCTCGGCCGCGCGCATCCACGACGTCGGCACACGGATCTCGCCCGACAAGCACCACAAGCACGGCGCCTACGTCGTCGAGCACGCGGGTCTGCGCGGGTTCTCGCCCGACGAGGTGGCGCTGATGGCCTGCATCATCCGGTTCCAGCGGGGCTCCCCGCCGCGGGCGAGCTACCCGCCGTTCGCCGCGCTCACCGCCGGCGAACGCGAGGCGTGCCGCACGCTCGTGGGGATCCTCCGCGTCGCGCACGCCCTCGGCCGAGGCGGCGCCCAGGACGTCACCGCGATCGACATCGCCCGTCGTGGGGACGCGCTGGAGATCACGGTGGAGGGTGAGAACCCCGGCGGGGCGATCGACGACGCCGCCGAACAGGCGCCGCTGCTGGAGCGCGCCCTCGGCTGCTCGATCTCGTTCGCGGTCCGTCACCTCGGGTAGGCTCGCCGGCGATGATCCGTATCCGCCTCTACCGCGACGGCGCGCGGCTGCCCGACACCGTCGACCTCCAGCAGGCGCGCGAGCTTCTCGCCTCGCAGGACGCGTTCGTCTGGCTCGACGTGTCCAGCCCGAGCGAGGACGACATCGTCGCGATCGGCGATGCGCTCGGCCTGCACCCGCTGACGCTCGAGGACGTGCGACACCGAGGCCAACGTCCGAAGGTCGAGCTCTTCGAGGGCTATGCGTTCGTGGCCGTGCGCCCGATGCGGCTGCCGGACGGTGACCTGGTGGAGGGGGAGGTGCATGCGCTCGTCGGTCAGCGGTTCCTGGCCACCTTGTGCTACGGCGACGAACCGATCGATCCGGAGCAGCTCGAGCACCGATGGCTCCGGCAGCCGCAGCTCTTCGCAGACCATGCGGGCGGGGCGGCCGTCTACTTCCTGCTGGACGAGGCGGTCGACGGGTACCTGTCCGTGATCGAGGAACTGGAGGATCGATCCGACGCGCTCGAGGACGCCGTGACCGGGGACCAGCTGCCCGCCGCGGGTCCCGACGCGCAAGAGCGGATCTTCAAGCTGAAGCGCGACGTCGTGCGTCTTCGCCGGGTGGTCTCGCCGCTGCGACAGGGTCTCGACCTGATCCAGGAGGAGCCCTGGCTCGTCGGCTCGGAGCTCCAGCCGTACTACCGCGACGTGACCGAACACGCGATCCGGGTGGCGGAACTCGCCGACAACGTGCGCGACCTGCTGACGTCCCTGCTCGAGCTGCAGGTGGCGAGAGAGGCCAACCAGCTGAACGACACCGTGCGCACGCTGACCGCCTGGGCCGGCATCCTGATCGTGCCGACCTTGATCGCCAGCATCTACGGCATGAACTTCGAGAAGATGCCCGAGCTGGGCTGGCATTTCGGCTACGCGTTCGCGATCGCGCTGATGGCCGGCAGCTCGCTGGCGTTGTGGCTGATGTTCCGACGTCGAGGGTGGCTCTAGACCGATGTGCCGGGCGGTGAAGGTGCTGTGTGTCGCGCCCGATCGCGCGCGGCTCGTCGCCCTGAAGCAGGACGTGGTCGCCGCGGAGTGGGAGCTGTGCCCGGGGGCCACCGATCTGCGCGGCGCGCTGGATCAGCTCGACGTCGAGCGGCCACACGCGATGGTCGCGTTCGGCCCGTTCGAGGAGCTCGTGGCGCTCACGGCGGATCGCTTCCCGGGCATGCGGATCGTCACCGATCGCGCGATGCCGGGCTCCAGTGTGGTCGTCGAGACGGGATCGGAGGCCCGGGCGGCGCTGCGGGAGCAGCCCCGCCCGGGCGGTCCGGTGGGATCGGGTCAGCCGCCCCAGGCGCCCCAGCCGTAATGCTTCACCATGCGCATGGTGACCATGACGTTGGCTCGGGCGTTGAAGGCGGACCAGTGGTCGAAGCCGTACGCGTCGGCGCGTGACGGCCAGTACCTGCACAGATGCTGGTAGATGCCCTTGGCACAGCTCCAGCTGTTGTAGGCGGTTGGGCGGAAGCGCGATTCCCGTCTGGCGATGGACAGCGCCTTGTCGGGGTTCACGCCGAAGTGCCTCGCCGCGCATCGGATGAGGTCTTTGACCTTGGTCGTCCCGTCTCGCCAATCGATCGGGCAGACGGTGGACGTTTTGGTGACAGTCGTCTTCAGCAGGCTTCCTTCGAGGGGGTTTGCGACTCCCTGTGCGATGGGGAAGACCGTGAGGATCGCGGTCAGGACGAGCGTCGCGATCGAAACGCGGCGCAGCCGGATCGCTTGTGTCATAAGCAATTCACCCCCGCGGCGGACGGAGCCGGCAGCTGCGTCCCGTTTCCGCGCCACGGCGAACGGTTCGCCGGTGCGCAGACCTCTCCACGGTCGGTCGCGGGTGTTTCCATCACCTCCTGGGTGCGTCGTCCAACGTGTGACCGACCCATCCGACGTGCACGTCCCCGGCCACCCTCCAGCACACAGGCGCGCGCCAGCCACACCCTGGGAAGGCGGGAAGCACGCGAAGGTGCTGGGAAGGGGGGTCGGACGGGGAGGCGTCCGTCGGAAGGTGGCACAACCCTACCGGCGGCCCGAAGGTTCCGGCAACCTACCTGTGACCGCGAGTCATGTTCGACGGTGCGAGCATGATGGTATGTCGACGTCCGGGAAACGTGTGCTCCTCGCGGCACCGCGCGGCTATTGCGCGGGGGTCGAGCGGGCCGTCGAGGCGGTGGAACGGGCGCTCACCAAGCACGGCGCACCGGTGTACGTCCGCAAGCAGATCGTGCACAACCTGCATGTCGTGCACGACCTCGAGGCGATGGGCGCGGTGTTCGTCGAGGAGCTCGACGAGGTGCCCGAGGGCGCGGTCGCGGTGCTCTCGGCGCACGGATCGCCGCCGACGGTGTTCGACGAGGCCCGCGGACGCGGCCTCGAGCTGATCGACGCGACCTGTCCGCTCGTCACCAAGGTGCACGTCGAGGCGCGCCGCTTCGCCGCGGACGACCGGACCATCGTGCTGATCGGCCACGCCGGGCACGAGGAGGTCGAGGGCACGAGCGGCCAGGCGCCCGACCGCACCGTGCTGGTGCAGACCGAGGCGGAGGCGCGCGTGGTCGATCTCCCGACGGACCGGCCGCTCGCGTACCTGACGCAGACCACCCTGTCGGTGGACGAGACGAGTCAGATCGTCGCGGGTGCTGCAGGAGCGGTATCCGACCCTCGAGGGCCCGCCCCGGGAGGACATCTGCTACGCGACCCAGAACCGCCAGGACGCGGTGAAGGAACTCGTGCCGCAGGTCGACGTGTTGCTCGTGATCGGCTCGAAGAATTCCTCGAACTCGAACCGACTGGCCGAGGTCGCCCAGGAGCGGGGCGTGCCCGGCTACCTCGTCGACGACGAGACGGAGGTCGACCCGGCGTGGCTGGAGGGCGCCACGATCGTGGGCCTCACGAGCGGGGCCAGCGCGCCCGAGCACCTGATCGAGCAGATGCTCGCGTGGCTCGCGGCACGGGGTTTCGAGGACGTCGGAGCAGGTCTCCGTCGCCGAGGAGGGCGTCCGGTTCAGCCTGCCCGCGGGCGTGCGTCAGGTGCCGCTGCGCGCCGTCGACGAACGACGCTAGTCGTCCTCGGGTCGCTCCTGCTCGCCGCACAGCGCGATCAGCTCGTCCTCGCCCTCGTCGGGGCCGACCGAGATCAACCGGTCGCCGGCCTGCAGCGTGAAGGGGCCTCGCGGCCGGTAGACCCACCGCGTGCCCCGCTGCACCGCCAGCACGAACATCCCCGTCTCGGTTTCGAACCGCAGGTCGCGCAAGCGACTGCCCGTCGGCGCGCGAGCCCGGCTGCACGACCGTCTCGGCGCTCGTCTCCTCGGTCTCTTCCAGCGCCATCTGCACGACGGGATGCAGCGGCTCGCCCTGCTCGACGTACCAGGTCATGTCGCGGGCCGCGTCGCAGATCGACTCCGAGGCCGACGCGAGCCGGATCAGCCCGCGGAGCTCGTCGACATCGCGGGCCTCGGGGGCCGCGCGCAGCACCCAGCTCTCCAGCTCGTCCTCCAGCTGGTCGGAGCGCGCCTCGAGCACGCCGACCTCCGTGGCCAGCGACCGGTTGTTGAACAGGATCGAGGAGTACGCGAGCCCGACCGTCGCCTCGGCGAGATCTTTCATCTCCACCAGGATGTCGACCGCGCGATCGAGCTCGGACAACGCGGGGGCGTCGGTGTCGGGGGCCACGGGCATCGGCGGGGCGCCCGCCAACTCCCGCACGAGGTTCACGCCTTCCTCGGGCCCGCGCACGAGCAGCACGTCGCCCGGTGCGACGATGTCGTCGGCGCCCGGGTCGAACTCCCAACGGTTGTCCGAGCGGATCGCCATCACCCACATGCCGGTCTCGGTGGGCAGCGAGAGCGCTCGGAGGGTCTGGCCGATCGCCATCGCCTCGTCGCGCACGCGGACGCGGGCCGTCATCTCGTCGGCGTGGCGCAGGTCGGGTCGCAGGGCGTCGGGGATGCCGAGCCGGGCCGCGATCACACGCGCGACATCGGACGCCGCCGCGCCGATCCGCTGGATCGCGTCGGCGATCCACAGCACCCCGGCCATGCCCTCTGCGTCCTCGGGGCTGCGCGCCGCCAGCATCGCCATCATGCGGAGGCGCCGCAGGTGCCCGGCGGAGCGCTCGTCCAGCCGCATGACCTCCTCGGCGAGCTTCTCCTCGTTGAAGAACACGGCCGCGTAGGCCAGGTCGACCATCAACTCCGAGGCGTCTTTCAGCTCGACGAGGAGGGCTTTGACGGTATCCGGCGGTCGATCATCCATGTGGCAGCACTCCCGATGATGTCATGACGAGCAGGAGGACCGCCACGCCAGCGAGGTCCATCACGCTGGTGATGATCGGCACACCCTGATTGTCGGGGTCGATTCCGAAGCGATAGGTGACGATGGCGAGGTAGTAGCCCGCGACGATCGTGACCGGCGTGACGACGACACCGGCCAGCAGCGTGCCGCCGATCAGCGCCGCCGCGGAGGGGACGTTCGGCAGCCCCGTCACGATCCCGAGCGCCCAGCCGATCGAGCCGATGAGCAGGAACACGACGACCGACAGCGCCCCGACGATGGTGGCGTCGACGACGGCCGGGATCTCCGGCCGCCCGCGCGGCGTGATCACACCGAGCTGCATCTTCGAGGTGATCCGTGAGGAGAAGATGCCGCCGAGCGCGCCCGCCTGCGAGACGAACGGCGGGATGACCGCGATCAGCGCGGGCACGGCGGCGAGCTGGCCGAGCCTGGCCTGCTGCAGCTGCCCGGCCAGCACGTCCAGGATCGGCGTCAACAGGATCGTCGCCGTCATCTCCCAGACGATCTTGCGCAGCAGCCGGTCGTTCGTGCGGTAGGCGATCGCGATGCAGACCAGGGCCAGACGCGAGGGACACGCGAGCGCGATCGTCGTGGTGATCGAGCCGTGTCCGAGCAAGAGCGTGGCGAGAAACAGGCTCGGCAAGGTGGTCACGTCGCCGAGCGCCGTGACCATCGGCGTGGAGACCGAGTCGAGGTCCCAGCCCAGGCGGGTCGACGCCGCCGACAGGGCCACGGTGATCACCAGGATCAAGCCCGAACCGATCGCACCGCCGACGACCGCGATGATCAACAACTGGCTCAACGGGATCGACGGCTGGCCCGCGATCGCGGCCACGACTCGCGCCAGGATCGCGATCCACAGTGCGGAGGAGAACGTGGTGAGCACGGCAACGACCGACGTTGCGGCGAAGCACGCCGCCGGGCCGCAGGTCGATCGTCAGCAGACCGGCGGCGTCGGCCGTGCCCAGGCGCGCGCCGATCGCGCCGAAGATCGTGCCGCGCATCCCGACGGCGGCCGGGATCAGGACGTAGAGGCCCGGGAACTCGGTGAGGGTGTGGGTGAGGTGGGCGAGGGTCAGGCCGGCGACGAACCCGGCGGCCGTGCTGAGGACGAGCGCGACCAGGCCCTGGCGGAGCGTCCGGGTCTCGGACCGCCAGTAGCCGAAGAGCCGCTTGGCGCGGCGTGCGAGGGCGCGACGAGGCGCCATCGGCACTCCTTCATGGTCTGTCCTTTCGGCGTCGGCGCCGCTGGCACGGGCCGGATGGGCCCTGGGCAGTATGGCCCGACAGGCGGTGCGGGGCAACCCTCCGATGGGGACTACGCCACCCAGTCGCTGGTGACGTACAGCCAGAACGCGAGTCCCGCCTCCGGACCGTAGCGGCGGAAGCGCCGTTGGATCTGGGCGTCGGTGGGTTGGCGCCGCGCCCCCGAGAGCCGGGCGTAGGTCGGCCGGGTCCAGGAGTCCAGGATCAGCTTCGAGTTCCGGCCGAGGGTCATCATCACGTGGGCGGCGGCGTACGGCCCGATGCCCGGCAGCGCGAGCAGCGTCGCCTCCACCTCGGCGTCGGGTCGTTCCTCGCGGGTGGCCCTGCCGAGGGCCTCCAGATCGAGTTCGCCGGTCGCCACGATCGCGGCCAGCCGGACGAAGCTCGGCGCGCGATAGCCGGAGCGCACCACCTCGCGGTAGAAGCGCTCGTCCTGCTGGGCCATCGCCTCGGGCGTGGGGAAGGCCGCGTGCAGCGGCTCGCGCGAACCCAGCGGCGAGCTCACCGAGCGACGTGACGAGCGCGCGCACCATCGCCAGGGTCAGCCCCCACGAGCAGTTGGTCGTGCACAGGGTCTTGACGACGTCCTCCCAGACCGTGGGGGAGCGCAGCATCCTGCCGGCGCCCGTCGTCGTCCACGCGAGGTCGGGGTCGTCGGCGGCGATCGCGTAGAAGGCCGAGAGATCGTGGTCGAGGTGCAGGACGCGCGCCATCTGTGTCGCGATCGAGGCGCGCGTCGTCGCCGAGGGGGGCGAACCGGCGACCGTCACGAGTCGCGCTCCGACGAGGGCCCTGCGCGACCGTGACGCGGCGGGGCTTGCCGCGAGGCATCCGCAGCGTCAGGCCGAGCGTGCGTGCCTGCTCGTCGAGCGCCGCCGGGGCAAGATCGTGGAAGCCGTGGGACGCGAGCGTGCGCCACAGGTCGACCGGCTCGCCCCGAGGGCCGCGCAGCGGCACGAGGACGGCCTCCTGCGTGGCGGTGCGTTCGCCCCTCGCCATCTCTTCGAGCAGGATGCACCATCGCGCCCACCATCGTCACGGCCGACCGACCGAGCCCGCAGGACGTGCCCGACGAAGACGGGTAGCATCGCGGGATGTTGCGATTCACCGATCGAGCCCGCGACGCGCTCGAGTCCTTCCACGTCGCGGCGGCGCGATGGACCCCGGACGTGCGGCTGCGTCTGGTGCGCGCCGGCGCCGAACTCCGCCCCGAGCTCGCCGACGCGCCCGAACCGGGCGACGAGACGATCACCGTGGGGACGGTCACCGTCTTCGTGGAGCCCGGGGTCGACGGTGTCGTCGACGCGGGCGAGCACAACGTGCTGACGATCACCCAGGGCTGACGGATGGACACGACCGAAGCACGGGAGGCGTTGTCCGAGCGACTCGCGAGCCTCGACGGCGAGCTGGCCGACCTCACCGCCGTGCCGCGGGATCCGATGTCGGCGGTGTCGTTCGGCAAACGCGTCGGCGACGGCACCACCGAGGCCGTCGATCGACTGACGAAAGTGGGCACGGCCGAGCAGCTCTCGGCCATGCGCACCGACGTCGTCCGCGCGCTCGAGAAGCTCGACGAGGGGACGTACGGATTGTGCGATCGGTGCGGCGCGCTCATCCCCGAGGAGCGTCTCGAGGCGAGGCCGTGGTCGGTGTTGTGCGTACGGTGCGCCTCGCAGCGCGTGACGACGTAGACGCGATGTGGCGCCGGGCGGCCTACGCGTGGTCGTATCGGTTCGGGAAGACGCCGTGGGACACGGGCGTCACGCCGCCGGAGGTGGTGGAGCTCCTGGGCGAACTCCCACCGGGGCGCGCGCTCGACCTCGGCTGCGGCACCGGCACGAACGTGGCGTACCTTGCCCGGCGCGGCTGGCGTGCCGACGGCGTCGACGGCTCCGCCCGCGCGATCGCGATGGCGCGGGCGAGCGTCGGCGGGCTCCCCGGTGTTCGCTTGTTCGAGGGCGACGTGACCCGGCTCGGGCAGCTGCCCGTGGCCGATCCGTACGATCTCGTGCTCGATATCGGGTGCTTCCATTCGATCGGGTCGAGCCGGCGCGATCCGTATGCGCGCGGCGTGGCGGCCAGGACGCGGGAGGGCGGCCGCCTGTTCGTCTTCGCGTTCGCGCGCCGCCGCACGCTCGGCGTGACCCCGGCGGAGATGCGCGACCGGTTCTCGCCGTGGTTCGAGCCCGTCGGTCGGATCGCCGGCACGTCACCGCCGGGCGCGGCGTGGTACCTGCTGCGCCGCGTCGCGGCGCCCGTCTAGACGCGGGCCCTCGCGACCGGCGCCGACCCGGTAGGCCGGCAGCTCCGGATACACGCGCGCGGTGACGAACGCGCCGATGACGCAGGCCACGCCGCCCGTGATGACGCTCACGGGTGCACTGAAGGCAGCCGCGACGAGTCCCGCCTCGACATCGCCGAGCTTCGGGCCGCCCGTCACGACGATGAAGAACACGGCGCCGAGACGGCCCCGGAGATGGTCCGGGACCGTGACCTGCAGGATCGTCGAGCGGAAGATCGCGCTCACCACGTCGGCCGCGCCCGCGAGCGCCAGGAAGACCAGCGCGGCGATCAGGTTCGCCCCGGCAAGACCGAACCCGGCGATCGCGGCACCCCACGCCACCACAGCCCACACGACGGCCCGGCCCTGACGGTGCAGCGTGGTGAGCGGCCCGGACACGAGCGTCAACACCAGCGCGCCCGCCGCGGGCGCCGCGAACAGCAGCCCCACCGCCTCGGGACCCCGGTGCAGTTGCTGCACGGCGATCACCGGGAACAGCGCCTGCGGGCTGCCGAAGATCATCGCCACGAGATCGATGACGAACGTCGACTGCAGCAAGCGATGGTTCTTGAGATAGCGGAAGCCCTCCGAGACCGCGGCCACGCCACGCTGGGTCTGGACGGTGTCCGGGGGCAGTGGGCGAAGCAGGATCGCCGCGACGAACCCGACGAGGTACGAGGCGGCGTCGACGCCGTAGGCAGCCGCGGTGCCCGACGTGCCGATGAGCACCCCCGCGAACGCCGGCCCGGCGATCGAGGAGACCTGCCACCCGGCCTGGTTGAGCGCCACGGCCGCGGGCACCTCGTCTTCGGCGAGCAGCCGGGGGATCGCCGCTTGCCGTGCGGGCCCGTGGATGGCCGCGAGGAACCACGTGGCGGCGTTGGCGGCGTGCAGGAGCCACAGCGGCGGATCCCCGGCGAGCGCGCCGGCGAACAACACGCCCGAGACGCCGACCGCGGCCAGCTCCGTCCAGATCAGCGTGACGCGCCGGTCGTGGCGATCGATGAACGCCGAGCCCACGAGCACGCCGCCGAAGCTGCCGATCAGCCCCGACACGCCCAGGAGCCCGACCGCGGCCGGCGATCCGGTCAGCGCGTAGACCTGCACATACAGGCCAACCCGCGCGAACTGCGAGCCGATCGCCGAGACCACCGACCCGCTCCAGAGCAGACGGAACTCGCGCGAGGCGCGCAGCGGTGAGAGATCGATCGCCAGTCGACGGAGCCGCCGCATCCGCGGCAGCCTACGCGCCGGCGGTGCTCAGGCGAGCGCGGTCGCGACCGCCGACTCCAACACGTCGAGCCCGTCGGCGAGGAGTGCCTCGTCGATGTTGATCGGCGGCAGCAGCCGCACGACGTTGCCGTACGTGCCGGCCGACAGCACGACCACGCCCTCGCGCAGGGCGTTCGTCGCGATCGCCCCCATCCGGGCGGCATCCAGCGGCTCCTTCGTCGCCGGGTCGGCCACCAACTCCATCGCGCACATCGCGCCGCGACCGCGTACCTCGCCGATCTCGGGGAAGCGCTGCTGCATCGAGCGGAACCGGTGCATGATCGTCTCCCCGGTGCGCAGCGCTGCTTCGAGCAGGCCCTCGCGCTCGATCTTGTCGAGCACCGCCAGCGCGGCCGCGGCCGCGACCGGGTTGCCGCCGTAGGTGCCGCCGAGCCCGCCGACGTGCACCGCGTCCATCAGGTCGGCGCGTCCCGTGATCGCGCTGATCGGCAGCCCGCCGCCGAGCGACTTGGCGCTCGTGACGATGTCCGGCGTCACGCCTTCGTCGACGATCGTGAACCACTTCCCGGCGCGGCCCATGCCGGACTGGATCTCATCGGCGATGAACACGATGCCGTTGGCGTTGCAGAAGTCGGCGATGCCCTTGACGAAGCCGGGCGCCGGCACGATGAAGCCGCCCTCTCCTTGGATCGGCTCCATGATCACCGCGGCGATGTTGTCCTCGCCGATGTGCTTGTGCATCTCGTCCAACGCGTAGGCGAGCGCCTCCTCGGCGCAGCGCTCCGGGTTCGGCCACCGATACGCGTAGGCGAACGGCAGCCGGTAGACCTCGGGCGCGAACGGACCCATGCCCTGCTTGTACGGCATGACCTTCGCGGTCAGCGTCATGCCCATCAGCGTGCGACCGTGGAACGCGTGGTCGAACGCGACGATCGCGCTGCGGCCCGTCGCCTTGCGGGCGATCTTGACGGCGTTCTCGACGGCCTCCGCGCCGGCGTTCGCGAACATCGTCTTGGCCGGGCCGTCGATCGGCGCGAGCGCGTTCAGCCGCTCGGCCAGCTCGATGTAGGGCTCGTTCGCCGTCACGTGGAAACACGTGTGGGTGTCGAGCTCGAGCTGCCGCTGCGCGGCGGCCACGACCTCCGGTGCCGCGTGGCCCACGTTCAGGACCGCGATCCCGGTGGCGAAGTCGATCAATCGGTTCCCGTCGACGTCCTCGATGATCGCGCCGGAGGCTCGGGCGGTGACGATCGGGTGGAGGTTCGCGACCCCGGCGGGGATGGCGGCGGCCCGCCGCGCGAACCATTCGGTGCTCTTCGGGCCGGGGACCTCCGTGACCAGCTTGCGCTCCTGTGGGATATCCATGCGGCACAGTCTGGCCTTGGGAAGGCGTCTCGTCAGGCGCGGAGGTGGCCCGCGCCACCTCCGGGATTTGTACCGGATGTCGAAACGGACGGTGTGGCGTGCCCACTCCGGGGGAGATCATGCGCCGTTCCGTACAATCGGAGCATGGCGCTCACCGTCCGCGACATCGTGACGATCCCCGGGATGCCCCTGAAACTGCTGGCCGGCGACGAGGCCGGCATGCGCCCGGTCCGCTGGGTGCACAGCTCCGAGCTCGAGGACCCCACCGCGTGGCTCAAGGGGGGCGAGCTGATCCTGACCACCGGTATGGGGGTCGGCGACACGGCCGCGAAGCAGCGCGCGTACGTGCGCCGCCTGGTCGAGGCGGGCGTCGCGGGCCTTGGATTCGGGCTCGGCTTCGGCCACGACAAGACGCCCAAGGCGATGATCACGGAGGCGACGAAGCACGCGTTCCCGTTGTTCGAGGTCCCGTACCCCGTGCCGTTCATCGCGATCACCGAGGCGGTGTTCACGCGGCTGCTCGCCGAGCAGTACGACACGCTGCAGCGCGCGGTGGACGCCGAGCACGTGCTGACGCGCGCGGTGCTCGATGGCGCGGGTGTCGACGGCATCGCCGAGTCGCTCGCGAACGTCGTCAAGGGGTGGGTGTTGCTTCTGGATCTGCACGGGCTGCCGCTCGCGATCGCGGGCGAGGGCGCCGCGTCGCGGCGCGAGCGCGTCTGGGACGACGTTCGGTCCTCGCGCCCCGAGGCGTCGGCGTTCTCGCTCTCGATGCTCGACGAGGGCCATCACGTCTGGGTCCAGCCGGTCGGCGCACAGGGGCGGGTCGAGGCGTTCCTCGCGGTCGGCACGCCCGAGCAACCGTCACAGCTGGACCGCATCGTCGCGGGCCACGCCCTCAGCCTGTTCGCGATCGAGCTGGCCAAATCGCGCGCCGTCGCCGAGGCCGAGCGTCGCTTGCAGGGCGACTTCTTCGACGAGCTGGCCCGTGGAGAGCTGCCGGCGACCGAGGCCGCGCGCGGGCTCACGCGCTACGGGTTCGCACGCGACGCGCAGGTGCTCGTGGTCGCGATCGAGCCGGTCGGCGACGGCCCCGACCCGGTCCGGCTCGGGCTGGCGGCCACCGACCATTGCTCGCGGCTCGAGGGCGGCTTCCTGGTGTCGGCGCACGCCGACGGGATCAACGTGCTCCTGCCGGCCGCCGGCGAGCTGGACCTCGCCGACCTCGTCAAGGCGCTCGGCCACCGCGTCGACGCCGAGCTCCGCGGCGGCGCCGGAGGGCCCGCGGCACCGGGCGATGTCGGCCGGTCGGCGCGGGAGGCGCGCTACGCGTTGCAGGTGTGTCGGCTCGAGGGCTGGCAGCACGCCGGGTTCGAGCAGCTCGGAACCTACCGGCTGCTGTTGAGCATGGCCGAGCCCGACGCGCTGCGGGCCTTCGCCGACGCCCTGCTGGCGCCCTTGGACGCCTACGACACGCGAGCACAACGGCGAGCTGTCGGCCAGCCTCCAGGCGTTCCTGCAGCACAACGCCCGATGGGAGACGGCGGCCGGGGAGCTGTACGTGCACCGCCACACGCTCCGGTACCGGATGCGCAAGGTCGAGGAGCTCACCGGCCGCGACCTCTCGAACTCGTTCGATCGCATGGAGTTCTGGCTGGCGCTGCGCGCGCGCGACCTGCTGGCGGCCCAGCCCGAGGCCTGACGAACGGTCGTTTGTCCAGGTTGTCCAACGGCGCGACGGCGTCCGGGCCCTCCCGGCGGGTGGTCCGTTGCGACCGGAACGCGCGATACTGGCGGTCTGGACCGGATCCGGTTCGAACGACGTGCGGCCCGAGGAGGGAACCATGGCGGACAGTCACCAGATGTTCATCGGCGGCGAGTGGGTCAACTCGTCCGACGGCGCGACCCGCGACATCATCAGCCCCCACACGGGCGCGGTGATGGCCAGCGTGCAGGAAGCCACGGCCGAGGACGCCAACAAGGCGGTCGCGGCCGCCAAGACCGCGTTCGAGGAGACCTGGTTCGACTCGACACCGAAGGATCGCCAGCTCGCGCTGCTCAAGCTCGCCGACGCGATCGAGTCCAACGCCGAGGAGTTCGTGAAGATCGAGTCCGAGAACGCCGGCAAGCCCGCCGAGGTGACGATGGCCGAGGAGATCCCGCCGATCGTCGACAACCTGCGGTTCTTCGCGGGCGCCGCCCGGGTGGCCGGCGGTCTCAGCGCCGGCGAGTACATGGCCGGGTTCACCTCGATCATCCGGCGCGAGCCGATCGGCGTCGCGGGCCTGATCGCACCCTGGAACTACCCCCTCATGATGTCGATCTGGAAGATCGGCCCGGCGCTCGCGTCGGGCAACACCGTGGTGCTCAAGCCCAGCGAGCTGACGCCGCTGTCGGCGCTGAAGCTCGCGGAGTACGCCGCGGAGATCTTCCCGCCCGGCGTCTTCAACGTGATCACGGGCGACGGCGTCCCCGTGGGCGACACCCTCGTGCGTCACCACGACGTCGGCATCGTCTCCCTCACCGGCGACACCGCGACCGGCAAGCTGATCGCCAAGAACGCCGCGGACTCGATGAAGCGCGTCCACCTCGAGCTCGGTGGCAAGGCCCCCGTCGTGGTCTTCGACGACGCGGATCTCGATGCGGTGGCCGAGTGGGTGTCCGCGGCCGGGTACTTCAACGCGGGGCAGGACTGCACCGCCGCATGCCGCGTGATCGCGAGCGACCGCATCTACGACAAGTTGCTCGCAACGCTCGTGCCCGCGGTCGAGGGCATCAAGGTCGGCGGCGCCTACGAGCCCGATGTCGCCGTCGGCTCCGTGATCTCCAAGGAGCAGCTCGAGCGTGTCGAGGGCTTCGTGGAGCGCGCGCAGGAGGCGGGCGCCGAGGTGCTGACCGGCGGCAAGGCCATGGGCGGCGACGGCTTCTACTACACGCCCACCGTGGTCGCGAACCCGGCGCAGGACGCCGAGATCGTCCAGAAGGAGGTCTTCGGCCCGGTCGTGACCGTGCAGCACTTCACCGACGAGGACCAGGCGCTCGCCTGGGCCAACGGCGTGGAGTACGGGCTGGCCTCCAGCGTCTGGACGCGTGACATCGGCCGCGCGATGCGGATGGCACGCAAGCTCCAGTACGGCTGCGTGTGGGTGAACACGCACATCCCGCTCACGCCCGAGATGCCCCACGGCGGCTACAAGCAGTCCGGGCACGGCAAGGACATGAGCGTCTACTCGCTCGAGGACTACACGAACATCAAGCACGTGATGGTGTCGCTGGACTGAGGCGGCGAACGACGCAGCGGCGGCGGGGCGTCCCACGACGGGGCGCCCCGCGTCGCGACCGAGACGACAAGCCAAGACGACAAGGAAGTGAGGATCCAACCATGACCGTCCGTCCGTACCTCGTGAACGGGCAGTGGCGCACCGGCGAGGGGACCTTCGAGGTGAAGAACCCCTTCGACGATTCGCTCGTGGCCGAGATCGGCATCCCGACGGCCGACGACGTCGAGGAGGCGACGGCGAGAGCCGCCGCCGTGTTCGACGAGACGAAGCAGCTGTCGGTCGCCGCGCGCTCGACCGCGCTCGACCACATCTCCCGACGACTCGCCGAGACCATGGAGGAGAACGCCCAGCTGATCGCGGCCGAGGGCGGGAAGCCGCTGAAGTGGGCGCGCGTCGAGGCCGCCCGCGCGGTGTCGACGTTCCGGTGGGCCTCCGAGACGATCCGTCACGGCGACGACGAGCTGATGCGCCTGGACACCGAGGCCGCGTTCGGGTCGCGGATCGGGCTGTTGCGGCGGTTCCCGATCGGACCCGTGCTCGGCATCACGCCGTTCAACTTCCCGCTGAACCTGGTGGCGCACAAGGTCGCGCCGGCGCTGGCCGTCGGGGCGCCGATCGTCGTGAAGCCGGCGAGCGCCACCCCGATCGGCGCGCTGCGCCTCGCGGAGTTCTTCGACGAGACCGACCTGCCCAAGGGCATGTACCAGGTCCTGCCGGTGCGCTCGAAGGTCGCCGACGCGATGGCGCGCGACGACCGGTTCCGCAAGATCAGCTTCACCGGTTCGGCCGCGATCGGCTGGTACCTCAAGGGCCTCGATCCCAAGAAGAAGGTGACGCTGGAGCTCGGGGGCAACGCCGGCGTCATCGTGCACAGCGACGCCGATCTCGACATGGCCGCGCAGCGGATCGCGTTCGGCGCCTACTACCAGGCCGGACAGAGCTGCATCAGCGTGCAGCGCGTGTTGGTGGCCGCCGAGGTCTACGAGGAGTTCGCCGCGTTGCTGACCAAGCAGGTCGAGCAGCTCATCACGGGCGATCCGATGGATCCGAACACCGACGTCGGACCGGTGATCGACCGCGGCGAGGTCGACCGGATCGGCGAGTGGGTGGCCGAGGCGCAGGCGCAGGGCGCCGAGGTGCTGACCGGTGGCAAGGCCGACGGTCCCTTCTTCCAGCCCACCCTCCTGTCACAGACCACCCCGGAGATGAAGGTGCGCTGCGAGGAGGTCTTCGGGCCGGTGGCCACGATCACGCCGTACCAGACCTACGAGGAGGCGCTGGCCGAGGTGAACGACTCGAAGTACGGCCTGCAGGCCGGTGTGTTCACGAACGATCTCAACCGCGCGTTCGAGGCGCACCGCACGCTCGATGTCGGCGGCGTGATCGTCAACGACGTGAGCGCGTTCCGGGCCGACCAGATGCCGTACGGCGGGTCGAAGGAGTCCGGGTTCGGGCGCGAGGGGCTGCGGTTCGCGATGGAGGAGATGACGGAGCCGCGGATCATGGTGCTGTCACACGTGCCGCTGTAGGTATCACCGGGTTCCGTCGCCGGGTAGCCTTCGCGCATGACGCCCGACGACGCGTGGGTGTACGCGATCATCCCGTTCGTGACGATGGCCGTGCTCACGTTCGGCGTCGTCGTGGTGGTCCGCCAGCGCGCCGCCTCGCGCCGCACGCCGGCGTCCGCCGAACGTTCGACGCGGCCGCGGCCGTGGTGGGGAAGTCCCTGGCTGTGGATCGGGATCACCGTCGTGGCCGTGTTCCTGGGTGCGTTCGTCTGGGTCGGGCTGTATGCGATCGTGCTCGTGGTGGTGCCGCTCGTCGTGTGGCAGCGGCCCGCCCGGGGCCCGGCCGTGGATCCCCGCACCAACGGACACGCGCATCGGGACGCCGGGTCGTTCAAGCCGGAGTGAGCACGCGCTCGACGAAGGCGCCGATGAGCCCGGCGGCTTTCCGCTCCCGCCGCCAGAAGTAGTGGTCCGTGCCCGCCACGACCGTCGCCGTCGCGTCGGGGAACGCGGCGGCGTAGGCCAGCAGCTCCTCGGCGGGCGCGAAGGTGTCGTGCTCGCCCGCGAGGAGCAGTGCGGGGCGGCGGAACGCGCGCAGATCCGTGGCGTCGGGCAGCGGCGGGAGCGACAGGTCGTTGGGCACGAGGGGAAGTCCGACCAGCACCAGCGCCGAGACGCGCCGATCATCGATCGCGGCCCGGATCGCGACGTTCGCACCGAAGGACCAGCCCACCAGGATCGTCGGAAGGTCGGGGGGAACGGCGGCGCGCACGTGCCCGATCGCCGCGAGCGCGTCGCGCAGCTCGTCGCGACCGCCTCCGTACGTGCCGGTCGAGCCCATCACGCCGCGGAAGTTGAAGCCGAGCACCGCGAGTCGATGCGCGGCCGCAAGTTCGTTGCGGATCGCCCACAGCAAGGGGTGGTCCTTCGAGCCGCCGTGCCGCGGGTGGGGGTGGCACAGGACCGCCGATCCCCGTGGCGCATCCTCGGGCAGGCGGAGCTCGCCCTCCAGCCGGGCGCCGTCGTCGGTCGTAAAGGTCACCTGCTCCATCGCTCTGGCACCATCGGAGCATGACCGGGCCCGAACGCCAACCCGGCGCGACGGGATTCGCGCTGCGCGACCCCTATCCGTGGGCCGATCTCGTCGGGCTCGCGCGCGCCGGCGAGGAGGCCGGCTATCGAGCCCTCTTCCTGCCGGAGGTGGGCGCCCGAGACACGCTGGCGGCCCTGACGGGCCTGGCGGGCGAGACCGATCGGCTCCTGCTGGGGACCGGCGTCGTGCCCGTTCCGGCACGATCGCCGGCGCTGCTCGCGATGGCGGCGGCCACGGTGCAGGAGCGGTCGGGAGGGCGGCTCCTGCTCGGGGTCGGGACGGGGCCCGCGGTACCCGGCGCGCTGACGAGGCTGGGCTCGACGGTCGAGGCCCTGCGCCTCGCGTTCGCCGGCGGCACGGGCACGGTCGACGGCGCTCCCGTCGCAACCGACCTCCGGCTCGCCGACCCACCGCAGATCTGGATCGCGGCCCTCGGACCGAAGGCGACACGCCTCGCCGGCGCGATCGCCGACGGCGTCATCCTCAACTGGTGCACCCCCGAGCGGGTGGCAGCCGCGGCGGCGGAGGTCGCCGAGGGGGCGGAGGCCGCGGGACGAGACCCGGCGGCGGTGACGATCGCGGTGTACGTGCGGGCGGCGCTTGCCCCCGGCACGCGGGAGGCCGCGCGGCGAGCGGCCGCCGCCTACGCGACGTATCCGGCGTATCGCCGCCAGTTCGTCGATCTCGGGATCGACGCGGCGGACCCCGACGACGTCGTGCGAGGGGTCATCCTCACCGACCCCGCGAGCGCGCGGGATCGGCTCGACGCGTATCGCGGCGCGGGCGCGCACCTGCCCGTGGTCTACCCGGTGGTGCCGAGCGGCGCGCCCGCCGCTGCGTCCGCTCGCCAGACCCTGGATCTGCTCGCCCCGACCTGACCGAGAGGCGTTGCCAGCGGCCGATCCCTGCGCTACCATCCCTGGGTCCACGGCGATCTCGAACGTCATGAGGTAAGGGGTACCGATGACCTACACGATCTGCGAGCCCTGCATCGATGTGAAGGACCGCGCCTGCGTCGACGAGTGTCCGGTCGACTGCATCTACGAGGGCGGCCGCATGCTCTACATCCAACCCGATGAGTGCGTCGACTGCGGCGCCTGCGAGCCGGCGTGCCCCGTCACCGCGATCTTCTACGAAGACGACGTGCCCGGCGAGTGGAAGCAGTTCACACCGGTGAACGCGGAGTTCTTCGACGACAACGTCTCGGGGATCGGTTCGCCGGGTGGCGCCGCGCAGGTCGGCGCGGTGGCCGGGGACCATCCCGTCGTCGCCGGGTGGGAAGCCCTCTAGCAGGTCTCAGCTCGGCTCGAGCCCCGGCACCATCGGGCCCAGGACGGCCATCCTCGGATCGGGCGGGTCGAACGGGAGGACGACCCGGAACGACGCGCCGCCGCCGTTTCGATCCTCCACCCACGCTCGGCCACCGTGCAGCTCGGCGAAGCGTCGCACGAGCGTCAGCCCGACGCCGACGCCGGGGGAGTGCCGAGGCGCATCCGGGCCCTGCTGGAACGGCTCGAAGATCGTGTCGCGGAGTTCGGGCGCGACACCCGGTCCGTCGTCTTCCACCGCGAGGAGGGCACCTTCCTCGGTCGCCGACAGGCTCACCCAGATCGTCGAGGTCGGCGGCGTGTGCCGGACCGTGTTCGCGAGCAGGTTCTCGACGATCCGCTCGACCTTGGCGCCGTCGGCGGGGACCATCACGGGGTGGATGTCGGTGCGCAGGCGGGCATCGGGGATCAGGTCGGACTCGGCCAGCACGCGCCGCACGATCGAGCCGACGTCGGTCGGCAACAGGTTCGGCGCCACGATGCCGCGCGCGAGCCGATCGAGGTCGAGCAGGTTCGTCACCAGGCGATCCAGCCGCCGGGCGTTGCCCGCGATCCGTCGCGCCAGATCCTTCGCGTCGTCCTCCTCGAGGTGCACGTCGCCGCGCTCCAGGGTGATCGCGAGCCCGAGGATCGCCGCCAGCGGCGTGCGCAGGTCATGCGACACCGCCTGGAGGAACGTGTTCTTCATCTCGTCGAGGGCCCGCAGGCGCCGCGTGGCCTCGCGCTCGACGTCGAGCGCACGGGCGAGCTGTTCCTCCGCCTGCTTGCGCTCCGTGATGTCGATCAGGAATCCCTGCCAGAAGGGGGGCCGCCCCTCGAGCTCGACGAGCAGCGACGTGTCCTCGACCCAGACGATGCGGCCGTCCTTGCTGATCATCCGGTACTCGAGGCTGAAGCGACCGTTGCCGTCGCGGTTGCTCTCGACGTCGGCGGCGAGCACACGGTCCCGGTCGTCGGGATGGACGGTGCGGGACCACAGGGTCGGGTCCGCCAGGACCTCCTCGGAGGTGTAGCCGAACATGTCGGCCTGCTGCGGCGAGATGTAGGTCGTGCGCGAGACGCTCGGATCCTCGACGTCGTACTCCTGCTGGTAGATCACCGCCGGCCCCTGCTCGACGATCAATCGGAACTTCTCCTCCGCCTCGCGGAGCTGCTCCTCCGCCTCCTTGCGCGCGGTGATGTCGATGATGAAGCCCTGCCACCAGCCGCCGCCGATGTCGGAGACGAAGGTCGCCTCGTCGTGGACCCAGAGATAGCGACCGTCGTGGTGACGGATGCGATAGTCCTGCCCGAACGGCGTCTTCGTTTCGTTGGCGACCCGGTTGGCGGCGAGCACGACCTCGACGTCGTCGGGGTGGATGTGCTCCTCCCAGAACTCGGGCATCCCCGCGACCCACTCCTCGGCGGTGTGGCCGAGGATCTGCTCCACCTGGGGGCCGATGTACATCTCCTGCAGGTCGGCGCGCTCGGGCGGCTCGCGATAGACGATCGCAGGGAGGTGCTCGACGGTGGCGCTGTGCACGAGCTCACTGGCGCGCAGCTGCTCCTCGGCCTCCTTCCGCGCGGTCACGTCGAACAGCAGGCCCTGCCACGAACCCTCCTGCTCGGGGTCCGGCTGCAGGAACACGGCCTCGTCCTGGAGCCAGACGTAGGTGTCGTCCGACCGCCGGAACCGGTACTCGAGGGAGTAGGGCCGGTGCGTGCGGTTCGCCTCCGCGTCCACGGCCAGCACCCGTTCCCGATCGTCGGGGTGGAGGTGATCGAGCCAGAAGTCGGGCACCCACGTCCATTCCTCGACCGTGTGCCCGAGCATCTGCTCGACCTGCGTGCTGAGGAAGAACTTCTCGGGGTCGGCGTCCAGCGCCTCTCGATAGACGACCGCCGGGATGTGATCGATCAAGGCTTGGAGCCGCTCCTGCGCCCGCTGCAACTCCGTTTCGGCCTCGCGTCGCTTGGTGATGTCGACCATCACGCCCTGCCACGACACCGGCGTGCCCTCGATATCTCGGATCAGCTGCGCCTCGTCGTGGAACCAGACCACCCGGCCGTCGGCCGCGACCATGCGGTACTCGCTGCGGTAGGCGTCGCCGGCGGCGAACGCGCGCTCCGCATCCTCCCGCACCACGGACGTGTCGTCGGGATGCACGACACTCGACCAGAAGCCCGGCTCGGACCATCGTTCGAGCGGGTACCCCAGGATCGTCTCGATCTGCGGGCTCACGTAGGTCGAGCGCGGTGTCCGGCGTGTAGGCATCGAGCGTCGGCGCCTCCTGATAGGTGATCACCGGCGTGCGTTCGACGATCTGACGGAAGCGCTCCTCGGCCATGCGGATGCGCTCCGTCGCCTCCACGCGTTCGCTGACGTCCAGGATGACGCCCTGCCAATACGCGGGCGCGCCGTCGACGCCGCGGATCAGAACCGATTCCTCGTGGACCCACACCGTCCGGCCATCCGCGGCGACCATGCGGTAGTCCATCGAGAAGGGGGCTCCGGTCTCGTTCGACTGCTCGCCCGCGGCGAGCACCCGATCCGCGTCGTCGGGGTGCATCACCTCCCGCCAGCGGTCCACGCCGCCGCACCAGGACGACACGGGGTACCCGAGCATCTGGACGGCGTGCTCGCTGACGTAGTCGATCTCGGCCGGGATCGTCGTGCCGGGCTCCAGGCGTTCCGTGTAGACCATCGCCGGCATCCGCTCGACGAGGACGCGGAAGCGTTCCTCCGCCTCGCGCAGCCGCTCCTCCGCCGCATGCCTCGTCGACACATCGACGAGGAAACCCTGGAAGAACGAGACCTCGCCCCGCTCGTCGAACACCGGAAGCGACGTGTCCGTCGACCCAGACCCAGTGCCCGTCCGCGTGGCGCATCCGGTACTCCTGCGTCACCTCGTCGAGGTTCGTCACGCTGAGCTGCCCGGCGGCGCGCATGGCCGCGTAGTCATCCGGGTGCATGATCTCGAACCAGAAGCGGTTGTCCTGCGTGAATCGCTCCGGCGGGTAGCCGAGGATCTGCTCGACCTGCGGGCTCACGAACGGCATCAGCGCGTTGAGATCGTCGCCGGGGATCGGCTCGTCGATGTAGGTGACGGCCGGCAGCGCCTCGACCATCGTCCGGTACCGGTGCTCGGCCTCGGCGCGGGCCGCCTCCGCCTCCTTGCGCGCGGTGATGTCGACGAGGAACCCCTGGAAGAAGCGCGTGTCGGTGCCTTCGTCGTTGGGCACGGGCGTCGACGTGTCGTGCACCCAGACCCAGTGACCGTCGGCGTGGCGCATCCGGTACTCCTCGTCGAACGGGTCGCCGGTGCTGCCGGCGTGCCGGGCGGCCTCGTCGACCCGCTCCTGATCGTCGGGATGCACGAGGTCGAACCACGAATCGGGATCGGCCAGGAACCCTTCGGGGGCGCGCCCGATCAGCGATTCGATCTGCGGGCTGAGGAAGGCCATGCGGACGCCCTCGGGTCGTGCCACGTCGACGTAGGTCACGGCCGGGATCCGCTCGACGACGCCGCGATAGCGCGTCTCGGCGTCCCGGAGTCGCTCCTCTTGGCGCTGGCGCGCGATGGCCGCGCCCAGGAGCGCGGCCGCGGTGCGCACCCCGTCGAGATCCGTCAGCGACCACGTGCGAGGTCCGTCGCAGTCCTCGAACCCGTAGCAGCCCCACCACTCGCCGTCCACGGTCACCGGGTAGTACGCGAGGGACCGGATCCCCTGCAGCGAGAACTCCTCCTGCTCCGCCGCCGGGAAGCTCGCGACGTCGCCGACGATCGGCTGGCCCGCGGTCATCGCGTCGACCCAGCGCTCGAATCCGGGGATCCACGGCGACGCCTGCAGCGCCGGGTGATCGCGCATCGACGGCACACCGGGCGCGCACCACTCCGACTCACCGGTGGCCAGGAGCGCGCCGGACGTATCGCGATCGACGCGCACCACGGTGGCGCGCGAGACGCCGGCCGCGATCCCGAAGCGGGCGAGCACCTCCTCGATCGCGTCGTGCCAGTCGGGGGCCAGGAGCATCCGCTCGGCCGCGAAGGTGACGGCCTCCAACACGGCGTCGCGGCGCAGCGGCGCCGGGCGTGACGTGCGCACCCCTTCAGCCATCCGTCTCACTCCTGTGTCGCCCGACCACGCGTGGCCAACGTACCCCTGGCGGGGTCGTGTCCCTGGATTATCGACCCAGGCTGGCTGGGGTGGAGTCCCGCAACCGGGGGGTCGTCGCTGGCCCGTCCCGACGAGTCGGAACGGACTCGTCAGGCGCCGGTGACCCCGGGGGTGGCGCCGGCGGTCGGGAGCTCCTCTTGGTCGGGCCAGCGGTCGCGGGAACGGGCCGCGAGCTTGAACATCAGCGCAACCGCGTCCGGGTCCTCGTCGGCCGATCGGGACTCGATCACGCCGGCGGCGAGCGCGTCGGCCCAGATCTGCTGACCGAGCGGCGTCCGCACGATCGACAGGGTCCAGCCGTCACCCTGACCGAGGCCGCCGAAGGAGATGTCCGCGTGCTCCGCGGCGAAGTCCGGGCAGCGCAGGCACCCGGGCCGGGTGAACCGGTGGCTCTGCTTCAGCGGGTAGACGATCTCGTCGCCGGTGTCGGTGTAGAAGAGCAGCTTGCCCTTGATGTTGACGCGCGCGAGGTGATCGAGGTCGAGCCCGAGCTCGTTCCTGGGCGATCTCCACCATCAGCCCGTCGTAGGTGAAGGACTTGGAGCACAGCAACCCGAACGTCCACGCGATCTTCTTGCGCCACTTGTTCACGCGGCGCGCCTCCATCGCCCCCGTCACCGACGTCTGGCAGCCCATGCCCACCAGCGCGACCTTCGACAGACCCAACTCGGCGGCCTGCAGCAGCGCGAGCGGGTTGGCGCTGTAGGTGTAGCGACTGCCGGCGGCCGCCAGGACCCCCGCGCGATCGGTCACGATCGCGGGCTCGCAGTCCCACTGGCGCTCGCTGGACAGCACCGAGGTCGCCGCGCCGTCGATCGCGCCGGTCTCGAGTCCCCAGATCAACAGCGCGCTCACGACGCCGCCGTCCTGGCCGGCCATCAGCGACGCGGGATCGGCCGCCCGCGCGAGGTAGATCTCCTGGTACTGGCCGATCAGCTCCTCCGGCTCGCGCAGCCGACCGAACATCGTCTGGTCGATCTCGGATTCCCATTCGCGGAAGCGCGGGCAGGCCAGCGTGCACAACGAGCACCCCTTGTCACCGTGGGAGCAGGCGTCGGGCCCGTTCTCCTGGAGTTGCACGGGGTAGTTGTCCTCGTAGCCGAGCACGTGGAAGGGACAGGCGACGATGCATGCGGTGCAGCCGGTGCACAGGCCCGACGTGACGACCTCGTGATAGAGCTGGCGCCACTGCGTCGTGTTCGCCTTGGGCATGGCGGCAGGATACTGCCCGGTGTCGGTGGGTGTTCGACCGTCAGACCGAGAAAGAGTCGCCGCAGGCGCATTCGTGCACCGCGCGCGGGTTGCGGACCTTCAGGCCGCCGCCCAGCATGGCGGTGTCGAACTCGAGGGTCGAGCCCTCGACGATCGGCGCGCTCCGCGGGTCGACGACGACCCGCACGCCTCCGGCCGCGCGGATCACGTGGTCCTCGGGCGCCGTGTGCTCGTCGAACCCGAGCTCGTAGGAGAACCCCGAGCACCCGCCGGCGACGACCCGCAGACGCAGGATCGGCTCCGCGTGGCCCTGCTTCGCTCCGAGCTCCGCGATCTTGCGCGCGGCGGCGTCGGTGACCGAGATCGGATCGGCGATCGTGCTCATGGCAACAGGATACGACCGGAGCGGCGAAGCCGGGCTCAGCCGGCGAGGACCCCCGCGAAGATCCGTGCGTAGATGCGCGCGGCGACGACGAGATCGTCGACCGCGATCCACTCGTTCGCGGTATGCGCCACGCTGAGCGATCCCGGGCCGAAGATCACGGTCGGGATCCGGGCGTCGTTGATGTAGAAGCGCGCGTCCGTGATCCCGGTGAAGCCCACGTCCGGGGGCACCTGACCCCGCTCGGCGCGCGTCGCCGCGCGGACCGCATCGGCGATCGCCGTGTCCGCCGGCGCCTCGGCGGCGTCGGTCCACTCGCGGATCTCCGCGCGCACGTCGACCTCCGGGTGCTCCCGGCGGATGTCCGCGGCGAGCGCCACGAACGGCGCCAGCACCGCGTCCCGGTCGTCCTCGCCGGGAAGCAGGCGGCGATCGATGTCGACGGTGCAGCGATCGGGCACGACGTTGGGAGCGCTGCCGCCGTCGATCAACGCCGCGTTGACGGTGGGCCGGCCGCACAGCGGGTGCTCGAGGTCGGGCAGCACCTCGGGCAGGCGCAGCAGGTAGCGCGCCATCGAGGTGATCGCGTTGACGCCGCGATCGGGTTGCGACCCGTGCGCCGCCGTCCCGTGCGCGGTCGCCGTGATCCACGCGCCACCGCGCTCGGCAAGCCCGACCGCGAGATCGCTCGGTTCCCCGACGATCGCGGCCCCCTGTGTCAGGAGCCCGCGTTCCCACAGCACCTGGGTGCCGTGGATCCCCGCCAGCTCCTCGTCGGCCGCCAGGTGGAAGGTGACCCGCCCCGGCCCGTCGATCCCGGCGCGGCGCACGGCGGCCGCGGCGGCGAGCGCCGCCGCGATCGGGCCCTTCATGTCGCACGCGCCGCGTCCGATCAGGCGCCCGTCGATCACCTCGCCCGCGAACGGATCCGCCGTCCACGTGTCGAGGGATCCCGCGGGCACGGTGTCGAGGTGCCCGTTCCACGCGAGCGTCGGCCCGTCGCCGTCGCCGATCGTGGCCACGACGCTCGGGCGTCCCGCCTCGCCACGAACGACCTCGGGGACGGCGCCGAGCCCCTCGAGCACGCCGGCGGCGACCGCGGCCGCCTCGTCCTCGGTGCCGCCGGGGTTCTCCGAACGCGCGGCGAGCAGGGAGCGCGCCACCGCCAGGACCTCGTCGGCGTCGACCGCGTCGGCGGCCAGGTTCGGATCGATGGGCATCGGGCGGGGACGCTATCACCCGATCTCTGGCACCCGATCTCTGGCACCCGATCTCCGCGTGGCGCGGCCGCTCGTGCGCGGCGCGCTCGTACGATGGAGCGGTGCTCGATATCGCCGCCGCCCTCGCCCCGCACCTGGAGGCCGATCCACGGCCGCAGCCGGCGCCGGGCGATCGCCTCGCGGCGGTGCTGGCGCTCGTGATCGAGGGCGATGAGCCCGCCCTGGTGTTCACCGAGCGCGCCGCCGGCTTGTCGCGGCATCCGGGCGAGGTGTCGTTCCCGGGGGGACTGGCCGATCCCGGCGACGTGGATCTGCGCGCCACCGCGTTGCGCGAGACCCAGGAGGAGATCGGGGTCGAGCCCGCCACGGTGACGGTGCTCGGCGCGATGGCGCCGATCCACACGTTCGTCTCGGCGATCCTGGTGACGCCGTTCGTCGGCACGCTGCCGTCCATGCCCACGCTCGTGGTCAGCCCCGGCGAGATCGCGCGCGTGGTGACCGTCCCGCTGCGCGTGCTTGCGGCGGCCGAGGAACAACGCGAGGTGCGTGCGGCGGGCGGCGGCACCTGGCGCGGCTGGTGGTACGAGCTGCCCGAGGTGACCGTCTGGGGCGCGACCGGCGCCATGGTGCACGAGCTCCTCGTCCTCCTGCAACGGGAGGCGGCATGGTCGATCGCGTGAGCCCGGAGGATCGCGAGCTGCGCGCCCTGCTCGGCGAGGTGCACACGATCGCGGTGGTCGGCCTGTCGTCGCGTCCGGGGCGCCCGTCGTTCGAGGTGGCGACCTACCTCGCCGACCACGGGTACCGGATCGTGCCGGTCAACCCGAACGAGACGGAGGTGCTGGGGGAGCCGGCCTACGGATCGCTCCTGGAGATCCCGCGCGACCTCGTCATCGACGTCGTCGATGTCTTTCGCCGCGCCTCCGAGACGCCCGAGGTCGCCCGCCAGGCGGTCGCCATCGGCGCGAAGGTGCTGTGGCTCCAGGAGGGGATCGTCAGCGAGGAAGCTGCCGCGATCGCGTCGGCCGGCGGGATCGAGGTCATCATGGGGGTCTGCATCAAGCATGTCCGCGAACGACTGATGGGAGAACCGTCGACATGAATCGGAAGTGGGAGTACTTCGTGGCACCGCTGCTCGAGCACAACCCGGGCGAGATCCTCAACACGTTCGGGGAGGACGGGTGGGAACTGGTCGGCGTGGTTGCCCAGCCGACTCCGTCCGGCGGCACGTCGCTCGTCGCCTACCTCAAGCGCGCGACCGGAGAGTGATCGCGTGCTGCAGATCGATCACGTCGTCTACGCGGTGCGCGATCTCGATGCGGCGGCCACGCGTGTGCTCGAGGAGCTCGGGCTCGCCTCCGTGCCCGGCGGCGTCCACCCGAAATGGGGAACGGGCAACCGGATCATCCCGCTCGGCGACGCGCAGTACCTCGAGCTGCTCGCCGTCGTCGATCCGGCGGTCGCCGCGACGACCCATCTCGGGCGATCGCTGCAGACGCTGACGGCCGACGGCGACGCCTGGTTCGCGATGTGTCTGGCGACCGATGCGATCGACGCCGTCGCCGCTCGTGTGGGGTTGGACGTCGTGCCCGGGTCACGGACGCTTCCCGACGGCCGGACGGTCTCGTGGCGCAGCGCGGGGATCGACGATCCGGCCCGGACGCCCGACCTCCCCTTCTTCATGGCCTGGGACGCGAAGACGCCGCACCCGGGCGCGACGCCGATCGAGCATCCGTGCGGTGCAACCGGTATCACCTGGGTCGAGATCGACGGCGATCAGCATCGCTTCACCGAATGGGTCGAGGGCGCCCCGTTGCCGGTCCGGCTGCACACGGGCGAGGCCGGTGTGCGCGCGGTCGCGCTGCAGACCCCGGCCGGTCAGCTCGTCTGGCGCTGATCCTCGCCGAGGGCCTGCGCCAGGTCGGCGATCAGATCGTCGGGGTGCTCGATGCCGACGGACAGCCGGACGAGGTCGTCGGGCACCTCCAACGGTGAGCCCGCGACGCTCGCGTGGGTCATCGGCCCCGGCACCTCGATCAACGACTCCACCCCGCCGAGCGATTCCGCGAGCACGAACAGCCGGGTGCGGCGCGCGACCCGCGCCGCGAGCTCGGCGGAACCGGTGGTGAACGAGACCATCCCACCGAAATCGCGCATCTGGCGCGCGGCGACGTCGTGCCCCGGGTCGCTCGCCAGCCCTGGATAGTACACCTGGTTGACCTTCTCGTGGTCCACGAGGAACGCGGCCACCGCCGCCGCGTTCGCGCAGTGGCGGTCCATGCGCACGGCGAGCGTCCGCAGACCCCGCAGGGCGAGGAAGGCGTCCATCGGACCGGGCACCGCGCCCACCGCGTTCACCAGGAAGCCGAGCCGCTCGCAGAGATCCTCGTGGCTCGTGATCACCGCGCCGCCGATCAGATCCGAGTGACCGCCGATGTACTTCGTCACGCTGTGCACGACGACGTCGGCCCCGAGGGCCAACGGCCGTTGGAGTGCCGGGGAGGCGAACGTGTTGTCGACCACCACCCGCACGCCGGCCGCGTGGGCGAGCGCGGACACGGCCGCGATGTCGACGATCTTCAGCAGCGGGTTGGAGGGTGTCTCGATCCAGGCGAAGCGTGTCCGCGGCCGCAGCGCCGCCGCCACCGCGTCGAGATCGGTCAGATCGCACGTGGTGACCTCGAGGCCCCACGGGCCGAACACCTCGGTGAGCAGCCGGTAGGTGCCCCCGTAGACGTCGTCGGCGAGCACCACGTGGTCGCCCGGCCGCAACGTGAGCAGCAGCGTCGTCTCGGCGGCCATCCCGCTGGCGAAGGCGAAACACCGCGCACCGCCCTCCAGCGACGCGAGCGCCTGCTGGAAGGCCTCGCGGGTGGGGTTGCCGCCGCGACCGTAGTCCCAGACCTTCGGCTCGGCGATGTCGTCCTGGGCGTACGTGGAGGTCTGATAGATCGGCACCGAGACGGCGCCGAAAGCCGCGTCGGGGTCCTGGCCGGCGTGGATCGCCCGGGTCTCGTCGTGGTCCGTCACGTCCACCCCCGTCGCTGGAGCTCGACCCGGGCACGCTCGCCCTCCTCGACGGCGCGCTCCAGCTGCACCATCAGCTTGCGGTCGTGCCCGGCGCGGAACTCGCTGCCCGGCCGGGTCTGGGCGCCGCACCCGCACGCGCAGAACGTGATCAGCGGCTCGGTGGCGAAGGGGCGGGTCTGCACGCATCGACGGTACCCCGCGGCGGGCACGACCCGCGCGGGCAGGACGATGCGGCCCTCGTCGGGCATGCCCGGGGCGAACGGATCGCGGAGCTCGAGGGCGACGATGCCGGTGAGCGCGGCCAGCGCGGCGTCGACCTGATCGAGCGTGCGCAGTTGCGCCGTCGGCACGTGCTGGGCGCGCAGGACCCCGGCCCGCCACGCCCGCTTGGCCGCGCTCGTCTGGCGAGCGGGCGGCACGCAGCCGCCGAGCACGGTCACGGTCGCGTGGGGGAAGACCTCCAGCGCGTGCCCGCCGATCGTCCCGGCCCGGTAGGCGGGATAGCCGGCGCGCTCGGCGGCGCGGAAGGCCGCCATGCCGTTGCGCATCCACGCGTAGAACGCGTTCGCCTCGCCGGTGGCCTTGTCCGGGGTGTAGTAGGCCTGGATGCCCAGGAGCTTCAACTCGCGCTCGGTGGTGCGGGAACGATGCCCCGCCGGCGCCCACGCCGGCGGGGCATCGATGGCGATCACGTCCGGGCGCTGATCGTCGATCAGCGCCCGGAGCCGCTGGACCGGGATGCGCGAACCCACCGCGGCGATCTGCCGATCGCCGTCCATCACGACGATGTCCAGATGCTTGCGATGCTCGCCGCCAACGTCGATCCCGAGTGCGCGCACCGTCACCGCGCCGGCGCCTGCCGGCGGTGTGCCAGGAAGTCCAGGAGGTCCGAGCGGGTCAGCACGCCCAGGACGTTTCCCCCCGCGCTCACGAGCACGGCCGGCGCGCGCTCGAGCTCGGCGAACGCTTCGTCCACGCTCGCGTCGCGTTCCACCGCGGGGATCGGCGGCGCCATGACCTCGGCGACGTCGGCCTGCAGCGCGTCGGGGTCCCGGAACACGCGCTCCAGCAGCTCGCGATCGCGGATCGAGCCGACGAACTGGGCCACGTCGGTCGAGTCCTCCCGCACGACGGGCGCCTGCGAGATGCCGTTGGCCTGGAGCACGTCGACCGCCTGCCGCACCTTGTCGTGGGCGCGCACCGTGATCAACGGCGGCAACTCGTCGCCCTTGGCCGAGAGCACCTGCTCGACCGTGATCGTCTCGGGCGCCTCGAGGAAGCCGTACTGCCGCATCCACGCGTCGCTGTAGACCTTGGACAGGTACTGGCGGCCGGTGTCGGGCAACAGGACGACGATCGTCGCATCGGGGCCGTAGTCGCGGGCGACGGCGAGCGCCGCGTAGACCGCGGAACCGGCCGACCCGCCGACCAGGATGCCTTCCTGCCGGGTCACCGCGCGGGCCGTGAGGAAGGCGTCGCGGTCCGGGACCCGGACCCAGCGGTCGACGATCGCCGGATCGAACGTCTCGGGCCAGAAGTCCTCGCCGATGCCCTCGGTCAGGTAGGGGCGGGGATCGTCGCCGGTATAGACGGAGCCCTCCGTGTCGGCCCCGACGATCGTCACCTCGGGCTTGACCCCCTTGAGGTAGCGCCCGACGCCGGTGATCGTGCCGCCGGTGCCGACCCCGGCAACGAACACGTCGATCCGGCCGCCGGTCTGGTCCCAGATCTCGGGCCCGGTGGTCGCCTCGTGGGTCTCGGGGTTGACCTGGTTGAAGTACTGGTTGGGCTGGAAGGCGCCGGGGATCTCGCTCGCGAGACGGTCGGCGACCGCGTAGTAGGACTCCGGGGACTCCCGGGGCACCGAGGTGGGCGTGATGACGACCTCGGCACCGTAGGCGCGCAGCAGCGCGATCTTCTCGGCGCTCATCTTGTCGGGCATCACGAAGATGCAGCGATAGCCGCGGATCGCGGCGGCGATCGCGAGGCCGTGACCCGTGTTGCCGGACGTCGGCTCGACGATCGTGCCCCCCGGCAGCAGGAGCCCCCGACGTTCCGCATCTTCGATCATGCGGATCCCGATCCGGTCCTTGACGGACCCGCCGGGGTTCAGCATCTCGAGCTTCGCGAGCACGGTGGGAGCCAGTCCTCGTGTGACGGTATGCAGCCGCACCAGCGGCGTGTTCCCCATCGCGTCCAGGAACGTGTCCAGCACGTGCATCCTCCGGGCCCTCTCGCTCGCCGTCGGCACCCATCGTGCCACGTGCGGCCCCCATCGCGCCGGGGTTGCGAGGTTGGGCCGGTCCGGGACGGTAAGCTGCCGGACAGCCCTGCCGAGCGTCGGCACGGTCTCCGGGGAAACGAGGTGCGGTGAGCGACGTCGAGCAGGGGCAGGACGCGGCCAGCGAGAAGCTGCTGGTCGTCGACGACGACCCGTTCATCGCCCGCCTGCTGGAGATCGAGCTCGCCGCCGCCGGGTATCAGGTTCGCGTCGCCAACGACGGCCAGCAGGCGATCGATCTGGTCGCCGAGGACGCGCCGGACCTGGTCATCACCGACGTGATGATGCCCCACGTCGACGGGTTCGAGCTCACCCGGTCACTGCGCCAGGACCCGCGCACCGCGACGATCTCCGTCATCATCCTGACCGCCCGCGGCCTGTCGGCGGACAAGCTGGAAGGCTTCGCGATCGGCGCGGACGACTACATCGTCAAGCCCTTCGATACGCCGGAACTGCTCGCCCGCGTCCGCGGTGTGCTGCGACGCAAGCGGGAGATGAAGGACGAGTCTCCGTTGACGGGCCTGCCGGGCAACAACCGGGTGCAGGAAGAGGTCGAGGAGAAGGTCACCTCCGGTCAGGACTTCGCGCTGCTGCTGGTCGATCTCGATCGCTTCAAGGCGTTCAACGACCACTACGGCTTCCCGCGGGGGGACAAGGTGATCCAGGATCTCGCGCAGATGATGCAGGCGGTGATCACCGATGTGGCGGGCGGCGAGGGGTTCGTCGGCCATCTCGGGGGCGATGACTTCGTCGTGGTCGTGCCCTCGGCCGCCGCCGCGCTCGCGGCCGACACGATCGTGACGCGGTTCGATCAGGCCGCGCCGAGCTACTACGACGACGCGGATCTGCAGCGGGGGTGGATCGAGGTCCTCAACCGGCGAGGTGAGCCCCAGCGCTACGAGGCGATCGCGGTGTCGATCGGCGTGGCCAGCACGCAGCGCCGCGCGTTCGCGCATTTCGCGGAGGTGATGGCCGTCGCCACCGAGATGAAGAACTTCACGAAGACGACGCCCGGGTCCTCGTGGGCGATCGACCGCCGGACCACCTGATCTAGTCGGGCGGCGGTGCCGGCCTCGCCAGGTGGAACCCCTGTCCGAAGCGAACCCCGAGGTCGGTGAGGGTGCGCAGCTCGGCCTCGGTCTCGATCCCCTCGGCCACGATCGTCATGTCCATCTCGTCGGCGAACGAGATCAGGGCCGAGGCGAGCGCGCGACGGGCTCGGTCGGTGTCGATCGCGCGGGTGAGCGAGATGTCGACCTTCACGATGTCGGGGTTGAGCGCCAGCGTATGGCGCAGGCTGGCGTAGCCCGCGCCGGCGTCGTCGATGGCGATCCGGACCCCGAGCGCACGAAGCGGCTTCAGCGCCAGGGCGAGCTCTTCGTAGTCGTACACGGGCTCGTGCTCCGTGATCTCCACGACGAGACGGGCCGCGTGCGGTTCCAACAGTGCGGCCAGCTCGGGACTGCGGACGGTGCGGTGCGAGCTGTTGAGGGAGAGGTAGGTGTCGGGCGGGATCGCCGGCAGCACGGCCAGCGCACGCTCGATCGTGGCCAGTTCGAGGTGCGTGCCGAGCTCGAGGGCGGCGGCCTCCGCGAACCACGCGTCGGGCGGTCTCGGCGGCAGCGATCGGAACCGCGCCAGCGCCTCGTAGCCCACGGGTTCGCGCGTGCGCAGGTCCATGATGGGCTGGACGAGGATCGCGAGACCCTCGCCCGTGGCGAAGCGGTGGATCTCGGCGGCGCGCGCCTGCGAGTGCTGGAGCTCGATCTCCTCGCGACGCAGCTGGGAGGACAGCTCGTGCACGATGCCGTCGACCACGTCGGCCGAGATGCTCGCGCGGCCGGTCGCCACCCGATGGATCGAGCCGACGATGTCCTCGCCGGCGGCACCCTTGACCAGATAGCCCACCGCGCCGGCCCGGAGCATCTCCATGACGGTGGTGCGGTCTTCGAACGCCGACAGCGCGATGACCCGCGTCTGCGGCGAGGTGCGCGCGATCTCGCGCGCGGCGCGTGGTCCGCCGCCGGCCGGCATGCTGACGTCGATCAGGGCGACGTCGGGTTGTTCCCGGGCGGCCATCGAGGCTGCCTCGTCCGCGTCGGCGGCGGTTCCCACGAGCGTCAGGCTCGGTTCCTGGGCCAGCAGCTCCGACAATGCGTCGCGCAGGGCAGGCTCGTCGTCGGCCACCAACACGCGAACGAGTACGTCGGTGTCCGCCCGGGGAAGGAGGGCGCTCACGACCCGTGACGCTAGCATCCGGGCCGGGCCGGGAACAGTATCTCGGCCGGAGGGGATCCGGATGCGGCAGATCGTGGCGATGGGGGGCGGTGGGTTCCTGATGGACGATCCGGTGCTCGACCGGTTCGTCCTGGGTCTGACCGATGCGCGGCGGCCCAGGGTCTGCTTCCTGCCGACCGCCTCGGGGGATCACCCGGACAGCGGTGCCGCCTTCCACGAGGCGTTCCCGGACGCGAGCTTCGACGCCTCGGTCCTGCGGCTGTTCGATCGCGACGTCGCCGACATCACCGCGTTCCTCGGAGACCAGGATGTGGTGTACGTCGGCGGCGGGAACACGGTGAGCATGCTGGCGGTCTGGCGGGCCCACGGCGTCGATGTCGCACTGCGGGAGGCGTCGGCGGCCGGCGTGGTCCTCGCCGGGATGAGCGCGGGCGCGAACTGCTGGTTCGAGGCCAGCACGACCGACTCCTTCCTGCTGGGCCACGCCGATCCGCTGCGGGACGGCCTCGGGCTGATCGCGGGCTCGTTCACGCCGCACTACCACGGGGAACCCGCACGGCGTCCGGCCGTGCATCGCCTGGTCGGCTCGGGCGTGTTGCCCGACGGACATGCCTGCGACGACTTCGCCGCATTGCATGCGGTCGACGGCGAGGTGCGTGCCGCGGTGGCGTCGCGGGCCGGGGCGCGGGCGTTCCGCGTCGAGCGAGACGGCGAGGGCGTGTCCGAGGTCGCGCTCGAGATGCGACAGCTGTCGTGAGCGCCGACGCCGTCCGCGCGCGCGAACCGGTAGCCTTCGCCACGATGAGCGAGCCCGTCCAGCTCGGAGAGCCGATCGACCTGCGCGACGTCGAGCGGGTGGCCCTGGGGGCACCGGTGGCGCTCGGCGACGGCGCGCGCGGCCGCGTCCGGGCTGCGCGCGACGTGATCGAGCGCGCCGTCGCCGCCGGCACCACGATGTACGGCGTCACCACCGGCTTCGGTGCGCTCGCCGACACGCGGATCGATCCCTCGCAGGCCTCGGCGCTGCAGCACGGCATCGTCACCTCGCACGCGACGGCCGTCGGGCCGGATCTCTCGCGGGCGGAGGCGCGCGCGATGCTGTTGTTGCGCGCGCACATGCTGGCGCTCGGCTATTCGGGCGTTCGGGTGGAGATCGTGGAACGCATGGTGGACATGCTGAACCGCGATCTCATCCCGGCGGTGCCCGAGCGAGGCTCGCTCGGTGCCTCGGGCGACCTCGCACCGCTCGCGTGTCTCGCCCTGCCTCTGATCGGCCGGGGCCGGATCCTCACGGCGGACGGCGCCGAGCCGGCGGGCGATGCGCTGCGCCGCGCGGGGCTCGCACCGCTCGAGCTCCAGGCGAAGGAGGGGCTCGCGCTCGTCAACGGCACGCAGGGCATGCTTGCGATCGGTGTCCTGGCGCTGGCGCGCGCCGAACGGCTGCTGCGCGCGGCCGATGTGATCGCGGCGATGACGATCGAGGCGTCGCTCGGCACCGACGCGCCGTTCGACGAGCGTCTGCACGCGCTGCGTCCCCATCCCGGGCAGACCGCGTCGGCCGCCAACCTGCGGCTGCTGCTCCAGGGCTCGCCCATCCGGGAATCGCACCGCGACTCGCCGCATCTCGTCCAGGACGCGTACTCGCTGCGCTGCACGCCGCAGGTGCACGGCGCCTCGCGCGACACGGTCCGCCACGTCGCGTCCGTGCTCGGGATCGAGGTCAACGCCGTCTCGGACAACCCGATCGTGCTCGTCGGGCTCGACGGCGAGGACGACGAGGTGCGCACGGGCGGCAACTTCCACGGGATGCCGGTGGCGGTGGCGCTGGACGCGCTGGCCCTGTCGCTGGTGTCGGTGGGCTCGATCAGCGACCGCAGGTTGTACCGGCTCCTGGATGTGAAGCAATCCAACGGGTTGCCACCGTTCCTCGTGCCCGAGAGCGGGCTGAACAGCGGGTTCATGCTGATCCAGTACACCGGCGCCTCGCTGGTGTCGGAGTCGAAATCGCTGGCGCACCCGGCCTCGGTCGACTCCATCCCGTCCAGCGCCGGGCAGGAGGACCACGTGAGCATGGGGATGACCGCCGCGCGGCACGCGCGCGCCGTCGTCGCGAACGCCGAGATCGTGCTTGCGCTCGAGGCGCTCGGGGCGGCGCAGGCGCTCGACCTGCGCGCGCCGCTGGAGGCCGGGCCGGCCGCGCGCGCGGTGCACGACGCGATCCGACGAGCGCGTCCCCTTCGTCGAGCACGACCGGGAGTTCGGCGCCGACATCGACGCGGCCGTGGAACTCGTGCGATCCGACGCCCTGGCGGCCGCGGCCGAGGCCGCGGTCGGACCGCTGGCGTGAGGCTCGAGCGTTCGATCGTCTTGCCGTGCCCGCCCGCGGAGGCGTGGGACGTGCTCACCGAGTGGGAGCGACAGGTCGACTGGATGCTGGACGCCGACGGGATCGTCGTGCGCTCCGAACAGCGCGGGGGCGTCGGCGTCCGGCTCGACGTCAAGACGAGGCTCTTCCAGATCCCCGCCTTCACCGACCCGATGGAGGTGACCGCGTGGGACCCGCCCCGATCGCTTGCGATCGCGCACGGCGGCCCGGTGCGTGGTCTCGGGACCTGGACGCTTGCGCCGATCGACGGCGGCACGCGGTTCACCTGGATCGAGGACGTCGAGCTCCGCGTCCCCGTGGTCGGCGCATTCGCCGCGGCGGTCTATGCGCCGGTGATGCGTGTGCTGATCGGGCGCGCGCAGCGGCAGCTGCGGCGCTTGATCATCGCGAGCGGACCCTCGCGCGAACCGGGCCCTAGCCCGGAGGCGGGGCGAGCACCAGCAGGACCACCGAGGGATCGGGCGACGCGTTGCGGATCGTCAGATCCTCGCCGGCCGAGACCGTGATCGAGGCCCATTGACCCATCCGGGCACGGGTCTTCCCCACCTGGGTGGCGACCTCGCCGGCGAGCACGATGACGAGCCCGTCGGCGACCGGATCGACCATCGGCCCCACACCCTGCGCTTCCTGCAAACAGATCACCTGCGAGAAGAGTTGGTCGGTCTCGTGCAGCAGTTCGGTGCGCGGGCCCTCGTCGTCGAAGTAGACGAGATCGGTCACGTTGCGAGGCTTCATCGTCACCAGGGTAACGGGCGGCGCCTCGCACTAGACTGGCCCGCCGACGCCGTCGGCATCCAACCGAGGAGGGACCGCTTCCGTGACCACGTTCAAGACCGCGACCAAGCCCGTCCGCGAGGTCGCCGCCGACCTCCTGATCGTCCCGGTCTTCACGGGCGAGGACGTCGGCCCGGGGCTCAAGGAGACCGGACTCGCAGACGCCTACGCCGCCGCGCGGCTCACCGGCAAGAAGGGGGAGACGCTGCTCGTGACCCGGCGCCGCGGCGACAAGTTCGCGGCCGAGGCGGTGCTGCTCGTCGGTGTCGGCCCGAAGGAGGCGTTCGATCTCACGACGATGCGCCGCACGCTCGCCAAAGCCCTCGCCGGCGCCCGTCGCTTTCCCACCGTCGCCACGACGTTCGCCCTCGCCTTCCCGGCCCGGCAGGCCGCCGACGCGGTCCAGGCCGCCGTCGAGGCGATCGGGCTGGGCGCCTACCGCTTCGATCGCTACAAGAAACCGGGCGACGACCCGAAGCTGGCTCGCGCGACGGTCCTGGTCTCGAGCCGGTGGGACGCGAAGGCGATCGCGCGGGCCGCGCGGGCCGGCGAGATCGTGGCGGACGCCGTCTGCTGGGCCCGTGACCTGGTGAACACGCCGGCGGGGGATCTGCCACCCGCGGCGATCGCCAAAGAGGCCCAGGCGATGGCGAAGACGGTGGGGCTGACCTGCAAGGTCTGGACCGAGGCGCAGCTCAAGCAGGGCGGCTTCGGGGGGATCCTCGGCGTGGGCCAGGGATCGGTGAACCCGCCACGCATGATCGAGCTGCGCTACACGGGGGCCGGCAAGGCCACGCCGATCGCGCTGTCGGGCAAGGGCATCGCCTTCGACTCGGGCGGTCTGTCCATCAAGGACGCCGCCGGCATGGAGACGATGAAGTGCGACATGGGCGGCGCCGCCTCGATCCTCGCGACGATGCGGGTGATCGCGCGACTCAAGCCCAAGGTCAACGTGATCGCGGCGATCCCGTGCTCGGAGAACATGCCCAGCGGCACCGCGCAGAAGCCCGGCGACGTCATCAGGCATCGCGGCGGCACCACGAGCGAGGTGCTCAACACCGATGCCGAAGGCCGGCTGATCCTGGCCGACGCGCTCGCCTACCTGGTCGAACAGGACCCGAGCTGCATCGTGGACACGGCCACCCTCACGGGGGCGTGCATGGTCGCGCTCGGCACCGACATCACGGGCGCGTTCGGCAACGACGACGTCCTCGCGCAGGACCTGGTCGCCGCGGGCTCCGCGGTCGGCGAGCCGATCTGGCAGATGCCCCTGTGGCAGGACTACCGCCCGCTGATCGACTCGAAGGTGGCCGACATCAAGAACGTCGGGAAGCGCTACGGCGGGGCGATCACCGCGGCGTGGTTCCTTGCGGAGTTCGTCGGGGACACGCCCTGGGTGCATCTGGATATCGCCGGGCCCGCGTTCACGGACGCCGCGACCGATCTCGGTCCGGCCGGTGGCACCGGCGTGCCCGTGCGGGCGCTGGTGCGGTTCGTCCTCGATCGCGCGGAGGCACGGTGACCGACGAACCGGAGGTCCGCACGGGTCCGGTCCTCGCGGTCTTCGCCCACCCCGACGACGCGGAGATCTGCGCGGGCGGCGTGCTGTCGGCGTGGGCGGCCGCCGGTCGCGAGGTGCATCTGCTGGTCCTGACGAATGGGGACCGTGGCTCGAGCGACCCCGCCGTGTCCCGGGCCGAGCTGGCGGCGACCCGGTTGGTCGAAACCGAGGCCGCCGCCGCGATCATGGGTCTCGCCGGCGTCCGTGTCCTGTCGACCCACGACGGCGAGCTGCAGAACACGGCCGCGGTGCGCGAGGCCGTGGTGCGCCGGGTGCGCGAGGTTCGCGCCGAGACCATGGTGTCGTGCGATCCGACCGCCATCTTCTTCGAGAACCGCTACTACAACCATTCGGATCACCGGATGGCCGGCTGGGTGGCGCTCGATTCGGCGTACCCGGGCAGCGGCAACCCGCACTTCTTCAGCGAGCATCTCGGGGAGGGCCTCGGCGTCCAGGAGGTCATCGACGTCTGGCTCGGATGGTCGAACGAACCGAACCGCACGATCGACATCACCGACCACATGCAAACGAAGATCGACGCGCTGGCCGCGCACGCGAGTCAGCTGGCCGAGGGCATCCGGTTCTTCGAGGAGTTCCTCACGAAGGACGCGACCGAAGAGGGCGCGAAGATCGGGGTCGAGTACGCGGAGCCGTTCCGGGTCGTCGACCTGAGCTGACTACGCCTTGGTGCCGATCGCGAGCATCACATCGCGCGTGTCGTGCAGGGGGTCGGGGAAGCGCTCCGCGAACGTGGCCCGCGCCCGCTCGAGGAACGCAGCCCAGCTCTCGTCGCCGAGCATCTCGCGTACGAACCGGCCGGTCGCCCACACCGTCAGCCCGTCCAGGAACTCGTCGCGGCCGTAGCGCCATTCGTATTCCATCGGCTCCGTTCGCACGTGGCGAAGGCCCGCGTCGAGGAGGGTCTCCTCGATCGCCGCGCGGCGCGTGAACCGGTCGTGGTTGGGGATCGCCTTCGCGAGCGTGGGCTCCAACAGGTCGTTGGGCACCACCGTCGAGACCAACTCCCGCCACGTGTCGGTGTACGCGTCGCGTCCGTCGGTCCAGGTGGTGAACGCGACCACACCGCCGGGCCTCGTCACGCGCAGCAACTCGAACAACGCCGTCTGGACGTTGGCGAAATGCGCCAGCACGAACGTCCCGATCACCACGTCGAACGTGCCGTCCGCGAACGGCAGGTCGATCGCCTCGGCGGCCAGGAACGGGATCTCGGGGTGCGCGCGGCGCGCCATCTCGAGCATGCCGGTCGATCGATCCACGCCGAGCGCCCGCGCGCCCAGCTCGGCCGCGATCGCCGCCGCGACGCCGGTGCCCGTGCCCACGTCGAGGACGCGGGCGCCGGCCGTCACGCCCGCCAACGCCGCGAGATCGCGCGCCGGCTCGGCGAAGCGCGGGGCGTGCACGCGCTCGTAGGTCGCCGCGGTCAGGTCGTACGAGCGCCAGTCGTTCATCTCCAAAGGGTACCGGCGACGGCGGGCATCGCTCGGCCCGCTACCCTGAGGGACCGTATGTCGAGAGGGAGCACATGAGCGGCTTCGCCGGCGTGATGGCGCTCGTGCTCGCCGAGACGATCGTGGGCGCGTCGGTCCTGACGTGGGCATCACCGCTGTGGCACGAGACGAAGCGGTCCTTCTTCACGATCTGGATCGTCCTGATCGTCGCGCTGTTCGCCTGGCCCGCCTGGTGGGCGGCGAGCTCCGGCGCCCTCCCCGGCGACACCGACGCCACGACCGCCGTGCGGCTCGCGCTCGCGACGGCCGCCGTCCTGACCGTGGCGATGATCCTGCTGCTGGCGCGCCGCCAGGCGGCGGGCCGGGTCGTGGCGATCACGGGAGCGGCGGTCTCGATCGCGGCCCTGGTCCCGATGGCCGCGACGGGACGGCAGTCGCTCGCGATCTCGCTGTTCCAACTGCTCGCGGGGGCGGCGTTCCTCGGCGCCGCCTACGAATCGCTGTTCCTGGGCCACTGGTACCTCACCGATCGGAAGCTGACCCGCACCCCGATCAACCGGCTCACGAATGTGCTGATCGGTGCCACGGTCCTCGAGGGAGTCGCGATCGCGACGGGAGGGTTCGCGGGGACCGCGTCGTCCCAGGCGTTCAACCCGTTGTTGACGGCGGGCGCGCTCGCCCCCTGGATCGCGATCGGCATGGTCGGCTCCACCCTGCTGATCGCGGTGCTCGCGCGCGCCGCCCTCAAGGGAGAGCGCGCCTCGGCGGTACAATCCGCCACCGGCTTCTTCTACCTGTCACTGGTGACGGCGTTCACGGCGGAGATCGCCGTCAAGACCCGGTTCTTCCCGACCTAGGAGACGCGGATGGCATGGTTCGTCCTGCTCGGTCTCATCGTCACGATGCTGGCGTGGCGCCTGGTGACCGTGCGGGGCCGCGACGTCTGGATCACGATCCCGCCGCTGCTCGGGGTCCTCGGTCTCGCATCGATCCTGTTGTGGTCGAAGGTCCCGGCGCCGGCGCCCGCAGGTTCGAACGTGCCCGGTGCGATCGGCGTGCTCGCGATCGGCGCCGCGACCGGGATCGCGCTGTACGTCGGCACGCTGGTGTTCGTGGCGCTCGCGCAGCACATCCCTTCGTTCGCACGGCAGACCGCCTTGGCGTACAAGCGTGCCGCGACGGCCGATCCTCGGCGTGAGCTCCTCTTGTCGCTGTTGCTCGCCGTTCCCGGCGAGGAGCTGTTCTGGCGCGGGATCGCCTACCGGGTGGGCGTGGATACGGCCGCGACGGCGGGCGTGGCCGCGATCGCCGTGTGCCTCCTGTATGTGGTCGCGAACGTGCCCAGCAGGTCCCTGCCGATCGTCGCGGGCGCGCTCGTGGGCGGCGCGGTGTGGGGCGCGCTCGCGTGGTGGAGCGGCGGCGTCCTCGCGCCGCTCGCCAGCCATATCCTGTGGACGGGATTGATGCTTGCGCGACCACCAAAGGCGAGCGAGGTGGCGGTCGCGTGAGTTTCCGGTCGACGGCGGTGCAGGAGGTGCTGGATCGCGGGCAGTTCTGCGCCGTGGCGGCGATGACGCCTCGTGGGCCGCACTGCACGCCGCTCGTGTTCGCCAACAGCGGCGCTCGCCTCTGGCTGACCACCTCCCGGCGCTCGGTCAAGGCCCGGGCGTGGCGGACCGACCCGTCGGTGGCGGGCCTCGTGCGATCCGACGATCTCGCCGTCACGTTCACGGGCACGGTCCGCACGTACGACGCGCTCGATCGCCGGACATGGGCCGCCGCCGTCGCCGGCGCGACCTCGATCGCTCGCGCCACGGCGACGTTCAGCACGAAGAACGCCCGGTTCTTCGCCGGCTACGCGGTCGATGCGAAGCAGATCCCGCTCGCGTGGACCCCGCCGGGTCGTGTCTTCGTCGGCATCGATCTGGAGCGCACCGCCCTCGTCGAGGCGGAGGGTGTGCAGGAGGGCCGGGGACGGTGGGGCGGGGCGGCGGGCTCGCACCAGACCTTTCGCCGCGCCAAGGGCGTGGACGCGCTCGCGCAGCTTCCCGTCGAGATCGCCGAGGGGATCGGGACCTCGGGCGAGGGCGCGCTCGCGGTGGTCGGGGAGCGGGGACTGGTGGTGCTGCCGGTGCGCTGGCGCGCCGAGAGCGGGGCGCTGTACGCGATCCTGCCCGCCGAGACGCTCGCCCTGGCCGGCGCCGACGCCGACGCGCCGGTCGCGTTGATGCTGGATCGAGCCTCGGTGTGGCGCGCCCGCGACATGGTCGGCGCGATGTTCCAGGGCGAGGCGTCGTTCTTCGTGGAGGGGGAGGTTGGATCGGGGGCGACCTCGCTGCGCGGCGTGCTCGGCGCGACGACCCCGGCCGGCGCGGCGCTCGTGCGCGTGCGTCCGAGCCGCGTCGTGTGGTGGAAGGGCTGGAGCAGCGGCAGCGCGGACGCGCGATGACGACCACCGTCGAGTACTCCGTCGAGGTCGACGCGCCACCCGAGATCGTGTGGGCGGTCACGAGCGATCCGCGGGGCCTGCCCGCCTGGGAGCGCTTGATCGAGTCGGTGCGGATGCCGCCCGGCGGTCTCGCCCAGGGCGTCGAGTTCGAGGTCCTCATGGCGTTCATCGGGGTGCGCGCCACGATCTCGTGCACGGTCGTCGAATGGGAGCCGCCGTGGCGCTCGGCCGTGCGCCTGCGCGGGTTGCTCGACGCCACGGTGATGACGTCGGTCGCCAGCCTGCCGTTCGATCGAAGCGTGCTGCGCCACGAGGTGCGCTACGTCTTCAAAGGGCCCGCTCGGCTCGTTCGCCGCGGCCAGCGTGGGCGCGCTCGGGGGCGCCGAGTACGCGCTGCGCCGCGGCACCGAGGCGCAGCTTCGCGCGATCGAAGCCATCCGGAACGCCTGAGCCGGCGGCGTCGGTCGACGTGACGCCGGCCCGGGCGCTATCGCATGATGATCGGCCATGGGTGTGGGCCGGGTGGTGTGGGGTGCAGGGATCTTCGCGGGCGCCTGCGCGATCGGTCACGCGGTGGTGCACCGTCCCGAGGCGGCGGCGATCGACCAGGAGTTGTTCGACGCGGTCAACGGCGGTCACGGGCCCGAAGCGGATCGCGTCTTCGTGAGCCTCACCGAGCTCGGCTCGATGTATGCGGCGGGAGCTGCCGCGCTCACCCTCGCGGCGCTCGGGCGCGGCGAGGCGGCCACCCGGGCGATGACCGCCGCCGGGGCCACCTGGGTGCTCCTGCAGGGCATGAAGCGCGTCGCCGACCGTCCGCGCCCGCTCGATGCCGATCCCGACGGCACGCGCCAGCTGATCGCGCGACCCGTCGGGATGTCGTGGCCGTCGTCGCATCCGGCCGTCCTGACCACCTTCAGCCGTGTCGCGTCGCGGGAGCTCGGCGTCGGGCCGGCCGGACGCGGGGCGCTGACCGCGCTGGACGCTGCGGTGGCCGCCTCCCGGGTCTACCTGGGCGTGCACTACCCGAGCGACGTGGCCAGCGGGCTGCTGATCGGCCGCGCCGTCGCGCGCCTGTGGCCGCGCGGCCGAGCGTAGGCGAGGGCCGCTGCTAGGCTCGCCGCCCATGGCTCCGATCGCGATGTTGGGCTCCATCGGCTGGCCCGTGGTGGATCGCTTCCGCATCGGCGACAGCTTCGCGATCTCGCCACACGGCCTGTTCATCGCGATCGGTTTCATGATCGGCGCCTGGCTGTTCGGCCGGATCGCCGTGGCGCGTGGCGTCGAGGAGCGCGCGATCAGCTCGATCGTGTTGTGGTCGCTCATCGGCGCGATCGTGGGCGCCCGATTCTTCTACGTCGTGGCGCACTGGTCCGAGTTCGCGCCCAAGCCGGTCGAGGCGCTCCTGATCTGGAAGGGCGGGATCTCGCTGCTGGGTGGGATCGCCGGGGCCACGATCGCGAACGCGATCAACATCCGACGGTTCGGGCTGCGCTTCTTCCAGGTGGCGGACGCGCTGGCGGCTCCGCTGGCGCTCGGCATCGCCGTCGGGCGCATCGGCGACCTCATCATCGGCGACCACCTCGGCAAGCCGACGTCGTGGCTGCTCGCGTGGCGCTACAGCGGCGGAACGGTCGCCCCGCCGTTCGAATGCCTGCAGGAGTTCTGCCAGGCCCCCCTGCAGGGCGACCGTCTCCAGACGCTCGAACGCTCCGGCTCCAAGCTCCTGGACAGTACCGGCGCGGTGATCGCAAGCGGCGTCGGCGTGCACCAGACGGCGTTGTACGACATGTTGCTCGCGTGGGGACTGTTCGCCCTGCTGTGGTGGTTCACGAAGCGCTCCCGCCGCGAGGGGCTCGCGGCGCTCGTGTTCGCGATCTACTACGGCTGTTGCCGCCTGCTGGAGGACTTCCTGCGCATCGACAAGCGCTTCGGCCCGTTGACCGGATCCCAGTGGACGGCGCTGACGGTCGTGGTGGTCTGCGTCGCGATCTGGGGGTACCTCGCCGTGTCGAAACGACCGGGGCCGACGACACCGCCGCGACCGCCGATCCGCCGGCGCGCACGCAGCGACGCCGCCTCGGCGTCACCCGCCGCCGGGTAGCTCAGCGTGCCATCACGGTGAGCGGCTTGCCGATCTTCGTCGAGGCGGCCCGTCGGACCGCGTCGGCGGCTTCGCGCAGCGCCACCGACGCCGGCGAGCTCGGGTCGCTCAGCACGATCGGCATGCCGGTGTCGGCGCCGACGCGAAGCGCAGGCACCATGGGCACCTGCGCCATCAGCGGCACGCCGATGGTGTCGGCCACCAGTTGACCGCCGCCCTCGCCGAACAGCAGTTCCCGCTCGCCGCAGTGCGGACAGACGAACCACGACATGTTTTCGATCACGCCGATCGGGCGCAGGTTCGTTCGTTCGGCCATCTTCCCGGCGCGCTGCGCGACCGTGTGCGCCGCCTCCTGCGGCGTCGTGACCACGACCATCGAGGCGCCCGGGATGAACGATGCGAGCGAGATGCTCACGTCGCCGGTACCGGGTGGGAGGTCGCACAGCAGCACGTCCAGATCGCCCCAGTACACGTCGCCCAGGAACTGCTCGATCGCCTTGTGCAGCATCGGTCCGCGCCAGATCACCGGGGTGTCCTCCGGCACGAAGAACCCCATCGAGATCACCTTCACCCCGTGGGCCTCCAGCGGCAGGATCATGTCGTTGAACCCCACCGGCTTGCCCTCGGCGCCGAGCATGCGCGGCACGCTGAAGCCCCAGACGTCGGCGTCGAGCACGCCCACCTTGTAGCCGTCGGCGGCAAGCGACGCCGCGAGGTTCACCGTGACCGAGGACTTGCCGACCCCGCCCTTGCCGGAGGCGACGGCGATGATCGAGGTCTTGGGGGAGAACGCGATCTTCGTCGGCCCGGCCGCGGTGGGGCCACGCAGGGTGCCGACGAGTTTCTCGCGCTGCTCCGGGCTCATCGGCGTCAACGACACCTCGACCCGCTCCACGCCCGCGATCGGTTGCACCGCAGCCGTGACTTCCTGCGTGATCCGGTCTCGCAGGGGGCAGCCCTCGATCGTGAGGAGGACGTGCACCCGGACCGTGCCGCCGTCGACCTCGATGCGTTCCAGCATGCCGATGTCTTCGATCGGACGCCCGATCTCGGGGTCGTTCACCCCGCGGAGGGCCTCGCGGATCTGTGCCTCGGTGACCATGGAGACTCCTGGCGTTCGTGGGTAGAACCCCAGTCTACGCGGACCGTGCACCAGCCCCGGAGCGCCCACCGGGGTCCCAGGACTGAAGTCGACCCGGGAACGCGCCGATGGAAGACCGTGCCCGGCTCGGCGACCGTCGGTGTGGGCGAGCACACGGAGGAGATACAGGCAGCGATGGACAACTCACCGATCGTTCCGGAGTTCAACTCCTGGCTGGAGGCACTCGTCAAGGGCAACGGCTCCGACCTGCACGTGAAGGTCGGGTCGCCGCCGATGCTGCGGCTGCCCTACGGCCTGGATCGCCTCGACCGCGACCCCCTGAGTCCGCTGGAGACCCAGGCGATCGCCGACGGCATCATCCCGGAGGATCGCAAGCCCATCTTCAAGGAGCGCGGCGAGGTCGACTTCGCCTATTCCGTGGCCAATGTGGGCCGCTTCCGCGCGAACGTCTTCCGGCAGCGGGGCTCGATCTCGATGGTCCTTCGGAAACTCCGCTTCGGCGGGCCCAGCTTCGAAGAGATCGGGCTGCCCGAATCGATCAAGGCGCTCGCCGACGAGCAGCGCGGGCTGATCCTCGTGACCGGCCCGACCGGATCGGGCAAGACCACGACGCTCGCCGCGATGATCGGGTATCTGAACGCGACCAAGGCCGTGCACATCGTCACGATCGAGGACCCGATCGAGGTGCTGCACAAGGACGAGCTCGCGTCGATCAACCAGCGCGAGATCGGCCAGGACACCACGGACTTCCTGTCCGCGCTGCGAGCCGCGTTGCGGCAGGACCCCGATGTGATCCTGATCGGCGAGATGCGTGACACCGAGACCGTCCGCGCCGCGCTGCAGGCGGCCGAGACCGGACACCTCGTGCTGTCGACGCTGCATACGCAGGACGCCACCGAGACGGTCAACCGCGTGATCGACTTCTTCCCGCCGCATCAGCAGAAGCAGGTGCGGCTCACGCTCGCCGGCACGTTGCGCGGGATCGTGTGCCAGCGACTGGTGCCGACGGTCGACGGGGGCCGCGTGCCGGCGCTCGAGATCCTCGTGAACACCGGACGGGTCGCCGAGCGCATCATCGACGAGGAGAAGACCTCCGAGATCAAGGACGTCGTGGCCGAGGGCGGCTACTACGGCATGATCACGTTCGACCAGTGGCTGCTCAAGCTGATCAAGGAAGGGAAAGTCTCCGTCGAGGACGCGATGCAGGCGGTGTCGAGCAAGCACGACTTCGAGCTCGCCATGCAGCAGGCGGGGATGGAGGCGCCCCGTCGCCACACGCCGCCCGAGCCGGGCCCCGACCCGACCGTGCAGGCGCCGGCCGAGGCAGAGGCCGACACCGACACCGGCGCATTCACCGCCGCGCCGACCGGCGCTTAGCTCCCCGATCTCCCGTCGGTCGTGGAGGACGCCTCCGCGATGGCGGTGACCGCGCCGATCAGGCCCGACAGCTCCATCGGCACGACGACCTTGGATGAGGGCGACGTGCCGACCTGCTTCAGCGCCTCGAGGTACTGGAGCTGCATCGTGCGCACGTCCGCGTCGCTGGCCGACTCGTTGATCTTCGTCAGGGCGAGCGCGAAGCCCTCCGCCCGCAGGATCGCGGCCTGCCGCTCGCCCTCGGCGGTGAGGATGTTGGACTGCTTCGACCCCTCGGCGTTGAGGATCGCCGCCTCCTTGTTGCCCTCGGCAACGGTGATCGAGGCCTGCTTCGCGCCCTCCGCCTCGGTGACGACGGCGCGACGGGTCCGCTCGGCCGACATCTGACGCGTCATCGCCTCCTGGACCGACGGGGGAGGGATGATCTCCCGGATCTCCACGTTGGTGACCTTGACGCCCCAGCGCTCGGTGACCTCGTCCAGCTTCACGCGGAGCACCGTGTTGATCTCGTCACGCTTGGCCAGCACGTCGTCCAGCGAGATGTCGCCGACGACGGCGCGCAGCGTGGTGGCCGCGATGTTCGTCGCCGCCCCCGCGAAGTTGGACACCTGGACGACGGACGTCGCGGGCTCGAAGACCTTGTAGTACATGATGAAGTCGATCGAGATCGCGGCGTTGTCCTTCGTGATCGAGTCCTGCCGCGGGATCTCGAGATAGAACTCCCGCAGGTCGACGATGATGCCCTTGTCGACGAACGGGATCAGGATGACGAGCCCGGGACCCTTGGTCGCCAACAAGCGCCCCAACCGGAACACGACGAGGCGCTGGTACTCGGGAACGATCCGGATCGACTTGAACACGACCATCAGGACCAGCACCACGAGGACGATCACGATGATGAGCGCTGGGCTCATACGGTGGTTCCTCCTTCCTCGGCCGGCGCCCGCTGCCCGGCCGTCTCGTGCTCGGTGGGAGCGGGCTCGACGGTGAGCACGAGGCCGTCGAGGGACGTGACGCGAACCGGGCTCCCGCCCGGGATGGGACCACCCGGCGCGACCGCCTGCCACTGCTCGGCGGAGACGCGCACCTGCCCACCGGCGGGACCGACACCGGCCGACAGCGCGACACCCTCCGCGCCGACGATCTTGCGTGTCTCGACGGGCGGCACATGGCGAAGCTGCAAGGCCTTGGCGACGACCAGCCCGAAGAACAGGCCGGCGAAGATCGCGACACCGAGCAGCACGCCGGGCGACACGTGCACGCCGGTGCTGCGGTCATAGAGGAACCAGCCGCCGAGCAGCAGGGCGATCACGCCGATCGCGCCCCAGATCCCGAGACCGGGCGCGTGCAGCTCGACCACGAACGCGATCACCGAGAGCACGAGGAGCGCGATGCCGATGATCCGCACCGGCAGCACCCCGAACGACACGAGCGCGATGATCAGCAGCAGCGTGCCGATCGTCCCCGAGAAGATGTGGCCCGGCACGATCAGCTCGAGCACGATCAAGCCGAGCCCGAGCCAGAAGAAGATGAACGCGAGGTTGGGGTCGAGCAGGTTGTGCAGGAACCCCATGAAGGCGCCCAGAGGATCGGTTTCGATCGTCGCGTTCGCGGTGTGCAGCGTGGTCGTCGCCCCGGTTCCGAGCGTGACCGGTCTGCCCGTCGAGGTCCGCGAGCAACGCGTCGGTCGTGGGTGCGATGAGGTCGATCACGCCGTCGGCGAGCGCTTCCTCGGCCGTGATGCTGACGGCGTCGGACACGAAGGACTCGGCGACGTCCTCATTGCGACCGTACGTCTGGGCGAGTTTGCGGATCGAGGCCTGCGCGTCGTTCTGCACCTTCGTGGCGAGATCGCCGCCCGACAGACCGATCGGTGTCGAGGCGCCGACGTTCGTGCCGGGCGCCATCGCGGCCACCGGGCACGACAGCAGGATGAACGCGCCGGCCGAGGCGGCACGGGCGCCGATCGGCGCCACGTAGCCGATCACCGGCACCGCGCTGTTGAGGAGCGCTTGGTCGATCTCGTCCATGGACGAACCGAGACCGCCGGGCGTGTCGATGATCAGGAGCACGGCCTCCGCGCCGTCGGCATTGGCGCGGTCGACCGCGGACACGATGTGATCCGCGATGATCGGATCGACGACGCCGTTCAGCTCCACCTGGACGACGACCGGCTGGTCCGTCTGGCCGAGCGCGGGGTGTGCCGACAAGACGAGCCCGGCGCACAGCGACAGCGCGATGCCCAGCTGGCCCATCGTCCGTGCAGTGCCCCGCATCCGCTCCCTCTCTTCCTCACCGGGGTTCGCCAGGCCCGGTCGCCCGGTTCTCGCCGTGTTGAGGTTCCGTTGCGAGCCTACGCTGTTGGTGTTGCGGTGGATATCCGATTCCACCCGGCGGTGGCGCCGCGACGAACTCCATGCGACCATCGGTCCCAGGTCCCGGCAAGCCTGCCCGGGCTTGGCGTGCGTATCACCGGAAGGACCCGCCGTGCAGGGACGTAGCGACGGACCCCTCCTCCCCCGGGAGGAGGAACAACTCATGGAAGGGCTTCTGGCCGGTGACGACACCGCCATCCGGGCGCTGTACGCGCGATATGGCCGCCCCGTGTACACGATGGGGCTGCGACTCCTCGGCTCGCGAGAGGCGGCGGAGGAGTTGACCCAGGACGTCTTTGTGATGGCCTGGCGCAAGGCGGCCCGCTTCGACCCCCATCGCGGGCGACTGTCGACGTGGCTGATGACGATCGCGCACAACCTGGCGGTGGATCGTCTGCGGCGCGAGACGGGCGTGACGCGACCCAAGCTCGTGCTCGTCGACGAGATGCCGGAGTCCGCGCAGTCCGTCGATGAGGATCTTCTGTTGGAACGCGACGCGGCGTTGCGCGCGATCGCCTCGCTGTCCGATGCCGAGCGACGGCTGATCGCGCGGACGTACTTCCGGGGGATGACGGCTCGTGAGATCTCCGAGGACGACGGCATCCCGCTGGGGACCGTGAAGACCCGCCTGCGCGCCGCGCTGATCAAGGTTCGCAAGGCGAACGAGCACAAGGAGTACCTGTGAACTGCGCGGGGGTCCGGGAGACGTTGCCGGCCTTCGCGCTCGGCGTGGCGCCGCCCCCGGACGTCTCCTCGATCGAGCTCCATGTCGAGACCTGCGCCGCGTGCCGCAAGGAGGCGATCGATCTCCAACGGGCGGTGACCGCGTTCGGGTACGCGCTCGCCCCGGTCGAGCCGGCGGTTCCCGAGCTCGAGGACCGGGTGGTCGCCGCGGTGCAGACGGCCACCGGCCCCCGCACCCGCCGCCAGGCGAAACGCCACAAGCGGGCCGGCGTGACCCTGCTCGCGGCGGCGATCCTGATCGCGGCGGTCGGCACCGGCGCCGTCTTCGCCAACCGTCGGGAAGGGCAACGGCTGCAGCAGGCACGCGAGGCCTTGCAGCAAGACGAGTTTCTCCATCGGTTCGGCGACGCCGTCTCGTCCGCGCAGTACGCCGATCCCAGCGCCGACGTCTTGACGGGCATGCTGGCGGCGGCCGACGGGCGGCGGGGCACCGGGTCCGCGCTCGTGATCGTGTCCCCCTCCGCCGACGATGAGGCGATCGTCATGGTCAGCGCTCTCCCCGAGCACAGCCTGCCGCTCGGGGTCACCATCACGAACGCGAAGGGCCGTGCGCTCGAGCTGGGCTCGATCCGCAGGCTCGACTCCGCCGGCGGGGCCACGTTCGCGCGCATCGTTGCCGGTGGTCTCGACGGATTCGTCGACGTGGTGATCCGTGACGCGCGGGGCCATGTGGTCTTGCGCGGAGGCCTCGCGGAGCAGACGACCGTCGCGTCCCCGACGCCCTAAGCAGTCGGGCCGTATCCTGCGGGGCATGCGCGTCGGTCTCGCCATCCCGCAGTACGGGTTCTCGGTGCCGGGTGGCGAGATCTCCTTCGTCGACACCGCCACCTGGGCGCACCGGGCGGAATCGCTCGGCTACGACGGGGTCTGGTTGTCCGACCACTTCCTGTATACGTTCGCGCGATACGGGGCCGGCGATGCGCCGATCGCCGCGCTCGAGCCGATGACCTCGCTCGCCGGCCTTGCCGCCGTGACCGAGCGGGTGCGGCTGGGGGTGCTCGTGCTGGGGGCGCCCTTCCGGCACCCGTCGCTGGTGGCCAAGGCCGCGGCGACGATCGATCAGCTCTCCGGCGGACGGCTCGTGCTCGGGCTGGGCGCGGGCTGGCTCGAGAAGGAGTTCGACGCGTTCGGCTACGACTTCGGCTCCGTGGGGGAGCGCTTCGACGCGCTCGAGGACGCCGTGGCGATCGTGGGCGGGCTGTTCGGCGGCGCCGATCCGCTCACGCACGAAGGACCCGTGTGGTCGCTGCACGACGGCCGGCTGACGCCCCCGCCGGTGCAGACGCCGATCCCGCTGTGGCTTGGCGGCAAGGGCGGTCCGCGGCTCCTGCGCCTGGCCGCGCGCGCCGCGACGGGCTGGAACGTCGTGTGGCGGATCGCGCCGGCCGACTACGCCGGCCGGCTGCAGGGCGTTCGCGACGCCTGTGCGGGCGCCGGCCGCGACCCGGCCACCTTCGGGCTGTCGGTCGGCCTCTACGGGATCGCGGGGGCCAGCGAGGACGAAGCGCGCGCGACGTTCGAGCGCGCCCGGGCCGCGTTTCCCGGTGACGCGATGCGCGAGGAGACCTGGGAATCCTGGCGGGCCGACACGCTCAGCGGTTCGATCGAACAGATCCGCGAGCGCGTGGATGCGTTCGCGGCCCTCGGTGTCACCGAGCTGATCGTGTCGCCCTGGGCGTTGCCCTTCACGATCGCGGAGCCCGAGCAGGTCGATCTGTTCGCGGAGGCGCTGCTCGATCGATGACCCCCGAGGAGGCGGTGCTGCGGGTGCTCACCGACGCCGGCGAGCCGCTGCACTGGACGGTGATCCAGGACCGGGCGCTGCGCGCCGGCTATCTCGACCCGTTCGAGACGCCGGATGTGCGCGGCGTGGTGCTTGCCGCACTCCGAGCGGCGGTCGCGGACGGGCAGCTCACGAAGCCGGCCACCGGCATGTACGCGCTCGCCGCCTAGGGCCGGTAGTCGATCGAGGAGAATCGCTCGAGCTTCTCGAAGCGGTGGTCCGACTTCACGTAGCGGATCGTGCCGGAGCGCGAGCGCATCACCATCGAAAACGTGGTCGCGCCGTCGGACCAGTAGCGCACGCCCTCGAGCAGGTAGCCGTCGGTGATCCCGGTCGCCGCGAAGAACAGGTCGTCGCCCGCGGCCAGGGTGTCGGCGTCGAGCACCTGGTCGAGATCGAAGCCGTCGGTCAGCAGCGACGATCGCTCCTCGTCGTTGCGCGGGTAGAGCTTGCCTTGGATGGCGCCGCCCAGGCACTTGAGCGCGGCGGCCGACACGACGCCCTCGGGCGTGCCGCCGATGCCCATCAGGAGGTCGACCTCGGTGCGGGGGATCGCGGCGACGATCGCGCCGGCGACGTCGCCGTCGGTGATCAGCAGGACGCGCGCGCCCGCGGCGCGGATCTCCGCGATCATCTCCGCGTGGCGGGGGCGATCGAGGATCGTCACCGTCACCTCCTCCGGGCGCTTGCCCTTGGCCTTCGCGACCTGCCGGATGTTCTCTGCGACGGGCGCCTCGATGTCGATCGCCTCGGCGGCCTCGGGGCCGGTCGCGATCTTCTCCATGTACATCGCGGCACCCGGGAAGAACATCGAGCCGCGCGGCGCCAGCGCGATGACGGACAGCGCGTTCGGCTGCCCGACGCTCGTCAGCGTGGTGCCGTCGATCGGGTCCACGGCGACGTCGGTCTCGGGGCCCACGCCGCTGCCCACCTGCTCGCCGTTGAACAGCATGGGCGCCTCGTCCTTCTCGCCCTCGCCGATCACGACCACGCCGTCCATCGAGACGGAGTCGATCATCAGCCGCATCGCGTCGACGGCGGCGGCGTCGGCGGCGATCTTGTCGCCTCGCCCGACCCAGCGGCCCGACGCGAGCGCGGCGGCCTCGGTGACGCGGACGAGTTCCATGGCCAGGTTGCGGTCGGGCAGTTGTCTCATCGCAGGACCTCCAGGATGTCGCGCGGGTCGGCTCCATCGGACAGCACCCGGTGGATGGCCGCATGGTACGGCAGGTCGAGGTGGTGTTCGTCGGCCAAACGGGCCACATCGCGGGTCGAGTCGACCCCTTCCACGGTGAGGCCACGCGCCTCGAGGTCGCGAAGCGTCTCGACGGGCGGCTCTCCGGCCCCCACGAGCTCGCCGTAGAGACGGTTGCGTCCGCCGAGCGAGGTCACGAGCTGGTCGCCGATCCCCGCCAGCCCGAACGCGGTCTCGGCGCGGCCGCCACAGGCGGCGACGAGGTCGACGATCTCGTGGGCCGCCTTCGTGAACAGCGCGGCCTTCGCGTTCTTGAAGTCCTCACCGGTGGGCTTGCCGATGCCGTCGAGCATGCCGAGCCCGATGGCGGCCACGTTCTTCATCATCGCGCAGAGCTCGACGCCGATCACGTCGTCGGTATACGTGAGCTGATAGGTCGGTCCGTCGAACGGTTGACCGGCCTGGGTGGCCAGTTCCATCGAGGATCCGGCCCACACGCTCGCCGTGGGCAGCCCCTCGGCGAGCTCGGTGGCGAGGCAGGGGCCGCCGACGGTCACGATGGGGACGCCGGCGAGCTCCTCGCCGTAGACCTCCGTCATGCGCTTGCCGGTGTCCGGCTCCAGGCCCTTGGCGACGCTGATCGCCACGAGCGCGTCACCGACGTGCGCACGGATCAGCCGCGCGAGGGATCGGGCCCCGTGGGAGTTCGCCCCGAGCACGAGGAACTGCGCGCCCTCCGCCGCGGCCTCGAGCTCCTCGGGGCCGCACAGCCGGACCGTTCCCGGGAGATGTTCGGGCAACAGGGGATGCTGCCGGTCGGCGACCAGGTGCTGGAAGGCCCACGAGTCATGCGACGAGCCCCAGAGCGCCACGTCGTGCCCGCGGCGGGCGGCGTGCATCGCAACCGCCGTTCCCATGGCCCCGGCACCGAACACGGTGGTTCGCGTCACCGGCGCACCATAATCGGGCGCATGCAGCGACGGCACATCGTGTGGCTCGTCATCGGGGTGACGGCGGTCTCGACCTCCGCGGTCTTGATCCGCGCGGCCGACGACCGTGGCGTCTCCTCGCTCGCGATCGCGTTCTACCGCTGCGCCCTCGCCAGCGCCGTGCTCGTGCCGCTCGCCGTGGCGCGGCACCGCGGGGCGCTCGCCGCCCTGTCCCGTCGTCGTCGCTGGCTGCTCGTCGGCGCCGGGGCGGCGCTCGGCCTGCACTTCGTCACGTGGATCTCGTCGTTGTCCTACACGAGCGTCGCGGCGAGCACCGTGCTCGTGCAGTCGATGCCGATCTGGGTGGCGATCGCCGGGCCGCTCATCGGGGAACGGACCTCGCGCCGCGGCTGGCTCGGGATCTGGGTGGCGATCGCGGGCGGTGTGGTGATCGCGACCGCGAGCAGCACCGGCGGGGGCTCGAACCCCGCGCTCGGCGACCTGCTCGCGGTGGCGGGCGCGATCTTCGCGGCGGTGTACGTCGTGATCGGGCGGCATGTGCGCGCCGAGCTCTCGCTGGTGCCGTACTCGGCGTCGGTCTACGGCGTCGCCGCGGTGCTCCTCGGGCTGGCGATGCTCGCGATCGGCACGCCCTTCCTCGGGTACTCCACCCAGGTGTGGGCGCTGTTCGTCGCGATGACGATCGGTCCCCAGTTCCTCGGACACACGGTGATCAACCACCTGCTGGGAGAGCTCAAGGCCTCGGTCGTCTCGGTGGCGCTGCTCGCCGAGGCGGTGGGCGCGACGGTCCTCGCGTATCTGATCTTCGGCGAGCGACCCGGTGTGCAGGTGGTGCTTGGCGGCGCGCTGGTGCTGGCGGGGGTCGCCGTCACGGTCCTCGCGGAGTCCGCGCGGCGGCCCGAGGTTCTCGCGATGCCCGAGGAGTAGGGTCCCGTCGATGAACGCGAACCGCCCGGTGACGCTCGACGAGTGGGAGGCGGCCGCGCGCAACGTCCTTCCCGCCGGCATCTTCGACTACGTCGCCGGGGGAGCGGGTGCGGAACAGACGCTCGCGGACAACGAGGCCGCCTTCGCGCGCAGGCGGGTCTGGCCTCGCGTGCTCCGGGGGTCCGGATCGCCCGACCCGACGCACCGAGATCCTCGGCATGCCGTTGTCGTTCCCCGTTGCGGTCGCGCCGTGGGCGTTCCAACGGCAGGTGCACCCCGACGGGGAAGGGGCCACGGCGCGCGCCGCGGCCGCGGTCGGCATCCCGATGTGCGTCTCCTCGACGGTGCTCGAGCAGGTCGAGGACATCGCGGCTGCGGGCGACATCCTGTGGTGGCAGCTCTATCTCTGGCGCGACCGCGAGGCCACGGCTGCGCTCCTCCGCCGTGCGCACGCCGCCGGGTATCGCGCCGTCGTCTGGACGGTGGACGTCCCCACGCTCGGTCTGCGGCATCGCGACACGCGCAACGGGTTCGAGCTGCCGGTCGGTCCCGCGGGCACGCCCCAGGAGTTCGACCCGAACATCTCCTGGGACGACCTCGCGTGGATCCGCGACCAGGTGCCCGGCATGCCGGTTCTGGTGAAGGGTGTGCTGCGTCCCGACGATGCGCAGGCGGCGATCGAGCACGGCGCCGACGGCATCGTCGTGTCCAACCACGGCGGACGCCAGCTGGATCGGGCGCCCGCGACGCTGGATGCGCTGCCGGGTGTGGTCGCGGCCGTCGACGGTCGCGTCCCGGTGCTGATGGATGGGGGCGTGCGACATGGCGTCGATGTCCTGATCGCCTTGGCGCTCGGGGCGGCGGCGGTGCTGGTGGCGCGTCCGGCCGCGTGGGGTCTCGCGGTGGAGGGGCAGGCCGGTGTCGAGGCCGTGCTCGGCTTCCTGCGAGACGGGTTCGTCAACGCGATGGCGAACGCGGGCTGTCGCACCGTTGCCGACATCGACGCGGGACTCCTGCAACCGTGACGGGGGCGGCGCACGTCTGCCAGGCTCTGCGGCCATGAGCGGGATCGACCTCCACACCCATTCGACGGCCTCCGACGGCACGAACACGATCACCGAGAACGTCGCGCTTGCCCTCGAGCGAGGCCTTGCCGGCATCGCGATCACCGACCACGACACGACCGCGGGCTACGCCGAGGCCGCGGCCGCCGCGGAGGGCACCGGCCTCCTGATCGTTCCCGGGATCGAGTTCTCCGCCGAGTACGACGGCGCGTCGTTGCACGTGCTCGCGTACTGGGTCGATCCGGCGGATCCGGCGCTGGTCGAGGAGCTGCGGCGACTCACCGACACCCGGTTCCGCCGCGGCGAGCTGATGGTCGAGAAGCTCCAGGCGCTCGGCTACGACATCTCCTTCGAGCGGGTGCGCGCGATCGCCGGCGACGACCTGATCGCCCGGCCCGCACATCGCCCAGGCGATGGTCGAGGCCGGCATCGTGCCGACCGAGAAGGAGGCGTTCGACCGGTTCATCTCCGATGACGGCGTCGCCTACGTGCCGAAGCACGCGCTGGATCCGATGGACGCGCTGCGTCTGATCGGCGCTGCCGGCGGTGTGTGCGTGCTCGCCCACCCGGCGATGTGGAAGGGGAACGGAGCGGTGCCCGACGACCTGATCGAGGGGATGGCCGCCGCCGGCATGGGCGGACTCGAGGTCGACCACCCCGACCACGACGAGGCGCAGCGCGCCCACTACCGGGCGCTCGCCGGACGGCTCGACCTGGTGCCCACGGGGGCGTCGGACTGTCACGGCGCGCGCTACGGCTACCGGCTCGGGTGCGAGACGACGCCCGTCGAGCTCGTCGACGAGCTGTGGCGGCGAGCCGGGGCCTGATGCGCGCCGTCCGCGTCGCGGACCGGCACGACCCGCGGCTGCGCGACTTCCTCGATCTGCGCGACACGCAGATGCGCGCCGCGCGCGAGCCTGCGGAGGGGTTCTTCCTTGCCGAGGGCGAGGCGACGATCCGGCGTGCGTTCGCCGCGGGGTACGCGCCGCGCGCGGTGCTCACCACCGAGCGCTGGCTGGCGGCGCTGGACGATCTCGACGTGGTCGCCTACGTGGTGCCCGACGACGTGCTCGAGGCGACCACCGGGTTTCCCGTGCATCGCGGGGCGTTGGCGAGCTTCGCGCGGCGGCCACTGCCCACGCCCGCGGCCGTGCTTGCGGCCGCCGAGCGGGTCGTCGTCCTCGAGGATCTGGTGGACCACACGAACGTCGGGGCCATCATGCGATCGGCCGCGGCGTTCGGCTGGGACGCGGTGCTGCTGACGCCGCGGTGCGCCGACCCGCTCTACCGCCGTGCCGTCCGCACGTCGATGGGCGCCGTGTTCGCGGTGCCGTGGACGCGGATCGATCATCGCGACGGCATCGAGAAGCTGCACGACGCGGGGTTCGCGGTCGCCGCGCTCACGCCGTCGCCCGATGCCGTTGCGCTCGACACGGTCGACGCGACCACGCGCTGGCGCTCGCCGTCGGCAGCGAAGGTCCGGGGCTCTCCACCAGGTGGCTCGACGGCGCCGATCTCCGCGTGCGGATCCCGATGCGCGGCGCGGTCGATTCGCTGAACGTCGCCGCCGCTGCCGCGGTCGCGCTGTACGCGCTGGGCGACCGCTAGTATCGCCGCGTGCCCGGCATCGACTACGTCTTCCTCGACATCGGCGGAGTCCTGTACGACGACCGGGTGTACGCCGAGGCATGGCGGCGGGCACTGCGCGAGGCGGGCGGCGAGTTCACCGACGCGGCGTTCGACGAGGAGTACGCCGCGTGCCGTGCCGGACAGGATCGATCGTTCCGGGTGCGTCTGACGACCGCCTTCCTCGGGCCCGACGCGGATCTGGCGGCGTTGGAGACGAGCGCGTCCCGCTACTGGCACTACCCGCCGAGCGCGCTGCACGCCGACGTCGTGCCGACGCTCGAGGAGCTCCGCGCCGCCGGCTACCGGCTGGGGGTGATCGCCAACCAGCCCTCCCAGGTGCGCGCGGCGCTCGAGCGCGACGGGCTGGTGCCGTACTTCGAGACGTGGGGCGTGTCGGGCGATCTCGGGCTCCACAAGCCCGATCCGGCGCTGTTCGTGCGGACGCTCGAGCTGGCCGGTGCCTCGCCCGAGCGCACCGCGATGGTGGGCGACCGGCTCGACTACGACATGGTGCCGGCGCGGGCGGCGGGGATGCGCACGATCTGGGTGCTCCGAGGTGAGGCGCCCGATGACCCGACGCCCGCGCAGCTGGCGATCCCGGACGTGACGATCGACGATCTGACGCGGCTCGTCGCGGTGCTCGAGGAGCTCAGCTGAGCTGACGCTGCTTCTGGAGGTCGCTCGCGGCCTTGAGCGCGGTCTGGGAGCGGGCGATGTCGGGCATCTCGTGGCCGCCGGCAAGCTCCTCGGCCGCCCACTTCGTCAGATCGCGGATCGACAGGATGCCGACGACCTTGCCCTTGTCGATCACGGGCAGGTGTCGGATGTTGAGCGACACCATCTGGCCGGCGGCCTCGGCGATGTCGGCCTTCGGCCCGATCGTCTCGAGATGCCGCCGTGTCATCCCGTGCTCGACCTGCACCGAGTGCGGGTCGCCCCCCGCCGCGACGAGGTTGACGATGTCGCGTTCGGTGAGGATGCCCGTGAGCGAGCCGTCCTTGCCGAGCACCACGACGGAGGAGATGCCGTTCGTGCGCATGACCTTGGCCACGTCGGCGAACGTGTCGCCGGCATCCGCCTTCTTCACGTCGCCTCGCATGATGTCGCCGACCAGCATCGATGGACCTCCTCGGCCTCGGGACGGCAAGCCTACCGCAGGCCCGGGGGCCGGACCGCCGATATGATGCGGCGTCGTCTTTCTGCGAGGAGCTACGCATGCCCGTCGAGCGCGCCGCCGATCATCCGACCTTCGAGATCGGCGGGAACGCCGTGACCTCGTTCGCCGCTCCGGCCCGCGGGGCCGAGGAGGCGGCGCTGTTCCAGATCGAGCTCCCGGCCGGCGGCGGGTTGCCGCCGCACCGCCACGACCACTTCGACGTGTTCACCGTGACCGCGGGCGGCGGCACGGTGTACCTGGGCGAGGAGGCCTCGACGTTGGCCGCCGGGGATTCCTGCGTCGTGCCGCCCGATCAGCTCCACTGGGTGGAAGCCGGTCCCGACGGCGCGACGATCGTCGTCACGATGCTCGCCGGCACGAAGCTGATCCGCGAGGACGACGGCACCGTCCTCGTTCCGCCCTGGGTGTCCTGACGGTGGCGCGGCCGTTCTACATCGCCGACGTGACCCTGTTCGACGGTGCGCGCGTCCGCCGTCACGCCGGCGTGCTCGTCGAGGGCGACCGCGTCGTGTGGAGCGGCGCCCACGCGCGCGCACCACGGGAGGCGTCGGCGGCCCGGTCGATCGACGGGGCGGGCAAGACGCTGACGCCCGGTCTGATCGACTGTCACGTCCATCTGAACTTCGATGGTCGCCCCGATTTCGCAGCCGACGGCGGCGGGTCCTCCGAGGCCGCGGTCCTGCGCGGCGTCCGCAACCTCCGCAAGCACCTCGCGGCGGGCGTCACCACCGTCCGCGATCTCGGCGGCGTCGGCACCTGTGCATCTGGCCGCGGCGGTCGAGGAGGGCATCGTCCCGGGTCCCCGTGTCGTTGCCGCCGGTCGCGCGCTCACGATCACGGGCGGCCACGGACACAACCTCGGGATCGCCCGCGAGATCGACGGCGCCGACGACGCGCGCAAGGCGGTCCGCGAGCAGATCAAGGGTGGCGCACGCGCGATCAAGGTGATCGCGACCGGCGGGGTGCTCACGCCCGGCATCGACGCGACCTTCACGGCGATGACGCCCGAGGAGATCGGCGCGGCGGTCGACGAGGCGCACAAGTGGCGCGTCGGGGTGGGCGCGCACGCGATCGGCGGTCCGGGGATCGCCGGGGCGGTGCGCGCGGGCGTCGATTCGGTCGAGCACTGCGTGCAGCTCGATGCGGCGACCGCCAAGGAGATGGCCGCGCGGGGCACGTTCCGCGGCCCGACCCTGTCGGCCCTGTTGGGGATCGTCGAGGGCGCCGGGGTGCCGGCCTACGCGAAGGACAAGGCGACGGCGCTGCTCGATGACGCCCATCGCGGGCAGCGTGCGGCGCTGCGTGCCGGCGTGTCGCACGTGTGCTCGACCGATGCGGGCACGCCGTTCAACCCGCACGGCAACGCCCCCAACGAGATCGCGCGGATGGTCGAGTGGGGGATGCGGCCGCTGGATGCCCTCGTGGCGGCCACGGCGCACGGCGCGGCGCTGCTGCGGGTGCCCGACGTGGGCTCGGTCGCGGCCGGCTTCCTCGCCGACCTCGTCCTGTACGACGAGGATCCGCTCGAGGACGTCGCGGTCCTCCGTTCGCCCCGCACCGTCTGGAAGGGCGGGGTCAAGGTCTAGGGAGCCCGCGTCACCCGTTCGATCAGGTCGGCGCCGCGGCGGATGTCGGCAAGCTCCTCGCTCGTGAGGCCCGCAAGGCCCTCGGCGAGCGTCCGGACCCGTTGCCGGCGGCCCTTCGTCAGGATCCGCTTGCCCGTGGCGGTGGGCTCGACGAGCACGCCGCGGGCGTCGGCGGGGTCGGGACGGCGTCGCACCAATCCATCGCGCTCCAAGCCGTCGACGAGGCGGGTCATCGTGGGCGCCGCCACGCCCTCGGCCGCCGCCAGCGCGCCGATCCCGATGGGGCCGGCGAAGACGACGACCGAGAGCGCGGACAGCCGGGGAGGGGAGACGCCGAGCGCGTCGTCCTCCGTGCGCAGGCGACGCAACAGGTGCAGGGCCGCCGAGTGGAGCCGATCGGCGACGGCCTCGACCTCTCGCGTTGGGGAAGTTCGCCTTGACGCGGTCATCTCTGTTTGCTTGACTCTATTTGCTTAGCCTAAGCAAATACAAACTGTAGTGGGAGGATCTGACGATGGCAAGCACCGAGGACGACCTCTTCGCCCTGATCGCGGCGACCGACGTCCGCGCGGTTCGCGGGCTCCTGGAGGACCAGCCGTGGCTCGCGACGGATCGCGACGAGGACGGTGTCTCCGCCCTGATGCGCGCTCGCTACCAGATGGATCGCGGGCTCGTCGCGGCCGTGCGTGCCCACGTGGCCGAGCTCGATGTCTTCGAGTCCGCGGCCTTCGGCGATCTGGATCGGCTCAGCGAGCTGTTGGCGACCGAACCCGACCTGGTGAACGCCACGAGCGGCGACGGATTCACGCCCCTGCACCTGGCCGCGTTCTTCGGCCAGACCGACGCGGTGCGGCTCCTGCTGGCGCGCGGCGCGGAGCCCGACGTACGCGGGCAGGGTTGGATGACCGGCACGGCGCTGAGCGCCGCCGCGGCCGGAGGCCACACGGCGATCGTCCTGCTGCTGCTCGAGGTCGGCGTCGATCCGAACGTGCAGCAGGCGCAGGGGTTCACGCCCCTGCATGCGGCGGCGCAGAACGCGGACCTGGAGGCCGTGCGGGCGTTGCTCGACGCCGGCGCCGATCCGGCGATCGTCACGGAGGAGGGCGTGACCGCCGCGGAGCTCGCCGAACAGGCGGGCGATCTGGTGACGGTCGAGACGTTGCGCGACGCGCTGGGCTGAACCCGACTCAGCCGACCGACGCGAACCGGTATTCCTGTGCGTCGGAATCGCAGGGGTTGCCCGGCCCATACCGAACGACGCCGTCGGTGACGTCGGCGACGCACCAGAACGCCGTGACGGTCGTGCGCCCCTCGGCCTCGTGGCGGCAGAGCGAGTCGGGCGCCTGCTCGTGATCGGCCAGGAAGCCGTGCAGCGTGTCCATCGTGATCGAGCCCGTCGGGGCACCCGCGAGCAGCTCGGCGGCCCGCGCGTAGCGACGTCCCGAGTACTCGGCGTACTCGGGATCGCCCTCGTAGCCGAGCATCGACCCGCAGACGTAGTGGTTCGTGTGGACGAGGTGGCCGTCGTCGTCGGTCGAGGTCACCTCGGCGGAGGTCGCCGACCCCTCGACGTTGGCGACGCCGCCGGTCGCATCGACGAGCACGTTGTTGTAGGAGGAGGCGCGCTCCGGGTGCAACGCGACCTCGACCATGCCCGCGAGCGTGCGTTCGCGGAGCATCGCCCGCACCTGGATCTCGCGTGGGATGCCGATCCGCTCGTCGTTGGGGCTCAGCTCGTTGCCGGTGAGGTTCAAACCGGCGTCGTTCCACCCGACGCTGATCCAGATGCCGTTGCCGATCGTGAGGATCGCCGGGTCGTCGTCGCACGTGCGCTCGATCGCGATCAGATCGTGCTGGTAGCGGCGCGACATGTCGTTGTTGTGCGCGGTCAGGGTGTGCCCGTCCGCGGTGGCGGGAGCCACGGCGACCAGATCGCTGCACCGGCCGGCGATCGCCGCGCCGGGGACGCCAGCGGTGCGCGGCTCGTACCAGATCTCCTCGATGCAGCACGCCCACAGTGCGCGCGGATCGACGCCCGCGGCATCGGCGCAGCCGCCGAGCTCGTCGAAGAGCCACGGCATGATCGGACGCGTCACGTCGGCGTAGCGATCGGCAAGCGCCAGCTGCTCGGCGACCGATCGCCCGGCGGGCAGGGTCCAGCCCGCGGTGTCGCACTCGCGGACGATCGTGGCGCGGCACGCCTCGCCGATCGCGGCCCCGACCTCCGCGTAGGTGCCGGCGACGCGCAGCAGCGGGATCGGAGGCGCCGGGGTCATGCGTGGGATGGTACGCCCGATCAGGCGGTCAGCGTGGACAGCAGCTCGGCGTAGGCGTCCACGTATCGGTCGACGTCGGCGTCGGTCGTCGGCACGGGGCAGGTCGGGCCGGCGCCGGGAAGCGCCTCCCAGATGCCCCGGTTGGCCAGCCAGATGCGGACCAGACGCGTGAGGTCCATGTCGACCAGCGCGTGCGCCTCGGCGCCCGTGTGCGGTTCGGGGCCGTACCACTGGCCGCTGCGGGGACCGAAGCGGATCGTCGTCCACGGCAGGCCGGCCTCGGCGATCGCGTCCTCGATCCCGTTGGCCAGTCGCGACCCCGCAGCGGTCGCCCGCGCGTAGGCGTCCGGCGTCAACACCTCGGTGAGCGTGGCGAGCGCCGCGGCAGCGGACAGCGGGTTCCCGAACAGGGTGCCGCCCGTCGCGACGTTGCGCTCGACGTCGAGCTCCGGCGCGAGGGTGGCCGCCACACCGTAGGCACCCATCGGGATCCCGCCCGCCACGGCCTTGCCGATCGTCAGGATGTCCGGCTCGAGTCCGAGGAGGCCCGTGGCGCCTCCTTCACCGACGACGTGCGAGTGCGTTTCGTCGATGGCCAGGAACGTGCCGTGCTCGCGGGTGATCCGACGCAGATCGTCGTGCCAGCCATCGATCGGTGCGAGCAGGTGGATCCCGTTGCTCATCACGGGCTCGGTGAGCACCAGCGCCACATCGTCGGGCGCCAACGCCTCGGCCAGCGAGTCGGCGTCGTTGAACTGCGCGATCCGCACGCGGCCGCTGACTCCTTTCGACAGGCCGCGCTGCAGCGGGTGCTGGGGGCTGGCGTCGCGATCGACCAGCCCTTCTTCGAAGTGGCCGTGGTAGTGCCCCTCGAACAGCACGACGACCTCGCGGTCGGTGACGGCGCGCGCGAGGCGGATCGCCTCGGTGTTCGCCTGCGTCGCCGACAGGGTGAACTGCCAATGCGTCTGGTGCGGGTACCGGCGCGCGAGCTCTTCGGCGACCGCGATCGAATCCTCCGTCGGCAACAGGAACTGGGTGGATCGCGCCACACGTTCCGTCACCGCGCGGACGATCGCCGGGACCGCGTGGCCACAGAACATCGCCAGGTCGCTGGCGTTGAAGTCGACGTAGGTGAACCCGTCGACATCGGTGAAGCTCGCGCCCTCCCCGTGGTCGACGTAGATCGGCTGATCGTTGTCCGAGGCCATCCACGCCATCGGCGTGCCGTTCGGCATGTGGGCTCGGGCACGCTCTTGGAGCGCGATCGTGCCCGGCCGCTCCGCACGGAAACGCGTGAGCTCTTCGGTGTGCAGGCGGTGGATCCGGTCGCGGTCGAGATCGCCGTGTGCAGTCATCCGAGCAGGCTACCTTTGGTGACGCTCCATCAGCCAGCACACGACGCGCACGCCGTCGCGCGTGTCGGTGTCGAGCACCTGGCGGACCTTCACGAAGCCGACCTTCTCGTAGGCGCGCTGGGCGCGGTGGTTCGTGACCTCCGTCGTGAGCGCGATCCACGACGCGCCGAGGTCGTCCTCCAGGTGGCGACACAGGAGGTCGACGGCTCGCGAGCCGATACCCCGGTCGAGCAGGTCGGGCTCACCGATGTGGATGTCGAGCCCGAACGTGTCCGCGTCGGCGCGCGATATCGATCGACGGGTTCGGCCTCCTCGTACGGCAGCCATCGGTAGAACTGCATGAAGCCCGCGGGACGGCCGTCGACCTCGATGATGCAGGCGGTGGTCTTCTCCTCACCGCGCAACGCCGGCCCGTACTGCTCGACCACCTCGTTGTAGGTTGGCGCGGGATCGTCCGGATCCCACCAGTCGTGCACGTGCGGCTCCGCACGCCAGCGCATGAGCAGCCGGTAGTCGTCCGGGTCGTCTTGCATCGCACGGATCGCGAGATCTCCCTCGGCGGCGATCACCATCCTCCAAGCGTGTCAGACGGGCCGTCTACGGTCGAGACATGGATAGACACAACGAGGTGGCGGCGTGACGGCCGAGGCATGGGCGGTGTCGCTGGCGGCGGTCATGCTCGGCGTGCTCGGCGGTCTGGCGATCGCCCTGTGGAAGCGTCCGGCCGCCGAGGTCGACGGCGATCTCCGAGCGCAGCTGGCGCTGCAGTCCGCCGAGCTCCGTCGGCTCGCCGACGCTGCGGCGCAGCGCGAACTGACCGCCGAGCAGCTGCGGCAAGGGCTCGATGGCGCCCGGCGCTCCCTCGAGGAGCTCCGCGTGCGCGATCAGGAGCGGCGGGCCACCGACGGCGAGCAGCGTGAGGTCGTTCGGCGGCTTGCGACCGTGCTGGCGGGCGGCGCCTCGAAAGGTCGCGCCGGCGAGCACGTCCTGCGTGAGCACCTCTCCCAGCTGCCGCCGGGCATGCTCACCTCCGACTTCCGCGTGAACGGCAAGGTCGTCGAGTTCGGCCTGGTGTTGCCGGACGGGCGCCGGCTCCCGATCGACTCCAAGTGGACGGCGCTGGCCGAACTCGAGGCGCTCGAGGCCGCCGTCGACCCGATCGTGCGCGACCAGTGTGCGCGGGCCGTCGAGAAGGCGGTGCTCGCGCGCACGAAGGAGGTCGCGCAGTACCTCGACCCGGCCGTCACGGCGCCCGTCGCGGTCGCCGCCGTGCCCGACGCGGTCTTCGCGGCGCTGAAGCGGGCGCACGCCGACGCGTTCTGCAAGGGCGTGATCGTGGTGCCGTATTCCAATGCGCTCCCGATCGTGCTGTTCCTCTACGAGTTGGTGCGCCGATACGGCGACGCGGCCGACGTCCAGGCGAGCCTCGCGGAGGTCGGCGGCGTGCTCGACCTGATGGAGGCGATCGTCGAGAACCGGTTCGCGAAGGCCGCCACGATGCTCACGAACGGGGCCGACGAGTTTCGCTCGCAGCTCGGCAAGGCGCGGGGCTCGATCGCCCGCGCACACGCGGCGGAGCCGGCCGAGGAGGAGCCCTCGACGCTGACCGTCGTGAGCTGACGGTCAAGTGTGACCTGCGAGCGGGCGATACCTCTGCCGTGAGGAGCCGGGGGATCGCCGTCGCCGTTGCCTGCCTGTTGCTGGTCGGCTTGTCGGCGGTCGGGGCGGGCGCGCGCAGTCGAGCCCTCGCGCACGGCCACCCGGCTCGCCCCGCCCGTCGCCTGCCCCGGTTGCTGGCGGCCCGCGGTGAAGGTGTCGTGGCAGTGGCAACTGGCGAACCCGCCGAAGGCCTCGGCGTTGCTGGACGTGAAGATGTACGACATCGACGGGTTCGACGCGTCGAAGTCGCTGATCGCGGCGATGCACACGCGCGGGATCAAGGCCGTCTGCTACATCAGCGCCGGCTCGTGGGAGAACTGGCGCCCCGACGCGGGCGACTTCCCCGCCTCGGTGTTGGGCAGGTCCAACGGCTGGCCGGGCGAGAAGTGGCTCGACATCCGCGATCTCGCGACGCTCGGCCCGATCATGCAGGGCCGCCTGGACATATGCGAACGCAAGGGGTTCGACGCCGTCGAGTTCGACAACGTCGACGGGTATCAGAACCGCACGGGCTTCCCGCTGTCGGGAAGGGACCAGCTTCGCTACAACGTGTTCCTGGCGAACGAGGCGCATGCCCGCGGACTGTCCGCGTTCCTGAAGAACGACATCGACCAGGTCAAGGCGCTCCTGCCGTACTTCGAGGCGGAGCTCAACGAGCAGTGCTTCCAGTACGCGGAGTGCGGCAAGATCGTGCCGTTCGTCACGGCGGGCAAGCCGGTCTTCAACGTCGAGTACAAGTTGGACGCCGCGCAGTTCTGCGCGAAGGCCAACGCGAAGGACTTCAACTCGCTGAAGAAGCGGCTCGCGCTCGATGCGTGGCGCGTGCCGTGCCGCGGGGCTTAGTCCGCCGCCCAGTGCGCGCGGAGCGTCGGGTTCGTCCGGTCCTTCGTCGACAGGGACAGTCGCTCGTCGGTGATGGGCCACGCGACGGCGAGGTCGGGGTCGTCCCAGGCGACCGCGGGGTAGGTCTCGTCGGGCGACCAGTGTCGATCGACCAGGTAGGCGTAGACCGCCACGTCGGAGGTCGCCTGGAAGGCGTTGCCGAGCCCGGCCCCGACGAACAGGGCCCGCGTGCGGTCGAGCTCGCCGGTCCAGGTGGCGCCGGCGGTCGGTGATCCGGCGCGCAGGTCCGCGATCGCGGCGAACACCGTGCCCGACGCGACGTGGACGAGCTTGTTCCAGGGCTCGGCGTGGAACCCGCGCAGCGTTCCTTCGGTCGACTCCGAGATGTTCCACTGCACCGGCGCGAACGGCGGCAGGCCGAGGTCCGCGAACCGCTCGGCGTGGAAGACCTCGCGGAACGAGCCGCCGGGGCGCTCGGGATCGGCGCGCACCTCGATATCGATGAGGAACAGACCGTCGATCGGCCCCGGGGTCGCGCGCACGTCCATCGCCCCAAGCCTAATCGGCGGCGCTCACGGTCCCGACGCCGCTGGCGAGCCCTTCGCTCGATGTGACGTTCTTACCCATCACCTGCATACTTACGCAGATGACGGATGCCACGACACGTGTTGCCATCCTTGGCGCCTCGGGATATGCCGGGGGAGAGCTGGCACGACTGCTGCATGAACACCCGAACTTCGAGGTGACCTTCCTCGGGGGGCGTGGCTCGGCGGGCCGGACGCTCGCGGACCGTCATCCGCACCTGGCGGGGCTCCCGACCGGGTCGATGACGATCCAGGAGCTCGACCCCGCCGCGATCGCCACTGCCGCCGACCTCGTGTTCTCCGCGTTGCCCAACGGCAGCTCGGCCGCGCTCGCGCCGGCGATCCTGGACGCGGGGGCGCGGGTGATCGACCTCGCGGGGGACTTCCGGCTGGAGGCCGAGGACTACCCGGATTGGTACGGCTTCGAGCACCCGGCGCCCGCATGGCTGGGCAAGGCCGTCTACGGGTTGCCGGAGCTGTTCGGGGATCGCATCGCCGGCGCCACGCTCATCGCCAACCCCGGGTGCTTCGCGACCGCGGCGATCCTCGGATGCGCGCCCGTGCTTGCGGCCGGGCTCGCCGAGCCCGGCGTGATCCGGGTGGACGGCAAGACGGGCGTGTCGGGTGCGGGTCGCGCGGCGGTGGAGTCGACCTCGTTCGGCGCCACCGAGGACTCGGTGCGCCCCTACCGGTTCCCACGGCATCAGCACACGCCGGAGATCGAGCTCGGGGTGGCGAGGGCGACCGGCCTGACCGTCGCCGCGCTGTTCGTGCCCCACCTCGTCCCCGCGGTCCGTGGGGTCGTGACGACCAGCTACCTGACGGCGGCGCCGGGAACGACGACCGAGCTGCTGACGGAGTGCTTGGCCACGGCCTACGCGGGTGAGCCGTTCGTGCGCGTGCTGCCGGCCGGCGCGATGGTCGATGCGAAACGCACGCGCGGCACGAACGTGATCGAGCTCCAGGCGGTGGCCGATCCAAGGACGGGCACGGCGGTGGTGATCGGCGCGGTCGACAACCTGGTCAAGGGTGCCGCCGGCCAGGCGATCCAGAACGCGAACCTGCTCTTCGGTCTGCCGGTGGCGACGGGGTTGCCCACGACGGCGGTGTATCCGTGAGCGCGGGCGTCACCTACCCGAAGGGGTTCACCGCCGGTGCGGTCGCCGCGGGCCTCAAGCCCAGCGGCCGGCTCGATGTGGCGTTGCTGCTCGGCGATCCCGGGACGACGGCGGCGGGCCTCTTCACGACGAACGAGGTCGCGGCGGCGCCTGTCATGCTGTCGCGCGCCCACCTCGTTGCCGGCGGTGGACGGGGGGTGCTCGTCAACAGCGGGCAGGCGAACGCCGCCACCGGCGCCCGCGGCGATCGGGACGCCATCGCCGCCGTCGCGGCCGGCGCCGCTGCGCTCGGCGTGTATCCGGTCGAGCTCCTGCAGTGCTCCACCGGCGTGATCGGTGAGCCGCTCCACATGGATCGGTTGCTCGGCGCGCTCCCGCTCTTGGTCGCGGGGCTCGGGGCCGATCGGGGCGCCGACTTCGCCGAGGCGATCATGACGACCGACACGGTGTCCAAGCAGGCGACGGCGGACGCCGGGCCCTATCGCGTCGGCGGGGCGGCCAAGGGCGTGGGCATGATCGCCCCGAGCCTCGCGACGATGCTCGCCTTCGTCACGACCGACGCGACGGTCGGGCGAGCAGGATCTGCACGCGATGGCCCGCGCGCATCTGGCGCCGCACCTGGAGTCGATCAGCGTCGACGGGTGCACGAGCACGAACGACTCGGTCCTGCTGTTCGCCAGCGGCGCGGCCGGAGGACCGCCGGTGACCCCGAGCAGCGAGGAGTGGGACCGGTTGGCCGACGCGATCGAGCAGGTTGGCGCCTCCCTTGCCTCCCAGCTGATCCACGACGGCGAGGGCGTGACCCACGTGATGCTCGTCGACCTCACCGGCGCGGCGGACGACCGTGCCGCCCGCGCGCTGGCCGCGACGGTCGCCGACTCGCCGCTGGTCAAGACCGCCCTGTTCGGCGGCGATCCCAATCCCGGCCGGATCCTCCAGGCGTTGGGCACGGCCGGGGAAGGGCTGTGTCCCGAACGACATCGATGTCTGGGTCGGGCCGACGCAGTTGGTCCACGGCGGCACGATCCCGCCGGCGTACTTCGAGGCCGACACGCTCCGCGCGGCGGCGGTCGCCGCGATGGCCTCACCCGAGGTGTCGATCCGCATCGCCGTCGGCGACGGCCCGGGAACGAGTCGTGTCCTCGGGTGCGATCTGTCCTACGACTACGTCCGCATCAACGGGGAGTACACGACCTGATGACGACCGACCTGCCACCGCAGATCCGGGAGCGCACCGTCGCCAAGGCGCGGACGCTGCTGGAGGCGCTGCCGTTCATGCAGGAGCACGCCGGTCGCGTGCTCGTGCTGAAGTACGGCGGCGCCGCGATCGATTCCGCAGGGCTCGCGGCGACGTTCGCCGAGGATCTCATGCTGCTGCAGTCCGTCGGGATCAAGCCGGTCGTCGTGCACGGCGGCGGCCCGGCGGTCACGCAGATGTCCGCGCGGCTCGGCATCGAGACGACGTTCGTCGACGGTCTTCGCGTGACCGACGCCGAGACGCTCGACGTCGCGACGATGGTGCTCGCCGGCAAGCTGAATACCGACGTCGTGGCCTCGCTCGTGCACGGCGGGGTCGACGCGGTCGGTCTGTCCGGCGTGGACGGGCGGCTGCTGCTGGCTCGCAAGCAGGAGGGACCCGATCTCGGGTTCGTCGGCGAGGTCGTGCACGTGAAGGCCGACGTGCTGGCGACGCTGCTCGATCGGTCGTTCGTGCCGGTGGTCGCCTCGATCGCGATCGACGAGCACGGCCAGGCCTACAACGTGAACGCCGACGTCGTGGCGGCCGAGCTCGCCGTCGCCCTCGACGCCGAGAAGCTCGTCTATCTGAACGACGTGCCGGGGCTGATCGGACCGACCGGGCGACCTGCTGAGCGAGCTGTCCGTCTCGCAGGCGCGGGAGCTCCTCGCGACGCCCGGCGTGGTCGACGGCGGCATGATCCCGAAGATCGAGAGCGCGGTGCGCGCCCTGCAGGCAGGCATCGGCCGCGTGCATCTGGTGGACGCCCGCGTCGAGCACGCCGTCGTGCTGGAGCTGTTCACTCCCGAGGGGATCGGCACCATGATCACGCCCGACCGGGAGGTGCCGTCGCCGTGAGCGCCCTGATGCCGACCTACGCGCGGCAGCCGGTCACCCTCGTTCGTGGCGAGGGCCTGCGCGTCTGGGACGACGAAGGTCGTCCCTACCTCGACCTGATCGGCGGGCTCGGGGCCTTGTCGCTCGGGCACGCGCATCCGCGGTGGGTCGCGGCGGTGACCGGCGCGGCCTCCGCGATCGGTCTGACGTCCAACCTCGTCACGACGCTGCCGCAGGAGCACCTCGCCGCGCGGCTTGCCGAGCGCACGATCGTGGAGGATCCACGGGTCTTCCTCTGCAACTCGGGGGCCGAGGCGAACGAGGCGCTGCTGAAACTCGTGCGCAAGCGGGGGCTGCGCGAGGGCCGGCCGACCATCGTGGTGCTCGAGGGTTCGTTCCACGGACGCACGGTGGCGACGCTGGCGGCGACCGGTCAGCCCGAGAAGCGCGCGCCGTTCGAACCGCTCCTCGACTGGTTCCGGTTCGTGCCGCCCGGCGATCTCGACGCGCTCGATGAAGCGCTGGCGCCCGGCGACGTCGCCGCGGTGTTCCTCGAGCCGGTGCTCGGCGAGGGTGGGGTGATCCCGTTGACGGCGGCCTACCTACGTGGTGTCCGGGCTCGGTGCGACGAGGCCGACGCGCTGCTGGCGGTCGACGAGGTCCAGGCGGGCTCGGGGCGAGCGGGAACCTGGCTCTCGATCGAGGCCGCCGATGTGCGCCCCGACGTCGTCTCCTTGGCGAAAGCCCTCGGCGGCGGTCTGCCGATCGGGGCGCTCGTCGCGCCCGCGGCCTCGAGCTTCGGCCCGGGCGAGCACGCCTCGACCTTCGGCGGGGGGCCGGTGCCCTGCGCCGCGGCGCTCGCGGTCCTCGACGAGATCGACGAGGCGGACCTGCTGGCGAACGTCCGCTCGATGGGCGCGCTGCTGCGCGCGGAGGTCGCCCGGCTCGCACCGGCCGGCACGCTCACGGACATCCGGGGCGCGGGGCTCCTGCTGGGTTTCGAGGCGGCGCCCGGGATCGCCGCGGCCGACGTCGTCACCGCGCTGCGAGGCCGCGGCGTGCTGGTCTCGACCGCGGGCGGCAACACGATCCGATGCACCCCGCCGTTCACGATCGGCCGCGACGAGGTCGACGAGGCGGCGAAGGCGTTCGCCATGGCGCTGGAGGAGGTGGCGGCATGAGCGGGCACACGCGGTCGCGCACGCGCCGGCACGAGACGATCATCGAGCTGGTCTCGGCCGAACGCCTCGGCTCGCAGGAAGAGATCCGCGCGCGGCTGGCCGAGCTCGGCCAGGAGGCGACGCAGTCGACGATCAGCCGCGACCTCGAGGAGCTCGGGCTCGCGCGCGTCCACGACGCGCAGGGGCTGCGCTACGTCGTGCCCGGCTCGCCGTCGTCGGTCCCGTCGCTCGGCGCGTTGCGCCGACTCCTGAACGACTTCGCGCTGTCGTCGGTGCGCACCGACGTCGGGCTGATCGTCCGAACCCCGCCGGGTGCGGCCAACGTGCTCGCCGAGGGCATCGACCGCGCCCGGCTTGCGGAGGTCGCCGGCACGATCGCCGGCGACAACACGATCCTGATCATCGGTCCCACCGGCGTGGACGCGGCGGCGATCGAAACGGCACTCACCAACGTCACGGAGGCGAGCAACGATGGGAGATAAGGCGGTCCTGGCATACAGCGGCGGTCTCGACACGTCGGTCACGATCCGGTGGCTGGTCGAGCGCGGCTACGAGGTGCACGCGGTCGCGGTCGACGTCGGCCAGCAGGAGGACTTCGCAAGCGTGATCGAACGCGGACAGCGGGCGGGCGCGGCGAGCGTGCGCGTGGTCGACGCGGTGGATCGGTACGCCGCCGAGTACCTCACGAAGGCGATCAAGGCCAACGCGATGTATGAGGGCAAGTACCCGATGGTGTCGGGCCTCGCCCGCCCGTGCATCGCCGAGGAGGTGATCGCGGCGGCCCGCGAGGTCGGGGCCTCGACGGTCGCGCACGGCTGCACCGGCAAGGGCAACGATCAGGTGCGCTTCGAGGTGTCGTTCTCGGTGCTCGCGCCCGACCTGGCGGTGCTGGCGCCGATCCGCGACGACACGATCCCGCGCGAGAAGGCGATCGGTCTCGCCGAGGAGTGGGGGATCCCCGTCACGACCGTCGCGACGAAGTACTCGATCGACGAGAACCTGTGGGGTCGCACGGCGGAGTGCGGCCCGTTGGAGGATCCGTGGGTCGCGCCGCCCGAGGACGCCTTCGCGCGGACCGCCGCGCCGGCCGGACGCCCGAGCGAGCCGGCCGAGATCGTGGTGACCTTCGATCGCGGCGTCCCGGTCGCCCTCGACGGCGAGACCAAGACCCTGCCCGAGGTGATCCGCGCGCTCGACGGGCTGGCCGGGCTCTACGGGTTCGGCCGCGTCGACATGATCGAGAACCGCCGGGTCGGCATCAAGAGCCGCGAGCTCTACGAGGTGCCGGGCGCGCTGTCGATCATCGCGGCCCACCGGGCGCTGGAGGACCTCACCCTCGAGCGCGACCTGGCGCATCACAAGCCCGGCATGGAGGCGCGGTGGGCCGACCTCGTCTACGACGGGCAGTGGTTCTCGCCGCTGCGAGAGGCGATCGACGCCTACATCGAGCAGACGCAGTCGCACGTCACCGGCGAGGTCCGTCTGCGGTACGAGGCGGGCACGTGCACGGTCGTCGGCCGGCGCAGCGCGCACTCGCTGTACGACCTCTCGCTGGCGACCTACGGGTCCGAGGACGCGTTCGATCAGTCGGACTCGCGGGGCTATGTCACGCTGTACGGCCTGCCGCTGAAGGTGTGGTCGGCCAAACAGCGGCAGGGCGCGTGAGCGAGGACGCCGGCCCGCTGTGGGCCGGCCGGTTCTCGAAACCACCTGCGCCGGAGGCCGAGGCGCTGGGCAGATCGCTCGAGGTCGACGAGCGGCTGGCGTTCCAGGACGTGCAGGCCGGCATCGCCCACGTGGCCGCGTTGCACGACGCCGGGCTGGTGACCGCCGAGGAGGTGGACGCGCTGGAGCGGGCGCTCCGCGAGGTCGGCGACGCGATCGCGGCCGAGTTCGTTCGAGTTCGACCTCCACGACGAGGACATCCATTCGGCGATCGAACGCGGGGTCACGGACCTGCTCGGCGATGTCGGGGCGAAGCTGCACGCGGGCCGGTCGCGCAACGATCTGGTCGCGACCGACGTCCGCCTCTACCTGCTTGCGATCACCAGGTCGATCGACGCCGACGTCCGCTCGCTGATGCGGGCGCTCGTCGCGCGGGCGCTCGAGCACGCCGCCGACCCGATGCCCGGCTCGACCCACGCGCGGCCGGCACAGCCGATCACGGTCGGGCATCACCTCTGCGCGCACGCGTGGGCGTTGTCGCGCGATCGGGGGCGTCTCGCCGACTGGCGCGTCCGCGCGTCGGTCTCGCCGCTCGGCGCCGGCGCGCTGGCAACCTCCACGCTGGACCTCGATCCCGCGGCAACGGCCGAGCGGCTCGGGTTCGACGGTGTGTTCGAGAACTCGCTCGATGCGGTGAGCGACCGCGACGTGCTCCAGGAGTTCCTCGGTCTCGGGGCGATCCTCGCGACGCACCTGTCGCGACTGGCCGCCGACCTCGCGCGATGGACCGACCCCGCGCTGGGCTGGGCCGAACTCGACGAGGGCTATTCGACCGGGTCGAGCATGATGCCCCAGAAGCGGAACCCGGATACCGCCGAGCTCGCACGTGGCAAGGCCGCACGGATCACCGGCGACTTCGTCACGTTGACCGCCTTGCTCCAAGGCCTGCCGCTCGGCTACCAGCGCGATCTGCAGGAGGACAAGGAGCCGGTCTTCGATGCCGTCGACACGCTCGAGACGGTCCTGCCCGCGCTCGTCGGCGCGGTCGCGACACTGCGGATCGACACGGCCGCGATGCGCGCCGCCTGCGAGGACCCGGGCTTGTACGCGACCGACGTCGCCGAGGCGATGGTGCGTGCCGGCGTGCCGTTCCGCGAGGCGCACCGCCGCACCGGCGATCTTCTGAAGCGACTCGACGCCGATGGCCGCACGCTTCGCGATCTCACCGACGAGGAATGGGCCGCCGAGGGTGTCCCCGAGGGCGCCGCGCTGCTCGACCCCGATCGCTCGATCGCGTCGCGGCCCGGCCCGGGCGGCCCGTCGCCGGCCAGCGTGCTCGCGCAGTGCGACGCGTTGACGGCCGCCGCCGGCCCGTAGAACCAGAAAGGCCGCCGCCGGTTTCCCGGCGACGGCCTTCCCTCGTACCTTCGATCGCGAGCTGCTAGCTCATGACCTTGACGTTCGCGGCCTGCGGGCCCTTCTGCCCGTCGGTCACGTCGAATTCCACCTGCTGCCCCTCTTCGAGGTTGCGGTAGCCATCACCCGTGATCGCAGAGAAATGCACGAACACGTCAGGACCACCATCTTGCAGGATGAACCCGAAGCCCTTCTCAGGGCTGAACCACTTCACGGTTCCTGTCGCCACTGGCGATTCCCTCCTTCCTCGGCCCGGCCGGGCGTGTTGCTGAAGCGATTGCCCGCCGGCCTCCGGCGCCGAAGCGCCGGTGAGGGAACTGCTTCCAGCTTGGTACTGCGATGCGGAACCCTCGTGGAGAACCATACCTGACCTGGTAGGCACGTTGCATCCCCTTCCCGCTACCCTGACCTCCATGGATCGTCCGTTTTCCTCGGCCCTCGTGCTGTTCGCCCACCCCGACGACGCCGAGTTCATGTGTGGTGGAACCGTGGCCGCCTGGGCGGCCGCCGGGACCGACGTGCACTACGTGGTCATCACGGACGGCTCGGCGGGGTCGAACGAGCCGGGGATGACGCGCCAGGAGATCGCGGTCTTCCGCGAACGGGAGCAGCGGGCGGCCGCCGAGGTGCTCGGCGTGAAGTCGGTGACCTTCCTGGGGGAGACCGACGGGATGCTCGAGGTGACCCTCGACACCCGCCGGAAGGTCTGCCGGGAGGTCCGGCGCCTGCGGCCCGAGGTGCTGGTGGCGCCCGACCCCGCGCGACTCTGGTACGGGAACGGCTACATCAACCACTGGGACCACAAGCAGGCCGGCATGCTGGCGCTGACCGCGGTGATGCCCGATGCGCCGACGCGCCCGATGTTCCCCGAGCTGCTGGACGAAGGGCTGCAGCCCTTCGAGGTGGCGAACCTGTGGCTCGTGACCGACGATGCGGACACGTTCGTCGACATCTCGGACTCGATGGACACGAAGCTGGCGGCCCTCGCGGCACACGAATCGCAGGGAACGGGCGGCGCCGAGCCGCGGGTCCGGGAGCGCGCCGAGGAGACCGCCGCACGCTCGGGCAACGGCGCCCGATATGCCGAGGGATTCAAGGCCTTCCGGTTCGTTGACGACGAGGAATAGGGAACCCGCCTGGCGGGGGTACTGGCATGAGCGAAGAATTCCAGGTCCCGGAGGAGCCGATCGAGCTCACCGAGGACGAACGCGCGGACATCGAGGCCGACCTGACGGACCTCGCGCAGATGCATTCCATCTTCTCGCCCCAGAACGTGAAGGGCGTCGTGATCGCGTGCCAGGAGTGCCGGCAGAACCACTTCTACGAGTGGGCGCTGCTGCAGGACAACCTCCAGCACATGCTCGACACCGGCGAGCCCCGCATGCACGAGCCCGCCTGGGACATCGACGAGACCGAGTACATCCAGTGGGACTACGGCAAGGGGTTCGTCGACGCGCTGGTCGACAACGGGATCGAGCCCGGGCGCGAGGTCGAGGTGACGTCGTGCCCGTACTGCGAGACGCCGTTCGAGGCGGCCTTCCGGTTCTGCCCGGCGTGCGGCCGGCAGCTCGGCGTGATCCGGCTGTTCAACGAACTGCTGGAGCGCGGGATCGAGGAACGGGAAGCACGCACGATGCTGGTGCGCGCAGGCTTCGATCCTTTCTAAAGGCAGACCTTCGCCCGATTGACCCTCGCACGCGGGCGAACCACGATGCGAGAGGTGGGAGGCATGACGGAATACCTGGTGGTGACGCTCGCCTTCGTCGTCCTGTGTGGATGCGCGATCGTGGCGTACACGGGACTTGATGCCATCGAGCGCGACGAGGAGGAAGGCGCTCGTTGGGCGAAGCACCAACGGCCACGTCGCCCTGTCGTCGCGACGCCGGACGTACCCGTGTACCTCGCCCTTCCGCAGCCACGCTGGCGCGGGGGCAGCACCACCGCCCACGTCGACTGGTTGGAGGAGCGCGTCCGGGGTGTTGAAGAACGGCTTGACCAACTCGTCCGCGACAGCCATCGCGCGCCCAGTTCCTAGTCGGGTTGTTACGGTCAGTCGATGGGGTCAACCGTTCCCGACATCGATATGACGCGAGTGCCTCCCGTGCTCGTCACCGGAGCGACCGGCCGGGTTGGGCGCGCTGTCGTCGACCTGCTCGATAGACGCGGGCGTGCCGGTCCGCGCCCTCACGCATCGCTCCGAGGCGGTGGCGACGTGGCCGGCGAACGTCGAAGTCGTCACCGGCGACCTCACCGAGCCCGAGTCGCTCGACGCAGGACTGCAAGGGCGTCGGTGCCGTCTTCCTCGTCTGGACCGCGCCGCCGGCGACTGCTCCGGCTGTCATCGAGCGTCTCGCCACCCACGCGCGGCGTGTCGTCTTCCTCTCGGCGCCGCACAACATCGAGCACCCGTTCTTCCAGCAACCGAATCCGATGGCGGTGCTCTACGCCGAGATCGAGCGGCTCATCGCGGACGCCGGGCTCGAGTCGACGATCATCCGGCCGGGGATATTCGCATCGAACGCGTTGCTCTGGTGGGCGGCCGCGATCCGCGGCGACGGTGTCGTCCGGTGGCCGTACGGCGCGGCCGAGACCGCGCCCGTCGATGACCGCGATGTGGCCGCCGTCGCGGCGCGGACCCTGTCTCAGGACGGACATGTTGGAGGTGACTACGTCCTCACGGGTCCCGAGTCACTGAGCCAGGCAGAGCAGGTGAGCATCATCGGTGACGTCTTGGGGCGTCCGATCACATTTGAGGAGCTGTCGCCGGACGAGTTTCGAAGCGAGACGGAGGGAAGCTGGCCGCCTCCGGTCGTGGACATGCTGCTCACCGCGTGGGGCGCAACGATGGGAACGCCGGCGTTCATCACCTCGACGGTGTTCGACATCCTCGGATCGGCGCCGCGATCGTTTCGCCAGTGGGTCGCCGATAACGCCGCAGCCTTTATGGAAGGCCCAACCCCGTAGAGTCGAGGCCACCGGGATCGGGCCCGACGGCCTCCTCGTCTTGGCGAGTCAGTCGGTCGTCGACCAGGCCGATCGCCAGTCCGAGACCGACGGCCACCAGCAGCATCACCGCGCCGATCGACGCGAGCGCCTTCCACGACATGCCACCGTTCGTGGTCGTGAGCGGGTCGAGCGTTGGCTCTGGCGTCTTCCCAGGCACGAGATAGAGGATGAAAGGCCCCTCACTCGGCTCGCCGGTACCCGGCCAGGTTTGCACGTGCTCCGACCGACCGACCGCATGCTCGCCCGGGCCCTGGCCGAACCGAAGGGCGGTGCCACCGTCTGCCTGCGCCGGCGCGGAAGCCACAAGGAAACAGCCCGTCAGAACGAGCCACGTGGCTACGGACGCTTTGCGCATCGTGCATGAGTGACTGACCCGCGGGACGATTTGTTCCTCTCGCCAGCCACCACGTCCCGTGAATCGGGCAAGTCGTGAGCGGAACGCCTGTCATCCCGATATCCTGCGCGCGATGAGTTACAGCTGGCTGAAGTTCCTGCACATCGCCGCGGTGCTGGCGCTGCTGGGCACGCACGGGGTCTCGATGACCGTCCTGTATGCGATCCGGCGCGAGCGGGACCGGGCCAAGATCATGACGATGATGGCGCTGTCGGGACAGGCGACCATCCCGATGTACATCTCGATCCTGGCGGTCGTGCTCTTCGGCGTCCTGCTGTGGAACAAGGTCTACGGCTTCGGCACCACCTGGCTCTGGGCGTCGCTCGTGCTGCTGATCGCGATCGTCGGGCTCATGACCGCCACTGCCAAGCCGTACTTCGCGCGAGTGAAGGAGGCGTGCCAGCTGCGGCCCTCGGGTGTGCCGCGCGTATCCGACGAAGAGCTCGCAACCGTGCTTCGGTCCTCGCGCGCCTACCTGATCACCGCGATCGGTGTGATCGGCATGCTGGCGATCCTCTACCTGATGATCTTCAAGCCGAAGCTCTAGGCCGGCGGCAGCGGCCGGGCCGCCGGGCCGTTCACCACTTCGCCCATCTCGGAGAAGCGCGAGCCGTGGCACGGGCAATCGAACGTGTGCTCCGCGGGGTTCCAGCCGATCGTGCAGCCGAGGTGCGTGCAGCGCGCCGAGAACAGATGCTGCTCGCCCTTCTTGTCGACGAAGACGGCCAGCTTCTCGCCGCGGCGCTCGATCACGCCGCCCTCACCCTTGGCGAGCTCGGAGGCGATCTGCACCACGGTGCGGCACAGCAGCACGTCGCGGTCGGCGCCGACCAGCACGGTCTCGGGCACCGAGCCGAGCAGCAGACCCTTGGTTCCCTGCAGGCCCTTGTTGCCGATCACGACCAGGTCCGCGTCGACCTCCTGCGAGGTGCGGAGGATGAGCTCGGCGGGATCGCCCTGCAGCAGCTTCACCTCGGTTTCGATGCCGCGTCCGTAGACCTCGATCGTGTCCTGCATCACCAGCTCGCCGGTGGCCGGGTGACCGACGAACACGAGGGTGACCGACGAGAGCAGTTCGCGCGCGAGGTCGAACCCCTTGCGCGCGGCGCGGTCGGCGGTGGCCGAGCCGTCGCTCGCGATCAGGATGCGGCCGTAGGGCGCGTGCGGGTCGCGGGCGCCCGCCGACACGAGCAACAGATCGCACGGACAGTGCTTCGCCAGCCAGCGGCCGAGCTCGGACAGCGGCTGTCCGTCGCCGCGCGCGATCGCGATCATCCCGGCGTCGAGGTCGTCGGCGGCGGCAACGAGCGCGTCGCCCGCGCGGCCGGCGACGGCCTCGGCCGAGACCTTGGACGAGCGCATGCCCGCCGCCTCGGCCGCCTCGAGCGCGCCCGACAGGATGCCCTCGGCGCTATCGGCCGAGGACGAGCCGGTGACCGCGACGAGCTTGGACGAGACCGCCCGCGCGATGGTCGCGACCGTCTCACCGGCGCGCGCGGCGGCCGGCGACCCGTCGGTCCCGAAGACGATGCGACCCCACATGGGCGAGGAGCCTACCGAGGAACCAGGCGTTCCAACACACAGTCCTCGGGCAGCTTGTCGTCTCGCATCCGCTTGAAGACGGGCGCCCGCATCTTGCCGGTGCCCTTCGTCATCTCGAGGTACTCGACCTCGCAGACCAGGGTCGGCTCGACGAAGACCGCGCCCTTGACGCCGCGGAGTTCCTCGACGGCGGGCTCGGGTGTCGTGAGGCCTTGGAGTCGCTCGAGCATCGTGGTGAGCTGGGTGTCGGTGAGGCCGCTGCCCACCTGGCCGACCCAGCGCAGCTCGCCGTCGTCGTAGGCGCCGACCAGCAGCGCGCCGAACGTCTTGCCGCGCCCACCCTGGCCCGGCGTGAACCCGAGGATCACGCAGTCCTGGGTCTGACGCAGCTTGATCTTGCGCCAGGCGTCGGTGCGCCTCCCGGGCGCGTACGGCGAGCCGATCCGCTTCGCGACGACACCCTCGAGCTGCTGCTCCTCGGCCGCGGCATACATGACCTTGCCCTCGCCGACGACGTGGGCGGTGATGCGCAGCCGGTCGTCCTCCTCGACGACGAGCGAGAGCAGCTCGCGGCGTTGCTCCAGCGGCAGGCCGGTGAGGTCGTGCCCGTCCAGCCACAGGATGTCGAAGGCGACCAGCGACACCGGCAGCCGCTTGCGCGCGCGATCGATCTCGCGCGGGTTCGCCAGGTTCATCCTGCCCTGCAGGGCTTCGAACGAGACCCGTCCGTCGGCGTCGAAGGCGACGATCTCACCGTCGATCACGGCGTTCACCTGATCGACCAGCTCGTGGACCATGTGGATCTCCGGGTACTGCGCGGTCGCGTCGCGGCCGGTCCGCGTGCGCAGCACCGTCTCGCCCGTCGACATCTCCGCCAGGCATCGGATGCCGTCGAGCTTCGGCTCGAACCACCAGCCGTCGTCGTCGAAGGCCTCCTGCCCGGCCTCGGCGAGCATCGGGCTGAACCGCGGCGGCGCGGCGATCAGCTGTCTCGTCTGGGCGCTCGCGAGGAACGCGAGCCAGTCGCGCTTCGTCTTGACGAAGTGGAACTCGAGGTCGGGGTAGCGCCGCCCGTGCAGCCGGAACGAGACCTTCGTGTCGGTCCACTCGATCGGCTCGTACCAGCCGTTGTCGAAGATGCGGACCTCGCCGGCGCCGTAGTGGCCCTCGGGGATCGTGCCCTCGAACTTCCCGTACTCGAGCGGGTGATCCTCGGTGCGCACGGCCATGCGCTTGTCGCCCTTGGCGGTCGGCAGGCCCTTGGGCACCGCCCAGGAGGGCAGCGCGCCGTCGCGTTCGAGGCGCACGTCGTAGTGCAGCCGTGTCGCGCGATGCTTGTGGATCACGAAGGAGTTCCCCTCGCCCGCGTCGTCGCCCGGCGCCGGCTCGGTGGTGCCCTCCGGGCCGAACTCGCGGCGGCGGACGTACTCGAACAGCGCGGGGTCCTTCGACGCGAGCGCGATCTCGTCCGACGTCTTGGCCTCGACGGTCTTGGCCGCGGTGCGGGGGAGCGGGCCGCTCGGGTCGTCCTCGACCTGGACGTCGAGCGCCTCCATCGCCTCGGACAGGTCCTGCGCCGGGCCCTCGCGCACGGGCGCCCACAGGTCGCCGACGCGCGCGAAGCGTTCCCACACGTTGTCGATCCGGAAGTCCTGCGGCTCGAACCCGCCGGCCTCGACCTCGTCCCAGGTGAGCGGGGTGGAGACCGGCGCGCGCGGCTCCGGGCGCAGCGAATACGCGGCCGCGATGTTCGCGCCCTGGCGGTTCATGTTGTGGTCGATGAACGTCTTGCCGGTGCGGTCGGCGATCCGCCAGGCCATCGTCACGCGGTCGGGGTCGGCGCGCCCGATCAGGCGCCCGCACGTGCCGACGAACGCGCGCACCTCCGCGTAGGTCCAGCGGCCGGTCTCCAGCGGCATGTAGATCTGCATGCCGGTCGCGCCGCTGGTCTTGGGGTATGCGGCGAGCCCGAGCTGGTCGAGCAGCACCTTGATGTGCCGCGCCACCGTCAGCACGTCCTCGTAGGTGTAGGGCGGGAACGGGTCCAGATCGAAGAAGAGGTAGTCGGGGTGCATCGTGTCGCTGCAGCGCGAGTGCAGCGGGTGCATCTCGATCGCGCCGAGGTTCGCCACGAACAGCAGGGTCGCGAGATCGTCCACCGTCAGGTAGTCGATGCGCCCCTCCTTCGCGTCCTCGGACAGCACCGTGCAGCGGTGGACCCATTCGGGCGTGTGCGAGGGCGCGGTCTTCTCGTAGAAGGAGTCGCCGTCGATGCCGTCGGGCATCCGCTTCATCGTGAGCGGGCGGCGCTCGAGGTGGGGCAGCAGCAGATCCGAGATGTTGAAGTAGTAGGCGAGCAGGTCGCCCTTCGTGTAGCCCTCCTCGGGCCAGAACAGCTTGTCGAGGTTCGACAGGCGCAGCTCGCGCTCGGGAAGGTCGATCCACCAGGCGTCGCCGGCGCCGCGCCGTACGGGCAGCTCACGAGGCAGCTCGACCGTGAAGGCCGCCCCACCCGTGCCCTTCTTCCGCTTCGGCATGGACTGGATGGTAGAGACTGCGACGAGAACCGGGGAAGGAGTACCGAATGGACGAGTGGTTGCAACGATTGTCGATCACGGTCGGGGTGGACCCCCTGACCGACGAGCAGGCCGAGGAGTTGCTGGTGGCGGCGCGCGATGTCGCCCACGGCGTGGAACGCAAGATCACGCCGCTGGCGACGTTCCTGTTGGGGGCGGCCGTCCAGCGTCAGATCGGTCACGGTCGTACGCAGGAGGAGGCGTTCGACCAGGTCATGGCCTCGCTGCGCACGATCCTGTGATTGGGTGTCGGCCGTCGGGGATAAGATGTCCGTCCGTGCAGGCAGGGGCCTGCGGATCCGGGGGGAGCCGTCATGCCGAGAGCCATGTGGAAAGGGGCCATCAGCTTCGGCCTCGTCACGATCCCGGTCGCCGTCTATCCGGCGACCGAAGAAAAGACGCTGCGGTTCAACCAGCTCCACGATGAGGACGGCGGGCGCATCCGCCAGAAGCGCGTGTGCGAGAAGGACGGCGAAGAGGTCACCTACGAGCACATCGTCAAGGGCTACGAGGTCGAGAAGGACCACTACGTGGTGCTCACCGACGACGACTTCGACGCCGTGCCCGTCGCGTCCTCGCGCGCCATCGACATCGTGCAGTTCGTGGAGTTCGACGAGATCGACCCGGTCCTGTTCAAGAAGAGCTACTACCTGATCCCCGAAGAGACCGGCGCGAAGGCCTACGCCCTGTTGCGCGAGGCGATGAAGGAGGACGAGCGCGTCGGCATCGCCAAGGTGAGCTTCCGTGACAAGGAGCACCTGGCGGCGCTGCGCTTCAAGGACGACGCGTTCGTGCTCGAGACGATGTACTGGCCCGACGAGATCCGCGAGGCCGACTTCAGCGGGGTCGACGTCAACGCCGAGGTGCGCGACCAGGAGCTCGCGATGGCGCGGCAGCTGATCGACTCCCTCACGAGCGACTGGGCCCCCGAGCAGTACTCCGACGCGTATCGCGAGGCGCTGATCTCGATCGTCGAGGCCAAGCTGAACGGCCAGGAGATCGAGGTCGTCGAGGCCGAGCCCGCCGCCAAGGTCGTCGACCTGATGGAGGCGCTGAAGGCGAGCGTCGCGTCTGCGAAGAAGGGCGCCGACGACGACGCGAAGTCCGCCAAGTCCGCCGCGAAGAAGAAGTCGGCCGCGAAGAAGCCCGCCGCCAAGAAGCCCGCGGCACGGAAGAAGGCCGTTGGCGAGTAACGCCCTTCCCGGCGGGTACACGCGACGACCTGCTTCTCGCGACGACATCGAAGCGCTCGCCGCGTTGTGGCGCCGCTCCGATGAGTCGCTCGGCGTGCAGCCCGAGCCTGCGAGTTCCTTCCTCGGATGGATCTTGGAGGTGCCCTTCGTCCAGCACGATCGCGACACCGTCGTCATCGAGCACGATGCCAACACCGGTGGGGCTTGGGGTGGCGATGCGAGACGCGGCCAGCATCGGCTCGGGGATGCACTGGTTCGGTGTGGTCGATCCCGCGCACCGAGGTCGATCGTTGGGCTCGTGGCTCGTCTCGTGGGCCGACGCGGTGGTCGAGCAGCGGGCATCGGAGCGCCCCTTCGATGTGCGCACCATGTGCCCGGCGGTCGACGACGACGCGCACCGGTTGTTCGAAGCGTTCGGGCTACGAGCAGGTTCGGATCAACTGGGATATGGCGATCGAACTCAGGGGCGGCGTGCCGGCCGTCGGCGACCTCCCCGACGGCGTGCTCCTTCGCACCTTCGAGACCGGGCGGGACGAGCGCACGTTCTATGAGGTCGAGGAGTCGGCGTTCGAGGGGCACTTCGGCTTCGCCCCGTCACCCTACGAATCGTTCGACGCCGAGTGGTACCAGTCCTCCGACTGGGACCCGTCGCGCGTGCTCCTCGCCGAGGTCGATGGGGTGGTCGTCGGCGAGCTTGCGTGGGTGGACGCGGCGCCCGACGGCTACATCGCGAACCTCGGGGTCCTGAAGGAGCATCGCCGCCGCGGGATCGCCTCCGCGCTGCTGCGAGCGGCGTTCGTCCACATCGCCGCCGCGAAGTACGAACGGGCGACGCTGTCGGTCGACACGGGGAACACGAGCGGCGCGGTTGACCTCTATCGAGCGCTCGGGATGGAGCCGATCCGGGAGTCGCACGTGTTCCAACGGACAGGCGCGTGAGCCTTCCCGACGGCTATCGGCTTCGTCCGGCAACGGTCGACCACGATCTCGACGCGGCGGTGGCGATCCTGCGGGAGTGCGATCTGCACGACGTCGGGTTCGACGATGTGTCGGAGGTGTGGATCAAGGAGGACTGGACGAGTTCGGGACACCGCGGCGCATGGATCGTCGAGGACGCGGACGGGAGGCCCTGCGGTTTCGCCGGCCTCGGGTCGACCGATCCCTCCTCGACGATCGATTCGTTCCTGCCCGTGCTGCCGGCGCATCGCGACGCGGTCCGGCCGGCGCTGCTCGAGTTGATCGAGCGAGAGGCCCGCTCGGTCGCGGTGGGCACGCCGACCCTGTTGGCATCGTTCTCCGCCGAGGAGGGCGCCGCCCCCGTGGTGGAGGCGGCGGGCTTCTCGTTCGCGCGCGTGTTCTGGCACATGCAGCGGCCGATCGATGCGTCGTTCCAACCGATCGTGCCGCCGCCGAGCGTGACGATCCGCCCGTACGTGGCGGGCGACGACGACCGGCTCGGCTGGGAGCTGATCGATCAAGCGTTCGCGGGGCATTTCGGGATGGATCCCGTGAGCCTCGAGGACTACCTGCACGACGTGATCGAGTCCGACTCCTGGGACCCGTCGCTCGCCGCGATCGCCGAGCTGGACGGCACGCCCGTCGGGATCGTGACCGGCTATCTGTTGGCGCCGGTCGGCTGGATCGGCGACCTCGGGGTGATCGAGGCGGGGCGCGGCCGCGGCGTCGGGCGCGCGCTGCTCGAGCACGGGTTCGCGTCGCTCGCCGCCCGCGGCGCGACGAGGATCCAGCTCAACGTCGATAGCGCGAACGCCACCGGGGCAACCCGCCTGTACGAGGCGGCGGGCATGACCGTCCGGCGGTCCTTCGAGTGCTACGAGAAGCATCTGACACCGGGGTAAGCTCCGGCCCGATGAAGCTGGTCACCGCGGTCGTGAAGCCCCACCGGGTCGAGGAGGTCAAGGAGGCCTTGCGCGAGATCGGCGTGAACGGGCTCACGACCACCGACGTCGAGGGCTTCGGACGCCAGCGCGGCCACACCGAGGTCTATCGCGGCGCCGAGTATCAGGTCGACTTCGTTCCGAAGGTGCGCGTCGAGGTCGTGGTGGACGACGACGAGGTCGACGGCATCGTGGACGCGATCGTCAAGGCGGCCCGCACGGGCAAGATCGGCGACGGCAAGCTCTGGGTGACGGAGGTCGATCGCGTCGTGCGGATCCGCACGGGCGAGATGGGCCCGGACGCCCTCTAGGGCGATGGGCGACGCCGCCGCGCTGCGGGCGCGCTTCGATGCCCTCGCGAGGGCCTATCCGTCGGGGCAGCACGGGCGCTGGGCGGCGAACGAACGTGCCGACGCGCTCGACGCCTGGTTCGCCGAGGCGTTCGACCCTCCGGTCGCCGGCGTCGCGCTGGTCGCGCTCGGCGGATACGGGCGGCGTCTGCAGCTTCCCTCCTCCGACGTCGACATCCTGGTGATCCACGCCGGTCTCGCCGAGGACGCGCTGGCCGAGCTTGGCGAGCGGCTCTGGTATCCGCTGTGGGATCGCGGGTTCACGGTGACCCCGCTCGCGCGGACGCCGGCGGAATGCGTCGCGGCCGCCGCGGACCGTTTGGACTCGCAGACCGCGTTGCTCGACGCGCGTCTCGTGGCGGGGGAGCCCTCGTTGCTCGAGGCCGCGATCGACCCCGTGATCGCGGCGGTCCGAGCCGACCCGGTCGGCTTCGCCGAGGCGCTGGACGCCGACCGTGCACAGCGGCGCGAGCGCGCGGGCTCGTGCGCGCACGACCTCGCCCCGGATCTGAAGGACGGCGTGGGAGGCCTGCGCGACGCGTCGTCGCTCGGCTGGCTCGCCACGGCGGTTGGCCGCCCGCTCGTGGAGGCGGGGCTGATCCGTGCCGCCGACGCGAGCGTGATCGAGGCGGCCGAGGAGTTCTACCTGCGGGCCCGCAGCGCGCTGCACCTGGAGACCGGCAAGCGCGTCGACCGACTCACCGTCGATCTGCAACCCGAGGTGGCGCGTGGCATGGGGTTCGTCGACGAGCCGGGGCTGGCCGCCATCGACGCGTTGATGCGACGCGTGTTCGAGCACGGGCGTTCCGTCGGCGCACTCGTCTCGGCGGGAACGGCCCGGCTGCGCCACGACGTGATCTCGGGGGAGGACGTGCCGCCGATCGATGGTCCCGATGGCGTCCTCGAGGCGCTCGCCGCCGTTGCCGAGCGCGCGGCCACCCCGAACCCCGCCTTGATCGACGCGCTCGAGGCCGCCTCGATACCGGACCCCGTCGTCTGGGACGCGCGCACGCGCGAGGCGTTCCTGCGGATCATCCGCACGGGCGGGCCCGGGGTCGAGGCGCTCGACGTGCTCGACCGGATCGGACGTCTGGAGCGGTTCCTACCGGCGTGGCGAGACGTCCGATGCCGGCCGCAACGCGATCCGTATCACCGGTTCACGGTCGACGCACACCTGACGGGCGCGCTCCGCGGCGCGGCCGAACTCCTCGACGATCCGGGCCGCGAACCGCTCGTGGCCGATCTGATCGCCGAGATCGCGGATCGCGACGCGGTCCTGCTCGGCGCGCTCCTGCACGACGTCGGCAAGATCGGCCACGGCGACCATGTGCCGATCGGCGCGGCCATCGCACGTGAGCAGCTCGACGCGATGTCCCTGCCGCCGGCGACCGCCGAGCTCGCCACGTTCATGGTGGGGGAGCATCTGCTGCTGCCGGACACGGCGACCCGTCGCGATCTCTCCGACGAGAACCTCATCCTGGATGTCGCCGCCACGGTCGGGACGCTCGAGCGGCTGGCCGCCTTGTCCGTCCTGGCGGTCGCCGATGCCGCGGCCACCGGCCCCGCCGCGTGGACGCCGTGGCGCCAGACGCTCGTCCGTGAGCTGGTGGCCAAGGTCCGAAACGTGCTCGAGCGAGGCACGATGGGCGAGGAGCTCGCGGCGCGGCTCGCGGAACGAACCGAGGCCGTGCGGGCGCTGCTCGCCGGTGAGCCGGAGGCCGACGTGGATCGGTTCGTGCTGCGGATGCCGCGCGGGTACTTCCTGTCGATGGAGCCCGACCAGGCGGAGCGGCATTTCCATGCGATCGCGCCGCATCTGGGCGCCCAGGAGGTGCGCACGGCGGCCGCGCCTCGTGGCCCCGGCGCCTACGAGCTGCTCGTCGTGACACCCGATCGCCCCGCCCTGCTCGCGCTCATCGCGGGGGCGCTCGCCGTCGGCGGCATCTCGATCCTGTCCGCCCAGGTCTTCACGACCGACGATCACGTCGCCGCCGACGTGTTCGAGGTCGCGGGGGCCTTCGAGCCGGAGATCACCGAGGAACGGTGGCGCGGGTTCCGGACGACCCTACGCCGGGGCATCGAGGGTGCGATCTCGATCGACCGCAAGGTGGAGGACACGCGCCGGCACTACCCGGCGCCAACAGCTCCAGACCCCGGTGACCGTGCGGGCCGACAACGAGGCGTCGGACTTCTCCACGGTGATCGAGGTCGGCGCCCCCGACCGCATGGGACTCCTCTACGACATCACCCGGGCCTTCTCGTCGCTCGAGCTGGACGTGCACCTGGCGAAGGTCGCAACGTTCGACGGGCGGGTCGTGGACGCCTTCTACGTCCGAGATGAACTGGGCCGCAAAGTCACCGACGAGGATCGCCTGAGCGGGATCGACCGGGCGCTTCGCGAACGACTCTCGTGACGCGCGCGGGCCGGCGCTGAGGTCCGAGCAAGGTCCCGCTTCCTCGGGACCAAAGACCCCTCCATCCTGGGCGAAGTCCTGCCGGGACCCCTCCCAAAGCCCGTATCGAGCGACCCGTCATGCGCGCACGCTACGGGTGTCATGAACGAGTTGGATCGAGGAAAGGGGCACGTCATGAACAGGAAGGTATGGGACCAGCTGGTCAGTACCGCCGCTGTCGTGATCGCCGTCGTCTTGCTCTTCGGGGGCGCCGCCGCGATCTATGGCGGCAACTTCGGCCGTCAGAACGTGACCGACCGGCTCGCGCCGGAGAAGGTCGCGTTCCCGGCGTACGAGACCATGTCGCCGGAGGAGCAGGCCGCAGTCGGCAGCTTCGCCGGACAAGACGTGACGACCGGCCCGCAGGCCGAGGCGTTCGCGCGCTACATCCAGGGTCACCTCGCGCTCGTCAACGAGGGCAAGACCTACTCGGAGACCAGCGCCGCCGCTCGGGTCGAAGGGCTCGACGCCAAGACGGCTGCGGACCTCCAAGCCAAGGCCGACACGCTGTTCAAGGGTGAGACGCTTCGCGCGATCCTGCTGAACGGCTACGGCTGGTGGACGGTCGCAACGATCGCCCTCTACGCCGGGTGGGTCATGGTGTTCGCGGGGCTCGCCTTGATGGTGCTCGGAGTCTTGGGATTCCGGCACGCGAGGAAGAACACCGTCGTCGTGACACACGAACCGATGACGACGCCCGACTACGCGTCGGTGAGCGCCTAGCCCCGACGCTGCCGACGAACGGCCGCCTCCCGGTGGGGGCGGCCGTTTGGCGTGCTGTCCCCGTAGCGCGCGCGTTCCGTCTGGGAAGCTGCCTGCCGGAGGGCGACCCACGTGACCAACGCGTCGAACGAGGCGGAGCCGGGTGGGAATGCCCGGCTCGACCGCGACATCCGCTCACTGTTCGTGCTGGGCGGCATCGCGACCGCAGCCGTGCTGCCGTTCTTCACGCCGCTGCTGCAGGCCCGGGGTCTGTCGCCCGACCGCATCGGGCTGGTGCTGTCGGCGATGGCGCTTGCGACCGTCGTGGCCGCTCCGCTGTGGAGCCACGAGGCCGACACCCGGCTGGGGACGACGCGGGCGCTCGTGCTGTCGACGCTCGCCACCGCCGGGTGCGCGCTCCTTCTGATCCCGGCCGGCACGGTCGGTTGGGCGATCGCGGCGGCCGCCATCCTGATGGCGGCGGCCTCGGCGCCCGGCACGGCCTTCGGCGACGCGCTGGCGCTTGCGGTGCTCGGTCCCGCGCGAGCCAACGACTTCGGTCTGATCCGTCGCTTCGCGAGTCTCGGCTGGGCGGTCGCCGTGATCCTGTTCGGCGCGCTGTACCAGGTCGTGGGCCTCTGGCCGGTGCTGCCGCTGTACGCGGGCGCGCTGGTGGTGTACGCGGCGTTCGCGCGCCGGATCCCCTCGCCACGCGGTACCTACGACGGCGAACGCCACAGTCGGCTCGGCGCGATCGGCGCGGCGTTTCGCACGTCTCCGGGGCTGGCGGCGTTCCTCGGCGGGTTGCTGCTGCTGAGCCTCGCGACCTCCTCGACCGACGGGTTCGTGCCGCTCCAGATGCTCGGCGCCGGCGGGGGACCGTTCCTGATCGGGGTCGCCGCGGGGCTCGCGGCGGTGATCGAGATACCGATCTTCACGTGGTCCTCGTCCCTCGGCCGGCGATTCGGCATGCGGAACCTGTTCCTTGCGGGAGCCCTGGTATCGATCGTCACGCTGGTCGGCTACTCGCTGTCGAGCTCGCCCGCTCAGGTGGCCGTCTTTCGCACGCTCGCCGGGGCGGGCTTCGGTTTGAAGTACGGGGCGTTGGTCGTGGTGACCGACCGGCTCGTCGCGGCGCACCTGCGCAACACCGGGCAGGCGTTGATGCAGATCGCGCAGTGGTCGCTCGGCCCGGTCATCGGTCCGGCCATCGGCGGGTTCGTCTACGTGACGCTCGGTCCGCCGACGTTGTTCGCGGGGGCGGCCGTGCTCGCGACCGTCGGCGCGCTCGTGTCGTGGTGGGCGCTGCGCGAGGTGGGACGGGCGGATGTGCAGGGCGCCGTCTAGCGCGACGGAGGCTGCGAGGTCGGGCCGACCGACGGACGGGCGCTCGGGCGCGTCGGTTGGCCGCGATCGAGCCGCTTGAACGAAGCATAGGGCCGCGAGGAGGAGACCGCCGCCACCGACGCATCGCAAGAGGCGTTGTTCGACACGCTCGTGCGGCTCGCCGGGGATCGCGCTGTCAAGGCGTAGCTGGGCGAGACGGAACGGTCAGACGCGTTCGCCGCCGATGAACGTCGCTGCCACCTGGCGCCAGTAGGCCGCGATCGGCTCGACGGGCGTCAGCGATGTCAGCTCCTCGCCGGGAGCGTCATGCAGTTGAAGCTCGAACGTACCCGTGAAGACGGGTCCGGTCTCGACGTCCTGCGATCGCAGTACGACGAGCTCATCCAGCGCGTCACCCGCGCCGTCGATCGCAGGCATCCATCGCGAGTGCAGCATCGGTAGTGCGTTCACGAACCCCGCCGTGTCGGCGGTCCCGTCGATCGTGAAGACCGCGTCGATCAGGCGCCGATCGTTCGCGGCGAGGGTGGCCCCGATCTGGCCGCCTGCCTCCAGTCGTGGACCCGCGCTCCCGATCACGCTCGGGCGCGTCATCCAGATCGAGCCGAGCTTCTTCGGATAGCCCTGGAACCAGCCGCGGGCCAGGGCGAAGTCCTTGTCCACCCAGATCAGGATGCACCGCGAGTACGTGACGCCGTCGTGACGACACCGCACGACGACGAAGGCCTCCTTGTACTGCGAGCGCACGGGGTCGAGGAGTTCGGCGCCGTCGGCGCTGCACGATTGCCAGTCCGCGAACACCACCGCGACCGCGTCGGGGTCTTCTTCTGCCGGCTCCACGCCGCTCGGCAGCCATCGACCCACCGACCCTTCGGCCGCTCGGTACTCGATCGTGAGCACGTCGCCGGAGTAGTGCCACGGGGGAGCGGGTACGAGCGATGCCGCCCCCTCCGGCGAGCGTGGCGCCAGGAAGCCACGGAGCCTAGCCATCGGGCGGATAATACGTCGATGGAGACGCGCCGCATCACGATGCGGGGACGCCCCATCGCCGTGACGCGCGATGGCGACGATCTCGTGACGGACGACAGCGAGCGCGTTTCGATCGCCGAGGCGCAGCACCTCCCGCCCTGTGAACCATCGAAGATCGTATGCGTCCATCTCAACTACGAGAGCCGGCGCGCGGAGTTCCAGGCAACGCTCGGCGCCGCGCCGACGTACTTCCACAAGCCGGTGAGCTCCCTCAACCATCACGGCGGGGAGGTGGTGCGGCCGCCCCGATGCCGCTACCTCAATTACGAGGGTGAGATCGCGATCGTGATCGGCGAGAGGACGCTGCACGTCTCCCCCGACGAGGCCGAGGCGCGGATCCTCGGGTACACGGTCGCCAACGACTTCGGGCTGCACGACTTCCGCGACACCGATGCCGGCTCGATGTTGCGGGTCAAGGGATCGGACTCGCTGTGCCCGCTGGGCCCGGGGCTCGTCACCGGGTGGGAGTTCCGCGGCAAGCACATCGAGACGCGGGTCAACGGCGTCGTCCGGCAGTCGGCGACCACCGACGAGATGGTGTGGGACATGCCCTACCTGGTCGCGGACATCTCGCGGACGATCACGCTGGAGCCGGGCGACGTGATCCTCTCCGGCACGCCCGCGAACTCCCGTCCGGTCGAGCCGGGCGACGTCGTCGAGGTAGAGGTTGAGGGGCTCGGGACGCTACGCAACACGATCGTCGTGGGCGCGGTAGCGCTCCGCGACGACGTCGGCGCGCAGCCGAGCACCTCCGAGGAGGTCGAGTCGACGGCGTTCGGCGGCGACTGGGAGTTCCGGGGCATCCGGCCGCCCGCGAACACCTGACGGGGTATGCTCACCCGGAGATAGTTCGTATCCAAAGGAGTCAGGTGGACGCGAACGAGACACGACTGCGCCTGCTGTGGTCGGACATCCACGGCATCGAGCGAGGGAAGTACCTCTACGGCAACTGGCGGGAACGCGGACGCACCAATTTCTGCCTCGCGACGCTCCCGCTGACCTTCGACAGGGAGATCCTGCCGATTGAAGGGCTCGCGTTCGACGTGGGACTTCCCGACCTCGAAGCGAGCATCGAGCACGACACGCTGCGGACCGGCTGGGAGCCCGCCACGACGGTCGGGATAGGGCGCCTCGGCCGGCTCGGTGGGGCGGTGCCCGTCGATCCGCGGCACCTCCTAGAAGAGGCCGTCGCGTCGTGGATCGCTCGAGGGCTCACTCCGCAGATCGCCTTCGAGTTCGAGTTCTTCCTATTGCGGCCGGACGGCGAGTCGGGCTGGCTGCCGCTGAAGACCCCGGGCTCACGGGTCTACGGGACCGGCACGGCCGTCGATCCCGACGGCGTCGTCGCCGAGATCGTCGATGCGGCCTGCGCGTCGGGCCTGGACGTCGAGGCCTGGTGCACAGAGTTCGACGACTCGCAGTTCGAGGTCAATATCCGCTATCGCGACGCCGTCCCCGCCGCCGACGACGCGTTCCTGTTCCGGGTGCTGGCCCACGAGATCGCCACGTCGAGAGGGCATCGCGCCACCTTCATCGGCCGCCCCTTCGCGGACCGCGGTGGCTCGGGCCTACACGTGAACATCAGCTTCTGGGACGCTGCCGGCACGAACGTGCTCCACGATCCGAGCGATCCCGAGGGTCTGAGCGACCTCGCCCGCAGCTGCATGGCCGGGATGCTCGCCCACCACGAAGGGACGGCGGCGATCCTTGCGCCGACCGTGAACGCCTACAAACGGTTGCTCCCCAACATGATGAACGGCTACTGGGCCAACTGGGGACACGACGATCGCACCGTGGCGATCCGTATCGGCCCCGATCGCGGGGACGCCACGCGCCTCGAGAACCGGGTCCCCGACGGCGCGTGCAACCCCTACCTCGCGGCGGCCGCGCTCCTGCACGCCTGCCGGTTCGGCGTCGAGGATGCGATGACGCTGCCACCGAAGCAGCCCATCGCCAACGAGCCGTCCGGCGACGCGCATGTTCCCGCGACCCTCGAGGCCGCCGTCGAGGCGATGGGGCGCGACGAACGCCTGTGCGAAGCGCTCGGTTCCCCGTTCGCCGACGCCTTCTCCCAGCTGAAGCTCGCCGAATGGAAGCGCTACACCGAAGCGGTGGACGATCCGATGACCCCCGACCCGACATCGTGGGAGCTTGAGTACTACTCCCCGTTCTTCTGAAGGAGTGCCCGTGACAGCCGTCATCGATGGGATCGATCTCGCCAACCCGGACAACTTCGTCGAGGGCGTCCCGTTCGAGTGGTTCCGGCGCCTGCGGCAGGAAGCCCCGGTCGCCTGGCACCGTGAACCGGGACCCAATGCCGGCTTCTGGGCGGTCACGCGGTACGACGATCTGGTGTCGATCCACATGGACTGGGCAACGTTCTCCTCGGAGATCGGCGCGGTGTCGCTCGAGGAGCTCGATCCCGAACAGCTCGACATCCGGCGCTCGATGCTCGAGACCGATCCTCCCCGCCACACGAAGCTCCGATCGATCTGCGCGAAGCGCTTCAGCGCGCGCGGGGTAGGGCGGTACGAGGACTGGATCCGCGACGTCGCGCGGGACGTCCTCGACGCTGCGCTCGCCGGTGATGAGACCTTCGACTTCGTCGGCGCGATCAGCCGGGAGCTCCCGATCCGGTTCCTCTGCTCGATCTTCACTGTCCCGCAAGAGGATGCACCCCAGCTCATCTCGTGGGGCGACAAGATGATCGCCAACCAGGATCACGAGTTGTCGGCCGCGGTCATCGACAAGGTCGACACCGAGGCCTACCGGCTGTTGCCGTTCCGCTCTCCCGTCGCGCGCGACGTGTTCGCCTACGCGGATGCGCAGGCGGATCAGCGACGGGAGGAGCCCAGCGACGACGTGATCCAAGCGCTCGTGACCGCCCAGCAGGAAGGCGTACTGAACGAGCGCGAGTTCCACAACTACTTCTCGCTATTGATGATCGCCGGCAACGAGACGACGCGCCACACGATCAGCGCCGGGATGTGCGCGCTGATGGAGCACCCCGAACAACTGCGGCTCCTCCAGGAGGAGCCCGAGCGCATCCCCGTGGCCATCGAGGAGATCCTCCGGTGGACGACGCCGGTGCTGCACTTCCGCAGGACCGCGACCCGCGATGTGGAGCTGCGGGGAGAGACGATCCGCGCGGGCGACAAGGTCGTGACCTGGTACGTGAGCGCGAACAGGGACGAAGAGGTCTTCGCCGACGCCGCCCGGTTCGACGTAACGCGGCGGCCGAACGACCACGTCACGTTCGGTCCGGGAGGCCCTCATTTCTGCTTGGGCGCGCATCTGGCGCGGCTCGAGGCGACGATCCTGTTCGAGGAGCTCTTACCCCGGATCGCGTCGATCGAGCTCACCGGACCAACCGAGCGGATCCGGTCCAACTTCGTGAACGGCATCAAGCGGATGCCCGTGCGGATCGTGACCTCCTAGCGCGGAGGCCTGGCGACTCGGCGACGCTCCGCGGCGTCGCGATTCTGAACGCCCCGTGAGAGCGAGCGGAGCATCGAGGCCAGCCGGTCCTGATCGCGCTTGCGCTCCGCCGGCAGGAGATCCTCGCTCATGCGGCTCCTGAGGTGAGGCGGTCGCCGAGCTCGCGGGCGACGTCCAGGATGGCGAGGACGTCCTCGTCCGTCGTCCGGAAGTTCACGAAGCACGGGCGGAGCCACACCTCACCGTCGATCAGCGCGGAGGCGAGGTAGATGCGGCCGTCGGCCTGGACTGCCTCCGCCAGTCGTTGGTTGTGCACGTCGACGGCGACCCCCGCCGGCGCGTGCCGGAAGGGCACGATCGACAGCTGCGGAGGAGCGTCCATCACCTCGAAGTCCTCGCTCGTTTGGGCGCGACGGTACAGCAGGTCGGCCTCTTCGAGGTTGCGGGCGATCGCATCGCGGAACTGGTGCGCCCCGTGTGCCCGGAAGGCGAGCCACGCTTTGAGCGCGCGGAACGGCCGCGAGTACTCCAGTGTGATGTCAGCGGCGTGCAACTCGTGCTGCTGGTGAGGGAGATAGCCCTGCTCGTGCGAGAAAGCCTCCACGAAGACATCCTCGTGACGGCTCATGACGACGCCACATGCCTTCGGCAGGTAGAGCCATTTGTGGGCGTCCACCGAGCACGAGTCGGCGCGAGCGAGGCCCGCGAACAGCTCCGGGCGGACCGCGGCGGCGGGAAGGCCATAGGCGCCATCGACGTGCAACCACACGCCGGCGTCTTCGCAGACGTCGGCGACGGCGTCGAGGTCGTCCACCGCGCCGGTGAGGGTGGTGCCGGCGGATGCCACCACCGCCACGGCGGTCGCGCCGGCCGCACGGTCCGACGCGATCGCCTCTGCAAGCAGGTCCGCCCGGATCCGCCGCAACGGATCGAGCGGGATCGTCCGCAACCGGTCCGAGCCGATCCCCAGCAGCTCGACCGCTCTCGTCACGGAGTAATGCACCTCCTGCGAGCAATAGACGATGGCGTTCGCACCGTTCAGGCCTGTGCGGCGTGCCCCGGGCACCGCTCGCTCTCGCGCAGCGGCCAGCGCCGTCAGGTTGCTGATCGTGCCACCGCTCGTGAAGGCGCCCGATGCCACCGGGAAGCCGATGAATTCGCCGATCCAGCGCACGGCCTGCTGCTCGACGACGGTCGCCGCCCGCGCGTCGACCGCGAGATTGATGTCGTACGTGTGCGCGAGGAGGTCACCGATCGTTCCGATCGGCAGGCCGCTGGAACCGATGAACGCGAAGTACCGCGGCCGCGGCTGGGCGATCGACTCGTCGAGGATCCGCGCCGCATCGTCCAGCACCTCGTGGACGCGGGAAGGTCGCTCCGGCAGCCGGGCGCGGATCAGCTCCCGCACCCGTTCGTCCAGCGGCGGCTCCTCGGGCCGGAAGCGGTCGAACGAGCTCCACGCCTCCGCCACGAGCCGAACGGCGTGCTCGAGCGCTTCCTCGCGCGTCGCGTCGAGGTGGAGTGGCCGCTCGGACATGGTCAGGCCGCCGAACCCACCGTCCATCCGGCGCTCGGCCGCTCGAACCACACGTGCACCTGCCCGGTGCCGACCGAGGCCTCGTACTCGCTGAACAGCTCGCCCGGGGCGGTGCACGTGGTGCCGCCCATCGCGGCGGCCATCATCAGGTAGTGGCCGAAATGGCCCTCCGGGTAGGCCTTCCGATACGTGGGCATGTTCTCGATCACACCTGCGTGGTCCCCGCGTTGGAGCAGATCGAGCACGTGCATGTCGGCGTCGTAGTACGCCCGGTCGTAGATGTTGTCGGGCGCTCGCTGCGCCTCCCGCTGCCGGAGCTCCTTGAACCCGAAGAACCGGTGCGTCATCCCGCCCGATGCCAGCAGCACGACCCGACGATCGCTCTCCGCGATCGCTTGACCGATCAGCGACCCCAACAACAGGAAGTCGTCCGTATCGCAGGTCTGGTTCAGGGCAACGCTGATCCATCTCGTGTCGGGATCGCCGAGGAAGGTCCAGATGTTCACCGTGCCGTAGAAGATCGGCAGGTAGGGATCGTCACACGCGAGGATCCAACAATCGTCGCGGGCCTTGGCCTGCGCGGCGATCTGCTTCGCGAGATCGGGGTCTCCCGGCATGTCGTAGGGGACCTGTCGCATGCCTCGCGGAAGCTCGCTGCTCGTGAACAAGCCCTGCCGCCGCTCGTGCGCGGTGACGATGTGCTCGAACGTCGACTCCCAGTGCGTGTCGAAGACGATGACCGTGTCCGGTCGCAATCGGTCGATGCAGTCACGCTTCATCCGGTGCAGGCCGGGGACGAGCGTGATCTCCTCGCCGTCGTTGAGCTCGAGCCGCACATCTTCGGGCAGCATGATCGTCGGGACGTGCGCGACCAGGGCTGCACCAACCACCTCACCCATCCATCCTCCTCACCCGCCGGACGACGGTGCCGTCACGACGTTCTTCACGTCCGCGTAGAAGTCGAAGCTCCACCTGCCTCCCTCACGGCCGATCCCCGAGTTCCGCGAGCCACCGAACGGTGCCTCGAGATCGCGAACGAAGAAGCAGTTGACCCAGACGGTGCCCGCGACGAGCTGTTCGCCGACTCGGCGAGCCCGCGCCTCGTCGCCGGTGTAGACGGTGGCGGCGAGGCCGTAGTCCGTCTCGTTGGCGAGCGCGATCGCCTCCGCTTCGTCGTGGAAGGGCTGCGCCGTGATCACGGGCCCGAAGATCTCGCGGGTCAGCAGCGGCGAGCCTGCTGGCACATCCACGAACAGCGTCGGCCGGTAGTAGAGCCCACCCAGATCATCGTTCGGGGCGCCGCCGACGAGCGCGCGGGCTCCTTCGGCGTGACCGGCGCGGACGAACCCATCGACCCGAACGAAGTGCTCCCTGCTGATGAGCGGACCGATGTCGGTCGCTTCGTCGCGAGGATCGCCCTGCACGACGCGCGTCGTCGTCTCGACGAAGCGTTTCAGGAAGTCCTCGTAGATCGAGGACTCGATCAACAGGCGAGTGCCGGCCAGGCAGACCTGTCCCGCGTTGTCGAACTGCCCGATCGCCTGCCGCAGCGCTGCATCCGGATCGGCGTCGGCGAAGATCAAGAACGGTGACTTCCCGCCCAGCTCGAGCGATGTCGGCGTCAGGTTCGCCGCCGCAGCTGCAGCAACCAGCCGCCCTGTCTCCACCGACCCCGTGAACGCGATCCGGCTCACGCCCGGGTGGCCGACGAGGGCCGCGCCCGCCTCCTCGCCGATCCCTTGGACGACGTTGTAGGCGCCGGGGACGAGGCCCGCCTCGAGTGCGATGTCCCCGAGGATCGATGCGGTCAGGGGTGCCCACTCCGGCGGCTTGTGCACGACGGCGTTCCCCGCGGCTAGGGCCGGTGCGATCCGCCATGTGGCAAGCATCAGCGGCGCGTTCCACGGCCCGACCACCGCGGTCACGCCCGACGGGTCCCACGTGAATCGCTCCCGGTTCCCGTTGAACGTCGCGTCGCCCGCACCCTCCAAGTCCAAGAGCTTGTCGGCGAAATACCGGAAGTTTCGAGCCACACGAGGCATCACGGAGGACCGGTGTGAGCGTAGGAGGGATCCGTTGTCGCGGGTTTCGACCGCGGAGAGCTCCTCGATCCGCGTCTCGACCCCGTCGGCGATCCGATGCAGGACAGCTGCCCGATCCTTCGGTGGCGTGCGTCCCCACTCCTCGCCTGCTTGGCCCGCGACGTCGACCGCCGCGCCTACCGTCGTGGCATCGCCGCGAGCTACTTCTGCGATGACCTGCTCGTCGATGGGAGACACGTCGGGGAACCGATCTGGCGAGCTGAGGCGTTCGCCGCCAACCAGGTGGTCGGTCGAGATTTCGACCCCTTCGACCACGGCGAGCTCGTCCGTTGTCTCCTCCGAATCGTTCGTATCCGAACGGTATGGCTCCGCCCTTGGACGTGTCAATCGGAGCGCACGAGGCCGCCCGGCCTCGCTACCGTCTGCGCGCAACCTTGAGCAATGGACCCCGTTCCGGTAGACCGCAGGCGAGCAGGAGCAGCCTAGCCTGGCGACGTGGCCTGGTCGCGGGCGACCGCGTAGGTGAGGTAGGCGAAGCCGCCCTCTTCCTCGGCGCTTCGGAGCTTGAGGCGTGGAGCGGTGATCCGCCTCGGGAGGAGCGGTGCGCCGCCACCGAGCGTCACGGGGGCGACGTGGAGCTGGATCTCGTCGAGGAGCCCGCGATCGGCGAACTGTCCGACGAGGTCGCCGCCACCGACGAGCCAGATGTTCTTGCACGCCCGCGGCCGTCGCCATCGCCTCGTGCACGGGTGCCACGTCACCCTGCACGAATCGCACGTCCGCGCCCGGGATCGCCGGCAGCTCCCGGTGCGTGAACACCCACGAGGGGATGTCGCCGTAGAACTCGTGCCACTTGGCCGGCTCGTCCAGCAGCTTCTCGTGCTCGAGCACCCACTCGTACGTCGTCGCGCCCATCGCCATCGCGCCGACGGCGCCGATGAACGCATCCCACCGGCCCTCGCCGTGCGCGTCGTCGTGCGCCTGGAAGAGCCAGTCGAGCGAGTTGTCGGGGTCGGCGATGTACCCGTCGATGCTCGTTGCCGTGAAGTACTGCGTCTTGCCGGCGGTCGCCGCTTCGACGGCGGGTGCCTGAACCTGGGCCTCCTCGCACCGCGACCTGCGGCATCGTCGCCCTCGGCGGCACCTCGAGCATCGCCTCGAGTCGCTTCGCCATCTTGGGGCTTGCGCCCTCGTCCTCGTGCTTGAAGTAGCAGAAGATCGTGGCGCCGCGTCGAGCGCGGGCTGGATCCGCGACGCCCACTCGGTCAGTTCCTCGTCGCTGTACTCCGTCTTGCGCAGCCGCAGATAGCCAACGGGCTCCCAGGAGAGATCCGTCGGGCTACGGGTCCTTCTCGTCGGTCTCGGCGACGCACCAGCCGACGCCCGCCTCGAGCAGCCGATCTCGCGCCGCAGACCACGAGTCGTGCCGGAACTCCATCGCGTATGTCCAGCCTCCGGCCGGAAGCGTCGCGAGGAAGCCGTCGAGCAGCGCCGCGTCGTAGCGCAGCGACGGCGGGCACTGAAAGAGCACGCAGCCGAACCGATCGCCGAGGAGCTTGCCGCGCGCGACGAAATCGCGCACGTCCTCCCCGACGTCCTCGAGCTTCTTCCAGTGGGTGATCCGCTGGTTCGCCTTCAAGGTGAACACGAAGCCGTCGGCGGCCTTGGCGCGCCATTTTTCGACCGTCTTCTCGCTGGGGAACCGCCGGAAGGTGTAGTTGATCTCGACCGAGGACAGCTGCGTCGAGTAGTAGTCGAGCATGTCGTCCTTCTTGAGGTCCTCGGGGTACCAGACCCCCTTGCGCCACTCGTCGTAGGCGAACCCCGACGTCCCCAGGTAGAAGCGTCCGGCCATGCAGTGCATCATGGCACGCATGCCGGAGCGGTGGCTCGACGGTTCGACGCGGCCGCCCGATGAGGAGGCCGAGGCGCTGCGCGCCCTGGTCGCGCGTCTCGCCGGCCCGGGGTTCGAGATCGAGCGGGCGCCCGGCGGGATGTCGACCCCCGTGTACCGGCTGCGGCGTGCCGACGAGACCCTGTACCTGCGGGCCTCGGAAGACCCGGGCGGATCGATGCGCGCGGAGGCGGCGGTGCACGAGCATCTGCGGGCGGCCGGCGTCTCCGTCCCCGAGGTGGTCGCCGTGGACGACGCACCGGAGATCGGACGGGGCGTGATGCTCGTTCGTGAGATCGAGGGCGCGCCGCTGGCCGGCGGCGACGTCACGGACCGGGCTCCGATCCTGCGCGCGGCGGGTCGCGATCTGGCCCGGATCAACGCGATCGCGGTCGAGGGGTACGGGTGGATCCGTCGTGACGAACCGGTGTGGCCGCCGCGCGGGGAGGACGAGACCTACGCGGCGTTCGTGGACGGAGGCTCGTCGTCGCTCGCGGTGGTGATGGAAGCGATTGCCGACGGCGACGCGCGTGATGTCCTAGAGGCGACGTTCGCTCGGGCCCGTGCCGAGCGACCTCCGAGCCGCCTGGCGCACGGCGACTTCGACGCGACCCACATCTATCAGCGCGACGGCGTCTACACCGGCGTGATCGACTTCGGCGAGATGCGCGGCGCGGAGCCGCACTACGACCTCGCCTACTTCCTCGTGCAGGATCCCGGTCGGGAGATGCTCGATGACCTGATCGCCGGCTACGCGGACGTCGGTGATGCGCCGGGTGACCTCCGTGGATCGGCGACGGTCATCGTCGCCACGCAGCTCTGCCGGTGGATCGAGCGGGACGGCGTCGAAAGCCTCGATCGGCCCTCCGGGCGTTGGTGGCTCGCCCGTCTGGCCGCCCTCCTCGAGGACGCAACCTGAGGCGCGCGTGCATGATGGTCGTATGTCCGAGACGCTGTTCGAGGTCGAGACGCCCCGTGGCGGGGTCAGCGCCGCGTGGCACGACGGCGGCAAGAAGGCGCCCGCCGCCCTGGTGGTCGCCCACGGCGCCGGGGCCGGCATGCACCACCCGTTCATGGCCGGGTTCTGCGATGCCCTGAGTGCGGCGGGCGTGTCCGCGATGCGGTTCAACTTCCCCTACATCGAGGCCGGGCGGAAGAGCCCCGGGTCGCCGAAGGACGCGATCGCCGCGTTCCGCGCGGCCGTCGAGGCGGCCACCGCTCGCACCGGCGGCCGGCCGGTGTTCGCCGGCGGCAAGAGCTACGGCGGGCGCATCTCCTCGATGGCCGCCGCCGAGGGCATGCCGGCCGCCGGCCTCGTGTTCCTCGGCTATCCGCTGCACGCGCCCGGCAAGCCCGACCAGCCACGCGACGCACATCTCTACGACCTGCGGCAGCCGATGCTGTTCCTGCAGGGGACGAAGGATCCGTTCGCGACGCCCGACGTGTTGCGACCCGTCTTGAAGAAGCTCGGGAAACGCGCGACCTACGTTCCGTTCGAGGGCGCCGGGCATTCCTTCGAGCGTTCGCGCAAGGACAAGGCCGCCGACAACGCCGCGGCGCTCGTACCGTTCGTGGTCGAGTTCGTCCGGGAGCACGCCTGATGCCGCGCAAGAACAAGCGTGCGCCGCTCGAGTACCAGCCGTCGCCGGCGCCCACCGGCAACCCGCGGGCGCCGTCGTGGGCGATCGCCGACGGCTACGAGGTCCGCGAGGTCGCAAGCGACAAGGAGTACCGCTGTCCGGGATGCGATCACGTCATCCGTCCCGGCCAGCGACACCTCGTGGTCGTGCCCGCGGGCGCGGCGGAGGACCGGCGCCACTGGCACACGGAATGCTGGCGCCGGGAACTGCGAAGGCTCGGCGTCCTCCACCGGTCGGACGGGTAGCGCCCTTGCGCCGCTGAGGGACACCGTCATACCCTTCGTGCCATGTCCGATCCGGTCCGCGCGCGCATGTGGCAGTTCGGCGGCCGCTGGTACGCCCAGGTGCTGGACGCCCCGATGTTCGTCGAGGTGACCGGCACGTCCCGCGCCGGCTGTCTCGCCGAGCTCCGCACGATCGCCGGCGACGACGCGATGCTGACCGTCGAGATCGTGCCCGACCTCGTCGGGGTCGCGGAGGCGGCCGAGATCATGGGGTGGGACAAACGTCGCGTGATCACCTACATCGACCGCGGGCACTTCCCCGAGCCGATCGCGTCGCTCGCCGGTGGCCGGGTCTGGCTCCGCGACGATGTCGAGGGCTACGCCGCCGAGTGGCGGGCGCGACACCCGTCGGCGGTGACGCGCGCGTGAGCGAGCGACGCCTCTACCTGATCCGCCACGGCAAGGCGGACCATCGATCGACCCGGCAGGCCGAAACGCCGCGCGGTCTGACGGCCGATCCGCCCCTGGACCAGATCGGCCGCGATCAGTCCCTCGCCCTGGCCCGGCGGCTGCGGCTGATGCCCGAGCCGACGGCGATCTACTGCTCGACGCTTACGCGCGCCCGCGAGACGGTGGCCCCCTTCCTCGAGCAGACCGGCCGCGTCGCCACCTACCTCGACGACCTCGCCGAGTGGCACGCCGGCGACTGGGAGTTGAAGGAGTTCGAGGAGCTGCTGACCGAGCACCCGGAGATGCCGTCGCGGATCCTCCTGCAGGACCCGGTGTTCGTCCTCGCGCCGCGCTCCGAGCCCGTGCACGCCTTCCGCAGCCGCGTCGTGGGCGCGGTCGAGGAGATCCTGATGGCGCACCCCGACGGCGACGTCTGGATCGTGTGCCACGGCGGCGTGATCAACGCCTACATCGGCGAGATCCTCGGCGTCGAGGAACAGGAGATGTTCTTCCTGCCGGCGAACGCGAGCATCAACACCGTCAAGATCGACGGGGAGCGCCGCACGATGTGGTTCCTCGGCGACGACACGCACTACACCTCGCCGGAGTTGTTCCCCGAGCCGTAGGCGCGCGGCCCGGTAGGCTGACCGCTTCTGTGTGGAAGGGGCAAGCATGAGCATCCGGTTCCTGTCCGAGGAGTGGGCGACGGCGGTGATGGATGCCGTCAATGGCAACGACGAGTTCTCGCAGGCGGCGGGAACGGCCGCGGCGCGGATCCAGCAGGTGATCTCGAAGCCCGACGGCGACGTCGCGCACTACTGGACGGTGGTCGCCGACGGGCGTATCGAGCTGGGCCTCGGCGACATCGACAACCCCGACGCGACGATCACACAGAGCTACGAGACGGCCGTCGCGCTCGCGAAACGGGAGGCCAATCCGGTGACGTCGTTCATGATGGGCAAGATCAAGATCGACGGGAACATGGGGATGCTCATGGGGCTCGCCGGCGCCCTCGGCAAGCTCGCCGACGGCATGTCGACCCTCGACGTCGAGTACTAGGGCCGCTCCCGCGTCACGCTGTAGGTGCCGTCGGCGCGGGCCAACAGCCGGTCGTTCGCGTCGAGGACGTCGGCCTGTGCGTAGGCGATCTCGCGCCCGATCCGCACCGCGCTGCCGATCGCGCGGACGCGACCGCGCGTGACCGGCCGCAGGTAGTGCACGCCGATCTCGACCGACACGTGACGCCGACCCGGCTCCAGGGCGCTGCGCAGGCTGAGCCCCATGGCGGCGTCGGCGAGCGTCGCGATCACCCCGCCGTGCGCCAACCCCTGGATGTTCAGGTGGTGATCCGCCAGCTCGAGCTCCAAGGTCACGGACCCGTCCTCGGCGTCGGCGATCGCCATGCCCGACCACCGGTAGAAGGGTGCGTCGGCGACGAGCGCGCGCAACTCCTCGAGTCGATCCGCCACGGCGCGAAGTCTCTCACGGGGCAAAGGTGGAGCCCGCGATACGATGCAAGGAAGGAGACCACGTGTCCGACGATCTCGATCAGCTCGCCCGCGCCGCCTTGGCGGAGGACGCCCCCGCGGGCGATCTCACCTCGCGGCTGACGATCCCGGCGGGCACCGCGTGCACCGCAGAGCTCGTGGTCAAGCAGGACGGCGTCCTGGCGGGCGTCGATGCGGCCGCGGCCGTGTTCACCGCGGCGGCCGACCAGGACCGGGCATCCCTCACGATCGACTGGAAGCTGGCCGACGGCGACACGGTGGCGCCCGGCGACCGGGTTGCCTTGCTCGACGGTGCGGCGGCGACGGTCCTGCGGGCCGAGCGGCCGGCTCTGAACCTGCTCGGGCATCTCTCGGGCATCGCGACGCTCACGCGCACCTACGTCGAGGTTGCGGCCCCGGCGCAGATCCTCTGTACCCGCAAGACCCTGCCCGGCCTCCGCGCCGTCGAGCGGTCGGCGGTCGTCGCCGGCGGCGGCACCCTGCACCGCGCCTCGCTGTCCGACGCGATCCTGATCAAAGACACGCACGTACGGATCGCGGGTGGGGTCACCGAGGCGGTCCGCCGCGCCAAGTCCGGGGGCGTGCCGGTCGAGGTCGAGGTCGAGACGCTCGAGCAACTCGACGAGGCGATCGCGGAGGGCGCCGACCGGATCCTGCTGGACAACCCGACGCCTGAGCGCGTGCGCGAGGCGATCGCGCGCGTCGGCGACCCGATGCGCCTGGAGGTGTCCGGGGGCGTGCGGCTGGAGAACCTGCGGGACTTCGTCGACGCGGGCGCTCGCGTGCTCTCGGTCGGCAGGCTCACCCATTCGGCGCCGTCGCTCGACCTGTCGCTGGAGGTGATCGACCTCCATGACTGACGTGCACCCGACGATGTCCTACGAGTCGTGGGCGGCGGAGGTCCGCCGGCTGGCCGACGATCGCGACGCCGTGATCCTGGCCCACAACTACCAGGTGCCCTGGATCCAGGACGTGGCCCACCACGTCGGCGACTCGCTCGCGCTGTCGCGCGTCGCCGCCGACACCGACGCGAGCACGATCGTGTTCTGCGGCGTGCACTTCATGGCCGAGACCGCGAAGCTGCTGTCGCCTGAGAAGACCGTGCTGCTGCCGAACCTCGCGGCGGGCTGTTCCCTGGCCGACTCGATCACCGCCGATCAGCTCCGCGAGTGGAAGGCCGAGCATCCCGGCGCGGTGGTCGTCGCCTACGTCAACACGACGGCGGAGGTGAAGTCGGAGTCCGACATCTGCTGCACGTCGTCCAACGCCGCCGATGTGGTGGCCTCGATCCCGGCCGACCGCGAGATCCTCTTCCTGCCGGATCAGTTCCTGGGGGCGCACGTCGAGCGCCAGACCGGGCGCTCGATGCACATCTGGATGGGGGAGTGCCACGTGCACGCCGGCATCCAGCCGGGCGACCTGCGACAGATGCTCGCCGCCGAGCCCGAGACCGAGCTGTTCGTGCACCCCGAGTGTGGCTGCACCACGAACGTGATGTGGCTCCTCGGGGAGGGCGAGCTTCCTGCGGAACGCACGAAGGTGCTGTCGACCGGCGGGATGGTGACCGAGGCCGAGCGCTCGGGGCGCCACCGCTTCCTCGTCGCCACCGAGACGGGCATCCTGCATCAGCTGCGCAAGGCCAGCCCCACGAAGGAGTTCGTGCCGGTCGACCGCAAGGCCGAGTGCAAGTACATGAAGATGATCACGCCCGAGAACCTGCTGACGTCGCTGCGTGACGGGGTGTTCGAGATCGAGGTCCCCGACGACATCGCGGTCCGGGCGAGACAAGCCGTCGAGCGGATGATCGCGATCGGACCCACCGCCGGCCGAACGGTGCCCGCCACCGTGCCGGTGTTCGGCGAGTGAGCACCAGCACCGTCGTGATCGGCGCGGGCGCCGCCGGTCTGTGGTGCGCGCTGCACGCGGTGGACCGGGGAGCGGTCACGGTGGTGGCGCCGGGCGCGGCGGAGCTGTCCGCCACCGCGTGGGCCCAGGGCGGGGTCGCCGCCGTCAGCGGGGCCGACGACAGCCCCGAGCGGCACGCCGCCGACACGATCGCGGCCGGCGCGGGCCTCTGCGACCCGCGCGCGGTCGAGGTCCTGGTCCGCGAAGCCCCCGAGGCGGTCGCCGAGCTGATCGCGATGGGCATGCGCTTCGACGAGGGCGACGCATCGGCGTTGGAAGGCGGCCACAGCGCGCGGCGCGTGCACCACGCCGGCGGCGACCGATCCGGGCGCGCGCTGCACCACTTCCTGGAGGAGGTGGTCGAGCGTCACGGCGGCATCGTGCGCGTCGACGCGCGCGCGGTGGCCATCGAGCTTCGCGACGGAGCGGCGGCCTCGGGTGTTCGCGTGGAGGGCGGCGCGCTGATCGCCGCCGACCGGGTCGTGCTGGCCACCGGCGGCGCCTGCGGCATCTACGGGCGGCGGACCGGCCCCGACACGTCGGTCGGCGAGGGGTTCGCGCTGGCGTGGCACGCGGGCGCGGCGCTCGCCGACCTGGAGTTCGTGCAGTTCCACCCGACGGCGCTCGACGTGCCGGGCCACCCCGCGCGACTGTTGACCGAGGCGCTGCGCGGCGAGGGGGCCGTGCTCCGCGACGCCTCGGGCGAGCGGTTCATGGACCGTTTCCACCCGCTGGGCGACCTGGCGCCGCGCGACATCGTGGCTCGCGCCGTGCTGCAGGTGCGTGAGGAGACCGGGCGGCCGGTCGTGCTCGACGCGACAACGGTCGCGAACGTCGAGACGCGGTTCCCGACGGCCGCGGAACAGTGCCGTGAGGTCGGGCTGGACATCGCGACCACGCCGGTCCCCGTCGCCCCCGCCGCGCACTACTGCATGGGGGGCGTGCTGACCGACCTGTGGGGGCGCACCACCGTGCCGGGTCTGCTCGCCGCGGGCGAGGTCGCGAGCACCGGTGTGCACGGCGCGAACCGCCTCGCGTCGAACTCGCTGGCGGAGGCGCTCGTCTTCGGGCGCCGGTCCGCGATCGCCGACGAAGGACCCGCGCCCGTGGCGGCGCCCATCGATGACCTCGCGGCGGAACCGGTGGGCGCCATGGGGCTCGTCGCGGATCCGTGATCGCGCCGACCGCTTCCTGAGCGTCCGCCGCGACGGGCCCGAGCTGCAGGCCCTGCTGGCGCGAGCTGGCGGCCGCGACCGATCCGGGCGGCGGCCGCGCCGCCACGCTGGTCGCCTGGCTCATGGCCGGCGCGGCCGATCGGCGGCGGGAGAGCCGGGGCGGCCACTACCGGGTCGACTTCCCGGCCCAGGACCCCGACTGGCGGGTCCGACAGGCCGTCGACCGCCGTGGCTGGTGGAGGCTTGCCAGCCCCGAGACCGTCTGACACCATGACCGGCATGCAGCGATACCTGGGCTTCTGGTTTCCCGACGGCGGGTTTTCCCCGGCGTAGTCGCCAGCAGCCTCAAGCAGCCAGCGACCCCGGGCCGAGCCGCCCGGGGTTTCGACTTCCCCGGGCCGTTTGACCGGGCCGAACGTGGAGGTTCGACCACATGGTCATCGTCATGAAGCAAGACGCCACCGACGGCGATATCGACGCCGTCGCGGAGCGCGTGCGCGCCAACGGGGGAGAGGCGTTCGTGTCGCGCGGCACCGTGCACACGATCGTCGGGCTGGTCGGCGACACCGACCGGTTCAAGGAGATCGACTGGCGACAGATGGCCGGCGTCGATCACGTGATCCAGGTCGGCAAGCCCTACAAGATGGTCTCGCGCGACCTGCACCCCGAGACCACGATCGTCAAGGTCGGCACGGTGCCGGTCGGCCGCGACGCGTTCACGATCATCGCGGGCCCGTGCGCCGTCGAGAACGAGGAACAGACGATGACCGCGGTGCGCGCCGCCAAGGACGCCGGCGCCGCGATCATGCGCGGCGACGTCTACAAGCCGCGCACCTCGCCGTACTCGTTCCAGGGGCTCGGGGAGCAGGGGATCGAGATCCTGCAGGAGGCTCGGCGCCGGTTCGGGTTGCCGTTCATCGTCGAGGTGGTCGATGTCTCGCAGGTGGCGCACGTGGCCGAGGTGGCCGACTGCATCCGGATCGGCACGCGCAACGCGCAGAACTTCGAGCTCCTCAAGGAGGTCGGGCTGACGAACAAGCCGGTGATGCTCAAGCGCGGGCTCGCGATGACCATCGAGGAATGGCTGCAGGCCGCCGAGTACGTGGCGCAGCGTGGGAACTCCGAGGTGATCCTGTGCGAGCGCGGGATCCGGACCTTCGAGCCCTCGACCCGCAACACCCTGGACCTCGGCGGCATGGCGGTGGCCCAGGAGGAGTCGCACCTGCCGGTCATCGTCGATCCGTCGCACGCCGTCGGGAAGCACTCGCTGGTGGCCAAGATGGCGCTGGCCTCGCTGGCCGCCGGCGCCGACGCCGTCATGATCGACGTGCACCCGCGTCCCGAGGAGGCGATGGTCGACGGCGCGCAGGCGCTGTTGCCCGACGAGATGATCGAGCTCGGCAAGCAGCTGCAATCGATCGCGGACGCCCTCGGACGCCCGATCAACCGGTAGGAGCTTAGCCGGCGGGCGCGTTGAGCGTCAGCTCGAGGATGTCGCAGGTCGACCGCCAGCGGGCGAGCGCCTCGCTCGGCGGTCCGTTGCGCGAGCGGCGACGATCGACCAGGAGCTTCGCGGCCTCCTCCCACTCGGCGCCCTCGAGCACGTGGCCCGACGCCTGGAGCTCGTTGAGCGACGTATCGCGCAGCTTGCGCCGCGTGATCACCACGAATTCGCCGGCCTCGCCGATGCCGGGCACGGTCTGCTCCTTCGGTCCCGGCTCGCGCTGCGACAAGACGTAGACCTTTCCGTTCTTGTACGCGAACCACACGGGCGCCGTCTTGCGTCGCCCGTGCTGATCGACGCCCACCCAGATCACGTCGGACTTCTTCAGGCCCTCTTCGATGCCCTTGTCGAGCTTCTCGGGGGAGGCCTGCACGTAGACGGGCACCTCGATCTCACCGAGCACCTGCTCGTCGACCACGAACGAGGCCACGTAGGTGCCCGTCTCGTCGAAGACGGCCTGCGGCACCTCGTCGACCTCCGTCGTCAGGTCGAACATGCCCCGCATCTGTCGGTACTCGGGGCCCCAGCGGAACACCATCCGACCCGACGGCCCGAACAACCGGACCTCTTCCAGGACGGTGCCCACGGGGATCTTCCAGGCGCGGAACATCACGAACGGCAGGGCGGGGCCCGGCTGTCCGGTGAGGTAGATGCCGTCCGGCGACATGTTGCCTTGCGCGTCCCACACACGCGCATCCACGACGGCGGCGGCGACCAGCTCCCCGGCGATCAGGTCAGGCATGGCGCGAAGGATACCGAACGCGGGCAGCGCTCAGAGGCGCCGGCGCGCGTCAGACGGTGCGGGCGAGCCACAGACGCGGCTCCTGCAGTTCCGCCAGCCCGGGCAGGGCGTCGACCGAGCCCCACATGCGACCGAGCGTCGCCTCGTCGGTGAGCTCGACCACCGTCTCGCAGAACGCGCGCCCGGCCGCGACGTGCTCGCGTCCGACGTCGACGCCCAGCAGCCGCGCGAAGATCGGGTCGAGCTCCTCGTCCTCCCGATGGCGTCGCATCGCCTCCTCGATCTTCGGGTAGGTGCCGAGCAGCCGTGCCCCGATCGTGGCGGCGACGTGATCGCCGTAGCCCTCGACCGCGCCGATCAAGGCCCGCACCCGGTCGAGCTTCAGCCGCTGTTCGTCGTCGAGCACGATCCCGAACATCGAGCCCTCCTCGTCGGCGAACGCCGCGGAGAACGCCTCGGGGTCCTCGGGGGAGATGTTCGCGAAGCGGTCGCGGATCGCGTCGACGTCGATCGTCATCGACGAGCAGAAGTCGTCGACCAGCGCGGAGGCATGCGCGGGCAGCCACGGTTGTGCGGACTGCAGCCGGTGCACGATCTGGTGCAGCGCCACGAACGTGCGGAACTCCCGCGGGTCCAGCGACCAGTCGCGTTCGAAGCCCTCGATGTTCGCCAGGACGAAGCGCACGGGCCCGGCGGCCTGTCGCGGGACGCCGACGTCGTAGCCGCCGAACACGCGGCTGGCGAGGAAGCCGAACACCTGTCCGACCTGCGTCGCCTGCAGCAGCGGGCCGAGCTGCCCGATCAGGGCCTGCGGGGATCCGAAACCGAGGGCCGCCATCGCGTCGCCCTCGCCGGCGTCCTCGGTCGGGCGCTGTTCGGCGAGCGCGCGCACGAGCGCGTCCGACATCCGGCCGGCGGCCAGCTCGACGAGCGGTCGGTAGTCCTCCATCGCGGTCGCGATCCAATCGGCGCGACGAACGACCTCCACGTGCAAGACGTCGCCGGTCGGCGCGAGGTCGGTGAGCTCGAGCACGTGCAGCTCCGCCACCCGCGCGATCTCGGCGAACGCGTCGTTCGCCGCGGCGTCCGGCGCCGTGTCGCTGCCGGCCTCGGCAGCGCCGGCGACCGCCATCTGCCGTGCGAGCTCCCACTGGACCGGCCCGGAGGAACCGCTCATCACGCGCTGCAACTCCCGGAACAGCGGCGCGTCGCGCAACGATTCCGGGTCCATGCCGAAGGGGAAGTCGGGAGTAGACATCGTCCCGCCAGCCTACGCCGTCAGCGCGGAAGGGCCGGGGCGACGGCTACGATGAGGTTCGTGGCCACCGACCGTACCCTCGTGCGCGTCACCGATCAGCCGCCGTCCGTGGACGAAGCGCTGGCCGCCGTCGCCGACCCCGCCGCGGGCGGCACGTGCGTGTTCATCGGCACCGTGCGCGACCACTCCGCCGCCGGACCCACGGTGACCGACCTCACCTACGAGGCCTGGGACGAGCTCGCGATGCAGCGGCTGGCCGAGATCGGCGCGCAGCTGCACGAGCGCTGGGCGATCTGTCGCGCGGCGCTGCTGCACGCGACGGGGACGCTGCAGGTCGGGCAGATCAGCGTGGTCGTCGCGGTCTCCGCGCCGCACCGCGCCGAGGCGTTCGAGGCGTGCCGGTTCGGGATCGAGGAGCTCAAGCGCGACGTGCCCATCTGGAAGAAGGAGATCTTCACGACGGGCGAGGCCGACTGGGTCATGGGGGCCTAGGCGGTGGCGCGCGATCTCGCGATCGACCTCGGAACGGCCAGCACGCAGGTCTACCGGCTGGGGGAAGGCATCGTCTTCGACGAGTCGACCGTGGTCGCTCTGGACGCGGTCACGAACGACGTGATCGCGATCGGCGAGGAGGCCTGGCGCATCATCGGCGGCGGCACCGGCGAGGTCGTCGGCATGCGGCCGCTGCGGCAGGGCACGATCACGGAGTTCGAGGTCACGCAGCGCTTCCTCGAGGCCGTGCTGCGGCGGTCGGTCCCCGGGCGGTTCCCACGGCCTCGCGTGCTGATCACGATCGCCTCGGGCAGCTCGCCGGTGGAGCGTCGGGCGCTGGAGGAGGCCGTCGCGATGAGCGGCGGCCGACAGGTCACGCTCGTGGAGGAGCCGCTCGCGGCGGCGATCGGCGCCGGTCTTCCGATCCAGGAACCGATCGGCAGCCTGGTCGTCGACATCGGCGGGGCGCGCTCGGAGATGGCGGTCGTCTCGATGGGCGGGATCGTCTCGGGGCAGACGGTCATGCTCGGCGGGTTCGACCTCGACGTCGCGATCCAGGAGCACGTCCGCGCGACCTACGGCGTCGCGATCGGCGAGCGTGCGGCGGACGAGGTCAAGCGGGCGGTCGGCTCGGCCTTCCCGATCGGCAGCGGCAAGGCGGCGCTCGTCGTCGGACGGGAGCTGTCGACCGGCAACACCGTGGAGGTCAAGCTCGACGAGGTGGAGGTGCGCCAGGCGATGGGGGAGCCGATCGGCCGCATCGTGGATGCGGCCCGTCGGACGCTCGCCGATGCGCCGCCGGAGCTGACGCACGACGTGTTGGAGACCGGCATGTTCCTGATGGGCGGCGGGGCGTTGCTCACCGGGCTCGACCTCCTCCTCGCGCAGGAGTGCGAGGTGCCCGTCCACGTCGCCGAGAACCCGCGCGAGACCGTGATCCGTGGCGCCGGGCACATGCTGGAGCACCTCGAGCGGTACCGGACGTCCTTCCAACTGGAACGCCCGGTGGGACGGCGGTAGCGCGATGACGTTCTCGATCGTCGCCTTCGATCCGGGCAACGGCGACCTCGGGGTCGCGGTCGCCTCCAAGTTCCCGTGCGTCGGCGCGGTCGTGCCGTGGGCGCGCGCCGGGGTCGGGGCCGTTGCCACGCAGTCGTGGGCGAACACGGACTTCGGACCCGATGGGCTGGGGCTGATGGGCGGCGGACTCCCGGCCGGGGCAGCGCTCGACGCGGTGCTCGAGCCCGACGAGGACCGCGAGGAGCGTCAGGTCGGGTTCGTCGATGGGCGCGGCGGGGCCGCCTCGTTCACCGGCGCCAACTGCATGTCGTGGGCGGGCGGCCGAACCGGCGACGGCTTCGCCGCGCAGGGCAACATCCTGGCCGGTGACGGTGTGGTCGACGAGCTCGCACGTGTCTTCGGCTCGACCGACGGCGATCTGTGCGACCGGTTGCTGGCGGCGCTGCTCGCCGGCGACGCCGCCGGCGGGGACCGGCGCGGGAAGCAGTCGGCCGCCTTGCTGGTCGTGCGCGCCGGCGGCGGCTACGAGGGACGCAACGATCGGTACATCGACCTGCGCGTGGACGACCATCCCGACGCGCCGGCGGAGCTGGCGCGGCTCTTCTCGGTCTGGGACGACACGATGCTGATCCGCCACGACGAGCCGGTCGAGGCCTCGGCCGACGTGGTGCGCGACGTCCAGCGACGGCTGGCGGCCGTCGACGCCTACGCCGGTGAGCCGACCGGTGAGCTCGACGAGCCCACCCGGGCGGCGTTGGCCGATTGGGCGGGTCGCTACAACCTGGAGGGGCGGCTGCGCGACGACGGCACGCTGAGCGGCCACCTGCTGCTGGAGCTGCGCGACGTCACACCCGAGATCGACTAGGAACCGAAGGTTCGCCAGGCGTTCCGGAGGGCGTCCCACATCACGAGGCATGCGCCCGCGATCAGACCGGCGGCGACCAGCACGACGATGAGCAGTCCCACGACGCCGGTCAGGCGCGTCTGCATGGTCGGGGTCGACGGCAGCGGCTTCCGTGGCTGCCCGGTCGCACCCACGTTCTCCTCGGGCTGAACGTCCTCCGGCTCCTCGTAGCCCTTCGTCCACGTCTGCGGACTCGGTCTCGGCGACGTCGCCACGGCGCAGCGTCGCGAGGGCGACCCCGCCCCCGGCGGCGGCCGCGACCAGCAACACGAGCACGTAGGGCATGGCGCGAGGGTACCCGCGGCATCGCCGCCGGCGGGGAGGGTGGCGTGGTTCGTGCCGCCGCCCCGTAGCATCGGTGGCATGTGGCGGCCAACGCATCCGGGACGGTTCGTCGCGCTCGTCCTGGTGGGGCTGGCGCTGCTTGCCGCCGCATGGCTCCCGATCCCGTACTACTCGGAGGGTCCCGGGCCGGCGCGCGACGTGCTGACGCGGATCGCGTTCCCGGGACCGACCGAGGGAGCGGCACGCTACGACCCGACCGGCAGCCTCGAGCTGACCACCGTGCGCTACCGCCAGCTCACGGCCTTGATGGCGCTGATCGCCTGGGGAGACAGCACCCAGGCGATCGTGCCCACCGACGTCGTCTATCCCACCGACGTGCCCACGCAGGTGATCGAGCAGCGCGGCGTCTCCCAGATGGACCAGAGCAAGATCGCCGCGACGGCGGTCGCCCTTCGGAAGGCGGGCATCTACCCGAAGGACCACGCCCCCGGCGCGCTCATCGAGAACATCGCCGAGCAGTGCCCGGCCGAAGGCGAGCTCTTTCCGGGCGACATCATCACCGAGGTGGACGGCAGGCGCGTGCGCAGCGCCTCCCAGGCCTCGCGGCTGTTCGATCGGATCCCCGACGACCACCCGCTGCATTTCGTGCTGGACGTCGACGGGCAGACCGAACGCGCCACCTTTACCCGGGCGCCCTGTGGTCCGGACGACGAGCTGCTCGTGGGCGTGTCCATGATCGACGCCTTCCCGTTCCCCGTGACGATGACGAGCGACGAGATCGGGGGGCCCTCGGCGGGTCTGATGTGGGCGCTCGGGCTCTACGAGTTGCTGACGCCCGAGGACCTGACGGCGGGCCGCACCATCGCCGGCACGGGCGAGATCACCCCCGACGGCACCGTCTATCCGATCGGCGGCATCCAGGACAAGGTGATCGCGGCCCAGCGGGCCGGCGCCACGATCTTCCTCGCGCCGAAGAAGAACATGGAGGAGCTGGCGGGGGTCGACACCGGCGACATGCAGGTGATCCCGGTCGCGACGTTCGACGATGCCCTGCAGGCGCTGCGACAGGGGCTTCCCACCTCGTGAAGTAGGCTGGCGTCTCCGATGGCTACGATCTCGATCGCACCGCGACGGCGCCGGTGGCCCACGTATCTCGTGGTCGCCGTCATCCTGGGAGCTCTGATCTTCTCGGCGCTCGCCGGCTTCGTGGTCGAGGTGCTGTGGTTCAACGAGATCCAGCAGGGCAGCGTCTTCTGGCACACCCTGTGGACGAAGGTCTGGCTCGGGGTCGTCTTCGGCATCCTGTTCTTCGCCCTGCTGTACATCAACCTCGTGATCGCGCGCCGGCTCCGGCCGCCGGTGACGGTGATCCCGAACCCGCTCGACCCGCTGGAGCGGGTGCGCGACGTGACCGAGCCCTATCTGCGCTGGCTCCTGCCGCTGGGCGCCGCCGTGCTCGCCCTGATCGTCGGGCTGAGCGTCAGTGGCAACTGGCAGGAATTCCTGCTGTGGCGCAACAGCGGTGGGATCCAGTTCGGGAACCCGGAGCCGCTGTTCGGCCGCGATCCCGCCTTCTACATCTTCGATCTGCCGTGGCTCCGGTTCCTGCAGGGCTGGCTGTTCTCCTCGCTGATCGGGGTGACGCTGCTCGTCGCGATCGCGCACGTGCTGTGGGGCGGGATCCGCCCGCAGGCACCGGCGTTCGCCGACAAGGTGACGCCGGCCGCGCGGGCGCACCTGTCCGTGCTGCTCGGTCTCGTGATGCTCGTGAAGGCGTGGGGCTACTGGCTGGGCCGCTTCGACCTGCTCACGTCGCGGCGCGGGGTGGTCGAGGGCGCCTCCTACACCGAGGTGCACGCGCAGCTGCCGGCGCTCAACTTCCTCGCGATCGTGGCGATCATCTGCGCGATCCTGTTCTTCCTCAACATCCGGCTGAAGCAGTGGAGCCTGCCGGTCGTGGCCGTCGGTCTGCTCGCGATCGTGTCGGTGTTGCTCGGCACGGCCTACCCGGCGTTCATCCAGCAGTTCAAGGTCAAGCCGAACGAGCAGCAGCTGGAGCAGCCCTACATCGAGGACAACATCACCGCGACACGCCAGGCATTCGGTCTGGAGGCGATCGACCAGCAGGTGCGCACCGACACCGCCCAGGCGCTGACCACGTCGGAGATCCGCTCCAACCGCACCACCGTGTCGAACATCCGCCTGTGGCGTCAGGGCGCGCTCCAGAAGAACTTCGCGTCCTTCCAGCGGGTGCGGGAGTACTACGACTTCGTCGACGTCGACGTCGACCGGTACCCGATCGGGGAGAACGGCGACCCCCGCGTGCTGATGATCTCGGCGCGCGAGATCAACCCGGCGGGCATCCCGCAGGCGGGAGCGACCTGGCAGAACGTCCACCTCGCGTACACGCACGGCTACGGCGCGGTGGCCGCCCTCGTGAACACCGCGACCGCCGAGGGGCAGCCGGTCTTGACGCTGAAGGACGTGCCGATCGCGCCCGGGAGCGAGCCCGCGATGGACCAGCCGCGCATCTACTACGGCGAGAACGGCCAGGGCGACTTCGTCGTGGCCAACGCGAACGGCGAGCTCGACTTCGAGGGGTCGAACGAGAACCTCCCGTACAGCGGGCAGGGCGGCATCCCGATCGAGAACATCTTCCGGCGTGCGCTGTTCGCCTGGAACTTCAAAGACGTGAACCTGCTGTTGTCGAATCAGATCACGAACCAGAGCCGGTTGATGATCTTCCGCGATGTCGAAGCTCGCGCGGCGAAGGCGGTGCCGTTCCTGTCGTTCGACTCCGACCCGTACCTCGCGATCATCGACGGGGAGCCGAAGTGGATCCTCGACGCCTACACGAGCACCGACCAGTACCCCTACTCGCAGAGCGTCAGCGCCTCGGCGGCGACGGAGGGACTGCTCAGTGGCTCCGTGAACTACATGCGCAACTCCGTGAAGGTGGTCGTCGACGCCTATCAGGGCACCGTCACCTACTACGCGAACCTGAGCGAGCCGATCGTCGCGGCCTGGAGCAGCGCGTACCCCGGTCTGTTCACGGACATCAGCACCGCGCCGGCCAGCCTCGCCGCGCATTTCCGGTACCCGGAGAACCTGTTCCAGATCCAGGCCTTCCAGTTCGCGAACTACCACGTGAGCGACCCGACCGCGTTCTACCAGCGGCGCGACTTCTGGCAGATCTCGCCCGACCCCACGCAGCCCACCAGCTCGATCGCGTCCGGGCGGCACGCCACCGCCGATGCGCCCGTACTACCAGCTGATCAAGGTGCCGGGCGGCGCCACCGAGCAGTTCCAACTCGTGATCCCGTTCGTGCCGGCCGGCCGGCAGAACATGGTGGGGTGGATGTCGGCGAACTCCGACCCGCTGGACTACGGGCACGTCACGATGTTCCGTCTGACCCAGAACATCGAGGGACCGCAGCAGGTGTACGCGCGGATCAACAACGATCCGCAGTTCTCCTCGGAGCGGACGTTGCTCGGCCAGCAGGGCTCGGAGATCGATTTCGGCGACTTCCTCGTGATCCCGATCGACGACTCGTTCCTGTACGTGCTGCCGATCTACGTGCAGTCGACGTCGGGCCCGCAGATCCCCGAGCTGAAGCGGGTCATCGTCGTCAACGGTAGCGGCGGTGACGTGTCGCTCGGCAACACGCTCGCCGACGCGTTGTCGGAGGCAACCGGCGGCACGATCGGGGAGCCCGGCGGGAACGGCAACCCGCCGCCGCCGGACGGCGGGGGCAGCGGCACGACCGATCAGCAGGTGCAGGCGCTGCTGACCCAGGCCCTGGAGCACTTCGCGACGGCGCAGGAAGCGCTCAAGGCCGGCAACCTCGCCCTCTACCAGCAGGAGCTGGAGCAGGCGCAATCCTTGATCGAGCAGGCGAACCAGCTGATCGCGGGGCAGGGGAACGGCGGATCGACACCGCCGCCCCCGACCGCGACCCCGACACCGTCGGCCAGCGTCACCGCGTCGCCCAGTCGCCTCACCCTGAGGCGTCGAGCCGGAACCCAGGATCGGCGGCGATGTCCGTCACGTCCATCTGGGCCTTCTGCAGGCGCCCGGAGTAGTCCCAGTTCATCGCCTGCCACCGCGTGAACTGATCGAGCACCCACACACCGGACTGCCGTGAGCCGTTCCCGCTCTTGCCGTTGCCGCCGAACGGCAGGTGCGCCTCGGCGCCGCTCGTCGAGTTGTTGACGCTGACCATGCCCGCCGAGACGCGTTCGCGGAACCGCAGCGCGTGCAACGGATCGGTCGTGTAGATCGAGGACGACAACCCGTAGCCGTGCCCGTTGGCGAGCTCGATCGCCTCGTCGAACGTCTCGAAGCTCGCCACGCCGACGATCGGGCCGAACGTCTCGGTTGCGTACAGCTCGTCGTCGCGCGTGACGCCGTCGACGATCGACGGGTGGTAGAAGAGCCCCGCCTCGGGGTCGCCGACGAAGCCCGTCCGCGGGTTGTCGGCCGTGATCCGGCCGATGCCGGTCGACCCGTGCACCCGGTGGTGCGGCTGGATCAGCTTCAGCCAGTCTTCGAACCGCTCGGCGAACCGGGCGTCGATCATCGGGCCGTACAGCACGTCGTGGGTGGGATCGCCGATCACGGCGGTCTCGGTCGCCCGCGCGAAGCGATCGACGAAGTCGTCGTGCACCGAGGCGTGCACGATCGCGGTGCCCAGCGACGTGCACCGCTGCCCGGCGGTGCCGAACCCGCTGAACAACGCGCCCTCGACGGCCAGGTCGAGGTCGGCATCGGCCATCACGACGAGCGGGTTCTTCCCGCCGAGCTCCAGACACGGCGTCTGCAGGTGTCGTCCGCACAGCTCGCCGATCCTGGCGCCGACCGCGGTCGACCCGGTGAAGCCGACCTTGCGGATCGAGCCGTCCTCGATCGCGCGCTCGAGCCCGGCGAACGTCGAGGGGCCGTCGGCGAGCACCATCTGGAACACGCCCGTCGGCACGCCGGCGTGCAGGATCAGCTGTGCGAACGCCTCGGCGATGGCGGGCGTGTACTCCGCCGGCTTCCACACCACGGTGTTGCCGCACAGCAGCGCCGGCACGATGTACCAGGAGGGCACGGCCACGGGGAAGTTGCCCGCGGTGATGATCGCGGCGGGCCCGACCGGCGTGCGGAACGTGAACAGCTGCTTGTCGGGCAGCTCGCTCGGGACCGTCATCCCGTACAGACGCCGTCCCTCCGACTGGAAGAACGCGCAGGTGTCGATGACCTCCTGCACCTCGCCGCGCGATTCGGCGATCGGCTTGCCGATCTCGCGGGTGATCAGCGCGGCCAGCGCCTCCTTGTTCGCGCGGACGAGCTCGCCGAGGTGCTGGATCACCTCGCCGCGGACGGGCGCCGGTACGGCCGCCCAGCCGGCCTGCGCCTCGGCGGCGGCGTGCGCCGCGCGCACGAACGTGTCCGCGTCGCCGAGCAGCGCCTCGGACACGCGGTCGGCCAGGTTGGCCGGGTTCGGGATCTGGCGCCGGCCACCCGGCGCATCCTCGACGGGACGGCCGTTCACGCAGCGAGCTCACGGTGTGCATGCCGCGATGGTACGGCTACGACCGGCCGGTAGGGTGGCCGCGTGAGCGATCCCGAGGTGGCCGCGCCCGCGCACGCCGTGTCGTTCCGAGAGGCGGCCGGCTTCTGGATCAAGCTCGGGTTCGTCAACTTCGGCGGCCCCGCGGGCCAGATCGCCCTGATGCACGAGGAGCTCGTCGAGCGCCGGCGGTGGATCACGGAGGGGCGGTTCCTGCACGCGCTGAACTACTGCATGTTGCTGCCCGGGCCCGAGGCACAGCAGCTGGCGATCTACGTCGGGTGGCTGCTGCACAAGGTGCGCGGGGGACTGCTCGCCGGGATCGCGTTCATCCTCCCGGCGTTCTTCCTGATCTGGGGACTGTCGTGGACCTATGCGGCGCACGGCGACGTCGCCGTGGTCGAGGGGTTGTTCCTCGGGCTGCAGGCGGCCGTCGTCGGCATCGTCGCGCACGCGGTGATCCGGATCGGCAAGAAGGCGCTGCGAACGCGCGCGATGGTCGTGGTGGCGGGCGCCTCGTTCCTGGCGATCTTCGTGTTCCACCTGACGTTCCCGGTGATCATCCTGGGCGCGGGGCTGATCGGGGCCGCGGGGCTGCTCGGCTCGACGCCCGCTCCGGCCGAGGGTGACGACGCCGACGTGGCGCTGCGCGACGACGCGGCCATGCCGCCGCACACCCAGCCGAGCGCGCGGCGCGCCGTGAAGGCATTGGTCGTCGGGCTCGTGGTGTGGATCGTGCCGCTCGTGTTGCTCACCCGGGCGTCGTGGGCGCCGCCGGTGCTGTCGGAGCAGGCGGTGTTCTTCTCGAAGGCGGCGCTGGTGACGTTCGGCGGCGCGTACGCCGTGCTCGCGTACATCAACGTCGCGGCGATCTCCTACGGCTGGCTGCTGCCGGGTCAGATGGCCACCGGGCTCGGTCTGGCCGAGTCGACGCCGGGCCCGCTGATCATGGTGACCGAGTTCGTCGGGTTCATGGGCGCGTACCAGCAGCCGGGCACGTTGTCGCCGGCCGTGGCCGGGGCGCTCGGCGCGCTGGTCGTCACGTGGGCGACGTTCGCGCCGTGCTTCCTGTGGATCTTCCTGGGCGCGCCCTACGTGGAGGTGCTGCGCGGGAACCGGCGGCTCGCGTCGGCGCTGTCCGGCGTGACGGCGGCGGTGGTCGGGGTGGTGCTGAACCTCGCGCTCGTGCTCGGGATCCACACGCTCTTCGATCAGGTGCGGGCGGTCGAGGTGCTCGGCAACGCGGTCCCCGTGCCGGTGTGGTCCTCGGTGGACGTGTTCGCGTTGGTGATCGCGGTGGCGTCGTTCGTCGCGATGTGGCGCTTCAAGGTGCACGTGCTGTGGGTGGTCGGTGTGGCCGCAGCCCTCGGGATCGCGCGCGCCTTGGTCTGAGGGGTCGTCTCCGATCGGTGGTCATAGACTTCGGTGGAATCACGCCTGGCCTGGGATGGAGCGAAGGGGGACACGCATGAGGAAACTGATCGTGGGGACGTTCTTGACCCTCGACGGGGTCATGCAGGCGCCGGGTGGACCTGAAGAAGACGACAGCGACGGCTTCACGCTCGGTGGCTGGTCGGTGAACTACTGGGACGACAAGATGGCGCAGGTGATGGGCGAGTCGATGAGCTCGCGGTTCGACCTGCTGCTCGGACGCAAGACCTATGACATCTTCGCCGCGCTACTGGCCGAACGCCCCGGAGGAGGCCGGCGGGAAGCCGCTGAACGACGCCACCAAGTACGTCGTGTCGAGGAGTCATCCCAAGCTGGAGTGGGGCGAAGCGGTCCTCATCGAGGGAGACGCGGCCGAGGGCATCGCCGCGCTCAAGAGTGGAGATGGCCCAGAGCTGCAGGTGCACGGCAGCGGGAACCTGATCCAGACGCTCATGCGCCACAACCTTGTCGATGAGTACCGCCTGTGGGTCTTCCCGGTCGTCATCGGCTCGGGGAAACGCCTGTTCTCGGACGGCACCATTCCCGCCGGACTGAAGCTCGTCGACAGCACGGTCTCCACGACCGGTGTCGTGATCGGTATCTACGAGCCGGCGGGCGAGATCGTCACGGGATCGTTCGCGCTGGACCCGCCGTGAGCGACCTGACGATCCGTCCGGCCTACCGCACGTGGCCCCTGTACAACCAGCGGCTCCGCGAGGTCCTCGCGGCGATGACCGAGGAGCAACTCGCGCTGCGCCCATCGCCCGACAGGTGGCCGATCTGGGCGACCGCTGGTCACACGGCCTGTCAGCGAGTGTTCTGGCTCTGCGACTTCGCCGGTGAGCCCGGCGCGGAGACGACGCCGTTCACGAACGCCGCGTTCGACTGCCCGGGCGACGACGACCTCGATCATCCACTCGACGCCGAGGCTCTCGTCGAGGCGTTCGACTCAACATTCCGCATCGTGGAAAGCTGTCTCGATCGTTGGACACTCGACATGCTCGACGAGGAGATTCGTCGCACGTGGGGGACCGAGGAGCGAGTCCACCCCCGCGGCTGGGTCCTGCAGCGGGTCTTCTCCCACGACGTCTACCACTGCGCCGAGCTCAACGAGGCCCTCGGGATCGCCGGTCTTCCGCAGATCGATCTCTGGGCCTGAAGGCTCGTCGGCTGGGACGTCCCATGAGCCCTCGAGGCGCGCGGGCGAGAACCACCCAAGTAGGTGTACCGCTGCGATATTCACTCACCCGACGTACACGTTTGGGGGGCTTCAAGCGTAAGGAACAGCATGGAGGTCCATGCTGAGCCTGTGACCGAGAGCCTCCCCTGGTCGTTCGACGACACATTCCGATTGCTGTATCCCACTGTGGTGCGCACAGCGGGGTTCGTGGCGCGCGATGCGCAGATGGGGTCCGACATCGCCCAGGAGCGTTCGTCCGGCTGTACGAGCGGTGGGATCGGATGACCTCGCCGGAGCACGCACGGAACTTCACGCTCCGCGTTGCGGTGAACCTGGCCCGATCCCACGTGCGACGCCGAGTTGCTGCTCCCTTCGGCCTGCATGGTCCGGAGGTGTCAGTTCCCGACGGTACAGCTGGAGCCGACGCGTGGCTCACCCTGGCCAACGCGCTGGCCGACCTGTCGCCCTCGCAGCGTGCCAGCGTCGTGCTGGTCGATTACGCCGACCTGGATGCAGCGACCGCTGGCGAGATCCTCGGTATCGCGGAGTCCACCGTTCGGGTGCATGTCATGCGCGGGCGGCGGGCCCTGCGGGCCGCGCTCGCAATGCCACAGGAGGCGAACCAGCCATGAACGCGGATCCTCAGCGCCACGAGCGGTTCAGTCGTGCAGACGAGCTCGACGCGTTCCGCGTCGAGGCGGCGCTGGCGGCGGTCGGCGTCGGCGAGTCGCCGGTGCTCAGGTAGGCGCCCACGATGCTGGCGTTGTGCGCTCGGTACCAGTTGCGCCCCGTCGGTCTCGCGCTGAAATCGAGCCAGAGCCGCACGGCCTGCGACGAGGGCTCGCCGGCCAACCCACCGAGCAGCGCGATCGTTTCGCACCCGTCGCGCAGCAGTCGCTCGTTGCCCGCCCGCCACCACACGCTGCCCGGCGGCGACGCATCGAGCGGGTTGAGGACACCCCGGCGCGCTTGCCAGCGCATGAACGACAGCGCCGCTCGTCGGAATGGGAAGTGTCGTCGTGCGTGCCCCGCTGGTCCCTGGAAGACCCGGGCCATCAAGGCGATGCGTGCCGCCGGAGTGTCCCGCACGGCCGCGACCCGTGCCTCAGCCCAGGCGAGCGCGCCCTCGTCGTGGCTCACCACCGAATAGTGACACCTGTGAGAAGGCCATCGCCGATGGGACGGCGGAAGGTCGATGCCCTATCTCCAAGCTCCGAGGGGCGCTTGTCGATGACACCGGTTGCCCGCTAGCCTCCTCGTGCGGGGTGGAGCAGTCCGGTAGCTCGCTGGGCTCATAACCCAGAGGTCGTAGGTTCAAATCCTACCCCCGCGACGAAGCGAAACCGCTGGTCAGAAGGGTCCCGGTCCGTCCGGGACCCTTCTGCATCTCCGGGGGTCCGGCGTGTTTCTACGCGGTGCCCAGGTGCTCGTCGAGCACCGAGAGCATCGGCCAGGCGCCGTCGGACCAGTTCGCGATCACGGAGTGGGTGATGCCCGACGCCGGGTCGTGCGTGGTGCAGACCGAGACGCCGGCGTCGTAGCCCTCGAGCCACACGGCCTCGCTCGTGCGGTGCACGTGGAACCCCAACCCGTAGCGACGGTCCTCCTCCGGCCAGTCGCTGCGCGGGCGGGTCATCTCGGCGACGATTTCGGCCGGCACGACGCGACCGGCGTAGAGCGCGCGCCAGAACGTGGCGAGATCGGCGGCGGTCGAGGAGATGCCACCGTCTCCGGTGCCGAGCACGGGCAGGTGGAGTACGTTCGACCGCAGTCCGTCGGCGTGCAGGTACGCGATCGCGTGGTCGCCCGGGAGCTCGTCCGTGCGCCAGAACCCGGTGTCGGCGAGCCCGGCCGGTTCGGTCACGCGCCGCCGCACGAGCTCGTGGTAGCCGACCCCGCTGGCTCGCTCGGCGATCAGAGCGAGCACGACGTAACCAGCGTTGTTGTAGGAGAACCGCTCGTCTGCGCGGGAGACGGTCGGGAAGCCGTCGAGCACCTCGAGGTACCGCTCGGTCGTGTCGAGCCGGTGTACGGGCACGGACAGTGTGTAGGAGTTGATGTCATCGTCTCTCTCGTCCTCGTCGAGGTAGTCGCCGATACCGGAACGGTGCGCGAGCAGGTGCTCGACGGTCACGTCGTCGGCGATCAGCGGCAGGTCGTCGCCGAGCACCGAGCGTGCGGTCGTCGAGAGCTGGAGGGTGCCGTCGGCGACGAGGCTCATCACAGCCAGCGCGGTGAAGCCTTTCGCGACGCTCGCCAGCATGAACCGCGTGTCGACCGTGTTCGGGATGCCATGGGCGCGATCGGCGAGCCCGTATGCCTTCGCGAGTTCTGCTGCGCCGCCTCGATCCACCCGCACGACACCGGAGAAGGCCGTGCGTTCGGCCTCCGCGTCCAACGCCGCTTCCAACGCCTCCATCGCAGGACCGTAGCAGCGACGGCTTCCTGCACCGGCCCTGGACTCCGGCTAGCATCCGGGAGCCGATCACCAAAGGTGGACAACGTGTCTGACGACGAAGAGAACCTGAACGAGTCCGAGACGCCGCCGCCGGCGAGCCTCCCGATGCCACCGGCGCCGCAGGTCGTCTACATCCAACAGACTCCCGCACCGAACAACGCTCTGGCCACGACCGCGCTCATCCTGGGCATCGTCGGCGTGGTGCTGTTCTGGACCTTCTGGTTCGGGATCATCCTCGGTGTCCTCGCGATCATCTTCGGAGCCATGGGGCTCTCCCGGGCGAAGAGCGGCGCTCCGAACAAGGGAATGGCGACCGCGGGGCTCGTGCTCGGGATCGTCAGCGTCGTGCTCGGTGCACTGTTCATCGTGGCGATCTTCTCGCTCGGCAACTCGGCGCAGGACCGGTTCGACCGGTTCGGGTACTGCATGGATCACCCGCGCGACCCCACCTGCTGACACGAGGACGGCGACCCCGGCTGGACCCGCGGGGCGTTGCCGCGTAGCATCAACCAACTGAAGCGTTCAGGGGGGACCGTGGCAACGAACGATGTGGTGGCGCGTCTCGCGAAGGTACCCATGTTCTCGGGCTGCTCCAAGAAGGAGCTCACGGCCATCGCCCGGACGGTTCGGGACATCTCGCATCCGGCCGGCACGGTTATCGCCACCGAGGGCGAGCCCGGCGCCGGCCTGTTCGTGATCGAGACCGGCGAGGCCGACGTGACGATCGGCGGCAAGCGCGTCAACCACCTGAAGGACGGCGACTTCTTCGGTGAGATGGCGCTGCTGGACGGGGGGCCGCGTACCGCGACGGTCACCTCCACCACCGACATCCAGATGTGGGCGCTCACCGAGTGGGTCTTCCGCGGGTTGCTGGTGGAGCACCCCACGATCGCGCTTCGCACCCTCGAGGCAATGGCCACCCGCCTTCGCAGCGCCACGAAGACCGCCTCGGCCTAGCGCCGTGGCGCTCGTCACGCGCCCCGACGGCTGCCGGCTCTATCTCGAGACGTACGGGGATCCGAGCGCGCCCGCGCTGCTGCTGCTGGAAGGGTTGGGTGGCGACATCCTCGGCTGGCGACGCAACATCCCGACGCTCGCGACCGCGTGCCACGTGCATCGCCTACGACCATCGTGGGAACGGACTGAGCGACGATCCGCTTGGTCCCGACGACATGGCGACCTTCGTCGAGGACGCGATCGCCGTGCTCGATGACCGCGAGGTCGAGCGGGCCCACCTGTACGGCCAGTCGTTCGGCGGCATGGTCGCGCTCGAGACGGCGTTGACGCATCCGTCGCGCGTGCGCACGTTGATCCTCGCCGCGACGCACGCGGGCCTGGCGCACGCGGCGCCCGTCGACGACGCGACCGTTCCCAAGGGCCAGCCCTGGCGGGCGCTCTACGCCCCGGGCTTTCCCGACGCACACCCCGAGCACGTCCGCGACGACCTGGACACCGGCGCACGCGGCGTGCAACACAAGTTGGGGGAGCGGAGACAATGGGAGGCGATGCAGGGGTGGGATGCATTCGAGCGGCTCGGCCGGGTCTCCGTGCCCACGCTCGTGCTGCACGGCACCGAGGATCGGCTGATCGCGCCGGAGAACGCGCGCATCCTGGCCGAACGCATCCCGGGCGCCGAGCTGTATTGGCTGGAAGGCGCCGGGCACCTGTACCACTCCGAGCAGGCCGCCGCGGCCGACGCGGCGGTCCTGGACTTCATCGCGAGGCATCCGTGAGCGCGCCCGAAGACGTCCAGCGGCTGGCCGGCGAGCGCGCCGACGCCCGTGCCGCGAAGGACTTCGCGCTGGCCGACGAGCTCCGCGACCGGATCCGCGAGCTGGGGTGGGAGGTCACCGATCAACCGGGTGGCTTCGCGCTCCAGCCCGTGTCGACCGAGGCCGACGGGCCCGTGCGCGCCGCCGACGTGCCCTCGCTCCTCGAGGCGGACACGACCTTCGACGTGAGCGTCCACTGGGTCTGCGAGGGGTGGCTCGACGACATCGACCGTGCGCTCGACGGGCTTCCGGGCCACCGCGGAGGGCCGCCGGGTGCAGTTCGTGGTCGCCGACGTCACCGGCGAGGCGCCGAAGCACTGGGCCGACGCCGACGACGTCGAGGTGGTGTGGCTCGAGCCGGACACCGGCTGGGCCGCGGCTCGCAACGCCGGGCTCCGCCGTTCGCTCGCCCCGATCGTGGTCGCCCTCGACGGTTCGGTCGAACCCACCGGCGACGTGCTCGGACCGCTCGAGCGCGCCCTGGCGGATCCGGGCCTCGGCATCTGCGGACCGTTCGGCATCGTCACGCAGGATCTCCGCGAGTTCCAGGAGGCGCCCGACCCCGGGCCGTGCGACGCCGTCGAGGGCTACCTGATGGCGTTCCGGCGCGACGTGCTCACCGCGGTCGGGGGCTTCGACGAGAAGTTCCGCTGGTATCGCACGGCCGACATCGAGTGGTCGTTCCGGGTCAAGGACGCCGGTCTCGGCTGCGCCGTCGTGCCGGTGCCGGTCGCCAAGCACGAGCACCGCGCGTGGGCCGCCGCGACCGAGGAGGAGCGGGTCTCACGCTCCAAGCGCAACTTCTACCGCTTCCTGGACCGCTGGCGCGACCACTGGGACCTCGTGCTGTCCGGCGAGCCCGAGCACCACGACCACGATGACGACCATCACCACGAGCACGACGGCCCGGTGACGATGCCGGAAGGGCGGTAGGGCGGCCCGTCAGTCCGCCGGCATCGGCGGCGCCGGCGGGATGAACGGCGCCGGCGTCGGCGACGGGTTCGGGTGGTAGATCTCCGGCTCCGAGCGGTTGGCCTTCTCCGTCTCGGCGGCGGCCGCGGCGGTGTCGAGGGCCTGACGTGCGTCCTCGGGCGTCGGGATCGGCTTCGAGCCGTCGACGTAGGCGATCAGGTCGTCGCCCTCGATCGTCTCGACGGCGATCAGGAGCGCCGAGAGCTGCTTCAGCAGCGCCCGCTTCTCGGTCAGGATCACGACCGCCTTGTCGTGCGCCTCCTCCAGCAGGCGGCGGACCTCCGAGTCGACCAGCTCCGCGGTCTTCTGGGACATCTTGGGCCCGTTGCTGAAGACCGACTGTTGCTCGTCGGTGCCGAGTGAGATCGGACCGATGTCCTCGCTCATGCCCATGACGGTGACCATCGCGCGCGCGGTCTCGGTCGCCTTCTCCAGGTCGTTGTGCGCGCCCGTGGACACCACACCGTCGTAGTAGAGCTCCTCGGCGGCGCGGCCACCCATCGCGAAGGCCATCGAGGACTTCAGCTCGGGCTCGGTGCGCATGAACCGGTCCTCGGTCGGGCGGACCCAGGTCACGCCGAGCGCCGCGGTGCCGCGGGGCACGATCGTCACGCGGTGCAGCGGGTCGATGTCGCCGGTGCTCACCGCGACCAGCGCGTGGCCCATCTCGTGGACGGCCGTGCGCTCCTTCTCGCTCTCGGACAGGATGCGCGACTTGCGCTCCATGCCGAGCGACGCGCGGTCGATCGCCTCGTCGAGCTCCAGCTCGGTGACCGCGTTCTTGTCGCGGCGGGCCGCAAGCAGCGCGGCCTCGTTGACGACGTTCTCGAGGTCGGCGCCGGTGAACCCGGGGGTGCGGGCCGCGATGTTGCGCAGGTCGACGCCGGTCTCCAGCGCCACGCCGCGCGCGTGCACGCGCAGGATCTCCTCGCGGCCGCGCAGGTCGGGGCGGTCCACGACGACCTGGCGGTCGAAGCGGCCGGGCCGCACGAGCGCCGGGTCGAGCACGTCGGGCCGGTTCGTCGCGGCCATGATGATCACGCCCTTGGACGCGTCGAAGCCGTCCATCTCGACCAGGAGCTGGTTCAGCGTCTGCTCCCGCTCGTCGTGTGCGCCGAAGCCCGAGCCCATCGCGCCGGAACGGCCCTTGCCGATCGTGTCGATCTCGTCCAGGAAGACCAGCGCCGGCGCCTTCTCCTTGGCCTGCTGGAACAGCTCGCGCACGCGCGCCGCGCCCAGCCCGACGAACATCTCGACGAACTCCGAGGCGCTCATGAAGAAGAACGGCACGTTCGCCTCACCGGCGACCGCACGCGCGAGCAGCGTCTTGCCACACCCGGGGGGCCCGAGCAGCAGCACGCCCTTGGGGATGCGTCCGCCGAGCCGTTGGTACTTCTTCGGGTTCCGCAGGAAGTCGACGATCTCCTTGAGCTCGTCCTTGGCCTCCTCGACGCCGGCGACGTCGGAGAAGGTCGTCTTCATCTCCTTGCGGTCATAGATCTTGACCTTGTTCTTGCCCATGTTGAGCGGGTTGGCGCCGCCCGAGCCCATCCGTCGGAACAAGAACCAATAGGAGATGCCGATCAACAGGACGAGCGGCAGCACGCTGTAGACGAGCCCGAGCCACGGGCTCGGCGTCTCGAACTGGTAGTTGACGTTGTGCTCTTCGAGCCAGTCCGTGTACGACCTGATCGATCGTGAAGCTGGTCGGCAGCTTGGTGGTGAAGTTCTGGGTGCTGCCGTCGTCGTTCTTGATCGCGCCCGTGATGGACGAGTCGGAGATCTTCACGACGGTCTCGGAGTCGATCTTGCCGTCGGTCACCGCGGTCTGGAACTCGGTGTAGCTGATCTCGTTGCTGCGGGCACCCGCGGAGAATTGGTTGAAGGCGAGCAGGGCCGTGATCGCGAGCGCGATCAGGATCCACGGTGTCATCCGCGTCTTGGGCGCGGCGCCACCGGGGCCTGCGGGACGGCGTGAGTTATCGGAATTGTCGGGCATTGCTCCCCATCTTCGCACCCGGTGCCCTGAATGACAGGCATCGGCTCCCGGGGCGGTCGTGTTGAGCCCCCCGGCCCGATAGGCTGGTCACCTATGGTGCAGGCGGTTCCCACCCCCGGCGACGAGGAGCTTCGCGAGCGGTTCGAACGCGACGTCCTGCCGCTTCTGCCCTCGCTCTACGGGGCCGCGATCCGGATGACCCGCGATCAGACCGATGCCGAGGATCTGGTGCAGGAGACCTACTTGCGCGCTTTCCGTGGCTTCGCGGGCTTCCAGGAGGGCACCAACCTGAAGGCGTGGCTCTACCGGATCCTGACGAACAGCTACATCAACACCTACCGCAAGAAGCAGCGATCGCCCCAGATCGTGGAGGGTCCCGACGACGTGGAGGAGTGGTACCTCTATGACCGGCTCGGCGGGCAGAGCATCGAGCCGTCGGCCGAGGCGACCGTGCTCGACACGATCCCCGACGAGGCGGTCAAGCGCGCGGTCGAGTCGCTGCCCGAGCGGTTCCGGCTGCCGGTGCTGCTTGCCGACGTCGAAGGCTTCTCCTACAAAGAGATCGCCGAGATCATGGACACCCCGATCGGCACCGTCATGAGCCGTCTGCATCGGGGAAGGAAAGCGCTGGAGAAAGCGTTGTGGGAAACGGCCAAGGAGCGGGGATTCGTCGATGCCTGAGAGTGAACCGGAGTGTACGGAGACCCTGCTCGAGGTCGAGGCGTTCCTCGACGGTGAGGTCGACCCCGCGCTCGCCACGCGTATCCGAGGCCATCTGGGCGATTGCTCCCCGTGCATGGACCGAGCCGAGTTCCGCAAACACCTGAAGGAGCTCGTGCAATCCAAATGCATCGAGCGCGAGGTGCCGGACGCCTTACTGGACCGGATCCGACAGCTGATCGCCGACCCCTAAACGGCGGAAGGGGAACGATGACCGACGCGGCGTCGCTTGGAACGATCCTCGGCGTGTGGGCGCACCCCGATGACGACATCTTCCTCACGGCCGGCCTGATGGCCACTGCCGTCCGCGCCGGCAATCGCGTCGTCGACGTGACCGCGACGCGTGGCGAGGGCGGCTCGATGGATGAGGAGCGCTGGCCGCCGGCCACCATGGGCGCCGTGCGCACGAAGGAGCTGTTGCGGTCCCTCGAGATCCTGGGGGTCACCGAGCACCGATTCCTCGAGGGCCCCGTGGACGTCGACATGGACGAGCACCTGGACGAGGCCGGGGCGGCCCAGGTCCTGGCGATCGTGGCCGAGGTGCAGCCCGACACGATCCTGACCTTCGGGCCCGACGGCATGACCGGCCACCAGGCGCACATGGACGTGTGTCGGTGGGCGACCGAGGCGTTCGAGGCGGCCGCCAAGCCCGGGGCCCGGCTGTACTACGCCACCCAGACGCCCGAGTTCGTCGCCGAGGTGGTGCCCGAGATCGAGCAGTTCAACATCTTCCGCCCGGGGACACCGCCGGTCACCCCGCGAGACGAGCTTGCGATCGACTTCGTCGCCGAGGGAGAGGTGCTCGATCTGAAGCTCGCCTCCCTCGAAGCGCACGAGAGCCAGATCGAGGGCCTCCTGGAGGTCTTCGGCGAGGACGGCCTCAGCCGGTTCCTCCGCGACGAATCGTTCCGCGACGGCGGTCGCAAGGAGGGGTAGATGGGCGCGCTCTCGAAGCAGATGGAAGCCGTGATCACGGCGCTCGGGAACTTCGCGACGTTCGGCACCGACGAATCGCTCTGGGAGGCAGCTGCGCCGCCCCGAGGCGTGCGACTTCATGTTCGGCAACCCGCACGAACGCGCCCCGCAGGCCTACGTCGACGCCCTCGTCCGCGGGGCCCAGCCGACGGGCAAGGATCACTACGCGTACACGCAGGATCTGCCGCAGGCGACGACCGCGATCGCGGCCGGTCTGGCGGACCGGTTCGGGCTCCCGTTCGGCGCAGACGACATCCACATGACGAACGGCAACTTCGCCGGGTTGGCCGTCGCCCTGCGGACGGTCGTGGACGTCGGCGACGAGGTGATCTTCGTCTCGCCGCCGTGGTTCTTCTACGAGACGTTGATCGTCGCCGCGGGCGCGACGCCGGTGCGGGTGTACGCGGATCGCGAGCGTTCCTTCGATCTGGACCTGGAGGCGATCGAGGCGGCGATCACGCCGCGCACGCGCGCCATCATCGTGAACTCGCCGCACAACCCGTCGGGGCGGATCTACGGGCCGGCGCTGCTCACCGAGCTCGCCACGCTGCTCGAAACGGCGTCGGCGCGCAACGACCGGCGGATCTTCCTGCTGTCCGACGAGGCGTACAACCGCATCGTGTTCGACGGGCACACGTTCACGACCCCGGTGGCCTACTACCCGCACTCGTTCCTGCTCTACACGTATGCGAAGACGCTGCTGTCGCCGGGCTCGCGTCTGGGCTACATCGCGACGCCGCCCGGCATGCCCGAGGCCGAGGAGCTTCGCCTGGGGTTGCAGATCGGCCAGATCACGTACGGATGGGCCTATCCGGTGTCGCTGTTGCAGCACGCCGTGCCCGACCTCGACGCGATGACCGTCGACATCCCGACGCTGCAACGGCGCCGCGACCTGCTGGTCTCGACGCTGCGCGAACAGGGCTACGAGGCGGTCGAGCCCGAGGGCACGTTCTACATCATCGTGCGCTCCCCGCTCGCCGACGACGAGCGGTTCAGTGAGCTGCTGCGCGAGCACGACGTGTTCGTGCTGCCGGGCGCGATGTTCGAGATGCCGGGGTGGTTCCGCATCTCGATCACCGCCAACGACGACATGGTCGAGCGCGCGCTGCCGGGGTTCGGCAAGGCGATCCAGGAGGCGCGATGAGCACGTACGCGTTCCTGGGCGCCGGCGAGTTCGAGACCTGGCACAGCGACGTCGATCGCGCGTTGCTCGAGGGCCGTGCCGGCCGGGCGCTCGTGTTCGCGACCGCGGCGGCGCCGGAGGGCGACGACGTCTACGGCGGGTGGGTGACCAAGGGCATCGAGCACTACGGATCCCTGGGCGTCGCGGTCGCCGCGCCGCCGCTGCGCACCGCCGCCGACGCGCACGATCCCGCGGTGGTCGAGGAGCTCGACGACACCGCGCTGGTGTTCTTCTCGGGCGGCAATCCCGCCTACCTCGCGTCGGTGCTCGCGGGCTCGCCGTTCTGGCGCCGGCTGCAGGAACGGATCGCCGACGGCCGGACCGCCTACGCGGGCTGCTCCGCGGGGGTGGCGTGCCTGTCCGACCCGACGTTCGACTCGGACACAGACGATCCCGAGCGCATCTGGGCGCCCGGGCTCGGTTTCTTCCCGCGGGTGCTCTTCGCCCCGCACTGGGACATGGTCGACACCTGGATCCCCGGCGCCCACGCGTTCATCCAGGCCGCGGCGCCCGCCGACGGGCACCTGATCGCGCTGGACGAGCGGACGGCGATGCTCGGGGACGGCGAGACCTGGCAGGTGTCGGGCGTCGGTGGCGTCGGCGTGTACCACGCCGGGGCGTGGGTGGGGGAGCACCGCGCCGGCGCGTCGTTCACGCTTGCGCTGTCGCCGGCCTGGGGACACGTCCCCGGGTAGCATCGGCGACATGCCCGCCGCCCGAGAGCCGACCCTGTCGCGCACCGATCCGATCGGCCAGCGCGCCCCGGAGGTCATCCGCATCCTGCGCGACGCCTACCCCGGCGCGACCGTCGCGCTGAACTTCTCGAACCCGCTCGAGATCCTGATCGCGACGATCCTGTCGGCGCAGTGCACCGACGTGAAGGTGAACGAGGTCACGGCGACGCTGTTCGTGAAGTACCGGACACCCGAGGACTACGTGCGCGTGCCCGAGGACGAGCTGCGCGCCGACATCAAGCCCACCGGGTTCTACAACCAGAAGGCCGCGTCGATCCGCGCCACCTGCGCGCGTCTGATCGAGGCCTACGACGGGCAGGTGCCCGACACGATGGAGGAGCTGCTGACGCTGCGCGGCGTCGCGCGCAAGACCGCCAACATCGTGCTCGCGAACGGGTTCGGCAAGGTCGAGGGCATCCCCGTGGACACGCATGTGAAGCGGCTGTCCAACCGGATCGGGTTCTCGTCGCAGAGCGACCCGGACAAGATCGAGCAGGACCTGATGCGTCTCGTGCCGCGGGAGGAGTGGTCGCCGTTCAGCTACGTGCTGATCGACCACGGACGCCGGATCTGCCAGGCGAAGAAACCTCGATGCGTCGAATGCCCGATCGAGCCGCTGTGCCCCTCGAGCCAGGCGTGAATCAGACGGCGGGCTGCAGCACGCGTTCGCCGGCGCCGCGTCGACGGGCCCGCCGGATCACCCGGCGCTCCTCCTCATCGAGGCCGCCCCAGACGCCGGCGTCCTGGTACGTCGCCAGCGACCACTCGAGGCAGTCGGCGCGAACCGCACAGCCGCCGCAGATCGACTTGGCCGCCTCGACCTGCGCCAGCGCGGGATCGGAGGTGCCGACCGGGAAGAACAGCTCCGGGTCGACGCCGATGCAGGAGGCCTGCGGCAGCCACCACATGTCCTCGGGATCGTGTCTGAATCGCCGTTCAGTCATCCTTGACTCTCATCCGGGAATCTCAGCGAACCTGCAACGTGTGGGGGACGATAGTGTCTGAACGGCCGTTCAGTCAAGTCGCGAAGCCGTTGATCGTCGCGCACCGCGGCGCCTCCATCGAGGAGGCCGAGAACACCTTGGAAGCCTTCGATCTGGCGGTCGGTGTGGGCGCGGGCGCGGTCGAGTTCGACGTCCGGATCACGGCCGACGGGCACGCCGTCGTGATGCACGACCCCACCCTCGATCGCACCACCGACGGCACGGGCCTCGTGTCGTCCAAGACCCTGGCCGAGGTGCGCGCGTTGCGCATCACGCTCACCACCGGGGCGGTGACGCGGGTGCCCACGCTGGCCGAGACGCTCGCGACTCCTGTCCGGCCGCGCGGCGGTCGACGTGGAGATCAAGAACATCCCCGGCGAGCCCGACTTCGACGCCGAGCGGGAGCTCGCGGTCGAGGCGGTGCATCGGTGCCTCGACGAGGTGGGGTTCGTCGGCGACGTCATCGTGTCGAGCTTCAACCCGCTGTCGATCGCCGCGAGCCGCGCGGCGCGGCCCGAGATCCCGACCGGGCTGCTCACCGAGTACCGCGTGGAGGCCGCGGCGGCGCTGCGGTTCGCCGCCGATCAGGGTCACGCGTGGGTGTTGCCCTTCGTCAAGCAGGTCCTCGAGGCGGGCCCGGGGTTCCCCGGCGAGGTCCACGACGCCGGCTTGTTGCTCGGGACCTGGATCACCGATGACCCGGCCGAGGCGGTGGCGCTCGGCAACTCCGGCGTCGACGCCGTCGCGACCAACGATCCGCGCCGGGTCGTCGCCGCGGTGGCGGAGGCGGCCGGGCGGTGATCGGTCGGCGCAAGGAACTGCCGGCCGAGCTCCGTGCGCCCTACGAGGCGTTCCACGCGGTGCTCGACGAGATCGAGCCCGCGAAGGCGGGGCTCGCCGACGTCTTGCCGAGCACGCGGCTGCCGGGCCGTCCGCTCAACGACGCGGTCGGCGAGTACCGGACGAGGCTCGTGCGAGCGACCTCGGCGATGGCGGCGTGGCGCCGGCCCGAGGTGGACGACGTCTGGCGGGCCTGCTCGGATGGGCTCGCCCACGGGATCGAGCGGGCGACGAGGCTCCTCGAGCGGGATGCCGACCCCCCGGGGTTCGAGGGTCTGCTGGGCACGGTGGAGCAGCTCATGGACCCGCTCGACCCCTTCGCGGCGGCCGAGGAACGGTTCCGATCGCTGCGGCGGAGGCCTCGGCGAGAGCACTAGTCCGGGGCGTATGCCCCGCCCTCTTCCTATGCTCGGGCGGTGCGTGACCTCGATCTGATCCGCGACGACGTCGTCTCCTGCCGGGCATGCCCCCGCCTCGTGTCGTGGCGCGAGCGCGTGGCGCACGAGAAGGTCGCACGGTTCGCCGACGAGGAGTACTGGGGCAAGCCGGTGCCGGGGTTCGGCGACCCGAGCGCACGGATCCTGATCCTCGGGCTGGCGCCGGCCGCGCACGGCGGCAACCGGACGGGCCGGATCTTCACCGGCGACCGCAGCGGCGACTTCCTCTTCGCGTCGTTGCATCGGTGCGGGCTCGCGAATCAAGCCACGTCGATCGCCCGGGACGACGGCCTCGCCCTGTCCGATGCCTACGTCACGGCGGTGAATCGCTGCGCGCCGCCGGGGAACAAGCCGACCCCCGAGGAACGCGATCGGTGCCTGCCCTACCTCGCGCGGGAACTGGTGGCGCTCGAGCGGCTCCGGGTGGTCGTCGCGCTCGGGGCGTACGCATGGGACGGCGCCCTCCGTGCGATCGGGGAGACCGGCGCGACGATCCCGTCGCCGAAGCCTCGCTTCGGGCACGCGACCGAGGCCGCCGTCGGCCCGTACCTGCTCGTCGGCTGTTTCCACCCGAGCCAGCAGAACACGTTCACGGGAAAGCTCACGCCCGACATGCTCGACAACGTCTTGCGTCGTGCGATCGCGGTTGCTACCTGAAGTGCGGGGCCGACGGGACTATGCTCGGCGCATCCGACCCGAGGAGGATCAAGATGCGCGCCCGGATACTGGTCGCACTGCTCGCCTTCCCGCTCCTGGTCACCGCGATGGGGTGGGCGCACGCCGCGGTGCCGCCGCGGTCCATCTGCACGATCACCGGCACGGAGGGCCACGACGAGCTCAAGGGCACGGCTGGCAGCGATGTGATCTGCGGCAAGGGCGGCGCCGACGACCTCTACGGCAAGGGCGGCGACGACCAGATCTACGGCGGTGACGGCGCCGACTCCATCTTTGGGGGCACGGGCAACGATCAGCTGTGGGGCGGCAACGGCGGCGACTATTTCTCCGACGGCCCGGGGACCGATCGCATCTCGGGTGGCGAGGGGCGCGACTACAACCTCGGTGGCCAGGGCAACGACCATTGGTACGGCGGGCCCGACGGGGACTCGTTCACGGACTTCCGCGGATGGGACTTCATCAGCGGCGGCCTCGGCAACGACGATTGCCTCGCGACCTACGACGGTGCCGGGCACGACACGATCGTGGGCGGCGCCGGCTCGGACAACTGGTTCGCCGACAACGTGGACGACGTGAGCTCGGTGGAGGACAAGTTCCCCTGTTTCGCCGAGTGAGACCGGCCTGACGCGGCGTTCGCGCGACGGCGGCGTATCTTCGTCGCATGGGCCGACACAGCCGTTTCTTCGCCGTCCCGCGCGAGGGGGACGACCGCCCGATCGACCGCGAGACGGTCCGTCGCGTCGTGGCGACCTTCCGGCCCTACAAGCGCAAGGTCGGGCTGGTCGGCGTCCTGATCGTGATCACGTCGGGTCTCGGCGTCGTGAACCCGCTGCTGATCGGCTGGATCTTCAACCAGGGCCTGTTCGGCGACCCCCCCGGATCCTGCAGCGGCGGCGCGTGCCCGCGACATGTACGTCGTCTATGTCGGGGTGGCGTTGATGGTGGTCATCCCGATGATCACCGGCGTGCTCGGGGTCGCCCAGACGTATCAGGCGAACCTCGTCGGGCTCCGCGTGATGCAGGACCTGCGGAACGCGCTCTACGCGCATCTCCAGCACATGCCGCTTGCGGTTCTTCACGTCGACGCGGACGGGCGAGATCCAGTCGCGGCTCTCCAACGACGTGGGCGGCGTCTCGACGGTCGTGACCGACACGGCGTCGTCGGTGCTGTCCAACGTCGTCGTGATCATCTCGACGTTGATCGCGATGTTCTGGATATCGATCCCGCTCACCTTGCTGTCGCTCTGTCTGCTGCCGGTGTTCCTGTGGCTGACCGTCAAGGTCGGTCGGGCGAGGCGCGAGGTCGCCTCCAGCACCCAGAAGACGATGGCCGACATGACCTCGGTGACGGAGGAGACGCTCAGCGTCAGCGGCATCCTGCTGTCGAAGGCCTTCGGGCGTCAGGTCTATGAGATCGGTCGATTCAACAAGGAGAACGAGCGGCTGACCGGGCTGCAGATCCGCCAGACGATGATCGGGCGGTCGTTCTTCGCCGTCGTCGGCACGTTCTTCTCGATCACGCCGGCGCTCGTCTACCTGGTGGCGGGCGTGATGTTGAACCACGGCAACACCCTGCTGTCCGCCGGGGACCTCGTTGCCTTCACCACGCTGCAGTCGCGGCTGTTCTTCCCGATCGGCTCGATGCTGCAGGTCTCGACCGAGGTGCAGTCCTCGCTCGCGTTGTTCGACCGGATCTTCGAGTACCTCGATCTGCATCACGAGATCACCGACGCGCCGGACGCCGAGGCCGCTCGTGAACACGCGCGGCGCGGTCGAACTCGATCACGTCCGGTTCCACTACGACGCGTCGGAGGTCCCCGAGGAGGACCAGCTCGACGATCGCGAGTGGACGCTGGACGACGTGTCGTTGCGGATCGAGCCCGGTCAGCTTGCCGCGCTCGTCGGGCCGAGCGGCGCCGGCAAGACGACGATCACCTATCTCGTGCCGCGGATGTACGACGTCGACGAGGGCGCGGTGCGCATCGACGGGCGCGACGTGCGATCGACCACGCTTGCATCGATCGCCGATGCGATCGGCATCGTGACGCAGGAGACCTATCTGTTCCACGACACGATCCGCCGCAACCTGCTCTACGGGCGCCCCGACGCGACCCAGGAAGAGCTCGAGGCGGCGGCGCGCGCGGCGAACATCCACGACCGGATCGCCGAGCTGTCAGAGGGTTACGACACCGTGGTGGGCGAGCGCGGCTACAAGCTGTCGGGCGGCGAGAAGCAGCGGCTCGCGATCGCGCGCGTGATCCTGAAGGATCCGAAGATCCTGATCCTGGACGAGGCGACGTCGTCGCTCGACACGACGAGCGAACGGCTGGTGCAGGCCGCGCTCGAGCCGTTGATGCAGGGACGCACGACGATCGCGATCGCCCACCGGCTCTCGACGATCCTGGCGGCCGACGTGATCTTCGTCGTCGACCGGGGCAAGATCGTCGAGCGCGGGCGCCACGAGGAGCTGCTGGCGCTCGGCGGGCTCTACGCGCAGCTGTACGAGCAGCAGTTCCGCGATCAGACGGATCCGGCGCCGAGCACCTTGCGATAGCCCAGCAGCACGAAGCCGTCCGGGAGCACCTCGTCGGGCATGGGTTCGTAGCCCAAGGCCGCATACATCGCGCGCGCCGCCGTCATGTGCTGGGTCGTGTGCAGGGTCATCTCGGTCTTGCCGGCGACCCGAGCGCGCGACTCGGCCTCCAGCATGAGGGCGCGGCCGATCCCTCGACCCTGGGCATCCGGGACGACCCCGAGCATGCGGATGTGGGCCCGATGGTCCTCGAGCGGATCGTCGCCGGGTTGACCCGCGTGGTGAGCTCCAGGGTAAGGCTTCCGACGATGGCGCCGTCCTCGACGGCGACCAGGATCACGGTCCGCGCCGCGCGATCGGCGACGTCGGCGATCCGGTCGAGGTAGGCCTGATCGCGGACGAGCCCACGGTAGGCCTCGGCGGTGATGCGCCCGGTTTCGGCGTGCTCGGCCTCTGTCGCCTCGCGGATCTCCATCATGGGACCAGGCTACGAGCCCCGAGAAGGTCAACGTTGTTGACCATGCCCGGCCTCCACGGCAAGATGCGGCCAGATGACCGACATCACCCGCCTGCTGCTCGAGGCGCGCCGTTCCCTGGCCTCGGAACTGGACGCCGACCTGGCCGAACGCGGCTATCCCGACCTCCGGCCGGGCCATGCGGCGCTGTTCCTGTCGGTGGATCGGCGCTCGGGCTCCCGGTTGACCGATCTGGCCGAGCACACCCGGCTCACGAAGCAGGCGATGATGTCCATGGTCGATGACCTGGAGGGGCGCGGCTACGTCCGGCGGGTGCCCGACCCCGCGGACGCCCGCGCGAAGCTGGTGCGCCTCACGGCGAGCGGCCGCCGCGCCGCGGCGGAGTGCCGCCGGGCCATCCAGGGGCTCGAGCAGCGGACCCGCCGCCAGCTGGGCGATCGGAGCTACGACGGCCTGCGGGAGGCGCTCGAGGTGCTGTCGGAGCCGATCGAGCCGATCGAGTAGCGACGACCGGCTAGCATCGTTGCATGCCAGAGGAAGCCACCGGCAAGACGGGCGTGCCCTCGGAGGAGCGGCAGAAGCCCGAGCGTCCGCGCGACGAGCTCGGCCGCCCGCTGCCCTGGGGTGCGGAGACCCGGCTGGCCCTGCCGAACTTCGACGCGATGAGCGTGGCCGACAACGATGCGGCGGCCCGGCGATATCTGGCGGACCGCAACTACTTCGGGGCCCACGAGGCCTGGGAGACCGCCTGGAAGCAGGCGAAGGGGACGGGCGAGGAGGAGCTGTTCAAGGGCCTCTCGCAGATGGGGGCGGGGTACGTGCATCTGCTGCGCGGCAACGCTCATGGGGTGATCACGCTCCTGCGCCGCGCCGCCGGCAGGATCGCCGCCTACCCGGTCGGCAGCCGAGGCATCGACACCACCGCCCTCGCGGAGCGTCTGGAGGCCGACGCCGCGGCCGTCCAGGACGGCACCCTGGTGCCCGGCCCAGCAGGCGACGGCGGACCCACCCGCCGTGTAGCCTTGTCCCGATAGCCGTCCGGGGTCACCGCGCGGCGCGTACGCGGAGAAGCCATTGGCCAGCCAGTCTGTCGAGATCGAGTGGAAGGGCCGGACCGGCCCGTTCCTGCTCCAGTTGGGCCCCGGGGTCTTCAGCCCCACCGCGACGAGCAAGACCCTGGCCGAGGCGATCGAGATCGAGCCCGGCGACACCGTGATCGACGTCGGCTGTGGCAGCGGCGTGCTGGCCTTCGTGGCCGCCAAGCTGGGCGCCGCGAAGGTCTACGGCGTCGACCTCTCCCAGCGGGCCGTCGAGGCCGCCCGTGAGAACGCGAAGCGGCTCGGCCTGGAGAACGTGTGCGAGTTCCGGCAGGGGGATCTGCTGGAGCCGGTGCGCGACGTCTCGGCCAACGTCTTGATCGGCGACGTCTCGGGCATCCCCGACGACATCGCCGCGGAGTCCGGCTGGTTCGTCGAGGTCCCCTCGGGTGGCCCCACCGGCGCCGAGCTCCCGACCAAGTTCGTGCGGTCGATCGGCGAGACGCTCGCCCACGGCGGCCGGCTCTATCTGCCCACGGGCACGATCCAGTACGAGAAGCCGATCCTCGACGCCGCGCACGAGGTCTTCGGCGACCACATGCGCTCGGTGATGGAGCGCGAGTTCCCGCTGCCGGACCTGATCGCGAAGTCCAAGGCCGCGACGCAGATGGTCAAGGACGGGCTCGTGAGCTTCCGCCAGCGCGGCAGCCGGTGGCTGTGGCAGCTGCGGATCTGGCGCTGCGACCGGGTCTGACTCAGTCCGTCGGCCGAAGCACCGCGACCGCCTCGACGTCGTAGCCCGCAGCGCGAAGGTGATCGGCGCCGCCCCGGTCGATCGCCAGCACGATGCGCGCGACCGTGGCGCCGGCCGCCGCCAGCACCTCCGCCGCGCGCTGCACCTGGTGACCCGTCGTGCTGACATCTTCCAGCAGCGTCGTGACCGCGCCGCTGGGCACGAGACCCTCGACCTGCGCCTTCGTCCCGTACGCCTTCGCCTGCTTGCGCACGACGCTCACGGGCAGCCCCGTCTCGAGCGAGACCGCGGCCACCAGCAGCATCGCCGCGCCTTCGGGGGCGCCGAGCAGCTCGGTCCCCGGTGCGAGCAGCCCCGCGACCGCGTGGCCCACGTCGCGCAACAGGTCGGCGCGGGTGAGGAACCGGAACTTGTCGAAGTAGACGGTGGAGGTCGCGCCCGAGGACAGGACGAACTCGCCGTGCAGCTCCGAGGCATCGACCATCCGCCGGATCAGGTCATCGCTCACGACGCGCGAGCATAATCGGAAGCGATGGCCACGACCGACCGACCCGGCAGCCGCGGCTGGTACGACGTGTTCGGGCGCCGACTGTTCTTCTCGATGGACCCGGAACGCTCCCACCGGGTGGCGCTCGCGACGCTGGCGCTGCCCCTGCCGTGGGCGCGGATCGGCCACGAAGTGGCCGATCCGGGCCTGGCGACCTCGGTGGCGGGGGTTCCGCTCGCCAACCCGATCGGGTTGGCGAGCGGCTTCGACAAGTCGTGCGAGCGCTTCCGGGCCTTGGGCCGCCTCGGCTTCGGGTACGTGGTCGGCGGCACCGTCACGCGCGCGCCGCGGCCGGGGAACGCGAGGCCGCGGATCGCACGCGACCCCGCGACGCGCGCGCTCGTGAACGCGATGGGCCTGCCCAACCCGGGCGCGACCGCGGTCGCGGCGACGCTGGCCCACCAGGCGAAGACGACCTCGCGGTGGGTGTCGCTCGCCGACGAGGCGGTCGAGGACGTCCGTGCGGCGCTCGAGCTCCTCGCCCCGCACGTGGATGCGTTCGAGCTGAACGCGAGCTCGCCGAACGCCGGGTGGACCCACCGGGCCGATCACGTCGGCGAGGTCATGGCCGCGATCGTGCCCCGCTCGCCGGTGCCCGTGTTCGTGAAGGTGCCACCGTTCGCCACCGACGAGGAGCGCGAGGGCGTGCTGGCGATGGTGCGGGCGGCCCAGGACGCCGGAGCGGCCGGGATCACGTGCGCCAACACGATCCCGGTGCAGGACCCGCGGATGTCGACGGGTCGTGGGGGGCTCTCGGGTGGCCCGCTCACCGCGCGCACCCCGGAGATCGTCGCGGCCGTGCGCTCGGCGACCGGGACGTTGCCGATCAACGCCAGCGGCGGCATCTTCACCGCCGCCGACGCCCGGGCCTGCCTGGCGGCCGGCGCGACCACGGTCCAGATCTACACCGGCCTGATCTACGAGGGGCCGGCGGTGGTCGGCCGGATCGCGGCCGGGCTCCTCGAGCCCGGTGACTAGCCCGTTCGGACCCTGACGCTTCGTCGAACGCGGCGCCGCCGCGCGCTGCCGACCGTCGTGTTGCAGGCGCGCCGTGCCCCGGTCAGACTGTGCGCCAGTCCCTGGCCCCGGTCGACGAGGAGACCCTTGGTTCAAGCCGTTCCCGATGACACCGCGGCGTCCGCCGTCCCCGCTCCGGACATCGCCGTCCGCCTCGAGGGCGTGGTCAAGCGCTTCGGGGAGGTGGTGGCGGTCGACGGGGTCGACCTCGAGGTGCGCGAGGGGGAGTTCTTCTCGATGCTCGGTCCCTCGGGCTCGGGCAAGACCACCTGCCTGCGCATGATCGCCGGCTTCGAGAACCCGACCGAGGGCAGGATCTTCCTCGACGGGGAGGACGTCGTGAAGCTGGCGCCGTATGACCGGGACGTGAACACGGTCTTCCAGGATTACGCCCTGTTCCCGCACATGACCGTCGGCGAGAACGTCACCTACGGGCTCATGGTGCGGAAGGTGCCCCGAGCCGAGCGGACACAACGGGTCGCCGACGCCCTGGAGATGGTCGCGCTCGCCGAGTACGGCGACCGCAAGCCCTCGGAGCTGTCCGGCGGCCAGCGGCAGCGGGTCGCGCTCGCGCGCGCGCTCGTGATGCGCCCGCGGGTGCTGCTGCTGGACGAGCCGCTCGGGGCGCTCGACCTCAAGCTCCGTCACCAGATGCAGATCGAGCTGAAGCACATCCAGCAGGAGGTCGGCATCACGTTCATCTACGTGACCCACGACCAGGAGGAGGCGCTCACGATGAGCGATCGGCTCGCGGTGTTCAACCGGGGCCGGATCGAGCAGCTGGGCAGCCCCGCGGAGGTCTACGAGCGCCCCGCGACCGGGTTCGTGGCCGGCTTCGTGGGGGTCTCGAACGTCCTGGCCGACGACGTCGCGGTCGCGATCGCGGGCGATCCGCACGCCTTCACGATCCGGCCCGAGAAGATCGCGATGGTCGATCTCGACGCCGTGGTGGCGGAAGGCCGCTGCACGGCAACCGGGCACGTCCGTGAGGTCGTATACCTGGGTGCGGTGACGCGGTACATCGTCGAGCTCGATCTGGGAGGAACGCTCGTGGTGATGGCGCAGAACCTCGAGACGAGCTCGATGGAAGCGCTCCAGGTGCGCGGACGTGCCGTGCGCCTGGTGTGGAGCCGGGAGAACAACCGGCTGGTGGACGCGCCGAGTGGCGCGGATGGAACAGACGACCTGGAGGAGGGGATCGCATGAGAAAGGCTGTGCGACTTCTCGCCGTGACTGCGGTGGTGAGCATGGTGGCCGTTGCGTGTAGCAACGACAGCAGCTCGACGTCCACCTCGGCAGGCGGGAGCACCAGCACCGGTGCGGCAACGATCGGACCGGGCGAGGGCGCGTTGAGCCTGATCGCCTGGCCGGGCTACACCGAGGACAGCTGGGTGAAGCCGTTCGAGCAGGACACCGGCTGCAGGTCGACGTGAAGTACGGCAACACGTCCGACGACATGGTCAACCTGATGCGCCAGGGCGGCGGCACGCTGTACGACGGCGTGTCGGCCTCCGGCGACGCCTCGAACCGACTGATCGCCGGCGGCGACGTCGCCGCGATCGACACGTCGATGTTCCCCGACTACGCCGACGTGATGCCGTCGCTGCAGTCCCCGGCGCACAACACGGTGAACGGGCAGCACTACGGCGTCCCGTACATGTGGGGCCCGAACCTGCTCCTGTACAACACGGACGTCGTGAAGCCGGCGCCGACCAGCTGGGGTGCCGTCTTCGACGCCGAACAGCCCGTACGCGGGCAAGGTGACCGCCTACGACAGCCCGATCTACATCGCGGACGCGGCGCTGTACCTGAAGGCGACGCAGCCCGACCTCGGCATCACCGACCCGTACGAGCTCACGAGCGATCAGCTCGACGCGGCGACCGAACTGCTGAAGACGCAGTTCGGGCTGATCGGCAAGTACTGGGCGATGTACACGGACGAGATCAAGGGCTTCGACTCCGGCGACATGGTCATCGGGACCGCGTGGCCGGTGAACCAGCAGTACATCGAGCTGGACAACAAGGTGCCGGTGGAGTCGACGATCCCGACCGAAGGGGTCACGGGGTGGGCCGACACCTGGATGATGTCGTCGCACGCGCCACACCCGAACTGCATGCTGATGTGGATGCAGTACACGCTGCAGCCCGACGTGCAGACCGAGGTGGCGGAGTTCTACGGCGCCACGCCGTCGAACTCGGCGTCGTGCAAGCAGCTGGACAAGGACCTCGGCAGCGCTGCCGAGATCTACCACTGCGGCGACGACGCGTTCCTGTCGAGCGTCGCGCTGTGGAAGACGCCCCTGGCGGACTGTGGGAACGGCAGCACCGACTGCATGGACTACAACGCCTGGACGCAGAAGTGGTTGGACATCCAAAGCGGCGGCTGAGCCGACGCTGAACCGGTGATCGAGTGGGGCGCGCCGAAGGCGCGCCCCACTCATCCCGACCCAGAGCCGTGGCGACGACGACCTCGACACAGCGACGCAGTCTCCGGCGCCGGACCTCGGCGTACTTCTTCCGGCACCCCAAGACCAAGCGCGGCCTGACGCTGTCCGCGCCGATCCTGTGGCTGTTGATCGTCTACCTCGTCTCGCTCGCGCTGCTGCTCGCGAACTCGTTCTGGCGGGCGGACTCCCTCACGGGCCATGTGATCCGCGACTGGGGCTGGCGCAACTACGACACCGTCTTCTCGGCGAACTGGCGCACCGCGTTCCTCGAGAAGACCTACTACCTGATGGCGAGGCGCACGGTCGTCCTGGCGTCCTTGGTCACGATCGCCGATATCGCGTTCGCGTTCCCGATCGCGTACTTCGCGGCCCGCGTCGCGAAACCGCGCTGGCGATCCACGATCATGATCGCGGTCGTCATCCCGCTGTGGGCCAACTACCTGATCCGCGTGTTCGCGTGGAAGGCCCTGCTCGAGGGTGGGGGGCCGGCCCAGGCGCTCTTGCGGGGCGTCGGGCCTCAGCAACGTCTCGCTCACCGGCACGACGTTCGCGATGTGGATGACGTTCTGCTACCTGTGGTTGCCCTACGCGATCCTGCCCATCTACGCGTCGCTCGAGCGCGTGCCGCCGTCGCTGATCGAGGCTTCCGGCGACCTCGGCGCGAAGGCCGGCATGACGTTCCGCAAGGTCGTCCTCCCGCTCGCGGTCCCGGGGATCGTCGCCGGTTCGATCTTCACCTTCTCGCTGACCCTCGGCGACTACATCGTCGCGAGGCTGGTCGGCAAGGGAACGTTCATCGGCAACGGGATCGACGCGCTCAACCTGACCAACCGTCCGCTCGCGGCGACGATCGCCGTGCTCCCGCTCATCGTCATCTTCGTCTATCTCGCGCTTGCTCGGCGAACCGGCGCGTTCGAGGCACTGTAGATGGAATCCCGGTCGCTTCGTTGGTTCCTGCGGATCATCAGCGGCGCGGTGCTCTTGTTCCTGTACGTGCCGCTCGTCGTCGTCGTGCTCTACGCGTTCACGAAGAGTTCGACCGCGACGTGGCCGCCGCAGTTGTTCACGCTGAAATGGTTCACGACGGCGTGGCACAACCCGCAGATCCCGCCGGCGCTCAAGAACTCGATCCTCGTCGGCATCGTTGCGACGCTGATCGCGCTTGACGCTCGGGACGCTGGCGTCCTTCGCGATGGCCCGCGCACGTTTCTTCGGTCGCGACGCGATCTCGTTCGCGCTCGTGTTGCCGATCGCCTTTCCCGGGATCGTGACCGCCCTCGCGCTGTCGTCGATGGTCGACGCCATGCCCGGCCTGAACTTCGGGATCTCGGCGATCATCGTCGGCCACGCGACGTTCTGCGTCGTGGTCGTCTTCAACAACGTGGTGGCGCGCCTGCGTCGGACCTCGGGCTCGATCATCGAGGCCTCGATGGACCTCGGCGCCGACGGCATCACCACGTTCCGCTACGTGACGTTCCCAGCGATGCGAACCGCGCTGGTCGCCGGCGCGTTGCTCGCGTTCGGCCTCTCGTTCGATGAGATCGTCGTCACGATCTACCTGTCGGGCACCGACGTCGACGCTGCCGTTGTGGATCTACAACAACATCACGCGGCCGTTCAACCAGCCGGAGGTGTTCGCGGTCGCGGCCGTCGTGCTGCTGATCTCGATCATCCCGGTGTACATCGCGATCAGGCTGGCGGGTGAGGGGGCGCTGCGCCCGACCTCGCAGGGGGCGGCGGCGCCGAAAGGGGGCTGACCGCTAGAGGTACTGGCCGGACCGGCGTGGGTCCTGCTGCGCGCCGTCCTCACCGTCCGACGGCTGTGGGTTCTGCGCCAGCAGACCACGACGCTGCAGCTCCTGGAACTGCGCCTGCGCGGCGGCCTGCTGGGCGAACATCGCCGCCTGGATCCCGTGGAAGAGACCCTCGAGCCACCCGACGAGCTGTGCCTGCGCGACCCGCAGCTCGGCCTCGGTGGGCACCGCTTCCATCGGCGGCGCCAGGGCGCCGAGCTCCTCGCGGAGATCGGGGGAGAGCACCTCGGACAGCTCGCCGACGGCCCGTCCGTAGATGTCGGCCAGCCGCTTGCGACCCGGCTCGTCCAGCGTCGTCTGCCGCGTCTGCTCGAGCAGCTCGCGCACCATGCTCGCGATCCGCAGCAGCTTCGCGGGCTGGGTGATCGCCTCTTCCGACTGCTCGATGGCCTCCGGCGTCGGGGGGACCGGCAGCGCCTGGACGACGTCGGCCGCCGGCCCCTGCGTCTGCTCGTCGCTCATGCCGACCAACCTAGCACCGGGTGGCTCAGGCGCCCTCGCCGAGCGATCGCAGGAACAACGCCTCTGCCTGCGCCATCCGCACGACCTCGCCGAGGTCCACGCTCTCGTTGCGGGAGTGGTAGTTCGACAGATGATCGGCGGCGCCCCATATCAGGACCTCGATACCCGGAAACGTCTCGACCAACACCGGCACGAGCGGGATCGAGCCCCCCGAGCCCATCTCGAGCACCTCGTGGTCGAAGGCGGTCTGCAGCGCCGTCCGGGCCGCCGCGAAGACCGGCGAGGACGTGTCGATCAGGTAGCCCTTGCCCGGCTCGTCCTCGAGGGTGACCGTGGCGCGCACGCCCCAGGGCGCCGCATCGCGCAGGTGTTGGGCGACCTTCTCGGCCGCGGCGAGATAGTCCTCGCCCGGGGCCATGCGCAGGCCCACGACCGCGGTCGCGCTCGGCACGATCTGGTTCGCAACCTCGTCGGTGCGGGGCGCCTCGAAGGCCAGGATGTTGATCGACGGCTTCGACAGGGTGCGATCCGCGATCGAGCCCGATCCGAACAGCTGCACCTCCGGATAGACGGCCGCCTCCTCGCGGAACTCGGCCTCGGACACGTCGGTCCCCGGCCAGGCGAACGTGTGCAGACCGCCGACGGTCAGCTCGCCGTCGTCGTCGTGCAGCGACGCGAGCATGCGCGACAGCGCCATGACGGCGTCGGGCAGCGGCCCGCCGAACGAACCGGAGTGCACGGCCTGGGGGAGCACGTCGACGCGCACGGTGATCGAGGTCGCGCCGCGGATGCTGGTGCCGATCGTCGGCTCGCCCGTGCGCGCGTTGCCGCCGTCGGCCACGATCGCGACGTCGGCGCGAAGCAGGTCGGCGTGGCCGATCACCAGGTCGGGGAGGTGCTCGGTCGAACACTCCTCCTCGCCCTCGACGACGACCTTGATCGTCACGGGAGGCGCGCCGTCGGCGAGCAGCGCGCGGATCGCCGCCGCATGGATCGCGATCCCGCACTTGTCGTCGGCCGTGCCGCGGCCGTACATGCGATCGCCGCGCACGACGGGCTCGAACGGCGGCGTGTCCCACAGCGCCGGGTCGGCGGCGGGCTGCACGTCGTGGTGGGCGTAGAGCAGGACCGTCGGTGCGCCGGCGGGACCCTCGATCTGACCGAACACCGCGGGTTGGCCCCCGTTGAGATCGAGGATCCGCACATCGCTCAGGCCCGCGTCTCGCAGGAGCCGCGCCGTCAGCGCGGCGCTGGCCTGCACGTGCGTGCGGTCGTAGCCGTCGTAGCCGACCGACGGGATCGCCACCAGCCTCGCGAGCTCGTCGGTGATGCGCGGCCGGTCGTCGGCGATGGTGGCCCGGAGCGTGTCGATATCCATGGCGGGGGAGCCTACCGCGGCCGATGTGCCCGCCTCACGGGGAGAGGCGTTCGATCCGCCAGCCGGCGCCGTCGCGCGCATACCGGAACCGATCGTGCAGCCGGAAGCGCCGACCCTGCCAGAACTCCACCTGCTCGGGGAACAGGTGGTAGCCGCCCCAGAACGACGGGCGCGGCACGTCGTCGCCATCGAAGCGCGCGGTCGCATCCGCCAGCCGGCGTTCGAGTTCCTGTCGATCGGCCAGCGGCTCGCTCTGGTGGCTCGCCCACGCGCCGATCTGCGCCTCGCGCGGCCGCGTCGCGAAGTAGTCGTCGGAGACGCTCGCGGGCACCTGCGTCACGCGACCACGGACACTGACCTGGCGATCGAGCTCGCGCCACAGGACGGTGAACGCCGCGTGCGGATTGACGGCCAGTTCGTGGCCCTTGCGGCTGGCATGGTTCGTGTAGAAGACGAATCCGTCGGGCTCGACGCCCCGCAGGAGCACGTGCCGCACCGAGGGCGCGCCCTCGACGTCGGCGGTCGCGAGCGCGATCGCGTTGGCCAAGGGAATGCCGGCGGCGTCGGCGTCGGCGAGCCACCGACGGAACTGCTCGATCGGGTCGGGATCGAGGTCGGCTCGTCGGAGCGCGCCGTGTTCGTGGGTGCCCGTCGGTGCCTGCATCGCGCGCGGATCGGTCACGGGCCGCATCGTACGCGCCCGTCTGTCCGGATGTGCCCCCGGCAGGATTCGAACCTGCGCCCCCGGCTCCGGAGGCCGGTGCTCTATCCCCTGAGCTACGGGGGCAAGGCGCCGAGTCTAACAACCCGCCTCTCGCCGGACCGGCGGCGGGGACCTCGGCCCGTATGCTCAGGCCATGCCGCGCGTGCTCCTCGTCGACGACGACCCCGCGATCCTGCGCCTGCTGGAGGTCAACTTCCGGATCGAGGGGTTCGATGTGGACGCGGCCGCCCACGGCGAGGAGGCGATCGCCGCGGCGACCGCGGCGCGGCCCGATGTGGCGATCCTGGACCTGATGCTGCCCGGCATGGACGGGCGCCAGATCCTCGCGCGTCTCCGCGCGATGCCCGCCACCGCCGACGTGCCGGTCGTCTTCCTCAGCGCGCGCGGCAAGGACGACATGCCGTTGGAGGGGACGAACGTGCTCTACGTGCAGAAGCCGTTCGACACCGTCGACCTCGTCGCCACCGTGCGGACCCTCATGGAGGGCGCGTGATCGAGGCCGACCTCGAGGCCTGGCTCGCCGACGGGCTGCGCGCCGCCGCCCCCGGCCTCGGTCTGAGCGAGGACCTGCCGACGCCCGAGCTGCAGGCGCCCCGGCAGAAGGAGCACGGGGACTTCGCCACCAACGTCGCTCTCGCGCTGGCGAAACGCGTGGGCCGCCCACCGCGCGACGTCGCGCAGGCGTTGCTCGATGCGCTGGCGCCGGTGCCGTTCGTCGAGAAGGTCGAGTTGGCGGGGCCTGGGTTCATCAACATCTGGACCACCGACGAGTGGTTGCACGACGTGGTCCGCAGGATCGCGACCGAGGGGGAGCGCTACGGCCGCTCGGCGCCCACCGGCGAGCGCGTGCAGGTGGAGTTCGTGAGCGCGAACCCGACGGGCCCGCTGCACGTCGGCCACGCGCGCAACGCGGTGCTCGGCGACGCGATCGCGCGCTTGCTCGATGTCGCCGGGCATACGGTCGAGCGCGAGTACTACTTCAACGACGCGGGCGGTCAGATGGATCGGTTCGGGGCCTCGGTCGAGGCTCGGTATCTGCAGCTGCTCGGCCGCGACGCCGAGGTACCGGAGGACGGCTACCACGGCGACTACATCGCCGAATATGCCGAGGACATCGTCCGCGAGCACGGCGAGACGCTGGCCGATCTTCCCGCCGACGAGCGCCTCGTCCGGCTTCGCGCGGAGGGCGCGCGGCGAGCGATGGACGGGATCCGCGCAACCCTGGCGAGGTTCCACATCGCGTTCGACTCGTTCGTGTCCGAGGCCTCGCTCGAGGAGGCGGGTGAGATCGGCGAGGCGATCGAGCGGCTGCGCGCGGCCGAGCTGATCTATGAGGCGGACGGTGCCGTCTGGTTCCGCTCGACCGCCTACGGCGACGACAAGGATCGCATCGTCATCCGCTCCAACGGCCGGCACACGTACTTCGCCGCCGATCTCGCGTACCTGATCGACAAGTTCCGCCGCGGCTTCGATCACCTCATCTACGTGTGGGGCGCCGATCATCACGGCGACGTCGTGCGGGTCAAGGGCGCCGCCGACGGGCTCGGGTTGGATCCCGAACGTGTCGAGCTCCTGCTCTACCAGTGGGTCTCGTTCCTGCGGCACGGCGAGCCGGTGCCGATGAGCAAGCGGGCGGGCACGTTCGTGTCGCTCGATGAGCTGATCGACGAGGTCGGCACCGACGCGGCGCGGTTCCATCTGTTGCTGTTCTCGAACGACCACACGATGCGTTTCGACATCGAAGAGGTCGCGCGGCAGTCGATGGAGAACCCCGTCTACTACGTGCAGTACGGACACGCGCGGATCGCGGCGATCATCCGCAAGGCCGAGGCCTCGGGGATCACGATCAAGCCGGTGGAGGACGTCTCGCTGGGGCTCCTGGTGCACGAGGCCGAGGCGGAGCTCCTGCGCGCGCTGGCGGACGTGCCGGGTGCGCTCGCCCGCGCGGCGGAGCTGCGCGCACCGCACCGGATCGCCCACGTCGCGCAGGATCTGGCGGGCCGATTCCATCGCTTCTACACCGAGTGCCGCGTCGTGGGCGATGACGCCGAGCTGACCCAGGCGCGGCTCTGGCTGTGTCGCGCCACACAGCAGGTGCTCGCGAACCTGCTCCAGGTGCTCGGGGTCTCTGCGCCCACGCGCATGGACCGCGACGATGCCTGAGCACTCGCCCTGGCCCGCGTCGGCGCGGTGGGAGCCCGACGGGCTGTCGGTCGGCGGGTTGCCGGCGGTCGAGCTCGCCGCGCGCTTCGACACCCCGTTGATGGTCTTCGACGAGCGGGACCTGCGCGAGCGGATGCGGGCGGTGCGTGCGCTGTTTCCCCGCGTCGCGTACGCGGTGAAGGCGATGACCTGCGCCGCGGTGATCCGCATCGCCCTCGAAGAGGACCTCGATCTGCTGTGCGCCTCCGGCGGCGAGGTGCTCGCCTGCCTGCGTGCGGGCGCGCCGCCCGGCCGGCTCCTGCTCCACGGCAACGCCAAGAGTGACGAGGAGCTCACGCTCGCCGTCCGCGAGCGGATCGGGTGGGTCATCGTCGATGACGCGGAGGAGTTGGAGCGGCTCGATGGCCTGGCCCGCGCCGCCGGCATCGTGCAGCCGATCCTGTTGCGGGTGATCCCCGAGGTCTCGGTCGACACCCACGCGGCGATCGCGACCGGCCAGGCGGCCTCGAAGTTCGGCACGCCGCTCGCGGAGGCGCCGGCCGTGGCTCGACGGGCGGCCGAGCTCGGCGGTCTGCGGCTGGATGGCCTTCAGGCACACGTGGGCTCGCAGGTGCTCGAGGTCGGCTCCTTCGTCGCGGCGGCGCGTGCCCTTCGCGACGTCGCGCTGCAGGCGGAGATCGAGCCGGCGGTCTGGGACATCGGCGGTGGCTTCGGCGTCACCTACGGAGCGGAGGCACCGCTGGACATCGCCGCGGTCGCCACGGCGGTGCGGGCCGAGTTGGGCTCGAGCGCGCTCCAGGTCGAACCCGGGCGGGCGCTCGTCGCGAACCCGGGCCTGACCCTGTACCGGGTGCTCGCGCGCAAGCGGGCGGGCGGTCGCACGCTGCTTGCCGTGGACGGCGGGATGTCGGACAACCTGCGTCCCGCGCTCTACGACGCGCAACACGAGGTCCGCAGCGCGGCCCCGACGAGCGCCGCGACCGAGACCGTGACGGTCGTGGGCCGGCATTGTGAGTCCGGCGACGTCCTCGCCCCGGCCGCGACGCTGCCGATCGAGCTTGCCCGCGGCGACGTGGTCGCGATGGCCGCCACCGGGGCCTATGCCTATCCGCTCGCCTCGATCTACAACCGGTTCGGCCGCCCCGCGGTCGTCGGGGTGCGTGACGGCCGTGGCGACGCTCTGGATCCGTCGCGAAGAGCCCGACGATATGGATCGTCTGGACGTCATACTTGGGACCCCGTGGGAGGCGCCGGCCGTCTCCGCGGCCAAGGGAGAGGGCGGCACGTGAGCGAACGGCTGATCCGGATCGGCATGCTCGGCTGCGGCACCGTCGGATCGGCGGTCGCGCGCACCGTGCACGAGCATGCCGATGCGATCGCGCGCCGCGCGGGCGTCCGATTGCAGATCGCGCGCGTGGCGGTCCGGGACCTCGACCGCGCGCGCGACACGCCGCTGGCCGCCGACGTGTTCACCACCGACGGCGTGTCGATCGTCGACGACCCGGATATCGAGGTGGTGCTGGAGCTGCTCGGCGGGCTCGAGCCCGCCCGGGCGCTGGTGCTGCGGGCGCTCGCCGCGGGCAAGCCCGTCGTCACCGGGAACAAGGAACTGCTCGCGAGCGCCGGCGCCGAGCTGGAGGCCGCCGCCCACGCGGGCGCCGCCGACCTGGCGTTCGAGGCCGCGGTGGCCGGGGGCATCCCCCTGATCCGGCCGCTGCGCGAGTCGCTGGCCGGCGATCGCGTCACCCGGATGCTCGGCATCGTGAACGGCACGACGAACTACATCCTCACGCAGATGTCCGAGCGAGGCTGGGGCTTCGACGAGGCCCTCGCCGAGGCGCAACGTCTCGGGTACGCGGAGGCAGATCCCACCGCCGACGTCGACGGGTTCGATGCGGCGGCGAAATGCGCGATCCTGGCATCGATCGCGTTCGACGCACGGGTGACGACCGACGATGTCTACCGAGAGGGGATCGCCGGCGTGAAGGCCCAGGACATCGCCGACGCGGCCCGCCTCGGCTACGTCGTGAAACTCCTCGCGATCGCCGAGTTGGATCACGACGACATCACGGTGCGCGTGCACCCGGCCATGGTGCCCGCGACACACCCGCTCGCGAGCGTCCGCGACGCGTTCAACGCCGTGTTCGTCGAGGCGGACAACGCGGGCCAGCTGATGTTCTACGGGCGGGGCGCCGGCGGGGACCCGACGGCGACCTCGGTGGTCGGCGACCTGATCCGCGTCGCTCGCCACCTCGCGTTCGGCGGGCGCATGCAGGGCGCGGACAGCGTCGGCCTCGAGCGCCGGATCCGCCCGATGGGCGATACGCACGGGCAGTACTACCTCAACCTGCACGTCGAGGATCGCCCCGGCGTGCTCGCCGAGATCGCCGAGGCGTTCGGTCGCCACGGCGTCTCGATCGAACGCGTCTGGCAGGAGGGCTTCGGCGAGGAGGCCGCGCTCGTGTTCATCACCCACCGCGCCCAGGAGGCGCCCTTCCAGGAGACGGTGGCCGAGCTGCGTGGGCGGGACTCCGTGCGCGCGGTCGTCAGCCTGCTCCGGGTGGAGGGCGAGGAATGAGCGACGTCCTGCGCGGCGCGCACCAGTGGCGCGGACTGATCGAGGAGTACCGGGAGCGTCTGCCGGTCACCGACGCCACGCCGGTCATCACCTTGCGTGAGGGCGGCACGCCGCTGGTCCGAAGCGAGAACCTGTCGGCACACACCGGCGCCGAGGTCTGGCTCAAGTACGACGGCGCCAATCCCACCGGGTCGTTCAAGGACCGCGGGATGACGATGGCGATCTCCAAGGCGGTGGAGGAGGGCGCCGAGGCGGTCGTGTGCGCCTCCACCGGCAATACCTCGGCCTCCGCAGCGGCGTACGCGGCCAAGGCGGGCCTCACCTGCGCGGTCCTCGTGCCCAAGGGCAAGGTCGCGCTGGGCAAGATGGCGGCGACCCTCGTGCACGGCGCGCGCATGCTCGAGGTCGAGGGCAACTTCGACGCCTCGTTCGATCTCGCGAGCGACCTGGCGGCTCGGTACCCGGTCACCCTGGTCAACAGCGTGAACCCGTTCCGGCTGCAGGGGCAGAAGACGGCCGCGTTCGAGATCTGCGACATGCTCGGTCGCGCCCCCGACATCCATTGCGTGCCGGTGGGCAACGCGGGCAACATCTCGAGCCATTGGCTGGGGTACTCGGAGTACCTCGCCGACGGCATGATCGCGGAGCCGCCACAGTTGTTCGGGTTCCAGGCCGCCGGCGCCGCGCCGCTCGTGACCGGCGAACCGGTGGCGGACCCACAGACGATCGCCACGGCGATCCGGATCGGCAACCCGGCGTCGTGGCACCTGGCCATCGAGGCCGCGCGCGACTCCGAGGGCGGCATCTGGTCGGTCACCGACCGCCAGATCCTCGCGGCCTACCGGATGGTGGCTCGCGAAGGGCTCTTCGTCGAGCCGGCGAGCGCGGCCAGCGTCGCGGGCCTCCTCCAGGCGCACGAGGAAGGTCGCGTGCCCGCGGGCGCGACCGTCGTGTGCATCCTCACCGGGCACGGGCTGAAGGACCCGGAGTGGGCGATCGCCGGCGCCGCGCATCCCGTGACCGTGCCCGCCGACGCGGCGATCGTCGCCGAGGAACTCGGTCTCACCTCGTCGTCGCGATAGGCTCCGCGCGTCATGCGCGTCTCTGTGTCCGTGCCCGCGACCTCGGCCAATCTCGGACCGGGGTTCGACACGCTTCGGCCTGGCTCTCGAGCATCCGCAACGTCGTCATGATCGACACGGCGGCCGAACCGCCGGCGTGACGTGGGCGCTGGAGGGGGCGGAGGAGCTGCCCACCGACGGAAGCGATCTCATCTCCCGCACGATGGCGGCGGTCGCGGCGCGGATGCAGGAGCCGCTGCCGACGTTCGCGCTCCGCGGCGAGAACCACATCCCGTTGGCGCGCGGGCTCGGATCGTCCTCGGCGGCGATCGTCGCGGGCGTCGTGCTCGCCTCCGTCGTGCTCGATCTCGGTCTGCACCACGAGCCCGCCTCGGTCTTCGCGCTCGCCGCCGAGTTCGAGGGCCATCCGGACAACGCCGCGCCCGCGTGCTTCGGCGGGTTCACGATGGCGTTGTCCGGCGGTTTCGTCCGCCGCCTCGACCCGCACCCGGATCTGGCACCGGTGACGCTCATCGTCCCGACGACGCGCCTGCTGACCGAGGAGGCCCGTGACGCCCTTCCCGCCACGGTGCCGTTCGCCGACGCCGTGTTCAACGTCGCGCATGCCGCGTTGCTGGTCGAGGCGATCACCCACGACCCGACCCTGCTCGGTGTGGCGATGCACGACCGACTCCACGAGCAGGTCCGGCTCGCGCTGGTCCCGGAGGTGCGCGAGCTCTTCGACGAACTGCAGCGGCGCGAGATCCCGGTCTGTGTCTCCGGCGCCGGGCCGACGCTCCTCGCGTTCCCGGGGCCGTCCGACGAGATCGAGCTGCACGGGGCGGCCATCTCCCGCGCGGACCTCAGTGCGACCGGCTACGAGGTGCTCGATGGCTGAGCTCGTGGGTTCGGCCGCCCTGATCACGGGTGGGACCACGGGTCTCGGGTTCGAGATCGCCCGCCGGTTCCTCGAGGAGGGCGCCTCCGTCGTGTTGACCGGGCCGTGACGAAACCCTCGGGGCCGCGGCCGAGGAGCAGCTGGCGTCGCTCGGCGCGGCGAAGTTCCTCCGCGCCGACGCCGGCGATCCCGACCAGGCGCGAGCCAGCGTCGACCAGGCGGTGGCGCTGCTCGGCGGGCTCGACATCCTCGTGAACAACGCGGGCGTCGGGGTACAGGCCGGCGTGCTCGAGACGCCGCTGGACAGCTACGACCTCGTGATGGATGTGAACGTCCGCGGCGCCTTCGTCTACGCCCAGGCGGCCTTCCCGCACCTCGAGGCCCGCGGCGGCACGATGCTGCACGTCGCCTCGGACGCCGGTGTGATGGGGGAGGACGACATCGGCATCTACTCCGTCAGCAAGGCGGCGCTCGTCATGTTGTCGAACATGCTCGCGATCGAGGGCGGCCGTCGCGGCGTCCGGTCCAACGCCGTCTGCCCGGGCGACACGGCGCCCGGGATGCGTCACATGGGTCCGCCCGGACACGATCGGCCCGAGGACGACCCCGAGGACTGGATCGTGCCGCCGCTGGGCAGGGTGGGTCTGGCGATCGACGTCGCCGAGGCCGCCGTGTACCTCTGTTCGGCGCGCGCCGCCTTCGTCAACGGCGTCGCGTTGCTGGTCGACGGCGGTATGCGTGCCGGCATGCGCACCGACCGTCCGGCCGGACCGTAGACTCGAGTCACGATGGTCACGATCGCGCACATCTCCGATCCGCACCTCGGATCCCCGTACTTCGTGCCCAACCTCATGAACCGGGTCATCGTCGAGCTCAACGAGATGGCGCCCGACGCGGTCGTCGTGTCGGGCGATCTCACGACGGAGGGGTACCGGCCCGAGTACAAGGCCTGGCTCGCCTATGCGGAGCGGATCGAGGCGCCCTTGTTCACCGTCCCGGGCAACCACGATTCGCGCAACGTGGGCTATGTGCACTTCGAGGATCTGATCGGGCCACGGATGTGGAGCCAGGATCTCGACGGCGTGCGCATCGTCGGGGTCGATTCGAGCGAGCCCGATCTGAACGAGGGCAGGATCGGACGCGTGCACTACCCGTGGATCGCCAAGGAGTTCCAGCAGCCCGCCGCGCTCAAGATCTTCGTGCTGCACCATCACCTGCTGCCGATCCCCGGCACGGGGCGAGAGCGTTCGACGGTGATGGACGCGGGCGACCTGCTCGAGGTCCTGATCCACGCCGGCGTCGACGTCGTGCTGTCGGGGCACAAGCACGTGCCGTACGTCTGGCGCCTGGAGGATCTCTACGTCGCGAACGCCGGCACCGTGTCCTCGATGCGCGTGCGCGGCCACGGGAAGCCGTGCTACAACGTGCTCGAGTTCGACGGCGTCGAGGTGCGGATCCTGCGGCGCTTCCCGTTCGAACCCGAGTCGCATCAGATGGCCTCGTTCGTGGTCGTGGGATCCGAGCGACACCCCCGCGAGGTGTCGATGGAGCGCGCGGCCACCGACGTCTGAACCCGATCGAGGAGGGCCGATCTCGAGATGCGCACCCTGGTGCTCATCGATGGCGAGCACTATCCGCCGGTGACCCGGTGGGCGATCGATATCGCCCGATCCCGCGGGCACGACGTCGTGGCCGCGCTGTTGATGGGCGGTGCCGAGAAGCTTGCCGCCGGCGAGATCCCCGACGTGGGCGTTCCGGTCCGATCCAGCGACGGCGACCGCGCCGGGGCGCTCGCGGCCGCGATCGACGACCTGGGCCCGGCCGTCGTGCTCGATCTCTCGGATGAGCCGGTGCTCGGCTACCGCGAGCGCATGGAGGTCGCGGCCGTGGCCCTCGACCGGGGGGTGCCCTACGTCGGAGCCGACTTCCGGTTCGATCCCCCGCCGGCGGCGCCCGCGCCCATCGGTGTGCCAACCCTCTCGGTCTTCGGAACGGGCAAGCGCACCGGCAAGACGGCCATCTCGGGCGAGGTCGCGCGCATCGCCGCGCACCGGGGCCTGGCCCCGATCGTGGTTGCCATGGGCCGCGGCGGTCCTCCCGAGCCGCAGGTGGCCGAGGCGGGCAGCGTCGACCTCGACGCCTTGATCGGCCTCGTCGGCGCCGGGGAGCACGCCGCCTCGGACTACCTCGAGGACGCGCTGACGACGGGGGTCACGACGATCGGCGCCCGGCGCGCGGGGGGTGGGCTCGCCGGCGCGCCGTTCGCCAGCAACGTCGAGGCGGCGGTGGCGCTTGCCGCCGAGCGCGATCCGGGGCTCCTCATCCTGGAGGGAAGCGGTGCCTCATTGCCACCGATCGCTTGGGATGCAGGCATCCTCGTGGTACCCGCCACCTGTCCGCCGGAGTACGTCCGCGGGTACCTCGGCCCGTACCGGCTCTTGCGGGCGGACCTCGCGGTGGTTACCATGGCGGGCAGTCCGGGCCTCGGTTCGGACAACGGCGCCCAACTCCTCGCGCACCTCCAACGGTCCCTCGGCGATGCGTGGGTAGTGGTGACCGACTTCCTACCCACGCCACTGGCCGATGTTGCCGGCCGCCGAGCCTTCTTTGCGACCACCGCACCGATCGGGGTTGCCGAGCGACAGGTCGACCATCTCGAAACCACCCACGGTGTCGAGATCGTCGGTTGGTCGGCCCGGCTCGCCGACCGGGCCGGGCTCGCAACCGACCTGGGGAACGCCAACGACTACGAGGTGCTCTTGACCGAACTGAAGGCCGCCGCCGTCGACGTCGCGTGTGCGCACGCGGTGTCGCGCGGTCTCGACGTGGTGTTCGTCGACAACCGTGCCGTCGTCGTGGATGGCGACGCAGATCTCGGCGCGCTCTTCTCGCGCGTCCAGGACCTCGCGATCGCGCGCGCCGGCAGCCGAACCGCACGGGGGGAACGGTGAGCGATCGCACCCGCAGCAGCCAGATCCTGATCTCCGATCGCGAGACGGGCCTGCCCTTCTCCAAGGGGCTGCTTGCCTCGCAGATCATGGTGACGGGGCTGTCGCCCTATCGGGCGTATCAGGTGGCCGAGGAGGTCGAGCTGCGGCTGCTCGAGGGGCGCAAGGCATCCGTCAGCACCGACGAGCTGGCCGACATGACCCTGTTGGTGATCCGCGAGCTCGCCGGCGAGCGCTACGCCTCGAACTTCGTGCGCTGGCAGCGGGTCGAGCACCTCGACGTGCCGGTCGTGATCCTGATCGGCGGCGCCACGGGGGTCGGCAAGTCCACGATCGCCACGCAGCTGGCCGCGCGCCTGGGCATCGTCCGGGTGGTCGCGACCGACGCGATCCGCGAGGTCATGCGTGCGATGCTCTCGCCGCAGCTGATGCCGACGCTGCACGTCTCGTCGTTCCAGGCCGACCAGGCGATGCGCGAGCCGCCGATCAAGAACGCCGATGCGCTGGTGGTGGGGTTCCGGGAACAAACGGCCGCCGTTTCGGTCGGGATCAACGCTCTGATCGAGCGGGCGGCCACGGAGGGCACCAGCATCGTGATCGAGGGCGCCCACGTCGTCCCGGGATTCTTCGATGCGGAAGCGTACGGTGACCGCATCCTCGCGGTACCCTTCATTATCGGGGTCGATGACGAGGAGCGGCACCTGTCGCACTTCGCCGCTCGCGAAGACGCGATCGCCTCTCGCCCCGCCACTCGGTACGCAGAGGGATTCGATGGCATCCGCCGTCTGCAGGGCTACGTGAAGAGCCAGGCGCTGGCCCACGGGGTTCCGGTGATCCCGAACCACAGCTTCGATCAGACGATCGCCACGGTGATCGACCTGGTGATGGACAAGGCGACGTCGCAGGCCGCCGAACAGGTGCACGCGGCGACGACGCCGACGCGAACGGAAGGACGCAGCGCATGAAACTGTTCCTCGACACCGCCAGCATCGAGGAGATCCGTACGGCCAACCGCTGGGGAGTGCTCGGCGGCGTCACGACGAATCCCTCCCTGCTCGCCCGCGAGCACGCCGCACCCGAGACCGTCTGGAAGGAGATCCTGACCGAGGTGCACGGCGACGTGTCGCTGGAGGTCACCGCCCTCGACGCCGACGGGATGGTCGAGCAAGGCCACGCGTTGGCCCAGATGGGGCCGAACGCGGTCGTGAAGGTCCCGATGACTCCGGACGGGCTCGAGGCCGCCTCCCGGCTGCGCGCGGAGAGCATCCGCACGAACATCACGCTGGTGTTCTCTGCCGCGCAGGCGATCCTGGCTGCAGAGGTTGGCGCGTACTGCGTCTCGCCGTTCCTGGGACGGCTCGATGATGCCGGCGCCGACGGCATGGGGGTGTTACGGGCCATCTGTGACCTCTATGCTGTACAGGGCTACGACACGAAGGTGCTCGCGGCCTCGCTCCGACACCCGATGCATGTCGTCGAGTCCGCCCTTGCTGGCGCAGACATCGCGACCATGCCATTCGACGTCTTCACGAAGCTCGTGAAGCACCCGATGACCGATCTCGGATTGGACCGGTTCCTTGCCGACTGGCAGGGGCTCCAAACCGAGCTAGATGGAGAGGCATCCGCCTGATGGACACCACGATGGACCGCGACACCCTCGGCGCCAAGCTCCTGCCCGAGCTGCAACAGATCGCCCAGGGGATGGGTGTCGAGGGCGCGCAGAAACTACGCAAGGCCGGCCTGATCGATGCGATCGTGGCCGCCTCGACCAACGGTGGCGACCCCAAGCCCACCCGGGCCAAGCGCAACGGTGCCGCGAAGGCCGATGCGGCGCCGGTGTCGGACGAGGCCGCCGCGGGCGACGACGACGAGGGCGAGGACCAGGAGGCCGAGGAAGGCAACCGGGCCCCGGCTCGCGACACGCGGGCCGAGACGTCCGGCAACGACCGTGGCAACCAGGATCGCGGTGGCAACCAGGACCGCGGCTCCTCCCGAGGTGGTGACGACCGTGACCGGTCGCGCAACCAGGATCGCAACCGCAATCAGGACCGCGGCGGGAACCAGGATCGCTCGGGCGGCCAGGATCGCCCCGCCGAGCGACCGCAACCCCGACCGTGACGGCGAGTTCGATCGCAGCCGCCGCCGTCCCTCGCGTGAGGAACGCCGTCGTCAGCGCGAGGAGCGCCGAGTGAAAGAGGAGGCCGATCGCGCGGAGGAAGTCAAGACCGCGCCGAGCCGCACCGGCATCCTCGACATCCTGCCCGAGGGGTACGGGTTCCTGCGCACCGGCGGGTACCTGCCCGGTCCCGACGACGTCTACGTGTCGCTGTCGCACGTGCGGAAGCACTCGTTGCGAAAGGGCGACACCGTCACGGGCAAGATCCGCGAGCCGAAGAACAACGAGAAGTACCCGGCCCTGCTGCTGGTCGAGGCGGTCAACGACATGGACCCCGAGCTCGCGTCGAAGCGCCCGCAGTTCGACAAGCTGACGCCGCTGTTCCCGAACGAACGCTTCCGGCTGGAAAACGGCCCGCTGGCGATCGCGGAGCGCATCGTCGACATGGTGGCGCCGATCGGCAAGGGGCAGCGCGGCATGATCGTGGCGCCGCCCAAGTCCGGCAAGACCACGATCCTCAAGCAGATCGCCAACGGCATCCTGAAGTCCAACCCGGAGACGCACGTCATCGTCCTGCTGGTCGACGAGCGACCGGAGGAAGTCACCGACTGGCAGCGCACGGTGCTGGCGGCCGAGGTCGTGTACTCGACCTTCGACAAGCCGACCGACCAACACATCCAGGTCACCGAGCTCGTCCTGGAGCGCGCCAAGCGCATGGCGGAGACGGGGCAGGACGTCGCGATCATCCTCGACTCGCTGACGCGCCTCACCCGCGCGTACAACCTGGCGATGCCGGCGAGCGGCAAGATCCTCACCGGCGGCATCGACTCGGCGGCGCTGTATCCGCCCCGTCGGTTCTTCGGCGCCGCGCGCAACATCGAGGAGGGCGGCTCGGTCACGATCATCGCCTCGGCGCTCGTCGAGACCGGCTCTCGGATGGACGACGGCATCTTCGAGGAGTTCAAGGCCACGGGGAACATGGAGTTGCGTCTGGACCGGCAGCTCGCCGAGAAGCGGTTGTTCCCGGCGATCAACGTGGACGCCTCGGGCACCCGCAAGGAGGAGCTCCTCATGCCCCCCGAGGAGCTGGCGCTGGTGATCCGGCTGCGCCGGGTGCTCCACGCCCTGGACGCCGGTGCCGCGCTCGAGCTCCTGGTCGACAAGCTGCGGGCGACGAAGTCCAACGAGCAGTTCCTGAAGGACATCGCGAAGGCCCCGGCGGGCAACTAGGGAATACGGCGGCGTTGAAACAGGTAGCGTGCAAGAACCACGAAGGAGAACGACGATGAAGCAAGGCATCCACCCCGACTACCAGATCGCCAACGTGCACTGTTCCTGTGGCAACACGTTCACGACCCGCTCGACGGTCAGCGAGATCCGCGCCGAGCTGTGCTCGAACTGCCACCCCTTCTACACGGGCAAGCAGAAGCTCGTGGACACGGGCGGCCGGGTCGAGCGCTTCCAGCGCCGCTACGCCAAGACGCAGGCGGCCCAGGAAGCAGCCAAGGGCTAGATCGAGTGGACGAAGCTCCCGCGTCGCCCGCGTCGGCGACGCACCTCTACGGCGGCCAGGCCGTCATCGAGGGCGTCATGATGCGCGGGCAAGACCACTGGGCGGTGGCCGTTCGCGAGCCGAACGGCACCGTCTACGTCGAGTCGCACGACATCGATTCGATCGCCGCGCGGCACGCGATCTGGCGCAAGCCGTTCTTCCGCGGGATGGTCGTGCTCGGCCAATCGCTGAAGATCGGGGTCCGCGCGCTGCTCGTCGCCTCGAACCACGCCACCGAGGAGGAGGAGCAGTTGTCCTCTCGTCAGGTCGGCGTGTCGCTCACGATCGCGATGGTCGCGTTCGTCGCGGTCTTCGTGCTCGGCCCGACCAGCCTGTTCGTCTGGCTCGAGAACAAGCTCGACATCCACGGCGTCATCGTCAACATCGCCGAGGGGGTGTTCCGCGTCGCCTTGTTCGTCGGGTACCTGTGGCTGATCGGCCGCACGAAGGACATCCACCGCGTGTTCGAGTACCACGGGGCCGAGCACAAGACGATCGCCGCCTACGAGCACGGCGTGGAGCTCGTGCCCGAGCGGATCGACGGCTACCCGAAGGAACACGTGCGCTGCGGCACGAACTTCCTGATCATCGTGATGATCGTCACGGTCTTCGTCTTCTCGTTGTTCGGCACGCCCGGATTGGTGTGGCGGTTGCTCTCGAGAGTCATCGCGATCCCGATCATCGCCGGTGGGGCCTACGAGGCGCTTCGGCTGGGAGCGAAGTACCCGGATTCGTTGCTGATGCGGGCATTGATGCGGCCGGGCATCTGGTTGCAGAAGATCACGACGCAGGAGCCCGATACGGGACAGATCGAGGTGGCGGTCGCCTCCTTCCACGAAGTCCTACGTCGCGAGGCGGATGCGGGCGCGACGCCGGGGTCGTAACCTGGCCAGGTCGTACTAGGTTGTTGATTCACCCGGCCGTCCGTTCGAAGATGGATGTTCCTCGATCCCCGGAGGTTCCCCACGATGTCTGACCTCGACCTTCCCCTTCTCCCGAGCGCCGAGCAGATCCGGCGCCGCAAGTTCGCGACCGTCAAGCGCGGCTACGACCCCGACCAGGTCCACGAGTATCTGAACCAGGTCGCGATCCAGGTCGAGACCCTCGAGACCGACCTGCGGGACGAGCGCATGGGCGCGTCGAGCCGCGCCGGTGAGGCGGTCGCCGCCGCACCCCCGAAGGCGGCGGCGCCGGCACCGCCCGCGGCCGCGGCGAGCACGGAGGCGGCCTACGAGCAGTTGAGCAAGCGGTTCGCAACCGTGCTGAAGGCGGCCGACGCCGAGTCCCAGGCGCTGATCGACAAGGCCCGCGCCGAGTCGACGAAGCTGCTCGAAGACGCTCGGATCGAGGCCGACAAGATCCGTGTCGACGCGCAGGCGAACGCGGAAGAGGCTCGCACCAAGAGCGCGGCCGAGCTCGAACGGGCGCGCGAGGAAGCGGATCGGGTGCTCGGCGGGCTCGAGGCTCGTCGGGAGGCGATGCTGACGCAGATGCACGACATGCAGTCGCGTCTGCTCAATGTGGCCAAGGAGCTCGAGGTGCCCGACGACGGCCCGGCGGCTCCGGGGGCCCACGCGGCGACGCCGGCACAGGCGACGCCTGCTCCGGGTCCGAAGCCGCAACCACCGGTTGCGGTCACACCGCCGCCGCCCAAGGCGCCACCGACGCAGGCTCCCGGCCCGACGCAGTCTCCGGTGCCGGCGCAGGCGCCCGTCGCCGAGGGGACGCCCGGGCCGATCGGGCAGGCGACCGAGGACGACGAGGATCTCGTCGACCCGCGGTACGAGGATCTGTGGGCCTCGACCGAGGCCCGCTCGGTCGATATCCCGGACCTGAGCGCGCTCGATATCGACTTCGACGACGAGCGGGAATAGCTCGGGCCGGGCACGCCGGGACCGCTTCCCTCGCTCGCTTCGCTTCGCTCAGTCCAGATGGTCCCGTCGTGCCCGGCCCTCGCTGGGAGAATCTGAACGAGATGGCTACTGGGATCAGTGATCGGTTGGATGGGATTGAGGCTGCGTATGACGAGGTCGCGGCGCAGTTGGCGACCCCGGAGACGATCGCGGATCCCGACCTGTTGCGCACGCTCGGGAAGCGGTATGCGGAGCTCGAGGTGATCGTGACGCCCTACCGCGAGCTGCGGGCGGCGCTTGCGCAGGCCGACGAGGCGCGGGCCATGGCCGCCGAGGGCGACCCCGAGATGGCCGCGTATCTCGACGAGGAGATCGCGGGGCTCGACGCCCGTGCCGAGGAGTTGCGCGCGCAGCTCGAGTACCTCCTCGTCCCGAAGGATCCCAACGAAGGCAAGGACCTGATCGTCGAGATCCGCGGTGGCGCCGGGGGCCAGGAGGCCGCGCTGTGGGCGGGCGACCTGTTCGAGATGTACCGGCGTCTGGCCGAGCGGCACCGGTGGAAGACCGAGGTGATCGCCTCCTCGCCGAGCGACCTCGGGGGGTTCAAGGAGGTCTCGCTCGAGGTCCGCGGGAAGGACGCCTACGGCCGGCTCAAACACGAGGCCGGCGTCCATCGCGTCCAGCGGGTGCCCGTCACCGAGTCCCAAGGCAGGATCCACACGTCCACGGCCACGGTCGCCGTCATGCCGGAGGCCGAGGACGTCGAGGTGGAGCTCCGCCCGGAGGACCTCTTGATCCAGGTGTATCGGTCCAGCGGCCCCGGCGGACAATCGGTCAACACCACCGACTCCGCCGTGCGGATCGTGCACAAGCCGACGGGCATCAAGGTGGAGTGCCAGGAGGAGCGATCGCAGCTGCAGAACCGCGAGAAGGCGATGCGGTACCTGCGTGCGCGGCTGTATCAGGCTGCGCTCGACGAAGCGCAGGCAAAGGAGGCCGCCGAGCGCCGATCCCAGCTCGGCACGGGCGAGCGCTCCGAGAAGATCCGGACCTACAACTACCCCGAGGGCCGCGTCACCGATCACCGCATCAAATACACGTCCCATCAGTTGCAGGACGTGCTTGCCGGCGGCGAGGAGCTCGACGGGTTCATCGACCGGCTGCTGGCCGCCGAGCGCGCGACGCAGCTGGCCGACGGTTCCGGGTGATGCGCCCCGCGGAGGTGGCTCGGCGGGGTGGCGACTACCTGGCACGCCACGGCGTCGACGGCGCCCGGGGCGAGGCCGAGACCCTCTTGCTGCGGATCCTCGACATCGACCGTCCCACCCTGTTCACGCGGGAGGAGGGCCTGAGCACGGCGGAGGCCAAGACGTTCGGACGCGCGCTGTGTCGTCGCTGCACGGGCGTGCCCCTGCAGCACCTCACGGGGGAGCAGGCGTTCCGTCGGCTCACGCTCGAGGTGCGTCCGGGCGTCTTCGTGCCGCGCCCCGAGACCGAGACCCTCGTCGAGGTCGCGCTGGAGATGAGCGGCGACGCCCCCGTCGTGACCGACCTCTGCACCGGCTCGGGCGCGATCGCCCTCGCGATCGCGCACGAGCGACCCGGCGCCACCGTGTTCGCCACCGACATCTCCGCCGAGGCGGTCGCCCTCGCCCGCGCGAACGCATCGCGGCTCGGTCTTCCCGTGACGGTGGAGCAGGGCGATCTGTTCGAGTCGTTGCCCGCGGAGCTTCGCGGAGCGGTCGACCTCGTGGTCGCGAATCCCCCGTACCTGCCCGTAGGCGATGAGCCGCGCCTGCCGGTCGACGTGCGCGCGGACCCCGCCTCTGCGCTCTTCGGTGACGTCGAGCTGTATGTACGTCTCTTCGCGGATGCCCTCGAGTGGCTTCGCCCCGACGGGGCGATCGTCGTCGAGATCGACGCCCGGGAGGGGGCGGCGATCACCGGGGCCGCCCGGGCCGCGGGGTTCGTGCAGGTGCGCGTTGTGGAGGATCTCACCGGCCGCGACCGCGTCGTCTCCGGGAGGCGGCCGTGAGCGATCCGGTGGCGGATGCCATCGCCGCCGCGCGTCGTGGCGACCTGATCGTGTTTCCGACCGACACCGTGTACGGCATCGCCGCCCGCCCCGACGACGCAACGGCGACCGATCGACTGTTCGACGCGAAACAACGGCCCCGCGACCTCACGCTGCCCGTGCTGGTGAGCAACGCCGGGCAAGCTCGGGAGATCGCTCGGTTCGACGATCGAGCCGCGCGACTCGCGCAGGGATTGTGGCCGGGGGCGCTCACCCTCGTGTTGCCGCGCACGCCGGCCAGCGAGGGCTGGGATCTCGGCGGCGACCGCGACTCGATCGGCGTTCGGGTGCCCGATCATCCCCTCGCGCTCGCCGTGCTGGCGGGCGGTGCGCTGGCCACGACGAGCGCCAACCGGTCGGGCGAGGCGCCCGCCAGCACCTGCGCCGAGCTCCTCGAGGCCTTCGGCGGCGATGTCGAGGTGTACCTGTGTCAGGACGACCCGCTCGTCGGCGAGCCCTCCGCGGTCGTGTCGCTGCTCGGCGACCCGCCAGCGATCCTGCGGGCCGGCAACCTGGATCCGGCCGTGATCGCGCGGCTATCGGCGGGCTGAAGGCCACTGCTAGACTCCGTGCCTCCCAGATGACCTCCATCCTCGTCGTGTGCAGTGGCAACATCTGTCGCTCCCCGGTTGCGGAGGGGCTCCTGCGCCGTGGGGTGCAGCGCCGGTTCGGCTCCGACGCGCCGGAGGTGTCCTCGGCCGGCACGATCGGCCTCGAGGGGTCCTCCGCGACACCCGAATCGGTGCAGGCGGCGGCCGAACGCGGGGTCGACATCTCCTCGCACGTGGCGCGGCGTCTGACCGAGCCGATGATCGAGCGGGCCGACCTCCTCGTGTGCATGGCCGCGGAGCACCGCGCGGCGATCGCGACCCGGCTGCCGACCGCGCTCGACCGCACGTTCACGCTCAAGGAGCTCGCGAGGCTCCTGGAGCACGATGCGCCCGCCTCTCCGTTGTCCGGCGACGCCCTCGGCGCGCGGATCGCCGCCGCGGCCGCCGCCCGGCGTGGCGGGGCACAGGCGAATCCGTACGACGAGGACATCGTCGACCCCCTCGGGATGCCCCTGGAAACGTACCGAGCGATCGCCTGGGAGCTCGACGACTGGATCGATCGCCTGCTGGCCGGCCTGTTCGGGCCGGTCCCGGCCGGCGTTGCCGGCGAGGGCACGTAGATGCGTGTTGCGATCGGTGCGGACCACGCCGGGTATCCGCTGAAGGAGGACCTGGTCGCGTTCTTGGCGGCCGGGGGGCACGACGTGCTCGATGTCGGAACCGACTCCGAGGCTCCGGTGGACTACCCGAAGTTCTGCGCGGCCGCGGCGCGAGCGGTCGTGGCGGGGGACGCCGATCGCGCCATCGTCCTCGGGGGCTCCGGCCAGGGCGAGCAGATCGCGGCCAACAAGGTGCTCGGTATCCGGGCCGCGCTGTGCCACGACCTGTACCTCGCGCGTTTGTCGCGCGAGCACAACGACGCGAACGTCCTGGCCATGGGCGCGCGGGTCGTTGCGCCGGCGTACGCGCACGAGATCGTGTCCGTCTGGCTGGCGACGCCGTTCGAGGGTGGACGGCATGTGCCGCGCATCGAGCAGATCGCGGCGATCGAACGAGAGGAGCGATAAGCGATGCGTGAGTACGCAGCCGATTGGGGGGCCTTGCAGGCCACCGATCCAGAGGTGGCGGCGGCGGTTGCAGGTGAGTTGGCCCGGGAGCGGTCGACCCTGCGTCTGATCGCCTCGGAGAACTTCGCGAGCCCGGCGGTGCTCGCCGCGGTCGGCTCGACGCTGAACAACAAGTACGCCGAGGGGTATCCGGGGCGCCGCTACTACGGCGGGTGCCAGTACGTCGACATCGTCGAGCAGCTCGCGATCGACCGTGCGAAGCAGCTCTTCGGCGCCGAGCACGCCAACGTGCAGTCCCACGCCGGTGCCACCGCGAACATGGCGGTGTTCGGCGCGTTCCTCGAGCCGAAGGATCAGGCCAGCAAGGTGCTCGGCATGGTGCTGGCCCACGGGGGCCATCTGACCCACGGCTCGCCGGTGAACGTGTCCGGCATGTGGTTCAACTTCGTGGGCTACGAGGTCGATCGCGAGACCGAGCAGCTCGACATGGACCGGGTCCGCGACCTGGCCAAGACCGAGCGTCCCAAGATCATCCTGGCGGGCTACACCGCGTATCCACGGGAGATCGACTTCCCGGCGTTCCGCGAGATCGCCGACGAGGTCGGAGCGCTGCTGTGGGTCGATGCCTCGCACTTCATCGGGCTTGTTGCCGGCGGCGCGTTCCCCTCACCGGTCCCGTACGCAGACGTCGTCACCTTTACGACGCACAAGGCCCTTCGTGGGCCGCGCGGCGCCATGATCCTTTGCAAGGAAGAGCATGCGAAGGCGATCGACAAGGCCGTGTTCCCGATGATGCAAGGCGGCCCGATCGAGAACAACATCGCCGGGAAGGCCGTGGCGTTGAAGGAGGCGATGAGCCCCGACTTCAAGGACTACGCACACCGCACCGTGCGCGACGCCCGGGCGTTGGCCGCGGGTCTCGCGGAGGAGGGCATGCGGGTGGTCTCCGGTGGGACCGACTCGCACCTGGCGCTCGTCGACGTGCGGCCCCTCGGCGTCGACGGGAAGACCGCCGAGGCGGTCTGCGACGAGATCGGCATCTCGTTGAACAAGAACCAGATCCCCTACGACCCAAACCCGCCGTCGTCCCCGTCGGGGATCCGCGTGGGGACGCCGGCATGCTCCACGCTGGGCATGGACGAGGCCGAGATGCGCGAGATCGCGAGCATCATGGGCGATGCGCTGCGAAGCCCGGAGGACGCCGGGGCCAAGGACAAGGCACGGGGACGGGTGCGCGACTTGACGCAGCGCTTCCCGTTGTACCCATAGGTCTCCATCCGCGGTTGTCGGCCGTGGTCGCGGCGAACACACTCTCGGGGACGTGACCGCCTACCTGATCCTGTTCGTCACGGCCGCGGTCGTGACCTTCCTCGTCACCCCGCTCGTGCGTCGGTTCGTGATCCGCGTGGGCGTGATCTACCAGCCCAACGACCGGTCGGTGCATCGCGTGCCGCTCCCCACGATGGGCGGCATCGCGATGTACGCCGGCTTCGTGGTCGCGCTGGCGGTGTCGCAGTTCCTGCCGTTCTTCGATGTGATCAATCGGACCAGCCATTCGGCCGCCGCGCTCGTCACGTGCACCCTCATGCTCGGCCTCGGGGTGATCGACGACACGAGGGGCACGACCGCTCTGTCGAAGTTCATCGCCCAGGTGTTCATCGCGGGCGTGCTCGTGCTGTTCGGCGTGCAGGTGTTCTACCTCTGGTTTCCCGGGCTCGGTGTGTTCGTCCTGTCCGGGGATCTGCGCGGTGATCGTGACGATCGCGTGGGCCGTGACGATCCCGAACGCGGTCAACCTGCTCGACGGGCTGGACGGGCTCGCGGCGGGGATGGTGGCGATCGCGGCCACCTTCTTCTTCGCCTACGTCGTGCTGAATCCGGGTGAGCTGGGGCCCGCGTCGCAGGCCGCCCTGCTCTCCGCCATCACCGCGGGCATCTGCGTCGGGTTCCTGCCCTGGAACTTCCATCCCGCGAAGATCTTCATGGGCGATGCCGGCTCGATGTTCCTCGGGATGCTGCTGGCGATCGCCACGATCGAGGGGATCGGCAAGAACCTGACGGAGCCCAGCGGCGGAGATATCGCCGCCACGGCCGGGGCGTTGGCCGTCCCGTTCCTCGTGCTGCTGATCCCGGCCATCGACGTCGTCCTGGCGATCGTTCGCCGGACGCGGCGAGGTCAGGGCATCGGCCATGCCGACAAGGAGCACCTGCATCACCGGCTCATGGAGTTGGGGCACGGGCACCGGCAGGCGGTGCTGTTGATGTACCTGTGGAGCGCCCTGGTCTCGGCCGGCGCCCTCGCGGTGGGTCTGATCGACGGCCGGCTCTTCGTCGGCATGCTCGTCGCCGGGCTGATCCTGATCGGCGCCGGCGCGCTCCTCGTGATCACCTCCCTGCCTCGTCTCACCGAACGCCGGGGCAACGGCAACGGCTCGGCCTCGGGCTCGGCCGGTGCTCCTCCGGACAACGCGAAGGCGTCATGAACGCTCCACAAACGGGACGAGAACCCCCGCTCGTGCCGTTCCGTATAACCGCGTACGGGAAGGTTCCCATTGAAGGCTGTTCAAAGCGGGCCCTGCCGGGTGATAATCGCCGCCGCTTCGTGGGAACATGGCCCGCCGCAGGGCGCCAACAGAGGGGGTTTGTTACGTGACTGAGATCGACGTACGCCTCGAACGTGTCTCCAAGGTGTTTGGGGACGTCGCCGCGGTGGACGACCTTTCCCTCGATATCGCCGAGGGCGAGTTCTTCAGCATGCTCGGCCCCTCCGGGTGCGGGAAGACCACCACGCTCCGGATGATCGGCGGCTTCGAGGACCCGTCGCTGGGCACCGTGTACCTCGGCGGTCGCGACGTGACCGACGACCCTCCCTTCAAGCGCGACGTCAACACCGTGTTCCAGTCCTATGCGCTGTTCCCGCACCTGGACGTCTTCGAGAACGTGGCGTTCGGTCTGCGACGCAAGAAGGTGGCAAAGGACGAGGTCGAGACCCGGGTCAAGGAGGCGATGAACCTCGTCGACCTGATCGGGTTCGAGACCCGGAAGCCACCGCAGATGTCCGGTGGCCAACAGCAGCGCGTGGCGCTGGCCCGCGCCCTCGTCAACCAGCCCAAGGTCCTGCTCCTCGACGAGCCCTTGGGCGCGCTGGACCTCAAGCTTCGCAAGAAGATGCAATTGGAACTGAAGCGGATCCAACAGGAGGTCGGGATCACGTTCATCTACGTGACCCACGACCAGGAAGAGGCCATGACCATGAGCGACCGGCTCGCGGTGATGCGCCACGGCAAGATCGAGCAGCTCGGCGAACCCGAGTTCGTCTACGAGAACCCGGCGACCGAGTTCGTGGCGGGGTTCCTCGGCGCTTCCAACCTCCTCGAGGGGGAGGTCAAGGAATCGAACGACGGCATGAGCACGGTCTCGCTGACCAGCGGCGGTTCCGTCACGGTCCCGAACGCACGGATCCCCGCCGATGCGGGCAACCGTCTGAAGGTGGGCGTTCGGCCCGAGAAGGTCGCGATCGCTCGCGGCAGCGACATCCCCGAGGGCAGGAACGGCATCGTCGGGACGGTCACGATGACCACGTACATCGGCGTCAGCCACCAGTACAGGGTGGCGACGCAGGACGGGACCGTGTTGACGGTGTACGTCCAGAACCTCGGCGCCGAAGAGGCGCCGCACCAGGGCGAGCAGGTCTCCCTGGCTTGGAAACCCGAATACACGTTCGCGGTCACGCCACAAGATGACCTCGTATTGGAGGAGGACGACGAATGACCATCGACCCGCAGCAGCAACCCGGTTTCTCGGCCGCGCTCGCGCGCGGACTCACCTCTCGCCGTATGTCGCGACGGAACATGCTCAAGCTGGGCGGCGTCTCCGTCGGCGCGTTGAGCATGTCGTCGATCCTGGCGGCCTGCTCCAGTGACTCGTCCACGTCGGGCGGTGGCTCCGGGAGCTCGAGTGGCTCCTCGGTCGACTTCAACCCGGCGAACGCCGGCGACACGCTGAAGTTCTCGAACTGGCCCCTGTACATCGATAAGGCGCACGGCGGGTATCCGTCACTGGACGCATTCAAGGAGGCCACCGGGATCGCCGTCACGTATAACGACGAGATCAATGACAACGCGTCGTTCTTCGGCGAGTTGTTGCCCCAGCTCCAAGCCGGCCAGGACACGGGCCGGGACATCGTCGTGATCACGAACGGGGAATACCTCGCCGCACTGATCCAGAACGGATGGGCCACCGAGCTCGATCCGAACTACCGCCCGAACTTCGACGCCAACGCCGCCTCGTGGGCCAAGAGCCCCTTCTACGACGAGGGCAACAAGCACACGATGGCGTGGCAATCCGGCCTCACCGGTGTTGGCTACAACACTGAGCTGGCGATCAAACCCCCGACGAAGCTCGACGACCTCATGAGCACCGACTACTTCCGGTCAGGAACGGTTGGCGTGCTCAAGTCTGACGCCCCCGACCTCGTCATGGTCAATCTGGGGATCGACCCCAAGACGTCGCAGCAGCCCGAGTGGGATGAGGCCGCCCAATGGCTCACGAAGCTGCGCGACTCCGACACGTTCTATGCGGCCTACGACCAGGGCTACGTCGACGACCTGACCGCCGGCAACCTGGCCGGCACGATGGCGTGGTCCGGCGACGTCCTCTACTACAAGATCTGGGAGGGCCAGCCGCTCGAGTTCATCGTGCCCGACGACGGTGCGTTGCTGTGGATCGACAACATGCTGATCCCTGCCAACTCGGCGAACCCCGCTGGTGCGCTCGAGATGATGGACTTCTTCTACAAGCCCGACATCGCCCAGATGGTGACGGAATGGGTGCTGTATATGTCGCCGGTGCCCGCGGTGCAGGATCTGATCGCACAGCACGCGCAGGACGAGTCCGGCAAGTACGCGGAGCAGCTCCAGGAGACGGCCGAGAGTCCGATGCTCTGGCCCGACGACGCCCTGCTGTCCCAGGTGTCGCTGGGGCGCAATATCACCACGGACGCCGAGTCGGAGGCCTGGCACGCGACCTTCGACACGATCTGGGAGCAGTAGCAGCGTGGCCAAGACGGCAAGCGATACCGCCGGGTTGATCCCCGAGGGTTTTGAGCTTCCCCCGGCGCGCAAGGGCGAACGGGCTCTTGCGCGCCGGCGCCGTCTCGGTGCCTATCTCATGCTGTCTCCCGGTGGCTTCTACCTCCTCATCGGCTTCGTCGTCCCTCTGATCATCATCGTGATCCTGTCGCTGTCCAGCGGAGGCGGCTTGTTCTCGACTGGGGGGAAGACGACCTTCTCGTGGAATTGGTCGAACTACTCCCAGGCGATCTCCGACAACTGGCAGATCTATCTGCGTTCGATCGCCTATGCGGCGATCGCGACCACGATCTGTATCGGGCTCGCCTACCCGATGGCGTACTGGATCGCCTTCTACGGCGGCAAGTGGAAGGCGACCTTGTTCCTGATGATCCTGGTTCCGTTCTTCGTGTCGTTCGTGATCCGGACGATCCAGTGGAACTTCATCCTCGGGACCAACGGGCTGCTGTTCGGCCCGCTGAAGAATCTCGGGCTTGATCGCGGAGGACTTCCATGTCCTCCGGACGCCGGTCGCGGTGATCGCCGGCATCACGTACAACTACATGCCCTTCGCGGCGTTGCCGTTGTACGTCGCGCTCGAGCGGATCGACCGGCGGCTCGTCGAGGCTGCGAAGGACCTGTATGCGACGAAGGCGATGTCGTTCCGGAAGGTCGTCTTGCCGCTGTCGGTTCCCGGCATCTTCGCGGCGGTGATCCTGACGTTCGTCCCGGCGACCGGGGACTACGTGAACTCGACGATCCTCGGCGGGCCGGGAACCACGATGATCGGACAGATCATCCAGGACTTCTTCTTGGTCCGGCACCAGTACACGATCGCGGCGGCGATGTCGGTGATCCTGATGGTGGGGATGCTCGTGCTTGCCTTGGCGTACGCACGAGCGCTGGGCACCGAGGACTCGACCCTGGCGGCGGGGGCTGCAGCGTGAGCACGGTGGTCGCACCTCCCGGCGTCGACGGTGTGGCCGAGCTGCCGCCTCCCGTGAAGCGATCGCCCAAGAAGCGCATCACGCGGTTCATCCTGCCGGTCTTCACGCTCGGCATGATCGTGTATCTCGCGTTCCCGGTGTTCGTGATGATCCTGTACAGCTTCAACATCGTCGCGAACCGACAGGTCGCGGAGTTCACCTGTTGCACGCTGTCGTCGTGGCGGAACATCCTCGCCGTTCCGGAGTTGAACGACGCGTTGGTCACGTCGATCAAGGTGGCGATCCCCGCGGCGGCCGCGGCCACGCTGCTGGGAACGTTCCTCGGGCTCGTGCTCGGGCGATATTCGTTCCGCGGTCGAGGCGCGACGAACTTCATCATCTTCCTGGCGATCGCGGTGCCCGAGATCGTGCTCGGATCGTCGCTGCTTTCGATGTTTGTGCAGGTGAACAACAACAAGCCGGGCGGGATCAGCGTGGATCTCGGCTTCCCAACGATCCTGTTCTCCCATATCGCTTTCTCGATCGCCTTCGTGGCGATCACGGTGCGGGCTCGCGTTCAGGGCCTCGACCTGACGATGGAGAACGCGGCCCAGGACCTCTTCGCCAGTCCTCGGGTTGCGTTCTTCAAGGTGACGTTCCCGATCATCCTTCCCGGAATCCTCGCGGGCTTCCTGCTGGCCTTCGTGCTGTCGCTGGACGACTTCGTGATCACGAACTTCGTGAACGGCACCACCAACACCTTCCCGACCTGGGTGTTCGGCGCCTCGCGGCTCGGCATCCCGCCCCAGGTCAACGTCTGGGGGACGGTGCTGTTCACGGTCGGCTTGGTGACCGCCGGCCTGCAGGTGTTGAAGGCCAGGCGCTCCGAAGTGGGCTTGTGACGCGCGGGTAAGGTTGGCCGACAGGGTGCCGATACCTGCATCGGCCGCCCCGGCCGCCACGACGCCATGACGAATCCGACGATCGATCCGCAGTGGGCTCGCCCGTACTCGCGCCGCACGTTCCTGCGCGGCGCGGGGGGCGTCCTCGGCCTGCTCGCGCTCGCCCCGATCCTGGAGGCGTGCTCCTCGGACGCCAGCGCGGGCCCCTTCGCCGGCTCGCCCACGGGCCGGGTCGATTTCGCCAACTGGCCCCTGTACCTGGACCGCAGCCTCGTGAAGGGGCAGGTCGTGCGGCCGTCCATGCAGGAGTTCACGCGCCAGACGGGCATCGAGGTCAACTACCGCGAGGTGATCCCGGACGCCGACGCCTTCTACCAGCAGATCCTGCCCTACCTCGCCGCCGGGAAGCCGACCGGCTGGGACATCGCGGTGATCACGAACGGCTCGACGCTCACGCGCATGATCGACCTCGGTCAGGTCATGGAGCTGCCGAGCGATCGGCGCCCGAACTTCGATCAGTACGCATCCGAGACCCTCGCGAAGAACCCGAGCTACGACCCGAACAACGCGCACACGATGCCCTGGCAGTCGGGGATCACGGGCATCGCGTGGACCCCGGACCTCGCGGGCTCGAACGTGGAGACCCTGGAGCACTTCTTCTCCGGGGATCTCCCGGGCAAGATCGGCCTGTTCAGCGACTCCGTCGACATGCCGAACCTGGTCATGCTCGCCGCGGGGATCGAGCCGGAGACCTCGACCGAGGCCGACTGGCGCGAAGCCGTGCGGTGGCTGCAGGACCGGATCGATCGCGGGCTGCCGGTCACCTTCTTCAAGCAGAACTACGTGAACGCCCTGGCCAACGGCGACGTCGTGGCGTCGATGGCCTGGTCGGGCGACATCTACCAGGAGAACGCGATCGGCGCGCCCGAGGGGCTGCAGTTCGCGACCCCCCACGACGGCGGCCTGTTGTGGACGGACAACATGGTGATCCCGGCGGGCGCCCTGCATCCGGTCGATGCGATCACGCTCATGGACTTCGTGTACCAGCCGGCGATCGCCGCGTTGATCACCGAGTTCGTCGCCTACGTCACCCCGGTGCCGGAAGCCCGCAACCAGATCCTGGCCGACGCGGACGCGGCCGTCGAGCCCGGCGCGCAGGAGAAGCTGCGGGTGCTCGCCGACAGCCCGCTGGTGTTCCTCCCGGAGGAGGAGGCGGCGGCGCTGCACACCTATCGCGAGCTGAAGACCGATCAGGAACGCTCGTCCTGGAACGACGCGTTCGGCCGCTTCATCACCTGAGGCGACGCGGCGCCGACCGGCGCTCGTGAATCCTTTCACAAAGTCCCGCGCACCCCCTCTGACCTGCGGAAACAACCCCTTCGGCTCTTTGACGCTGCCACATACCACCGCCTATACTGCCCGCGCGCTCATGACCACGGACCAGCACCGGGACGATGCCTGGTTGGGTTTGGGCACAGGCTGGGCCATCGTCTCGATCCTGATCGCGGGGATGCTCGTCCTGGGGGGGATCGGGTTCCTCGTTGATCTGCTCGCCGGGACGAAGCACGTGTTCTTGGGTATCGGGATCGTGCTGGGCGGAATCGCAGGCATCTACATCGTCTACCTGGAGTACGGGAAGGAAGATCGTGACGAGGATTGAGCCCGAGCGAGAGCTCGTTCGCCGAGTCCTCCCGTTCGTTCCGCTGGTGGCCGCCGTCGCCGTCGGGCTGGGGTACGCGGCGGGTGGCGCGGACGCCGCCTGGTCCGCCGCGATCGGCATCGCGATCGTCACCGCCAACTTCCTGATGTTCGCGCTCTCCATCGCCTGGGCCGCGACGATCTCGCCGACCATGATCGCGATCGTCGCCCTCGGCGGCTATCTCGTGCGGCTGATCGTGTTCACGGTGGCGCTCGTGATCCTGACGAAGCTGTCGTGGTTCTCGCCGGTCGCCTTCGCACTCACCTTGGTGCCCGCGACCATCGCGCTCCTCGTCTACGAGGCCAAGGCGCTCTCGGGGCGCATGCAGGCGGACCTGTGGACGTTCGCGGGAGATCCCACGTGATCCCAGCCCTCCTGGGTGCCACGTTCGAGCCGCCGAGCACCACGGACTTCGTCTACGGCTGCTGGGGTTCGGGGTTTACGTTCCTCGGCTTCACCTTCTGCTTCAACTTCATCCTGCTGCTGCTGACGCTGACGACCCTGATCGTGGTGGGGCTGTTCTACTTCGCCTTCCGCTCGCCGACCGTCGTGCCGGGCAAGCTGCAGATGCTGATGGAGCTGGGCGTCGGCTTCGTGCGCGAGAACGTCGCGGTCCCCATGCTCGGGCCGGCGGGGGACACGTACCTGCCGCTGTTGGCGTCGTTCTTCTTCTTCATCCTGATCGGCAACCTGTTCGAGGTCATGCCGGGCTTCAGCTTCTCCGCGAACAGCCGCGTCGCGATCCCGTTGGTGCTCGCGCTGATCTCGTGGGTGACGTACAACGCGGTCGGGATCCGCAAGCACGGGTTCTTCGGCTACCTCAAGCACACGTGCATCATCGACGCGGCGCCGGGCTGGCTCCGGTACTCGTTGCTGATGTTGATCGAGTTCGTGTCGAACATCATCGTCCGGCCGATCACGCTCACCGTCCGTCTCGCGGCCAACTTCCTGGCGGGGCACTTCCTCCTGGCGATCTTCTTCCTGGGGACGGTGTTCTTCCTGGAGAACGGCCCGAAGACGTGGATCCTCGCGGCGGTCTCGTTCCCCCTCGGCGTCGTGCTGGTGGGTTTCGAGATCTTCGTGGCGGCACTGCAAGCGTTCATCTTCGCGATCCTCACCGCCTCCTATATCGGGCAGGCGATGGCGGAAGAGCACTAGGCAAGGGAGGCAACGGATGGTTCAACTCATCGCGCAGGCCACGGACGTCAGCTCCGGGCTGGCGACCATCGGCAAGGGACTCGTTATCGGTCTGGCCGCGATCGGCCCCGGCATCGGCTTGGGGATCCTGATCGGCAAGTCCGTCGAAGCGATGGCTCGGCAGCCCGAGTACGCGGGTCAGGTCCGAACCACGATGTTCATCGGCATCGGTCTGATCGAGGCGCTGGCGCTGTTCGGCATCGCCTTCTCGTTCATCATCTAGGGAGGCGTGTCCGTGCTTGCCATCCGCACCGCAGTGCTCGCCCAGGAGGCGAGCAGCGACAAGGAGAACCTCTATCCGCACGCGGCCGAGTTGCTCGTCGGCGCGTTGGCGTTCGCGATCGTGTTCTACTTCCTCTGGAAGTGGGTGATCCCGCGGGTCAACACGCTGCTCGAGGAGCGGCGGCAGCAGATCCAGGGCGAGATCGAACGGGCCGAGGCAACGCGGGGCGAGGCCGATCATCTGCTCACCGACTACCGCGAGCAGCTGGCGGGCGCGCGCGACGAGGCCAACCGGATCATCGAGGAAGGCAGACGGACCGCCGATCAGCTGCGCCGCGATCTCCAAGCCAAGGCCGAGGAAGAGGCCTCGGCCACCGTGGCCCGCGCGCAGGATGAGATCCGCGCCGAGCGCGACCGCGTGTTCGAGGATCTTCGCGCACAGATCGGCGACATCGCCGTCGAGCTGGCCGCCCGTGTCGTCAACCAGTCGCTGGACAAGAAGGCGCACGAGAAGCTGATCGACGACTACATCGAGCAGGTCGGCGCCGGTGGCGAGGGGCGGGCCTGAGCGGTATGCCTCTGCTCGACCGCATCTTCGGCAAGAGCGGCGCGATCGCCGGGTACGCGACGGCGCTGGTCGCGGTGGCGGAAGCCGAGGGTGCCCTGGGACGGGTCGAGGAGGAGCTGTTCGCCTTCGCCAAGGCCACCGATCTCAACCCGCAGCTGCGCGAGGCGCTGACCGATCCGGCGCTGCCGGTGGACAACCGGCAGGCGCTCGTGCGGGACATCCTCGGGGATCGGGCGCATCCGGTCACGATCAACCTGATCTCGTTCGTGATCGAATCGGGGCGCGCCCGGGACCTGTCGAAGATCGCCGACGCGTTCGTCCAGATCGCCGCCACGTCGCGGGAGCGCGCGGTCGCCGAGGTCCGCTCGGCCGTGCCGTTGACCGACAAGCAGCGCGAGCGGCTCGAAAAGGCGCTGTCCACGGCGACGGGCCGCGCCGTCGAGGCCAAGGTGATCGTGGATCCATCGGTGGTCGGCGGCGTGATCGCGCGCGTCGATGATCTCGTCTTCGACGGCTCGGTATCGAGCCGGCTCGAAGACGCCAAACAGGCACTCGGGAGCTGACGGACCAATGGCATCGAATCTGATCGACCCCTCGGTCATCGCCGACGCACTCCGCAAGAACGTCGAGGGTTGGAGCCCATCGGTCGAGCGGGAGGAGGTCGGCCGCGTCATCGAGACCGGTGACGGCATCGCGCGCGTCTCGGGCCTGCCGCGGACGATGGCCAACGAGATCCTCGAGTTTCCCGGGGGTCTGCTCGGCGTGGCCTTCAACCTGGACGAAGCCGAGATCGGCTGCATCATCTTCGGCGAGGCGGCCGGCATCGAGGAGGGCGACGCGGTCAAGCAGACCGGCCGCATCCTGTCGGTCCCGGTCGGCGACGCGTTCCTCGGCCGGGTGGTCGACGGACTGGGCCGCCCGCTGGACGCGAAGGGCTCGATCGCGGCCGAGACCGAGCGTCCGCTCGAGCTGCAGGCGCCCAACGTCGTGTCGCGTCAGCCGGTTCGGGAGCCGCTGTACACGGGCATCACCGCGATCGACGCGATGACGGCGATCGGGCGAGGGCAGCGCCAGCTGATCATCGGCGACCGCCAGACGGGAAAGACCGCCGTCGCGCTCGACACCATCATCAACCAGAAGCAGTACTGGGGCACCGACGAGGCCGTGCGGTGCATCTACGTCGCCATCGGACAGAAGGCCTCCACGGTGGCGGAGGTCGTGGAGACGCTGCGTGAGCAGGGGGCGCTCGAGTACACCGTGGTGGTCAACGCCGCGGCCTCCGACCCCGCGCCGTTCCAGTACGTGGCGCCGTATTCCGGCGCCGCGATCGGCGCACACTGGATGGACGCGGGCAAGCACGTGCTGATCGTCTACGACGACCTGTCCAAGCAGGCCGTCGCGTACCGCGAGATCTCATTGCTCTTGCGTCGCCCACCCGGTCGCGAGGCGTATCCGGGCGACGTGTTCTACCTGCACTCTCGCCTGCTCGAGCGTGCGGCGAAGTTGTCCGACGAGCTCGGCGGCGGGTCGATGACCGCGCTGCCGATCATCGAGACGAAGGGTGGCGACATCTCCGCCTACATCCCGACGAACGTCATCTCGATCACGGACGGCCAGCTGTTCCTGGAGACCGAGCTGTTCTTCTCCGGTGTCCGGCCCGCGATCAACGTCGGCGCGTCGGTGAGTCGCGTCGGTGGCTCGGCGCAGATCAAGGCCATGAAGAAGGTGGCGGGCCGTCTGCGGTTGGACCTGGCCCAGTTCCGGGCGCTCGAGGCGTTCGCGCAGTTCGGCTCGGAGCTGGACAAGGCCTCCCAGCAGCAGCTGGCCCGTGGTGCTCGCGTCGTCGAGGTCCTCAAGCAACCGCAGTACGATCCGCAGCCTGCGGCGCGCGAGGTGGTCCAGGTCTACGCCGTGACCGGCGGGTACATGGACGGCTTCCCGGTCGAGGATGCGAAGCGCTACGCCACCGAGTTCTGCTCGTTCCTGGACGCGCGGCATCCCGAGGTCTTCACGACGATCCGCGACAGCGGCGATCTGTCCGACGAGACCGAGCAGACCCTGCAGGGCGCGCTCGAGTCCTTCAACGAGACGTTCCAAGCGAGCCAGCGGGGTCCGGGTTCTGCCTCCGGGCTCGGCGACACGACGCCGCCCGACGAGGTCAAGCCCGACGTCGGGTGGGATCGCATGTCCTCGGTCGACGAGGACGCGACCGACGGCGACGGGTAGCGGATGGGTGCACAGCTTCGCATCGTGCGTCGCCGGATCAAGTCGGTCCAATCGACGCAGAAGATCACGCGCGCGATGGAGCTCATCGCGAGCTCGCGGATCGTGAAGGCCCAGCAGCGCGTGGAGCAGTCCAGGCCCTACGCCGAGCAGCTCACGCGCGCCATGGAGGACCTCGCGGCGAACACGGGCTCGTTGTCGCATCCCCTGCTTGCCGATCGGGAGTCTCCGGCCAAGGTCGGTGTCCTCGCGCTCACGTCCGATCGCGGGCTGGCGGGCGCGTACAGCGCCAACGTGCTGAAGGAGGCCGAGGGCGTGCTGGCCGCGGTGCGGGCGCGCGGACTCGAACCGGTCCTCTACGTGGCGGGCAAGAAGGGGATCGGGTACTTCCGCTTCCGCGGTGTGCCGATCCGTCGCGACTGGCAGGGCTTCAGCGAGGTTCCCGTGTACGTGAAGGCCGAGGAGATCGGACGCACCCTGATCGCCGACTTCGCCGACGGGGCGATCGACGAGCTCTGGTGCGCGTACACGGACTTCCGATCGGCGTTCACGCAGCGCGCGACGCAGAAGCGCTTCCTGCCGATCGCGCCGGAAGAGGTGACGGGCCGCGGCGACGAGCTCGTCCACCCCGAGTACCTCTTCGAGCCGGAGGCGGAGCAGATCCTGGATCACCTGTTGCCGCAGTACCTGATCACGAAGATCTGGGCGGCACTGCTGGAGTCCGCGGCCTCGGAGAACGCCGCGCGTCGCCGTGCGATGAAGGCCGCGACGGACAACGCCGACGAACTGCTGAAGATCCTGACGCGCCAGGCGAACCGGGCGCGCCAGGATGAGATCACGACCGAGATCTTGGAGATCGTGGGCGGCGCGGAGGCTCTTTCCGCGGCGGCCCTGGAGGGATAACCGGATGGCTGACACGAACGGACACGCAGACGGGCGCGTGCTGCGGGTGATCGGTCCGGTGGTGGACGTCGAGTTCCCACCGAACCAACTCCCGGAGATCAACAACGCGCTGAAGATCGACATCACGATGGGCGGTGAGACGACCACCATCACCTGCGAGGTCGCCCAACACATCGGCGATTCGTCGATCCGGGCCATCGCCCTGAAGCCGACCGACGGCCTGGTGCGCGGCTCCCACGTGCGCAACACCGGCGCGCCGATCATGGTCCCGGTGGGCGAGGGCGTGCTCGGGCACGTCTACAACGTGCTCGGCGAGCCCCTCGACGCGGACATGGACTCGATCAACGCGTCCGATTTCTGGGCGATCCACCGCGAGGCGCCGGCCTTCGCCGATCTCGAGCCCAAGAAGATCATGCTCGAGACGGGGATCAAGGTCATCGACCTGCTCGAGCCCTACGTGCAGGGCGGCAAGATCGGCATGTTCGGTGGTGCGGGCGTGGGCAAGACGGTCGTGATCCAGGAGATGATCCGCCGTCAGGCGCAGCAGCACGGCGGGGTGTCGGTCTTCGCCGGCGTCGGCGAGCGCACCCGCGAGGGCAACGACCTGTTCCTGGAGATGACCGAGTCGGGCGTCCTGGCCAACACGGCGCTGGTGTTCGGACAGATGGACGAGCCACCGGGCGTGCGCCTCCGCGTCGCCCTCTCGGCGCTCACGATGGCGGAGTACTTCCGCGACGTCGATCACAAGGACGTGCTGCTGTTCGTCGACAACATCTTCCGGTTCACCCAGGCGGGGTCGGAGGTCTCGACGCTGCTCGGCCGCATGCCGTCCTCGGTGGGGTACCAGCCGAACCTGGCCAGCGAGATGGGCGACCTCCAGGAGCGGATCACCTCCGCCGGCGGTCGATCGATCACCTCGCTGCAGGCGATCTACGTGCCGGCCGACGACCTGACCGACCCGGCGCCGCACGCGGCGTTCGCCCACCTGGACGCGACCACGGTGCTCACACGCGAGATCGCCTCGCTCGGCATCTACCCGGCGGTGGACCCGTTGGACTCGACGTCTCGGATCCTCGACCCGCGCTACGTGGGCGAGGAGCACTACGCCACGGCTCGTCGCGTCCAGGAGATCCTGCAGCGCTACAAGAACCTGCAGGACATCATCGCGATCCTCGGCATGGACGAGCTCGCGGAGGAAGACAAGGTCATCGTGACCCGGGCGCGCAAGATCCAGAAGTTCCTGTCGCAGCCGTTCTTCGTCGCGGAGCAGTTCACCGGCATCCCGGGCAAGTACGTGCCGATCGACGAGACGATCGCGTCGTTCAAGGCCCTGTGCGAAGGGGAGTACGACCACCTGCCGGAGCAGGCGTTCTTCCTCGTCGGCGGGATCGAGGAAGCGGTCGAGCAGGCCAAGCAGATGGAGTCGGCCGCGTAGTGTCGCTCGAGGTCCACATCGTCACCCCCGAGCGGGAGGTCTGGGCCGGCGAGGTCCAGGAGCTGATCGCCCGCGGTGTCGACGGCGAGGTCGGCATCCTCGGCGGGCATGCGCCGCTGCTCGTCCAGCTCGCGATCGGCCCGATCCGGATGCTCCGCGACGCCGGCGAGGTCAAGGCCGTCGTCGATGGCGGGTTCCTGCACGTGTCCTCGCACGAGGGCGTCACGCGCGCCGACGTGCTCGCGTCGCATGCGGAGCTGGCCGAGGAGATCGATCTCTGCGGCGGCGCGCAGCCGGCTCGAGGAGTTGGAAAGCCGTGCGGCCGAGGACGACGACGAGGTCGCGGCGGGCGAGATCGCCAAGGCGACGGCCCGGATCAAGCTGGTCGGCTGACCGGCGCGGCGACCTCGACCGGGTACGATCGACCGATGGATCGCCTCCTCGTGACCGGGGGCTCCCGGCTGGCCGGCACCGTGCAGGTGTCGGGGGCGAAGAACTCCGCGCTCAAGCTCATGGCCGCGTCGTTGCTGGCGCCCGGCCGCAGCGTGATCACGAACGTGCCGCGCATCCGCGACTGCGCCGTCATGGCGGAGATGCTGGAACACCTCGGGGTGTCGGTCCGTCTGTCCCGTGGCGTCGTCGAGCTCGACGCGACGACGGTCGACGGCGTCGAGGCGCCCCACGAGCTGGTCCGGCAGATCCGCGCCTCGATCGTGATCCTCGGCCCGCTGCTCGCGCGATGCGGTCGTGCGCGTGTCGCCCTGCCCGGCGGTGACGAGATCGGCGCGCGTCCGGTCGATCTGCACGTGCGCGGGCTGGAGCGGATGGGCGTGCGGTTCCGTTCCGACCACGGGTATCTCGTGGCCGAGGCGCCGAAGCTGCACGGCGCGAGCATCACGCTGGACTACCCGAGCGTGACCGCCACCGAGAACCTGTTGCTGGCCGCCGTGCTCGCCACGGGCACGACGGTGATCGACAACGCGGCACGGGAGCCCGAGGTCGCCGACCTCGCCGCGTTCCTCACGGCGATGGGCGCCCGCGTCGACGGTGCCGGCACCAGCACGATCGAGATCGAGGGCGTCGACGGACCGCTGCACGGGGCGGAGCACACCGCGGTCCCCGATCGGATCGAGGTCGGCACATGGGCCGCCGCCGCCGTGGCGACCCTCGGCGACGTCACGGTGACGAACGCGCAACCGGAACATCTCGAACTGCTGCTGACGAAGCTCGACGATGCCGGCGCCACGATCGAACGTTCGGACGCGGGGCTGCGCATCACCCAGGCGACCCGGGCGCGGGCCATGGACTTCGTGACCCTGCCGTACCCGGGGATCGCGACCGACTTCCAGCCGATCCTGCTGGCGATGCTGGCCGTCGCCGACGGGACGAGCATCGTCACCGAGAACGTCTTCGAGGGCCGGTTCCTCTACGTCGGGGAGCTGCAACGCATGGGCGCGGACATCCGCACGGAGGGACACCATGCCGTGATCCGCGGCGTACCACAGCTGTCCGCCGCTCCCGTGCGGGCGCTCGACATCCGCGCGGGGATGGCGCTGGTGATCGGGTCGTTGTGCGCGGACGGGGTCACCGAGATCTCCGACGTGCACCACATCGACCGCGGGTACGAGGACCTCGAAGGCAAGCTCGAAGCGCTGGGCGCCGATGTCCGCCGCGAAGGCGATGCGGTCGTCGTGCCCGACCCGGCGGCCGCCCGGTGATCCCGCAGCCGCCGGGCGTCGAGCCCGCGTTCACCGGCATGCCGGCGCCGCCCGTCGACGTTCCACCTCGCCCCGACGAGCCGACCGGTTCCGGCCCCCAAGGCCTGCCCGCGGTGGACTGGTCGTTTCCCAGGGCGCTGCTGGTCGGTCTGGTCACGAACCTGCTTCTTGCCCAGGTCGTCGTCGGCGGCATCGCCTTCATCGCGCTCGGGATCACCGACGTCGACGATCCGAAGACGATCTACGCGGGGCTGATCGGCGACGTCGCGTGGCTCGGCTTCATGGTCATCTGGCTCGTGCGGTGGCATCCCGATTGGCGAGCGCGGATCGGCGTCTTCTTCGGCCGCCGAGGTGTGCGTGACGCCCTGGCGGGTCTCGTCGGCGGGGTGCTCCTCTACCCGGGGATCGTCATCGTGGGGCTCGTCCTCACGGCGCTGTTCGAGGCGGTCTCCGGACGCCCGACGACCACGCCCGATCAGCTCCCACAGCACCTCAACACGCCCGAGGCGATCGCGTCGGTGATCCTGGCCGTCTTCGTCGCGCCCGTGGCCGAGGAGCTGTTCTTCCGGGGCATCCTGTTTCGGAGTATCCGGGACCGCCGGGGGTTCTGGCTGGGAGCGCTCGTCTCCGGGCTGATCTTCGGGCTCGCGCACTACGAGGCCGCCGCTTGGCAGGACACCGTGCTGCTGCAGTCGATCATGGTCTTCACCGGCGTGGCGCTCGCCTACATCTACGAACGCCGTGGCAACCTCCTCGCCAACGTCACGGCGCACATGGTGTTCAACGTGGTCGGCGTGTTCCTGATCCTGTCGGCGCGCTGAGCTCGACGTTCCGTATCCTGAGGGCGACCGTTCGGAGGGATGCCGTGCCCGTGTTCGCGAGCCAGGCCTGGTTCGAAGCGTTCGAGGCCCAGATCAACGCCTCCAGCGAGTATCGCGAGGCCGCGAGCGACTGGGAGGGCGATATCGCGTTCCGGATCATCGCGGAGCCGGACCGAGGGGTGCCGGAGGATCTGTGGGGCTACCTCGATCTGTGGCACGGCACGTGCCGCGGCGGCAGGGCGATCGCGTCGGCCGAGGGGGCGGCGGCGGCCTACACGTTGACCGCGCCGTACTCCCGCTGGAAGGACGTCGTCGAGGGCGAGCTCGACCCGATCAAGGGCATGATGCAGGGCAAGCTGCGCGTGCACGGCGACCTGCCGACGATCGTCCGGTACGTGCAGGCGGCCAACGAGCTCGTTCGGCTGACGGGTCGGATCGACACCCAGTTCCCCGACGAGGCCTGAGTGCGCGCCGTCGTCTTCGAGGCGGACGGCGTCGTCGAGGTCGCGGATCGTCCCGATCCGGCGATCGAAGAGCCCGGTGACGCGGTCCTGCGTGTCACCCGTGCGGGCATCTGCGGCTCGGATCTGCACTTCTTCCACGGGAAGGCGCCGATGGAACCCGGCACGATCATGGGACACGAGGCGGTCGGGACCGTGGAGCAGGTCGGGACCGACGTCCGGACGGTGCGACCCGGCGATCGGGTCGTGACCTCGTTCCACATCGCCTGCGGCACGTGTTGGTTCTGCCGCTCGGGGCGCAGCGGCCTGTGCGAGGACCACCGGATCCTCGGCGGCGGTCCGTTCGGCGGCGACCTGCCGGGGACCCAGGCGCAGGCCGTCCGTGTCCCGATCGCCGACGTCAACCTGTTGGCGGTCCCCGACGCGGTCGAGGATGAGCGCGCGTTGTTCGTGGGGGACGTGCTGACGACCGGTGTGTACGCCGCCTCGCTTGCCGAGGCCGCGCCCGAGGACGCCGTCGCGATCCTGGGGGCGGGACCGGTGGGGTTCTGTGTCGCACAGGCGCTCCGTGCGACGGGGGCGCGGCGGGTCTTCGCGCTCGACCGCGATCCGGCGCGCCTGAGCCTGATCGCGACGACGGGCGCGACGCCGATCGACGTCTCGACGACGAACCCGGAGATGGAGCTGGCGCGCGCGACCGAGGGCCGGGGCGCCGACGTCGTCGTGGATGCCGTCGGCACGCCGGCCGCGTGGAGCTCCGCGTTGGACGTGGTGCGCCGCGGCGGCCGCGTGATCGTGGTCGGCATGTACACCTCCGAGACCGTCGAGCTGCAGCTGGGCGTCGCGTGGATCCGCGGTCTCGACCTGCGGTTCGCGGGGGAGACGCCGGTGCACGCGTGGTGGGCCGACACGATGGCCGCGCTGGTCGCCGGCGACCTCGATCCGAGCCCGTTGATCAGTCACCGCCTGCCGCTGGGCGACGCGCCGGCGGGCTATGCGGCCTTCGACCGCCGGGAGGCCACCAAGGTGGTGCTCGACCCGTGGGCATGACCGGTCGGACAGGATCCCGCCGACGAGGACGCCGGGTTCCGGGCCCTCGTCGAGGGCCTCCTCGAGACCAATCTGCTCCGTTGTCCGGAACGCGCGCTGTTGATCCGCCGCCGGGAGACGGCGGCGCTGGTCGCGACGGACGCGGGCGTCGCGGTCACGATCCGGATGCTGCCCGGCGCCGCCCACGCGCCGGGCTCGGTGTCGGTGCACGACGGCGAGGACCCCGGGGCCGAGATCGCGGTCCATGCCGGGAGCATGGCGCTGCTCGAGTTGGCCGGCACGCCGCTGCGGCTCGGCCTGCCGGACGTGCTGACGCCTACGGGGCGCGGCGTCCTCCTGCAGATCGCGCGTCGTCGGATCCGCGTTCGTGGCCTGCTGCGGCACCTCGGCACGGTCCGGCGCCTGTCGATCCTGCTGTCGGCGAGGTGACGAGGATGCCCCCGGATCCGATGCCGGTCCGCCCCGACGAGGCCTCGGCCCAGCGCGTGCGGGAGCGGCGATGGGTCCCGACCCTGATCGTCGCGGCGCTCATCGTGGTCGTCGCCCAGGGCGCGCGGACCGTCGCGGACGCCACCGCGGCCGCCCCCGGGCCCCCGATCACGGTCGGGTCCGTCCTCACGTTGCAGCCACGCCCCGGGTGGGACGTGGTGTCGACGACGGCGGTCCCGCCCGCCGCGCGATTGCATCGGGGGCCCGTGCTCCTGGACGTCTTCGTCTATCCGGCCGCCTCCGACGGCCCCGGGGGCGTTGCGGCGCGCTACGTCGAGGAAGCCCTACGTCCGAGCCTGGCGCAGGTGACGATCGGCGAAGCGGCTCCCACCACCCTCGCGGGCGGCGTGCCCGCCGTGCGGTTCGGCTACGTGGGCGTCACCGACGACGGGGTACCGCTGGAGGGGGTGGTGATCGCCGCGAGCGGATCGAGCGCCTCGGTCGTCTTCGACGCCTACGCTCCCCGGGGCGAGCTCGCCACGGTCGCCGGGGATCTGCAGGCGATGATCGACGGCGCCGAGGTGCGCTGATGAGCGCTCGACACCACCAGCTGCACCACCGATCGGTGTTCCAGTTCCACCAGCCGGCCTTCTGGGTCTTCGGCGCGTTCCTCGTGTACGGCGTCGTCCGCATGGTCGGCGCGCTCGTCGAGCTGTCGGCCATCTCGCGGTCGGGATGGGCGCTGTCGTGGCTGCTGCTCGCGCTGTACGCGGCGCCGTTGTTCCTGCTGATCTACTACCTCGATCTCTACGAGCGCGAGCCGCTGTCGGTCGCGTTCGCCGCGTTCCTGTGGGGTGCGTTCGCGGCGACGGCGCTCGCCCTGGATGCCGGCGGCTGGGATCAGGTGCTGGCCCAGGTGACGGGGCCGGAGTTCGCGGCGCGGTGGGCACCGGCCCTGACGGCCCCGGTGGTCGAGGAGTTCCTCAAGGGCGCCGGGATCGTGCTGCTGTACCTCATCGTGCGTGACGAGATCGACGACGTGATGGACGGGTTCGTCTACGGGGCGTTGTGTGGCCTGGGTTTCGCGGTGGTCGAGGACGTCCTGTACTTCATGGCCGCGTTCGGGGGAACGCCGGCGGGCGTGCTGCAGGGCTTCTACGTCCGCGTGCTCTCGAGCGGCCTGTACGGCCACGTGCTCTACTCGGGGCTCGTCGGGATGGCGATCGGGCTGGTGGTGTCCCGCCGCGAGCCCGCGCCGGTCCGCGAACGCCTCCCGGTCGCCGCCGGGATCGTCGCGCTCGCGGTGCTCGGCCACTTCTTGTGGAACTCGCCACTCCTGACGTTCGGGCCGATGCCGCCGATCGAGGGGGTCGAGTGGCTGATCCTGCCCCTGGGTCTGGCGGTCAAGGGATTGCCCCTGCTGTTGTTCGTGGTGATGGCGCTGCGCCTGGCACGCCGGCGGGAGCGGCGCTGGCTCGACGACGCGCTGGCCGGCGAGGTCGACGGCGAGGGACTGACCGCGACGGAGTTCGCGACCCTGCGATCGCCGAAGCGGCGGCGCGCGGCGGTCTCGGCCATGCGGCATCGTGCCGGCGCGCCGGCGGCCAAGCTGCTCGCGCGGCTCCAACGGGAGCAGATCGACCTCGCGATGATCGCCTCACGCGTCGCGACGACCGATGACCCCGCCCTCGTGCAGCAGCGCGACTACTGTCGTTCGCTGCGCGACGCCCTCGCGGCCATCCCCGGCGCGCAACCGGCCGCGGCCCACAGCGACGCCTCCGCTCGGTAGGCTCGACCCCGCATGGACATCGAGGCGTTGACCCGGGGCGTGCTCGATCGCGAGGCACGCGCGGTCGCGCGCGCGATCTCGCTGGTCGAGGACGGGCGGCCGGAGCTTGCGGCCCTGTCGGCGGGCATCTACGGCCACACCGGCGCCGCGGCGACCATCGGTCTGACGGGCGCGCCCGGGGGTGGGGAAGTCCACGCTGGCCACGGCGCTCGTGCGTGCGGCCCGCGCCGACGGCCGCCGCGTCGCCGTGCTGGCGATCGACCCGAGCTCTCCCTACACGGGCGGGGCCCTGCTCGGGGACCGCGTGCGGATGCAGGAGCACGCGACCGACCCCGACGTGTTCATCCGGTCGATGGCGACCCGTGGACACCTGGGGGGCATGGCGCTCGCGGCGCCCGAAGCGGTGCGCATCCTGGAAGCCGCCGGGTTCGATCTGGTCATCGTCGAGACCGTCGGCGTCGGCCAGGCCGAGGTCGATGTGGCCGCGGCGACCGATACGGCGGTGGTCGTGCTGGCCCCCGGGCTCGGCGACGCGGTGCAGATGGCGAAGGCCGGCATCCTGGAGGTCGCCGACGTCTTCATCGTGAACAAGGCCGATCGCGACGGCGCCGCCGCGGTCGTGCGCGAGCTGCAGCAGATGCTGCGCCTCGGGCCCGCCCGCCCGTGGGATCCGCCGGTGCTCGCCACCACCGCGACCACCGACGAGGGGGTCGGCGAGCTGTGGTCGACGATCGAGGAGCACGGCCGCTGGGCTGTCGCGTCCGGCGGTCGCGACGCGAAGCGTCGCGACCGCCTCCTCCGGGAGGTCGAGTCGCTCGGCGCCGAGCGCCTCCGCCTCGACCTCACCCGCGCGCTCAACGACGATGCCGACCTCGTCGAGCGGCTGCTGTCGAGAGCCGTCGACCCGTACGGTGCCGCCGACGAGCTCGTGCGTGGCGTGCGCGACGAGGGGAGTGTCTAGGGGCGACCATGCCGACCGAGCCGCGCGATCACGCCACACGTTCCGGCATCCCGCTGGATCCGGTGTACGACCGGCCGGCCCCCGGCGAGCCGCTGCCGGGCATGTTCCCCTTCACGCGCGGTCCGTACGCCTCGATGTACCGCGGGCGCCTGTGGACGATGCGTCAGTTCGCCGGCTACGGCACACCCGCCGAGACCAACGAGCGGTTCCGGCTCCTGCTCGAACGCGGGCAGACGGGGCTGTCGGTCGCGTTCGACATGCCGACGCTGATGGGTCTGGACCCCGACGACCCCCGCAGCGAGGGCGAGGTCGGCCGGTGCGGCGTGGCGGTGGCGACGCTGGACGACACCGAGACGCTGTTCGCGGGCATCCCGCTGGACGAGGTGTCGGTCTCGATGACGATCAACGGCCCGGCGGCCTGGATCTTCGCGTGCTACCTGGTTGCCGCCGAGCGCCAGGGCGTCGACATCCATCGGCTCGGGGGCACCCTGCAGACCGACATCTTCAAGGAGTACACCGCGCAGAAGGAGTGGCTGTTCCCGCCGCGGCCGCACCTGCGTCTCGTGGGAGACCTCATGGCGTACTGCGCCGCCAACGTGCCGCGGTATCACCCGATCAGCGTCTCCGGCTACCACATCCGCGAGGCGGGCTCGACCGCCGTGCAGGAACTGGCGTTCACGCTGGCCGACGGCTTCGCCTACGTGGAGCTCGGGCAGCAGCGTGGCTTGGCCGTCGACGCCTTCGCGCCGCGGTTGTCGTTCTTCTTCGATGCCCACATCGATCTGTTCGAGGAGGTCGCGAAGTTCCGGGCGGCGCGGCGCATCTGGGCCCGGTGGTTGCGCGACCGCTACGGCGCGCGCACGCCGGAGGCACAGCGCCTGCGGTTCCACACGCAGACGGCCGGCGTGTCGCTCACGGCGCAGCAGCCGATGAACAACGTCGTGCGCACGGCGATCGAGGCGCTGGCCGCCGTGCTGGGCGGGACGCAGTCGTTGCACACGAACGCCCTCGACGAGGTCCTGGCGCTGCCGACGGAGGAGGCCGCGACCCTGGCGCTGCGCACGCAGCAGGTGCTCGCCTACGAGACGGGGCTGCCGGCGGTCGCCGATCCGCTCGGTGGCTCCTACTTCGTCGAGTCCCTCACCGACGAGGTGGAGCGACAGGCCGAGGAACTGTTCGCCGAGATCGCGGCCATGGGGGAGGGTTCGATGCTCGAAGGGGTGCTGCACGGGGTGGAGAACGGCTGGTTCACCCAGCGGATCGCCGAGGCCGCCTTCGACGAGCAGCGGCGCACGGAGGCCGGCGGGCTCGATCCAGGTCGGCGTGAACGCCTTCGAGGAAGGCCCCGGACTCGGACCCGAGACCCTGCAGATCGCGATGGCGACGGAGCGGGCGCAGATCGAGGCCGTCGAGCGGGTCCGGGCCGAGCGGGACGCGGGGGCGGCGGCAGACGCTCTGCGCGCGCTGACCGCCGCGGCCGCCGCCCCCGACGCGGACCTCATCGAGCCCTTGATCACCTGCGCCCGTGCGCACTGCACCGGCGGCGAGGTCACCGAGACCCTGCAAGGCGTCTTCGGCACGTGGCGCGAAACCCCCGCGTTCTGAAACGTTTCCGCAACGGCTCGTTGTTGCGGCATATTGCAAGAACTGACTAGGATGGTCGCACTCGACGTCCTGGTGCTCCGAGCCGCGTCGGGGCGAAGGGGGGACGCATGATCGCACAAGCCGCAGAGGCCTTCGGTCTCGGTGTGCTGGGTGCGGCGTTCCTCTTCGGGTTCCGTCACGGCATCGACTGGGATCACATCGCCGCCATCACCGACATCACGAGCTCCCAGGACGAGCGGTCGGCCTCGATGCTGTTCGGCACCATCTACGCGCTCGGCCACGCGCTCGTCGTGTTCCTGATCGGCTCTTTGGCGATCCTGATCGGTGCCCGGCTTCCCGAAAGCGTCGATCCGATCATGGAGCGGATCGTGGGCCTCACGCTGGTGATCCTCGGCGTGTTCGTGTTCGTGTCCCTGATCAAGCACGGCCGGGAATTCCGGATGCGCAGCCGCTGGATGCTGATCTTCTCCGGGACGCGGAGCGCGTATCGCAAGGCGCGCGGCGCGATCGGGCGCGGTGCCGGAGGGCGAGGCGGCGCCGATCGACGGCGAGCACGTGCACAGCGACGCCGACCCCGTGCACATGCATGCCTCCGAGGAGGGCGTCGCCCTCGCCGTCGCCGACGATCTGCCCGTGTCCGATTGGCACCACGGACACCACGGCAGGCCCGGACATCACCATCACAAGCATCCGGAGCCCGACGCGTTCATGAACTACGGGAAGGGAACCGCGTTCGTGGTCGGCATGGTCCACGGCATCGGCGCGGAAACGCCGACGCAGGTGCTCATCTTCCTGACGGCCGTCACCACCGGCGGCAAGCTCGGCGGCGAGGTGGTGCTGCTGACGTTCATCGTCGGACTGCTCATGTCCAACACGCTGATCACCTTCGGCTCGTCCTTCGGCTTCCTTCGCGCATCCAGGAACTGGAAGGTCTATGTCACGGTGGCGATCCTGACGGGCACGATCAGTCTGGTGATCGGGCTGTTGTTCCTGTTCGGCGAGGGGAGCGTGCTGCCGGCGATCTTCGGGGGCTGAGGGCCTAGGACGCGGCCGCGGCGCACGTGGCGCACAGCCCGGTGATCGCGAAGTGGGTCAGGTCGGCGACGAACCCGTGGTGCTGGTGGATCAGCTTGCCGAGACGCCCCGCCTCGGCGATCGACAGTGCGTCGTCGCGGCCGCAACGGTGGCACGTCAGGTGCACGTGCTGGGCCTCGTCCCGCTTGTGGTACTCGGCGCCGGACTCGAGGTGGGAGTGCTGCAACACGCCGACGTCCTCGAGCAGCGCCAGCGTCCGGTAGACCGTGGAGGGGTTCACGCCCGGCATGTCGCCCTCGATCGTGCGGGCGATCGCGGCCGGCGAGATGTGCCCCTGCGTGCGCATGACCTCCGAGACGATCGCCCGCCGCTGCGGGGTCATCCGGAGGCCACGGCTGCGGAGCAATTCGAGCACGTCGGCGTAGTCGACGGGAGCGGTTCCCATGGTCGGCGAGTGTAGCAGCGTGTTGCAGGTGCAAGTTCCGGCGGGTGCTACCTCGGAGGCGCGATCCCCAGCTCGCGGCACGCCCACGCCAGCGCCACCCGGCCCTGGTCCAGCTGCAGCTGCCGGACGTGTGGCGCCTGCGGGATGGGCGGGTCCCCCGCATGCTCCAGGAAGAAGCCCGCCAGCAGCGACGCGAGCGCTCCCTGGCCGGGCAGGATCTCCCAGGGCGCCGGCCCGCCCTCGTGGTGCAGGCTCGGCAACCATGCCGCCACGTCGAGCAGCGGCGATCCGACACAGGCCCAGTTCCAATCGACGAAGACGGCTCGCTCGCCGATCAGACAGAGGTTGTCGCTGCGGACGTCGCCGTGCAGGAGGGCGTTGCCCTCGAGCGCCGCCTCGCCGGCGGCCTGCGTCAAGGTCTCTCCCCAGGCCGCGAGCCAGGCTTCATCGAACAGGCCGAGCGCCAATGCGCGCGCGGGGTCTGCGCGAAGCGGCAGCCATCCCTCCTGGATGTCGAACATCTCGCCGAAGAGGGTCTGGATCTGCTCGGGCGGCGGCGTCGCCTGCACCGCCGACAGCGCCTCGAGCACGGCGTCGATGCGTGCGGTCGTCCACGGCGGCGGCCAGTCGGCGCCCGCGAGGTCCTCGATCACGAGCGCCGGTGCCTCTCCGTCGTCGTGCCACCCCAGCAATCGGGGCAGGTAGTCGTGTCCGGCGAGGACCTCGTAGTTGGTTCGCTCGAGCCGGAGCCAGTCGGCCGTGTAGTCGAACGCGGCGATCTTCGCGAAGGCGGTCGACCCGTCGTCGAAGGCCACCAGCCAGCGGCGGTTGGACGGCGCGCCGTGCCCGGGGGCCGCCACCAGGGAGGCCGGCCGCTTCCCGCTGGCGGCCTGGATGCGACGTCGGTCGTCCGCCTGCGTCCACTGGCTCGTCCACTCGCGGCATCTTCGCACGCGCGCTCGCGCTAGCCTGGGGCGGTGACGGTGATGGTGACGGGCGCCTCGGGCGTCGTGGGGCGTGCGGTCGTCAAGGCGATGCTCGCGACGGACGAGGTCCGGGCCACGGTTCGCCGGGCGGATGCAGCCGAGCCGCTGCGCGGGCTCGGCGCCAAGGTGACGGTCCGGGCCGGCGCGCAGGCCGACGAGCTCGCCGAGGTCCTGCCGCGCTGCCACACGCTCGTGCACCTCGTCGGGGGTGTCGCGCAGCCGGATCCCGAGGCGCTCTATGAGGCGAACCACGGGTCGCTCCTGGTCGCGATCGAGGCGGCGCAGGCCGCCGGCACGCGGCGGATCATCTTCCTGTCCGTGCCCGGAGCCGACCCGGATCATCAGCACCCGTTCCTCCGGGCGAAGGGGATGGCCGAGCGATCGCTCGCCGGCTCGGGGCTCGACTACGCCATCCTGCGCTGCACCCACACCTACGGGCTCGGCGGGCTGTGGTTCACGGCCACCGTCCACGGAGCGCTGGCCACGCCGCCGTTCACGTGCGGGCCGGGGACCCAAGAGCTTGCGCCGGTGCTCGCCGACGACATCGGTGCCGTGGTGGCGGCGATGGACGACCGGGCGGATCCGCTCGGGGGCACCTGGGGGCTCGAGGGACCCGATGTCCTGACCGCCGATCGCTTCGTCTCGCTGCTTCGCGACGACGACGAGCCCGCGACCCATGCGGACGGCCAGGCGGCCGCCGCGGCGCTCACCACGGTGCTGGGCACACCGATCGACGCGGTGACCGCTTCGTTCTTCGGCATGCCCAGCCGGGCGGACGCGCCCGACGCGGCGGCGGCCTTCGGGGTGCGACGCACCGGTCTCATCGAGGGCCTGCGGGCGACGCTTGCGGCCTCGGCGGCGATCGACGCGGGGTAGGCTGCGCGTCGATGGGGGCGTTCGTGCGGCTCGAGGTGGACGACGGGGTCGGCGTGATCCGGCTCGACCGCCCTCCGGCCAACGCGATCGGGCTCCAGGTGGGCGAGGAGCTCCTGCAGGCGATCCGCGAAGCCGACGCCGCTCCGGGGGTCGGCGCCATCGTGGTGTGGGGCGGTCCGAAGATCTTCGCCGCCGGCGCGGACGTGAAGGCGATGGCGACCTGGGGGCCCGAGGAGGTGCAACCCTCGGTCGATGCCCTCGGCGATGCCTGCGATCTGCTGGAGGCGATCGGCACCGTCTCGATCGCGGCCGTCAACGGCTACGCGCTCGGCGGCGGCATGGAGCTCGCGCTCGCCTGTGACCTGCGGTACCTCGCCGACGACGCCACGTTGGGCCAGCCCGAGATCAAGCTCGGCGTGATCCCCGGCGCCGGCGGCACGCAGCGTCTCGTGCGCATGATCGGGCCCGGCCGCACGAGGGAGCTCGTCTACACCGGCCGCTCGGTCCCGGCCGCCGAGGCGCTCGAGCTCGGGCTCGCCGAGCGGGTCGTGCCACCCGGCGACGTGCTCGCGACCGCGGTCACCGACGCCCGGGCGTTCGCTCGCGGCCCCCGTCAGGCGCTCGCCGCCGCGAAGGCGGCGATCGCGGCGGCGACGGAAACGCCCGGAGCGGCGGGGGTCGAGGTGGAGCGCGCCGCCTTCCTCGCCCTGTTCGGCACCCCTGACCAGCGGGAGGGGATGGCCGCGTTCCTGGAGAAGCGGCCCGCCGCGTTTCGAGGGCTGAGCCAAGACGTTCACCCTGTCGCAACATTCACGCCACATCCGTGTCACACCCCGTCGCTACCGTGCCTGCATGGGTGCACGTTCCCGATTGATCCGGATCGGATCGGCGGATCGGGAATGAACCGGGTGCGGCATCTGTTCGAAAAGGGTACTGAGGGGCCGGGAGCCCGCATCCGGCCCGACGGGAAAGGATGTGAATCGCGCATGTCGGACGACAGGTTCAGGGGGGCGTCCGTCCGGAACCTTCCGCGACCGAACAAGACCTACGGGTCGGGGCGCGTCTGCGCCGAGCCGGGGTGCGAGACCAAGCTGTCGATCTACAGCAAATGGAAGTACTGCTGGCAGCACGAGCCCGTGCACTCCTACGTCCCGCGCGGCAAGCGCAAGAGCCGCTCCGAAGCCGCATAACGCTGGTTCGGCCGACACGCCGACCCCCAGCCGAGACAGGGCCCCTTTGCGGGGGCCTGTTCTGCGTTCGGGGGATGCCGGTTAGGCCGGTCGGCCCGTCCCCGCGGGCGTTGGTCTGTTGCTTCGTGCGGCGGATCAAGGCTCCGCCGAAGTCCACCGATGCGTTGGGGGACCGCTCCCCCCGAGTGGCAAACCCACGATGCCGAACGATCTCTCCGAGCCTCCGCCGATGCGCATGGGCGATTGCCCGTACTGCGAGCGCGCCGTGCTCGTCTACGAGGACCCGCCGCGATGCCCGTTGTGCGCCTGTCCGCTGGACGCGTCCACGATGCGACCGTTCGCGGTCCCAAGCGATCGCCTGCCCGAGGTCGACTGACCCGACCCATCGCGCTTGAGGGTGGAGCGGTCTGCTAGCGTCTTGGCGATCGACCGTCGGCAGGAGGTGAGACCCATGAACGCAGCATCCACAGTGGGCGCTCCCTGCGGTCCACGCGACTGAGGTAGTCGCCGCTGGGAGCGCCCCTTCAGGCAATTCGCGAAAGGCGACTCCCATGAAGACAACACCTTCGGGCAAGCGAGCGTTGGTTCTCGGTGGCGGCGGATCGACAGGCAACGCGTGGCTGATCGGCGTCATCGCCGGCCTGTTCGATGCCGACCTGGACGTGACCACGGCCGACCTGACCATCGGGACGTCGGCCGGCTCGACGGCAGCGGCTCAGATAGCCGGCGCGACCCCGACCGACCTGCTTGCCGCCATCCTTGCCGCCGACCAGCAACGGACCGGTCCGGGCGGATCCGACCGAGGACGCGTTCCGACCAGGCCGGTGGCGGACCACATGGAGAGGACAAGCAAGATCATCGCCTCCGCTGAGGATGCGGCCGACATGCGCCGCAGGATGGGCGCGGCGGCACTCGACATGGATGCGGCGTCGGACGGCTCCTGGCACAACACAGTGGCGCGCCACCGTCGCCGCACGGCTGCCGAGTCAGCGCTGGCCGCAACGAACGGTGCTCATCACGGCGGTCGATGCCCATACCGGTGAACCGGTCGTGTTCGACCGCGACAGCGGGGTCGACCTGGTGGACGCCGTCGCCGCCAGCTGCGCCAGTGGCCTTCCCTACAGGATCGGGGACAGCCGAGTACATCGACGGCGGCTACCGAAGGAACGAGAACGCCGATCTGGCAGCCGGATACGGGCGGGTGCTGGTGCTGTCACCATTCGGCGGCAGAACACTGGACGCCGTTGGAGTGGGGCATGCAGCTCGCGGCGCAGGTCGACGAGCTCCGCGCAGGCGGCAGCAGCGTCGAGACGGTCTTCCCGGACGGCGGCTCCGAGCACATGTTCGGCGCCAATGCGATGGATCCGTCGCTGCGTCTGCCCGCTGCTCGAGCTGGTTACGACCAAGGCAGAGCTCTTGCCGAGCAGCTCACCGAGTTCTGGCGCCGCTAAACCTCGCCGACGAGCGTCGCGCGCTTCCACCCGCGCACCGAGTTGAGGAACGCGACGTCCTCGGCCGCCTCGAGATCGCCCACCGTGACCCGTTCCTCGACCAGCGTGCCATCCGCCAGCAGCGCGGCGCGCTCGCAGCCGGGCAGGAGACCTGCCTCGATCGGGGGCGTGACCCATCGCCCGTCTCGCCGCACGGCGATGTTCGCGCGGGTGGTCTCGGTCACGTCTCCCTGCGTGTTCACCAGGACGACGTCGTCGGCGTCGGGGAACCGCTCGCGCGCGGATTCATACCGCCCTCGCAACGTGGTCTTGTGGAACAGCAACGGATCGGCGGGGTCGACCGGATGGTCGCGGTCGATCGCCAGGCGAACCGGTTCCCGCGTGTCCGCCAGCGGCGCCGACCCGATCTCGACGCGTCCGTGACGATCGACCAGCAGGCGCACCCGCGCCGCCTTCGTGGGAAACCGCCCCGCTTCCCGATCCAGCGCCGCGGTGATCGCGGCCTCGTCGATCTCGATGCCCAGGTAGTCGGCCGATGACCGCAGACGGGCCCGATGGTCCTCGAGACGCCGGTAGCCGCCGCCCGGCTCATGGGCGAGCGTTTCCAGCAGGCGCAGCGGTGGGCGCCGCTCGGTGAGCACGCGGGCCTTCGCGACGGTCTCGTCGTACTCCGCGGCGGCCTGCGAGTCCCAGGTGATGCCGCCGCCGACCCCGTAGGCGGCATCGCCGGTCTCGGCATCGTGCACCACGGTCCGGATCGCCACGTTGAACCGAGCGCGCGGACCGGGCGCCCCCTCGGGCGCGAGATAGCCGACCGTGCCGCAGTAGACGCCCCGCGCGTCGTGCTCGAGCGCGGCGATGATCCCCATCGTGGAGACCTTCGGCGCTCCGGTCACCGAGCCGCAGGGGAACAGCGCCCGGAAGACGTCGACCAGCGAGGCGTCGGGGCGAAGGTCGGCGGCCACGCCGGAGGTCAGCTGCCAGACCGTCTCGAAGCGCTCGGGCGCAAAGACGTCGCTCCAGGTGACCGTCCCTTCCCGCGCGACCCGCCCGAGATCGTTGCGCAGCAGGTCGACGATCATCGCGTTCTCGGCCCGGTCCTTCACGGAGCCCTCGAGCCGGCGCTTGATCTCCTCGTCCTCGGCGAGCCACCGACCCCGCGGCGCGGTCCCCTTCATCGGTTTCGTGGCGATGTGCCGCCCGTCGATCCGGAAGAACAGCTCGGGGGAGGCCGACAGGACGCGGAACCGCCCGGTGTCCAGATAGCCGGCGTAGGCGCCCCGCTGCGCGAAGCAGAGGTCCCGGTACAGGCCCCGCGCGTCGCCGTCGACGCGGGCGCGCAGGCGCAGCGTGAAGTTGACCTGGTAGGTCTCACCGGCCGCGATGTGCTGATGGATCCGGCCGATCGCCGCGTCGTAGGCGGAGCGCGTCATCGACGCGGCCCAGGTGGCGGCCGGCACGACGGGTTGGTCGGCCGGCGGGTCCGGCAGGACGGTCTCCTCGCGTCCCTCGAACATCGCGAACCAGGCCAGCGGGGCGGCGGCGAACGCGTCGTCGGGGCCCGGCGAGCGGACCCGCAGGGCCGGGTCGAGGCCGGGCGCCGCCTCGTAGGCGACGTAGCCCGCCACCCACAGGCCGCGCGCCGCGGCCTGTTCGGCCGCGGCGAGCACCCCCGTCGACCTCGTCCGGCCGGCGTGCTTCCAGCACGCCGGCCGGACCCACCAGGCGGAACGAGGGGTCGTGCCCCGTCAGGTCGTCGAAGCGGGCCTCGATCACGGACGTCACGATACGTGGCGGCCCGCGGACACAGGCGCGGTAGCCTGGTCGGCATGCCATCGGTGTTGGTCGCCATGTCCGGCGGGGTCGATTCCTCGGTCGCCGCGTGCCTGCTCGCCGAGCAGGGCTACGACGTCGTGGGCGCGCACATGTCGCTCGTGCACCTCGATGGGGTGGAGCACGGTTGCTGTGGTCCGCGGGCACGAGCCGACGCCGCCGCGGTCGCGGCGATCGGCGGGTTCCCGTTCGAGATCTGCGATCTCACCCTGGACTTCGACGAGGCGGTGATCGACGACTTCGTCGCGGAGCACGCCGCCGGACGTACCCCGAACCCGTGCGCACGCTGCAACGGTGAGATCAAGTTCGGCGCCTTCCTTCGCCGCGCCGACGAGCTCGGCATCGATCTCGTCGCGACCGGCCACTACGTGCGGACGCGTCGCGACGACGCGGGCGCGTGGCACCTCCTTCGCGGCGCCGACCCGGCCAAGGATCAGAGCTACATGCTGCACATGCTCGGGCAGACACAGCTCGCCCGCGCGCTCTTCCCGGTGGGCGGGCTGCCCAAGGCGCGAGACGCGTCTGCTCGCGGAGCGATTCGGGTTGCCCGTGGCCGGCAAGCCCGACTCGCAAGAGCTGTGCTTCGCGCCGAGCGGGGACGCGGGCGGCTTCGTGCGTGCCCAGGCGCCGGCGCTCGTGCACGCCGGCGGCGACGTCGTCGATCCGGCGGGCGCGGTGCTCGGCCACCACGACGGCACGTTCGCCTTCACGGTGGGGCAGCGCCGGGGTCTCGGTGTGGCCACGGGCGCCCCCGTCTATGTGCTCGAGGTGGACGCGCCGATGAATCGGGTCGTCGTCGGGCCCGGCGAGCTGTTGTCCAAGCGGGGCCTCATCGCCGACCGGAGCTCGTGGATCGCCGGCGAGGCTCCGTCGGCGGGCCCCTTCGAGGCCCAGGTGCGGATCCGCTATCGCGGCGATGCCGCGGACGCCGTGGTCACGCCGGGGCCCGACGGGTTCGAGGTCGCGTTCGCGCAGCCGCAGCGCGCGGTCGCCCCGGGGCAGAGCGTGGTCGTGTACCGCCGCGACGAGGTGCTCGGCGGCGGTCGCATCGTGCGCGCCCGGTAGCCGCGGCTCCGCGTCCCAAAGGGCGTCGGCGAGGCGAACTAGACTGCCCGGGTGAAACTGCTGCGGCGACGGGCGAAGGCCTTCGATATCCAGGTGCAGGACCTGACACTGCACATCACCGCGGCCGAGGACTTCGCCGAGGAGTCCCGAGCCTCGGCGTTGTCGTTCTGGGAGCAGCTGGAGTCCTACGGCGCCCGCGACCCGGCGTTCCGCACGTCGAAGCGCGCGCTGACGCGGGTGGCCTCCGACGCGCCGCCGATCGTCCAGGAGGTCGTGTCGGCGGCGAGCGCCGCCGGCGTCGGACCGATGTTCTGCTTCCGCGGCGCCGTCGTCGACGCGGTGGGGCGCTTCCTCGGGGAACAGATGCACGAGGTCTCGGTGGCATGTGACGGCGACTACTTCCTCAAGGCCAAGAAGCGCATGAAGGTCGCGGTCAAGCGCCACGGCGGCGATCCGATCGCGATCGTGCTCGAACCCACGGCGCGTGGCGTGGGGGTCTCGACCACCCTCGGACGGGGGCGAGGCGGCGCCGGCCCCGACGGGCTGGCGGTGATCGCGCGCAGCTGCATGCTGGCCGACGCGGCCGCCGCCGGGGTGCAGGCCTGCCTCCGCAAGCCCGACGGCTTCGGCATGGCGCTGCATTACCTCCAGCGCGTGCCCGGGGTCCTGGGTGGGGTCGTCGTGATCGGCGAGCGGATCGGGGTGGCCGGCGGGGTGGAGATCGCGGGATGAGCGCCACCGACGAGCGCGCGCGCGCCGAGGCGAAGGTCCGCGTCGAGGAGCTTCGGGAGCAGATCAACCACCACTCGTACCGCTACCACGTCCTCGACGATCCGGAGGTCAGCGACGCCGAGTACGACGAACTGGTCGGGGAGCTGCGCTCCCTCGAGGACGCCTTCCCGGAGCTGATCACCCCCGATTCACCGACGCAGGGGGTCGGCGCGGCGCCCAATGAGCTGTTCGCACCGGTCGAGCATCGCGCCCCGATGCTCTCGCTCGACAACGCGTTCTCGTTCGACGAGCTCGACACGTGGGCGCAACGGGTCGTGAAGGGGCTCGGCGGCGACACCCCGGCGTTCGCCTGCGAGCTGAAGATCGACGGGGTCGCGTGCGCGCTCACCTACGAGCGGGGCGTGCTGGTGCGCGCGGCGACACGCGGCGACGGCCATACCGGCGAGGACATCACCGCCAACGTGCGCACCGTCGTCGGGATCCCCGCGCGGCTCGCGGTGGACGATCCGCCCGCGATCGTCGAGATCCGCGGCGAGATGTACCTGCCGGTCCGGGCGTTCGAGCAGCTGAACGAGGGCCTCCTCGCGGCGGGGCAGAAGGCCTTCGCCAACCCGCGCAACGCCGCCGCCGGTTCGCTGCGGCAGAAGGATCCGAACGTGACCGCGGCGCGGCCGCTTCGATTGTGGGTGCATTCGTTCGGCGCGGCGCAGGGCGTGTCGTTCGATTCGCACACCGGGTTCCTCGACTGGGCGGCTTCGGTCGGCCTCCCGGTGGCGCCGACCACCGAGCGCCGGGATTCGATCGAGGCGGTCCGGGCGTTCCTCGGTCACTGGGAGGAGCATCGCCACTCCGTGGATTGGGAGATCGACGGCGCGGTGATCAAGGTCGATCGCACCGACCTGCAACGCGAGCTCGGCGCGACGTCGCACGCCCCGCGCTGGGCGATCGCGTTCAAGTTCCCGCCGGAGGAGCGCACGACGCTCCTGCGGGCGATCGATGTGCACACCGGCCGCACCGGCAAGGTGACGCCGTTCGCCGTGCTGGAGCCCGTGGTGGTCGGCGGGGTCACGGTCACCTACGCGACCCTGCACAACGAGGACGAGGTTCGTCGCAAGGACGTGCGGGTGGGCGACGTGGTGATCGCCCGGCGCGCCGGCGACGTCATCCCGGAGATCGTCGGCCCGGTGCTCGCCAAGCGGCGCAAGGGTGCCCGCCGATGGAAGATGCCGGCCGCGTGCAACGCGTGCGGGACGCCGCTCGTACGGGCCGAGGGAGAGGCCGACTACCGATGCCCGAACAAGCGCGGCTGTCCCTCCCAGGGGTTGGAATGGCTGTTCCACTTCGCGGGCCGCGGCGCGATGGACATCGAGCACCTGGGTTTCGTCACCGTCGCGAAGCTGCTGGAGAAGGGCCTGATCGAGGACCCGGCAGACATCTATGCCCTCGACGCCGACGCGCTCGGGCAGTTGCCGGGCTTCAAGGAGAAGTCGATCTCGAACATCCTCGAGCAGATCGAGGGCTCGAAAGAGCGACCGATCTGGCGGCTCCTGGTCGGGCTGAACATCCGCCACGTGGGCACGCACGTCGCGCAGGTGCTGGCACGCGCGTTCGGCTCGATCGATCGGCTGGCGGCGGCCAGCGAGGACGAGATCGACGCGGTGCCCGAGATCGGGCCGGAGATCGCGGCGACGGTGCGCGAGTGGTTCGATGAGGACGAGAACCGTGCGCTGATCGAGAAGCTGCGCGCGGCGGGGGTCCGGCTCGCCGACGACGTGGTCGGCGAGGACGCACCCAAGACGCTGGACGGTGTCACGCTCGTGTTGACCGGGGGCCTCGCCACGATCTCCCGCGAGGACGCCACCGAACGCGCGCAGGCCGCCGGCGCGCGCGTCGCATCGAGCGTGTCGAAGAAGACGACGTTCGTGGTCGCGGGGGAGAACCCGGGGACCAAACTGACCAAGGCCGAAGAGCTGGGCGTCGAGGTGATCGACGAGGCGGCGTTCCTCGAGCGGCTGTCGGGGAGGACGCGATGAGCGCGACGGGTCCGCTCCACTCGATGCGGGTGGCCGGCCGCGTGCTGCAGATCCTGCTGGCGTGTGTGGGATTCCTGGCGTTCGTCGTCGACACGTTGGGGTACTCGTGGCTTCGCTCGGGCACGTTCGTCCTGCACGTTTCCGACCCGGACCGAGCCGGCCGACAGGTGAGCTACTGGACGGGCACGGGGATCGACTCCGCGCTGCCGGCGTTCCTGTGGCTGCCCTCGCTGTTGTCGTGGGCGGTGATCGTGCTGTGGCTCATCTGGCAGCACGGGTCGACCACCAACCTCTGGGCCCGGGGCTACCGCGACCTCAAGATCCGGCCGGGGTGGGCGGTCGGGTGGTGGTTCATCCCGTTCGCCAACTACGTCATGCCGTTGGTGGCGATGCTGGAGCTCGACCGTCGTTCGACCCCGGACGGGGTCCCACGCAAGGCGAGCCCGCTGCTCGGGTGGTGGTGGGCCGCGTGGCTCGCGAGCTCGACCGTGCCGGCGATCGGCGCCGTGAGCTCGGTCATATCGGCGGTGATGGAGCTGTCCGATCGGCCCCGCGTGACCAATGTCTTCGATTTCACGACCGCCGCACACGACGCTGGCGCCGTGGCTGCTGCTCGCGGGCGTGCTGCAGGCGATCGCGGCGGGACTGGCGATCGCCGTGGTTCGCCGCGTCGACGACGGGCAGGCGACGCTGTTCGGCGTCGGGGACGCGCCGCCGCGCCCCGACGCGATCCCGGGTGTCGCGTGACGGCCCGTCTCCGCCCGACCCAGGGCCTCGCAACCGCGGTGGTCATCCTGTTGTCGGCCCAGACCGCGGTGCTCGGGCTTCGGGCGCTCGCCTTGCTCAATCGGATCCGCATCGTGGGCATGATCGCCCGGCACGAATGGGTGTCGCAGGGCAGCGCCAACCGCGCAGATTCGTGGGTGCGAGGCACCGGTGGGATCTGGGTGCTGTTGTTCGTGGTCACGATCGTCGTGTGGTGCGTCTGGCAACACCGCTCCCACGTGGCGGCCCGCGAGCTCGTCGCCGGGATGGAGCTGTCCGCCGCCTGGGCGGTCGGCTGCTGGTTCGTGCCGATCGTCAACTACTTCAAGCCGTTCCAAGCGATGCGCGAGCTGTGGCGGGCGAGCCTGGGGGCGCCCGCGTGGCGGACACAGCCGACCTGGTCGGTGTTGGGTTGGTGGTGGGCGACGTGGCTCGGGTTCAACGTCCTGGGATCGCTGCAGAGCACGGCGGGCGGCGCCGACCTCGAGGCCATCCGCCGCAGCGACGCGATCGGCCTGCTCTCGGTGACGCTGGGGATCGTGGCGGCGCTGCTGGCGGTCCAGATCGTGCGGCAGGTCTCGTCGCGGCTCACGGCTGCGGGCGTGGTCGCCGCGGCGCTCCCCGCGCCGTCCGCGCCGTCCTGGGCGGTGAGCGGGCTCCCCACGCCGCCCGGCCCGCCGTTGCCGCCACCGCCGGGTTCCCGCTCGGCCGGGTAGCCCTCGCCGCCGTCTAGACTCCGCGGCATGCCGGTCGAGATCGACATCGAGCACGTGGCGAAGCTCGCGCGCCTGGCGCTGACGGCCGACGAGCGAGCCGCGCTCGCCACGCAGCTTGGGCAGATCTTGGAACACGCCGCGCGTGTCGGCGAGGTCGCTGCGGCCGACGTGCCGCCGACGGCCTCGCCGATCCCGCGGGTGAACGTCCTGCGCGACGATGTCGCGGAACCGTCGCTGCCGGTCGACGAGGCCCTGCGCAACGCACCCGAGCGTGACGGCGACCGCTTCCGCGTCCCGCGGATCGCGGAGACCGGCATATGAAGCGGCCCCTGGCCGATCGGACGGGCGCGAAGCTCTCCGCGATGCTGGCCGCCGGCGAGACGTCGGCGACCGCGATCCTGGCGTCGAGTCAAAGCCGGATCGACGCCGTCGACGGCGAGACCCGGGCGTTCCTGACGCCGACGCCGCAGCTGGCCGCGGAGCGCGCGGAGGAGCTCGATGTCTACCTGTCGACGGGAGCGCCGCAGTCACCCGTGGCGGGGATCCCGGTCGCCGTCAAAGACGTGCTCACGACCAACGGGATCCGCACGACGTGCGGGTCCAAGATCCTCGAGGGCTACGTTCCCCCGTACGACGCGACCGCCTGGATGCGTTTGTCCGGTGCGGGCGCCGTGCTCGTCGGCAAGACCAATTGCGACGAGTTCGCGATGGGCTCGTCGAACGAGAATTCCGCGTACGGGCCCGTGCACAATCCCTGGGATCTCGAGCGGGTGCCCGGTGGCTCGAGCGGGGGCTCCGCCGCGGCCGTGGCGGCCGGCGAGGCGGTCTGGGCGTTGGGCACCGACACCGGGGGCAGCGTGCGACAGCCCGCGTCGCTGTGCGGCGTCGTCGGGCTCAAGCCCACGTACGGGCGCATCAGTCGCTTCGGGCTGATCGCGTTCGCGTCGTCGTTGGACACGGTCGGCACCTTCACGCGCAGCGTGCGCGACGCGGGCTCGATGCTGCAGGTGCTCGCCGGGCACGATCCGCGCGATGCGACCTCCCTGGACGTGCCGGTGCCCGACTACGGCGCCCACCTCGACGATGGGGTGACGGGGCTGCGGATCGGCGTGGTCGAGGAGGCGTTCGGGGAAGGCGTCGAGCCGGGCGTGGGCGCGTCGGTGCGCGCCGCGGTCGATCGGCTCGCCGCGCTGGGCGCCGAGGTCGGCGAGGTCGCGCTGCCACACGCCGCCTACGCCCTGAGCGCCTACTACCTGATCGCGCCGAGCGAGTGCTCCTCGAACCTGGCCCGCTACGACGGCGTTCGCTACGGCCTGCGTGCCGAGGGCGCGCACCCCGACTCGATCGAGATGATGTTCCAGACACGCGGGCAGGGGTTCGGCCCCGAGGTGAAGCGACGCATCATGCTCGGCACGTACGCGCTGTCGGCGGGGTACTACGACGCCTACTACGGCCAGGCGCAGAAGGTCCGCACCCTGGTGATCCGCGACTACGAGGCGGCCTTCGAGCGGTTCGACATCCTCGTGTCCCCGACATCGCCGACCACGGCGTTCCGGATCGGGGAGAAGGCCGATGACCCGATGGCGATGTACCTGAACGACATCTTCACGATCCCCGCCAACCTCGCCGGCGTCCCCGCGGTCAGCGTTCCCTGCGGGCTGGACGACGCGGGGTTGCCGATCGGGATCCAGCTCACCGCGCCCGCGCTGGACGAGCCGACGCTGCTGCGCGCCGCCCATGCGTTGGAATCGGATCTCGACCTGGACCTGCGTCCCCCGCTCGTGGCGAGGCTCTGAGACCGATGGGCGCCTACGAAGCGGTGATCGGACTCGAGTGTCATGTCGAGCTGTCGACCGCCACGAAGATGTTCTGCCCGTGTGCGAACACCTTCGGCGCCGAGCCGAACACCAACACGTGCGCGGTGTGCCTCGGACATCCGGGCACGCTGCCGGTGCCGAATCGAGAGGCGATCGCCCGCATCATCAAGATCGGCCTCGCGCTCGGCAGCGAGATCGCCCCGCACTCCATCTTTCACCGGAAGAACTACTTCTACCCGGACATGCCGAAGAACTACCAGATCAGTCAGTACGACCTGCCGATCTGCGTCGGCGGTCACCTCGACGTCGAGCTGGGCGACGGCTCGACCACGCGCGTCGGGATCACCCGGGTGCACATGGAGGAGGACACGGGCAAGACGCAGCACGGCAGCGCGTCGGGCCGCATCCACGACGCGACCCATGCGTCGATCGATTTCAACCGGGCGGGCGTGCCCCTCGTCGAGTGTGTGAGCGAGCCGGACATCCGCAGCCCGGAGGAGGCCGCCGCCTACCTCCGCGAGCTGCGCGCGACGCTTGCCTCGCTCGACGTGTCGGATGTGAAGATGGAGGAGGGGTCGCTGCGCTGCGACGCGAACGTGTCCCTGCGCCCGATCGGTGACGAGGCGTTCGGCACGAAGGTCGAGATCAAGAACATGAACTCGATCCGCTCACTCGAGCGGGCGTTGACCTACGAGATCGAGCGGCAGACCGCCGCATTGGAGGCCGGAGAGCCGATCGTGCAGGAGACGCGCCACTGGAACGAGGACGCCGGCGCCACCGCGTCGATGCGCTCGAAGGAAGAGGCGTTCGACTACCGCTACTTCCCGGAGCCCGACATCCCGGCGATCGAGCCCGACCCGAGCTGGGTCGAGGAGATCCGCGCGGCGCTTCCGGAGCTGCCGAGGGCTCGACGCGATCGGTATGTGGCCGGCCTCGGTCTGAAGCCCGAGGTGGCGCGTGTCCTGGTCGCCGACCGCGAGTCCGTGACGCTGTTCGAGGGGGCGCTGGACGCCGGTGCCGATCCCGTGCCGGCGGCCAATTGGGTGACGCAGGACGCCGCGGCGCTCCGGAACACGGGGTCGGAGGGTGCGCTGACGCCCGCGCATATCGCCGACGTGGTGCGGCTGATCGCCGATGGCACCGTGTCGAACGCGGGAGCGAAGCAAGCGCTGGAGGCGTCGTTCGCGACCGGGGAATCCGTCGCGGACGCCGTCGCCCGTCTCGGCCTGACGCAGGTGTCCGACGCGGGCGCGCTCGGCGCGCTGGCCGACGAGGTGGTCGCGGAGAACCCCGACGTCGTGCAGAAATTCCGCGACGGCAAGGAAGGAGTGATCGGCTTCCTCGTGGGACAGCTGATGCAGAAGGCGGCCGGTGCGGCGAACCCCAAGCTCGCCCAGGAGCTCCTGCGCGAGCGGCTCCAGGGGTAAGGCCCCATGGGGACCGAGCCGGGGACGCCGACCACGCCGACCCCGGGGCGGATGCCGCTGTGGCGCCTGGCGGTGCTGGGCGTCGTTCGCGCGTTGCAGGGCCTCATCTCGCATCCGCTCGCGCGGATGTGGCGCAGCGACGATCCGATCGACGCCTACGGCCTGAATCACCTGACGAGCGTCGCCGGCGACGCGTTGCTCGCCATCTCGCTGTCGGACTCGGTGTTCTTCTCGGTGCCCGTCGGGCAGGCGAGGCTGCGGGTCACCGCCTATCTCCTGCTCACGATGCTGCCGTTGGCGCTCGCGGGCCCGCTGATGGCGCCGATCCTGGACCGCGCCGGTCCCCGGCGTTCGATCACGTTCAGCGCGGCGGCCGCCCGGGCGGGGTTCGCGATCCTGTTGGCGCCGCGGCTCGCGACCAACTGGCTGTTCCCCCTCGCGCTGGCGATCCTCGTGTGCTCGAAGGTGCACACGATCGCCAAGAACGCGCTGACCATGGCCTACGCGTCGAAACGCGACGGGCTCATGCGGGCGAACGCGCGCCTGGGCCGCGTCGGGGTCGCCGGCGCCGTTGCGGCGCTGCCGTTGGGTGTGCTCGCCCTGAAGGCGATCGATCCGGCGGCACCGCTCTACGTCGCCGCGGCGATCTACGGGACCTCCGCGGCACTGACCGTCCGCCTGCCGCACCCCGGGCGGCGCGAGCGGCAGGTGCGGGACGCGGACGCTCCCGACCGCGCGCCGATGGGCCGCGTGGCGCGCCTGCAGCTGCCGGCGATGGGGGCGGTCGGCATGCGGGCGGCCGCCGGATTCCTGCTGTTCCTCCTGGCGTTCGCCCTGCGGGATGCGGAGGTGCCGGCGTGGTGGTTCGCCATCGTCGCCGGCGCCGGGGTCGTCGGCGGGTTCGTGGCCGACGTCGTCGCTCCGGCGCTTCGGACCGATCGGCGGGAGGAGGCCGTCGTGATCGCCTCGGTGTCGGCGGCGGGCATCGGCGCGCTCCTCGCCTCGCAGCTGTTCGGGCTGCCCCTGCTCACGATCTACGCGCTGGCCGCCGGGGCCGCCACGGAGTTCGCGCGCCTGGCCTTCCAGGCGTTGATGCAGCGACATGCCCCACCGGAGGCCCTCGGTCGTGTGTTCGTGCGCTACGAGGTGCTGTTCCAGGTGGCATGGGTGCTCGGGGCCTTCGTCCCGGTGTTGTTGCCGATCCCGTTCCGCACCGGCGTGCTGGTGCTCGCGCTGTTCTACGGCACGCTGGCGGCGGTCTACATCTGGCGTCTTCGCCGACGTCGGGGGCCCGTTGCGGGAACGGCGGGCTAAGCTCCCGAGCAGACCGAGAGGCGCGAGGGAGGGCAACGATGGGTGAGTTCTTGACGGTCGGTGCGGCGGATACGGTGGCGGAGGGCCACACGACGGCCTTCGAGGTGGAGGGTGCGCAGATCGGCGTCGCGCGGGTCGAGGGGCAGCTGTATGCGTTCAGCGATATCTGCACGCACCAGGGATGCAACCTCACGGCAGGTGACGACCTGGTCGGCACCCAGATCACGTGTGAGTGTCACGGGAGCATGTTCGCGGTCGACACCGGTGCGGTGCTGGATGGCCCCGCGGCCAAGCCGATCGAGACCTATCCGGCTCGCGAGGTCGACGGGCAGATCCAGATCGAGGTGTAGTGCCCGGCCCCCGAACCTTCGTGGTGATCGGGGCGTCGCTCGCCGGCGGGACCGCGGCGGCGACACTGCGCGAGGAGGGGTTCGACGGGCGTCTCGTGCTCATCGGGGACGAGCCGGTCCTGCCCTACGAGCGGCCGGGCCTCTCGAAGGGGTACCTCCGCGGGACGATCCCGCGCGATCAGTTGCAGGTGCGACCGGCGGAGTGGTGGGAGGCCCACGAGGTCGAGACCCGCCTGGGCGTCCGCGCGCGTTCGCTCGATCCGCGTGCGCGAACCGTGACCCTGTCGGACGGAGAGCGGATCGCCTTCGACCGGGCGCTCGTTGCGACGGGGGTGCGCAACCGCGTCCTCGACGTGCCCGGCGCGCACCTTCCGGGCATCTTCCAGTTGCGAACGGTCGGCGACGCCGACGCGATCCATCGGGCGGCGGTGGATGCGCGGCAGGCCGTCGTGATCGGCATGGGCTTCGTGGGTGCGGAGGTGGCGTCGTCGCTGCGCCAGTTGGGACTCGAGGTCACCGTCGTCGAGCTGTTCGAAACCGCGCTCTACCGGGTGTTGGGCTCCCGACTCGGCCGGATCCTCGAGGCCATCCACCGCGATCACGGGGTCGCGCTCCACTTCCAGGACTCGGTCGAGCGCTTCGAGGGCTCGGTCGCCGTGGAGCGGGTGATCACGCGCAAAGGCCAGATCCTCGAAGCCGATCTCGTGGTGGTGGGGGTGGGGACACAGCCCAACGCCGAGGTCATGGGCACGGAGGGGATCGCCGCCAACGGTGGCATCCGCGCGACCGCCTCCCTCGAGACGCCGATCCCGGGCATCTTCACCGCAGGCGACGTCGCGTCGCACCAGCACCCGGTGTTCGGCGAGGTACGGGTGGAGCATTTCGACAATGCGATCAAGATGGGCGTTCACGTCGCACGCGGGATGCTCGGCGCCGCCCGGGATTTCGACGACCCGCACTGGTTCTGGTCGGACCAATGGGAGCACCAGATCCAGATGGCAGGCGTCGAGACGACCGGCGAGATGGTCGTGCGCGGGTCGCTTGCTGCTCGCTCGTTCGCGGCGTTCTTCCTCGACGAGCGGAGCGTCCTGCGCGCCTGCGTCAGCATCGACTGGAAGCGCGACTGCCGGCGGGCGCTGCGCCTGATCCGTCAACAGGCGCGGGTGGACCCCGCGGCGCTCGCGGATCCGGACGTCGATCTGCGGACGATCGCACCCGCGTGACACCCGTTCCCAAGAGGCTGCGGCGCCCCTGCTACGCTGAGCGCTCCGACCCTTCGAGGAGCTGATACATCGTGGACAGGCCGGAGATCATCCTGGCCCCGGGGCCCACCCCGATCCCGCCCGAGGTGCTGCTGGCCCAAGGCAGCCCGCTCGTCTACCACCGCGGACCCGGCTTCGGGAAGCTGATGTCCGACGTCACGGAACGGCTCCGGACGCTGTACCGGACGTCGTCGGCCGAGATCTTCCTGCTGACCTCGAGTGGCACCGGGGGGCTCGAGTCTGTCGTGCAGAACCTCTTCTCACCCGGCGACGAGGTGCTCGTGCCGCTCGCGGGGTTCTTCTCCCAGCGGTGGCAGCGCCTGGCGGCCGCCTACGGCCTGACGGTGCATACGACCGAGCACGATTGGGGCACGCGGCTCGACCCCGCCGGTCTCGCGGCGGCGCTCGCCGAGCATCCCGGCACCAAGGCGGTGTTGCTGACCCAGTCCGAGACATCCACCGGCGTGATCCAGCCGATCGAACAGCTCGCCGCCGTCGCCCGAGAGGCGGGTGCGCTGGTCGCGGTCGACGTCGTCTCCAGCCTCGGGGCCGTGCCCTTCGACTTCGACGCGTGGGGGATCGACGTCGCGGTGGGTGGGTCGCAGAAAGCGCTGTCGGCGAGCCCCGGGATCGCGTTCGTCGCCGTGAGCGACCGGGGGCGCGAGGCCGCCGAGCGAGCCACCTTGCCGAAGTTCTACTTCGACTGGCGCGAGTACCGCGCGTTCGCCGCGCTGCCGTATCCGGAGAACCCGTGGACCCCCGCGATCAGCGTCATGCAGGGCCTGCACGCGGCGCTCGAGCTCTACTTCCAAGACGGGGTCGAGGTCGCTCTGGCGCGGCATCGCATGCTGAGCCGGGCGGTCAAGGACGGCGTCCGGGCGATCGGTCTGGACCTGTTCGGCGAGGGCCTGGACGACAACTGGACGGTGACGGCGATCCGCGCGCCCGAGGGCATCAGCGCCGACGCGATCTGCGACCGGATCCGCGCCGACTTCGGCTGTGTGCTCGCGCCCGGGCAGGGCCCGCTGAAGGGCACGGTCTTCCGGATCGGGCATTTCGGGTACGTGAGCGAGCTCGACATCATCCGCGGCCTCGCGGCGCTCGAGATGACGCTGGAGCGGCTCGGCTATCCGGTCAAGCTCGGCGCGGCGGTCGCCGCGGCGGAGCAGGTCTTCCAGGAGGCCGACTGACCGTGCGCGTGTTGGTGACCGAGTCCCTGTCCGCGCAGGGGCTTGATCTGTTGTCCAAGGACTTCCAGGTCGACGTGCGGACCGAGCTCGCGACGGGACCGCTCGCGACCGAGATCGGCCCCTACCACGCCCTCATCATCCGAAGCGCCACGCAGGTGACCGCCGAGGTGTTGGCCGCGGCCACCACGCTGCAGGTGGTGGCCCGCGCAGGGATCGGGCTCGACAACGTCGACGTCGAGGAGGCGACGCGCCGCGGCGTGATGATCGTCAACGCCCCGCAGTCCAACATCATCTCCGCCGCCGAACAGACCCTGGCCTTGCTCTTGGCACAGGCGCGCAATATCCCCCAGGCGCACGCCGCGTTGATCGCCGGGCGGTGGGAGCGATCGGCCTGGGAGGGCGTCGAGCTCGCCGGCAAGACGATCGGGCTCGTGGGGCTCGGCCGCGTGGGCTCGCTCGTGGCCGCCCGCGCGGCGGGGTTCGGCATGCGCGTGATCGCGTTCGACCCGTACGTGAGCGCCGAGCGCGCCAAGGAGATGGGCGTCGAGATCATGCCGTCGCTGGAGGCGGTCCTGGTCCAATCCGATTTCGTGAGCGTCCATCTGCCCCGCACCCCGGAGACCGAGGGGCTCCTGGGGGAGAAGGAGCTCCGCATGGTCAAACCGGGCGCGCGGATCGTGAACACCGCACGGGGCGGCATCGTCGATGAGGCCGCGCTCGCCAAGGTGCTCGAGGACGGCCACCTCGCCGGGGCGGCGTTGGATGTCTTCGCGGTCGAGCCGACGACGGACTCACCGCTGTTCGGCCTGCCGAACGTGGTCGTGACGCCGCACCTGGGGGCGTCCACGCGCGAGGCGCAGGACAAGGCGGGGGTGACCGTCGCCGAGATGGTCCGCCTCGCGCTGAAGGGCGAGTTCGTGCCCTACGCCGTGAACGTGTCCGCCGGCGCCGAGGTGGCGGAAACCGTTCGACCCTTCGTGCCGCTGGCCGAACACCTCGGGGCGCTGGCGGCCGGCTTGGCGGGCGGCGGCGTGCGGTCGGTCGTGGCGTCCTACCTCGGGCGCATCGCCGAGCACGACACGCGGGTGCTGACGCTCGCCACGCTCAAGGGCATCCTGGGCCGGTCGGTGAACGAGCCGGTGACCTTCGTGAACGCGCCGATGCTCGCGCGCGATCGCGGGCTCACCGTGAGCGAGATGCGCTCCACCGTCAGTCAGGACTACGTCTCGCTGGTCTCGATCCGCGCCGAGACCGACGAGGGGCCGATCGTCGTGCAGGGGACGATCGTCGCGAAGGACTCGATGCGGGTGGTCTCGATCGACGACTTCGACGTCGAGGTGGGGCCGGCCCGGCGGATGGTGTTCTTCCGCTACGCGGACCGCCCGGGCATCATCGGGAAGGTCGGCACGATCTTCGGCGAGGCGGGGATCAACATCGCGACGATGGACGTCGGTCGCCGGGCCGAAGGCGGCGACGCGCTGATGGTGCTCACCGTCGATTCCGAGGTGTCCGGGCCAGACCCTGGACGCCGTCGCCGAGGCGATCGAGGCGAATCACACCCGCGCCGTCACGTTGGACTGACGCCGTTCCACGCGTTTTCTTGTTCCGTTCTCGACCCGGACCGAAGGCTCGTGGTAGCTTGGTCGGGTTATGGAGCGGATGATGATCACGACAGGAGATACGGGCGCCGTCTGAGCGCCCGCGCGTTCGCGCGCACCCTGCCCCGCCGATCCCGTCCCGCACCAGCCCCTTCAGGAGCCGCTCCATGAACCTCTATCCCACAGCAGCGCGTTCGAAGATCCGCCGTCTGGCGGCCGGCCGACTGATCTCGGTGACCGGCGGCGCCGCGGCGTACACGGCGCTGAACTACACCGTCTGGAACACGACGCATTCGCCTGGGATGCAGGCGCTCTCGTTGCTGATGACCTTCGGGGTGGCGGGGTTCATCGGTCCGTTCGGCGGGGCGCTCGGGGATCGGTTCGACCGGCGGAAGGTGATGATCATCGCGGAGGCCGTCTCCACGGTGTTCTTCGCCGCGATGGCCTTCGCGCACACCCCGATGATGTTGATCCTGCTGGCGTTCGGCTCCGCGCTCGCCGACGTGCCGTTCTTCACGGCGTCGCGCGCCGCCATCCCCAACCTCGTCGACTCTGCGGATGACATCAGCTGGGCGAACAGCCTGGTGACGATGGGCGTGCACGCGGGGATCGCCGTCGGGCCGTTGATCGGCGGGGTGTTGGTGGCCACGATCGGCGCGTCGTGGGTCTTCGGGTTGAACGCGCTGTCGTTCCTGCTGTCCGTGGGACTGACCCTCACCGTGCGCGGCGCCTACCAGGAGGCGCGGCACGAGGACCACGACGAGCACAAGGGCCTGGGCTCGGGCATCGCGCTGCTGTGGGGCGACCGGGTGATGCGCCGCATGACGATCGCCTGGTTCGTGTTCGTGCTCGGCATGGGGATAGGCATGGTGGCCGACGCGGCACTCGCCGAGCACTTCGGCACGGGTGCGGTCGGGTTCGCGGCGCTGATCGCATGCTGGGGCAGCGGGTCGGTGATCGGTTCGGGCCTGGGTCGGTATCTGAAGCCCGCGACCGAGCCCCTGTGGATCGTGGTGGGGTCGTTCGGCATCGCCGCGGCGGCCTTCGGCGTGGGGTTCGCGCCGGTGTTCGTGCTCGTGCTCCTCTCGTTGTTCGCGATGGGCACGGCGGACGGACTCACGATGGTCGCGGAGACCGGCATCATGCAACGCCGCACGCCGGATGCACTCCGGAGCCGGACGATGGCTGCGTTCGAGGCAGTGGTTTCGTTGGGGCTCGCCGCCGCGTACCTGATGGCGGGGCCGGTGCTCAAGGCCCTGGGTCCGCAGGCGACCTATCGACTCGGCGGCCTTTCGGCCCTGGCCGCCGCCCTGCTCCTGCTGCCGCTGTTGGCGCTGCGTCGCGACGATGACCCCGGCGGGGCGTCCGCGGTCGACGGGTCGGCGCCCGCACCCGAGGCGGAGCCCGTCGGCGAGGTCCTCACCGGCTCGCCGCGCTACACGTCGGCCGAGGCGCTCGAGACGGAGCCGGTGGCGGTCGAGCGACGCACGGCCTGAGGTGGGGCGTCGCGCCCCACCTCGGCTACCGCCGGGGTGCGCGCCGGCCCTATCCTGCCGCCATGAGCGATGGACGGTACGACGCGATCGTCGTGGGCGGCGGGCACAACGGTCTGGTCGCGGCCGCCTATCTCGCCAAGCGGGGCGCGCGCACGCTCGTGCTGGAGGCCCGCCACAAGACGGGCGGGGCGGCCGACACGATGCGCCCGTGGCCGGACGCGCCCGAATTTCAGGTCACGACGCTGAGCTACGTCATGAGCTTGATGCCCGACACGATCCTGCGCGATCTCCAGCTGGAGCGCCACGGGTATCGCGCCATCCCCACCGGCCCCTATTTCGTCCCGTTCCCCGACGGGCGCTACATCATCCAGCACGACGACCCGGCGCAGAACTACGCGGAGTTCGCCAAGTTCTCCAAGAAGGACGCCGACGCGCTCGAGCGGTGGGAGGCGTGGATCGGCGGTCTCGCCGACGTGCTCGGGCCGTTGCTCATGACCACGCCACCGCGGCTCGGATCGCACCGGATCGGCGACCTCGCCGAGCAACTGAAGACCGCGTGGCGGTTCCGCGGGCTGGACGTCCAGGGCATCGCCGACGTGACGCGGCTGATGACGATGTCGATCGTGGACATCCTCGACCGGTTCTTCGAGAACGAGCAGGTCAAGACCGTGATGGCGCTGGACGGGTTGATCGGCACCTGGGCGGGCCCGAACGAGCCCGGCACCGGCTACGTGATGGCCCATCACTCGATCGGCGATGTGGGCAACGGGCAGGTGGGCGCGTGGGCCACGGTCGTGGGTGGGATGGGCGCCGTCGCGGCCGCGTTGGAGGCCAGCGCGCGATCCTTCGGCGCCGAGATCCGTCTGGAGGCCCCGGTGGAGCGGATCCTCGTGGCGAACGAACGGGTGCGTGGGGTTGCCCTTGCCTCGGGCGAGGAGATCGCGGCGCCGATCGTCGTGGCCGCCACCCACCCGCAGATCACCTTCCTCCGCCAGCTCGATGCGAGCGAGCTGCCGGATCGCTTCGTCGACGACATCCGCAACTGGAAGTCGCGCAGCGGCACGGTGAAGATCAACCTCGCGCTCGATCGGGCGCCGGTGTTCACCGCCAAACCCGACCAGACCGACCTCACCGGCGGCTTCGAGCTGGCGCACTCGATCGCCTACCTCGAGCGGGCCTTCGAGGAGGCGCGGAACGGCCGGGCGGCGACCGCCCCCTTCAGCGACGGCAACATGCCGACCTACGCCGACCCCACGCTCGCACCGGAGGGCAAACACATCGTGTCGCTGTTCACGCAGTGGTGCCCGGCCGAGTGGGCCGACGACCCCGACGACGTCGAGCTCGAGGCCTACGCGGACCGGGTGATCGCGGGCTACGACGAGCTGGCTCCCGGGTTCACCGACAGCGTGCTGCATCGCCAGGTGCTCGGCCCCCATGAGATGCAGGAAGGGTGGGGCCTGGTGGGGGGCAACATCTTCCATGGGGAGCTCTCCGCCGAACAGCTCTTCCATATGCGCCCGGCGCCCGGGTTCGCCGACTACCGGACGCCGATCGCCGGGCTCTACCAGTGCTCGAGCGCGACCCACGCCGGCGGCGGCGTGACGGGCATCCCCGCCTACAACTGCGTCCGCGAGATCGTCGCGGACCGCCGCCGGTCGGCGCGCCGGATCCGGATCTCGCGTTAGCCTGGCCCCGTGGAACTCACGGGCCGGTTGCTCCTGTCGAACGCGACGTTGTTCGATCCGAACTTCCGACGCACGGTCGTGCTGATCGGCCACCACGATGACGAGGGCGCCGTCGGCGTCGTCCTGAACCGCCCGCTCGGTGTCCTCGTGGATGAGGCGGTGCCGCCGCTGTCCGATCTGGTCGGTTCCCACGACGAGTTGTTCGAGGGCGGCCCGGTGCAGCCCGACGCCGCGGTCGTGATCGCGGAGTTCTCCGATCCGGCTCGGGCAGGACTGATGGCGTTCGGGGCGATCGGCTTCCTCCCCGACGAGATGGACGAGGCGGACCGTGACGCCATCGTCCGTGCCCGCATCTTCGCCGGCTATTCGGGGTGGGGGCCGGGGCAACTGGAGGACGAGCTGGCCGAGGACGCCTGGCTCGTGACCGGGGCGACCGAGGCGGATGTCTTCACGCCGGAGCCCGACCGGCTCTGGGAGCGCGTGGTCCGCCGCCTCGGCCCCGGCTACGCCGTGCTGCAGACGATGCCGATGGACCCCTCGGCCAACTGATGGCCGGGTCGCTCTCCTTCGATCCCGCGGCGGAGTACTACGACCGGACACGCGTGACCGACGCGGCCTCGCTCGCTCCCGCGATCGACCTGCTCGATGTCGTGCTGCCGGACGGTGCGGTCCTCGAGATCGGCGTGGGGACGGGCGCGCTCGCGTTGCCGATGGCCGCTCGCGGGCGACGGGTGGTCGGTGTCGATCTCTCCGCGGCGATGCTCGGCAAACTCCGCGACAAGGATCCCGATCGGACGATCCCCGTGGTGGCGTGCGACGCGACCCGCTTGCCGTTCGGCTCGGGGTCCTTCGGCGGGGCGTACTGCCGGTGGGTCCTGCATCTGATCGCCGACTGGCACGTCGCCGTGCACGAGCTGTGCCGCGTGGTCGACCGCGGCGGTGTGGTGGTCGTCGAGCCCGGCGGATACTCCGGGGAGTGGCGCTCGGTGTGGCTTCGTTTCGTCCAGGAGCTCGGGCCTGTGGCCGAGCCGCTCGGGCTCGACGTCCGGGGCGGGTACGTGGACCTCGACGAGGTCTTCGCCGCCGCCGGTTGCCGCCTGCGCGAGATCGCGACCACGCCGGCGAGCGTCGACAGCTCCCTGGAGCGGTTCTTCGAAGAGACGCTCGCCCGGTCCTACTCCTGGACGTGGCGCGTGCCCGCCGGGCGACCTGCGTCGCGCCGTCGAGGTGGTCAGGTCGTGGGCGATCGAGCAGTACGGCCCGGACCTCAGCAGGCCGTTCGCAGCGGACGCGCCGCACCGCTGGCGGGTCTACGACCTCGGCGGCTGACCGCTATCCTGTACGGACGCCCGGGGCCTTCCGGGCGATGAGCGCAGGAGGGTCGTCGTGCCGATCACCGAGGTCGACAAGATCTGGATGAACGGCGAGCTCGTGGATTGGCCGGACGCCAAGGTCCACGTGCTCAGCCACGGACTGCACTACGGCTCCGGCGTCTTCGAAGGCATGCGTGCCTACGCGACCGCGCGCGGCCCCGCCGTCTGGCACCTCGACGCGCACCTCGACCGGATGTATGCCTCGGGCGCGATCTATCACATGGAGATCCCGTACTCCAAGACGGAACTGATCGACGCGACGAAGCAGGTGATCCGGGCCAACGGGCTCGAGAGCTGCTACATCCGGCCGATCGCGTTCCGTGGGTACGGCGAGATGGGCGTGAACCCCCTCGCCGCGCCCGTCGATGTCGCGGTCGCCGTGTGGCCGTGGGGGGCCTACCTGGGGGAGGACGCGCTCGAGCAGGGCACACGCGTGAAGATCTCCAGCTGGAAACGGCACGATCAGAATTCCCTGCCGTCGGCCGCCAAGGCGACCGGCGGCTACCTCGTGTCGATCCTGGCCAAGGTCGAGGCGGTCAAGGGCGGCTACGACGAGGCCATCTTGCTGAACCACGACGGCAAGATCGCGGAGGGCTCGGGGGAGAACCTCTTCCTGGTCGATCGAGGCACGCTGGTGACGCCGCCGACGTCGGTGGGAGCCCTGTCGGGCATCACCCGCGATGCCGTCATCACGCTCGCGCGCGATCTCGGCTACGACGTGGTCGAGCGCGAGCTGGTGCGCACCGATGTCTACCTGGCCGACGAGGTCTTCTTCACCGGGACCGCGGCCGAGATCACGCCGATCCGCGAGGTGGACGACCGCGCGATCGGGGTCGGGCACCGTGGTCCGGTCACCAAGGAGTTGCAGGAAGCGTTCTTCGCCGCGACCAAGGGTGACGATCCGCGGTACGTCGACTGGCTGACCTTCGTCGAGGACTGAGTCGGTCGATGACGCAGGGCTCGTCGTTCCGGCTGCCACGCACCGTGACCCCGTCGCGCTACGCGATCGAGCTGCGGCTCGACCCCGCGGCGCCGACCTTCGACGGGACGGTCGATGTCGCGGTCACGGTGCACGAGGCCGTGGGCGAGATCGTGCTCAACGGCACCGAGATCACCGTGCACGCCGGGGCGCTGGTCGGCGCCGACGAGCAGGTGGTCGAGATCGACAAGGCGGTGCCCGATGCGGCGGCAGGCAGGCTCACGCTGGAGCTGCCGTCGGTGCTCGCCCCCGGCGAGTACTCGCTGCGTCTGGAGTTCTCGGGCCGGCTCAGCGATCTCATGGAGGGGATGTACCGCTCGCGCTACACCGACGATGCCGGCGCCGAGCACGTCATCATCACGACCCACTTCGAGGCCACCGACGCCCGGCGCAACTTCCCGTGTTGGGATGAGCCCGATCTGAAGGCGTCGTTCGCGCTCACGCTGGTGGTCCCCGAGGACGTGACCGCGCTCACGAACACGCCCGAGATCGGTCGTGAGCCCGCCGATCCGGGATTCGTTCGCATCCGGTTCGCCGAATCCATGGTGATGTCGACGTATCTGGTGTGCATCGTCGTCGGCCGCCTCGCCCTGACCGAGCCCGTCTTCGCGGGGCCGGTCCCCATCCGGGTCGCGTGCCGACCCGACCGCATCCAGCTGGCCGACTACGCCAACGAGGTCGCGGTCTTCTCCTTGGAGTGGTTCGGCGAGTACTACGGCATCCCGTATCCGGAGCAGAAGCTCGATCAGGCGGCGATCCCCGACTTCGCCCAGGGCGCCATGGAGAACACCGGCCTCGTGACCTACCGCGAGACGCTCCTGCTCCTCGATCCGGCGCAGGCGGCGCACGAGGAACGCCTCGATGTCGCCGAGACCGTGGCCCACGAGCTCGCCCACATGTGGTTCGGCGATCTCGTCACGATGCGGTGGTGGAACGGGATCTGGCTCAACGAGGCGTTCGCGACCTTCATGTCGTACCTGTGCGTCGACGCGATGGAGCCCTCGTGGCGCGTGTTCGATTCGTTCCAGGCGATCCGCATGACGGCGTTCGAGGTCGATTCGCTCGCTCAGCACGCGGCCGATCGAGTTCCCGGTGGAATCCCCCGACGAGGCCAGCGGCATGTTCGACACGCTGACCTACACGAAGGGCGGGGCGGTCCTGCGGATGATCGAGCAGTGGCTCGGACCGGAGCGGTTCCGGGACGGGATCCGCCGCTACCTCGCCACGCACGCCTACGGCAACACCGAAACCCACCATCTGTGGGATGCGCTCGAGGAGCAGAGCGGGCAGCCCGTGCGCCGGATCATGGACGCCTGGATCTTCCAGCCGGGATACCCGGCGATCGATGTTCGCCTGCATGGCGACGTCGTGCGGCTCACGCAGCAGCGGTTCGCGCCCTCGCTGTCCGACGACGACACGACCTGGCCCGTCCCGCTGATCGTGCGGCAGCGAACGCCCGATGGCGATGTCCTCGAACGGGTCCTGGTCGAGGCCGACGGGCTCGACATCCCGCTGGCGCATCCCGATGCTCTGGTGGTGGCGAACGCCGGGGCCTCCGCGTTCGTTCGGACGTTCTACGACGACGAGCTCCGCGCGCGGCTCCTCGCGCACGTGGACGAACTCCCGCCGGCCGAGCGTCAGGGTCTCGTCGACGACGCGTGGGCGGCGGTGGTCGCCGGGCAGGCCGAGGTCGGGACGTTCCTCGATCTGGTGCTCGGCTTCGCCGACGAGACCGCGCCGGCGGTGTGGCAGACGATCATGGTGGGGCTGGCCTGGTGCGACCGCTTCCTGGAGGGCGAGCCGCGGGAACGGTTCCGCGACGCGGTCCGCGAACTGGTGCGCCCCGCGCTCGGCCGGCTCGGGTGGGAAACGCGGCCCGAGGACTCCGACCTCGACCGAGAGCTCCGCGGCGATCTGATCCGCACGCTCGGGATCCTCGGGGACGACCCCGAAACGCAGGGCATGGCGCGCGAGGTCGAGACGCTGTCGCGCGCCGGCGACGGTGGCGAGCCGAGCGTCGTGGCGGCCGCGATCGAGATCGTGGCGTTCGCGGGCGGCCCGGAAGAGTACGACGCGTTCGTGGCGCGGATGCAAGACGCGCCCACCCCACAGGAGCAGGAGCGATACCGGTATGCGCTCGCCCGCTTCCGTGACCCGGCGTTGATGGAACGCACGCTCGCGCTGGCGACGTCGGGGGCGATCCGCTCCCAGGACGCGCCGTTCCTGCTGTCCCGGTCGGAAACCAACCGAGATGTCGGGGAGGTCGCGTGGCGGTACGTGCGAGACAACTGGGACGAGTTGGTGCCGCAGTTCGCGGCCTCCAACGTCATCCACCTCGCCCAGGGCGCGCGCTTCCTCACGACACCCGATCAGGTGGCCGACGTCCAGGCGTTCTTCGCCGAGCACGACATCCCGCAGAACCGGCTGTCGTTGCTCCAGGCCTTGGAGCGTCAGCGGCTGCTGTCGGCCTTGCGGGAACGGGCGGCGGGCGCGTTGGCCGCCCGTTTCGGCGGCTGAGGCGCCCGCCCTCGGGATCCCGTGGGCACGGACCGGCTCCACATCCTGACGGGGGCGCCCGGCTCGGGGAAGACCGCGATCCTGGAGGGTCTCGGCGACGGCGTCCACACGGTGGGCGAGCCCGCGCGGGAGGTCATCGCCGAGCAGCGGGCCGTCGGTGGCGCCGGCACCTCCGATCAGGATCCGGCGCTGTTCGTGGCACTGCTGCTGCGAGCGATCGATCGACAGGCATCGCGACGCCGTTGCGCTCGGCGGCGCCTCTCGTGCTGTTCGACCGCGGGGTGCCCGACTGCGTCGCGTACGCGGCCGTGTTGGGCGTCGATCCCGCCGGGAGCCTCGCCGCAGCCCGGCAGTACCGGTATCACCCCGAGGTGATGATCCTCGAGCCGTGGGAGCAGATCTACGCCACCGACGCCGAGCGCACGATGTCGTTCGAGCAAACGATCCCGTTCCACGCGGCCCTGGTCGATGCCTACGAGGGAGCGGGCTACACCCTCGTCTCGGTGCCCACCGGGTCCGTCGCGGACCGTGTCGCCTTCGTCGCGCGACGCGATCACCCGGTGACCGGGTCGACCTCGGCCAGATCCGACGGGTCGGTGTTTCCGCCGCACAGGACGAGCCCGATCCGCTCGCCGGGCCGTGGCTCGTAGGCCCCACCGAGCAGCGCCGCAAGCGTCGCGGCCGCGCCGGGCTCCGTGACGATGCGCGCGTGCTCCCACAACAGCTGTCGGGCACGCATGATGTCGTCGTCGCTGACCAGCACGACCTGCGGCACGAACCGCGCGGCGATCCCCAGCGCGATCAAGCCCGCGCGCTGCGCGCCGAGCGCATCGGCGGCGACGCCGCCCACCTCCACGTCCACCGGTTCCCCGGACGCGAGCGCCCGTGACAGGGTCGGGCATCGTTGCGGCTCGACCCCGATGACCCGTGTGTCGGTCGCGTACCAGGCGGCGACGCCCGCGATCAGACCGCCGCCGCCGACCGCGACGATGACGGTGTCCAGCGCCGGCGCCTGGCCCGACAGCTCGGCGGCCAGCGTGCCCTGCCCGGCGACGACGGCCGGCTGGTCATACGGGTGCATGAACGCGGCGCCCGTGTCGAACGCGCGCTCCTCGCAGGCGGCGTACGCCTCGGCGTAGAACCCGTCGATCACGTGCACGGTCGCGCCGTAGGCACGGATCTTCTCGGTCTTCATCGCCGGCGACGTCGAGGGCACGAAGATCTCGGCGGGGTGGCCGAGCACCTTGGCGGCGTAGGCCACCGCGAGGCCGAAGTTCCCGCCGGAGGCGGCGAGCACGCCGCTGGCATCGATGTCGGCGGTGAGCATGCGGTTGAACGCGCCCCTGGGCTTGAACGAGCCGGTGTGCTGGAGCAGTTCCAGCTTCAGCGTGAGGAGACCGCCGACGCCGAACGCCCCCGCCTCGAGATCGATCGTCGGGGTGCGCCGGATATGCGGGTCGATCAGGTGGTTGGCGGTCTCGACGTCGAAACGCGTGACATCGAGCGGCTGGTCCCCGGGCGACAAGGTGCTCACCCCCGTATCGAACCACGTCGATGGGGCCGGGTCACGGCAGCTCGGGGGTGCGGTAGCCTGCGCCCGCATGCGACTCGTCCGATTCCGACACGGTGACCGGATCGCCACCGGCGCGATCCAGACGGGCACCGACACGATCCAGGTGCTCGCCGGCACCTTCTTCGAGGACCCGCTGCCGACCGGTGAGACCGTCGAGCTGGACGATGTCCTGCTGCTCGCTCCGATCCTGCCGTCGAAGGTCGTGTGCGTCGGAAAGAACTACGCCGCACACGCGGCCGAGTTCGATTCGGAGGTCCCGGAGGAACCGCTGCTGTTCCTCAAACCCTCGACGGCGGTGATCGGTCCGGGCGATCCCATCCGGCTGCTGCCCATCAGCCGTCGGATCGACTACGAGGGCGAGCTCGCCGTGGTGATGGGGCGGCTGGCACGCAACGTTCGGGCGGAGGACGCCTCCCGCTTCATCCTCGGTTTCACCTGCGCCAACGATGTCACCCTGCGTTCCTTGCAGAAGACCGACGATCAATGGACCCGGGCCAAGGGCTTCGACGGTTCGTGTCCGCTGGGTCCGTGGATCGCCACCGACGTCGATCCCACCGGCGTCGTCGTCGAGACGCGCTTGAACGGGGAGGTCGTGCAGCACGGCAGCACCGAGGACATGGTCTTCGGGGTCGCCACCCTCATCGAGTTCATCACCGCGTTCATGACGCTGCTGCCCGGCGACGTGCTCCTGACCGGGACCCCGGAGGGTGTCGGCAAGATCGTCGCCGGGCGACGTCGTCGAGGTCGAGGTCGACGGCATCGGGACGCTGCGGAACCCGGTGGTGGGGCCGTGAGCGTTCGCTGTCGCTTCGCGCCCGCGCCGTCGGGGTCTCTGCACGTGGGGAACGCACGAAGCGCCTTGTTCTCGTGGCTCTGGGCCCGGCACCACGGCGGCGCGTTCGTCCTGCGGGTCGAGGACACCGACGCGTCGCGCGTGACCGAGGAGGCGTTCCGCGGCGTGCTCGAGGACATGCGCTGGCTCGGCCTCGACTGGGACGAGGGCCCGGAGGTCGGCGGACCGCACGGACCCTACCGGCAGTCCGAGCGGACCCAGATCTATGCCGAGGCGGTGGCCCGCCTCCTGGAGGGGGAGCACGCCTATCGCTGCTACTGCACCCCCGAGGAGCTCGAGGAGCGGCGCGGCACGGCGCGGGCACGTGGGCAGGCGCCCGGCTACGACGGGCGGTGCCGTTCGCTGACCGAGCAGGAGATCGCCGCGTTCGAGGCGGAGGGCCGCGTACCCGGTGGTGCGGTTCCGCATGCCCGACGACGAGCAGATCCTGCAGGATCTCGTGAAGGGCGAGGTCCGGTGGGGACCGGGGGAGCTGCGCGACTTCGTGATCGTGCGCACCGATGGCACGCCGGTGTTCCTGCTGGCCGTGGCGGTGGACGATCTCGCGATGGGGGTCACCCACGTCGTCCGCGGCGACGACCTGCTGACGGCGGCCCCGCGCAACATCGCCGTGATCCGTGCGCTCGGCGGCACCCCGCCGATCTACGCCCACGTGCCCCAGGTGGTCGGCCCCGATCGCAAGCCGCTGTCGAAGCGCCACGGATCGACCAGTGTCCAGGCGTTCCGCGAGCAGGGCTTCTTGCCCGAGGCATTGGTGAACTACCTCGCGCTGCTCGGGTGGTCGCCCGGCGACGATCGCGAGCAGCTGTCCCGTGAGGAGTTGGTGGCCGCGTTCGATCTGTCGCGCGTGTCGTCGAACCCCGCGGCGTTCGACCCCGAGAAGCTCACGTGGCTGAACAACCGGTACATCCAAACCCTGGACGACGACGATCTCGCCGCCCGGTGTGTCCACTTCCTGGTGGAGGCGGGCGTCGGGGTCGATCCCGTGCTGCTTCGATCGGCGATGCCGCTGGTCAAGGAGCGGATGAAGACGCTGACCGAGGTGGTCGATCTCCTGCGCTTCCTGTTCAGCGACGACATCGTTCCCAACCCGAAGGCGGCGGACATCCTGTGCGAAGGCTCCCGAGGGCTACCTCAAGGAAGCGGCCGCGGCACTCGATGCCTGTCCGGGATGGGAAGCCGAACAGATCGCGCAGACGCTGGACGCGCTGGCCGAGCGGGCCGGGCTGAACCGCACCAAGGGGTGGCAGCCGATCCGCGCGGCCGTGACCGGCTCGAACGTGTCGCCGCCGCTGCCGGAGTCCTTGGCGCTGCTCGGCCGCGATCGCACACTGGAGCGCGTACGGCTCGCCGCGGGTTGATCCGGGCCGCGACGGCCGCGCTCGCGACGCTGTCGCTGCTGGGCGGCGCGAGCGTCTCGCCGGTCGATCTGCACGCCGCACCGCGGTACGCGGCGTCGTCTGTTCGCGCGACCGGGCAGCATCCAGAAGCCGCCGATCGTGTGGAAGCCGATCCCCTACGGGCAGAAGCGCCTGGACGAGATGGCGGCCTACTCGAAGCGGCACTACGGGACGAGGACCTGGCGGCTGCACGTCGCCGCACGTCATCGTCGAGCACTACACGGACGGCACGTCGTTCTCCTCGGCGTGGAACACGTTCGCCGCGAACTCCAAGCACAACGGCGAGCTGCCGGGCACGTGCGCGCATTTCATCATCGACACGGACGGAACCATCTACCAACTCGCGAAGCTCGACGTCCGGTGCCGCCACGCGATCGGCATGAACTGGACGGCGATCGGGATCGAGCACGTCGGCACCAGCGATCGGATGGTGCTGAGCAACCATGCGCAGATGCGGTCGTCACTGCGGCTCACCCTGTGGCTGATGCAGCGCTACGACATCAACGTGGGCAACGTGATCGGCCACGCCGAGACCCTCCAGAGCAGCTACCACCACGAGTTGTATCCCGCGTGGCAGTGCTGGACCCACGCCGACTTCCCCCATTGGGCGATGCATGAGTACCGCTCCCGCGTACGCGATCTCGCGACGCTTCGCGGGATCGCCGTCGGCCGCGGCCCCGTCTGGGTCGACAACGGCTGCTAACCGCGGCGTCCGGTTCGCTTGCGCGCGGTGCCTCCGGGGAGCAGGATGCAAGGGTCATACCCGAGGGGGACCGGTGGCGAAGACCCTGACCCTGCCGGAGCGGCAGGACGCGCAAGGCGCCTGGCATCAGGTGGTGCACGACGTCTGCTGGTGTGGGTGCCGCTACCTCCTCGCGGAGGACGATCACGATCTCGTCTGGGAGCCGGGGCGCCACCGGGAGCGCGGGTGTATCGACGATCTCTGCGAGTGTCACACGGCGCCGGTCGTCGGCGAGCGCCGGGAATGACGTCTCGTAGCCCCTAGGGCGTCGGATCCAGGATCAGCGGCGGCAGTGGTCGCTGCGTGAAGTCGAACTCCCGCATCAGGTTGCTGAGGATCGCCACTTCCTCCCGCACCGTCGGACGGGGATCCGGGCGACCGTCCGTCTTCGGGTCGAGCCGCTGGCCCCCGAGGAAGCGATCCTCGATCAGCTTCAGGTAGGCATCGAAGGACAGCGTCCGGTGGTCGATCCCGCGCTTGACCCACGGGCTGATCACGATGCCCGGCACCCGCAGCCCGTACCCGTTCCGGTCGACCTTCGGCGGCACGACGTGGTCGTAGAAGCCGCCCCAGTCGTCCCACGTCAGATAGATCGCGGAGGAGTCCCAGTTCGGGCCGCGCATCACGGCGTTCACGAGCCTCGTGACGTACGCCTGCCCGCTTCGGATCGGCGTGCCCGACCCCGGGTGCTCGCTCGCGAGGTTGCCCGGCATGATCCACGACACGTACGGGAGCGTGCCGCTCGCTCGCCTGACGGATGAACGCCTCGTGCGTGGTGAAGTTGCCGAGTTGCCCGCGGTTGACCACGTCGACGAAACCCGGGAGGGGGCTCTTCGAGGACAGCGTCTTCCCGTACCTCCCTGCCTTCTGGGTGCACGGGTCCTGCACGCAGGTGCCCTTCCCCATGTACACCTTCCAGCTGACGCCGGCCTTGCCCAGCAGGTAGGTGATGTCGGTCCATGCGTAGATCGGCGACTGCCGGTAGCGGAACTGCTCATGCCGGCCCGTCAGGTCGAGGTTCGAACGGCAACTCATCGGGTCGGTCGTGTCGGGGCAGAGCGCCGACCATCCGGAGAACAGGAACAGATGCGACGGCAGGGTCCAGGAGTCCGCGGGCGCGAACATGTGATCCTGCAGCAGATAGTGCTTCGCGTACGCCCAGTAGTTCGGGATCTCCTTGCCCGTGTGGTAGCTGAGGACGTCCGGCTGGTTGTGCGGCCCGAGGAACGGTCGGCACGCGGCCGTGAAGCGCTTGGTTTCGGCGGCGCACTTGTCCTTGCCCCTCGCTCACCGCGGTCACGAAGCCGTTCATCTTGCCGCCGTTGCGATCGATGATCGGAGGCCTTCTGATCGTGCGGGCCGCCCTGCTGGTACTGGGTCGTGCTGTGGTACGGGCGCGAGCAATGCCCGAGCACCCAGTCCGGTATGCAGATCTTCGGTGTGCCGTCGGGCCGCATCGGGATCCCGTTCGCACCGGGGAACGTCCCGAAGTAGTGATCGAAGGAGCGATTCTCCTGCACGATGATGATGATGTGATCGATCGACCCGGTCGCACGGGTCGAGACGGCGGAAGCACCGACTGCGCTCGGGCTGGTGTTGTTCGGCGTCGCGGCGTTCGACGAGAGGGCGCTCGCGGCGGTAACGACGCCGAGCAGGACGATCGCCAGCAGGGCGCCAACCGATCGCATCCGTGTCGACGGGAGTTCCCCTCTCCGAAACACGCGCGCACCATACCTTCCGGCCGAGGTCGGCGCTACCCGCATTGGCCATCCGTCGGGAGGCTCGGCTTCGGGGGGTACGGTGTCTGGATGGACGACGTGGGGTCCCTCAGCGGCATCGTGCTCGAGTGCCGCGACCCGACGGAACTTGCGCGCTTCTACAGCGCACTGACCGGCTGGCCACTCGTGTTCACGGATGACGACTTCGCCGCCATCGGTGAGGGTCCCGAGGCGGCGTTCCATCTCGGGTTCCAACGCGCGCCCGCTCACGAGCCGCCGACGTGGCCGGACCCGCGCTCCTCGATGCAGTCCCACCTCCACATCAAGGTGAGGGACCTCGATGCGGCGGAGCGCCGTGTGCTCGAGCTCGGCGGAACCAGGTTCTCGACGCAACCGGCACCCGACGCGTCATCGCGTCCTCGCCGACCCCGCGGGCCACCCCTTCTGCCTCGTCCCGCTCGAGTGACAACGCTCGCGGTCTCGTCCGGACGACGACACACTGGTCGCAGTCATCGGCGATCGTCGCGATTGCGTTCGTAGTCCGCCGCCACCCGCTTGGGGACGCACATCCGCCACGCATCGAGCACGAGCTCGCGCATCTCGGTCGCATCGATCGCGGCGAGCCGGACCTGGACCCAGTGGTAGCGGACGTCGGATGGCTCCGGCATCAGGAACTTCCGCGGATCCGACGCGACGAGCGCTTCACGTTCCTCCTTGGGGAAGCCGAAACCCATCACGGCCTCGTCCTGAGAGAACGCGAGGTAGACGATGCGTCCAACTCGGAACTTGACGCGATCCCGAACCAGCGCCTCGGTCGTTCGCGGGAGCCGCAGCGCGAATGCGCGGACGTCATCGATGTCGACCACGCCACGACGCTACCGCCCGGTACCGACTCCGTTCTTGCGATCCGGCATCGGAGACGCCCTCCAGCATCCTCGACATGTGTGCCGACCGCACCCAGGTGGTGGAGTCGATCCGCACCAGGCGGCGGAAGTCGAGCCGCCACCCGGCAGTACCGAGACGTTCAAGGCGCCGTTCACGTTCCCGGTAGGCCCTGACTGGAGTTTCTCGGGTGAAGGGGTCCGGTACCACTCGTGGGATGCGACGGACGGGTCGAGGACGCACGTGATCGCCCTCAGCAGCGTCGTGGCAGCAGCGCCGGACGTGCTGCCTTGGTCAGCCTGCACGAGGCGTCGGCACGTCGAGTGACGCGATGACGAGCTGGCTGTCGACGCACCCCGCGCTCGACGCCACGACGCCTCGACCGGTGACGCTCGGCGCAGCGACGGGGAGCTATGTGGACGTACAGATAGCCGACGACTGGAATCAGGCATGCGCGCAAGGGCTTCACGCTCGTCACCGGCAAGCCCAGCGCTCGACAGAGCTGGTCGATCTTCGGGCCGGGAAAGCTGCGCATCTACGTGCTCGACGTTCCCGGTGGCGACACCGTCACGATCGTGATCGACGTCCCACAGAAGAGCGATTTCCACAACGTGATCGACGGAGCGGCGGCTCGTGGCGTTCTCAAGGACGGGCGGCGCGACCTCGGCCGCCGGCGGTGAAGAGGACGCGTCTGACGCTTGAGACCCGGTAGGCCCAGGGTATAGGGATTCGGCGCGCAAGTTCTGATGGACTGCGGCGGCTGGGTAGATCGTCGGCTGCGGGGTCTGATCACCGATGAACGGCGTATCGTCACGCGGTGACGTACACGCACCGCTTCGTGATCCCCGACGTGTCAGGTTCGATCCTGCTCGTTGCAAGACGGGGCAGGATGGGCGCTGCCGAGAGTGCCGAGCGACGAACCCGAGATCGTCGTCAACGCTGCACCCGCGCTCCGCGACGTGGCGGGTGAGGACGTCTTCGTCCTCCGGGAGGTCCGTTTCGGCCCGATGCCCCTGCCGAACGATCAGGTCGTGTACGTCACCGAAGCGGTTTCGGGGCGCTCCGGCTCCGGACGCCGATTCGACGAGGCCGCTCTCGCCAACATGGAGATCGATCCTCTCGACCGCTCGGCCCTGCGATCGTGGTTCCGAGGCGACGCGCCCAGCTTCGCCCCAGCCCTGGCAGCGACCAGGTTGGTTCGCTTCCTGTCTCACCTGGATCGAAGCGATGGTCCCCGACGTGCAGGAGGTTCGGCAGGTCGCGACGTGGTGCAACTCCTGCATCTTGCGTGTCCAGTCGCCGACTGCGGCGCTCGTATTTCAAGGCCTCGCCCGCGTACTTCGTGAATGAGGCCGTCGTCACGGCGCTCCTTGCCGCACACTTCCCCCGCCGCGTCCCGCACGTCCTCGCCCTCGACGTCGAGCGGGGATGGATGCTGCTGGAGGATCTCGGTGACGAGCCGGCCGACGCGATCCCCGTCGAGGATCGGATCGGAGCCCTGATCGCGATCGCCGAACTGCACCTCGCGAGCGTGCCGCATGTCGACGCGCTGACTCCAGGGCGGTTGCCTCAACCGGCGTCCGGCTGTGTTGTCGGACCAGATCGCCGAGCTGGCCGCCGATCGAACGGTGCCGCTCCCCGCTGACCTCGGCGCACGGTTCCAGCTCGCGGTTCCTCGTCTCCAGGAGTTGTGCGCCGAGGTGGCTTCGTCACCGGTCCCCGCGACGCTCGTCCACGGCGACCTTCATGCCGGGAACATCATGCGGACGGAGGGGCGCTTCGTGACGTTCGACTGGACCGACGCTTGCATCGCCGATCCCTTCGTCGACGTGCTGATGTTCCTCTCGCGGCTCCCCGATGATTCGGAGCTCGGCGCCGCGTTCCTCGACCACTATCTGGGCGTGTGGAGCGACGTGATTCCTCGACCGGAGCTGTTGCGTGGACCGAGATCGCCGAACCGGTGGCAGCGATGCACCACGCCGTCACGTATCGAGGCATCTACGACGCGTTCGGTGACTACGAATGGTGGCTGTTCGAGGGCGCGCTGCCTCGATGGATCGAACGCGCGCTCGCATCGCCTCGTCTCGCCTAGTCCCTGCACCTTGCGCACCCGCCAAGCGGAGTGGGAGCGAGGAGTTCACAAGACGGTAGTCCCAACGGGATTCGAACCCGTGTCTCCACCTTGAGAGGGTGGTGTCCTAGGCCTCTAGACGATGGGACCGGAAGCGGCCGATCCGCATGCATGCACGGCGATCTGGCCGGCGCGAGTGTATCAAGGGGAGGGATCGCGGCCGCTCTGTATCCTCCTGCCGTGCTCGATGCCGCAACCTCTTGGTGTCGCGCCCGCGGGCCGGTGACGCGAGCCTTCGGCGCGTTCCTTCTGTTCCTGACGACCTCGATCCTGGTGTTCGCGCTACCGGTGATGCCGCACCTGGCGTCCCGCTGTGTCGCCTCGTGTCTGTCCGACACGGCGCTGTACGCGTGGTCGTTCGACTACATGGCGCACGTCGTCACCGCGGGGTTCGATCCGCTGCACGCGACCGTCGTGTGGGCGCCGGGTGGCGTCGATCTGGCGTGGGTCACCACGCTCACCGGCCCGGCCCTGCTGATGACCCCGTTCACCACCTGGATCGACCCCATCTTCTCGGTCAACGTCTTGATGCTGCTGGCGCCCGCGCTGGCGGCCTGGGCGACCTACCTCGTGTGCGTGCGCGTGACGCAGCGGTTCTGGCCGTCGGTGATGGGCGGGTTCGTCTTCGGGTTCTCGACCTACCTGAGCCAGCACATGCGGGCGCACCTGAATCTGGTGCTGATCTTCTTCCTGCCCTTGGCGGTCTACCTGGTGCTGCGGCGCATCCAGCGCGACATCGCGCCGTGGGTGTTCGTGCTGCTGCTGGGGATCGATATCGCCGCGCAGTTCACCGTGTCGACGGAGCTCGCCGCGACGACGGCGATGTTCGGCGGGATCGCGCTGATCGGCGCGTTCGCCTTCGGTGGTCGCGCCCTCCGCGGTCCGATCGTGCGCACGACGTTGCTGATCGGGCTTTCCTACGTGCTGGCCGCGTTGCTGCTCGCGCCGATCCTCGTGTCCGCGTTCCGACATCCGCCGCCCGATGTCTTCCGCGATCCGACGCTGAACTCCGTCGACGTCTGGAGCATCGTGGTCCCGCCGCCCACGGCGCGGTTCGGCGGGGAGACGTTCTCCTCCGTGTCCAAGACGTTCCCCAGCCTGCCGCAGGACGACACCGCCTACATCGGGCTCGGGCTGCTGCTCGTGGTCGTGCTGTTCGCGATCCAGCGCCGGAAGGAGCGCGCGACCTGGCTGCTCGTGGGTTTCTTCGTCTTGATCGTCGTGCTTGCGCTGGGCCCGACGATCTTCGTGGGCGGCGAGCCGACCGTGACCGGTCCGCAGTCGTTGATCGGCAGGCTTCCGCTGATCCAGCACGCGCTGCCCGAGCGATATCCCGCGTACGCCTCGCTCACGCTGGCCGTCATCGTCGCCATGTGGCTGGCGGGCCCCCGACGTCGGGAACCCGACGCCGATTCCGCGACGCTCGCACGCGGATCGTCCGCGTGGCGCTACGGACTGGTCACGCTCGGGGTCGTGATGCTCTCGATCAATCTGTCTGCCGAGCCCCACTACCACCAGCTGTTCGCCGGCCCCGACTCGGTGCCCGCGTTCTTCACGGAGGGCACGTACCGCGACTACCTCGCGCCGGGCGACACGATCCTCGCGGTGCCCGCGGAGCTGGGGGAGGAGTTGTCGTGGCAGAGCGCCACCGACATGACGATCCGTCTCGCGCGCGCCTACGTCGGCCCGGTGCACCCGAGCGGACACGAGCAGGCCGGCCTGCTCGAGCCGGTCAGCCAGCCGAACGCGAAGGTGCCCGGCGACGCCGCGCTGACGTACTTCCTCGACCAGCGCGATGTCGACGCGGTCGTCGTCCAGGAGCCCGTGGCGCCGCAGTGGTCGTCGGTCCTGACCGAGGCCACCGGGGCGCAGCCGGTCTCCGTGGACGGTGTGTCGATCTGGCGGCTTCCCCCCGCCGGTGCGCTGAGCGCCGGATAACCGCTGGTAGCCTCGCCGACGATGAAGCATCCCCGTCCGCGACCCGTGGTGCGCCTCGCGCTTGCGGCGGTCGCGCTCACGGTCGTCGCGGTGGCGTGCACGCTGCACGACGACGCCACGGTGTCGACCACACCCGCGCCGCTCGAGATCGACTGGCCGGGTCCGCGGATGACGGCACCGCTGCCCGCCGCCGTCAACGCGGGGGCGTTCAAGACGCGAACGCCGATCAAGCACGTGGTGTTCATCATCAAGGAGAACCGGAGCTTCGATAACCTCTTCGGCCGCTTCCCCGGTGCGAACGGCGTGACCGTCGGCATGCGAGACGGGCAGGAGGTGCCGCTCACCCCGGCCAGCTCCGGTCGCAGCGTCGACATCCCGCACTGCCGTGAGTGCTCGATCGAATCGATCAACGGCGGCAAGATGGACGGGTTCGGCGACATGGTGCACGGCGACTACGCCTACACGCAGTTCCGCCCGCAGGATGCGCCCAACTACTTCACGTGGGCGAAGCATTTCGTCCTGAACGACAACTTCTTCGCGTCGGCGCTGGGGCCGTCGTTCCCGAACCACCTGTACACGATCGCGGCGCAGTCCGGCGGGGCGTACGCGAACCCCCGTCAGGACTTCCAGTCGATGCTGGCCAACGCCGCCGCGGGCCAGACCAAGTCGTGGGGCTGCGACATCGCACAGCCCGCCTACGTCGACGTCTTCGGCCCCGAGGGCGAGACGCTCGAGCTCCAGCCGTGCTTCGACTTCAAGACCGAGGGCGATCTGCTGCGCGAACACGACATCCCGTGGACCTACTACGCGGCGACGAACAATCAGCTGGGCTACATCTGGTCGGCGTACTCCGCGATCGGCCGCTATCGCAACGACCCGGCGATGTGGGACGAGTACATCCGACCGGTGGACGACCTCGTCCGCGACGCGAAGCAGAACCGGCTGCCGCCCGTGACCTGGGTGACGCCGCGCTTCGCCCTGTCCGAGCACCCCGACTACAACTTCTGTTACGGCGAGAACTGGACCACCCAGGTCGTGAACGCGATCATGGCCAGCCCCGAGTGGAAGAGCACCGCGATCTTCATCACCTGGGACGACTACGGCGGTTTCTACGACCACGTGCCGCCGCGCGAGGTCGACATGATGGGCTTCGGGATCCGGGTGCCGATGCTGATGATCTCGCCGTACGCGAAGACCGGCTACATCGACCACACGGAGGGGGAGTTCTCCTCGGTGTTGCGCTTCATCGAGGACAACTGGGGGCTCACGCAGCTGACGGCGCGGGATCGCAACGCCGACAACCTCAGCGAGGCGTTCGACTTCTCCCAGGCGCCGCGACCGCCCGATCCGCTGCCGGAGCGCACCGATTGCCGCGGACCGATCTGGCAGCCCACCGCCGTGACCGGCGAGAACGCCGCGGGCTAGTTCTCGCCCTGGTCGCGGGTGAAGCCGAGCTCCCCGTCGAATTCCTGCAGCTTCTCGATGTGCATCCAGCGGTGCCGCCGGCTGATCTTCACCAGCAGCTGGTTCACGTCCTCGTCGGGCAGGTCACCCGGGTGACTGCTTGATGATGAACCGGCAGCGGAAGTGATCGCCCGTCTCGGTCATCGCGCCCGTCGGCGGGAAGACCTTCGTGCCGCGTGAACTGATCATCTTCAACGACAGCTGCGTGTCCTGGGTGAGCTCCATGAGCGAGGCCCCGAGCTCGCCGGCGGACAGCGGGGACTCGACGAACACGTCGAGGCCGACGACGTTGCGCGACGCGGGACGCACGTAGTCGGGCGCGGCGTCCAACACCGGCAGGACCAGGGGCTTGGCTTCCCGGATCGTCCACGTCTCGGTGCGCTTGCCCAGGTTGCCGATGATCGCGTTGGTGTAGGCCGAGGTCGATGTGCCGCGGTCGTAGCCGACAACGTCGCCCGTCAGCACCCCCGACTCCAGCGTCACGAACACCGCGTGCTCGATGGCCGAGGCCTGCTCGAACAGTCCGAGGTAGCGCAGCATCAGCACCGACGACAGGATCATCGCGGTCGGGTTGATCACGTCCTTGCCGGCGTACTTCGGTGCGGACCCGTGCACGGCTTCGAAGATCGCGACCTCGTTGCCGATGTTGGCGCTCGGCGCGAACCCGAGCCCACCGATCAACGCGCTCGTCAGGTCGGACAGGATGTCGCCGTTCATGTTCGTCGTGACGAGCACATCGAACTGCTCGGGACGCTTCACCAACTGGTGCGCCGCGTTGTCGACGATGACGTGCCAGGACTCCATCTCGGGATAGTCGGGCGCGACCCGTTCGAAGGCGCGCTTCATCGTGCCCTCGGAGAACTTCATGATGTTGGCTTTGGTGGCGCACGCAACCTGCGTGCGGCCCTCCGAGCGGGCGTACTCGAACGCGAACCGCGCGATCTTCTCCGAGCCTTTGACGCTGATCAGCTTGAGCGCCTGTGCGACCCCCGGCGTCTGCATGTACTCGATCCCCGCGTAGAGGTCCTCGACGTTCTCGCGGACCACGACGAGGTCGATGCCCCGGCCCGAGTACGGCGTGCGTACGCCCGGCATCTCCCGCACGGGCCGCACGTTCGCGTACGTCTCATAGAGCTTGCGCAGCGTCACGTTCGCCGATTTCTCGCCGAATCCGACGGGCGTCTCCAGGGGACCCTTCAGCGCGACGCGGGTGCGCGCGATCGAGTCCATCGTGTCCTGCGGGACGCCGCTGGGCAGCCCCGCCTTGAAGACCTCGGCGCCGGCCTCGTGCTCCTCCCACTCGATCCCGGCGCCGGCGGCCTCGATGATGCGCCGCGCAGCGTCCACCACCTCGGGGCCGATCCCGTCGCCGGGGATCAGGGTGACCGGGATCTTGTCGCTCACTTCATCCTCCTGTTGGGCGGCGGGCCGAGCCGCGGAGCCACCATCGTAGCCGCGCGCGTTCATGGCGAACTCGTGGCGGTCCCGGTCGGCCCGGTCGCGGCCGGTAGCATGTGGCGATGCCCGCACGTCCTTCCCTCCTCGCGCGCGCGCTCGCCCTGATGGCGATCGCGGGGATCGTGGCGGTGGCGTGCACCACGGGCGACACGACGACGCCGTCGGCATCTCCCGATCAGGGCACGACGTCAACCTCGACGGGCACCCCGCCGCCGGAGGTCTCGACCTGGCCCGAAGGGGCGCTGCCACCGGATCCGAACGCCGCCCCGTCCGGCGTCGACCTCCGCCCGCTCAAGGATCCGCCGGCGCATCGCCCGCCCGATGACGACAGCGCGCCGATCGTGCCCTCGAAGGGGATCGACAACATCAACCATCTGGTGTTCATCGTGATGGAGAACCGGTCCTTCGATCACTACTTCGGGACCTATCCCGGTGCCGACGGCATCCCGATGAACGCGAGTGGCAAGCCCACGACGTGTCAGCCCGACTACACGGTCGGCCCGTCCGGTCACGCCGACGGCCACCCGGTCCCCACCGGCCGCTGCGACTACCCGTATCACGACACGAACTTCATCGATCAGGGCGGTCCGCACGGGCACATCGCCTCGACGATCTCCTACGCCGACGGCGCGATGAACGGGTTCGTGAAGGCGCTCGCCTCACAGGGGAACGGGTGCATGCTGCATCCGACGACCGACCCGTGCCCGCAGGCCACCGACGGTCCGCAGGGGCAGCCGGACATCATGGGGTTCAAGACGCGCCGGGAGATCCCGAACTACTGGGCCTACGCGGACCACTACTCGTTGTTCGACCACATGTTCGCGCCGGTCGACTCCTGGACGCTGCCCTCCCACCTCTACCTGATCTCCGGCTGGTCGGCCTACTGCCCCGACCTGCAGGATCCGATGAGCTGCGACCCCGAGGTCGTCTTCCACGGGGACCCGAAGTTCCACGATCAGTGGCCGGGTGCGACCTGGCGTGCGGAGGACGCGACGAAGTACCCGCGGCCCTACATCTGGGCGCCGGTGACCTGGCTGCTGTACCAGCAGGGCGTCAGCTGGGGGTATTTCGTCGGCGAAGGATCATGCATCACGCCGCCGTGCAGCGGCCTCAACGGGCCGAAGACCGCGGACGTGCAGAACCCGCTGCCCGGGTTCCTCGCGACACAGGCGACCGGGCAGTTCGCGAACATCCGACCGAACAACGACTTCTTCGCGATGGCCGAGCAGGGGAACCTTCCCTCGGTCTCCTGGGTCGTGCCGGTCAAGGATGCGGGCGATCATCCGCCCGACGACATCTCGCTCGGGCAGGCATACGTCACGAAGCTGATCAACGCCGTGATGCGCGGCCCGAAGGATCAGTGGAACCACACGGCGATCTTCGTGACGTGGGACGACTGGGGCGGCTTCTACGACCATGTGACGCCGCCGCAGTCGATCAACGGTCTGTCCGGCGACAACTACGGCTTCCGTGTTCCCGCGTTCATGGTGAGCCCGTGGGCGAAGCCCGGCTACATCGATCACCAGACGCTCAGCTTCGACGCGTTCCTGCGACTGGTCGAGGACCGGTTCCTCGGGGGGCAGCGGCTCGATCCACTGACGGACGGGTGGCCGGATACCCGCCCCGGCATCCGCGAGGAGGCACCGCAGCTGCATCTGCTCGACAACGCCTTCGACTTCAACGGGAAGCCGCGGAAGCCCTTGTTCCTCGACCCGATGCCGGGCTACAAGGGGGCTAGCGATCGCGCTACGCGAGCGGCTTGGAGAAGATGATCACGTCGTGCGTCGCGTGCTCGATGCGCATCGAGCGCAGGATACCGAGGCATCGCGCCTCGGTCGTTGCGGGAACACTGGCTGGCCCGCCTGGATTCGAACCAAGACTAACTGATCCAGAGTCAGTCGTGCTGCCGTTACACCACGGGCCATCGGTGCCCGAGCACTGTAACAAGCCACGCTGTGGATGCCCGGAAGCGGTTTGACCGCGGTCATGGGGGAGAGGTAGCGTGGCAAGGGTTTCCAAGGACGGGGGGACGGCGGTATGAACAAGGGCGGCTTGGTTGCAGAGGTTGCGAAGCGCACAGGTGTGTCGAAGGCGGAGGTCGCCCGGGTCGTAGACGCCTCGATCGACGTGATCCGCGAAACCGTGGTCGGCGGTGAGCGCGTGACGCTGGCGGACTTCGGCACGTTCGAACGCAAGCATCGCAACGAGCGCATCGCGCGCAACCCACGCAAGCCCGACGTCCCGATCGTCGTGCCGGCTCGTGACCTTCCCTCGTTCACCGCCGGCAAGGAGTTCCGCGCCCAGGTCCTGGGCGAGTAGCGGCTAGAACGTCACGAGGTGCAGGCCGCGCGCCACGGAGCCGTCCTCGGCGGCCTCGACCTCGAACCGCACCCGCTGCCCGATCCGCAGCAGCAGGATCGACGGGTCGGCAAGCGACCGCTCGTCGATCGCGATCTCGGTGCGGTCATCGGTCAGCAGTGAGCCGCGGTGGCTGTCTTCGTCGTAGTGCTTGATCGTTCCCTGCACGCCGGTCCTCCTCAGGTCGCGCCGACGCGCGCGCCCATCCGTTCGTCGATCCGCAGGTCCCGGAGCACCGCTTTCGTGCGCGTCGTCCCCGGCCCCTCGAGCACCGTGAGGATATCGTTCGGGGCGTCGAGGTCGAAGCCGAGTTCGGGGCCGCCCACAACGGCGATCGGCAGGTCCGCCTCGGCGGCGGCCTCGAGGTGGCGCCGGTAGGAGTCCGGCCCGAACCGCGCCTCGATCGCGCGAGGGGGTCGGCGCAGCAACAGATTCGTACCGCGCTCGTCCGTCGAGGGCGCCACCACCACCGGGCCGAGCGTGTGCAGGGCGCGCGTGAGCGCTCCGGCGGTCACCAGCGGCGTATCGGGGAGCACCACGGCGAGCGCGTCGGCGCCGCGCCCGAGGGCCTCGTCCTCCGCCTGGTGGATCGCCGCGGCCAGCGGCGGCTCGTCCTCGGTGATCGCCCGGGCGCCACGACCGGCGGCGACCTCGAGGACGGCCTCGTCGGGTGAGAGCACCCACGTGTCCCACCCGGGCACGACGAGCGCCGCGTCGAGCACGTCCTCGAGCATGGCGAGGGTGAGCGCCGCGCGCTCGAGAGGGGCGAGCACCGAGCCGAGCCGGATCTTGGCGTCTTCGAGTCGCTTCACGGGCAGGACGATCGCGCGCACACGGTCAGACTAGCCCAGGCGGTGCGGTAGCCTCACGGGCTCCGAGGTCTCGCGAGGTGTCCCACACGATGACGAGCGTCAACACCGCGCCGATCGACCGGCGGGAGCCGTGGTTCCAGGCGATCCGCTGGACGGTGTTCCCCCTGCTGCGCCTGTGGTTCCGGTGGCGGTTCGACGGGCTCGAGCGGATCCCGCTGCGGGGCCCCGCGATCATCGCCTGCAACCACGCGTCCTATCTCGACCCACTCGCCAACGCGTACGCGGTCGTGCGCGCCGGCCGGCGCCCGCGTTTCCTCGCCAAACAGGATCTGTTCCGCGCGCCCGGCATCCGCTGGGCGATGACCGGTACGGGGCAGATCCCCGTGGCGCGCGGCACGGGCGCCCAGGCCGCGTCGCTGGCGGCGGCGGAGCAGGCGCTCGCGAGCGATCAGATCGTCGTCGTGTATCCGGAGGGGACCGTCACGACGCGCGAGGACGGGCTTCCCATGGCGGGCAAGACGGGCACGGTTCGCCTGGCGCTTGCGACCGGCGTGCCGATCATCCCGATGGTGAGCTGGGGATCCTCGCCCGTGTGGCAGAAGTCCGGGCCCGGCTCGCTGCGACCCGGCCGACCGGTCTGGGTCCGGGTCGGCGAGCCGATCGACCTGTCCGGTCGCGCTGTGTCGGTCGAGGATCGCGACGCCGTCGCGGCCCTCACGGCCGAGCTCATGGAAGCGCTGACGCGGGAGGTCGTCCGGCTTCGCGCCTCGTATCCGGCGCGCTGGGCGGCCAGGTAGGCTCCGACGCGTGAGCGAACGGCGTCGTCGCGTCGCGGTGCTGTTCGGGGGGCGCTCCTCCGAGCACGAGATCAGCTGCCTCTCGGCGCGTTCCGTGATCGACGCGCTCGATCCGGCGACGACCGAGGTGATCCCGATCGGTATCGCCCGCGACGGGCGATGGCACGTGCTCCCCGGCCCGCCGGCGCTCCCGATCGAGTCCGGGCACATGCCCGAAGTTCTGCCGGGCGTCGGGCTTGGCGGCGCGCTTGGGCGACGACGACACGGGGACGCCGGCGCTCGAGCTCGCCGACGGGACGCGCGCAGACATCGACGTCGTGTTCCCGGTGCTGCACGGTCCACGGGGCGAGGATGGCGCGATCCAGGGTCTGCTGGAGTTGGCGGGGGTCCCCTACGTCGGCGCGAGCGTGCTCGGCAGCGCCCTCGGGATGGACAAGGCGGTGCAGAAGACGCTGTGGGCCGCCGCGGGACTCCCCGTGGTGCCGTACGTGGCCATCGCGGAACACGAGTGGCGCGACGATCCGGAGGGGGTCGCCGGGCGGGTCGCCGCACTCGGCTATCCCGTGTTCACGAAGCCCGCCTCTCTCGGCTCCTCGGTCGGGATCTCGAAGGTCGCGGATCCCTCGGCGCTGGACCGCGGCATGGAGGAGGCGTTCCGGTACGAAGGCAAGGCCGTCGTCGAGCGCGGGATCGAGCCGGTGCGCGAGATCGAGTGCGCCGTGCTGGGCAACGACGACCCCGTTGCCTCTGTCTGTGGCGAGGTCGTTCCCCGCGGCCACGCGTTCTACGACTACGACGCGAAGTACCTCGACGAGAACGGCGCCGAGCTCCGGATCCCTGCGCCGATCGCTCCGGCGCTCTCGTCGGAACTCCAGCGGCTCGCGGTCAGCGCGTTCACGCATCGTGTCGTGCGCCGGCATGGCTCGCGTCGACCTGTTCGTGCGCGACGACGAGGTGTGGATCAACGAGATCAACACGATCCCGGGTTTCACGTCGATCTCGATGTACCCGAAGCTCTGGGAGGCGAGCGGGTTGTCCTTCGCGGCGCTGGTACAACGGCTGCTCGATCTCGCGGTCGAGCGGCACGAGGCCGAACGCGCCAAGCGCATCGATGTCCAAGAGCTGCACGGGCGCGTCGACCCGTAGAGACGGCTCCTACAGGTGCACGACCGGGCAGGTCAGGGTGCGCGTGATGCCTTCCACGGATTGGATCCGCGCCACGACGAGCTTCCCCAGATCGTCGACGGTCTCGGCCTCGGCCCGCACGATCACGTCGTAGGGCCCGGTCACGTCCTCGGCCTCGGTGACGCCGGCCGTCGCACGAACCTCCGCGGCGACGGCCGCGGCCTTGCCGACCTCTGTCTGGATCAGGATGTACGCGTGCACCATGGTGATGGCCCTCCTCGCCGTTGCAGGGGGCACATGCTACGGCGCCCGTGAGAGACCGCGCAACGCCGACCTCGACGCCGCGACCCCGGCGGTGCGTGGCGGCGGCTGTGGGAAAGTGCCCTCGTGAATCCGGTGGAGCTCGTCGTCGCCTTCGTGTTCCTGGGGCTCGCCGTCCGGTCGGCCGTGTACTGGATGCGCCACCGACTCCAGACCGAGGACACCGCCGACGAGATGCTCTTCGCCCTGTTCGTGACCGGTCGGGTGGGCACCTGGCTGCTCGCGTCCGGGCTGTTCTTCCTGTTCGCCTCGATCACCGTCCGCGGACAGGCGTATACCGATGAGGCGAGCCGCTACTCGTGGCTGTTCATCGTGTTCCTGCTGCTCGGAGCGACGCAGCTGATCGCCGCGTGGTTCCTCGGCGCTCGCGGGCGGCGTGACGATGTCGCCGGCACGCCGGAGGCCGAGGACGAGCCTCGGCCTCCGGTCCCGTAACGGATGTCTCGGTGGGGTGCTAGCCGACCGCCTTGATGATGTCCTCGGACAGCTGCGTGAACTGCTGCAGGTGCGTCACGCGATCCGCCTTGAGTCGCTCGACGATGTCGGCGTACTCGGCGCCCCGCCCCTGGGCTTCGTAGAGACGCCGCGGCTGCAGCTTCTCGACGTCGTCGAGGCCGGGGATCGAGGTGGCCACCTGGTAGCCGAAATCCGGGTCTTCCTCGAACACGATCGTGCGCTCCGCGATGCCGGAGACGCACGCGGAGGTGTCCGGGATCCGCAACTTCTTGGACCGGTCGTCGCCGTCCTTGCCGCCGACCCGTCCGGTATTGAGGAGGTAGGTCTCGATCGGGTGCGTGTCCAGCAGTTCCAGCAAGCGGTTGCCCTGCAGACCGTGGGGCAGCGGGAAGAACGGGTTCGTTCCCGGCACACGCAGGAACTTGCCTTCCTCGGCCGAACCTCCCGCGGCGGTGCCCGTGGTCTCACCGAGCATGAAGAACGCCGCCGCCTGCTCCTGGGACAGCTTGGCGACGGCGGGGATGATGTTCTCGTTGCGGTTCAGGATCAGCAGATAGTCGACCGTCCCGACGTTGCGCGCATCCTCGTAGGACAGCAGGTCCCGCATCTCGAAGACCGCGCGCCCGTTCTTCGTGTAGTGCTCGTTGAAGAAGTCGATCGCGCCGTCCTCGCCTTGGTAGACGTTCTCGAGGTAGGCGTTGCTCTTGACGACCGCACCGTGGATCGACGGCTCGAAATCGGCGTCCAGACCGAACGTCTTGGCGAAACAGCCGTTCTCGGTGCCGTAGGCGTGCCCGCCGGGCATCAGGCCGACGAAGTCGTCCTGGATCGGCTTCGAGCCGTTCTGGGTCGTGAAGGTCGTCGTCGTCTTGCCCGTGCCGGACAGCCCGATGATCATCAAGACCTTGTTGCCGTCGGGGGTCGGGATCTCCTTGAGCCCGGCGTGCAGAGCGAGGCCGCCCTTCTTGTAGACGATGTCGTTCCACATGCGCAGCCCGCCCTTCTTGGACTCTCCGAAGTAGTCGGAGTGCAGGACGCGCGTCGTGTAGTCGTCGAGGTCGACGGCGATCAGGCGGTCATCGGGGTAGCCCTCGGCCTTGAGGCCGGGGGTGTAGATCACCCGCACCTCCGGGTCGGCGCCATCGGCGCGCTCGAAGTACAGCTTCTGCTGCATGCCGGCGATGTTGGCGTAGCGCTTCTCCATGACCAGCTGGGCGGCGGTTCGCATCTCGGGGTCGTTGCCGATGTAGCCGTCGATCACGATCATGTCGTGCTCGGCGATGTAGGCGTCTTGGAGTCGGGCGATGGTCTCGTAGTCCGTCCGGGACATGGTCTTGCCGCTGGATTCGCGATCCACGACGTAGGTCGAGGCCGCCGATCGGGACAGCACGGTGGTCTGCACGTTCACGTTGCCGAACTCGGTGAGCCGGGCCTCCGGCATCTCTTCGGTGAACGATCGCAGCTCCTCTGCAGTTGGATTGTGGAAAACCTGTGCCACGTGGGCCTCCTCGGATCGTTGAAAGCGACGCCGCGACGGCGTCTCGAGCGGGGCTGAGAACGGGTTGCAGTGTATCGAACAGGGGTTTCCGGCCTTGGGGAGACGGCGTCGAACCCGTTGTACGAAGTGGCCAACGGGGCTCCGCGCCGAGCGCGCGGACTAGCCCTGTGGAACCAGGTCGGATGGCCCCGGTGGGCCGTCAAGCGGACGTCCGAACGGGTCGAGGCATCGGGGAGAGCCCGCCGAACACGGGCTCGAAGGATGCAGCATGCGCAAGGGCCTCACATTCGAGGCGGCAAAGAACCTGCACCGACGCCGCGCTCGGACGCTCATCTTCGCGTCCGTGGCCGCGCTGGTGCTGGGATCGACGGTCTCCGCGGCCGTGGCCGCTGCGTGGGGTGCCGATCGCCGCGATGCCGCCGAGGCCCGGTTTCAGGACGCCGTCTCCCTGCAGCGGGGGCACATCGAGGAGACCGTGCGCGCGTATCGACGCATGCTCACCGTGACGCAGGGGTTCTTTGAGGTCGAGGATCCGACGCAGGAGCAGTTCTACGGGTTCACCGACTCCCTCGAGCTGACCGACGCGCATCCGTCGGTGATCGCGCTGCAGTTCGTCCGGCGTGTCGCGGGCCGCGCCTCCGGGGACCTCGCGTACCCGGTCACGATGGTCGCGCCGCGGTCGGCGTCGCCGACCCTGCTCGGCACGAACCTCGCCGCCGATCCCAGCGCGCGCGACGCACTCGAGCTGGTCGGCAAGGACGGTGGCGTGACGATGACGCAACCGCAGCCCAACACGTACCAACAGCTTCGGATGCAGCTGGTCGCCCCCGTGCACCGGGGTGGCCGTTTCGTCGGCTGGGTGGGCGCGACGATCGACCCGACGCAGCTTGGCCGGGAGATGCTCGGCGACCTGGCCCCCGGGTTGCGGGCCGCGGTGCAGTGGGACGCGAACGGCGCCGCGCTGGCGACCGCGATGGGAACGGGCTTCGACGATGCCGGTCCGATCGTCTTTTCGACGGCCGATCACGTCGTGGTCGACGGAACGCCCTGGACGATCCATCTGGACGCCACCCGCGTGTTCGATGAGGGCGTCGGCTTCCCGTGGGTCCCGCTCATCGTGTGTCTCGTCACGACCTTCATCGTCGGCGCTCGTGCTCTTCCTGCTGGGACGCTCGCGGATCGCCGCACTCGACCTGGCGACGCGCCTGGGTCTGGACCTTGCGGCATCCGAGGCAAGGGCCAAGGCCGTGATGGACAGCGCCATCGAGGCGATCATCACCACCGACGCGCTCGGCCATATGGAGTCCGCCAACCCCGCCGCCGAGGCCCTCTTCGGCTGGACCGAGGCCGAGCTGGCGGGGCGCCCGATCGGAGACATCGTGCCCGCGTTCGCCATGACCGAGGAGCGGTCGGGGCTCCAAGACGTTCGGTGGGAGGAAGAGGAGCACATGGTGGAGGGCGTCCGCAAGGACGGGTCCGCGCTGCCGCTCGACGTCTCGCTCGCCTCGACCTCGGTCGGGGGCAACGAGCTGTTCACCGTGATCGCGCGCGACGCGACGATCCGCAAACTGCACGAGGACCAGCTCGAACACCAGGCCACGCACGATCCACTCACGGGGCTCGCCAACCGCAAGCTCTTCGACGAACTGTTGATCCGGGCCGTCTTCCGGGCGGAGCGATCGCGGCGCGCGATCGCCGTGCTGTACCTCGATCTGGACGGGTTCAAGGACGTCAACGACGTCTTCGGCCACCAAGCGGGGGACCGCGTGTTGTCCGAGACCTCGCGCCGGCTCGAAGCGGTGATCCGGCCGGGCGACATCGCGGCGCGCATGGGAGGCGATGAGTTCGTCGTCCTGTGCGAGAACCTGGCGACGCCCGACGACGCCGAGAAGATCGCCACACGCATCGTGCAGGCCGTCGGCAAGCCGATCCCCGTCGCCGCCGGCGTGGCCACGGTCACGGCGAGCGTCGGTATCGCGATCGGATCGCTGGGGGAGTCTGCCGGCTCGATCGTGGCACGGGCCGACGAGGCGATGTACCGGACGAAGCAGGACGGGAAGGCCGGCTACCGGTTCGCGTCCGCGATCATCGGGTGAGGCTCAGCCGCGAGCGGCGCGGACGACCTTGCCGGCCTTGATGCAGCTGGTACACGCGTTGACACGCTTGGGGGAGCCGTTGATCAGCGCGCGCACGCGCTGGATGTTCGGGTCCCACCGGCGGTTGTTCCGCTTGTGCGAGAACGTCACCGACTTGCCGAACCACGGCTTCTTTCCACAGATGTCACACACGGCGGCCATAGTCCGACCAGCGTACCAAAGGCCCGAGGGGGACCCGGTCAGGTCGCGATCGCCTCGATATTGGTCTCGAGGTCCTGGGCGGAGATCTGGCCCGGCACCGTTTTGACCAGCGTCCCGTTCGCGTCGAAGAACAGCGTCGCCGGTGGACTGAACAGACCGTAGGAGACCGCGATGAGGTTCGAGGGGTCGAAGACGCTCGGGTAGGGCACGCCGAATTCGTCGATGAACGACGTTGCCCCGTCGCGGTTGTCGGACAGGTCCACGCCGATGAATCGCACGGTGTCACCCCAGCGCCGGTGTGCCGCGATCAGGTCGGGGGTCTCCTCCCTGCACGGCGGGCACCACGATCCCCAGAAGTTCACCAGCACGGGTGTGCCCCGCTGCTGCGCGACCAGGGCGGCGAAGGTCGTCGGATCCATCGTCGGCAACTCCGTCGCGCTTTGCGGCAGGAGCGACGCCGACGGCGCGGCGGCCTGCCCGTCGCCCCCGCAGGCGGCGAGGATCACCAGAAGCGCGCACGCGAGCAGGACCCGCGCGGATCGTCGTGTCATGCAGGCATGGTAGAACCCCAGACCGTGAGGGACCGCCCATGCCGCTGAGCCCGGAGGATCCGGTCGTCGCGATCGATGCCCGTGTGGCCAAGCGCCGAACGGGTCGGTCGAAGGGTCCCGAGGCACATCAGGTGCTGGCGGACGCGCTGGGCATCGAGACGGTCGGGCAGCTCCTCCATCACTACCCCCGTCGCTACATCGACCGGTCCCGCGTGCTGCCCATCGCGAAGCTGCCGATCGACGCGTACGCCACCGTGATCGCCACGGTGCGTTCGGTGGCCAAGCGCCAGACCCGGCGGCGCCAGGCCATGGTGACCGTCACCATCGGGGACGGATCCGGCTTCCTGGACCTGACGTTCTTCAACCAGCCCTGGGTCGCCTCCTGGTACAAGGAGGGAGCCGAGCTCGCCGTGTCGGGCGTCGTCCAGCTGTATCGCGGGCGGCTCCAGCTCGCCAACCAGGAGGTCGAGGTGCTTCGCAGCGGCGAGCAGGACCTCGTGCACACCGGCCGGATCACCCCGGTGCATCCGGCGACCGACGGCATCACGCCTCGGACGATCCGTGAGTTGGTGTGGCTCGCGCTGCAGCAGCTGCCCAGCCAGGCCGATCCGCTGCCCGAGGATCTCCGGGCGGCCGAGGCGTTGTCCGACCGCGACCAGGCTCTTCGATGGATCCACTTCCCGGCCGATCAGCACGAGCTCGACGTGGCGCGCGAACGGCTGAAGTTCGACGAGCTGTTCACGCTCGAGCTCGGGGTGGCGTTCCGCCGACAACGACTGGAGGCCGAGCGCACCGGTGTGTCCCACGCCGCCGAAGGCCCGTTGACGGAGGCGCTGCGCGGCTGCGCTGCCGTTCGTCGCGACCGACGCGCAGGTCCGCGCGATGGCGGAGGTCGACCGGCGCATGGAGGCGGCGCAGCCGATGAACCTGTTGCTCCAGGGCGACGTCGGGGCGGGCAAGACGCTGGTGGCGCTCCACGCGTGTCTGATCGCGATCCAATCCGGGCACCAGGCAGCGATCATGGCGCCGACAGAGGTGCTGGTCGGCCAGCACCTGCGATCGGTGGGCGCGCTCCTCGATCGCATCGGCGGGGCGCCGCTGTCCGATGCCTCGGGGCGCGGAAGCAAAGAACAGGAGTCCTTGTTCGCCGGCGACGCCGTCGCCCCGACGCTCACCTACGCCCTGTTGTCGGGCAGTGTGACGGGCTCGGACCGCGCGCGGATCCTGGCCGGCGGCCGCCGACGGGTCGCTCGATCTGGTGATCGGCACACACGCGCTGGTGCAGGAAGGCGTCGAGTTCGCGGATCTCAGCTTGGCGGTCGTCGACGAGCAGCATCGGTTCGGTCTGCACCAGCGCATGGCACTGACGGGCAAAGGGGGAGGGGACATCGACGTGCTGATCATGACGGCGACCCCGATCCCGCGGACGCTGGCCCTGACCTACTACGGCGATCTCGATGTCGCGATCCTCGACGAACTCCCGCCGGGACGCCAGCCGATCCGCACCGTGGCCGCGCGCACCGACGGGGAACGCATCGCGGCCGAGGATCTGGTGCGCGTCGAGGTCGCCGCCGGCCGGCAGGCGTTCGTCGTCTGCGCAGCGATCGATGAAGCGAATCGCACCCAGGTGAAGGCGGCGGAGACCGAGGCCGAGCGACTGCGTCTCGACGTCTTCCCCAACCTTCGGGTCGAGCTGCTCCACGGCCGCATGCGGCCCAAGGACAAGGAGCGGATCATGGATGCGTTCCGGGCGGGCGAGGCCGACGTGTTGATCTCGACGACCGTGATCGAGGTCGGTGTCGACGTGCCGAACGCCACGGTCATGCTCGTGGAGAACGCCGAGCGCTTCGGGCTCGCGCAGCTCCATCAGCTGCGGGGCCGGATCGGGCGCGGGCCCCACCCGTCCACCTGTGTGCTCTTCGACGCGTCCGATCCCGCCAACGAAGAGGCACGCGCGCGGATCGACGCGATGGTCCGAACCACCGATGGGTTCGAGCTCGCGGACGAGGATCTGCGGCTGCGCGGGGAGGGCACCCTGTTCGACACGCGCCAGTCCGGGATGCCCGATCTCAAGCTCGCTCGGTTGGCCGAGGACGTGGACCTCATCGGGCGCGCCCGCGCCCGCGCGTTCGCGGTGGTGGCCGACGATCCGGGGCTGGCCGAGCACCCGGAGCTGCTCGAGGAGCTGACCCTGCGGTTCGCGGCCTCCATCGACTGGCTGTTCCGGTCCTGACCCTCCCTCGACGTGCAACGGGGCGATAGGCTCGCCGATCGTGCGCATCATCGCGGGAGCGGCCAAGGGGACGCGACTCGGGCCGGTGCCCCCCGGCACCCGCCCGATGTCCGACATGGCCAGGGAGGGTCTCTTCGCGAGCCTCGGGGCCGCCGTCGAGGGCGCCCGCTGCCTCGACCTGTTCGCCGGTACCGGGGCCGTCGGGATCGAGGCGTGGTCTCGAGGCGCCACGGAGGTGGTGTTCGTCGAGCGCTCGACCAAGGCGATCGGCACGATCCGCGACAACATCGCGCGAGCACATGCATCCGAGGGGCGTCGAGGTCGTCAGGGCCGAGGTCGGCGCGTGGCTCACCAGACATGCTGCAGCGCAAGGTGTATTCGACATCGTGTTCTGCGATCCGCCGTACGACGTCTCCGGCCCACCTCTGGACCGCGTCCTCGGCGCGCTCGACGCGGGATGGCTTGCCCCGGAGAGCTGGACCCTGATATTGACCCGCGGTCATAAGAGTTCCGCGCCTGTAGTTCCGGTACACTGGGCCGTCCGGAGGCAGCTCCGCTATGGGGACAGCCTCCTCACCTTGTACCGGGAGGAGCGATGGGCCTGACCGCCCTGTGTCCGGGAACGTTCGACCCGGTGACCAACGGGCACCTCGATGTCGTCGGCCGTGCCGCAAGCACGTTCGACGCGGTCGTCGTGGCCGTCGTCGAGAACCCGTCGAAGACGCCGTTGTTCGCCGTGGCGGAGCGGATCGCCTTGCTCGAAGAAGCGGTCCGCCACCTCGGCAACGTCCGGGTGGGGGCGTTCGGCGGCCTGTTGGTGGACTACGCCCGCGCACAGGGCGCGAGCGTGATCGTGAAGGGCCTTCGGGCCGTGAGTGACTACGAATACGAGATCCAGATGGCACAGATGAACCAACGCATCGGCGAGATCGAGACGCTGTTCATGGCGACCAGTCCGAAGTGGTCGTTCTTGTCGTCGTCCCTCGTGAAGGAGGTCGCTCGCCTCGGCGGCGATGTCGAGGGGCTCGTGCCCGATCACGTGCGCAAAGCGTTGATCGACCGGCTGGAGGCGTCGTGATGGACCTCGCCGGCCGGCTCGCCGAGCTCGAGGAGATCGTCCGCGATGCGAAGTCGATGCCGCTGTCCTCCTCGGTGCTGATCAGCCGCGACGAGGTCCTCGAGCTGCTGCACGAGATGCAGGAGGCCCTGCCCGAGGAGATCAAGCAGGCGCGCTGGATCGTCAAGGACCGCGAGGAGCTCCTCGCCAAGGCGCGGGCCGAGGGCGATCGCATCATCGAGCAGGCGCACGAGGAGCAGCGCCGGATGGCGATGAAGACCGAGGTCGCCAAGCGGGGCGAGGAAGAGGCCGCCCAGGTGTTGCAAGACGCCGAGGACACGACCGGCGCGATGCGGCGTGAGGCCGAGGACTACGTGGACGGGAAGCTCGCACAGTTCGAGATCTCGCTGCGCAAGATCCTCGAGGACGCCCAGGGAACGGCCCGGGCCTTGGCGAAGACCCTGGATCAGGTCGAGCTCGGCCGCGAACGCCTCCGCGCGCCGACGACGGCGGCGGAGCAGCGCCTCGGCACGCCGGAGGAGCCGGCCGGCGAGCTGTTCGACGCCGAGGCGGACGGGGAGGACTTCGGATGACGCTGGCGCCCATCGACGTGCACGATCTGCTCGGACAGCCGGGCATGTCGCGTCGCAGCGACGTGCTCGGCACGATCGACGGTCTCGCGACCGAGCTGGTCGCGGTCCCCGACGACGCGCCGCTCGGCGGCTCGCTGCTGCTCGAGTCGGTCGTTGAGGGCATCCTCGTGACCGGGCCGATCACCGGCACGTGGACGGTGCGCTGCGCACGCTGCCTCACCGAGCGCCAACAGCCGTTCAGCGTGGAGGTGAGCGAGTTGTTCGTCACGAACCCGTCCGAGGACGACGACGAGGACGACGACGGGTACGCGCTCGTTGCGGACACGATCGATCTCGACCAGCTGATCCGCGATGCCGTCGGCGTCGAGATGCCGTTCGCTCCGCTGTGTCGCCCCGATTGCCTGGGGCTCTGCGAGGTCTGCGGCGGCAACCGCAACCTCGGCGAGTGCCCCGGCCACGAAGCCATCGACCCACGGTTCGCCGTCCTGGCGGACCTGTTGCCCGATCTCCCGGATATCGACTGACACGAAAGGAACCACCATGGCGGTCCCCAAGAAGAAGCAGAGCAAGACCCGTACCGCGAAGCGACGTGCGAACTGGAAGACGGAGGCGACGTCGTACAGCTCGTGTCCGCAATGCAAGCAGCCCAAGATGCCCCATCGGGTGTGCGGCAACTGTGGGTACTACGCCGGTCGCCAGGCGGTCGAGGTCGAGTAGCCGGGTGCCCCCCGCGGTGGCGCAGCTGGACGCCCTGGACCGGGCCCTTGGGGTCCGGTTCCACGACGCCGGGCTGCGTGAGGCGGCCCTGACGCATCGTTCGTTCGCGTTCGAGCAGGGGCTCACGGTCACGAACGAGCGCCTGGAGTTCTTGGGCGACTCCGTGCTCGGGCTGGTCGTGACCGACATGGCCTATGCGTCCTATCCGGATCTTCCCGAGGGGCATCTCGCGAAGCTGCGCGCGGCGATCGTGAACATGCAGGCGCTGGCCGACGTGGCACGCGGGCTCGGGATCGGCGAGCTCGTCCTGCTCGGCAAGGGAGAGGAGCAATCGGGCGGGCGCGACAAGGCGAGCATCCTGGCCGACGCGCTCGAGGCGATCTTCGGCGCCGTGTACCTGGACGAGGGGCTCGACCGGGCACGTGCGTTGATCGAGCGGCTCTTTCGCCCGCGGATGGAGGCCTACGTACGGGGCGAGGGAGACCGCGACTTCAAGACGATCCTGCAGGAGCTGGCGTCGCAGCGGCTCCGATCCTTGCCGAGCTACGAGGTCGCCGAGGACGGGCCGGATCACCAGAAGGAGTTCACCGCCGTCGTGTCGGTGGCGGGCGAGGAGCTCGGAGCGGGGAGTGGACGAACCAAGAAGGAAGCGGAGCAGCACGCTGCGCGCGAGGCCTACGAGCGACTGCGTGTGCGCGGCGCCGGGGAGACACCCTAGGAGGGACGGATGGAGCTTCCCGAAGTCGAGGTGATGCGCCGGGACCTGGATCGCGACGTCGTCGGCAAGAAGATCAAGAGCGTCGAGGTCAAGGGCACCAAGAACGCCATGCGCGCGATCCGCCGGCACAAGACGCGCAAGGAGTTCACCTCGCGCGTGGCCGGGCACAAGATCGCCAAGGTCGAACGGCGCGGCAAGTACATCCTGATCCACCTCGACGGGGGCGATGTGTGGGTGGTGCATTTCGGGATGAGCGGCCGCTTCCAGCGCGGCAACGGCCGCCTCGCGCTTGCGCCCCACACCCATGTCGTCGCGACGTTCCAGCAGGGCGGCGATCTCCGCTTCATCGACCCCCGGACCTTCGGCGAGGTGTTCGTCGTCTCGCCCGACGAGATGGGCAAGATCAAGGATCTGCAGCACATCGCGATCGATCCGCTGGACCAGGTGTTCACGTGGCCCACGTTCCAGTACCTGCTCGCGGAGAAGGCCGCGAAGATGAAGCAGCTGCTGATGGACCAGAAGTTCATCAGCGGGCTCGGCAACATCTACTCCGACGAGGTGCTGTTCGGGGCCGGCCTCCGGTTCGACCGGCTCAGCAACACGCTGTCGTCCCAGGAGGTGCGCCGGCTCTACCGGGGGATGCAGGAAGTGCTGCAGGAGGCGATCAAGCTCCGCGGCACCACACTGGAGGACGAGGCGTATCTCGACCTGTTCGGGGAGCCGGGGGAGTACCAGAACGAACTCAAGGTCTACGGCCGGACGGGGTTGCCCTGTCGACGGTGCCGCACCCCGATCCAGACCGTGAAGATCTCCCAACGCAGCTCGTATTACTGCCCGCAATGTCAGAGCTGAGTCCGAGATGAGTGGCGGCGGCAACCAGTACACGCTTGCAGCGCTCGCGACGACCGCCTCGCACTCCGTGCCGCGTTCCGGCAGCTACTCGCTGCAGCATCGGCACCCCGACGGACGGCACTGGCTCGAGATCGGACGCTTCGCGACGCGCCATCTCGCCAAGGAGACGATGAGCGCGTTCGTCGCCGCCGACTATGGACCGAAGGAGGACTTCCGCGTCCGCAAGCTCAATCTCCCCGACTGACCGTCGCCACGTCCTGGTGAGCGGCCGGGTGCAGGGGGTGTTCTTCCGGGCGAGCTGTGCGCGCGAGGCAACACGCCTCGACGTCCGCGGCTGGGTGCGCAACACGGCCGATGGACGCGTCGAGGCAGTCTTCGAGGGTCCCGCGGCGACGGTCGCCTCGATGGTGGCCTGGTGCCGCCACGGACCGCCCGGCGCGGTGGTGAGTGAGTCTCGAGGTGCGTGCAGGAGCCTCCCGAGGGCCTCGACGGGTTCCGGATCTTGGGCTAGAAAGGTCCGTGACCAGCGACGATGGGGAAGCCGAGCCGCGCTTCCCGCTCGGAGAATCACATGCCTGTTAGCATCCGCGCGATGTTCCTCCGCTCGATCACGATCCGCGGTTTCAAGTCCTTCGCGGACAAAACGGTCCTCGAGTTCGTGCCCGGGGTCTCGGTGATCGTCGGCCCCAACGGGTCGGGCAAATCCAACCTCGTCGACGCGATCAGCTGGGCGCTCGGCGAGCAGGGCCCGCGGGCGCTTCGCGGGGGACAGATGGCCGACGTGATCTTCGCCGGCACCCCCTCGCGCCCGGCGCTCGGCATGGCCGAGGTCAAGCTTGTCATCGACAACACCGCGGCCAGGATCCCGGTGCCGATGACCGAGATCGAGATCAGCCGCACGATCTTCCGCTCGGGCGAGTCCGAGTACCGCATCGGCGGTCAGGTCGTCCGTCTGATGGACGTGCAGGAGCTGTTGTCCGAGACCGGGATCGGCCGCGCGCTGCACACCGTCGTGGGCCAGGGGCAGCTCGAGGAGGTGCTGCTGGCGCGGCCCGAGGATCGCCGCAAGTACATCGAGGAAGCCGCGGGCATCGCCAAACATCGGCGGCGCAAGGAACGGGCGGAGCGCAAGCTCGCGAACCTCGATCAGGACCTGCTTCGACTGGCCGATGTCCTCACCGAGTTGCGTCGCCAGTTGCGGCCGTTGCAGCAGCAGGCCGAGTCCGCCAAGAAGCACGAGCAGCTCACGGAGCAGGCCGATGCGCTCGCTCGGACGCTCGCCGCGGCGCGTCTGCGCGCGCTCCAGCGTGAGCAGGATCGCCGAAAGGGCGGCTGGGACCAAGGGCTCGAGGAGCGGCGGACCGCCCGCGCGCGCCTCGACGCCCTGGACGCCGACGTGCTCGCGGCGGCGGACGCACGTGCCGAGGCCACCCGCGCGCAGGCGGAGGCAGAGGGATCGTTCCGGGCCGCCTCGTTCGATCGGGAACGGGCGGAGCAGGCGTTCCGCGCCGCGGTCGATCGCGAGACGGGGGCGCGCCAGGAGCTCGCGTCCCAGGCCTCGCGCGCCGCGCGCATGGACACGGTCGCGACCGAGATCGCCCGCATCGAGGGCAGGCTGAGCGAGGTCGTCGCCGAGCTCGAGGCGAAGGAGGCGGAGCTCGACCTCGCCGAGGCCGCCTATCGCGAAGCCGAGGACCACCGGCGACAGGTGGAGGAGATCCGCCGTCGGGTCGGCGAGGAGGCAGCCGGTCGTCGCGCCGAGGCCGAGGCCACGGAGCGTGCGCTGGCCAGCGCCGAGCGGGAGCACGAGCGCGTCGCGGACCAGCTCGCGGCCGTCCGCGAGCGGATCGCTGCGGCGGAGGCCGCGCACGGTGAGACCAAGGCCGACATCGAGCAGATGGACGGCCAGACCGCCCCGCTGGCGGAGCGGCGCGATCAGCTCGACGACGAGCGGCGCAAGCTCGTGGATCGGATCGAAGAGCTGACCGAGGCGCGCCGGCGGATGCAGGCGCGCAAGGACCTGCTCGAGGCTCGGCGCCGCGACATCGAAGAGACGCCCGGCTCGCGGTTCCTCGCCGGCCACACGGGCGATGCGATCGGACTGCTGAAGGACCTCGTCCGCGTGGAGCCCGGGCTCGAGCGTGCGCTGGTCGCGGCGCTGGGGGCCCTCGCCGACGCCGTGGTGTATGACGACGGCGACCGCGCTCTGGAGGACGCGCCGCGCGGGGATGGCGCGATCCTGGCGATCGCGGCCGGCGGACCGGTGCCTTTGGGGCTGCCGGGTGAGCAGAAGCTGCTTTCCAAGGTCGAGGCCGAACCGGTGGCGCGCGGCATCGTCTCCACCGTGCTCCGCGACGTGTACCTGGTCCCCGATATCGAGGAGGCCGCGCGCAAGCAGACCGAGCACCCGCAGGCCTCGTTCGTGACGCCCGACGGCGTGCTCGTCGGCCCCGCGGTGATCCACACCGCGAAGGAGGCCGACGTGCGCCTGCGCGAGATCCGCGCGGAACTGCAGGTGCTGGCGCACGATCTCTCCGCCACCGAGCACCAGCTTCGGCCGCGCACCGAGCGTCTCGACGAGATCGCCGGCGAGGTCGCGTTCCTGCAGGAGCAGATCGAGGCGGCCGATGCCGACATCACCGAGGCCGCGGAGCGACTCACGATCGCCGAGCGCGAGCTGGCGGCCATGCACAAGGAAGAGGAGCTGCTCGCGCAACGACTCGGCGTGCTCGTCGAAACCGCGGCTGCCGCGCGGGCGCAGATCGCCGAGATGGGGCCCGGCGCGACCGAGGAGGCGCCGGAGCTGCCTCCGCTGCCCCAAGTCCCGATCCACGCACGCGTGACGGTCGAGACCCTGCGTCGTGACCGCGCCAACCAGGATCATCGGCTGGCCGAGCTCCGCGAGGAGCGCGACCAGCTGGCCGCACACGATCCGATCCGGCTGCGCGAGGAGCTCGCGGCCGCGGAGACGGCCCGCGTCGAGGCGGCATCTGCCGTCGCCGCCGCCGACGCCGCGTTCACCGCGGCCGCCGAGGCCCGGGAGACGGCGGGCACGGCCGAGCGAACCGCCGCGGAGACCGAGGCGGCCGTCAACAAGAGCTGGCGCGATGCATCGACCGCCCTGGAGGAGCTGCGGGCGCGGTATGAGGATGAGGATCGCCTGCGCGGCGACATCGAGCGGCGGATCGGCGAGGCCGAGCGCCTGCTGCGTGAGGGCTTCCAGGCCGACCCCGCCGACGCGGTGGGGGCGCTCGACGACGACGACACCGTCGAGACGATCGAGAAGAAGCAGGAGCTCGTCCAGCGGCGCCTCGCGCTGCTCGGACGTGTGAACCTGCTCGCGACCGGCGAGCTCGAGTCGATGCAGGAGCGGCACGACTTCATGCAACGCGAGCTGGACGACGTGCGGAAGGCCCGCCGGGACCTGCTCGAGGTGATCGCGCAGATCGACCACCAGATCACCGAATCGTTCACCTCGGCCTACCAAGACGTGGCGATCCAGTTCGAGCGGCTGATCGCCGAGCTGTTCCCGGGCGGGGAGGGTCGCCTCGTCCTCACCGACCCGGCCAATCCCCTTGCCTCCGGCATCGAGATCGAGGCGAGCCCGGGCCGCAAGCGCGTCAAGCGGATCTCGCTGCTCTCCGGTGGCGAACGTTCGCTCACCGCGCTGGCGTTCCTGTTCGCGATCTTCACCGCCCGACCCTCGCCCTTCTACCTGATGGACGAGGTCGAGCCGGCGCTCGACGACGTGAACCTTCACCGGTTCCTGCGCCTGGTCGACGGTTTCGCGTCGGCGTCGCAGGTCCTGATCGTCACGCACCAGAAGCGCACGATGGAGATCGCCGGCATGATGTACGGCATCTCGCTGAACAACGACGGCACGACGAAGGTCGTGGCGCAGCGACTGGAGAACGACGAGGTGGCCGAGGCCGCCGCCCGGATCGCGGCCGAGCGGGCGGACGCCGGTGCGGCGACCGCCCCGCCATCTTCGGCCGATGAAGAGCCGGTGCACACGGTGGCGCCGAGCGAGGAGCTGGCGAGTCCTCCGGTAGGCTGACGGTCCCGTGACCACCGTGTACGTCGTTCTGTTCGCGCTTCTTGCCCTGCTGTGCGTCGTCGCGTTCTTGGTCGTGCGCTCGCGTCGAACCGAGTACACCGCGAGCACGTCCGATGCGAGACCCGCCGCCACGGGCTCGGCGGGCGCGTTCCGTGCGGGCGGTCTCGGCGCCAGGGTTCGCTCCCTGTTCGCCGCAAGCGACGCCGACGCCTGGCGCGATCTCGAGGACCTGCTGGTCAAGGCCGATGTGGGGCCGAAGGGCGCCGCCGACCTCGTGGCGCGGGTGCGGGCGCGGTATGCGGAGGGCGAGGATCCGGTCGGGCTGTTGCGGGAGGAGATCCTGGCGATCCTCGGCCCCGATCGCATGCTCGACCTCGGTGCCGACGGGCTCGATGTGATCTTGGTGGTCGGGGTCAACGGCGCGGGCAAGACCACCACGATCGGGAAGCTCGCGGCGATGCTCGCCGCCGAGGGCAAGCAGGTGAGCCTTGCCGCGAGCGACACGTTCCGCGCGGCAGCGGGCGAGCAACTCGAAGTGTGGGCGGACCGCGCCGGGCGCGCACCTCGTCTCGCAGGATCGCGGGGCCGACCCGGGCGCGGTGGCCTTCGACGCGGTCACCTCGGCGACGGCGCGAGGAGCCGACGTCCTCATCGTCGACACCGCGGGACGGCTGCACACGAAGCAGCCCTTGATGGACGAGCTCCAGAAGGTCAAGCGCGTGATCGAGAAGGCGGGCGCGACGGTCGACGAGACGTTCCTCGTCCTGGACGCGCAGACCGGTCAGAACGGGATCGCGCAGGCCCGCGCGTTCACGGAGTCCGTCGACGTCACCGGCGTCGTCCTGACCAAGACCGACGGGTCGGCCAAAGGCGGGATCGTGCTTGCGGTTCGCGAAGAGCTCGATCTGCCGATCCGCTACGTCGGGGTCGGCGAGACGGCGGCGGACCTGCGTCCGTTCGACGCGGCGGCCTTCGCCGACCGGCTGCTTGCCTGAGGATGGGATCGATGGCGACCCGCATCCTGATCGTCGAGGACCATCCCACGATGCGCGAGGCGATGCGGCTCGTGCTCGAGGGCGAGGGGTTCGAGATCGACGAGGCCGCCGACGGTCACCTGGCGATGGAACGGATCCGGCTCGCACCGCCGGACCTGCTGTTCCTCGATCTCAATATCCCCGGGACCAGCGGCGCGGAGGTCTTGCACGCGGTGAAGACCGACCCGGCGACCGCGTCGATGCGTGTGATCGTCGTGACCGCCACCGGTGAGGAGGGGCGCGCGGCCGCGTTGCGGCTGGGCGCCGACGAGTACTTCACCAAGCCGTTCAGTCCGACCGCGTTGCTGCGGACGGTCGAGCGGGTGTTGGCATCGGGCGGGTCACCGGAAGCGTGACCGCGAACGTCGTCCCCTCGGGCGACGAGGTCAGGGTGAGCCAGCCGCCCATCGCCTCGGTCAACAGCTTGGTGATGTAGAGCCCGAGTCCGAAACCCTCCGCGTGCGAACGATGGTCGCCGCGCTGGCGGAACCGCTCGAAGATCAGCGCCTGTTCGTCGGGCGGGATGCCGGCGCCGCGATCGATCACCTCGAACACGATCGTGCCGTCGGCGGGTGCCGACCACCGGATGCGGACGGGGACATCGTCCGGGGAGAACTTCACGGCGTTGTGCGCCAGGTTCGTGAGGATCTGGATCAGCCGGTTCGGGTCGATGGTCAACGTCGACGGCGCACCGGCCATCTCTTCGAGCTCGATACGACCACCGGACTCGCCGAGGCCGGCCACGACCTGGGCGAGCAGCGGGCGGATCTGGACGTCCTCGGGTTCGAGCACCAGCGCGCCGCCCTCGACCCTGGAGACGACGAGCAGGTCGTCGACCAGATGGATCAATCGCTCGGTCTGGGTCTGCACGATCCCGAGGTACTCGAGCTGCTCGGCCGCGGAGAGGTCGGCGCCTCGTCGCAGGAGCATGTCGACGAACCCCCGGATCCCGGCCAGCGGCGTCCGGAGCTCGTGGCTCGTGATCGCGACGAAGTCCGTCTTCATCGCATCGAGCTCCGTGAGTCGATCGACGGTGGCGGCCTGCTCGGCGCGGAGCCGGGTGGCCTCCAGGGCGACACCGAGTTGATCCGCGATCGTCTGCAGCGCGTCCACCCGCGCGGCATCGGGCGCCGCGTCGGTGCGCTCGTGGACCGCGCCGACGACGAGCGCCACGCACGCGCATCGGCGCGACGACGTCGCCCTCGGCCACCACGGTGACACCGTCGACCGCGGCCGCCGCCACCGGGCTGGTCACGGGCGACAGCTCTTGGCCGAGCAGGTAGCCCGGATCGCCGTGGACGCCGGCGACCGTGAACACGTCCTCGCCGGCGATGCCCGTCGAACGGGTGAGCAACCCGAGCGCCGTGCAGCCGAGCTCCGCGGCGACGCGCCCCGCCGTGGCGCGAAGCGTCTCGGCCAGGTGCTCCGGCTGCGCGTCGGCGAACACCGCGGCATGGAAGGCCGCCACCTCGCGATGCGCCTCGGCGGCCTGCGACGCCGCCACCTCCGCACGCTGGGCGGCCGCCGAGGCCGCGATCGCCTGATCGGCGGCCTCGGCGGCGGTGCGCTGGAGCGAGGACACGAAGGAGCCGGTCACCGCGCCGATCACGAACGCCATCCCGGCGCGGAACGACACCTGGGACGCCCCGGCGGCGACCTGGGCGCGTGCCGCCTCCTGGACGATCTGCTCTCCGAGGAACAGGCCGGCACCGATCAAGCCGCCGGGGAGCCCCCAACGCGCGGCTCCCTCCAGGGGGACGAGGTAGCCCAGGACCCACACCGGGTCGCCGGGACCGCTCGGGACGAGCCAGACGAGACCCAGGATGACGACCGCGTCCAGGGCGAACGCGACCACGCCGATCGATCGGAACTGACCGGGCTCGGTGGCTTTCTGCACGGAGCTCGAGATCGCCAGGTTCCCGATCGCCAGCCCGATCACGAGCGCCACCGCCAGCGGCAGGGCGAACGCCGGGTCGTTGCCCCGGTCCCGGACGGCGAACCCGACCTGGACGGCCCCGAAGGCCGCCACCAGCCAGCGCAACCACACGAGCTGCCGCTCGAGTCGTGCCGCCTCGATCTGCGTGCCGTCCATCGATCGTTCCCCCGGTCTCGGGTCGATACACTAGGACGCGTTGCGGCGGTGGTGCCGTAGCGCCCTCACCTTATGTTCGACACTCTGAGCGATCGCCTCGACGGCGTTTTCAAGAAGCTTCGCAGCCGCGGAAAGCTCCACCCCAAGCAGGTGGACAACGCACTGGCGGAGATCCGCACGGCGCTGCTCGAGGCCGACGTCTCCGTCGAGGTGGCCGACGATCTGCTCGCACGCGTGCGCGCCCGGGCGTTGTCCGAGGAGGTTCTCAAGAGCCTCACCCCCGCCCAGCAGGTCGTGAAGGTGATGGACGAGGAGCTGACGGTCACGTTGGGGGGCGAGCATCACCCGTTCACCCTGTCGGGAGCCAGCCCCGCGGTGATCATGCTCGCCGGGGTGCAGGGGTCCGGCAAGACGACGGCGTGCGCCAAGCTCGCCAAGCATCTGAAAGGCAAGGGCAGGCGCCCGCTGTTGATCGCCGCCGACCTCGAGCGGCCCGCCGCCGTGGAACAGCTCCGGACGCTGGGGCGTGAGATCGGCGTCCCGGTGTGGTCCGAGGGGCGCGACCCGGTCCGGCTCGCCAAGAACGGCGTCAAGGAGGCCCAGCGCACGGGCGCCGACGTCGTGATCATCGACACCGCGGGGCGCCTGCACGTCGACCCCGAGATGATGAAGCAAGCCCGCAAGATCAAGGACGTGACGAAGCCACAGCACGTGGTGATGGCGTGCGACGCGATGACGGGCCAAGACGCCGTCATCCAGGCGCGGGCGTTCATGCGTGAGGTCGACACGACCGGGTTCATCTTGACGAAACTCGACGGCGACGCCCGTGGCGGTGCGGCGCTGTCGATGACCGCGGTGACCGGGAAGCCGGTCTTCTTCGTGGGGACGGGCGAGAAGGTCGATGACCTCGAGCCGTTCTACCCCGATCGGATGGCCGGACGGATCCTCGGGATGGGCGACGTGCTGACGTTGATCGAGAAGGCCCAGGACACGGTCGACCAGGAGGCTGCCGCCAAGGCCGCCGAGCAGATGCTCTCCGGTCAGTTCAACCTGGAGGACTTCCTCGGGCAGCTGCGCGAGATGCGGAAACTCGGTCCGATCCAGGACCTGCTCAAGATGCTCCCGGGGGTGCCCGGCGGCAAGGCGGGCATGAAGGAACTCGCCGGCGCGATCGACGAGGGGGAGATGTCCCGGGCCGAGGCCATCATCCTGTCCATGACCCCCCAGGAGCGGCGGGAACCCGGTATCATCTCCGGGTCGCGACGCCTCCGGATCGCCAACGGGTCCGGGACCACCACCGCCGACGTCAATACGCTGCTCAAGGACTTCGAGAGCGCGAGGAAGATGATGCGGACGATGATGGGCGGCGGCAAGCGCGTACCGGGGATGAAGCTGCCCCAGAACCTCCCGACGAGATAGAAGGACGAACAGGCATGGCGACGAGGATCCGGCTGCGGCGGATGGGGTCGAAGGGACGCCCCTTCTACCGTGTCGTGGTGGCCGACCAGCGGTCTCCCCGCGACGGCCGCTTCATCGAGAACATCGGGAAGTACCACCCGTTGAGCGACCCCTCGCTGATCGAGATCGACGAGGACCGCGCGCTGTACTGGCTCCGGGTGGGCGCCCAGCCTTCCAACCAGGTCCGCAACCTGATGAGCAAGCTCGGCATCTGGGAGACCTTCGTCAAGGAGCGCCCGAGCGCCCTGGTCGGCGTGAAGACCAAGACCGAGCGCCCCGCCAAGGAGAAGCTCTCGAAGAAGGCCCAGGCGAAGGCGGCCGAGTCCGCGAAGGCCCGCCGCCGCGCCGCCGCCCGCCGTCGAGGAACCCGCCGCGGTCGCGGAGCCCGCGCCGGCCGTCGAGGAGACGGTCGAAGAGCCGACCGCGGCCGTCGAGAGCGCGGAGACCACCGTCGAGGAGACGGCCGAGGCCTGAGGTGAAGGAGCTCGTCGAGTTCCTGTGCCGTGAGCTGGTCGATGACGCCGATGCCGTGCGCGTGTCCGAGTCCTTCGACGACCGGGGTCCGACGTACAGCGTCACCGTGGGCCCCGGCGAGCTCGGCAAGGTGATCGGTCGCGGCGGCCGCACCGCCAAGGCGATCCGTGCGGTCGTTCGAGCCGCGGCCTCTCGCCAGAACCTGGCCGCCCGCGTCGACTTCGAGGACTGACGTGGACGAGCCGACGGTGACCGTCGGCAGGATCGCCAAGCCCCACGGTGTCCGCGGGGAGCTGTCCGTGCAGAACCGCTCGGACAACCCCGAACGCTGGGTGCCGGGCTCCAGAGTGTTCGACGAGACCGGACGGGTGTACACGGTGCGCTCCGCGCGCCCGCACGGCGAACGATTGCTCGTCACGTTCGAGGAGATCGGCGATCGCACCGCCGCCGAGGCGGTCGCGGGGACCGAGCTCCTCATCCCGGAATCCTGGTTGCCGGAGCTGCCCGAGGGGCAATGGTGGTCCCACCACGTGGAGGGCTTCCAGGTGACGACGGAGTCCGGGCGCGCGCTCGGGACGATCGAAGAGGTGCTCCCGTATCCGGCACAGGACCTCTGGCGCGTCGTCGCCGACGACGGGACCGAGACCCTGATCCCCGCCGCAGAGGAGCTCGTCGTGTCGGTGGACATCGGCGCCGGTCACGCCGTCGTGCGGGACCTTCCCGGGCTGACGGCCCCCGAGGAGACGGGCTAGAGCCCGGCGATCTTCGCCAGCTGCGCCGGCTTCTTCAGGATGTAGCGCTGGCCGTCACGCTGCACGAGGCCGCGGCGCTGGAAGTCGGCGACGATCCTCGTCACGTTCTCGCGGCTGCCGCCGCACAGGCTCGCGAGGTCGGCGTGCGTGAGCGCGGGAACCGCCGTCCCGGCGTCGGGAAGATCCTCGAGCGAGGAGGTGCCCATCTGGAGCAGCCGTTTGGCCACGCGGCCCTTCAGATCGAGGTACAGCAGATCGTCGGCGAAGGCCTGGTGCTCCTGGATCTGCCGCGCGAGGGCCGCCAGGAGTTGGCGGGCGGCCTCCGGCTGGCTCGTGATGAACTCGACGAAGTCCTCGCCGGGGGTGGTCCAGACGTCGGTGTCTTCCAGCGTCAGCAGGTCGGCGCCGCGGGGGAGGTTCCCGAGCACGCCGAGCTCGCCGAGGAACTGCGGCGTGTCGACCGACGCGTGCAGGATCCGCGCGCCGGTCGGGGAGAAGGAGCTGATCTCGATCCGCCCGTCCACCAGGAAGTAGACCTCGGGCGACGGGTCGCCCTGGTGGCAGATGTAGGTGCCGCGGCGGAAGCGTCTGACCGAGCCCAGGGCCGCGAGCCCTTCGACCGCCTTCTTGGGGACCCCTTGCAGCACCGGGCTGGACGCCATGGCGACGATCAGCCCGGCGGCGGCGGCGACGGTGGGAGACATCGGGCCGAGCCTAGCGGGAGGAACAGGTCGCTGCTACCTGGAACGCGAGAGCCCGGGCCGAAGGCCCGGGCTCTGGCTGCGAGGTCGATGCGTGTGGTTCAGGACTTCTTGGCGTTGATCCGCCGCGTGCTGGACTTCCTCGCCGCCTTCTTGTGCAGGATGCGACGGGAGCTGGTCTTCTCGGTCTTGCGGGCGCCCGCGGCCTTCTCGTCCTTCTCGGGCTGCTTCGGCTCGATCTTCTTGTCGGCCATCTGCTGGTCCCTTCCTCTCGGGGCCCCTGCGGGCCGTCTCCGATGCCTGCATCATCCCGCCGATGCGGCGGGAGCTCGGTATCGGAGGTCACATCGAGGGCGTGCTGTCTGTCACCGCCTCGGTGTGACGGGCGTCACGCCGCCGTCGACCGGTCGAGAAACGACGAAACCCGGGCCGAAGGGCCCGGGTTTCGTGCGGAGCGTGAGATCGGGTGGCGTCAGACCTTCTTGACTGAGGTCTTGCGCGCTACCTTGCGGGCCACGACGCGGTTGGAGGTGCGCCGTGCGCTGGTCTTGGTCGCCTTGCGGGCGCCCGCGGCCGGCTCGTCGCTGGTCGGGAGCTTCGGCTGGATCTTCTTCTCGGCCATCTGCTTCTCCTTCGTGCTCCGGGGCTCTCGCCGAGCCGCTCGATAGGCGCATCATGCCCGGTTCGCCCCGAGATGCCCGTAGCGCAGGTCACATCGGGGCGGTGCTTTCCGTCACGGCCGAAGTGTGACGTACGTCACTCGTCGAGTTCGGGGAGGTCGATCGGATCGGGACGCGGCGTGCACGCGCCGCAGAACAGCGCGTCCTCGACGACGAGCGCGCGGGTCATGTCTCCGCCCCGGTACAGCTCCAGTACATAGGGCCGCTCTTGGGCGTGGTCCTCACAGACGCCGCGGCCGCAGAAGCGGCACGAGCCGACCGCCGTCCGGCGGCAATGCCAACACACCATCGCGTCCTCCTCAGTGCTCCATGTTTCGGTCGGGTGTTCGCTCCGTCGCGCCACGACGGAACGTTTGTGCGATCACGCTGGCGAATCCCTCTCGGTCCAGCGCGAACACCCGCGCCGGCGTGTGCGCCGTGACGCTGGCGTTGCGGGGGGCGTCGGTCAGCAGCGCGATCTCGCCGAAGTGCTGGCCGGGCCCGAGCGTCGCGATCACCTCGCCGTCGCGATCGACGTCGACCTGGCCGGTGCCGAGCACGTAGAAGGTGTCGCCCGCCTCGCCCTGCGTGATCAGCCGCTCGCCCGGGGCGACGTTGCGCCAGGATCCGTGCTCGAGCACGAGGGCGAGGTCGGCAGTCGACAGGGTCCGCAGCGGCGGCAGGGCTCGCAGCTCTGCGTAGGCCTGCATGGTCGGCGCGAAATCGGGCGCGTCGATGTCGTCGGCGAGCAGCCGATCGAACGACGCCTTGTCGACACGGAACAGGGTCGCCTCGCCTTCCGCTCGGGCCGTCGCCGCCCGGACGCCGGAGCCGATCAGGCCGAATTCCCCGAAGGCGTCGCCGCGACCGAGCGTGGTGATGATGCGCGTGTCGCCTTCGTCCGGATCCTCGTCCTCGATGTGGATCGTGCCGGACCGCACCACGTAGAACGCATCGGCGACGTCGCCTCGGCGAAACGCCGCCTGGCCGTCGCGCACCGTCACCAGCTCGATACGTCCCGCGAGGTCGGACAGCGCATCTTCGTCGAGGTCGTCGAACGCGGGGAGCGCGTCGATCAACGCGGCCGCCTCGACCCGCCAGGACCGTTGCACGCGGAACCGGATCCGGTCCCGGATCGACTTCAGTCGTTTGTAGATGCTGCGTGCCAGCGTGAGGAGACCTCGGATCAACGGCCCGATGAACACGAGGGCGAGGAGCAGCAGCAGGATGCGCGAGCCGAGCCCGCCGTTCCACAGGCTCGAGATCAGCCCTCCGAAGATCTCCTGCCAGAAGAAGTAGGCGGTGTAGAAGGAGAAGATCGTGAACGCGATGCCGACGATCCCGTAGAACCCGAGGCCGAACTCCTGCAGGCTGAACCGCTCCCACCGCAGGATCTTGTGCCACAGATCGCCCTGGATGAAGTTGAGCGAGCGGCGACGCAGATCCGGCATCTGGATCAGGTCGGAGAAGATCCAGTAGCCGTCCAGCTCGAGCAGCGGGATCAGGTTCATGAAGATGATGAAGTAGTTGATCAGCGCGAAGCGATAGAGGAACGCGGCGAGGCCGCTGCCCGGCGTCGCAACGATCACGAGCGAGGCGACGCCGGCCAGGATCATCTCCGAGAACGGCCCCGCGAACGACTGCACGATCCGCTCACGGCGATCCATCATCAGGCCGTCGGAGGCGTCGACGAAGAACGCCGGCGAGCCGAAGAAGATGAAGAACCCCGCGCCGAGGACACGGCGCTTGTAGTGGATCAACGCCATCGCGTGCCCGAGCTCGTGCGCGAAGGTCAGGAACAGCCCGAGGGCGAGGAAGATCAGCGTCTCGCCCGGCGCGGCGTCGATCGACAGCTGATAGCGCCCCGATTGCTGCACGCCGATGAACGCGACAAGGCCGACCAGCGCGACGAGGGACCCGAGCACCACCAGCACCGGACGGAAGAAGAGCTTCAGCCCTCCGTGGTACGCGCCCTCCACGAAGCCCTCGGCGCCCGCCCAGGAGATCCGCAGGTTCTTCGCGAAGTCGCGCAGCTTCCGCCGGCCGGCCGAGGCTCGATCGAGGTGCGTCTGTACGAGCGCCTGCACGTCCGGTCGCGCCGGATCGAGGAACCCGCCCTCGCGCAGCGCCACGATCAAACCGAGCACCGCGGCCGGGTCCAGATCGCCGGCCGCCTGGAGGTGATCGACGATCAGCTCCTGGGTGGTCTTGGTCCCGTCCATCTGCTCCATGAGCGTCGCTTCCCACGGTTGGAGCTCGAAGTGCAGGGCGTGGTCGGGGCGGGCGACGATGGCGAAGTCGTTGCCCCAGCGCATCGAGAATCGCTTGATCTCGGTGCCGGCCGCGAGCGTCGGCGCGAACGTCTCGGGGTCGAGCATCGCCGTGAGCTCGTCCCACAGCCCGGGTGTGTCCGCCGCGATCGTGGGAACGGCCGCCAGCGCCTCTGCCAGGGCCGGGACGGGTGCCCGTTGCGTCGTTCCGCGCCCGCACGGCGGCCGCGACGAGCCCGGGCACGTGCAGCGCCTTCCGGCGGGCCGCGCGCTCGCGGATCGCGTCGACGCCGACGATCAGACCCGCGATCACCAGCGCGGCGAGGATCAGGTATTGCATCGTCCCCCTCGGACTCCTCGGAACGCGAACGGCCGGAACGCATCCTGCCCCGAGGCCGATGGTTCCTGCAAGCCGACCATACCCAAGGTGCCGCGCGTCACATCCGGCCTGTCGTCAAGAGCACAGCGCGAACGGTGACGCGCGTCATCGCCGGGCGGCCGTCGATTCCTACGCTGCAGGCATCGATACAGGAGGTGCGCAGATGCTGAACGGAGACGTCGCCAGGTACCGGGTCCACGACATGGTCCGCAGCGCCGAGGGTCACCGCGCGGGCCGTCCGATCAGCCGCCGCGCGCAGCGATCGCCGCGCGTCGACGATCCGTCGCGTTGCCGCGGCGACGGTCGCGCTGCTGTCCGTCCCGTTCCGGCACTGAGGCACCCGGGGCCGCGGTAGCCTCGGGACGTGCGGATCGATGTCATCACGATCTTCCCGGGGCTGCTCGCGCCGTTCCTGACCGAGAGCCTGCTCGGCAAGGCGATCGCGGCGGGCTCGTCGACGTGCGGGTCCACGACCTGCGCGACTGGACGCAGGACCCGCATCGCAGCGTCGACGACGCCTCCTTCGGCGGCGGCCCCGGGATGGTGTTGAAGCCCGAGCCGCTGTTCGCTGCGGTCGAGTCGCTCGACCCCGACCGGGGTCGCGTGCTGGCCCTGTCGCCGGCGGGGCGACGGCTGGACCAGACGCCTCGTCGCCGAGCTGGCTTCCGAGCCGCACCTCACGCTCCTGTGCGGGCGCTACGAGGGGTTCGACGAGCGCGTGATCGACGGCCTGCCCGCAGAGGAGGTCTCGATCGGCGACTACGTGCTCGCCGGCGGTGAGCTCCCGGCGTTGGTGCTCATCGAGGCCGTGACCAGGCTGCTCCCGGGCGTGATCGGCAGCGACGAATCGCACGCGCGAGACTCGTTCAGCGAGCCGGGACTGCTCGACCACCCGCACTACACGCGCCCGCAGGAATTCCGCGGCATGCGGGTCCCGGACGTGCTCGACCTCGGGGATCACGCCGCGATCGAGGCGTGGCGCGTCGAGGCGCGCGCGCGCCAAGACCCGGCGCAATCGCCCCGATCTGTCGAGCTCCGCTCGGTCCCCGCTCGCGACGCGCGGCAGCGGACGGCAACGCGGGCGCCCGGAGCCCGCTGGTACAATCGCCAACCGTTGCCATGAACAAGACTGATCTGATCGAGCAGCCGTTCTTGCGCACGGACCTCCCCGAATTTCGCCCCGGCGACACCGTCAAGGTGCACGTCCGCGTGGTGGAGGGGAACCGTGAGCGCGTCCAGGTGTTCCAGGGCGTGGTGATCCGGCGCAGCGGCGGCGGCATCCGGGAGACCTTCACGGTTCGGAAGATCTCCTTCGGGGTCGGCGTGGAGCGCACGTTCCCGCTGCACTCGCCCTCGATCGCCACGCTCGAGCTGGTGCAGCGCGGCCGCGTCCGGCGCGCGAAGCTCTACTACCTGCGCGATCTCCGCGGGAAGAAGGCGCGGATCAAGGAGCGCCGCATCGACGACGCAAAGCTGGCGGCGATGGAGGCCGCGGCCGCACAGCGCGCCGCCGAGGCCACGGCGGAGGCAGATGCCGAGGTGGCGGACGCCCTCGACAGCGAGCCGGTGGAGACCGTCGAGGCGACAGCGGCGGTGGACCTCGAGGCGGTCGAGCCTGCCGGCGACGACGAGTCGGCGGCAGAAGTGCCGACCGATGAGGCGGAAGAGCCCGCAGAGGGCTGACCCGTGGCCGATCGGCCCGGCGACGACGAGACGACGTCACAGGCCCAGCACCCCACCGAGGAGCAACCCGCGCGCGTCTGGCGCGAGATCCCGATCCTGCTGATCGTCGCCCTGGCGATCGCGATCGTGGTCAAGACCTTCCTCGTCCAAGCGTTCTACATCCCGTCGATCTCGATGTCCCCGACGCTGGAGAAGGGCGATCGCATCCTCGTGTGCCGGATCTGTGTGCGCGTCGGCGACATCCATCGCGGGGACGTGATCGTGTTCTCCGATCCACATCCCGCCCCCGGCGTCGACCGCGGGCCGATCGGCGCGGCGCTGCACTGGTTGGGGGAGGGGATCGGGGTGGCGCAACCCGAGAACGAGGACTTCATCAAGCGGGTGATCGGGCTTCCCGGCGACGTCGTCGAGCTCCACGACGGGACACTGTTCGTCAACGGTGCGATCGTCGACGAGCCGTACCTGAATCCCGAGATCGATACCTCTTCCTACCCCCCGACGACGGTGCCCGATGGCATGCTGTTCGTGCTGGGGGACAATCGAGCCCACTCCGGTGACTCGCGTTTCGAGCCGCCGGTGGGTGTGGGGCTCGTGCCGGAGGATGCGGTGATCGGGAAGGCGTTCGTGATCGTGTTCCCGCCGTCGAGGTGGGGATGGCTGTAGCGACGGACCTCGAGCGCTACGAGGCCGCCCTGCGCGCCCAGGGCTTCGGGCGGATCGCGGGCGCCGACGAGGCGGGCCGTGGCGCGCTCGCAGGCCCGCTCGTCGCGGCGGCCGTGATCATCCCCGAGGGGTTCGAGACCGCCGGCATCCGCGACTCGAAGCAGCTGACCGCCAGACAGCGCGACCGGCAGTTCGAACGGATCGTCGCGGGCTGCGTGGTGGCCGTCGCGAAGGCGCCGCCCGCCGCCCTGGACAGCCGGGGTTTGCACCGATCGAACATCGCGCTGTTGCGACGGGCCGTTCGGGCGCTCGATCCCGAGCCCGACTACGCGCTGCTCGACGGATTCCCGGTCCCGCGGATGCCCTGTCCCGCGCTGGCCGTCAAGAAGGGCGACGCGGTCTCGGCATGCGTGGCGGCCGCGTCGATCGTGGCCAAGGTGACCCGCGACCGCATCATGATCCGGCTCGACCGCCGGTACCCGGCGTTCGGGTTCTCGCAGAACAAGGGCTACGGCACACGGGATCATTGGGTCGCCCTCGAGGCACATGGCCCCTCCGCCGTGCATCGCCTGAGCTTCGCCGGGGTCGGCCAACCCTCCCTGCCGGGCCTGGGGCGAGCGGACGTCGGTCCCGCGTGAGAGCATGATGCTCCGATGGAAGACGACATCGAACGCTTCGAAGAGGAACGCGAGATGGAGCTGTACCGGGAGTACCGCGACGTGCTCCCGATGTTCAGCTTCGTGATCGAGACCGAGCGCCGCTTCTATCTCGCGAACAAGGTCGACATGGCGCCGCTGGACGACGGGTGGGTCCGGGTGCAGCTGACCGACGCGTGGGTCTGGGACATGTTCCGTCCGGCCCGGTTCGTCTCGAGCGTCCAGGTGATGACCCGTCGCGACGTCAACGTCGAAGAGCTTCGGCGCGACGACACGACGATCCCCGACACGCCCGAGCTCTCGTCCAACTAGCTGGACGATCCACCGGGCCGGGCATCCCTCGGCGGCTCGATCCGATGTCAGACCGCGGTCCTAGCCTCTGCGCGATGGATCAGCGTGCCGACGTCGGCCGTCGCGGCGAGTTGGCGACGGAGACGCGCTACGTGGCGCGGGGGTACCGCGTCGTCGCCCGGAACTGGCGGTGCCGCCTCGGCGAGCTCGACCTCGTGCTCGCCCGCGGCCCCGCGCTCGTCTTCTGCGAGGTCAAGACGCGCCGAGGCTCGCGTTTCGGCGGCGGGTTCGAGGCGGTGGACGTCCGCAAGCGGCAGAAGGTGCGCGCGCTCGCCGAGGTCTTCCTGCTGCAGACCAAGGCGTCGCCGGCAGCGGTGCGGTTCGACGTCGCCAGCGTCTGGCTCAAGCCCGACGGCTCAGCGTCGGTCGAGCTCTTCGAGGACGCCTTCTGACAATCGACGAAGCGCCGCGATCAATGCGTCGACCTCGGCGCGTGTCGACAGGTAGTTCACGATCCCGGCGCGCAGGTACGTGCGGCCTCGAAGCGTCGTGACGCTCACCCACGCGGTGCCGTCGACCTCCAGCGCCCGCTGCAGCGCGTTCTCGTAGGCGTCGAGGTCGATGTCGTCCGATGCCGCCGGGCCGGGCAGGTGTCGGAAGCACACGACCGACAGCTCCGGTTCGCACGCGAGATCGAAGTCCGGTGCCGTCCGAAGCGTCTCGGCCAGGTAGGCGGCCAGGTCGTCGTTGTGCTCCACCAGACCGCCGAGGCCCTCGGTGCCCAGATGCTGCCAGCTCATCCAGAGCTTCAGCGCACGGAACCGTCGCGTGCCTTCGATCGAGTACTCGTAGTAGTTCAGCGGCGCGTCCTCCGGACGGTTCGACGCGTAGTACTCGGGCGCACGATGGAACGTGTCGAGGAGGTCCTGGCGGCGACGCACGACGAGGGCGCCGATGTCGTAGGCCTGGAAGAACCACTTGTGTGGATCGACCGTGACCGAGTCGGCCAGCTCGAGGCCGGGCACCCGCTCGGCATCGCGTGCCGACAGCCTGGCGGCGCCCCCGTAGGCGGCGTCCACGTGGAGCCAGCAGCCCTCGGAGGCGGCCAGCCGGGCGAGCGCCGGGACATCGTCGACCGATCCCGTGTTCGTCGAGCCGGCGACGGCGCAGATGGCAAGCGGGATCAGCCCCGAGGCGCGATCGGCCGCGATGGCGGCGGCGACGGGCTCGGCCCGGAGTCGGAACGTCTCGTCGGAGGCCACCACGCGCAACGTGTCCTCCGGGAACCCGAGGATGTCGAGCCCACGCCCCACCGAGAAGTGCGTCTGGTCGCTCGCGTACACGCGCACGCCGTCCAGATCGGCACCGCGCGGGGCGCGATCCAGACCGCGCAGCGTCCGCAGGTGCACCTCGCGAGCCACGGCGAGCGCCATGAGGTTGGCCATGGCGCCGCCGCTGGTCAGCACGCCCCATGCGCCCGGCGGCAACCCGACGAGGTCGCAGAGCCAGCGGGTGACCTCCTCCTCGACGAACGCGCCGACCGGTCCCGCGTGCCAGACGTCGACCCCTTGTTGGAGCCACTGGCCGAGCACCTCGCCGCCGACGGACATCGCGAGCGGCGGCGGCGTGAAGTAGCTGAACGCGGCCGGGTGCTGCGCGTTGAAGGTCATCGGCGCGACGCGTTCCCGGAACGTGCGAAGCACGTCGTCGGCGGGCACGCCGCGCCCGGGCATGCTCGCGGGCGATCCGTCGGGGCCGAAGAAACGCCGCCGCGAATCCGGGTAGCTGTCGGGATGGATCGGCCGGTCCATCGCGCGGTCGAACAGCCAGTCGAGCGCCTCGGTCGTGATCGCGTCGGCGAACCGCGCAAGCGCCTCCCGGGCGCCCGGCGCCGTCAGATCCAACAGCTCCGGGTCGGGGACCCGCGGCAGATCGTCACGCGGCACGCCGGGAGGCTACTAGGGGGCGGCCGTGACATCCGTCACCGTCGACGGGGCGACCGCGGCCTAGCGTCGCGCACATGTACGGACGGGTGCGTGGCATGACGGTCCTCGGCGTGGGCGGGCACCCGGTGACCGTCGAGGCCTTCGTCGGCCGCGGGTTGCCCGCGCTCACCCTCACCGGTCTTCCCGGCGCGGCCGTGGCCGATGCCCGCGATCGGATCCGTCCCGCGGTGGAGCACGCGGGCTTGGAGTGGCCGTTGCGCCGGGTCGTGGTCAACCTCGCGCCCGGCAACCTGCGCAAGGAGGGCGCCGGCCTCGATCTCCCGATCGCCGCGAGTGTGCTGGTGGCCACCGGGCAGGTGCCGGGGGCGGCCGTCGCCGGCGCCGTGTTCTTCGGGGAACTGTCGTTGAAGGGGGAGGTGCTGCCGACGCCCGGCGTCCTGTCGGTCGCGATCGCCGCCGTACAGAGCGGCTCGCCGGTCGTCGTGGTGCCGAAGGCCAACGCCGTCGAAGCCGCGCACGTCGAGGGGATCCACGTGGTCGCCGTGTCGTCGCTCGAACAGGTGGTGATGTTCCTGCGTGGCACCTGGCACGCGCCCGAGATCGAGGTCGAGGCGGGCGCGGGGTGGCAGTCGCCGGCCGCCGATCTCGCCGATGTGCGCGGGCAAGCCCAGGCGCGCAGGGCGCTCGAGGTGGCCGCCGCCGGCGGGCACAACCTCCTGCTCGTCGGCTCGCCCGGCGCAGGCAAGACGATGCTCGCCCGCCGGCTCGCGTCGATCTTGCCCGAGCTCACCCGTGACGAAGCGCTCGAAGCCACGCAGTTGCATTCGGTGGCGGGGTTGCTGGCGGGCCGCGGTCTGCTGCGGCAGCGCCCCTTCCGATCGCCGCACCATTCGATCAGCACCGTCGGGCTGCTCGGGGGCGGCTCGAGCGTGTTGCGCCCGGGGGAGGCGAGTCTCGCCCACCGCGGCGTGCTCTTCCTGGACGAGCTGACCGAGTTCCGACGCGACGCGATCGAGTCGCTCCGCCAGCCGCTCGAGGACGGGTGCGTCGTCGTGACGCGCGCCAGCGGGTCGGTGACCTTTCCCGCGCGATTCACGCTGGTGGCGGCGGCCAACCCGTGTCCGTGCGGTTTCCGCGACGACCCGGTGCGCGTGTGCGGGTGTCGCGACGACCAGCGTGCGCGCTACATGGGCAAGCTCTCGGGTCCGCTGCTGGATCGCATCGATCTGCGTGTGCGGGTGCCTCGGCTCACGAAGCACGAGCTCCTCGGTGCCGCGGGCGGCGAGCCCTCGGCCGTCGTGCGGGCGCGCGTGCTGGACGCCCGCGACCGACAGCTGCACCGGTACCGCGACACCGTCTGGACGTGCAACGCCCATCTCCCGGGGCCGCTCGCGCGCCGGCAGGCGTCGTTGACCGATGAGGCGGAGCACCTGCTGGGTGACGCGGTCGAGGCCTCGGCGTTGTCGGGGCGAGGGTTCGACCGGGTGATCAAGGTCGGTCGCACCATCGCGGACATGGAGGGAGTCGCCCGGGTCGATGTGGGTCACATCGCCGAGGCGCTGTCCTACCGAGAGGCGTTCGAGCCGGAGGAGCGGACGGCGCGTGCGAGCTGAGGGCGATGCGACGTCGCCCGCGGGCTTTCCCCCGGGGTTCGCCGCGGACCCGGGGGAGGCCGACGCGGCCCTGTTCCTGCGGTGCCTGCTCGGCATCACCCCGCGGGTGCTGCACGACCTGATCTGGCAGGTGGGGTCCGCCTCGGAGGCGGTCCGGGCGATCGCCGGCGGCGTCGCCGGTTCGGACAACGACCGCACGTGCTTGCGCGATGTCGTGCCCGCCGAGGTGCGACGTCGCCTGGTCGAGGCCGACGCCCGGTTCGCCCTGCCCGGTGACCCGGAGTACTGGCCCGCGTTCGCCCGGTTGGCCGACCCTCCGGTCGGCGTCTTCCTGCGCGGTCGACCGCTTCGCCTCGGGCACCGCCGCGTGGCGCTCGTCGGATCGCGTCGACCCTCGCGGCTCGGGGTCGAGGTCGCCCGCGATCTCGGCCGGGGCGTGACCGCGGCGGGGCTGGTCGTCGTCAGTGGGGGCGCGATCGGCATCGACGCCCGGGCGCACGAGGCAGCGCTCGACGTGGGCGGGACGACCGTGGCGGTGCTCGGCTCGGGTATCGACGTCGACTACCCGGCGACCAACCGGGACCTGCTGCGATCGATCGCGCAGCGCGGCACGTTGGTCAGCGAATATCCGCCGGGCGTGCCGGCGGAACCGTTCCGTTTCCCTGCGCGGAACCGGCTGATCGCGGGCCTGTCCATCGGGGTCGTGATCGTCGAGGGCGGTGCCCGCAGCGGCACCCGGAGCACCGCGGACTACGCGGTCGCAGCTCGGCCTCGACGTGTTCGCGGTCCCGGGTCCGGTCACGAGCCCGCTCAGCGAGGCGCCCCACGAGCTGATCCGCGACGGCGCGCGCCTGATCCGCGGCCCGGCCGATCTCCTCGAAGACCTGGGGTTCGAGGCCATGCAGGTCGAGGCGGTCTCGCTCGACGGATTGCCCGCGGCCGAGGGAGAGGTCCTCGCGGCGCTGCGCGAACCGATGCTGCCCGATGCCGTGTCGCGTGCGGCCGGGTTGTCGATCCCCGACACCGTCGGCGGCGCTGGTCCGCCTCGAGATCCGAGGTCTGGTGCAGGGCAACGGGGGCCGGTACCGGCGGACCGTGCAGCTTGCGGCGGAGGCACCCGGGGGCCCCGGCGAGCCGGATGCCGAGCTCGAGGGCGGGAGCGGCCCACCCCCATCCGGGTGATTGCGTCGGCCAGGGGCCACTGGGACGATACGCCGTGGCTGTGGCCGGACCCCCCGGCGCGCCCGGAGAGGACCCGTGTCACCCCGAACCGACGACGATGCGCTGCCCGCGTCCCAGCGTGACCTGATCGCGGCGTTCCTCGCGCACCTGCGATTGGAGCGCCATCTCTCGCCGAACACACTGGCCGCCTACCGGACCGATCTGCTCCATCTGGCGACCTTTCTCGCTCGCTCGCACCGCTCCTTGGAATCGGTCGATCACTCGACGCTCCGCCGATTCCTCGCCCAGCAGCACGCGCTCGGGTACGCGCGCGCCTCGATCGCGCGTCGGGTCGGCGCGATCCATACCTTCTATCGGTGGGCGGCCGACGCAGGTCGCATCGAGCACGATCCGTCGCTGCTCCTCGGCCGGCCGAAGGTCGCGAACCGCCTGCCGACGGTGCTGCGGGTCGGCGAGGCGGCGGCCCTGATGGACGCGCCGGCACCGGCGGATACGGACGAGCCGGTGGCCGTCGCCGTCCGGCTCCGCGACGAGGCGATCCTCGAGTTGCTGTACGGCTCCGGGCTTCGTGTGAGCGAGGTCACCACGCTGACGACCGAGGGTCTCGATCTCGACGGCGGTCGCGTGCATGTGGTCGGCAAGGGGTCCAAGGAGCGTCGCGTGCCCCTGTCCGAGGACGCGGTCCGCGCGCTCCGAACGTGGCTGGCGGAGGGTCGGCCCCTCCTCGCCACCCAGCCGACCGAGGCGCTCTTCGTGAACCGCAAGCGCAAACCGATGAGCCCACGCGACGTTCGAGCCATGGTGGACGGTTATGCTGGTGACCTGCTGCCGGGGCGTCGAGTCGGACCTCACACGCTTCGGCACTCATTCGCGACACACCTGCTGGAAGGGGGGGCCGACATCCGCGCGGTTCAGGAACTGCTGGGACATAGCAGCGTCGCCACGACGCAGCGGTACACGCATGTCTCGCGGACGCGGTTGTTCGAAGCGTATGAGCGCTCCCACCCGAGGGCCTGACCGGTGAGTCCGACGAAGAAGACGACGGCGGCGGCGCCGAGCAAGCCCAAGGCGAAGGCGGCGACCGCGACGAAGACGAAGACGAAGGCCAAAGCGACGGCAAAGGTCATCGACACGTCGGCGCCGATGGATCCGCGCGCCGTCTCGCACACGGTGCCGCCGCAGGTCGATGATGCGCTCGGCAAGAGCTGGCACGCGTTCAAGGCCGATGCCGACGTCCATGCCCGCGAGCGGCTGATCCTGCACTATGCGCCGCTGGTGAAGTACGTGGCGTCCCGCGTGGCCACCGGCCTGCCGGCCTCCGTCGATCAGGCCGATCTCGTGTCCTACGGGATGTTCGGGCTGATCGACGCGCTGCAGAAGTTCGAGCCCGGGCGAGGCAACAAGTTCGAGACGTACGCGATCCCTCGGATCCGTGGTGCGATCATCGACGAGCTCCGCGCGATGGACTGGGTGCCACGCTCGGTGCGGTTCAAGCAGCGCGAGATCGAGAAGGCGCTCGCCGACCTCGAGTCGATGCTCAAGCGCCAGCCCTCGGAGAAGGAGCTCGCCGAGCGCCTCGGCATGTCGCTGCACGAGCTGCACGAGGTCATCACCCAGATCTCGTTCGTCTCGGTGCTCGCCCTGGACGAAACGGTCTCGGTGGGCGCGGACCGCGGCGAGAAGGTGTCGCTCGTCGACACGCTGGCCGACAAAGGCTTCGACCCCATCAGCGGCGTCGAGTCGCAGGAGACCCGTGGCTTGTTGGCGGCGGCGATCAACGAGTTGTCCGAGCGCGAGAAGATCGTCGTGACCCTGTACTACTTCGAGGGCCTCACGCTCGCCGAGATCGGCGAGATCTTGGGCGTCACCGAATCGCGCGTGTGCCAGATCCACACCAAGGCGGTCGGCGTGCTCCGCGGTCAGATGACGGAATACGACTAGACCCGTGTCTGCCGTGACATCCGTCACGATCCGGCGGTGAGCAGGCCACTACCGTTTCGGCGGTGAGACGCGCGTTGCTTCGTTCGCTGCTTGCCGTCGTCGTCGTTGGTCGTCGTCGCGCCGAGCGCCGATGCCGCGATCCCGTGGAGCTGGCCCGTGACCGGTCCCATCGTGCGCGGCTACGACCCGCCCGATTCGCCCTACGGCAGCGGCCACCGCGGCATCGACATCGCCGCGGCGATCGGCTCCGTCGTGCTCGCGCCCGACGACGGCGTCGTGACGTTCGCCGGCAAGGTCGGCGGGCGCCTCTTCCTCACGATCGACCACGGCGGGGGCGTCACGAGCACCTGTTCGTGGCTCACATCCGTCCTCGTCCGAAAGAACGATCGCGTCACCCGCGGCCAGCCGGTCGCGACCACCGGCTGGGGCCACGCCGATCTCACGGTGCCGCATCTGCATTTCGGCGTGCGCCTCGATGGCGCCTACGTCGATCCGCTCGCATACCTGGGTGCGCCGTCGGTCTCGACGATGATCAGGCTCGCGCCGCTCGACGCTCCGGCGCCGATGGCCACGGGTAGGATGACGGGCCTTGCGTACCCCTCGACTCCTCGCGTTGCTCGTCTTCCTGGCGGCCGCATCGTCGGCGGTGCCCGCGCTCGCGGCGACCTCGTTGAACCCGTGGCCGCAGTTTCAGGCCGACGCCGGCCGTTCGGGGTCGGCACCGGAGGCCCCGGCGCCTCCGTACCGCGTCGCATGGAGCGCCCCGGCCGGTATCGGTGACACGACCCACATCAGCGGCATCCCGGCTCCCGTCCTGACCGGATCGCTCGCCATCGTCGTCGGCCGCGAGGACGTGAGCGCGGTCGACCTTTCCTCCGGCGAGCCCGCATGGACCGCGCCTCGGGCGCTCGGCCCCTCGGCGCCCGCGGCCGTGGCCGCCGGCCTCGTGCTGTTCGTGGAGGGCGGGGGAGACGAGTCGGCCTCCGCGTCCGACACCCCATCGCGCCGCCACCTCCTCGACCGCCTCCGGCACACCGTCGTCGTCGGCATCCGCGAGCACAGCTCCGTCCCCGCAAAGCGCGGCACCGTCCTCGAGCGCCACGACCTCCACCTTGGTCGCGATCGATCTCGGGACCCGGGAGCGCGCCTGGACGGTGCCTCTGTCGGAGGTCAGCCATACGGGAGTGCTGTTGGTCGGCCAGCTCGCGATCGTGGGCACCGACGACGGTCAGATCACCGCCGTCGACATCGCAAGCGGCAAGCAAACGTGGAGCGTCGATGTCGGCGACCACGTGCTCGCGGCGCTGGCCGGCACCGATGACCTCGTCCTGGCGAGCGTGCGGCCCGAGGCCCAGGGGTCCGCGTCCCTCGTTGCGCTGCATGTGGGCGACGGGTCCGAGGCATGGCGCTTTCAGCCCACGGGCGCGGTCCTCGATCTCGGCTCGCCGAGCGTCGGCGGCGACCTCGTCTATGTGGTGGCCTCGGATGGGTCGCTCCGGGCGGTCGCGGTCGACGACGGCGCCGAGCGGTGGGCCGCGCGCCTGTACACGCCGACCGCCGGCTCACCCCCGGCCGTGAACGATGCCGGCGTGTTCGTGACGGATCAATCCGGGACGATCTACGCCTTCGACCCGGCGTCGGGGGCCGAGCGATGGCGGTATGCGTCCAATCGATTCGCGGTCGGGGGGCCGATCGTGACCGCCGACACGCTCCTGCAGCCGGCGAGTGACGGCACGATCCTCGCGGTCGACACGAGCACCGGGCACCAGGTCTGGCACGCAACCGTTGTCGGACGCCGCCGTCATCGGCCTCGCCGCCACGGCGGACACGGTCGTGGCGACGAGCACCGGGACGACCCCCGGCTTCGTGGCGCTGGAGACCGATCCCGCCGGCGTGACGGAGGACATCACGAGTCCGACCACCCCGAACCCGACCGGCCTCGTGCTTGCCTGGTTCGCGGCCGCACTCCCTCTCGCCGCGGCGCTGGTGTTGCTCGGACGCGCCCTGGACACGCGCATGGGGACGCCCGATCTCGGCACGGCCGAGGACGATGTCGTCGATCCATGGGAAACGGAGTCGGGGGACGAGACGTGAGCAACAAGAAGAAGAAGCGGCCCTCGGGCACGGCATCGACGTATCGCGCGCCGGCGCAGACCACCAGCCCGCCGCGACGCGGTCTCCTCGACGGCCTGCTCGCACCGCGCACACCGGGAGCCTCGCCGATGCCGAAGCTCCGCTCGACGCTGGCACGCGGCGCCGTGACGGCGCTGTCGCAGCCGTGGCTGGTGGTCGGCATCCCGGTGACGATGTTGCTGCGTGTGGGTCCTGCTCACGACCCTCGGGTTCCAGGGGCCCTTCACGATCATGGGCGTGACGTTCGCGATCCCACCGATCACGACGTTCTCGGACGCGCAGGTGGCGGGCAAGACCTTCCGGGCGGCGGTCGGTGCGACCGGCGTCGCCGTGGCCTTGCCCGGGCTGGTCGGCATCACGTCGTTGCTGTTGTTCCACGCCGCCGTCGACGCGTTGGTCACGACGATGTCGGTCGAGAAACTGCGAACGGGTGCGGTGAGCGCGTGGGCGATCCGGCGAGCCGGTCGCGTGATCCGCACCACCGCGACGGTCGGGTTGATCTCCCTGGGCCTGCTGATCGCCGGCAACGTGATCGCGGCCTTCCTGGGCGGGATCGGCGTGATCTTCGGCCTGATCGGATCCATGGTCGTGGGGGTCTACCTCTTCGGGTTCGCGCCGACGATCGCCACCGACGAGGAGCGGCGCGTGACCGACAACCTGGTGCGGAGCGTGCGAGCGGCGCGCATGCCCGGCTCGGCCAACCTCTGGCTGGCGGTCGGCTATGTCCTGCGTCTCCCTGGTCGTGCTGATCGCCCCGTTGCCGGGCTCCACGATCGGCGTGACGCCGACGGTGACAGCCTGGGCCGCCTCCATCGCGATCAACGTGGTCCACGTGATCGTGCAGGCCACGCTTGCCTACCGGTACCTCGTGGTCGCTCCCGAGGTGCCCGAACAGCCCGTCCCCCGCCAGGCGCCGGCCCGCCGGCGCTAGCCGGGCCGCGGGCGAAACCCGCTGCTAGACTCGCTGCGCCGGTGCATCCGCGCCGAGCTCACACGTCCGGGGATCGTTGCCGGGGTCCCTTGCGGGCCGGCGCCGAGTCGATCCGGACGGAGGAGAAAACCGAAAGGAGCAGCTGCCATGCCGGTCGTCACCCGGCGGGAGCTCCTCGAAGCAGGCGTGCACTTCGGCCACCAGACACGCCGGTGGAACCCGAAGATGAAGCCGTTCTTGTTCGGGGAGCGTTCCGGGATCTATCTGATCGACCTCGAGCAGTCCCTCGCGGGGCTCGAGGAAACCCACGCATTCGTCCAGGCCCTCGGCCGCCGCCGCGGCATCGTGCTGTTCATCGGCACGAAGAAGCAGGCCCAGGAGGTCGTGTCCGAGCACGCCACGCGTATCGGCATGCCCTACATCAACAATCGCTGGCTCGGCGGCATGCTCACCAACTTCGCGACGATCAAGGGTCGCCTGCTGCGCCTGCGTGAGCTCGTCGAGATGGACGAGACCGGCGCGATGGACCGCCTGCCCAAGAAGGAGGCGATCCGTCTGCGTCACGAGCGCGAGAAGCTCGAGCGCAACCTCGGCGGCATCGCCGGGCTCGAGCGGCTTCCCGACGCCGTCTTCGTGGTCGACACCAAGAAGGAGCACATCGCCGTCACCGAGGCGCGCAAGCTCGGCATCCCGGTGATCGCCATCGTCGACACCAACTGCGACCCCGACGAGGTCGACTTCGTGATCCCCGGCAACGACGACGCGATCCGGGCGGTGAACCTGGTGACCCGGGTGATCGCCGACGCGCTCGCCGAGGGCTACGGCATGGCCAAGGAGGAGGTCGCCGAGAACCTGGCGGCACGTGCGCCGCGGAAGCCCGGCGGTCCCAAGCCGCAGGCGGCGCCCGCCGCGGTCGACGACACGCCCTCCGACGAGGAGGCGGCGGCGATCGCGATCAGCACCGTGTTCGAGCCGGACGCGCCCGAGGCGGAGGTCGTCGAAGACGAGATCGTGATCGAGGCGGTGGCCGAGGCGGAGACGCCCGAGGGCCCGGTCGAGGTCGTCGAGGAGACGATCGTCGACGTCGCACCCGAGGCGGCCCCCGAGCCGGCCTCCGGAGAGGAGAGCTGATGGCGGAGATCACCGCCGAGATGGTCAAGGTCCTGCGCGACGCAACCGGCGCGGGCATGATGGATTGCAAGCGTGCCCTGATCGAGTCCGACGGCGACACGGCGCGGGCGACCGAGATCCTTCGCGAGAAGGGCCTCGCAAGCGTGGCCAAGCGCGCCGGTCGCAGCGCCGATCAGGGCCTCGTCGACGCCTACATCCATTTCAACAACACGGTCGGTGTGCTCGTGGAGGTCAACTGCGAGACGGACTTCGTCGCCAATACCGACGAGTTCCGCCAGCTCGTGAAGGACCTTGCGCTGCACATCGCGAGCCCATCCGCACCGAGGTGGCTCAGCCGCGACGACGTGCCGACCTCGGTGCTCGAGTTCGAGCAGAAGATCGCCGAGGGGCAGGCGAAGGAAGCCGGCAAGCCCGAGAACATCGTGCCCAAGATCGTCGAGGGCAAGATCGAGGCGTTCCTCAAGGACAACGTGCTGGTGGACCAGCCGTTCGTCAAGGACGACAGCAAGACGATCCAGCAGTACCTGGACGAGGTCAGCGCCAAGACGGGTGAGAAGGTCCAGGTCCGCCGGTTCGCCCGGTTCAAGCTGGGCGAAGAGGCGGAGTAAGCTGACGCCGGACGTGGGAGCCCGCCGGGCGCCCGCGGGGGAGGAGCGCGACACGCATGGCTGACGGCGACGCACGACCCGCCTACCACCGGGTCTTGCTCAAGCTCTCGGGCGAGGCGTTCGCACCCCCCTCCGGTTCGGGGATCTCCGACGCCGCGACGGCGCTGGTGGCCCGGCAGCTGGCCGAGGTGGTCGACATGGGCATCCAGCCGGCGGTCGTGGTCGGCGGGGGCAACATCTGGCGCGGACGCCAGGCCCCCGGCATCGACCGCAATCGGGCCGACTACATGGGGATGCTGGCCACCATCATGAACGCGCTGGCCCTGCAGGACGCCTTGGAGAAGATCCACGTGCCGACGCGGGTCCAGTCGGCGATCGCGATGACGCAGGTCGCCGAGCCGTTCGTGCCGTTGCGTGCGACCCGCCACCTCGAGAAGGGCCGGGTCGTGATCTTCGCGGCCGGGCTCGGCGTGCCGTACTTCTCCACCGACACCTGCGCGGCCCAGCGGGCACTCGAGATCAACGCCGACGCGCTGTTGAAGGGCACGAAGGTGGACGGCGTCTACACCGCCGATCCGGTGGTCGACACGACGGCGAAGCGGCTCGACATCCTCGAGTACGGTGACTTCCTTCGGGAAGGGTATGGCGTGATGGACGCCACCGCCGTCTCGTTGTGCATGGAGAACAAGCTGCCGATCCTCGTGTTCAATCTCCGTGACGAAGGCAACATCCGCCGGGTCGTCACGGGCGAGCACATCGGTACCGTCATCCACTGAGGAGCCCCCGTGACGATCGAGACCGCCATGCGAGACGCCGAGCACAAGATGGATCAGGCGCTCACCCATATGAAGGATGATCTGGGCAGCATCCGAACCGGTCGGGCGGCGCCCGCGGTGTTGAGCCGGGTCACCGTCGAGTACTACGGCACGCCCGTTCCGTTGAACCAATTGGCCGGCGTGACCGTGCCGGAGCCGCGTCTGTTGCAGGTGCAGCCGTTCGACAAGAGCGCGATCGGCGCGATCGAGAAGGCGATCATGACGAGCGATCTCGGCATCACACCGAACAACGACGGCAACGTGATCCGGTTGGCGTTCCCGCCCCTGACCGAGGAGCGGCGCAAAGAGCTGGTGAAGCAGGTGCACCATCGCGCGGAGGAGGGTCGCGTCGCCGTCCGCAACGTCCGCCGCCACGCGAAGGACGAGATGGAGAAGCTTGAGCATGACGGCGCTATCTCGGAGGATGATCTTGCTCGTGCGGAGAAGGACCTACAGAAGCTGACCGACCGCTTCGTGGCCGAGATCGATCAGATCCAGGGCCACAAGGAGCAGGAACTGATGGAGGTCTAGTCCAGTGGCCAACGACGAACGCGGTGGCGACGAGCTCTTCGAGGATCTGGACAAGTTCTTCGCGCCGATCAAGGACGTGGATTGGGACGAGCCCGACGAGCCGGCGGCGACGGTGCCGGCCGAGGAGCACGTTGCCGTCCGCACCGAACAATCCGCACCGATCCAGCTCCCCGAGGACGCCGGGGCGCCGAGCGACGCCGGCGACGACGACGCCTGGTACGACACCGGCCAGCTCGAGGAGATCGACGAGATCCTCGGCGAGCCGGCGCGGGCGGCCGATGAGACCGGTCGAGGTCATCGCGGTCGAGGACGCCGAGCTCGAGGACACACCCGCGGCCGACGCCGATCCGACCGTGGCGATGGACGCCCTCGAGGTGGAGGAGGTCGTCGTGCGCGCCCCGTCCGCGGAGGAGCTCGAGGCCGCGGCCGATCATTTCGCGGGGTCCCTGGCGCGCGACGAGACCTATCCGACCGAGCCGGTCGACGTGTTCGCCGGCGAGCCGCGAGAGGCAGATCTGCTCAGCGAGCTCGGTGCCGACGACGTGGAGGAGGAGCTGCTGTCCGACATGCAGGACGCCTCCTCGCCGCGAACCGTCGTCGTGGGCGGCGAAGGCATCACCGGACCGAGCTGGCAGGAGCCCGCCGCGGTCGAGGTCGGCGCGGAGATCGATCGCCGAGGATCCGTCACCGGCGATCGCGACGTGCCGGCCGCCTTCATGACCGGGGTGGTCCTGGCGGGGGTCGCCGTCGTGTCCCTGTGGGCGGGACCGGCCTATTTCGCCGCCTTCGCGGGACTCCTGGTGCTGGTGGCCCAGGGGGAGTTGTTCGGGGTGCTGGTCAAGCACCACTTCCGGCCGGCCGCCCTGATCGGACTCGTGGCCGGGGCGCTCATGATGCTCGGGGCCTACTGGCGGGGCGAGGCCGCGACCCCGGCGATGTTCGCGCTCGGTGTGATCGCGGCGTTCCTCTGGTACATGACCGTGCCCGTCGATCAGCGCTCCCACGTCGTGCGCGACCTCGGGGTCACGGTGTTGAACATGGCCTGGATCCCGTTGCTCGCGGGCTACCTGATCGCGACGCTCAAGCTGCCCGACGGCAAGGCGCTCGTCCTGTGGGTGATCCTGCTGACGTTCCTGTTCGACACGGCCGCCTTCCTGATCGGCTCGGTGTCGGGCGGCGGCTGGATCCAACGGCCGCTGGCGCCCAACGTCAGCCCGAAAAAGTCATGGGAAGGCATCATCGGCGGGGCGCTCGCCACGGCGATCGTCTCCGTGGCGTTCGTGTCCTCGTTCGTCGGGGTCTTCGAAGGGCGAAAGCTGGCGGCGCTGGGACTCGGTCTCGTGATCGCGGGCGCCGCCACCTTCGGCGACCTCGCGGAGTCGCTGCTCAAGCGGGATATCGGCGTGAAGGACATGGGCACCCTGCTTCCCGGCCACGGCGGGGTGCTCGATCGGATCGACTCCCTGTTGTTCGTGGCCCCGGCCACCTTCCTGCTGTTCCGCGTGATCTTCGGCTGACCGACGGATCGGGGTTCCTACCGCCGGGTTCACGCGGGCTCGGGGTAAGCTCGACCGTGATGAGGCAGCTCAGCATCCTCGGCTCGACGGGGTCGATCGGGACCCAGGCGCTCGACGTCGTGCGGCGCAATGCCGACCGGTTCAAGGTCGTCGGGCTGTCTGCCGCCGGCATGAACCAGGAGCTGTTCGTCGGCCAGATCCGGGAGTTCCTGCCGCCGCTGGTGGCGATCGCCGACGAGGAGGCCGCCCACGACATCCAGGAGCACCTCGGGGGGCTCAAGGGCGTCGAGTTCATCGTGGGGCCCGATGCCGCCGAACAGCTCGCCCGCGACACGGAAGGCGATCTCGTCCTGAACGCCCTCGTCGGCAGCGCCGGGCTCGGCCCGACCCTCGCGGCCCTGCAGGCGGGCAAGACCCTTGCGCTGGCCAACAAGGAGTCGCTGGTGGTGGGTGGCGAGCTGGTGATGGACCTCGTCAAGGGCGAGCCCGAGCGGCTGTTGCCCGTCGATTCCGAGCACGCTGCGCTGGCGCTGGCGATGCGTCACGAGCGGCGCGAGGACCTCAAGCGTGTCGTGATCACCGGTTCCGGCGGCCCGTTCCGTGGCTGGACCCACGCCGAGCTGCAGCGTGCGAGTCTCAAGGAGGCCCTGCAGCACCCCGTGTGGGCGATGGGCCCCAAGATCACGATCGACTCCGCAACGCTGATGAACAAGGGTCTCGAGGTGATCGAGGCGCACTATCTGTTCGACCTGGAGTACTCGCAGATCCACGTGTTGATCCACCCCGAGGGCGTCGTGCACGCGATGGCGGAGTTCCGCGACGGCAGCCTGCGGGCGGAGATGGCGACCGCCGACATGCGGTTGCCGATCCAGCTCGCGCTCGCCTGGCCCGAGCGCCTGCCGACCGGGGTGGAGCCGGTCCCGCTCACCGAGCGCAGCCTCAGCTTCGAACCGGTCGACCGCGAAGCCTTCCCCGCGGTCGACCTCGCATACCGAGTCGGCGGTCTGGGGCTCACGTTCCCGGCGGTCATGAACGCCGCGAACGAGGTCGCCGTCATGGCATTCCTGGAAGGGAAGATCCCGCTCACCCGCATCGTCGACCTCGTGCAAACGGTGGTGGACGAACACGAGCCCGGCTCCATCGTCTCGGTCGTGAACATCGAGCGTGCCGACGCCTGGGCGCGGCACCGAGCGGCCGAGATCATCGACGAGCGGTAGCGCATGGCGTTCGGCCTGTCCGTCCTGCTGTTCATCGTCTCCCTCTTCTTGATCGTGATGATCCACGAGGGCGGGCACTATCTCGCCGCGCGGAAGTTCAACTTCCGGGTGCTGGAGTACTTCCTCGGCTTCGGGCCGCGGCTCTGGTCGTTCCGCAGAGGTGAGATCGAATACGGGGTGAAGGCCATCCCGGCCGGCGGCTACGTGAAGATCGCCGGGATGAACCCGTACGAGAACGATGTGCCCGAGGGCGACGAGCATCGGGCCTACACCGCCAAGCCGGTGTGGCAACGGATCACGGTGATCCTCGCGGGGCCGTTCTCACACTTCGTGGTCGCCTATCTCATCTTCGCGGCCGTGTTCTTCTTCGCGGCGAACTGGAACATCCCCGGGATCGCCGCCGTCGACCCGCTCATCAACGGGCAGCCGTCGCCGGCAGCCGTCGCCGGCATGCAACCGGGCGATGTGATCCTGCAGATCGGCGACCTGGCGCAACCGAATCTGAACGAGGTCGGTGACTACCAGGCGGCGCATGTCGGCCAACCGATCGTGTACGTCGTCGACCGGGACGGTCAGCAGGTCACCCTCACCGCGACGCCCGTCGAAACGGAGACCGACGGGGTCACGGGGGCGCGGATCGGCATCCAGATGGCCGGCGTGAAGGAGGGGGCGGTCGGGGCGCTCGAGCACGCGGGCGGATCCCTCTGGGACACGACGCGCGAGGCGGCGACCGGGATCACCACGGTCTTCGGCCCCGCCGGCTTCCAACGCACGTATTCCCAGCTCTTCAACGGCGCCCCACGCGACAAGGAGGGTGGCGTCTCGTTGATCGGCGTCGGCCAGGTCGCCGGTCACGCGGGCTCGCAGGGATCCTGGGCCTTGTACTTCACGTTGTTCGCCACCGTGGTCTTGTTCATCGGGCTGCTCAACCTGCTGCCGTTCCCGCCGCTGGACGGCGGGCACGTCGCGATCGCCCTGATCGAGAAGGTCCGGGGCAAGCGGATCGACATGAAGAAGGTCGTTCCGGTCTCGGCGGTCGTGCTGCTGATCCTGGGCTTCTTCTCGATCTCCGCGATGATCCTCGACGTGTGGAAACCGATCCAGTCCGGCCCGTAGCGGGCCGCGATATGCTCCTGACCTGCAGGAACGCCCGCAGGGCCGTCACAGTTTCTCCATCCGGCCACCCCCCGCCCGCAACCTCGGCCGCGTACGATGTCGCCCGTGAGTGAGCAGACGATCCTGGTCGTGGACGACGAGGAAGCGATCGCGGAGGCCGTCCGTGCCCGACTCGAGTCCGAGGGTTATCGCGTGGTGACCGCCGCCGACGGGCCCGAGGCGATCGACGCCACACGCCGAGCACCACCCCGACCTGGTCGTGCTCGATCTGATGCTGCCGGGCATGGATGGGCTCGAGGTCTGCCAGCAGATCCAGAAGGACGGCTGGACCCCGGTCCTCATGCTGACCGCGCGCACCGAGGAGGCCGACAAGGTCGCCGGGTTCGCGGTCGGCGCCGACGACTACCTGACGAAGCCCTTCAGCCTTCGCGAGCTCACGGTGCGCGTGAAGGCGATCCTGCGGCGCGTCGACCGGATCCGGGGCGTCGGCCAACAGCCCACCGGGCCGATCGAGCGCCACGGCATGATGATCGATGACGCGCGCCGCCGGATCGAGGTCGACGATGCGGAGATCGGGCTCACGCCGCTGGAGTTCGAGATCCTGCTTGCGCTGGCCCGCGACCCGGGCGTGGTCATGAGCCGCGAGGCGCTGATGGACCGGGTCTGGGGCTACCGGGACTACGCCGGCGGGCGTGTGGTCGATTCCCACGTCGCACGCATCCGTCGCAAGCTCGGCGAGGACGGCAACGACCCACGGTTCATCCGAACGGTGCACGGGGTCGGCTACGCCTTCAAGGAGTGATCGGGGTGGCGATGCGGCCCCTCGAGAAGCTTCCGTCGATCCGGGCGAAGCTCGGTTCGGTCATCGTGCTGGCGGTCGCCATGACCCTGTTGATCAGCTACGCGGTCATCGGCTACGCCCTGCGGGACTCCCCGCGAGACAGCGAGGCGATCGACACGCTCGCGCTCGCGGGCAAGGCGGCGGCGGGGCAGCTCCCGAACATCCCGTCCGACACGGAGATCATCCGGCGCGCACCCGACGGAACCGTGACCGGCATCGAGGGCATGCAGTTCTCCTGCCTGCCCGATCCGTACACCGACGGCGTTCCCCATTGGGGCGTCATCTGCCACATCACGTGGGCCAGCGTCCCGTCGCCCGACGGCGGCTCGGTCACCGCGATGCAGCCGTCCCCGAGTCGCGGCTCGCTCGGGCGCATCTCGGCGACGCTGGGGTTCCTGCAGAGCATGTGGTGGCAGTTCCTCCTCGCGGGCGCGATCGCGGGCGTGATCTCGCTGCTGATCGCGCGCTGGCTGGCGCGCGGCATGACGCAACCGTTGCGCGACATGGCCGCGGCGGCCCGGGCCATGGAGATCGGCGACTACTCGGCCCGGGTCGTGACGACGAGTCGCGATGAGGTGGGCCAGCTGGCCGCGGCGTTCAACCGTATGAGCTCGGAACTGGCGGTCCTGGAGAAGTCGCGCCGCGATCTCGTCGCCAACGTTTCCCACGAGCTCAAGACCCCGATCACGGCGATCCGTGCGCACCTGGAGAACCTCGCCGACGGCGTCGAGCAGCCGGACCCCAAGACGCTGCAGGTGATGCTGGCCCAAACCGAACGGCTCGGGCGCCTGGTCGACCAGCTCCTGGATCTGTCGCGATTGGAGAGCGGCGAGGTGCCGATGTACATGGAGGTCACCTCGCTGGAGCCGATCGTGGCGCGGGTGCTGTCGGAGATCTCGGTCGGGCGTGCGGTCACCGATGTGACGCTGCGCAACGACGTCTCGGCCGATCTCGCGGCCACCGCCGATGCGGAGCGGATCCATCAGGTGCTCTACAACCTGGTGGACAACGCCGTGCGCTTCACGCCTCCCGGTGGCTCGGTCACGGTGACGGGGACCCGGCGGGAGGACCGCGTGGCCATCGAGGTCCGCGACTCGGGGGTCGGCATCGCGCCCGAGCACCTGCCGCGGTTGTTCGAGCGCTTCTATCGCGCCGACGCTTCTCGGTCGCGCGAGGGCGGGGGCACCGGCATCGGTCTCGCGATCGCCCGCTCCATCGTCGAGAGTCACGGTGGCCGGATCACCGCCACGAGCGAGCCCGGCCACGGCTCCGCATTCACGTTCGACCTGCCGGCGGCGGAGGCCGCCGTCTCCACCAGCGATAGGAGGGCTTCCACGTGATTTCCGCTACGACCGCCGTGACCGTCGCCGCCGACGGCCGCTACGAGTACCTCGACCTGACCGACGACCTCCATCGCGCCGTGAAGGACGCGGGGGTGACCGAGGGCATGGTCGTCGCGTTCTGCGCGCACACGACCTGCGCGCTGCTGATCAACGAATGGGAGGACGGCGCCCTGGCGGACTTCCGGCGCCACCTGACCGAGGCGATCCCGCACGACGGCATCTATTACCAGCACGACGACTTCGACATCCGCACCCAGAACATGCACGACGACGAGCGCAAGAACGGCCACGCCCACGTGAAGGCGATGTTGCTGTCGGCGACCTCGCACGCGATCCCGGTCGTCGGTGGCGAGCCTGCGTTCGGCACCTGGCAGCGGCTGATCTTCTTCGAGATGGACGAGCCGAAGGACCGCACGGTCACGTTCCACGTGTTCGGCACCTAGTCCGCCGCCCTGGGAGACTCGAGTGGTGGAACGACGCAAGACTCGGCAGCTGCAGGTCGGCCGCGTGGCGGTCGGTGGCGACGCGCCGGTCTCCATCCAGTCGATGACCACCACGAAGACGGCCGACATCAACGCGACCCTGCAGCAGATCGCGTCGCTGGTGGCGGCGGGCGTCGACATCGTGCGGGTCGCCGTGCCGCATTGGGAGGATGCCGAGGCGCTGGTCGCGATCGCCGCGAAGTCGACGGTGCCGGTCGTGGCCGACATCCACTTCCAGTGGAAGTACGCGATGGCGGCGCTCGAGGCGGGCATCCAGGGACTGCGGATCAACCCGGGCAACATCAAGTATCAGGACAAGGTGCGTCTGATCGCGCGCGAGGCGAAGGCCCGCGGCGTGCCGATCCGCATCGGGGTCAACGCCGGCTCGCTCGAGAAGGACCTGCTTGCGAAGTACGGCGCGCCGACGCCCGAAGCGCTCGTCGAGTCGGCCATGAACGAGGCGCGCATCCTCGAGGACGAGGACTTCCACGACATCAAGATCAGCGTGAAGCACTCGAGCGCGGCCGTGATGATCGAGGCCTACCGGCAGTTGGCCGAGCAGTGCGACTACCCGTTGCACCTCGGGGTGACCGAGGCCGGGCCGATGCCGTTGGGCGGCGTCAAGTCCGCCGTCGGGATCGGCACGCTGCTCGCCGAGGGCATCGGCGACACGATCCGTGTCTCCCTGACCGACGACCCCGTCGAAGAGGTGAAGGTCGGCAACGCGATCTTGCAGTCGCTCGGCCTGCGGGAACGCGGCCTGGACCTCGTGGCGTGCCCGTCGTGCGGCCGCGCCGAGGTGAACGTGCTCGAGCTCACGAAGAAGGTCGAGGCCGCGATCGAGGCCGAGGAGTTCGGCGTGCCGATGCGGGTCGCCGTGATGGGCTGCGTCGTCAACGGCCCCGGGGAGGCGCGCGAGGCCGACGTCGGCATCGCCAGCGGCAACGGCTTGGGGTTCATCATCCGCGGCGGCGAGGCGGTCGGGAAGGTGCCCGAGGACGAGCTGGTCGACGCCTTGCTGGTCGAGGCGCGAAAGGTCGCCGCGGAAAAGGTGGCCGCCGGGGCCTGACCTATTCGGCGTCGAACGGCAGGACGGCCTCGATGCCGTCCGTCGCCGCATCGGCCGCCCGGCGTTGCGGAACATCGGGTGCGCCGGTCGTGACCGGGACGCGCGCCGTCCGCAACCACGACACCACGATGTCGATCCACACGAGGTTGCGAGCCAGGACGAGCCAGCCGACCCAGGCCGCCGGCACGGCTGCCTGCTCGCGCCACACGAGCGCGACCACGCCGGTGAGGACCACCGCGACCGTCGCGACGCCGGCGGTGTGACGCTCGTCGCGATCGCCGTCGAACGCCAGCGCTGCGAACGGCAGGACCCACGCGGCCATCTGGAGTGAGAACACCGGCGAGAAGACGACGAGGGTAGCGACGGCCGCGAGCGCGGCCCCGCCGACGGGATCGCGGGCGTCGCGCGAGGCGCGGCGCCAGATCCATGTCTCACACGCGATCAGAGCGGCGAACAGGATCGCCTTGACCGCCAGGGTGGCGTGGCCGATGCGGATCGCATCGGCCTCCCGATAGGGCTCGCCGCGGCCGAGGATCCACAGCAGATCGCCGACGAGGCTCTCCGCGTGCCATCCACGGGTATCGCGGAACGACAGCACCTGGAACGGTCCCTTCGGACCGCCGGTGAGGTACCACCATGCCCCGATCACGAGACAGACCGCGACCCCGAGGAGCAGGCCGCGCCGCGCCCGACGGAACGCAAAGATCGGCACCAGCACCAACGGCCAGAGCTTGGCCATCACGGCGAGACCGAGTGCGACGCCGCCGAGTTCCTCGCGCCGCCGGTGGAGCAGCGCCAGGGACCACGCGGCGAGGGCGACCGCGACGAGATCGAACCGCAGGTACAGGAACGACAGCAGCGGCAGTCCGAGCAGCAGGTAGGTGGCCGACTGCCGCCGTCCCCAGCCCCACGCCAGCGCAACGGCCGCGGCCATGTCGGCGAGAAACGCGACCAGCGCGATCCGCCGGGCGGCGTCCGCCACGTCGCCCGAGCCGAGGGCCCGATCGAACAGCGTCTGCACGGGCATGAACTCCACCGGGAAGTTCCGATAGGCGGTCGCGGGCGAGGTCGCGATGCGGTTCGCCCGGGCGACGTCGGCGTCCGCCGGTGCCAAGGAGGCGGCCCGGGCGAGGATCACGACCAGCACCAGGATGTGGAGCGCCACGAGGCCGCCCACCACCGCGCTCGTCGGATGCTGCAGGAAGCCGGCGCGTTCGGCGGGCGTGTGGGACATGTCGTGCTCAACCGTAGCGGTCGCGGGTGCCGATGACTCGGAGATGCGGGGGATCCGGACGGTCGCGGCGGTCGCCGCCTGCTGCATCGCCGCGGGGGCGCTCGCGCTGCCGGTGCAGGCGATCCCGGTTCCGGGCACGACCTGTGACGTGTTCCCGTCGAACAACGTCTGGCATCTCGACGTGTCGAGGTTGCCGACACACCCCAAGTCCGACGTCTGGAAGAAGGCGATGCGCGCACGCGCGACGTTCCTGCACCCGGACTTCGGCCCGCCTGCGTACGGGATCCCGTTCGATGTCGTCGATGCCGCCCACCCCGACGTGAGCGTGCACTTCACGTACGCGAGCGAAAGCGACAAGGGCTCCTATCCGTTCGGACCGGACACGCACGTCGAGGGCGGGTCCGATCGGCACGCGATCATGATCGACCGCGACACCTGCACGCTGTATGAGCTGTATGCGGCGCGGTGGAACGGTGGCGATCCGCGGGCCGGCTCCGGCGCGATCTTCGACCTGGCCGACAACGCGCTGCGGCCGGCGGGCTGGACCAGCGCCGATGCGGCCGGCCTCTCGATCTACGCGGGACTGTTGCGCTACGACGAGGTCGCGGCGGGCTCGGTCGACCATGCGATCCGCGTCACCGCGGCGTGCACGTACGACGCCTATCTCTGGCCCGCCCGCCATGCCGCCGGCACGAACGATCGCCGTTGTCCGCCGATGGGGGCGCGGTTCCGTCTGAAGGCCGGGTTCGACGCGAGCCGGTTCGGCCGGCAGGCGCGCGTCGTGATCCGCGCGATGAAGCACTACGGGCTCATCGTGGCCGACAACGGCAGCGACTGGTACTTCCAGGGGACGGTCGATCCCCGATGGACCTACTCCTTCGTCGACCAGCTCAAGCGGATCCCCGCCAAGGCGTTCCAGGCGGTGGACGAGCGCGCCTGCCGCGTGGCACCGAACAGCGGCGCGTTCGCGACCGGCCCCGGTTGTCCCGCGGCCTGACGAAACTGCCTAGCGGACGATCGCGAGGAAGTTCTCCACGATCCGGGGTCCTTCGGGCGTCAGGATGCTCTCGGGGTGGAACTGGACGCCGAAATGCGGCAGCTCGCGGTGTTGCGTGCCCATGACGAGCCCGTCCTCGGTCCACGCCGTGAGCTCGAGTTCCGCCGGCAGGTCGTCGCGCTCGAGGACCAGCGAGTGGTATCGACCGGCCTCGAACGGCACGCTGACGCCCGCAAGGATCCCCGCGCCCTCGTGGTAGACGAACGACGCCTTGCCGTGCATCGGTGTGGTGCGATCGACCGTGCCGCCGGCCTCCAGCCCGATCGCCTGGTGGCCGAGACAGACGCCGAGCACGGGGGTCGTCGCCGGGAGCTGCTCCAGCAGCGCGGTGAAGCAGCCCGCGTCGCGTGGGTGCCCCGGCCCCGGCGACAGGACCACGGCGTCGGGCTTGAGGCGAACGAGCTCCTCGGCGGGGCGGTCATCGGACTTCACGACCGTCGTGGCGCGGCCGAGACTCTCGATCAACTGCACGAGGTTGTAGGTGAACGAGTCGTAGTGGTCGACGACCAGGATCATCGGTGTGCCTCCGTTGTCGGGGCGACGGCGGGCAGCAGGCCCTCGGCCTTGGCCTTCGTCTCGCGCAGCTCGGTCTCGGGGTCGGAGTCGGCCACGATGCCGGCGCCGGCCTGGATGCTGACGCGGCCGTCGGCCACCACCGCCGTTCGGATCGTGATGCAGAAGTCGAGGTCGCCGGCGAACGTGAGGTAGCCGACCGCGCCGGCGTACGGGCCTCGCGGGGTCGGCTCGTGCTCGGCGATCAACTCCATCGCCCGGCGCTTCGGCGCGCCGGTGACCGTGCCCGCCGGGAACGTCACGGCGAGGGCGTCGAACGGCTCCATGTCGGGCCGGAGGTCGCCCTCGACCGTCGAGACGATGTGCATCACCTTGGAGAAGCGTTCGACCTCCATCAGCTCGGTGGGGCGCACGCTGCCGGGGACACACACACGTCCGAGGTCGTTGCGCGCGAGGTCGACCAGCATCGCGTGCTCCGCCTGCTCCTTCGGGTCGGCCAACAGCTCGTGTTCCAGCAGGCGGTCGCGCACCTCCGTGAGACCGCGGGGGCGCGTGCCGGCGATCGGCCGGGTCAGCACACGCCGTCCCTCGACCCGCACCAGCGGCTCGGGAGACGAGCCCGCCAGCTCCATGCCGAGGGCTCGCAGGTAGAACATGTACGGGGCCGGGTTCGACACCCGAAGCCGCCGGTAGATGGGCAGGCCACCTTCGGGCGCGGGGAACGACACGCGCCGCGAGGGAACCGCCTGGAAGATGTCGCCGGCCAGGATGTGCTCCTTGAAGCTGGCGACGATGTCTCGGTAGGCCTCATCGGCCATGTTCGGCTCGCCGGTGACGTCGGAAGACTCGCCGGCGGCCAGCAACGGCAGCGTCGTCGCCGACGCCACCTTGTCGGCGAGACCCTCGAGCGCCGCGATGGCCTCGTCGTAGCCGCCGCGCAGCGCGTGGACGACCAAGACCAGGCGCTGCCGCCAGTGATCGAACACCACCGCGCGGTCGATGAGCAGCAGGCCGACCGGCGGGAACGACGCCTCGTCCGCATGCGGCGCGGGATGTCCGTCGAGCAGCGAGGCCGCCTCGTAGCTCGCGTACCCCATCAGCCCGCCCGTGATCGGCGGAAGGCCGTCCAGCCGCGGCGCCTTCAGTCCGTTGACGGCGGCGCGCAACCCTTCCCGCGGCGACAACCGTTGCGAGGGCTCGCCGATGGGCAGATCGCGCACGACGTCGCGCAGCCGCACGCCGGCGTCATCGGCGATCAGGATGGCCGCCGGGTCGCCGGCGACGAACGAATAGCGCCCCCAGCGCTCGGACCGCTCGACCGACTCGAGCAGCAGGGCGGGACCGTCGCCCGCGATCGCGGGCAGGAGGCCGACGGGCGTGCCGATGTCTGCCAGCAACTCCGCCCACACCGGCACGAGCGGCCAATCGGCCGCCATGCGGTCGAAGGTCGGTCGGTCGGGGTGGACCTGCAGGGCTGCGGCCATGGCCTCCATCCTCTCGTACGGGTGGGCAGATACGCGTGAACCCCGGACCGCGGGTCCGGGGCTCGTGGGGCGATGCGACGATGCGATCGCGTCAGGCGCTCGGCGGCGCCGAGCTCCACGAGCCCGCGCACCACCACCAGGTCCTCGACATGGTCGCCATCAGAGGCGGGATGGTCGCACGCGCGCCTCGGTCGCGTCAACGGCCGTCGCTTGGTACGGTCGTTCGATGCGTCGACTCACCGTGCTCTGCGCCCTGTCGTTGTTCGCCGCGCTCGCGACCGTGCCGGCCCCCGCCGGTGCCGCGCGGCCGGCCGCCGACCGGATCGCGAACGTGCCCTGGCGATCGGCCGGCCGCGCGAGCGCGCCGACCCCGGACGGCGCGTCGACCGTGCGTCACGATGGCGCCGCGCCGTCGGCCGCGGGCCCGCGCGCGACACGTCCCGCGCCGAGGCCGACGCAGGAGCGCGTCGGCACGCGCACGCCGACCGCCGACGGTCTGGACGCCGATCTGATGGGGCCGAACCCGCTCACGAGCCCCGGCGATCCCACCGGCGCGACCGGACCGACGAGCGTGGTGGCCGCCGTGAACGTGCGGGTCGGCGTCTACGACCGCACCGGCGCCGAGCTGCTCGCCCCCTTGCGACTCCGGTCGATGAGCGCCCAGCTCGCGGGTCTCAAGGAGACCGATCCGAAGGTCTTCTACGACGCCTACGACGACATGTTCGTCCTGACGTTCCTGGTCTATGACTCCTCGGAGGGCTACATCGAGGTGGTCACGATCCCGTCGGCGACGGCCGAGGACACGGGCACGTGGTGCCGCACACACATGGTCGGGGACCAGGTGCACAACGGCACGCACGAGTTCGCCGACTATCCGAGCATCGGGTTCAGCGCCAACCGCGTCGTCGTCACCACGAACAACTTCGGGTTCAACAACGGGCCGTTCCGCTACGCGCAGGTGATCTCGATGCCCAAGGGGGCGCTGTACGACGATCCGACCTGCACCAAGACCGTGCCGATCAAGGTGCTCGCGGGGTCCAAGACCAAGAACCCCGACGGTTCGAAGGCCTTCACCCTGCAGGCGGCGCAGTCCGTCGGCGGTGCGCCCACCGATCAGTTCCTCGTCTCGCTGGAGCCGAAGGCCACGTCCGCGAAGCTCGTGCTGTGGCGGCTGCGGATCGTCAACGGCAACCTCACGGTCTCCAAGACCGCCGAGGCCGTGAAGCGGGTGGCGCTGCCGCCCTACGGATACCAGTGCGACAGCACGAACCAGGTGAACACCTGGTGGGACACGGGTGATCTGCGTCTCACGTCGGCCTTCTACGACGCCGACACGAACCGTCTGTACGCCGCGACCGCCGTGGCCGGCAACGCCGGCGGCGGCCCCCAGGAGTCCGTGATCCGCTGGTACGAGGCCGCACCGAAGAACCGATTCGGCCGTTCCCAGGTGCTGCGGGAAGGCACGGTCGGCGCCGCCAACCACGACGCCGCATGGCCCGCGCTGGCCACGAACGACGTGGGCACGCTGTTCATCGGGTACGCACGGGGCGGGCCGAGCGAGTGCCTCGGGATCTGGGCCGCAACGGTGCCGGCGGGCGCCGGCACGGCGGCGCAGACGTCGTTGATCGCCGCCGGGGGCGCCCGCTACGAGTTCGGCCCGGGCCTCGAGCGCTGGGGGGATTTCAGCGCCGCCAACCGCGACCCGGTCATCGGCGCCGACGTCGCCATCTTCGGCGCGTTCGCCGATGACCAGGGGTCCTCGACGACCGATGCGTTCCGAGCGCACGTGGCCCTGCTGGCCGACGTCTGAGCCCCGTCGGCTATACTGCCTGCGGAAACGTAGTCATGCGGTGAGCCGGAGGTGGGCGCGTGCCCACCTTTCGTTTCGTGGGGGGTTGTCGTGGTGGACGCCGAGGCGCTGGTCCGACCGGTCGTCGAGGGCGCGGGTGTCGAGCTGGTCGACGTCGCCTTCGAAGGGACCGGAGGCCGGCGTACCCTGCGCGTCACCGTCGACCGTGACGGCGGACTCGATCTCGACGCGATCGCGACGCTGTCCGACAAGATCGCCCGCCGGCTCGACCTGGAGGACTTCGGCGAGGGTCGCTACGAGCTCGAGGTGAGCACGCCTGGGATCGAGCGGTCGCTGCGCACGCCCGCGCAGTTCGCGCGGGCGCTCGGACAACAGGTGAAGGTGAAGACGACCGAACCGCTCGAGGGCGCTCGTGTGCATACGGGCGCGCTCGTCGACAGCGACGACGACGGCATCGTGCTGGAGGTCGATGGCGCACCACGGAGGGTGCCGATCGCGGACATCGCGTCCGCGCGCACCGTGGCCGACTGGAGCGCTGAATTGAAGGGAACGAAGGTATGAACGCCGAGATGATCGCGGCGCTCCGCGAGTTGGAGCGGGAGAAGGGGATCGCGTTCGAAACGATCCTCGAGGGGCTCGATGAGGCGATGGCCGCCGCCTACAAGACCGCCTGGAAGCAGGAGCACCCCGACGCCGACGACGACTTCGTCGGCTTCCGCGCCGAGATCGACGCCGAGACCGGCGAGATGCGCATGTTCCAACAGGTGCTCGAGGAGGTCGACACCGCCGACGGCGAGGGTGTCGAGATGAAGGTGCTGTCCGAGGAGGAGGTCAAGGTCACCGACGACTTCCGCGGGCGGATCGGCGCGCAGACCGCGAAGCAGGTCATCTTCCAGAAGCTCCGCGACGCCGAGCGCGAGATGACCTACGAGGAGTTCGCCGGCCGGGAGGGCGACGTCGTCACCGGCATCGTGCAGCAGTCCGAGCGCCGCTACACGCTGCTCGATCTCGGCAAGGTCGAGGCGCTGTTGCCGCAGGCCGAGCAGGTGCCCTCCGAGCCGCACCGCAACGGGGAACGCCTGAAGGCCTACATCACGGAGGTTCGCCGCGGCGCCAAGGGTCCCCAGATCGTGGTCAGCCGCACCCACCCGGGGCTGCTGAAGCGGCTCTTCGAGATGGAGGTGCCCGAGATCGAGGACGGTGTCGTCGAGATCCGTGCCGTGGCGCGCGAGCCGGGGCACCGATCGAAGATCGCGGTCTGGTCCAACGAGCCCGCGGTCGACCCCGTCGGCGCCTGTGTCGGGCCGAAGGGCTCCCGCGTGCGCAACGTCGTCACCGAGCTGCGCGGCGAGAAGATCGACGTCGTCCCGTGGTCCGATGACCCGGGCGAGCTGGTGGCCAACGCCTTGCAGCCCGCGAAGGTGAACCGCGTGATCGTCGATCCCGAGTCCCAGACCGCCCAGGTCGTCGTGCCCGATTACCAGCTCTCGCTGGCGATCGGCAAGGAAGGGCAGAACGCACGGCTCGCCGCACGCCTCACCGGCTGGCGGATCGACATCAAGTCCGAGTCACAGGCCGCCGCGCCCCCGGAGGCTCCGGCGGCGGGGTAGCTGAGGTGTCGCGCGGTCGCGAACCGCAGCGCACCTGCGTGGGTTGCCGCGCGAGCGGGCCCACGATCGGCCTCATCCGCGTGGTGCGCAGCCCCGCGGGCGAGGTCGCCGTCGATCCAAGCGGGCGGGCGCCCGGTCGCGGCGCGTGGGTGCATCCGCGACCCGCGTGCGTCGAGGCGGCGCTGGCACGCGGGGCCCTCGCCCGCGCGCTGCGGGCAGGCGTGGGCGCGGAAGTGGCGGGTAGGCTTAGGGAACGGTCCGACGAGCAGGAGCAGGAGTAGGCGTGAGGGTCCACGAACTGGCGAAAGAACTGGGTGTCACCAGCAAGGAGTTGCTGGGGACGCTCGGCGCGATGGGCGTGACCGGCAAGTCCGCCTCCTCCAGCGTGCCCGAGGACGTCGTTCCGCGCCTGCGCGCATCCGGCGGGAAGGCGACCACGACGCCGGCCAAGCCCCGCGAGGTCCTCGAGCCGCCGCCGGCCCCGCGCAAGGCCAAGCCCAAGGCCAAGCCGAAGGCCAAGACGGAGCCGAAGGCGGAGCCGCGGGAGCGTCCTCACCGCGACGGCGCCCGCGCTCGTTGCGGCCGAGGAGCCCGCGAAGGTCGAGGAGCCGAAGGAGGCCAAGCCCCGGCGGCGTCCGGTCGAGGAGCCCGCCGTCCCCACCGGGCCGGTGCTGCAGGTGATCCACGGCGCCACGCCGCAGACGATCGGGGAGAAGACGAACCGCTCCCCGGCGGAGATCGTGAAGGTCCTGTTCCTGGCCGGCGAGATGGTGACGGCGACCACGTCGCTGAACGACGAGGCGATCGAGTTGATCGCCGCCGAGCTCGGCTACACGGCCGACATCATCGGCCTCGAGGACGAGCTGAAGGCCGAGGAAGAAGCCGAGGTCGTCGATGAGACCAAGCTGGAGACGCGTGCCCCGGTGGTCACGATCATGGGTCACGTCGACCACGGCAAGACGAAGCTGCTGGACGCGATCCGCTCCACCGACGTCGTGGCCGGCGAGTTCGGCGGCATCACGCAGCACATCGGCGCGTACCAGGCGCACGTCGGGCAGCGAGAGATCACCTTCATCGACACGCCCGGCCACGAGGCGTTCACGGCGATGCGCGCCCGCGGCGCGAGCGTGACCGATATCGCGGTGCTGGTGGTGGCGGCCGACGACGGCGTGATGCCCCAGACGCTCGAGGCGCTCGACCACGCGAAGGCGGCAAACGTGCCGATCGTCGTGGCCGTGAACAAGGTCGACAAGGACGACGCAGACCCCAACCGCGTGCGCACCCAGATGGTCGAGCACGGCATCATCCCCGCCGAGTGGGGCGGCGAGTTCGAGTTCGTCGACGTGTCTGCCAAGGCGCATCAGAACCTCGACACGCTGCTCGAGACGCTGCTGGTGGTCGCCGATCTGGAGGATCTCAAGGGCGACCCGACGGGGCGCGCCCGCGGCACGGTGCTCGAGGCGCACCTCGACAAGGGTCGCGGGCCCGTGGCCACCGTCCTGGTGCAGAAGGGCGAGCTGTCGGTCGGCGACGCGTTGATCGCGGGCACGGCGTACTGCCGCATCCGCGCGATGCAGGACGAGAACGGCGCGGCGGTCGACAGCGCCAGCCTGTCCAAGCCGGTCGTGATCCTCGGCTGGAGTCACGTGCCGAGCGCGGGCGACGACTTCCGCGAGGTCGAGGACGAGCGCGAGGCACGGCACATCGCGGAGGAGCGCGAGGCGAAGTCCCGTCAGGCCGAGCTGGTGGTGGCGCGGCGTGCAACGTTGCAGGACCTGCTGCGCCGTACCGGCGCCGATGCCGTCACCGAGCTGAACCTGATCGTGAAGGCCGACGTGCAGGGCTCGGTGCAGGCGCTCGAAGACTCGTTGCTCAAGCTGCCGCAGGAAGAGGTGCGCGTGAACATCGTCCGCGCCGGCGCCGGCGGGATCACCGAGAACGACGTCACCCTCGCGATGGCCTCCGACGCGATCATCGTCGGCTTCAACGTTCGGCCGGATACGAACGCGCGCGAGCTGGCGGAGAAGGAAGGCGTCGACATCCGCACCTACAAGGTGATCTACGACGCGATCGACGACATCAAGGCGGCGCTGTCGGGCATGCTCAAGCCCGAGGAGCGCGAGCGCGTGCTCGGCGAGGCGGAGATCCGTCAGACCTTCCGGGTCCCGAAGCTCGGCGTGATCGGCGGTTCCTACGTGCGGAACGGCACCATCAGACGCAACGCGCTGGCCCGGTTGGTGCGCGACGGCGTCGTGGTCTATGACGGAAAGATCGCCTCGCTGCGCCGGTTCAAGGACGACGTCGGCGAGGTGCGCGAGGGGTACGAGTGCGGCATCGGCCTGGAGAACTATCAGGACCTCAAGGACGGCGACCTCGTCGAGGCCTACGAGGTCGAAGAGGTCGCTCGCACCATCTGATCCCGTGATCGTCGCGGTCGAGCGGTTCGATCTGCGGATCCCGGGGGCCCATTCACTCAAGCAGAAGCGCCACGTCCTCAAGACCCTGACGGCCGCCCTGCGCCAGACGTTCGCGGTGAGCGTCGCGGAGGTCGAGTACCAGGACCTGTGGCAGCGGGCGGCGATCGCGGTGGCGGTCGTCGGCGGGCAGGAGTACCACCTGCGCCGCGTCCTGCAGGAGATCGAGCATCGCATCGACGCCTGGGGCGAGATCGAGGTGATCGATCGGGACGTGCACCTGTGGGCGCCCGAGGACTGAGCCGACGACGGGTACCCTGGACCCATGCCGCAGGGAGCTCGGACCGAGCGTGTCAGCGAGGAGTTCCGCGAGATCCTCGCCGAGGCCATCCAGGCACTGAAGGATCCGCGGGTCGGGTTCGTGACCGTCACCGGGGTGAAGGTGTCGCCGGACCTGCGCGTGGCGTGGGTCTACTACACCGTGCTCGGCGAGGAGAAGGCGCGCGCCGGCACCCGCGCGGCGCTGCGATCCGCGGCGCCCCATCTGCGGCGCGAGCTCGGTCGCCAGGTACGGCTGAAGGTCACGCCCGAGCTCCGCTTCGAGGAAGACGAGATGCTGGCCAAGGGCGAGCGGATCGACCATCTCCTGCGGCAGGCCCTGCCGGGGGAGGAGCCGGATGGACCCTGACCGGTTCGAAGCGGCCGCCGCGGTCCTGCGGGACGCCCCCGTCGTCGCGATCGCGTGCCACCTCAACCCCGACGCCGACGCGCTGGGCTCGATGCTGGGCCTCGCCCACCACCTGGTCGCGCGTGGCACGCGGGTGATCTGCGCGTTCCCGGGCCCGCCGGGGTCGGCCCCACGCTGGGCGAAGGAATTGCCGGGGCTCGACCTGTTGGTCGACCCGCAGGACTTTCCGGCCGAGCCCGACGTGATGGTGACGTGCGACTGTGCCGCGTTCGATCGGCTCGGGGAGCTCGGTCAGGCCTCGACCGCCGCGCGCGAGCTGATCTGGATCGACCACCACCGGTCCAACGACGGGCTGGGCACGATCCGGGTCGTGGACCCGGACGCCTCGAGCACCTGTGAGCTCGTGGCGGGGCTGATCGATGCGATCGGCGGCGAGATGACGGACGCGTCGGCCGTGTGTCTGTACGCCGGACTGATCACCGACACGGGCCGGTTCCAATACGAGGCGGCCACGCCGGACACCTTGCGGCTCGCGGCCAGACTGCGCGAGCACCCCTTCGATCATGCGCGCATCTCGCAGATGCTCTACGAGGACAATCGCGCGTCCTACCTGGACGTGTTGTCGATCGCGATGGGGCGTGCCCAGCTCGACGAAACCGCCGACCTGGTGTGGACCTACGTCTTGTGGTCCGACCTCGAGCGCGCCGACGTCGGCCCCGGCGACATCGATGACCTGATCGACGTGTTGCGCACGGCCCGCGAGGCCGATGCGGCCGCGTTGATCAAGCAGCAGCGGGACGGACGGTTCAAGGTGAGCGTGCGCTCGCGCGGCGCTCACGATCTCAGTGCGGTCGCGGCCGCGTTCGGCGGCGGCGGACATCGCCTCGCCGCCGGCTACACGAGCGACGCCGGCCCGGCCGAGACGGTCGCGAAGCTCCGTGCGGCGCTGCTGGGCGAGCTCGCGAGCCCGTGAGCGCGGACGGGCGCCCCGGGCCCGGTCCCGACGGGCTCCTGCTGATCGACAAGCCGGGCGGCATCACCTCCCACGACGCGGTCGCCGCGGTTCGTCGGGCCCTGCAGACCCGCAAGGTCGGGCACGCGGGCACGCTGGACCCGATGGCGACGGGCCTGCTCGTGATGGGGGTCGGCCGCGCCACGCGGCTCCTGCGGTTCCTGGGGGACCTCCCGAAGGACTACGAGGGCACGATGCGACTCGGCGTCGAGACGACGACGCTGGATGCGGAGGGCGAGATCGTGCGCACCGTGCCGGTGGATGCCGACGACGATGCGATCCGGGCAGCCATGACGGCGAAGCTGGGGGCGAGCGCCCAGCGTCCGCCCGCGTTCTCGGCGGTCAAGGTGGACGGGCGCAAGCTCTACGACGCGGCGCGCAAGGGGGAGCACCTGGAGGCGCCGGCACGGATCGTCCGGGTCGACCGCTTCGACCTCACGGGACGCGACGGGCCCGATGTGTCGTTCGTCTGCTCGGTCAGCGGCGGGACCTACGTGCGGGTGCTCGCCGCCGATGTCGGCGCCGCGCTGGGGTGCGGCGCGCACCTGACGGCGCTGCGACGCACGGCGATCGGTCCCTTCACGGTCGAGACGGCCACATCGCCCGACGAGCCGGGCGAGCCCCTTCCGCTCGAACGAGCAGTCACGCACCTGCCGCGCTTCGACCTCGAGTACGAGGAGGCGATCGCCGCCGGGCACGGACGGATCCTCGCGCCCGCGGCGATCGAGGGCCCGTACGGCGTCTATGACCCGGACGGCCGCCTGATCGGCGTCTACCGGGACGACGGGGCGAAAGCCAGACCGCTCGTGATCCTGGCGCCGCGGTGACCGGATCCGTCCGATAGCCTCCCTCGCGATGGACGTCCGACACGGGCTCGACGCGCTCCCGCTCGACGATCGACCGAGCGTCGCCACGGTGGGCTTCTTCGACGGGGTCCACCGGGGGCATCAGGCCGTCTTCGATCGGGTGCGCGCCGAGGCGCGGGCCCGCGACATGCGCAGCGTCGCGGTGACCTTCGACCGGCATCCGCGCGAGGTGCTCACGCCCGGGCGCGAGCCACGGCTGATGACCACGGTCGAGCGCCGCGCCGAGCTGATCGCGGCCTGCGGCATCGACGTGCTGGTCGTGCTGCCGTTCGACCGGGACTTCTCGATGGTGCCCGCGGACGCGTTCGTCGCCGACATCCTGGTGGGCGGCGTCCACGCGGTGCACGCCGCGATGGGCGCCAACTTCACGTTCGGCTTCAAGGCCCTCGGGACGATGGAGAACCTGTCGCAGTTGGGGCGGCCGTTCGGGTTGACCTCCGAGGCGGTGCCGCTCGTCGAGATCGAGGGGCGCACCGTCTCCTCCACGTCGATCCGCGAGGCGCTGGCGGCCGGGGACCTGGCATGGCCCCGGGAGGCGCTCGGGCGGCGGTTCGTGCTCGACGGCGAGGTGGTGACCGGCCACGGCCGGGGGAAGGGGCTCGGGTATCCAACGGCGAACCTCCGGACCTGGCCACGTCTGCTGCTTCCGGGGCAAGGCATCTACGCCGGGGTCGCCGAGCACCGCGGCCTTCGGTATCGCACCGCCTTCGACGTCGGCACGAACCCGACCTTCGGGGTCGAGCCGCTGCACGTCGAGGCGTTCCTGCTCGACTACGAGGGGCAGGACCTGCCGGGGGAGCCGCTGAGCATCGAATTCTGGGCCCGGGTTCGCGACGAGCAGAAGTACGACGACCTCGAGGCTCTGGTGGCCGCGATCGCCCGCGACGTGGCCTTGGCGCGCGACCTGGTCCCCCCCGAGGCGCTTGCGTAGCAGGTCAGCGGCCCGCGGGCGCTGGTAGCCTTGTCCACTGACTATGACACTGACCACACAAGAGAAAACCGCCATCATCGCGGAGCACGCCCGCACGACGGGCGACACAGGTTCCGCCGAGGTGCAGATCGCCGTTCTGACGAAGCGCATCACCGATCTGACCGATCACCTCAAGACGCACAAGAGCGATCACCACAGCCGTCGCGGCCTGCTGATGCTGGTCGGTCGCCGCCGCCGGCTGCTGGAGTACTTGAAGCGCGAGGACATCACCCGCTATCGCGACATCGTCGCGAAGCTCGGTCTTCGCCGCTAGGACGTGCGTCGGGGCCCCCGCCGGGGGCCTTCGTCGCATGAGGGGGTGATGCACCACAGCCCAACTCCCGGCCCCGAGGGAGGCCCCGAAGCCCGGTCGGTTCTCAGTGGCGAACCCCCGCAGCCCGCTGCGGTTCGGAGGTTCACCACTGACAACCGGCCGACGTCCCTCGCCTGATTGAGGCGCGCACCGCGCGCCCACGAGTCCAAGGAGGACCCGACCGGATGGTCACTGAGATGACGCGCCCCATCGGCGCGCACGACCTGACGATGCAGACCGGCAAGCTTGCGAAGCTCGCCGACGGCGCCGTCGTCGTTACCTACGGACAGACGCAAGTCATCGCGACCTGCGTCCGTTCCAAGCCCCGCGAGGGGATCGATTTCTTCCCGCTGACGATCGATGTCGAGGAGCGGGCCTACGCGGCCGGCAAGATCCCCGGCTCGTTCTTCCGCCGGGAGGGCCGCCCCGGCGAGACCGCGATCCTGACGGCTCGCCTGATCGACCGCCCGCTGCGCCCGACCTTCAAGGAAGGGTTCCGCGACGAGGTCCAGGTGGTCGTCACGGTGTTGTCGGTGGACATGGAGAACCCCTACGACATCCCGGCGATGAACGCGGCCGCCTGCGCCGTGGGCCTCGCCGGTCTGCCGTTCGACGGACCGGTCGCCGCCGTGCGTCTGGGCCTGATCAACGGCGAGTGGGTCGTCAACCCGACCTACCAGGAGACCGAGGACGCCACGTTCGACATCGTCGTGGCCGGGTCCAAGAGCGACGACGGCGGCGTCGACGTGCTGATGATCGAGGGCGAGGCCCCCGTGCACACGTGGTCGCTGCTCGCCGAGGGCGCGCTGGCGCCGACCGAAGAGGTCGTCGCCCAGGGCCTCGAGGTCGCGAAGACCGAGATCGCCAAGATCATCGCGTTCCAGGACGAGTTCATCGCCGCGCACGGCGTCAGCGAGATGGAGTGGACGCCCACGCCGCAGTACGGCGACGATCTGTGGGACGAGCTGTACGCGAACTTCGCGGGCAAGCTCGAGGCCGCGATCGTGCCCGACCGTGCCGCGCGCGACGAGGCGTTCAGTGCGGTCAAGGAAGAGGCCAAGGCCCACCTGACGGCGACGTTGGGTGAGGATGCGTTCGCCGAGCGCGCGGCCGAGTTCGGTCCCGCCTGGAAGTCCCTGCAGAAGAAGGTCATGCGTCGACGCGTGGTCGAGCAGGGCGTGCGGCTCGACGGCCGCAGCGCCACCGAGATCCGGCCCCTGTCGGCCGAGGTCGGCGTCTTGCCGCGGGCACACGGGTCGGCGCTGTTCAGCCGGGGCGACACGCAGGTGCTGAACGTGGCCACGCTGGGCATGCTGCGCATGACCCAGATGATCGACACGCTCGATCCCGAGGACACGAAGCGCTACATGCACCACTACAACTTCCCGCCCTACAGCACCGGTGAGACCGGTCGTGTGGGCTCGCCGCGGCGTCGCGAGATCGGCCACGGTGCGCTCGCCGAGCGCGCCCTGCTGCCGGTGGTGCCGCACGAGGACGAGTTCCCCTACGCCCTGCGTCTGGTGTCCGACGTCATGAGCTCCAACGGCTCGACGTCGATGGCGAGCGTCTGCGGCTCCACCCTGTCGATGATGGACGCCGGTGTGCCGCTCAAGGCGCCGGTTGCCGGCATCGCGATGGGCATGATCGCCGACGACGGGAAGTACGTGACCCTGACCGACATCCTCGGCGCGGAGGACGCGCTCGGCGACATGGACTTCAAGGTCGCCGGCACCGAGGAGTTCGTCACCGCGATCCAGCTGGACATGAAGGTCCAGGGCATGCCGGCCGACGTGCTGGCCAGCGCGCTGCAGCAGGCCAAGGACGCCCGCATGCAGATCCTCGACGTGATGCTCGCGACGATCCCGGAGCCACGCGGCGAGGTCAACACCTTCGCGCCGCGGATCATCACGATCCAGATCCCGGTCGACAAGATCGGCGAGGTGATCGGCCCCAAGGGCAAGAAGATCAACGAGATCATCGCGATGACCGGCGCCGACATCAACATCGAGGACGACGGCACCGTGTTCATCGGCTCGACCGAGGGCAACGGGGCCGACGAGGCCGCACGCATGATCGATGAGATCGCGAACCCGCGGCCGGTGTTGGTGGGCGAGACCTATGAGGGCCTCGTGGTGAAGACCACGACCTTCGGGGCGTTCGTCAACCTGGTGCCCGGCCGTGACGGCCTCGTGCACATCTCGAAGCTCGGTCGCGGCAAGCGACTGTCCAGCGTCGAGGAGGCCATCAAGGAGGGCGATCACGTCAACGTGCTGGTCGAGGACATCGACCCGCAGGGCAAGATCAGCCTGAAGCCGATCGGACCGGAGTGGGAGGCGCCCGAGGGCGCCGAGGCCTCCTCGGGCGGCGGCGGTCGCGACCGCGGTGGCGACCGTGGCCGCAGCAGCGGCGGCGGTGGCGGTGACCGCAGTAGCAGCGGCGGTGACCGCAGCGGCAGCCAGCGGTCGGGCAAGCGGTTCCGCGATCGCGAGGGCGGCGGCGACGCCACCCCGAGCGAGCCCACCGACGCCTGAACCGGATGACGATCACACGCACCGAGTTCAGCTCGGGTCTGCGTGTCGTGACGGAGCGGATGCCTGGCGTCCGCTCCGCCACGATCGGCATCTGGGTGCTGGCGGGTTCGCGCGACGAGCGGCCGGCGATCAGCGGGCACTGCCACTTCCTCGAGCACCTGCTGTTCAAGGGCACCGAGAAGCGCAGCGCCCTCGACATCGCCGAGGCGTTCGACGCGGTCGGTGGCGACGTGAACGCGTTCACCGCCAAGGAGTACACGTGCTACTACGCCCGTGTGCTCGATCGCGACCTCGAGATGGCGGTCGAGCATCTGGTCGACATGCTGCTGCACTCGACGATCACGGCGACCGACCTCGCGGGGGAGGCCGACGTCATCCTGTCGGAGATCGACATGCACGAGGACTCGCCCGAGGACATGGTCCACGACGTGTTCACCGAGGCCCTGTGGCCCGGGCACCCGCTCGGGCGCCCGATCCTGGGCACGAAGGACCGCATCAAGGCCGCGACCCGTGCGTCCGTGCGGGGCTTCTACCGGCGTCACTACGTGCCCGGGCGCATGGTGATCTCGGTTGCCGGCAACGTTCGGCACGATCGGGTGCTCGCCATGCTGGCCGACCGCATGGACGTCGGGCGCCCGCTGGGTGTCCGCGGCCGCTCGGCCAAGGAGGTTCGGGACATGCACCGGGCGCCGAAGCCGTCGGGGCAACGCGAGATCAAGCGCAAGCGCATCGAGCAGGCGCACATCGTGCTCGGCACGAACGGCCTCGCTCGCACCGACGACGATCGGTTCGCGTTCCTCATCGTGAACACGGTGCTCGGCGGCGGCATGAGCTCGCGGCTGTTCCAGGAGATCCGCGAGAAGCGTGGCCTGGCCTACACCGCCTACAGCTTCCAGTCGCAGTACACGGAGGCGGGCGTGTTCAGCGCCTACGCGGGCACGACCCCCAACCGCGCCGCGGAGGTGCTCGGACTGATGCGTCGCGAGCTCGATGACGTTCGCGACGGCGGCATCACCCCGGAGGAGTTCGCGCGGGCCAAGAGCCACGTCAAGGGCTCCACCGTCCTGTCGCAGGAGGATCCCGGCAGCCGCATGTCGCGCCTGGGCAAGTCGGAGGTCTCCCACGGCGAGATCCTGACGCTCAGCGAGACGCTCCAGCGCGTGCAGGCCGTGACCTTGGACGATGCGCACCGTGTGGCCGAGCGGGTACTGTCCCAGCCGATGACGCTCGCGGTGGTGGGGCCCGTGGGGATGAAGGAGCTGCGCGGGGTCGCGCCGTGATCCGCGTCGGCGTCCTCGGGGCCGCCGGTCGCATGGGTCGCGAGATCTGCCGCGCCGTCGCGGCCGCCGACGATCTCGAGCTGGTCGCCGCCGTCGATCCGAACAACGCGGGTCTGGAGGCCGAGGGGCTTCTGGTCTCCGCCACGGTGGAGCATCTGGCGGACGTCGATGTCGCCGTCGACTTCACCCTGCCGTCGACCGTCATGCCGAACGTCCGGTGGTGCCTGCGCAACGGGGTGCACGCGGTCGTGGGCACGACGGGGCTCACGCCGGCCGATCTGGAGGAGCTGCGCGCCGCGGCCACGGCGAACACGGCCAACTGCTTCGTCGCGCCGAACTTCGCGCTCGGCGCCGTGCTGCTGCTGCGGTTCGCGGCCGAGGCGGCCCGGTACTTCGACGCGGCCGAGGTGATCGAGCTGCATCACGACGGGAAGGCCGACGCGCCCAGCGGCACGGCGATCGCCACGGCCCGCGCGATCGCCGCCGCCCGCGCGGGCGATTGGTCCGCACCCGAGGCGGTCGGGGAGTACGCGGGAGCGCGTGGCGCCGAGGTGGACGGCGTGCGGGTGCACGCGGTACGCCTGCCGGGACTGGTCGCCCACGAAGAGGTGTTGTTCGGAGGCCCCGGACAGACGCTGTCGCTTCGACACGACGCGGTGGATCGGGCGGCGTTCGTGCCCGGCGTCTTGCTCGCGATCCGGGCCGTGGCCGATCGGCCCGGGCTGACGGTCGGGCTCGACGCCCTGCTCGACTGAGCCGGCGGCCTGCACTAGGCTGGCTCGCCGTGGACTACCGCACGATCACCGAGGAGGAGATCGACCCGTTCTTCGGGTCGCTCGCCGCGGCGTTCGCCGAGGCCCACCCCGATCCGGACGAGGTGCGCTCCGACCGGATGGTGTTGGAGCCCGATCGGACCTTCGCGGCCTTCGACGACGGTCGGATCGTCGGCTGCGCCGGCGTGTTCACCCAGCGGATGGTCGTGCCGGGCGGCGGGCTCGTCCCCACGAGCGGCATCACCTTCGTCGGCGTGTTGCCGACCCATCGACGCCGCGGCATCTTTCGCGAACTGATGAACCGCATGTGCGCCCAGGCCCTGGAGCGGGGCGAGGTCGTCACGACGCTGTTCGCCTCGGAGGCGGCGATCTACGGCGGGTTCGGGTTCGCGGCGGCCGCGCACCATCTGGAGTTCGATGTCGCGCTCGATCGTGTGCGGTGGGCGCCCGGGACCGGGCCCACCGGGCGCGTGACGCTGCGTTCCCGGGAAGAGGCGATGCCGGCGATGCGGGCGATCTACGATCGGGCGTTCCGCATGCGCCCCGGGGCCCTGGAGGTGGACGACCGCTGGATGGAGGTCGGGTTCTGGGAGCCGTCCAAGGACGAGGAACGGTTGTTCTACGCGGTCCACGAGGACGACGCGGGGACACCGGATGCCTTCGCGATGTACGGCACGAAGCACGAATGGCCGCGCGGACTCCCCAGCGCCGAGATGACGGTCAAGCGCCATGTGGCCGCGACGCCTGTGGCGGGCGCCTCGCTGTGGCGGTTCCTGTTCGACGTCGACCTCGTGTCGAGGGTGAAGACCTGGTCTCGGCCGGTCGACGATCCGTTGCTGCTGCAGCTCACGGAGCCCAGGTCGCTGCGACCCGAGCTCACCGACGCGCTGTTCCTGCGGCCGCTGCGTGTCGAGGGGGCGCTGGCGGCCCGGGGCTATGCCGCGGACGGGCGCGTCGTGCTCGAGGTGTCCGACTCGTTCCTGCCGGTCAACGACGGGACCTACGAGCTCGTCGTGGACCAGGGCGTGCCGGTCTGCCGCCGTGTCGAGGGACCGGCGGACGTCGTCTGCTCCGTGCACGCGATCGGGTCGACCTACCTGGGTGCGTTCACCTGGGCCGCGCTCGCGGCGGCGGGGCTGCTCGAGGTCCGCACGCCCGGGGCGCTCGACACGTTGGACGCGATGTTCCGCACCGACGTCGCGCCGTGGCCGATCTACTACTTCTAGTCCGGTTCTGGGGCGGCCGGCCAATCGGAGCTCCTCGAGCGTGATCCGGCCGTCGTCGTGGCGGGTGATCATCACGCCCTCGCATTCGCTCATCGGGGCCACCTCTCGTCCGGTCAGACCGAACGCCGCTCGCTCCACGAGCGGGGTGTGGCTGATCGCCAGGGCGAGCCCACCGTCGGGGATCTGGTCCAGCAACGCGCGGACACCGGCGGCCAGACCCTCCGGCGAGCCGCCGGTCGCGTCCTGCCCGGCCAGGCCGGGGATCACCGCGTGGATCGGGGGCAGCTGCTGGCCGGCGCCCCGCAGGATCCACGCCGCCGTCTCCGCGGCGCGCTCGGCCGGGGAGACGAAGACGGCGTCGTAGGGCTCGCTCCGGGAGCGGCCGACGTCCTCGGCCAGCGCTCGACCCCGCTCGGACAGGCCGTCGCGCATCGCCTCGCGCGTGGCATGGCGTCGGAGCTCCAGGCGTTCGATCGGTTGGTCCTTCGCGGGTTCGGTGGGCGTGGGCTCGCGTATCATGCCGCATCCATGCGTCCCCGAACCCTGCTCGTCGCGCTGAGCCTCGCCGCCCTCACGCTGGGCGCCGCGTGCACGAGCGACACGACCGACACCACGTCCGCGCCCGTCTCGCCGAGTGCGCTGCCCACGAGCGATGTCAACGCGACGATCGTGCCGGGGGAGTGGACGTATGACTATCTCGGGGTGAAGGCGACCTTCGAATGGAAGGACGGGCCCCCGATCCTGACCGTCAAGAACGCCAGCGGCGCGGAGGTGGGCGCACCGTCCGTCTACGCGGTCACGCAGGACCAGCGTCACGTCGACGGGAAGATGGACCTGGACGAGCCCCTGGCCGATGGCGCCACGGGGACCTACACGGTCACGTTCCCGGCGGACCTCACCCGTGAGGACGTCGGGCTGATCGTGCTGATGCTCGGCGATGTGAACTGGGGCGCGCTCAGCCCGAAGGTCATCGAGAAGTAGGGCGAACGCGGGGTTGTTCCCCGGGGCGACGGCCCGTACGATGCCCGCCATGTCGAAACGTCTTCGCACGTTCACCATCACGCTGTCGGTCGTCGCATCGGTGCTCGCCGGCGCCTGGTCGCCCGCGGTCGCCGGGGGCATCTCGCGAAGCGACGGGAACGACGTGCCGGGCCCGCTGGACCTGGCGAGCATGCGATCTGACCCCCATCAGCGGCGGAGATCGGATCCAGATCCGCACCCTCGGGAAGTTCACCGCGACACAGCTGGACGGCGACGCCGGTTGGTTCGAGGTCGACTTCGACACGAACGCCGATCGGAAGTACGACTTCTGGGCGGTGGTGTTCTACGCCAAGGGAAAGCTGTTCGCGATCCAGGGTCAGGGCCAGAACGCGTTGCGCAAGATGCCCGTGCGTCGCGTCGACACCAGGACGGTCTCGTTCGACATCGCACACCGCAACCTCGGCAACATCTCGAGCTACGACTTCGTCGTGTACAGCATCTGGCGCGCCAAGCCCGTGCTCGAACGCCAACGCCTGCGTCGACACGATCCCGAACAGGTATCCGCTGATCCGCCACGACTTCACCGCGCCGACGATCTCGTGGGGAGCGGTTCCCGCGATCTCCACCGATGTGTCGGCGACGTTGGACTTCGACGTGCACGCCACCGTGCACGACGATACGTTCGGATCGGGCGTCAAGCGCTGGACGCTCCAACAGCGACAGAACGCCGGGTCGTGGACGACGATCGCGTCCGGCGGCACGAAGAACGTGGCCGAATCGGTGACCGGCGTGCAGGGAGAGGTCACGTTCGTGCGCGTGCTCGCGGTCGACAAGCAGGGCAACCGCAAGACCAGCAGCACGAAGAAGACGATCGTGCCTTGGGACGATCAGAACGCGCTCTTCTTCGACTACTCGGCACCGGCCACCGAGGCGAACGCGGTGAGCGGGGCCTTCCTCGGCACGACGTCGACGCTGGCGCAAGGCACCATCGTGACGGCGACGTTGCCGGCGGGCACCGACCTCTGCATCCTCGGCGGTCCGACGAGCACCGGAACCTCCGCGGCCGCGCAGCTCTCGATCGACGGGACCCCGTTCACGACGTTCAACGAGAACGACGCGACCGCCTACCGGTCGCCGCAGTGCGCCGGCAGCGTGATCGGTGCCGACGCGATCATCACGCTGGAGGTCACGTCGGCGGAGCCGTTCGTGTTCGACGGTCTCGTTCTCAAGCGGTAGGGATCAGCGGCTCGCCGGCTCGGCCTCGCCGGCCTGCCAGCGCGCCAGCACGAACAGCAGATCGCTCAGCCGGTTGAGGTAGCGCCGCACGTCCGGATTCACCTCGCGCTGGGCGTGCTCGAGCGCGACGACGTCGCGCTCGGCGCGCCGGATCACGGCCCGCGCCACGTCGATCGCCGCGCTCGCGGGGTTGGCGCCGGGCACGATGAACACCTGGGGCAACGGCCGCTCCTCGACCAGGTCGTCGATCCGCCGTTCGAGGCGTTTCACCATCCGATCGGTGACCAGCGAGACCTCCGCCTCGAGCTTCTTTCGCTCGCGGGGGTTGGTCGCGAGATCGGCGCCGACCACGAAGAGCTCCCGTTGCAGGGCCAGCAGATCTGCTTGCATCGCAGGGTCTTCGGTCAGGGAGCGAGCCAGGCCGAGCACGGCGACGGCCTCATCCGTCGTGCCGTATGCCTCGGTCACCAGGTCGTCCTTGGGAACCCGGCCACCGTAGAGGAGCCCGGTGGTGCCGTCGTCACCGGTCTTCGTGTAGATCCGTGGCATGGGCGGCTAGCATAGGGCGATACCGCGCCGCCGCCCGGCGGCCCGCTGCGAAGGAGGCTCCCCGCGATGACCGGCAGGTTCGGATCCGTCATCACCGCGATGGTGACCCCGTTCCGCGACGATCGCGCCGTCGATCTCGACCGTGCACAGGAGCTCGCTCGGTGGCTGATCGCCAACGGATCCGACGCGGTCGTGGTCGCGGGCTCGACCGGCGAGGCGCCGACGCTGAGCCGCCGCCGAGAAGGCCGAGCTGTTCCAAGCCGTCGGCGAGGCGATCCGCGGTCAGGGCAAGATGCTGGCGGGCGTCGGCACCTACGCGACCGCCGAGACGCTCGAGCTGGCCCACGCCGCCGCCAAGGCGGGCGCCGACGGGCTGCTCGTGGTCACGCCGTACTACAACAAGCCGCCGCAGCGCGGGCTCACGGCGCACTTCTCCGCCGTCGCCGACGCCACCGACCTGCCGGTGATGCTCTACAACATCCCGGGCCGCACGGCGTTGCGGATCGAGCACGACACGCTGCTCGAGCTGGCCGCGCACCCGAACATCGTCGCGGTGAAAGACTCGACCGGCGACTTCCAGGCGGTGTCGCGGCTGATCGCCGAGGCCCCCGACGGGTTCGAGGTCTATTCGGGAGACGACTGGGCGACGTTCGGGTACCTGTGCCTCGGGGCGGTCGGGGTCGTGAGCGTCGCGAGCCATCTGGTCGGCACGCAGATCCACCAGATGGTCGACCTGATCGTGACCGGCGACATCCCCGCGGCGCGCAAGATCCACGAACAGCTCACGCCGCTGTACAACGCCATGTTCATCACGTCGAACCCGATCCCGGTGAAGGCGGCGTTGCAGATGCTCGGCCGCGGCTGTGGCGGGACGCGCCTGCCGCTGGTGGCCGCGACCCCCGACGAAGAGGCCAGGGTCCGCGCGGCGCTGGAGGACGCCGGTCTCCTTGCCTGAGTCCGATTGCCGTCTCGTCTTCCTCGGGGGCATCGGCGAGGTCGGCCGCAACATGGCCTGTCTCGAGATCGACGGACGTCTGCTGATCATGGACGTCGGCCTGTCGTTCCCCTCGGCCGACATGCTCGGGATCGACCTGGTGCTCCCGGACATGGAGTTCGTGCGCGACCGGGCCGACGATGTCCAGGCGGTCGTCCTCACCCACGGTCACGAGGACCACGTGGGCGCGCTGCCGTACCTGCTGAAGGATCTCGACCGGCCGGTCCCCGTCGTCGGCACGGCCTTCACCCTGGAACTGTTGCAGGGCAAACTGGAAGAGCACGGCGTCACCGATCTGGCGGAGCTCACGCTCGCCGAGCCCGGCAGCGGACTCACCGTGGGCGGGTTCACCATGCGCTTCCTGCACGTCACGCACTCGATCCCCGACGGCATGGCGGTCGCGGTCGACACGCCGTACGGCACCGTGCTGCACACCGGCGACTTCAAGCTCGATCCCACGCCCATCGACGGATTCGCCACGGACCTGCACGGCTTCGCCGAGGAGGCGGGCCGCGGCGTCCACGTGTTGATGTCGGACTCGACGAACGCCGAGGAGCCGGGCCACAGCACCAGCGAAAAGACGGTCGGGCCGATCCTGCGCGACATCGTGTCGAACGCGCCCGGCATCGTGGTGGTGGCGTGCTTCTCCAGCCACATCCACCGCACGCAACAGGTGATCGACGCGGCGGTCGCCGACGGTCGTGTGGTGACGTTCCTCGGCCGATCGATGCAGAACTCGGTCGCCGCCGCGCGGCGCCTCGGCATCGTCCGCCTCGACGACCGAGACGTGATCGACATCTCCGAGGTCGACTCGCTCGACCCGGGCCGCGTGGTGATCATCTGCACCGGGAGCCAGGGCGAGCCCTACTCGGCGCTCAGCCTGATGGCCGCGCGCGAGCACAAGTGGGTCAAGCTCAAGGAGGGCGACACGGTGGTGCTGTCCTCCAGCCTGATCCCCGGCAACGAGCCGGCGATCCACCGCGTGGTCGACTCGCTGTATCGCAGCGGGGCCGACGTGTTCCACATGCCGTCGGACCCCGTCCACGCGAGCGGGCACGCGGCGCAGGAGGAGCTCCGTCTGTTGATCTCGCTCGTGCGACCGCGTTGGTTCATCCCGGTGCACGGGGAGCGCCGCCATCTGCAGCACCACGCGCGACTCGCCGAGGAGGTCGGCATCCCGCACGACCACATCCTCGTCTGCGAGGACGGCGACACGGTCGAGATCGGCGAGCAGGTGTTCAAGGGCGAGCGTGTCCGTGCCGGCATGACCTTCGTCGACGGCCTCGGCATCGGCGACGTCGGGGGAGAGGTGCTGCGCGACCGGCGCAAGCTCTCGAGCGACGGCGTGGTGGTGGTCGTCGTCACGGTCGATGCCCAGACCGGTGAGCTCGTCGGCGGCCCCGACGTCGTGAACCGCGGGTTCGTCCACGAGGAGACCTCCGGCGACATCCTCGAGGAAGCCCGGGCGCGGGTGATCGCCTCCTTCGCGGAGTCCTCCGCGGCGGGCATCACCGACCCGTCTGCCTTGCAGCAGAACATCCGCCGGGTGCTGAAGCGGTATTTCGTGGACGTCACCCAGCGCAAGCCGGTGATCCTGCCGGTGATCATGGAGGCCTGAGACACCGCCCGACCAGGCTGCTTGCGCCGGGCGTTCCAGGCGTCAGACTTACGCGCCTATGGCCACGAAGACTTCCCCCTCGCGGCGCTCGTCGTCGCGCGCATCGTCCACCCGTTCGAAGACCTCGTCGCGGAAGGCGCCGGCTCGCAAGCGGCCCGCCGCCAAGAAGAAGAAGCCGCCGCGGACGCCCGTCCATCAGATCCTGTCGCCGCACGCGCGCGATGCCTTCGGGATCTTCCTGGTCGTCGTCGCGCTCGTCGCGGTGCTGGGGCTGTGGTTCGACGGGGCGGGCCCGGTCGGGGACTTCCTCGGATGGCTGTTCCGTGGCTCGTGGGGCGTGGCCGCGATGCTCTTCCCGTTGGTCGGCGTCTACTGGGGCGTCCTGCTGCTGCGCGACACGGCCCGCGAGGAGCGCGTCCGTATGTTCATCGGGTTCACGGTGCTGTGCGCCGGCGTCCTCGGGCTGCTGTCGCTGCTCGGCAGCGACCCGGCGCCGACGGCCGGCTACGCGCTCGTCGCCGCTGCCGGCGGCGTGATGGGCGCGTTGGTCGCCCACCCGCTCGCAAACGTGATCTCCCCGATCGGGGCGGCGATCGTGTGCCTCGGGCTCACGCTGCTCGGGCTGCTGATCTTCTCGGGAACCCCGATCGCGACCGCCTGGTCGCACCTGCACGACTTCTTCACCGCCGCCGACGTCGAGGAGGATGACGACCCGGCGCCGGCGCAGCTCGTTGTGGAGGAGCCCGCCGGGCCGAAGGTCAAGAAGGAGCGCGTCCGGCACCTGAAGGAGGCGTTCGGCCTTCTCGAGCCCGAGGGCGACGAGCTCGTCGTCGTGCCGGAGTCGGACCTCGAGTCCGACCTCGACGAGGAATGGGACACCGATGACGCCGACGAGCTCGCGGCCCCGGCGGCCGTGCGTCGCTCCCGCACCGTGGAGACCGCCGACGGTCCCTACCAGCTCCCGCCGCTGGATCTGCTCCGCGAGGCGCCGCCCTCGACGGCCGACGGTGCCGACCAGGCGCAGATGCACGAGGCGCTCGAGCAGACGCTTCGCAACTTCGGGGTCGATGCGCACGTCACGGGCGCGCACCGCGGCCCGACGGTCACGATGTACGAGGTCGAGGTCGCCGCCGGCACGAAGGTCAACAAGGTGCTGTCGCTGTCCAGCGACATCGCCTACGCGCTGGCCACGCCCGACGTGCGGATCCAGGCGCCGATCCCCGGCAAGTCCGCGATCGGCATCGAGGTGCCCAACAAGCACCGCGACTTCGTGATGCTCGGCGACATCCTGCGCTCGCCCGCCGCGAAGGATGCGACCCACCCGCTCGAGGTCGCGCTCGGCAAGGACGTGCACGGACGGGCGCGTCTGGTGAACCTCGCCAAGATGCCGCACGTGCTGATCGCCGGCGCGACCGGCGCGGGCAAGTCCAGCCTGGTCAACTCGTTCATCACCTCGCTGCTCGTGCGCACGACCCCCGACGACGTCCGCCTCATCCTGGTCGACCCCAAGCGGGTCGAGCTGAGCCACTTCGCCGAGGTCCCACACCTGCTCAGCCCGGTGATCGTGCACCCGAAGCGCGCGGCCGAGGCCCTGCAGTGGATCGTGCGCGAGATGGAGAACCGCTACGAGATGCTCGCCACCGTCGGTGTCCGCGACATCGACGGCTACGAGGAAGGCCTGCGCGACGGCACGCTGCGGATCCCGCCGGGCCTCGAGCATCAGTACGAGCACATGCCGTTCATCGTGGTCGTGATCGACGAGCTCGCCGATCTGATGATGGTGGCGCCCCGCGACGTGGAGGACGCGATCTGCCGCATCGCCCAGATGGCGCGCGCGGTCGGCATCCACCTCGTCGTCGCGACGCAGCGCCCGAGCGTCGACGTGGTCACCGGTTTGATCAAGGCGAACATCCCCAGCCGGATCGCGCTCATGACCTCCTCGCAGGCGGATTCCCGCGTGGTGCTCGACATGAACGGCGCCGAGAAGCTCGTCGGGCACGGCGACATGCTGTTCGCCCCCGGCTCGGCCTCGAAGCCGACGCGCCTGCAGGGCGCCTGGGTCACCGAGCAGGAGATCCACGGCATCACCGATTTCATCCGCGGTCAGCGTGAGGTCGCCTACGACAACATGGTCGAGGGCCTCGGCCTGCCGATGACCGAGGCCGAGCTCGCCTCCGGCGGCGGCGCGGCGCTGGGCTCCGACGACGACCTGCTCAACCAGGCAGCCGAGCTTGTGATCCGCTCCCAGCTCGGCTCGACCTCGATGCTCCAGCGCAAGCTGAAGGTCGGCTTCGCGCGCGCCGGCCGCTTGATGGACCTCCTCGAGGAGCAAGGTGTCGTCGGCCCGGGTCAGGGTTCCAAGGCCCGCGACGTGTTGATCACCTACGAGGAGTGGGAAGAGCGCCGCAGCGCCTGAGGTCGTCTACAGCGCGCCGACCCGGCGTGCCACCTGGAACATCGTGTCGGCGTGTTGCTGCGGATCGATCATCAACGACCCGGCCGCGCCGACCTGTGCCTGCCAGTAGCGATACACCGACTCGTGGCTCCAGCCTCGGGCGATCGCGCTCTTGAGGTTGCGCACCATCTCCGAGCCGGGCCAGATCGCCTCGGGGGCCACGAGGAACCCCCCGCGGCGGCCGTCGATCGACAGCCAGAACGCGCCGATCAGGCCCCAGGTCGCGTCGTCGCGCGCCCCGGAGATCAGCAGGAACCGCACCGGGCCCTCGGCCAGCGCGTCCGGCGCGATGATCCGCTCCCGCAGGGCAGCCAGCGGGGAATCGTTTTGGTGCAGCTCCTCATCACGTGCGCGCACGTGCGTTCCCCCCGGTCCTGGATGTTCCCTCGAGGGCGATGCTAGTTGGCCCCATGCTCGGCGTCAGTGTCCGGAGGGCTACTTCTCGCGGCGCGGAGACGGCCGAGCGACCTAGGTCCGCCGGGGGATCTCCTCTGCGGTGATCGCGTACATGACGTGGTCGCGCCACGCGCCGTCGATGTGGAGGTAGCGCGGCGCGAAGCCCTCCTCGCGCCAGCCGGTCGCCGCCAGCAGCGCGCGCGAGGCGACGTTGTCCGGCTGCACGTTCGCCTGCAGCCGGTGCAGCCCCAGCTGGTCGAAGGCGTGCTCGAACACGAGCGGCATCGCGCCCCGCATCGCCCCGCGGCCCGCGTGGGGGACGAACGCGTAGTAGCCGAGGTAGGCGTTCTGGAACGCGCCCCGCACGATCTCGGAGACGTTGTAGACGCCGACGAGTTCCTCGGTGTCGTTCCGCGTGACCAGCAGGCAGGACTGGCTGTCCCGCGCCGATCGTTCGAGATATGCGGCGAACGCCTCGTCGGTGTCCGGCGCCGTCGTCCACGGCCCGTGGAGCGCACGACTGCGTCGCGCCGCCGCGACGAAGACGTCGCGGTCATCGGGCACCGGGTGCCGCACCGACATCGCGTCGCCGCGTACGAGCGCGCCCGCGGTCATCCCTCGTGTCGGGCGCGCGCCTCGGCGATCACACGCTCGGCGGCGACCCGGTCCTCGAACCCGTCGGTCTGGACCTCGTGGCCCTCGAGGTCCTTGTACACCTGGAAGAAATGCTCGATCTCGTCGAGCAGCGGCTGTGGGATGCCCTCGAGGCCGTCGACGTGGGACCACATCGGGTCGCGCAGCGGCACGCACAGGACCTTCTCGTCCTCGCCCTTCTCGTCGGTCATGCGGAACAACCCGATCGGGCGCACCCGGATGTGGCAGCCCGGGAACGTGGACTCGCCGACGAACACCAGCGCGTCGAGCGGATCGCCGTCGCCGCCGAGCGTGCCGGTGATGAAGCCGTAGTCCGCCGGGTATTGCATCGAGGTGAACAGCATCCGGTCCAGGTAGACGTCGCCGGTCTCGTGGTCCATCTCGTATTTGTTCCGCGACCCCTTGGGGATCTCCACGACGACCGTCAGCACGTCCGCGTCCATGGGCGGAGTCTACGGGCACGCCGCTGGCGCCGGGAAGCCCGGGGTAGCATGGGTCGGACATGGCCGGCACCATCGGGGTGGGCTCCGCGCTTCGTCGTGCTCGCGAGATCCGGGGCATCACGATCGACGAGGCCGCCCGAGACACGAAGCTTCGCGTCGAGCAGCTGCATGCGCTCGAGGGCGAAGCCTTCGACGAGCTGGGCGACCCGGTCTACGCCCGCGCGATGCTGCGGACCTACGCGCAGTACCTGGGCCTGAAGCCGGAACGGGTGCTGTCGGTCTATGCGGAGCACGCCGACGACGTCGAGCCACCGGAGCCCCCGGGCAAGCTCGGGCGGGTGGAGCGCGGACTGGCGGCCAGCCGCATCCGCGACAACCAGAAGTTCCTGCTGGTCGCGGCGGCGGTCGTCCTGATCGCGCTGATCGCGGTCGGGTTGGTCTCGCGCGGCGGCGCGCCGCCCGCGGCGACGATCGAGACGCCGGGGACCTCCGCGGTGGTGTCGGCCTCGTCGCCGGCCTCCGGTGTGGATGTCACGGTGGTGGCGACGGCACCGGTCGAGGTCGCCGCCACGATCGACGGCGCGTCGCAGGCGCCGACCACCCTGCGCCCCGGCGAGTCGATCGCGCTCATGGCGACGGAGGAGCTCGTCGTGACGGCCACCGACGGCGGCGCCATCACGGTGACGGTCGACGGCCGTGACGCCGGGGTTCCCGGACGCAAGGGCCAGCCGTGGACGGAGACCTACACGCCATCGGGGCGCGGATGAGCGAGCCGGCCCCCCGCCACGATCCCTTCGGGTTCGGCTGGCCGAACGTGATCTCGGTCATCCGGATCGCGCTGATCCCCGTGGTCGCGCTGCTGATCGTTCGCGACACGGCGGCGGCGCGCTGGGTGGCGACGGCGATCTTCATCGTCGGGGCCGCGAGCGATTTCCTCGACGGCTACCTCGCCCGTCGACACGCCATGACGACCGCGACGGGCGCGTGGCTGGATCCGCTGTCGGACAAGCTCTTCGTCGCCGTGCCGGCGGTCGTCTTGTCGGTCGCCGGCGACTTCCCCTGGTGGGCCACGGTGGTGATCATCGCCCGCGAGATCGCGGTGACGTGGCTGCGTTGGCGCCTCGATCAAGGCGGCGGCGTGTCCATGCCCGCGTCGAAGGTCGCCAAGACCAAGACCGTGGCGCAGCTGCTCGCGATCGGGTTCTCGATCGCGCCGCTGGCCGAACGGTGGGATCCGCTCGTGCTCGCGATCACGATCGTCGCCGTGGTCCTGACGGTCTACTCGGGCGTCGAGTACTTCATCACGACGCGGCATCGGGTGGCGGCGTCGTGAGAGCGGAGATCGTCGCGGTCGGCACCGAGCTGCTGCTCGGGCAGATCGCCGACACGAACGCCCAGTGGATGTCGCAGCGTCTCGCCGAGATCGGCGTGGACGTCGTGCACCACCAGGCCGTCGGCGACAACCAGGAGCGGATCGTCGCGACGCTCCGACTCGCCGCCTCGCGCGCCGACGTGGTGCTGGTGTGCGGCGGGCTCGGTCCGACCGAGGACGACATCACCCGCGACGCGATCGCCGAGCTGGCGGGTGTGCCCCTCGTGTTCCACGACGAGCTCGAGACGATGTTGCGCGCGAAGTTCCGGCGCTGGTCGGCGATCGGCGCCGATGCCCGAGAGCAACCTGCGACAGGCCTCCGTCCCCGAGGGCGCCCGCTGGATCGTCCCCGATCGCGGCACCGCGCCCGGGCTGGTCGTGCACCTGCCCGAGGGCGCGCGCGTGTACGCCGTGCCGGGGGTGCCCGACGAGATGCGCGAGATGCTGACCGACCCGATCCTGCCCGAACTGCGCGCGATGGCCGGCGGCGACGTGATCGCGTCTCGCGTGCTGCGCGTTGCCGGCCTGGGGGAGTCCGCGGTGGCCGAGCGGCTCGCCGACCTCTTCGCCTCGGCCGAGAACCCGACGATCGCGTATCTGGCGTCGATGGGGGAGGTCAAGGTCCGGCTGACGGCGAAGGCGACGACGGCCGAGGGGGCGCGCGCGCTGCTGGCGCCGCTCGTCGCCGAGGTCGGCGCGCGCCTCGGCGACCTCGTGTTCAGCCTCGAGGACGAGTCGCTGGAGGCGACCGTGCTGCGGCTGCTCGGGGACACACGGCGCACGCTTGCGTGCGCGGAGTCGCTGACGGGCGGCGGCGTCGGCCAGCGCCTGACGAGCGTGCCCGGCGCGTCGGCGTCGTTCGTCGGCTCCGCGGTCGTCTACAGCACCGAGGCGAAACGACGGGTGCTCGGCGTCTCCGAGGAGGCGCTCGCGGGCGGCACGGTCACCGCCCGGTGCGCGCTGGCGATGGCGGAGGGAGCGCTCGCTCTGTTCGAAGCCGACGTCGCGCTCGCGCTGACGGGTGCGGCAGGACCGGAACCGCACGACGGCGCGCCGGTCGGCACGATCTGGCTGGGGCTCGCCGCCACCGACGGCACGCGGCACACACGCGGCTTCGTCTCGCGGGGCGAGCGCGACCGGGTCCGGCGCTGGGCCGAGCAGGCCGGGCTCGACCTGGTCCGCCGGTTCCTCGCCGGCGTGTCGCTGCCGGCGTCCTCGCTGCCGGAGGCATGAGCGCGCCGGAGCGACCGAGGCTCTTCGTCGCGGTCGAGCTGCCCGAGGACGTGCGCACGGCGATCCACGACGCAACGGCGCCGTGGCGCGGATCGCTCCCGGCGCTTCCGGTGGACCCGGCCGGACGCGCTGCACCTGACGATCGCGTTCATCGGCAACGTCGACGCCGATCAGGTGGCCGCGATCGGGTCCGCCGTCGAGGCGGCCGCCGCCGCGCTCGCGCCGGTGCCCACCGGGCTGACGCGCTTCGGGATGTTCCCGGAGCGGGGCGGCGCCCGCGTGCTGTGGGTCGGACTGGACGATCCCGACGGCGGTCTCCGGCGGGTGGCCACCGCGGCCGCGATCGCGCTCGAGGGCCTTCCTCGAGGCCGACGGGCGTCCCTACCACCCGCACATCACGATCGCGCGAACCCGGCGCCCCGCCACCGTCCCGGCCGCGTTCCACGACGACCCGGTGCCCGCGGCGCGATGGACGATCGACGCCCTGACGCTGTTCCGGAGCCACCTCGGTGCGGGCGGCCCGCGCTACGAGCGCCTCGGCCGGTGGCACCTGCAGGCGGGGCGGCCCGAAGTTCCGTAGGATGCCGCGGCGAGCGAAGGAGGGATATCCGTGGCAACGGTTGAGGCTGCCCCCGCCGCCGGGTTCATCCGGCCCGATGGCAAGGAGAAGGTCACCGGGACCGGCCGCTACACCGCCGACCTGGCGTTCACCGGCATGGCTCACGTGAAGTTCCGCTACACCGATCACCCGCACGCCAAGATCCTGCGGATCGACACCGCCAAGGCGAAGGCGCTGCCCGGCGTGGTCGCGGTCGTCGTCCAGGACGACCTGCCCGACGTCCGCTTCGGCGGGTTCGTGCAGGACCGCTATCTCTTCGCCAAGGATGTCGTGCGTTTCGAGGGAGAGATCATCGCGGGCGTCGCGGCCCTCACCGAGGCGATCGCCACGCAGGCCGCGCGCGCTGATCGAGGTCGACTACGAGCCGCTGCCGGTCGTCACCGACTACGTGGCCGCCATGGACGCCGGCGCGACGCTGATCCACCCGGGCCTCGACGCCTACGAGAAGGACGAGAACATCGTGGCCTCGGGCAACACGATGGCCTACCACACGATCGTCAAGGGCGACGCCGACGCCGCCATGGCCGGCGCGGAGGTCGTCGTGAAGGGCCGCTACGTCTCCGACGCGTCCCAGGGCGTGCCGATCGAGCCGCGCGCGGTGATCGCGCAGTGGCAGGGAGACCAGGTCACGATCTGGTCCTCGACCCAGGTGCCGTACGCGGCGCGGGCCGGCGTCGCGGCGACGCTGCAGGTGCCCGAGGCCGACGTGCGCATCGTCGTGCCGCTGCTCGGCGGCGGCTTCGGCGCCAAGTGCGACCTGCACTTCGAGGGCCAGGTCGCCGCGATCGCGCGCGCGGCCAAGCGCCCGGTCAAGCTCGTGTTCTCCCGCGAGGAGGAGTTCCGGGTGATCGCCCAGCGCCGCGAGGGCATCGCGATGGAGTTCGAGACCGGCGTCACGCGCGACGGGAAGCTGGTCGCCCGCAAGGCCACGCTGGTGCTCGACAAGGGCGCCTACTGCGGCGAGGGCGGGTTCCTCGGGCAGATGGCGGCGATGCACGCCTGCGGCCCGTACGTGATCGACAACGTCGCCGTCGAGGCGCACCTCAACTACACGAACAACCAGCCGTCGGGCTCGGTCCGGGCGCCCACCGCACCACAGGTGTGCTGGGGGCTCGAGCAGCATATGGACGAGGTCGCCGCGGCCATCGGGATGGACCCGATCGAGCTCCGCCGCCGCACGCTGATCGAAGAGGGCGACGAGGGGCCAACCCGCCAGGTGTTCGATCACGTCGGCGTGAAGGACACGCTCGAGAAGGCCGTCGAGATGATCGGGTACGGCCGCGATCTGCCCGACGACGAGGCGATCGGCGTCGCCGTCGGCTGGTGGCCGTGCATGGCGGCGCCGTCGGGCGCCTACGTGCAGCTCAACGGCGACGGATCCGGCACGATCATCACCGGCGCCCAGGAGAACGGCACCGGCGCGGTGATGGCGATGCCGCAGGTACGTCGCCGAGGAGCTCGGGATGCAGCCGCAGGATTTCTCGATCCTGTATCAGGACACCGCCGCGGCGCCCTGGGACATGGGGTCCTGCGGCTCACAGACGACGTTCAACAACGGCCGGGCGGTGCTCGACGCCGCCAACGAGGTGCGCGAGGCGCTGCTCGACGCGGCCGCCGACGAGCTGGAAGCCGACCGCGGCGACCTGGAGCTCGTCGGGGGCAAGGTCGGCGTGAAGGGCTCGCCCGAGCGCTCGGTGTCGATCGCCGATCTCGCGGGCGCCGGCACGATCCACGGCAAGGGCTCGGGCGTGGTGCCCGACGCCCCGGACTGCGACGCCGGCGGCTGCGTCGGCCGGCTCGGCAACGAGTCGTTCCTCGCACCGCAGCTGATCACCCAGGCCGCCCACGTGAAGGTCGACCGCGAGACGGGTGTCGTGCGCGTGCTGCGCGTCGCGGCCGCGCACGACTCCGGCCGGATCCTGAACAAGATCGGCGCGGACGGCCAGGTCTACGGCGGCGTCGTGATGGGCGTCGGCCTGGCGCTGTCCGAGGGCACGATGCTCGACGACCAGGGCCGCCAGCGGAACCCGCACCTGCTCGACTACAAGCTGGTGACCTGTTCCGACGCTCCACAGATCGACGTGCAATGGATCGAGTACGACTCGGTCGGGCCGCGCGGCTCCAAGGGCGTGGGCGAGCCGCCCCAGGTCCCGACCGCCGGCGCGATCGCCAACGCGATCTCCAAGGTGCTCGGCGCGCAGGTGCGCGAGCTGCCCATGACGCCCGAGCGCGTGTGGGCCACGAACCAGGAGGGACGGCGCGTGAGCTCCTTCACCTCCGCGCCGACGATCGACGAGGCGCTCGCGGCGATGGCCGCCGGGGCTCGTCCCGTCGCCGGCGGCACCGATCTCGTGGTCGGCGCCCGTCAGGGAAAGGCGCCGTTGCCGACGGACATCGTGGCGATCGACCGTCTCGAGGGGTTCGGCGAGATCCGTCACGACGGGCAGACGCTCGTGCTCGGCACGCTGGTCACGCATGAGGCGCTGGTGGCCGACGCGACGGTTCGCGAGCAGCTCACCGCGATCGCGGATGCGAGCGCGATCGTCGGCTCCCACGCGACGCGCGCCCAGGGAACGATCGGCGGCAACGTCATGAACGCCTCGCCGGCGATGGACACCGGCGGCCCGTTGCTCTGTCTCGGCGCGTCGGTGACGCTGCGCTCGGCAACGGGGGAGCGGACCCTCGACCTCGCCGAGCTCTGGACGGGCCCGGGCAAGACCGTCGCGACGTCCGAGGAGCTGCTGACCGCGGTGTCGGTCCCGCTGCCGGCGCCCGGCACCGGGTCGGCGTATGTCCGGCTCGAGTACCGCCGGCAGATGGAGATCGCCGTGGTCGGCGCGACCGCGGTCGTCACCGTCGAGGGCGACCGCGTGACCGATGCGCGGATCGCCATCACGGCGCTCGCCCCGACGATCCGCCGGGTGCCCGAGGCGGAGGCGGCGCTGGCGGGCACCGACGGCGGCACCGAGGCGATCGCCGCGGCCGCGGCCGCGGCCGCGAGCGCCGCGACGCCGATCAGCGACGTGCGCGGCTCGGCCGGCTACCGGACCGCGATGGCCGAGGTCATCACCCGGCGCGCCATCACCGCCGCGCTGACGCGGGCCCGAGGCGGGTCCGTTCCCATCCCCGCGAGTGCGATGCACGGGACCCACTGAGGAGCGATCGATGAAGGTCACCGCAACCCTGACGGTCAACGGCACCAGCTACCCGGTCGAGCTCGACCCGCACGCGAGCCTGCTGAAGGCGGTGCGCGAGGAGGTCGGGCTCACCGGCTCGAAGGAGGGCTGCGACGACTCCGAGTGCGGCGCCTGCATGATGCTGCTGGACGGCAAGCCGGTGAACGCGTGCTCCTACCTGGCGCTGCAGGCGGCCGGTCGTTCGATCACGACGGTCGAGGGCCTCGCCGGCGACGAGGAGCTCGGCGCGCTGCAACGTGCCTTCCTGCAGCAGGGCGGCGTCCAGTGCGGGTTCTGCACGCCGGGCATGCTCGTGTCGGCCACGGCGCTGCTGCGCGACAACCCCGATCCCTCCGAGGAGGAGATCCGTATCGGGCTGTCGGGCAACCTGTGCCGCTGCACCGGCTACGACGGCATCGTCCGCGCGGTCAAGCAGGCCGCCTCGGGTGAGGTCGGTGCGATCGGGGCACCCGCGTATCACACCGACGCCACGCCGCCGCACCACGCCGGCTGAGTCTTACGACACGCGTCGCGTCTGCTGGGCGCTGCCGAGCAACCCGTCGTCGATCGCGACGTCGCCCACCGAGTCGAAATGCGCCGTGAGCGCGCCGCCGCCTCCGGCCACGCTCGTCACGTTGTTGTCCGTGCGGGTGCGGAACGTGCGGCCGCGACACCGGTCGACGTGCGCGGTCGGGTCGCCGGGCCCCGTGATCGACTCCGTGCCGCTCAGCCAGGCGGCCGTGTCGGCGGGCGGGACGATCTGGAGATCGGTCGTGGCGGCTGTCACCCCGCCGTCGACGATCGGCCGTTGCGTGAGCAACGCCATGGCGTGTGCTTCGTGGCCGCCGCCGGTCGCGAGCTCGAACAGGTTGAACCGCCGGTGCGGATGGCCAACACGAACTGATGCGCGGTCGGCGCTGGCCAGCATCGGATGGAGCATCCCGCCGGGCTGCACGGAGGTGGCGGCGCCGAGCGCACGGCGAGTGAGGCGCGTCGGCGCCGGCATCGAGCGGAAGCCCGATTCGTCGGAGACCACCGCGCCGAGACCGGACGATGGGCAGAAGGTGCCCCCGCCGCCCACCGCCGCCTCCGCACTGGGTGACGCCGATCACCGTCGCCGCGAAGCGTTGTGCCTTGAGCGTGCCGAAAAAGGACGAGTCCGCGCGCAGGAGGAACGCGGTGCCGGTGTTGCCGCGGAGCGTGCCCGGTCTCGAGGCTTGGCTGCCACAGGCGCCGGTGAACGGACGCCCACCCGAGGCGTTGAAGCGCATGTGGAGGTGTCCGAGCGACCCCATGCGGTCGCCGGTGTCGATCCACCCGTGACTGAGATCGCGGTGGAGATGGAAGGCCGTCTTCGGCAGCTGCCAGCCCCACTGGTGGATCTGCTCGAGTGTCTCGCCAGCCCCGGGGGTGGGCTCTCGCCGCTCGAGCGCGATCGTCAGGAAGGTGAACTGGATCGTGCCGTCGACGGCGACCTGCTCGGCCGCGATCGACAGGTGATAGCCGTGCACCTTGATCGGCCGCGTCTGGAGCCGCAGGAGCGTCGTGACCCGCGGGCGGACTCCGGCGGCCGCCGGCACCGGCCCGACCGGACCCGGGCCGATGGCGATCACCGCCAGCGTTGACAGGGCGATAGCGGCGCGGCGGAGCTTCATCCCTCGTCCTCCTGCGGGTAGGCCTGCCGGGAGTATGCGCTTCCTCGAAGGAGGAACAAGCTGCTGCTTGCATCCGAACACCTGTTCGAGTAGCCTGCCCGCGATCGGCCCGAGCGGGTCGAATGACAGGGGTGTAAGTTATGTCAGACCCGACCGCTACGGTGCTCGAACGTCAAGTCAATGGGCCCACTTCACTCTCCTCCAGGGTGGGTCGTGATCGGAAGGAGGGTCACGTGGATCGCGACAAGGTGCTGGAGGTCACGCTCCAGCAGATCGAGAAGCAGCACGGCAGGGGCGCCGTCATGAAACTCGGCGAGCACCCGATGAACACCGAGATCATGACGATCCCCACGGGGTCGCTGGCGCTCGACATCGCACTCGGCATCGGCGGCATCCCCCGCGGTCGCGTGGTCGAGGTCTTCGGGCCCGAGGGCTCGGGCAAGACCACGGTGTGCCTCCACATCATCGCCGAGGCGCAGAAGCAGGGCGGCATCGCCGCGTTCATCGACGCCGAGCACGCGCTCGACCCCACGTACGCCCGCGAGCTGGGCGTCAACATCGACGAGTTGCTGGTCAGCCAGCCCGACTCCGGCGAGCAGGCGCTCGAGATCGCCGACATGCTCGTGCGCTCCGGCGCGCTGTCGCTGGTCGTGATCGACTCGGTGGCGGCGCTGGTGCCCCGCGCCGAGATCGAGGGCGAGATGGGCGACACCCACGTCGGGTTGCAGGCGCGGCTGATGTCCCAGGCCATGCGCAAGCTCTCCGGCTCGCTGTCGAAGTTCGAGACGACCGCCATCTTCATCAACCAGCTCCGCGAGAAGATCGGCGTGATGTTCGGCTCGCCCGAGACCACCCCCGGTGGTCGCGCGCTCAAGTTCTACTCGTCGGTGCGGCTCGACGTCCGCAAGATCGAGAACCTGAAGGACGGCACCGAGGCCGTGGGCTCGCGCACGCGGGTCAAGGTGGTCAAGAACAAGGTCGCGCCGCCGTTCCGGCAGTGCGAGTTCGACATCATGTACGGCAAGGGCATCTCGAAGGAGGGCTCGCTGCTCGACGTCGGCGTCGACCTGGAGATCATCAAGAAGTCCGGCGCGTGGTTCACCTACGAGGGCGAGCAGCTCGGGCAGGGCAAGGAGAACGCCCGCGCCTTCCTCGCCGAGCACACCGACATCCGCGACGAGATCGAGTTGAAGGTCCGTCAGGCGGTCGGGTTGATCGGGTTCACCGAGGAGGACGACAAGCCGATCCAGATCGACCCCGATCTGGTCGACCTGGCTGAACCCCCACAACCCGCCAAGGCCGGCAAGAAGGCCGAGTAGGCGGTGGCCGCCGACCGCGGGTCCGCGCGGGAAGCGGAAGGACATCCACGAGCGGGCGCTCGGGCTCCTTGCCGTGCGGCAGCGCAGCCGCAGGGAGCTCGAGCGTCGGCTCGTCCAGGCCGGCTTCGAGCCCGACGCGGTCGCCGACGAACTGGAACGTCTCGAGCAGGTCGGGCTCCTCGACGACGAGGCCTTCGCTCGCGCCGTCGTCGAGAGCCGGATGGGCTTCCGGGGGGAGTCGCGCCGCGTCGTCGCGGGCAAGCTCGCCCAGGCGGGCGTGGCCAGCGAGGTCGCGATGGTCGCGCTCGACCAGGCTCCCGAGGCCGAGGAAGAGCGCGCCCGGCGCCTCGCCGAGGCCAAGGCTCCTCGGCTGTCGGGGCTCGAGCCGCAGGTCGCCATGCAGCGGCTGTACGGCTTCCTCGCGCGCCGCGGCTACGGGCCCCAGGTCGCCCGCGACGCCGCGCGGAGAGCCCTTGCGTCGGAAACCGTCGACGACTGAGCCTTGCCTCGCCCCGAAGGTGGCCGTAAGGTGTGGAAAACCTGAACCACACACCTACGAGAGGCTCCATCCGACCTTGACCGAGCGAACCGATCCCATGAGCGAACGACCGAATCCCGATATCGAACACCCGAGGGGGACGAAGACCCTCTAGGGGTGGCGGATCGTCGCTGCTCCGTGTCCTGGCCGCAGTGGTCCTCTCCCTGACACTCGCAGGGAGGCATCATGATCCCGGTGATCGTGGGCGTCGTCGCACTCGTTGTGGGCGCCATCGTCGGGTTCCTCGTCCGCGCCAACATGGCGAAGTCCTCCGCGAACACCCTCGAGGCGCAGGCGCGCCAGCAGGTGATCGCGGCCGAGCAGAAGGTCCTGGAAGCCAACCAAGAAGCAGCCACCGTCCTGCGCAAGGCCAACGAAGACGCCAAGGCGGACGCGGCGCAGGTGCGTCGCGAGGCCGAGGAGGACGTGAAGTCCCGCCGCGACGAGATCGCCCGGCTCGAGCGTCGGATCCTCGAGAGCGAGGAGGAGGTGCGCGAGCGGACCCGCAAGCTGGATACCCGCAGCGGGGAGCTCGATCAGCGCGACGAGATGCTCCACGATGCCCGCCTCCGCCTGGAGCAGGCCGCCGACCAGCACCGCATCCAGCTCGAACGGATCGCCGGCATGACGTCGTCCGAAGCCCGCGAGGAGCTGGTCGCCCACGTGGTCGACGACGCCAAGCGCTCGGCCATGGCGCAGGTCCGCGAGATCGAGCAGCACGCGCGCGAGGAGGGCGAGGAACGCGCCCGCAAGATCCTGACGATCGCGATCCAGCGGGTGGCCTCCGAGCAGACGGCCGAGTCCACGGTCAGCGTCTTCGCCCTGCCGAGCGAGGACATGAAGGGCCGGATCATCGGCCGTGAGGGCCGCAACATCCGGGCCTTCGAGGCCGCGACCGGCGTCAACATCATCATCGACGACACCCCCGAGGCCGTGGTGCTCAGCAGCTTCGACCCCGTCCGGCGCGAGGCCGCGCGCATGACCCTGGAGAAGCTCGTCCAGGACGGCCGCATCCACCCCGCGCGGATCGAGGAGGTCCACGAGCGTTCGCTGGCCGAGATCGAGGAGCGCATCCGCAGGGCCGGCGAGGACGCCGTGGCCGAGGTCGGCATCACCGACATCCACCCCGAGATGATCAAGCTGCTCGGGCGCCTGCAGTTCCGCACGAGCTACGGCCAGAACGTCCTGCGCCACCTGGTGGAGTCGGCGCACATCGCCTCGGCGCTTGCCTCGGAGCTCGGTGTCGACCCGGCGATCGCCAAGCGGGGCGCCTTCCTGCACGACATCGGCAAGGCGGTCACGCACGAGGTCGAGGGCTCGCACGCGATCATCGGCGCCGAGATCGCGCGCCGCATGAAGGAGGATCCCGAGGTCGTCCACTGCATCGAGTCCCACCACGGGGAGGTCGAGCAGCACACGATCCACGCGGTGCTCGCCCAGATCGCCGACTCGATCAGCGGCGGCCGCCCCGGTGCGCGCCGCGAGTCGCTGGAGACCTACGTGAAGCGGCTGGAGCGCCTCGAGGAGATCTGCAACGCCTTCGAGGGCGTCGAGAAGGTCTACGCGATGCAGGCCGGCCGCGAGGTCCGCGTGCTCGTGCAGCCCGAGGCGGTCGACGACATCCAGTCCCAGGTGATCGCCCGCGACATCGCCAAGCAGGTCGAGGAGGAGCTGCAGTACCCGGGGCAGATCCGCATCACGGTCGTCCGCGAGACGCGCGCCACCGAGTACGCGCGATGACGGCGGTACCGGGCCACGGCGTTACCCTGGGACGGTCATGCAGCCCACCTTCCTGATCCGCACCTTCGGGTGCCAGATGAACGAGCACGATTCCGAGCGGATCGGCGGCGTGCTCATGGCCGACGGCATGACCGCCGACCGACGATGTCGGCGACGCCCGGGTGATCGTGCTGAACACCTGCGCGATCCGTGAGAACGCCGACAACAAGCTGTACGGCAACCTCGGGCACCTCAAGCCGCTCAAGGACGCCGACCCGAGCCTGCGGATCGTGGTCGCCGGCTGCCTCGCCCAGAAGGATCAGGGCGTGATCCAACGCAAGGCCCCGTGGGTCGACGTCGTCGTCGGCACGCATGCCCTGCCGCAGCTGCTCGACCTGTTGGAGCGGTCGCGCACCGAGGGGCCACAGATGGACGTGCGCGAGTACACCGAGACCTTCCCGAGCGCGCTGCCGGCCGCACGGGGCGACGCGTTCCGGGCCTGGGTCTCGATCGCGCCGGGCTGCGACAACGCCTGCACCTTCTGCATCGTGCCGCTCGTCCGTGGCCCGCAGCGGTCGCGCTCGATCGGGGACATCCTGGCCGAGGTGCAGGGACTCGTCGCGGCGGGCGTGGTGGAGGTGACGCTGCTCGGGCAGAACGTGAACACGTTCGGGCGCGACATCACGGTGCCCGACTCGTCGCGCCGGCCGCTGTTCGCCGACCTGCTGCGGATGGTCAATCAGGTTGACGGTATCCGGCGGATCCGATTCACCTCGCCGCACCCGCACGACTTCACGCCCGACGTGATCGAGGCGATGGCCACGCTCGGACCAGCGTCTGCGAGCACATCCACTTCCCGCTGCAGTCGGGCTCGGACCGCGTGCTGAAGGCGATGCGGCGGTCCTACCGCAGCGCGCGCTACCTCGATTGGCTCGAGCGGATCCGCGCGGCGATCCCGGAGATCGCCGTGTCGACCGACATCATCGTGGGCTTCCCGGGCGAGACCGAGGAGGACTTCGCGGCCACCCTCGAGGTCGTCGAGCGCGCGGGGTTCGACAGCGCGTTCACGTTCCAGTACTCGCCCCGGCCGGGCACGCGCGCGGCCACGATGGCCGACCAGGTGCCCCGGGAGGTCGTCCAGGAGCGCTTCGACCGGCTCGTCGCGCTGCAGACCGAGATCACGGCGGCGCAAGAACCGTGCGCAGGTCGGCACGACGGTCGAGGTGCTGGTCGAAGGTGACGGCAAGAAGGACGGCTCCACGCAGGCCCGGACGCGCACGAACCGGATCGTGCATGTGCGCGAACCGCTGCCGCCCGGCACGTTCGCGCATGCGGAGATCACCGAGGCGGGCGCGCACCATCTGCTGGGCCGGATCGTGCCGGCGCCCGAGCCCGCCGTGGCGTGATGCTGCGCGCCCTGGTCGGCCCGACCGCCAGCGGCAAGACCGAGGCGGGCATCGCGCTCGCCACCGCGCTCGGCGCGGACGTCGTCTCGGTCGACTCGATGCTCGTGTACCGGGGGATGGACGTCGGCACGGCGAAGCCGACCGCCGAGCAGCGCGCGGCTGGTGCCGCATCACCTGCTGGACCTCGCCGATCCGTCGGAGCGGTTCACGGTGGCGCGGTTCCAGACCGAGGCGGGTGCGGTGCTCGGCCGGGTGGCCTCGCCGCTGCTGGTCGGGGGTTCGGGGCTCTACTTCCGGGCGGTGGTCGACGACCTGCGGTTCCCACCGGAGGATCCCGCCGTGCGCGCGGCCTCTCGAGGCGGAGGCCGACGAGCTCGGCGCCGACGAGCTCTACCGCGCGGCTGGCCGCCAGCGACCCGGTGGCGGCCGATCGCATCGAGCCGGGGAACGTGCGCCGAACGATCCGCGCGCTGGAGGTCACGACGATCACCGGCGCGCCGTTCAGCGAGTTCGCGGCGGCATGGGAGGTGTATGACCCCGCGCGTGTGCGGGTGGCGGGCATCCGCATGGACACGCCGACCCTCGACGCGCGGGTCCGCGGCCGTGTCGCGTCGATGCTCGACGCCGGGTGGGTCGACGAGGTCGAGGGCCTGGTCGAGCGCGGGTTCGGCGCCTGGCTCACCGCGAGCCAGGCGATCGGCTACGCGGAGCTGGCCGCACACCTCGACGGTAGGCTGGCGCTCGACGAGGCCATGACCCAGACCGTGAAGCGCACGAAGGAGCTCGCACGCCGCCAGCAGGCGTGGTTCCGTCGCGATCCGCGCGATCGAGTGGTTCGACGCGGGGGAGGGCGGCGCCGTCGAGGTCGTCCCCGACGTCGCGGCCTACCTGGAGGCGGCGTGACGCGGCGGCTCTCGCTGAGCAAGTACCAGGCGAGCGGGAACGACTTCCTGTTGGTGGACGAGCTCGACGGGCCGGTCGGGGACTCGACGTGCCGGCGCTGTGCGATCGCTGGTTCGGCGTCGGGGCCGACGGGCTGATCCAGGTCGGGCGGGGCACCGAGGCCCCGTTCTCGTTCGCGCTGACCAACGCCGACGGCTCGGCCGCCGAGATGTCGGGCAACGGGATGCGCTGCGTCGGGGCGTGGCTGCGCGACACCGAGCACGTCGCGCACGGGGCGTCGTTCGACGTCGAGACCGCGGCCGGCGTGCGGCACGTGTGGCTGACCCTCGAGGGAGCGACCGTCGCGATGGGGCAGCCCAACTTCACGAAGGCGGCGATCCCGATGCGCGGGCCGGCGTGGGAGACGTTCCAAGACCAGCCGTTCGACGCGGGCGACGGACGCACGATGCGCGCGACCGCGGTGAGCATGGGCAACCCGCACCTGGTGCTGTTCACCGACGAGGACCCCGAGCGCTACCACCTGGAGCACATGGGACCGGCGCTCGAGCACCACGAGTGGTTCCCCGAGCGCACGAACGTGGAGTTCGCGCGGATGAGCGCCGACGGTGGGATCGACGTCCGCGTCTGGGAGCGCGGCGTGGGCGAGACGATGGCCTGCGGCACCGGCGCGTGCGCGGTCGCGGTGGTGGCGAACGAGGCGGGCCTGCGCCCGCGAGAGGTCGATCGTGCGGTTCCGCGGTGGCCCGCTGCACGTCGAACGGCGCACCGACGGCGAGGTGCTGCTCGGCGGGCCCGTCCAGCACGTGTTCGACGCGGTCGATCGACCTCGACGAGCTCGCGGGATGACCGAGCTGGCCGAGCGGCTCGCCGCCGACACGCTCGCCCTGATCGACATCGCGTCGGAGAGCCGTGACGAGGGCGCGATCCTCGACGCGATCCGTCCACGCGATTGGCCGCGGCGCCCGGGACTGCAGATCGTCGACGACCACGACGGCGTCCTCGCGGCGCTCCCGAAACGACGTCCGGGGCTGCCGCTGGTGCTGCTCGCCGGACACGTGGACACGGTGCCGCTGGCGGGGGCGTCGCGACCCGGGCGCCGGACGGCGACGTCGTGCGTCGGCCGGGGCGCCGCCGACATGAAGGGCGGCGTCGCCGTGATGCTGGCGCTCGCCGACGAAGGCGCCGGCGGCGCCTCGGACCTCGACGTCGGCTATCTGTTCTTCGGGCGCGAGGAGATGCACGATCGACGGAGTCGGCGCTGCTGCCGGCGTTCGACCGAACGCCCGAGCTGCGGCGAGGCGGCGCTGGCGATCGTGATGGAGCCCACCGACAACACGCTCGAGGTCGGGTGCAACGGGAACCTCACCGCGCGCGTGACCGTGCGCGGTCGCGCGGCCCACAGCGCGCGCCCGTGGCTCGGCCACAACGCGATCCACGCGGCGATCGAGGCGCTGGCGTCCGGTCGCCGACCTGCCGGTCCGCGACGTCGAGATCGACGGGCTCGTCTTCCGCGAGGTCGTCTCGGTCACGACGATCGCCGGCGGTGTCGCGGGCAACGTCGTCCCCGACCACGTCGAGGCCACCGTGAACTTCCGCTATGCGCCCAATCACACGCCCGGCCGAGGCGGAGGCACGGCTGCGCGAACTGCTCGGGCACCCGCGGGTCGAGGTCGCGATCGTCGGCAACGCACCGCCCGGTCCCGTCTGCCTCGACAACCCGCTCGTGACGCGACTGCGCGCCGCCGGCCGACCTCGATGTTCGGCCCGAAACAGGCGTGGACGCCGGTGGCGGAGTTCGGGATGGTCGGCGTCGACGCGGTCAACCTCGGCCCGGGAGACCCGCGGTACGCTCACACCGACGACGAGCAGGTCACCGCGACCGCGCTCGCGCGCGCGCACGCGATCGTGTCGGCGTTCCTGGCCGGGAGGAGCTGTAGATGATGCACCTGTCCCCCGGCCATCCGCGCGGTGGAGCCCTACCCGTTCGAGGAGCTCGACCGGCGCAAGAAGCCGAGGCGGTCGATGCCGGCCGACGAGTCGTCGACTTCGGCGTCGGCGACCCACGCGAGGAGACACCGGCGCTCGTGCGCGATGCGCTCACGGATGCGATCGGACCGATCTCGTCGTACCCGCGCGCCGCGGGTCTGCCGGCATTGCGGCGTGCGATCGCCGCTGGGTGGACCGTCGCTACGGTGCGACGATCGACCCCGACACGCAGATCCTGCCGACCCTCGGTTCGAAGGAGCTCGTGTTCTCGCTGGCGCAGGCCGTGCTCGATCCCGCCGCCGGCAAGGACCTCGTGCTCACGACCGCGCCCGGCTACCCGATCCCCGAGCGGGGCGCGCGCTACGCCGGCGGCGACGTCCATCGTCTGCGTCTGACCGAGGAGCGCGGCTTCCTGCCGGATCTCGGGGCGATCACCGACGAGCAGTGGGCGCGCGCCAGCCTGCTGTGGCTGAACTATCCGAACAACCCGACCGGCGCGGTGGCGCCGCTGTCGTTCCTGGCCGAGGCGGCCGAGCGATGCCGCACGCACGACGTGTTGCTGGCCTCCGACGAGGCCTACAGCGAGCTGTGGTTCGGCGACGAGCCACCGTCGGGCGCGCTCGCAGCTGCCGGACCTCACCAACGTCGTGGTGCTCAACACGCTGAGCAAGCGTTCGTCGATGACCGGCTACCGCAGCGGCTTCGCGGCCGGCGATCCCGACCCTGATCGCGCGCGCTGCAGCGGCTCCGCCCGGCGGTCGGGGTCACCCCGCAGGAGTTCGTCCAGCGCGCGAGCATCGCGGCCTGGGGCGACGAGCGCCACGTCGAGCAGAACCGGGCGCGGTACGCGGCCAAGCGGGCGGTGTTCCTCGAGCTGTTCGCGCGGCACGGCGTGCACGTCGCGGGCAGCGAGGCGCACCTTCTACCTGTGGGTGGCGGTCCCGAGCGAACGCCCGTCGCTGGCCTGGGCGATCGAGCTGCTGGATCGGGCAGACGTCGTCGTCGCGCCCGGGTCGTTCTTCGGACCGGAGGGCGAGGGGTACGTGCGCATGGCGATGGTGCCCGACCCTCGAGGAATGCGAGCGCGCCGCGGGCTCGCTCGACCGGCTCTTCGCGGAGGTGCGCGCGTGATCGAGGAGCTCGCCGCGCGCATCGACGCGACCTGGACGGCCGTCCAGGCGGATCCGGCCGCGCCGATCGACGTCGAGGCCGTCGAGGACGCCATCGCGGCGCTCGACCGCGGCGAGGTGCGCGTCGCGGAGCCGACGGCGCCGGGCGAGCCCTGGCGCGTCAACCACTGGGTCAAGCAGGCGGTGCTCCTCTACTTCCGTGTGCGCGGGCTGGAGACGACCGAGAGCGGGCCCGTTCGAGTATCACGACCGGCTGCCGCTGAAGCATGGGTACGCGCAGGCGGGCGTGCGCGTCGTGCCGCCGGCGACGGTCCGCTACGGCGCGCACATCGAGCCCGGCGCGGTGCTCATGCCGAGCTACGTCAACATCGGCGCGTGGGTCGGCGCGGGCACGATGGTCGACACCTGGGCCACGGTCGGCTCGTGCGCGCAGATCGGCGCCGACGTGCACCTGGCCGGCGGGGTCGGGATCGGCGGCGTGCTCGAGCCCGTGCAGGCCGCCCCCGTCGTGATCGAGGACGGAGCGTTCATCGGCTCGCGCTGCATCGTGGTCGAGGGCGTCCACGTCGGCGCGGGCGCGGTGCTCGGCGCCGGCGTCGTCCTGACGGGGAACACGCCGCTGATCGATCCTCGCGGCGCCGAGCCGCTCGAGTATCGCGGCCGCGTGCCCGCCGGCGCGATCGTCGTGCCGGGCTCGCGCGCCCGCGAGTTCCCGGCCGGGCACCTACGGGATGCCCTGCGGCCTCATCATCGGCGAGCGCACCGCGGCCACCGACGACAAGGTGGCCCTGAACGACATGCTGCGCGACTTCGGATCCTCGCTGAGCTAGCCGCGATGCCCCAACACCCCCAGGACCGCATCGTCGAGTCACCGATCGCCGCGACCTGGCGCTCGGTCCAGCACGAGCGCGCCGTGCTCGTCGGTATCGGCCCCGGCATCATGGAGGCCGACCTCGACGAGCTGGCGGCGCTCGCCGACTCCGCGGGCGCCGAGCCCGTCGGCCGGATCATCCAGAGCCGCGCCGAACCCGACCCGCAGCTCTGGATCGGCAAAGGGAAGGTCGAGGAGCTGCACCAGGTCCTGCACAGCGACGCGCGCCGAACTGGTGGTCTGCGATCAGGAGCTCTCGCCCGGGCACCTGCGCTCGCTGGAGGCGCGCCTGGGCGTCAAGGTGCTCGACCGCACCGCCCTGATCCTGGACATCTTCGCGCTGCACGCCCACACGCGCGAGGGCAAGGCCCAGGTCGAGCTCGCGCAGCTGAACTACCTCCTGCCGCGGCTCCGCGGCTGGGGTGAGGCGATGAGCCGGCTCGGCGGCGGTATCGGCACCCGCGGGCCCGGGCGAGACCAAGATGGAGTCCGACCGGCAGCACATCCGCCGCCGCATCGCGAAGCTCCGTCGCGACGTCAAGGCGATGCAGACGACGCGCGACACGCAGCGCGCCAGCCGCCAGCGCTCGAACATGCCGCAGGTGGCGATCGCCGGCTACACGAACGCCGGGAAGTCCTCGCTGATGCGCCGGCTGACCGGCGCCGACGTGATCGTGGCCGATCAGCTGTTCGCCACGCTCGACCCGACGACCCGCCGGATCGTCCTGCCGGGCGGGCGGGTCGCGACGCTGTCCGACACGGTGGGGTTCGTGTCGAAGCTCCCGCACGACCTCGTCGAGGCGTTCCGTTCGACGCTGGAGGAGGTCACCTTGTCGGACATGATCGTGCACGTCGCCGACGCGGCCTCGGCGGCGCTGGACGACCAGATCGAGGCCGTCCACACGCGTGCTGGAGGAGATCGGCGCGGCCAACATGCCCGAGGTGCTCGTGCTCAACAAGATCGATCTGGTGCCGGGCTCGCGACGGGCGCGCCTCGCGCACCCGGTATCCGGGCTCGGTGGCCTTCTCGGCGGTGACCGGCGAGGGGGTCGACGGTTTGCTCGCGGCGATCGCCGAGACGGTCCCGACGCCGCCCGTCGACGTGCACGCGCTCATCCCCTGGGACCGCGGCGACCTGGTCGCGATGCTCTACCGCGACGCGGAGGTGCTGAGCGCCGACGCCGAGCCCGACGGCACCCGCGTGCACGCCCGGGTGGGCCTGCGCGAGCTCGCCGCGATCCGCGCGCTTCACGACCGCCGTCGTGCGCCGGGACGGTCGGGCGCCTAGTAGGGCGCCGGGGCGCCGATCGACCAGAGCCCGGGGTCGTCCCACTGCCCGTGATGACCACGTCGGGGTTCTGCTCGCGCTCGGCGGCGAATCGGGCCGCCAGGAGCTGCAGTCGCACCGTCATCGGGATCTGGGCGAGGAGCGGCGGCAACGAGGACGGCTCGTCGACCAGGCTGACGCCGATGCCCTCGGACGTGGCCGCGGTCGCAACCGCTCGCACCAGGCCGTCGTCGTCGCCGTGCGTGAGCGCGACGAGGTGGTCCTGGCCGCCGAGCGGCACGGCCGAGCCGTGCAGGAAGAACTCGACGTCGTAGCCCTCGGCCAGCACGCGCGCCGCCTCGCGGATCTTCAGGGCGCCCTCGCGGGCGGTGATGGCGGCCTGGCCGGCGCCGATGAGCTGCACCGAGCGCTGCGGGAGCGGGATCTGCTCGGTGCCCGAGGCGGCGATGCGCCTCGCGGACGCTCTCCGGCACCGCTCGCCAGTGCGGCGGGCGTCAGCGAATCGGCGCCCATCGCCGAGGCGAGCATGCGCAAGCGCGAGCAGCGTCGTCGTGTAGCTGACGGTGTACGTCTCCGAGGTCTCCTTCGGCACGGTCTCGATCACGTCGTTCATGCCGAGCCCTCGCGGGTGATCGTGATCGTCTGCATGCCGGCCAGCGACGGCGAGCGCGCGAGCGGACAGCGCGTAGGAGGTCTCGCCCGTGTGCGTGATGACGACGACGCCCGTCGGCCTGATTCACGATCGGCGCGTTCTTGACGAACTGCATCGACGACACGGCGTGGGCCGAGCGCCCGGCGTCCTGGAGCATGGCGGCCCCGAGGAACGCGGCGTGTTGGCTGGTGCCGGTGCCCACGACCCAGATGCGGCGCACCCGGTGCAGCGCCTCGGCGGCCGCGTGCACCTGGGCTTTGACGGTGCCCGCGATCAGCATGTGCTCGAGCGCGTCGGGCTGGGAGCGGATCTGCGCGGCGAGCTGCGTCGGGGCTGCCTGTGCCATCGGGACTCCTCGGGTCGTGTGCCTGGGGAGCCTAGTCCGAACTAGAGCTTGCGGAGCACGGCGACGACCTTGCCGACGATGCGACCGTCGAGCATCTCGAAGGGGGACAGCGCCGGGTTCTCCGGGATCAGCATGACGCGGGCGCCGTCGTGGCCGAGGCGCTTGACGGTGGCCTCGTCCTCGGCCGGACCGGGCATGACGCGCGGCGACGATGTCGCCGTCGGTCGCGGACTCCTGCGAGCGGATCACGACCATGTCGCCGTCGAGGATGCCGGCGTCGATCATCGAGTCGCCCGTGACGCGCAGCGCGAAGTGTTCGCCGGATCGGGCGAAGTCGGTCGGCACCGCGACGTAGTCCTCGATCTGCTCGGTCGCGAGGATCGGCGTGCCGGCGGCGATCCGGCCGAGCAGCGGGACCACGGTGCCGGTCGCCTTGGACTCCTCGGTCGACAGGGTCATCGCCCGCGGTTTCGTCGGGTCCTTGTGGAGCAACCCCATCTTCTCGAGGTTGGCGAGCTGGGCGTGGACCGAGGAGGACGACGTGAGGCCGACCGCCTCGCCGATCTCACGAACCGTTGGGGGGTAACCCCGCTCACGGACGGTCTCGGCGATGAAATCGAGGATGCGCTGCTGGCGTGCGGTGATGTCAGACACGGTCCGTACCCTCCTGTTTCGTGGTCGGGACGCTATCACCGGCCCTGGGGGAGTGCAAACATATGTTCGACTCAAGCCTTGACATCGAACAGGCGTTCGGCCACCATCGAGCGATGCACCGAACGTATGTTCGCCGCCGCCGCACGGTCGCGATCGTGGGCATCGCCCTGATCGCGGTGCTGCTCAGCCCGCTGGCGGCGGGGGCGGTCCGGCGAGGGGAAGCGCCGCCGCCGCCCGCGCAGCAGCTGGTGGTCGTGGGCGAGGGCGACACCCTGTGGTCGATCGCTCGAGCGGCGCGGCCCGGGGCCGACCCGCGCGCCACGATCGCCGAGATCGAACGGATGAACGTCTCGGTCGACCCGGGCGGGCTCGTCCCCGGGCAGTCGCTTGTCGTGCCCGCCGGTTGACGCCCCCGTCGTGCCCCGGCTAGCGTTCGCGCCGCCACAACATCTTGTGGCTCCTGACGATGCGCTGTCCATGGTGTGGTATCGACGACGACCGGGTGGTCGATTCCCGCACGGCCGACGACGGCGACTCGATCCGCCGGCGCCGCCATTGCCAGGCCTGCGGCCGCCGGTTCACGACCTACGAGCGCATCGAGGACGTCGGCCTGGTGGTCGTCAAGCGCGACGGCACGCGCGAGCCCTGGGACCGCGACAAGCTCGAGGCGGGCATCCGCAAGTCGCTCACCGGCCGGCCGGTCTCCAACATCCAGATCGACCAGATGCTCGACCGTATCGAGGCGCGGGTCCGCAAGAAGGGCCCCGAGGTGCCCTCCAGCGTCGTCGGGCGCCGCCGTGCTCGCCGCCATGCAGAAGACCGACGAGGTCGGGTACATGCGCTACGCGAGCGTCTACAAGGACTTCCAGGCGGCGGGGGACTTCGAGCGCGAGCTCGGCTTGCTGCTCGAGAAGAAGGCGCCGGCCAAGCGCCGCGCCAAGGGCTAGTCCCGCCGGGCCATCGCGCGGCCCCCAACGCGGTTGATAGCGATCCGGCGTGAGATACTAGATGTTGTGGTCGACAGGAATCTTAGCCACAACCCCTTGACGTCGGGGGGTGCCGGTCCATCATGCGCGAGCTGCCGAATCACATGCCTGTAACTATCCACATCCGATCCACAGGTTTTCCACCGCCGGGGCAGGGGCACGAGTAAGGAGGGGTTCCATTGGTCACACGCGAGGGGGACGTCGAGGTCATCCGTGAGGGGTTGACCTTCAGCCGCTACTTCACCAGCGAAGGGGTGCACCCGTTCGACCAGGTCGAATGGGAGATCCGCGACGCGGTCATCCCGAACTACAAGGAGGGCGGCAACGCCTTCGAGCAGCGCGACGTCGAGTTCCCGATCACGTGGTCCCAGAACGCCACCAACATCGTTGCCCAGAAGTACTTCCGCGGCACCCTCGGCACCCCGCAGCGCGAGACCTCGGTCCGGCAGCTGGTCGGCCGGGTCGTCGACACGATCACCGGCTGGGGTACCAAGAACGGCTACTTCGCCACGGCCGAGGACGCCCGCATCTTCGCCGAGGAGCTCGCCCACCTGCTGGTCAACCAGAAGGCCGCGTTCAACTCGCCGGTGTGGTTCAACGTCGGCGTGCCCGACACGCCCCAGCAGTGCAGCGCGTGCTTCATCCTCGCGGTCGATGACCACATGAGCTCGATCCTCAACTGGTACGTCGAGGAGGGCACGATCTTCAAGGGCGGCTCGGGCTCGGGCATCAACCTGTCCCGCATCCGCTCCTCGAAGGAGCCGCTCGCGGGCGGCGGCACGGCCAGCGGTCCGGTCAGCTTCATGCGCGGCGCCGACGCGAGCGCCGGCACGATCAAGTCCGGCGGCAAGACCCGCCGTGCCGCCAAGATGGTCATCCTGAACGTCGACCACCCCGACGTGCGCGAGTTCATCTGGTGCAAGGCGACCGAGGAGCACAAGGCGCGGGCGCTCCGCGACGCCGGGTTCGACATGGACCTCGACGGGCGCGACAACTACTCGATCCAGTATCAGAACGCGAACAACTCGGTGCGCGTCACCGACGAGTTCATGCAGACCTTCGAGCACGACGCCGACTGGCGCCTCAAGGCCGTCAAGACCGGCGACACGGTGGAGACCCTCCGCGCGCGCGACCTGATGCGCGACATCGCCCAGGCGGCCTGGGAATGCGCCGACCCGGGCATGCAGTACGACACGACGATCAACGAGTGGCACACGTGCCCGGCCTCGGGCCGGATCAACGGCTCGAACCCGTGCTCGGAGTACATGCACCTGGACAACTCCGCGTGCAACCTCGCCAGCCTGAACCTGATGCGGTTCCTCGACGCGGAGGGCAACTTCGACGTGGCGAGCTTCCGGCACGGGGTCGAGATCATGTTCACCGCCCAGGAGATCCTGGTCGGCGAGTCCGACTACCCGACCGCCAAGATCGGCGAGAACGCGCGGGCCTACCGCCAGCTCGGGCTCGGCTACGCGAACCTCGGCGCCCTGCTGATGGCCCGCGGCCTGCCGTATGACTCCGACCAGGGTCGCGCCTGGGCCGGCGCGATCACCGCGTTGATGACCGGCTGGGCCTACCGCACCAGCGCGCGTATCGCCGAGGTGACGGGGCCGTTCGAGGGGTACGCGCCCAACGCCGACGCGATGATCCGCGTGATGCGCAAGCACCGCGCCGCGGCCGACGAGATCGATCCGGAGTTCGTGCCCGAGGCGATGCTGTCCGCCGCCAAGCAGTCCTGGGACGAGGCGATCGGGCTCGGCGAGATCCACGGGTACCGCAACGCGCAGGCCTCGGTGCTCGCGCCCACCGGCACGATCGGTCTGATGATGGACTGCGACACGACCGGCATCGAGCCCGAGCTCGCGCTCGTCAAGACGAAGAAGCTCGTCGGCGGTGGCACGATGCAGTTCGTCAACCAGACGGTGCCGCGCGCCCTCGACAAGCTCGGCTACGCACCGCGACCAGATCGAGGACGTCGTCGCCTACATCGCCGAGCACAACTCGGTCGTCGAGGCGCCGCACCTGCGCGCCGAGCACTACCCGGTGTTCGACACGGCGATGGGCGCCGAGCCGATCCACTACATGGGGCACGTGCGCATGATGGCCGCGGCCCAGCCGTTCATCTCGGGCGCGATCTCCAAGACCGTGAACATGCCCGAGGAGGCGACGGTCGAAGAGGTGGAGCAGCTGTTCATCGAGAGCTGGAAGCTCGGTCTGAAGGCGGTCGCGATCTACCGCGACAACTGCAAGGTCGCGCAGCCGCTGTCGGCGGACAAGAAGAAGACCGCCGAGGTCGTCGAGCCCGCCGTCTGGCGTGGTCGGCGAAGAAGCGGCTCCCGCAGTCGCGGCCCGCGCTCACCACGTCGTTCCAGGTCGGCGACGCCGAGGGCTACATCACCGCGGGTTCGTATCCGGACGACGGTCTCGGGGAGATCTTCCTCAAGGCCTCCAAGCAGGGCTCCACGCTGTCCGGCATCATGGACGCCTTCTCCATCGCCGTGTCGGTGGGTCTGCAGTACGGCGTGCCGCTCGAGGACTACGCCTCGAAGTTCATCAACATGAAGTTCGAGCCCTCGGGCATGACGAACGACCCCGACATCCGGTTCGCGTCGTCCATCGTCGACTACGTGTTCCGGCGTCTCGCGCTCGACCATCTGTCGCTCGAGAAGCGCGAGGTGCTGGGGATCAAGTCGATCGACGAGCGCAAGGTGGAGGCCACCGAGAAGATCGGGCAGCTCGAGGCGGGCACGATCGACGACGCCGCGCCCGAGCCCGTCGTCGCCGCGCCGCCCCAGCGCATCGAGATGGGGGAGAAGCAGGGCGCGAAGATCCTCGACGCGCCGCTGTGCTACCAGTGCGGCTCGAAGATGCAGCCGGCGGGCTCGTGCTACGTCTGCGGCACCTGCGGCAGCACCAGTGGTTGCTCGTAGACTGCGGCGGTGACCGACAACAGCGCGAAGCTGCTCGGGCTGCACCACATCCAGCTGGCGATGCCGGAGGGTGAGGAGGAGGCTGCCCTGAAGTTCTACGGGGCGATCCTCGGCCTCACCCAGGTGGCCAAGCCGCCAGAGCTCGCGCCGCGTGGCGGGCTCTGGTTCCGCGACGGGGCCCTCGAGGTGCACCTCGGCATCGAGGAGCCGTTCACGCCGGCGCGCAAGGCGCACCCCGCGTTCCTCGTGCGCAACCTGGCCACGCTTCGCGAGCGGATCGAGACCGCGGGCTACCGGGTGACCGACGACGTGGCGCTCGAGGGGTTCCACCGGTGCCACGTGCGCGATCCGTTCGGCAACCGCCTGGAGCTGGTCGAGCCGGTCGCGCAGTGATGGAGCTGTCCTTCAAGCGGCTCCGCTCCGAAGCCTCGCTGCCGGCCGCGCAGCATCCCGGCGACGCGGGTCTCGATCTGCGCTCGGCCGTCGACGTCGTGGTCGGACCGGGCGAGCGGGTGATGATCCCGACCGGCGTCGCGGTGGCGATCCCCGATGGACACGCGGGGCTCGTGCTTCCACGCAGCGGCCTCGCGTCCAAGCAGGGTCTGACGATGGCCAACGCCCCGGGTCTGATCGACGCGGGCTATCGGGGCGAGGTGATCTGCGCGACGGTGAACCTCGATCGCGAGACGCCGGTGGAGGTGCACGTCGGCGATCGCATCGCGCAGTTGGTGATCGTCGCGCTGCCCTCGGTCGCGCCGGGGTGGGCCGACGAGCTGCCCGACACCGCGCGCGGTGAGGGCGGGTTCGGCTCCACCGGCACGTCGTGAAGATCCGGCCCGAACGTCTCGAGGACCGGTCTGCCTCGATCGAGGTCGAGCGCGCGGCGTTCGGACGGCCGCTGGAAGCCGACATCGCGGTGGCGGTTCGCGACGATCCCGGTTCGCTCGCGCTCGTCGCCGAGGAAGACGCGGAGGTTGTCGGGCACGTGCAGCTGAGCACGGCATGGGTCGGCGACGACGAAGTGCTCGCGCTCGGGCCGATCGGCGTGGCGCCCGCGTGGCAACGCCGGGGCATCGGCGCAGCCCTGGTCGCAGCGGCGTTGGAGGCAGCTCGCGACGCAGGCGCGTGCGCGGTGATCCTGCTCGGAGATCCGGGCTACTACGGGTCCCGCGGGTTCGAGCCAGCCGGGTCCTACGGGCTGAGCAACCCGTTCGGCGCGATGGAGGACGGCTTCGAGTTCCCGGAGGAAGACTTCCAGATCGCCGTTCTCGATCCTGTGCGGGCGCAAGCCCTTGCCGGCGATGTGCGCTGGCACGCCGCGTTCGGCTGAGTCACGCGTGCAGGGCCGCGAGGCCGACCGCCTCGGCCTCGAGCTCACGCCGCACGGCACGGGGAAGCGGCTCGAACGGTTGGAGCGCGATCTTCCCGCCTTCGTGCTTCCAGGTGCCCGCCACCTGCCCGTCGACCAGGAACGTCGGCGCCGACTGCGGGTTCTTCGTAGTGGAAGATCAGCGGACGGAACCGCTCCGGCAGGATCTGGGTGCGCCGTGCGTGCACCAGCAACGTGGCGTCGAAGGTCGGCAGGAAGCGAACGGGCGCCGGCACATCGGCGTCGGGCAGGGGAGCGCCGCGCACGTCGAGGAGCTCGCCGCCGGCTTCGTCCCGGAACGTTCGCAGCGGCAGCCGCTCGATCACCGGCGCCAGCACCGTCGCGGGCAAGCCGGTGAAGGTCGCGACGTCCTTGCGTGAGGCAGGGCCGAACGCCGCGAGGTATCGGCGCACCAGAAGATCGCGCCCGGCGGCGGCGGTCGCGCTCGAAGGCCCGATCCAGTCTTCCGCGACGCCGTAGCGGTCGGCACGGCGATGCTCCCACGTGCCCGACGGCGGGACCCGCACGCAGCGGCGTCCACAGACCGACGCCGACCCAATCGGATGCGGCGAGGCCGAGCGCGTCGATGATCTCAGCGCGCCGCAAGGATCGTCCGGCCAGCAGGACCCGAGAACGTTTGTCGATCGCGCGCAGGCGATGCCACTCGTCGCGTCGCTTCGTCGTGCGGAACCACCAGTCGCGCAGCGGCTCGTCGATGGCGGCCATCACGGGCCAGTAGTCGCGTCGGGAGACGAGATGGATCGTCGCGCGCAGCAATGTGCCCTGGACGACGGTCCGCCGTTCGAGCGCCCGGGTGAGTGCAGCGCGCTCGAAGCCGGAGACGCGGGACCAGAGCCCGATGTAGCCGGACGGCGCGTACTGGTTCTGCAGGAAGCCCATCCGCTCCAACGCCCGGGGGATCGGGATCGCGGCGCGTTCCAGCAGCATCTGCCGTGCGAGCAGGGCACGGTTCAGCTCGCGTTCGGTCAGGACCCTCGGGGCCGGCATCCGGCGAGTCTAGGCGGGGCTCGGTTGAAGCTCCCGCACCTGGCTTCTAGGATGAGTGGGCCGCGCGGACGTGGCTCAGTGGTAGAGCACCACCTTGCCAAGGTGGGGGTCGCGGGTTCGTCTGGAACAACGACGTGGCGATCGCCTACGGGGTCGTGGGCGAGGGTCCCGTCGACCTCGTGTACGTGCAGGGTTTCGTGTCCAACGTCGAGACGATGTGGGAACTGCCGCAGGCGGCCGCGTTTCTCGAGCGGCTCTCGAGCTGGTCGCGGTTGATCACGATCGACCGGCGGGGCGTCGGGATGTCCGACCGGTTCTCATGGCACGACGCACCCCCGCTCGAGGATGCTGCGGGCGACGTCCTCCGGGTGCTGGATGCGGTCGGCAGCGACCGATGCGCCCTGTTCGGCCACAACGAGGGCGGACTGATCTGCGCGATCCTCGCCGCCACCGCTCCGGAGCGCTTCCGCTCGCTGTCGCTGTACTCCACACCGATCTCGAAGCGGCAACAGGAGATCGAGGAAGGAGCCGATCCCGAAACGCTGGACCGGGACAATGCGGCGTGGGCTCGCCGGTACGGAACGGCGTCGTTCGATCAGGAGCTGTTCTCCCACACGAGCCCCTCCTACGTCGGGGATCCCGACGTGTACACCTTCATGCTGCGCTTCCAGCGTCAATCCGCGAGCCCAGGCTCCTTCGCCGGGGTGGTCGACCGGCTGTACGACACCGACATCTCCGGCGTGCTCGAGTCGATCCGCGTGCCGACGCAGGTGCTGCATCGAACCGGCGACCACCTGAACCCGATCGAGTGGAGCAGGCGCCTGGCGGCGGCCATCCCCGACGCGGCTTTCGTCGAGCTGGCGGGAGAAGACTGGTGGCCGTTCCTGGGCGACGCCGACGCACTGCTCGACGAAGTCGAGCGATTCGTCCTCGGGGCGCCCGTCGGCAGACCCCAGGAGCGGTCCCTCGGCACGGTGGTGTTCACGGATATCGTCGGGTCGACCGCCACCGCCGCCACGATGGGCGACGACGCATGGCGGGGGTTGTTGGCGCAACATGACGCCATGGGCAAGCGCGAGATCGCCGCACACGGCGGCCGGTTCGTGTCCTCGAGCGGCGACGGGCTGCTGGCGCTGTTCGATGGTCCCGCCCGAGCAACGCGGTGCGCGGCGTCGTTCGCATCGTCCATCCGCGATCTCGGCATCGAGATCCGCGCGGGGGTGCACACCGGCGAGATCGAGCACGCCGGCGACGACATCCGAGGAATCGCCGTCCACATCGGCGCCCGCGTGGGAGCCCTCGCAGGCCCGTCCGAGGTGCTCGTATCGCAGACCGTTCGCGACTTGGTCGCCGGCAGCGGCCTCGAATTCACCGATGCCGGCGAGCACGAGCTCAAGGGGGTTCCCGACCGCTGGCACCTTTACCGGGTCCTGCACTAGGTTCTCCAAGTCGGAGGGCGTCTCGCACCAGGGCGCCCACAGGTCATCGCGGAAGGTGCGCAGAGCAGATCGACCGGAAGGTTCCTTCCGAGGTTGGATCGGGGAACGCGCTCTTGGGGATCACGACCGAGATCAGCAGGTTATTGCCCACGAGTAGATAGCCCGACCGGAACACGCGGATGGATCTGAACTGGTCCCAGTCGATCAACAATCGGATGCTGCGTGACACGGTCTCGACTCCGCGGTCGTCGAGACGGACCCTCGTCGGTTGGTGCTTCTTCGCAAGGATCGCGATGACGACGAGGATGACGGCGATGCACAAGAGGAAGACCAGCAGTGTCAGCAGGTGAGCCAACAACCTCAGCCAAGAGGGGTCGAAGATCACCGGAGCCAAGAGGACGACGACCAAGGGGAGGAAGACCCACTTCACCCGAGTCCCGACGAGCCTCATCCACGCCGCGGCTACTCGATCCTTTGAGGTGAGCTCGAAGTTCAGCTCCAACGGCTGAAGGGATCCAAGTCGCACGATCTGCCGGAGAGAAGAGAGGGCGAGAATGGCTGCAAGCCACTGTCATCGATGGACGCCACGCGTATCGACCCAGGCGATCGGACGGGTCTTCGGCTGGTTCTTCCTCGCCACGTTCCTGACCTCGATACCGGCGTACTTCCTCGGCTACGCCAAGATGCTGGAGACCCCCAGCCTGATCACCGGGAGCGGCGCGAATCCCTCCTCGGGAGTGGCGACGGGCGCCATGCTGGAGGTCTTCCTCATCATCGCCAACGTCGCCACCGCCGTGGTGGCGTACCCGGTCCTGAAGCGGGAGAGCGAGATAGGAGCGATCGGCTACGTGTCGGCCCGTCTGGTCGAGGCGATGTTCATCGCCATCGGGATCGTCAGCGCCCTCGCGTTCCTGCTGATGCGGCAGGAGGCCACGGCGGTCTCTGACTCCGGTTATCGGGAACGTGTTCGTCGCGTCCTACTACCGAGCGTTCCTCGTCGGGCCAGGCTTCTTCGCGGGTTTCACGAATGGCGTGATCCTGGGTTACCTGATGTACCGATCCGAGCTGGTGCCGCGCGGAATGACGTGGCTGGGTCTGATCGGAGGTCCGCTCGTCATGATCACGGGCATCTTGGTCATGTACAACGCGATCGAGCGCGGCGGCGCGGTTCAAGGCATCGCGACGCTGCCCGAGGCCCTCTGGGAGCTGTCGCTCAGCGTCTACTGCATCGTCAAGGGCTTCCGACTTTCATCGCCCATCTTCAGCAGCCCGACAGTCGCTTGACCCTTACAGACCCAGGCTTGCCCAGTCGCCGGTGATCGCGCACGTGATGCCGGGCACCTGGATGTTCACGAACAACCAGGTGCCGTCGGGGCTGAAGCGCGGCCCCGCGAACTCCGAGTAGCCGAGGCCGTCGGCGATCGTGAAGTCGTCGTCGGGCACGTACGGGTCGTAGAGCTTGCCGGACGCATCGATGATCGACAGCCGCATGGGCACGAGGTTCCGAGCAACGTTGACGATCGTGCCGTTGTTGCGGAGCCCGCGGACGAAGCTCCGGTTCTCCTTGCCGTCCTCGGCGATCACGACGCGGTTGTTCGGGCTCGTGCAGAGGTTGTCGGGGCCGTCGAGCACCGAGCGGTCGGTCGACTCGAAGAGCAGCTCGAGCTCGCCCTCCTCGTCACGGTCGCCGATGTTCGTCAGAGGCGTGTACTTCCAGATCTGCCCGAGCCCGGCGTCGCCGCCGTCGGAGGAGTCGAACACGACGCTGCTGCCGACCATCGTGGCTCCCTCGCCACTCAGGAACCGGGCCGCGCCGCGCGACCAGGCGATCTTCTGCACGAGCGCTGCATCGTCCTCGGCCCCGGGCCGGTCCGGGTCGGGGATCGTGACCCAGTCGACCGGCAGCACCTCGCCGACCGTCTCGCCCCTGATGGTGCTGTAGCGGTCCTGTCCCTTGATGCGGAGCGCCTGCAGGGTGCCCGAGCTCAGATCGCCGAACGTGTCGGCGATGAAACGGTAGAAGCAATCGGGGTTGTTGTCCTCGGTGAGGTAGACGACGCCGGTGCTCGCGTCGACCGCCGCGGCCTCGTGCACGAAACGCCCCATCGCGCGGTGTCGTTTGGCCGGTACCGAGCCGTCGCTCATCGGATCGATCTCGAAGACGTAGCCGTGCGGCTTGTCCCGGTTCGAGGACGTGCCGATCGTCGTCTCCTCGCACGTGAGGTACGTGCCCCACGGCGTCGCGCCCCCGGCGCAGTTCGTATCCATGCCGTTGCCGCTCACGAAGCTCTCGA
>CAWAAO010000015.1:0-80555 GCA_963780015.1 uncultured Actinomycetes bacterium
CCTCCCGCGGGTCGATCGCGTGGAAGAGAAGGTGGTCGCGGATGTAATCGACCGTGCCGTCGCCGGTGCCGCCCGACCGAGCGACAAAGGGCGTCCGGTACGGATTCGGGTACGGCACGTGCACGAAGCCCGGCAACAGCGCCCGGTACCCGAAGGACAGATCGCTCGTCTCGGCCCCGACCGCCCCGGCCGTGCCGGTCTCGCCGTGGTAGCCGCCCATGAAGCCGATCACGATCGAGCGTCCGGTCGCCCTGCGCATGAACCGGATGGCCGTCTCGACCGCCTCGGTGCCGTTCAGCGCGATGTCGACGCGCGACAGCGCGCCGGGCGCGACCGCGAGCAGCCGCTCCGCGAGCGGCAGCATGAACTCGTGCGAGAAGTAGTGGGCATCCTCGTTGCCGTAGCGCCGGAGCGCCTCGATCGCCGCGTCCGTGATGTCGGCGCGCGCCGAACCGACGGGGACCGACGCCATCGCGCTGACGCAGTCGAGGTACACGTTGCCGTCGATGTCCTCGATCTCATAGCCGGACTTGCGACGGATGACGAAGGGTCCGACCTCCTCGGCGAGCCCTCGGTACAGGACCTGCTTCTGTCGCTCCAGGATCTCGCGCGTGCGCGGTCCCGGCGGCGGCGTCGCGATGTGCGGCACGTCGGTCATCGGCGAGCCCCTCGCTGCCGGCGGGCGTCGCGCAGCACTTCGCGTGCCGCGTTGCGACCGTTCGCGCCGGACACGCCGCCCCCCGGATGGGTGCCCGCGCCGCACAGGTAGAGGTTGTCGATCGGCGTGCGGTAGTTCGCCCATCCCCGCGTCGGCCGCAGGAACAGCAGCTGGTCGGGGGCCATGTCGCCGTGCAATGCGTGCCCGCCGGTGAGCCCCATGAGCCGCTCCATGTCGAGCGGCGTGACGACCTGACGGTGCTCGATCAGATCGGGAAGCTTCGGGAAGTACTCGGCGATCGTCGCGATCACGCGGTCCGCTCGGTCCTCCTTGATCTCGTCCCAGGAACCCTCGCGGAGCCGGTACGGCTGTGAGTTCACGTCGATCGTGACGATGTGCTTGCCCTCGGGTGCGAGCGACGGGTCGTGCACGGTCGGGAAGCACAGCTCGATGTGGGCGGGGTCCGCGGGGATGCCCTGCACGGCCTGCGCCTGCTGGAAGTCCATGTCCGGGATGAACGGGTTCAGCTCCATGATCCCGGTGTGATACGGCTGCACGCCGTCCGCGGGGAAACCCTTCGCGTACGGCAGCTCACTGAGCGCCAGGTTCATCTTGATGCTCGTGCCCATGCACCGGTACGCCTCGATCCGCGCGACGAACTCGGACGGCAGATCGCCACGGTCGCACAGCGTCAGGAACGTGCGTTTGGGATCGGCGTTGGAGAGCACGCGGCGGCCGCGGATCTCCTCGCCGTCGGCGAGTTGCACGCCGATCGCGCGACCGCCGCTCGTGCGCACGCGCGCGACGTCGGCTTCGCAGCGGATCGTGCAGCCCGCCTCCCGCGCGGCGTCGGCCATGACCGCGGTCAGCCGGCCCATGCCGCCGCGCACGAAGCCCCACTGCCGGACGCCGCCCTCGGCCTCCTCGCTCGCGTGGTCGTGCAGCAGCACGTAGGCGGTACCCGGTGTCGACGGGCCGGCGACGCTGTCGTTGATCGCGTGCCAGCCGAGCGCGGCCTTCACGTGCTCGCTCTCGAACCGCTCGGACAACAGCTGCGTGGCGCTCGTCGAGAACAGGAACGCGAGATCGGCGAGGCGCTTGCGCTGCCGGAAGCCCACGCGGCCCCACCGCGCCAACTCACGGAGATCCGTCAGCGACCGCAGCCGGGGATCGGGCGCGGTCCAGTTGAACGAGGGGATCACGCTCTGCACCATCTCCGCCAGATCGCGTTCGAACAGCGGCAGTGCGGCCGCGTCGGCGGCGGAGAAGCGCTTCGTCTCCTCGACGTTGGCCGCCATGTCGTCGCCCAAGGAGTAGTGGGCGCCGTCGGGGAACAGATTCAGCGTCGGGCCGGCCGGATCCACGACGATGCCGCGCTGGGCAAGCCGCATGTCGCTCCAGATGGCCTCGCGCAGCATCGACAGGACGTAGGCACCAGTGGACGCGCGGAACCCCGGGGCGAACTCCTCGGTGTTGCAGGCGCCCCCCACGAAGGGTCGACGCTCGAGGATCAGCGTCGAGAGACCGGCGCGCGCGAGATAGAAGCCGGCGACGAGCCCGTTGTGCCCGCCGCCGACGATGATCGCGTCATACGTCTCCGCTGCCATGGCGTGGAGGGGCGATGACTCCTTCCGATCTCGCTCGTCGTCTTCGAACGCGCGGACGCTAGCCCGGGCGATGGTTGACTGTCAACCGTCAGCAGCCAGGAACACCGCCACCTTCGCGACCAGCTCCGGGAGCCGGGCCATCATCTCGCCCTCGGAGCCCAGCACGATCAGCTCGCTGTTCGGCATGATGTCGGCGAGGATACGGCCGAGCTCGACGGGGTGCAGCGCGTCGCCTTCCTGGCAGATGATCATCGTCGGCGCGGTGACGGCGCGGAGCAACTCGCGGTCGGCGATCGCGACATCGCGCGTCACGTCGCGGATCGCGCGCGCCACGCCCACCGCGTTGAGGTCCTGCCACAGGAACATGTCGAGCTCGCGCAACCACGGCTTCTCGTCGTAGTCGGCCGCGTGCCCGGAGTTCGCCACGATGCGGGCGATCGCCTCCTCGGGCGGCAGGCTCTCGAGCAGATCGGCGACATCGTCGAACCGCCCGTACTCGCCCAGCGCCACGTCCAGCGCGGCCGGCAGCAGGAAGACGACGCGCTCGAACCGGTCGGGGTCGTTTCCCAGCAGGTGTGTGATGGCGCCGGCGCCCAAGCGAGGTCCCGACCGCACGGGTTGCGCCGTAGGCCGTCGAGACCGCCTCCACGTCCGAGGCGAAGTCGGCGAACCGATAGTGCCCGGCCTCCGGCGTGTCGGAGTGCGCGTGCCCGCGGAAGCAGAACCGGACCTTCGTCCCGGGCAGCATCGGGGTGAACGCGGCCAGCTCGTAGCAGGAGTTGGTGAGCCCGTGCGCGAACACGGTGACCGGCGCGCCGTCGCCGTCGACGACGGCGTGGAGCCGCGTGCCGTCCGGCGCGAAGACGTCAGGCATCGACGGGCTCGGTGCGGACGGCGCGAACGAGGTAGGCGATCACGATGGCCATCACCGCAAGGTTACGAGCCCCCAGGACGAGCTGGTTGCCGCCGGGCCCCAGGTCGACGTCGGCGTACCACAGGGTGACGAGCGTGCCGGTGAGGATCACCGGCACGCTCGCGAGCCAGGACCACCGGGGGCCATCGCGTCCCGCGATGGCCCCCCACCCCACCAGCCACACGACGTACTGCGGCGAGAACACGGGCGCGAAGACGAGCAGCGCGGCGACCGCCGCGAGCGCGGGCGCGCCGGCCGGCGTGAACGGGCGGCGGCGCGCGAGCAGCCAGATCGCGACGACGGTCACGAGCGTCGCGGCGAGGAGGGCCGGGCCCGCGCCGGTCGGCACCGTGCCCGTTCGGTTGGCGCCCGCCTCGAACCGGTGCTCGCCGGTCAGCGCCCACACGACGACGCCGACCGTCGACTCGAGCTCCCAGCCGGTGGCGCCGCGGAACGTGCCGACCTGGCGGAACGCGTCGGCGCCGCCGAGCAGGAACCAGCCCGCCACACCGGCGATCAGCGCGATCGCGGCGGTGCGGAGAGCGCGCGCGTGGCGCTCGATCGCGAGCGCGGGGGCGACCACGATCGGCCAGAGCTTGACGAGCGCGCCGGCCGCCAGCGAGATGCCTCCCGCCCGCTCGCGCCCCCGTGCGGCGAGCGCGAGCCCGCCGACCGCAAGGGCGACCGCCACGAGGTCGCTGCGCCGGTAGATGAACGCCAGCAGCGGCGCGCCGAGCCAGAGGTAACGCGTCGCGGCGGCACGACCCCATCCCGCCGCCACCGCACGCCAGGCGACGAGGTCCGCGCCGAACGCGACGAGGCCGAGCAACGCGCGGGCGAGCCCGACGCTGCCGAAGCCGACCGCGCGGATCACGATCCAGTCGCCGAACGCGTACTCCACCGGGCTGTCGCGCCACGGCAGGCCCGGGGTGTGCGCGATCTCGACGAAGCGCTGGGCGGCGGCGTTCGGGAAATGCGGGACGCCGACGATGACGGCGACCACCGCCACCACGCGGAGCGCGAGCAGACCCAGTTCGTCGGGACGCAGCCGTTCGGCGACGCCGGCGCTAGGCGCCGACATCCCCGGCGACCAGATCGTCCTGCGGCGCGAACTCCACGCGGCGCGCGCGAGCCCACATGCCGATCAGCGCGGTCAGCACCAGGAACAGCGCGCCCGAGACCATCAGGATCAGGCGGGTCTGCGAGGCGCTGCCCTCGACCCAGATCATCGACAGGATGATCGCGGGCACGATGAACCCGAGGTTGTAGGCGATGTCGTACAGGGCGAACGCGCGACCGCGGAAATCGTCGGGCATCGACTGCTGCGTGATCGTGTCCGAGGAGATCTTCCCCAGGAAGAACGAGAAGAACCCGCAGAACAACAGCAGCGCGAAGCCGAGGGTCGACACCAGCGAACCGAACACGACGGTCGCGCCGCCCAGCAGGAACATCGAGAACAGGAGCAGGCGGATCGGCGAGATCCGGTCCTTCAGCTTCTGTGCGATCACGAGTCCGAGCGCGCCGCCGACGAGCCCCATGACGCCCGAGAGGACGAGGGACAGCGTGTCGGCCTTGTCCGCCCCACCCTGCACGAGGTTCTTCGCGTACAGGGCGAACACGAACAACCCGAAGCCCCAGAACTGGTAGCGCAGCATCTGGAACGAGACGAGACCGATCGCGGCGGGGGCGCGGCCGGCGACCTCCTTGATGCCGGCCCAGATCGTGCCAATGATCTTGCGGACCTCCTGCGCGAACGTGCTCTGGTGCTCGCTGGCCTCCACGTGCTGCATCTGCATCGACACGAACGCGCCGACCACCAGCACGCCGGCACCGAAGACCACGCCGACCCACGCCGCGATCAGGCCTCCGAAGGCCACGCCGAAGGCGATCCCGACGATCTGCGCGAGGGCACCGCCAGCCTGCGACAGTCCGTTGCCCTGCATCAGGTCCTTGCCGCTCAACACGTCGGGCACCGCGGCCGACTTCACGGCGAGAGCCACGCGGGTGACCGCCTGCGCGGCGATCAGCGCAAGGATCAGGCCGACCGTGGCGGCCGTCTTGCCCTCCGAGGAATCGGAGCCGAGCGGGATGAGCACGACGACTCGCGATCACCGCGACGATCGCGGCAACGATCAGGTTCGCCCACCACATCACCCGCCGACGCGGGAACCGGTCGATGAACACGCCGATGAACGGCGAGATCAGGGTGTACGGGATGTACAGCCACAGGACGACCTTCAGCAGGTAGTCGGCCGAGGGCACGTTCGAGATGTCGAAGCCCTTCTGACCGCCGAAACCGATCGACTTGCCGATCGCGCCCTGCACCACACCCTGACCGGCCTGGGCGAGGAACTGCACGCCGAGCAGCACGGCGAAGGCCCTCGTCGAGAACGGCGAGAAGAGCTTGTTGAAGAACCCGCCGAAGCTCTCGAGGGGTTTGCGCAACCACGAGTCGGCGTAGCGCAGCGCGGCGCCGAGGCCGATCGCGACGGCGACCACCGCCCAGCCCTTCGCCGTCGTCAGCGAGCCGCGCCAGATCGCAAGCACACCGATCCCCGACAGCATCAACATGACGACCGACATGCCCGGGATCAGGCCCATCCGGTCCATCGTCGTGCGGACGCCGAACCAGCCCGACGCGAGCCAGCCCGGCACGATCAGCAGGAACGCAAGCAGGGCGATCACCAACAGGTTGTGCGGCCAGTTGGCCAGCGCGCCGGGATGATCGGCCATCTCCATGCCCTTGGCCTCGGCGGCCGACTGCGCCTGGTCGACGACCTCGGGAGGCGGCGCCCAGAGACTGTCGGCGGTCAGCACGTAGACGCCGGGACCGACCTCGACGCCCTTCCCGTCGTCCATCGCCTGCTGGAACAGCGCGTCCTTCGCGTCCTGCAGCTCGTTGGCCGGCGTCGCCGGATCGTCGGCCGGGCACTCCTGCACGCTGCACAGGCCGTCGTAGTAGTCCTTGATCACGAACACGACCGGCGGCTCGGGGAACTCCTCGAAGCGCGGCACGAAGTCCTCGGGCAGCTCCTGGCTGGCGCACAGGTTGCTCGGGTCGGGGAACGCCTCGCAGAAGTGCGACAGCGCGGCGTCGTCGTAGCCGGCGCTGCCGGTGGACGACGTCGTCGGCTGCCCCGCCAGGAAGTTCTGCACCGTGCCCAGGTAGGTCACGGCACGCTCGGTCTGATCGCCCGACAGACCGGTGCGGAACACGTTGGAGAAGGTCTTCGTCCACCCGTAGGCGGTGTTCGTGCCCGTGGCGGGGTCGTCGTGATCGAAGTAGGTCGCCGCCGGGCGCCCGCCGCCGCTCGTCAGCAGGACGATCGGCCGATCGCCGGCCGCGTTCACGACCTCGTGCACGGCGGCCAGCGACGTCCGCACGCTCTGGTTGGCCCACTGGTTCGAGTCGGAGACCCATCGCCGCTGGAGGCCGTCGACGACGATCCAGCCGATCGAGGCCACGACGAGGATCGCGACCAGCGAGCCGGCGATCGTCCGCGGCAGGATGTCGCCGGCGAACCCGCGCAGCGCCACCAGGGCGCCGATCAGCAGCAGCGAGGTGAAGATCCAGACCGGCGCGGCGTCGGAGAGAAGGTCGGGCTTCACCCAGGCGACCACCGCCCAGAGCATCAGACCGACGCCGCCCCAGCCGATCCACTTCGAGGGCGCGCGGTCGGTGAAGAACCAGCGGATCGTCGCGTAGGAGCCGAGCCCGAGCAGCGCCATCGGCGCGGCCGAGGCGTTCATGAACCGGTAGTACGGGATCTCCTTGCCGGTCACGACGGTCAGCGCGCCGATGAACGCCACGAGCCACCAGATCGACACCTGGTCCTCGGTGCGGGCGGGATCGCGATGCCGCTTGGCCCACGCGATCGTGGAGCCGATCGCCACGATGATGAACGGCACGATCACCGCCGGCTGCAGCGACAGCGTCCATTCCTTGAGCCGCGCGGCGAAGAACTCGGCGGTGTAGGGCGGCGGCAGCGCGGCCTCGGCGAGGCTCGCCGCCGATCCCCAGATGCCGATCACCCAGCACGCGAGCCCCGCGAACATGCCGAGCCCCACCGAGAACAGCAGCGGCCCGTCGGATCGCAGCGCGGCGCCGAACGAGAAGCGGCTGGTCAGGAAGTGCCAGCCGAACACCGACAGCAGGATGCCCCCGAAGATCACGCACGTGGTCGGGTGGGTGAACGCCGCCGCGATCCCGATCAGGAACAGCGCCGTCCGCGCGCCCCACGACGTTCGGGCGGCGTGCGCGAACGGGATCATGAGCGACAGCAGGAACAGCACGGTGATGTTGTCGAGATAGCCGACGTAGGGCGTCGCGAGGAACATCGCCACGGTGGCGAGCAGCGTCATGTGGATCACGAGCGGGTTCCGCCGACTTCGGAAGAACGCCGCGGCGAGCGCGAGACCGGTCAGGATCGGGATCGCGATCATGAACAGCGTGCTGAAGGTGTAGCGGTCGATCCCGACCACCCGCTGCAGGAAGGCGCCCGCGAAGGGCACGCTGACCCGATAGCCGCCGGCGAACAGCCCGTGCGGACCCCACTCCTGGACGACACGGTCGGGGTTCGCATCCAGGATCACCTGGGAGCGCCACGTGTACCAGGCGGGGTCGCGCGTCGGCGCCGACAGGCTGGGGTCGGCGAGGAAGCGCCAGCCGAGCGCGAGCCCCAGGATCACGATGACGAGCGCGATGGCCCACCAGGAAGCGAGCAGATTCCGCTTCGTGGTCGGTGCGTCGCTCTCGGCCATCACGGTGTCGGTTGTTGCCATTCCTCGGGTGCTCCCCTCGTGGATGCCCGGACCGACCGGCCCCGGGAACCGCCAAAGGATACGAGACGCGTCGTCCCGCGCCGGGAGGTCACCCTCAGACGATGTTGGAGGTCTTGGCGGCCTCGGGCAGGCAGGGAAGGTTCTCCATGATCGCGGAGGGGAACACGGCCGCGAACACCGGGTCGTTCTCCTGGCCGGGGTTCGGCGTGATCCCGCCGCCGGACGTCTGTGCCTGGGTGAGCGTCTGGGTGAAGCGAGCGATGTCGTCGAACGTCGTGCCGTTGGCGGCGACCTCGTCCTCGTTCAGGAAGATCGAGCCCGGCTGCACGTTGTCGACGATCGGGGTCGCGTCGCCGTTCGTGTCGAACTGCGCCTCGATCGCCTGCTGGACGGCGCCGGTCGAGATCTCGAAGCCACCGGACACGGTGGGGTTGGGCATGGCGGCGTGGTCGGCGGTGATGACCATCGCCCAGTTGCCCTTGCCGACCTGCTGATCGAGGAACGGCACGAACCGCTTGAGCGCCTCGTCCTGGTACCGCACGGCGTCGGTCATCTCGGGGCTGTTCATCGACCACACGTGGCCCACGTAGTCGATCTCCTTGAAGTTGAGGTACAGCAGGTCCGGCGTGTCGTCGGCGCCGAAGCCCTCGTTCTTGACCACGGTCTCGACCACGCGCTCCTGATAGACGGTCCGGGCCGGCGTGTCGAAGCCGTGCTGGAGCTGATCGATGTCGTTGGCGCGCCACTTGCCGTCCTGCTTGCCGTCGGCTCGATCGAGCGCGTCGATGTCGTCCTGGAACCCCGGCACGTCATTCAGGTAGTCGGGGAGGTGGTAGTAGGGGGCCTCCTCCTTCGGGAGGTTCCAGACGTCGCCCTCCGCCGTCGACGTGGTCTTGACGTCGGGTGAGCGCGTCATCGCGATGTCGCGGTCGCCGCCGTTCCAGAACGAGCCGTGCCCGAGCATGCCGAGGTGGATGTCGGCGGTGGCGACCATGCCGGCCACCGGCTTGTTCTCGTTGGCGTAGTCGTAGATGTCGGCGAAGGTCGGATCGACGAAGAAGTTGGGGCCGATCTGCCAGGGCGTCGTGTCCTGCCCGCCCATCTGGAAGTGGTGGGCGACGATCCCGTGATGGATCGGGAACGAGCCGGTCCCGATCGTCGCGTGATCCTGCGCGGTCGAGGTGGGCGACGAGCCGACGTACGCGTCGTCGTACCACGTGCCCTTGGGGATGAGCGACTTCAGGTACGGCCACTCCTTGGCGTGCTCCTGCAGAACGTTGATGCCGGCGGAGTCCCACACGAGCACCACGACCAGCTTGGGCGGCGTCTGGCCGGGCTCGATCGCCTTCTTCATCACCGTGCCGTCGGGCGCGGTGAACCCGTCGAACTGCAACAGCGAGGACTGCGTCGGGGCGATGTCGGCGAGCGTGACCGTGCCCGGCACCTGGCCGTTGGCCGCGATGTGTCCGGGTCCGTACCAGAACATCGGCACGTGCTGGATGTAGTCCCAGGGCCCGACGTGCGGCAGCCCGGCGCCCATGAAGTTCGGCTCGGCGGGGATCGCGGTGAGCTCGGGACCGCGGTCGGGGCTGTAGCCGTTCCACGTCCGCACCAGGTAGTCGTGCGGGAGCCCGCACGCGATGTTGACGAGGTCCTGATCGGAGGGCGCGGCGGGCGCGGCGGTGGTGAGCACGAACGGCGCGAGCACCGCGATCGCGACGACCAGCGTGGCGGCGAGGCGGCGGCGGGTGCGAGTCATGACCACGTAGGTAACCAGACGGACCGACGCGCGACGACCGGGCGGGGGTACCGTGGAGCGCATGGGTACGGGTCGTCGCCTCGCCGTGCTGCTGATCGCGCTCGCGCTGCTCGGGATCCCGGCGGCGGCGCTGCGCGCGGACTGCGCGGGAGCCTCGTGCCGGTCGAACGCCGCCGCCGCGACCCCGGCGCCGTTCTGTGCTCTGCCGGCGGACCTGCGCGCGTTGATCACGGCCGGGACGTACGAGGGAAGGTCGCCCGACGCGCTCGGAGTGGCTGGGGCGCAACCTGGTGACCAGCGACGTTGGCGCGGGGATCCAGGTGCCGTGGCCGTCGGAAGAACAGGTGAGTCGCGCCATGGCGGTGCCGTTGCTGTTCCTCGGGAAAGACGTCCGAACGGGCGAACTGTCATCGACGCCCGGGCTCGATCAGATCGCGCCGACGCTCGAGCCGTCGCTCGGTCTCGTTCGACCGCACCCCGAGGTGCGCGACGGCGCGGCGATCCCCGGCGTCGCGATCCCCGGCCGTTCGACGCCCCTCGTCGTGATGATCGTGTGGAAAGGGTCGGCAGCGCGAGATCCCGAACGCGCGTCACGCCGTGGTTAACCGCATCTCGTCCCGACCCGGGTCAACGAGCGAGCCGCGCGTGCATGAGCCTGGGATCGCGGCCGGGCTCGCGACCGCTGGATCACTGCCGCTGGACCCGACGGCCGTGGAATCGACGATCGGCACCGGCGGCGCTTCCGTCGCAACATGGCATCACCGGCACGTGGGTGCGGAACGACGCGGGGGCGGCTCGCGCGTCGCGTTCGGCGCGGGGCGCACCGTCCCCCGTCGATCGCGTCACTCGGGGACGACCTGGATCGCGCGACCGGCGGCGCGGCGAAGATCGGGCTGATCCAAGACCTCGGCCGGCGACGTCGGCCTGACCGGCGACGCGTGGTACGGCACGGGTTCGATCCGCGATCGAGACGGTGCACATCGGTCAGAACCCCGCGGCACAGGTGTCGACGTTCCTCCGACAGGGGTGGGGCGCCGATCCGACTCCCGATCTGTTGGCCGTGCCACTCGCCGGCGGCTCGTCCGGCGACGACCGTGACGACCGCCGCCATCGTCGAGGAGGTCCTCCGCGACGGTGCCCGATGCCACGATCGTCGTCACGGCGACGGGCCGCGTGGGTGCCGATGATGCGATCGGATGCGAGTGCGCCGCTAGGTGTCACGGTCGCGATCGCGCGGTGAGCGCGGCGGGCGGGTTCTTCGTAGACCGCAGCACGGCCAACCCCTCGACCGCGCAGGACGTCGTCGACGCGATGCGCGCCCAAACGCAGCCCGGCGGGGGTGCCGGTGTACGCCGACGCGTTCGCGGACTACGCGGTGCGGTTCGGAAGGTACTGCTGATGGCGCTCAAGACCGACCTCCGAGCGGATCCACGGCCCGAGGCCATCGAGCACGACCGCACGTGGGCGTGGGTGCTGTTGATGCTGGTCGCGGTTGGCGATCGCCGCGCGCGAGCTCCATCCGATGCAGATCTCGTGGCTGCGGAACCTGCTGATCGTCTTCGGCTCGCTGCTGATCGAGGCGATGCCGTTCGTCGCGCTCGGGGCGCTGGTCTCGGCGGCGATCGAGGTGTTCGTGCCGGCGTCGTCGTTCGCGAAGATCGCGCGGCTGCCGCGCGCGGTGCAGCTGCCGGCCGCCGCGTTCGCCGGGATGGCGTTCCCGGTCTGCGAGTGCGGCTCGGTGCCGGTGGCTCGCCGGCTCGCACGCAAGGGCCTGTCCCCCGCCGCAGCCGTGACCTTCATGCTGGCCGCCCCGATCGTGAACCCGGTGGTGATCGCGTCGACCTACGTCGCGTATCGGGGGCGTGACTCGCTCGCCCTGATGGTGATCGGTCGCTTCACCCTCGGGCTGATCGTGGCGATGTGCGTCGGCTGGGTGATCGGCGCGCTCCGTCCCGACGGCCTGCTCCGCGCCGACGCCTCGATCGATGACCCCGACGACGCCGACGAGCCGCGCGCGCGACGGTTCTTCACGCACCTGTCGGGCGACCTCATCTTCATGGCGCGGTTCCTGATCATGGGCGCGCTGATCGCGGCGACGATCCAGACCTTCGTCCCCGCCTCGATCGCCGATCGCGTCGCGACGCTGCCGGTGCTCAGCCTGCTCGCGATGATGTTCCTCGCGTTCATCCTGTCGCTGTGCTCGGAGTCCGACGCGTTCGTCGCGGCGTCGTTCACCGCGTTCGGGCCCTCGGCGCAACTCGCGTTCCTCGTGTTCGGGCCGATGGTCGACCTCAAGCTCGGCGCGCTCTACGTCGGCACGTACTCGAAGGGCTTCTTCCGCACGGTGCTGATCGTCGTGACGGCGGTCACGCTCGTGGCGACGCTGTGGGTCGAGGTGATCTGGGGATGAGCGCGATCACGGCAAGCGTCGCCGAGCGCTGGAGCCCGTCCCGGATCGCGACGGGGCTCGTGCTCGGCGCGTGGGGGGCGATGTTCTGGGTGCTCTGGCTGACCGATCGCACCTATCTGTATCTGTCGACGCGTACGGCGTGGCTCGTGCCGATGGGCGCGGTGATCATGTCGGTCGCGGCGATCGGCCGTCTCGCCACAGCCCGCACCGCGCATGACGAACCGCTGGGCCGCCGTCGGTCCTGGATGCTCGGGATGATCACCGTGCCCGTCGTCCTGGTGCTGGCGCTGCCACCGACCGCGCTCGGCGCGTACTCGGTGGGCAAGCGCGCGACGTTCGGTGGCTCCGCGATCGGGGCAACGGCGCGAGACGTGACCGGCCCGTTGGATTTCGTCGATATCGGAGCGGCGCAGTCGTTCCCGGCGGCGATGCAGCAGCTGGAGGCGCGCGCCGGCGAGCCCATCACCCTCGAGGGGTTCGTGACGCACGAGGCGAGCGCCCCGCCCGACGAGATCGTGCTGACCCGCTACATCATGACCTGCTGCGTGGCCGACGCGACGATCGCCCAGGTCCGCGTTGTGGGCCTGCCCGCAGGCGACTACCCGGACGAGGAATGGCTCAGCGTCACCGGCGCGGTGTATCCGGTCGGGCGCGAGGTGCTCGTCGCCGCCGACTCGGCGGAACCGATCCCGGTGCCCGAGCAGCCCTACCTCACGCCGTAGATCGGACCGCCGCGTCAGTCCGGGAGCCGATACGAGCGCCCGGAGCGCCGAACCACCCCGTCGCGCTCCAGCCCGCCGAGCGCCTCCGTGATCCGATCGGCTGCGAACCCGGTGCTCCGCGCGAGACCGGCGACACCGGCCGACGGTCGCGCGCGCAACACGTCGACCACCCCGCCGCGGACCTGACGTATCGATCCCTCGAACCGGGACTGCCTCCGGGCGGCCGGCACCGGCGTGCGGCCCGCCCGGACGAACCGGCAGGCGCCCGCGAGCGGGCACCCTTCGCAGCGCGGGACCGCCCGGCAGTGCTCCCTGCCGAGGTCCATCAACGCCTGGTTCCAGGCGCCGGGGTCTCGTGCGATCGACCCACCTCGCCGCGGTCGCGTCGATGTCGCCGGTCGACACGCCCGCGGCGTCCCGCCCGTACGCGACCCGCGCGACGATCCGACGCGCGTTCACGTCGATCGCTGCGACGGGCTCGCCACCGGCGATCGACGCGACCGCCGCCGCGGTGTAGGGGCCGACGCCGGGCAGACGCTGCAGGTCGGCACGGTCCGTCGGGACGCGACCGCCATGCTGGGCCACGACCGCCTGGGCCGCGCGATGCAGCGACACGGCCCGGCGGTTGTACCCGAGGCCCGCCCAGGCGCGCAGCACGTCGGCTCGCGATGCCCCCGCCAGCGCGCGCACGGTCGGGAACACGCCGACGAAGGCCTCGAAGATCGGCACCACGCGCGGTGCCTGGGTTTGCTGCAGCATCAGCTCCGAGACGAGGGTTCGATAGGCGTTCGGCCGCCCTCGCCGCCAGGGGTACGCGCGGGCGCGCGGCCGGTACCAATCGAGCAGCGCTTTCCGGGCCGCGGCGGGCAGGCTAGGCTGGGCGCGGGCCATGGACGCGCTCCGAGATGTGATGAGCACCACCCTCGTGACGGTCGAGCCGGACGCGACCGTCGCGGAGGCCGCCCAGCTCATGAGCATCCATCACGTCGGTGCGGCGCTGGTCCTGGCGGGCGGCACCCTGCACGGGATCTTCACCGAACGTGACATCGTCCGCGCGCTGGCGGCCGAGCACGACGCGGCGGGTCACACCGTCACCGGTTGGATGACCCACGACCCGGTCACGCTGCCCCCCGAGGCCACGATCGCCGAAGCCCACGAACGGATGTTGCAGGAGGGCTTCCGCCACATCCCGATCCTGGAAGACGGGCGGCTGGTCGGCATCGTGTCGCTGCGCGACCTGTCGCGGCGTCTCCGCTAGAACCCCGCCGGTGATCCCGCACTGTCCAGCGCGTTCGCCGCGTCGCGCAAGGCGCCGTACACCTGCGTGAAGATCTCGCCCACCTGGGCGGGGGTCACCTGGCCCGCGGTGCCGCGGGCGGCCATCGCGGTGATCTCACAGGCCTTGTCGAACACGTGCCAGTCGGTGTCGCGGGACATGTGGGTGTGCCTCCTCGTCGATCGGGTGTGCGGTAGCGTCTCCCAGGCTAGCGCGATATGACGGCTGCGGTGTCGGATCCGCCCGTCCCCATCCGTCATCACGATGAGCGGGCGGCTCGGGTCCGTCCCCACGAGCGCGGAGGTGACCGTGCGGTACCTGCTGATGATCTACGGCGACGAGGCCGGCTACGAGGCGGCCACCGAGGAGCAGCGCGAAGCCCTGCGCAACGAGTACGGGCGGGTCGCCGCCGGTTGGGGAAGCCGTCTGCAGGGAGGTGACGAACTCGCCGCCTCGACCTCGGCGACGACGGTGCGTGTCCGCAGCGAGGAGCAACTCGTGACCGACGGCCCCTTCGCCGAGACGAAGGAGCAGCTGGGCGGCTACTTCATCGTCGATGTGGAGGACCTGGACACGGCGATCGCACTCGCCGCCGAGCTCCCCGGCGCCCAAGTCGGGCGCCATCGAGGTTCGCCCCCTCCTCGGCATGTGATGGCCGAGGTCGCCGAGGTCGTCGACCGCGCGTTCCGCCTGGACGCGGGTCGCGCGGTGGCGGCGTTGATCGGGGCGATCCACGACTTCGATCTGGCGGAGGAGGCCTGGCAGGACGCCTGCGAACAGGCCCTTCGGATCTGGCCGAAGCGCGGGGTGCCCGACAACCCGTCCGCGTGGCTGTTCACGACGGCACGCAACCGCGCGATCGACCGGCTCCGCCGGGACCGCGTCGGTCGCGACAAGATCGCGGCCGCCGCGCAGATCGCCGACCTCCAGGCGCTGGGAGACGACATGCATGAGATCCCCGACGACCGCCTACGACTGCTCTTCACCTGCTGTCACCCGGCGCTGGCCCTCGATGCGCGCGTCGCGCTCACCCTGCGGACGGTCGCGGGCCTGAGCACGCGCGAGATCGCGAGGGCGTTCCTCGTACCGGAGCCGACGCTCGGCCAGCGGCTGACCCGAGCCAAGCGCAAGATCCGCGAAGCCGCGATCCCCTATCGCGTGCCGCCCCGCGAGGTCCTGCCCGAACGGCTCGACGGGGTGCGCGCCGTGATCTATCTCGTCTTCAACGAGGGCTACGCGGCGACCGAGGGGGAGCTCCTGCGAGCCGAACTGTGCGACGAGGCGATCCGCCTGTGCCGCCTGCTCGACCACCTGATCCCCGGCGAGCCGGAGACGAACGGCTTGCTCGCGCTCCTGCTGTTGCAGCATGCGCGGCGTGCGGCGCGCACCGACGACGCCGGTGAGATCGTCGTGCTGGAGGAGCAGGACCGTTCGCGCTGGGATCACACGATGATCGATGAGGGCCTGGCGCTGGTGCGCGATCCGATCCCCGAGGTCGGGCCGTACCGCCTGCAGGCGTTGATCGCCGCCTGCCACGCCGCCGCGCCGCGTCCCGAGGACACCGACTGGCCGCAGATCGCGACCCTCTACACGGCGCTGGCGGCGGCCCGACCCTCGCCGGTGGTCGAGCTCAACCGCGCCGTCGCCATCGCGATGGCCGACGGACCCGACGCGGGGCTCCGGCTGCTCGACCCGCTGGCGGAGGACCTGGACCGCTATCACCTGTTCCACGCCGCGCGGGCGGACCTGCTGCGCCGCTCCGGCGACGCGGCGGAGGCCGACCGCGCCTACGGGCGAGCGCTCGAGCTGGTCACCAACGATGCGGAGCGCCGCTACCTGGAACGACGGCGACGGACGCTCGCCACGTCGTAGGCGCTCACCCGTTCGTCAGGGTCGTGGCTTAGCATCGGTCGCAGCATGCTCTTCCCTACCATCGATTTCGCGCTGTTCTTCTGCCTGGTCTTCCTCGGCCATTGGGTGTTGAACCACAACGCTCGGGCCTGGAAGTGGTTCATGATCGGCGCGAGCTACTTCTTCTACGCCTACTGGGACGCGCGCCTCGTCGTCCTGCTGCTCGGGGTCACCGTGATCTGCCAGCTGGCCGCGATCGTGGTGGCCCACCAAGATCAGCAGAGCCGGCGCACCTGGGCGATGGGCATCGGCGTCGCCGCCACGATCGCTCCCCTGCTGTTCTTCAAGTACTACGGGTTCTTCACCGTCAACGTGACGAACACGGCGGCGGCGCTCGGCCTGCCGCTGAGCCCGCCGCTGATCCAGGTCGTGCTGCCGATCGGGGTCTCGTTCTACACGTTCATGGCGATCAGCTACGTCGTCGACGTCTACCACCGGCGGTTCCCGCTCGCGTCGTGGATCGACGTCACGCTGTACCTGTCGTTCTTCCCGCACCTGGTGGCCGGACCGATCGTGCGGCCCGAGGAGCTGATCCCCCAGCTGGACGTGCGCCGCGACGCACGCCACGTCGATGTGGTGGGCGCCGGCTGGCTGATCCTGGGCGGTCTCTTCAAGAAGGTCGTGATCGCCAACTACCTGGCGACCGCGATCGTCGATCAGGTCTTCAACGAGCCCGCCCGACACGGATGGCAGGAGATCCTCGTCGGCATCGTCGCCTACGCGGTCCAGATCTACTGCGACTTCAGCGGCTACACCGACATCGCGATCGGCATCGCGAAGCTGCTCGGGTTCCAGTTCCCGCAGAACTTCGACCGTCCCTACAGCGCCCGCTCGATCCAGGAGTTCTGGCGTCGCTGGCACATGACGCTGTCGCGCTGGCTGCGCGACTACCTCTACATCCCGCTCGGTGGGAACCGCAAGGGCACCGCGCGCACCTACGGGAACCTGATGATCACGATGCTGCTCGGCGGTCTGTGGCACGGCGCGGCGTGGCACTTCGTGGTCTGGGGCGGACTGCACGGGGTCTACCTGGTGATCGGTCAATGGAAACGCTCGCTGCGGGAGCGGGGGGTCCTCGCTCCCGTGCCGGAAGGGCTCTGGGTGTCTGCGCTGCAGGTGTTGAGCTCCTTCGGGCTCGTCTGCATCGCCTGGGTGTTCTTCCGGGCGGACTCGGTCGGCTCGGCGTTGACCATGCTGGGCCGGTTGTGCACGCTCGCGAGCGGCACCACGGAGCTGATCACCGGGCCGGTGCTGCTGGCGATCGGGGTCGGGCTTGCCACGCAGTTCGTACCCCACGTATCCGGCCGAGCGGATCAAGGCGGCGGTCTCCCGGCTGCAGCCGATCCCGATGGGCGTCGCCGCCGCCCTCATCCTGTTCGCCATCACCACCCTCGGGCCACGAGGCGTGGCACCCTTTATCTACTTCCAGTTCTAGGACGAGCCGATGACGACAACCGAACAGACACGACCGCGGCCACGGCGCCACGCGATGCCCGCCGGCCGCACGTTCATCGTGATCGCGGTCTGTCTCCTCGTGTGGACCCTGCTGTATGCGCCGGAGCTTCGTCGCTCGGCCGAGGCCGCGCCGGCCGGCACGCGTCGCAGCCTCTCGCTGGCCCTGTTGTCCCCGCTCGTCTGGGTGTCCGATCACGTCGGCCTGACGAACGTGACCGACGCGGCCTCACGCGCCGCCGGCCGCGATCCGAACGCCGCCGTGGGGGGCGTCGTCGGCGGGATCGAGGTCGGCGTCGACGACCTGCCCGACCGACGGGGCCGCCGGAGCACCAGCAAACCGGTCGTGCGCGACACCGAAGCTGCGCGAGCCGTCCTTCGACCGTCAGCTCCGCGTGGCCGTGGTCGGTGACTCGCTGGCGGCGGGGATCGGCTACTTCGCCGAGCGCGTGTTCAAGCCCTTCTTCGTCGAGGTGTACAAGCAGGGACGCATCTCCACGGGGCTCGCACGGCCCGACTACTTCAACTGGCCCGCGCAGATGCAGACGATCGTGGACCGGGCCGACCCCGACCTGGTGCTGGTGATGCTTGGCGAGAACGACAACCAAGGGCTGTTGAATTGGGACGGGTCGCTCGAGCAGGACATCGGGACGTTCGACTGGGCGGCCCACTACGAGGAGCGGGTCGAGCGGTTCGCCAAGATCGCGACCGAAGGTGGCGGGCACGTCGTGTGGATCGGCCTGCCGAACGAGCGCGACCGGGGGCGCTGGGATTTCATCCAGAAACAGAACGCGATCTACGAGGACGGTGGCCGACCGGTTGCCGAACGTCGCCTACTTCGACACGTGGAACACGTTCGCCGCCGCCAACGGCGACTACAGCGCCTACTACCGCGACGGCAACCGGGTGACGCAGGTCCGCGCGGACGACGGCGTGCACTTCAACACCGATGGCTACACGCTGTTGATGCAGAAGGTCGCCGAGTTCGCGACGCAGGCGTTCGACCTCGACCCCAAGACCTACGAGGGCTGAAGTTCGTCTTGACCAGGTAGACGCAGACGCCCGCGACGGGGAACGCCACGCCGTCGTCGTCCTCGAGACGCCCGGCCTGCACGAACGGTCCATGCGCGAAGGTGTATCCCCACCGCTCGTAGAGCCCGCGCGCCGCCTCGTACCCGTCCTCGAGACCGACCCCAAGCCCGATGCGATCGAAGCCGGCCGCGCGGACCGCTTCCTCGCTCGCGGCGATGAGCCGGCTGCCGATCCCGCGACGCTGCCAGTCTTCGGCGACGCCGACGTCGCGCAGCTCGGGACAGTCTTCGCGGAACGCCGAGGCGGACCATTCCGGGTGCCCGGGGAACACGATCATCGCCCGGCCCACCGCGATCGCGCCCGCCCACGCGACCAGTTGCACGGCCAACCCGCGGTCCTGGTACCCCAGCCGCTCCGCGTACTCGACCGCGTTCCACGACGGCATCGTCGCCTGGAACGCATCGAGGTCCGCCGACACGAGCCGACGGACCTCGATCGCTGGATCGCTCACCCGATCGGCGGGACGTCCGGCAGCTCGGCCAACGCGGCGTCCTCGGCGGAGGGGTCGAACTCGATCTCGGGCAGGCGCCCGTTGAGGTAGTCGTCGTAGGCCTGCATGTCGTAGGCGCCGTGGCCCGACAGGTTGAACAGGATCACGCGCTCCTCGTTCGCCTCGCGCGCCGCGATCGCCTCGTCGATGGCGCCCTTGATCGCGTGCGCCGACTCCGGCGCCGCCACGATGCCCTGGGTCTTGGCGAACTGGATCGCCGCCTCGAACACCTGGTTCTGCGTGTAGGCGGCGGCCTCCATGTGCCCCTCGTGCACGAGCATCGACAACGACGGGGAGTCGCCGTGATACCGCAGACCACCCGCGTGCACCGGTGCCGGCACGAAGGTGTGTCCGAGCGTGTACATCGGCACGATCGGCGACATGCCCGCGGTGTCGCCGAAGTCGTAGGCGAACCGTCCCTTCGTCAGCGTCGGACACGCGGCCGGCTCGGTCGCGAGGAAGCGCAGGTTCGGCTTGGCGCCCGAGAGGCGGTCGGCCATGAACGGGTAGGCGATGCCGGCGTAGTTCGAGCCGCCGCCGACGCAGCCGATCACGACGTCGGGCGTGTCGCCGGCCATCTCCATCTGCGCCTTGGCCTCGAGCCCGATGACCGTCTGGTGCAGGAGGACGTGGTTCAGCACCGAGCCGAGCGCGTACTTGATCGATCCGCCGCTCGTGGCGACGACCTCGACCGCCTCGCTGATCGCGAGCCCGAGCGAACCGGTGTGATCGGGATCGCCCTCCAGCGCGGCCTTCCCCGCCTGCGTCGTCGTTGAGGGCGACGCCGTCACCTCGGCGCCGAAGGTCTCCATGAAGATGCGCCGATACGGCTTCTGCTCGTAGGAGGCCTTGACCATGAAGACCTGGCAATCGATCCCGAAGAACGCACACGCCATCGCGAGCGCGGAACCCCACTGCCCGGCGCCGGTCTCGGTGGCGATGCGCTTCGTCCCCGCTTCCTTGTTGTAGTAGGCCTGCGCGACGGCGGTGTTCGGCTTGTGCGAGCCCGCCGGCGAGACCCCCTCGTACTTGAAGTAGATGCGCGCCGGCGTCCGGAGCGCCTGCTCGAGCCGCGTCGCACGGTGCAGCGGCGAGGGCCGCCACAGCCGGTAGATGTCGAGCACCTCGCCGGGGATGTCGATCCACGGTTCCGTGCTGACCTCCTGCAGGATCAGCGACTCCGGGAACAGCGGCGCCAGATCGGCCGGGCCGACGGGCTCGTGCGTCCCGGGGTGCAACGGCGGGAGCGGCTGCATGCCCGCCTGCACGATCGACGGCATGATGTTGAACCAGGCGGTCGGCATCTGGTCCTGCGAGAGGTCGAAGCGGGTCTGCTCGGCCATGCGGATCCCTCCTTACGGCTGGGGTCGCGAGCCTACCGGGACGGGTCCGAGGGCGCCACCGGCTCAGCCGGTCGGCCGCGACGAGATCTCGAGCCAGCCATCGACCTCGCGCGCCGCGAACAGCTGCAGCGGGTCACGGGCCCGTCCCTCGATCGGCTCGCCGGTCTCGAGGTCGAACACGCTGTCGCACCCGCTACAGGTGAGCTGGGCCGACCGATCGTCGAAGACGCCCTCGGCCAGCGCGCAGGCCTCGCCGGGGCAGGTCTCGGCGAACGCGAACAGCCGCCGCTCGTCGTGGGCCACCGCGACGCGACCGGCGGGCAGATCGAAGGCGCGCACCTCCCCCTCCGGCACCTCCGCGAGCGTCGCGACCCGGACGAACTCCATCAGGCGCCCCGCACCGCCAGGAACGACCGCTGCAGCGCGGTCGCGGTCCCGAGCACCGCGAGCACGATGAGGACCGGCAGCATCATGCCGGGCACGAGGAGGCCGACGGCGAGCGCGATCACCCGCTCGAGCCGCTGGAACATGCCCTCGGTGAGCACGACCTTGGCCGCCTCGGCCTCCGCGCGCACGTGGCTGACCGCGAGCGACACCACCAGCGTGATGAGCGCGAGCGTCGCGGCGAGCTCCTCGCCCTGCCCCGCCAGGTACCAGTAGAGGCAGCCGAACAGGATCATGTCCGAGACCCGGTCCAGCACCGAGTCCATGAACGCGCCCGAGCGCCGCACCTCGCCGCGATGCCGCGCGACCGAGCCGTCCATCACGTCGAACGTGCCACCGATGATCAGCGCGACCCCCGCCCACGTCCACGAGCCGGCCAGGATGAGCGCACCGCTCACGATGTTCAGCAGCAAGGAGAGCAGCGTCAGCTCCCAGGGTCGGATGCCCGTCCACAACAGGAACGCAAGGATCGCCCGATACGGCCACGCGAAGATCCGCTGCGCGGCTCCGCCGGCCGCCCCCTCGCTCTTGCGCGGCGCGGGCATGTCCCGGACCCGCTGGACCTCGCGCGGTGGCTTTCGCTCGTCCGTGGGCATGCGGAACTAGCCGGTGAACGGCTCGAAGGAGACGACCCGGTAGGTGAACGTGCCGCCGGGCGCCTCGTAGGCGACCTCGTCGTTCACCGCCGCGCCCATCAGCGCCGCGCCGAACGGCGACGTCGTCGTCACGGTCCGGGCGCCCGGTGCTCTCTCCTCGGCGTGTTCGGCCATCAGATACGTCTCGTCGTCCTCGTCGTCGAAGTCCAGGGGCTTCACGGTGACGAGCATGCCGGCGCCGACCGCGTCGGCGGCCTCGGGCGCCTCGACGATGTCGGGGTCGCGCAGCATGTGTTGGATCTTGCGGATCCGCGACTCCATCATGCCCTGCTCGTCCTTGGCCGCGTGGTACTCCGCGTTCTCCTTGAGGTCGCCGTGCTCGCGCGCGATCCGGATCTTGTCGGTGATGTCGGCGCGGCCCTCGGTCGTGAGCTGCTCGAGCTCGGCCTTCAGACGCAGATAGGCGTCGAGCGTCAGGATCGCCGTGGGCTCCTGCCCGGGCCGGCGGTCCGGCCGGGCGCGCAGCTCTTCGGGGAGGTCGGCCATGGCCCGAGTCTAGCGGGGCTCCTAGACCTCGCTGAAATAGACGTTCTTGACCTCGGTGTAGAGCGCCGCAGCCGCCATGCCCATCTCGCGTCCGATACCGCTGTGCTTGAACCCGCCGAAGGGCGCCTCGGTGAACACGCTGCTTGCCGAGTTCACGCTCAGGTTCCCCGTGCGGATGCCCTTGGCCACACGGATCGCGCGTCCGAGGTCACGCGTCCAGATCGAGCCCGACAATCCGTACGGTGAGTCGTTCGCGAGGCGGACGGCCTCCTCCTCGGTGTCGAAGGGGATCAGGCAGACGACCGGACCGAAGATCTCCTCCTGCGCGACGCGCCACGCGTTGTCGACATCGGCCAGGACCGCCGGCCGCAGGAAGAACCCCGGCCCGTCGGGCACATCGCCGCCGGTGACCAGTCGCGCCCCTTCGTCGCGCCCGATCCGCAGGTAGTCGAGCGCCGTCTGCCGCTGTCCGTCGGAGATCAGCGGTCCCATCTGCGTCGCCTCGTCGAGGGGCTCGCCGACGACGATCGCGTCGGTGGCGGCGGCGAACCGCTCGACGTACTCGTCGTACACGCCGCGCTGGACGAACTGGCGCGACCGCGCGCAGCAGTCCTGTCCCGTGTTGTCGAACACCGACCAGAGCGACGGCACGATCGCCGCGTCGAGATCCGCGTCGTCGAACACGACGTTGGCCGACTTGCCGCCGAGCTCCAGCGAGACGCGCGTGATGTTGATCGCGGCGGTTTGCATCACGGTCGTGCCGACCTCGGTCGAGCCGGTGAACGAGACCTTCGCGACCCGCGGATCCCGGACGAGCGCCATCGCGGTCGTCGCGCCCGGGCCGGGGAGCACGCTCAGGGTTCCCTCCGGCAGCCCGGCCTCCATGAGGAGGTCGGCGATCGCGAGCGCCGACAGCGGCGTCTGCGAGGCCGGCTTGACGATCGCGGTGTTGCCGCAGGCGAGCGCGGGCGCGATCTTCCAGCTGGCGATCACCGCCGGGAAGTTCCACGGGGTGATGAGCGCGCACACGCCGACCGGCTCGCGCAGGGTGACGTCGATGCCCGGCGGGACGATCGGGATCGTCTCGCCGGTGATCTTGTTCGCCGCGCCGCCCCAGTACTCGAAGACGTTCGCCACGATGTCGATCTCGGCGCGCGCGTTCCCGATCGGCTTGCCGCCGTTGCGCGCCTCGAGCCGCGCGAGCTCCTCCTGCCGGTCCCGGATCAGGAACGAGGCCCGCGTGAGGATCCGGCCGCGCTCGCGTGCGCTGAGACGTCGCCAGGCGCCGTCGTCGAACGCTCGCGCCGCGATGTCGACGGCGCGAGCCGCGTCGTCCGCGTCCGCCTGCGCGGTCTGCCACGCGACGGCGCCGGTGGCGGGCTCGAGCACGTCGGTGGTTGCGCCCGCGAGCGCGGGAACCCGCTCCCCGCCGAGCACCAGCAGTTCGGTCATGCGGCGCCTCCCGTGACGTAGGCGAGCGACGCCTCGACGAACGTGGGCCACCGTTTCCGATGGGAATAGGGAACCTGCGCCCACTCCTTCATCGCTCGCCCCGCCATCGGTTCGAAGTGCTCCGCGCCGGAGAGGGCGAGCGCCTCGGCGAGCGTCGAGGGCGGGAGTTTCACGACCAGTTCGTCGTTCCACGCGCTGCACAGCACCTTGCCGCCGGCCTTCAGCGAGGGCACGCCGAACATCTTCCCGCGGATGACCCCGCGGTCTGCCAGATCGTCGCCGATCGCGTGCATCGCTTCGAGTGCGCGCTCGGTCGGAGCGGGCATCTGCATGCGCGGCATCGTAGTCCGGTATGCCAGCATGCGCAGATGCGACTGGCGGCAGCGGATCTGCAGGACTTCGCGCAGGGGTGCGCGATCCTCGGGTCCGGCGGCGGGGGCGACGTCGAGGCGGTCGTCCTGCAGACGCAGGCGGCGATCGACGCTCACGGCCCCGTCGCCGTCGTCGATCTCGACGAACTCGCCGACGACGATCTCGTGATGCCGGTGGCCGGCTGGGGCGCGCCCACGGTCGGCATCGAGAAGCTCGGATCGGGCAGAGAGGGGGCCGCCCTCGCGGCCGCGGTCGAGCGGTGGTTCGGCGCCCCGGTGACGGCGATCATGGCCGGGGAGATCGGCGGCGGCAACGGCGTCCTCGCCGCCGCCGTGGCCGCCGAGCTCGGGCTGCCGCTCGTCGATGCCGACGGGATGGGGCGCGCGTTTCCCGAAGGGCCACAGGTGGCGATGCACGTGGCGGGCCTCTCCCCGACCCCGGCGTTCCTCGTCGACGAGTACGACAACCTCGTCGCGCTCGCACCGAGCGATGGCGACTGGTTCGAACGTCTGGCGCGCGCGGTGACCGTGGCCTTCGGCGGCTCCGCGATCGGTGCGGACTTCGTGATGCCGGCGAGCACGGCACGCGCGGCGACCGTGCCGAGGGTCGGTGACGCTGGCGCATGCACTCGGACGCGCGGTTCTCGACGGCGGTGTCGACGCGGTCCTCGAGACCGGTCACGGCGTTCGGCTCGTGACGGGCAAGGTGGTCGACCTGGAGCGACGCACGACCGCCGGCTTCGCCCGCGGCGAGGTCACGCTCGCCGGCACCGGACAGGACGTGGGGCGCACCGTGACGATCCACGTGCAGAACGAGAACCTGCTGGCGATCGAGGACGAGCGCGCGATCGCGATCGTGCCCGACCTGATCGTGCTGCTGGACGAGGCGACCGGCGTCGCGGTGCCGACCGAGCGGGTCCGTTTCGGCCAGCGTCTGGCCGTGATCGGCATGCCGTGTGCGCCCGTCTGGCGCACCCCGGCGGGTCTGGCGGTCGCCGGGCCGGCCGCGTTCGGCTTCCCGCATGCCTACGAACCGGTCGAGGAACTCGCGCATGGGTGAGTCGGTGCGGGTCGGCATCGACGTCGGCGGCACGAACACCGACGCGGTGGCGATCGACGACACGGGCGTGGTCGTGGCACGCGTCAAGGAGCCGACGACCGCCGATCCCACCGACGGCATCGTCGCGGCGCTGCATGCGGTGGCGGCGGATCGCACCGTCGACCGGGTGGCGCTCGGCACCACGCACGCGGTCAACGCGATCGTGCAGCGGCGCGGGCTCCGGCGGGTCGCCGTGCTGCGGCTCGGCGCGCCCGGCACGCTGGCGGTGCCGCCGTGCACCGGGTGGCCCGCCGACCTCGTCGCGGCGATCCTGGGTCCCGTGCTCGTGGCCCGCGGCGGGGTCGAGGTCGACGGCCGCGCGCACCCGCTGGTGCCCGACGAGATCCGGCGCTTCGCGGCGTCCCTCGACGCCGATGTCGACGCGATCGCGATCACCGGGACCTTCTCCCCGCTCGATGCCGCCCAGGAGATCGAGGCCGCCGCGATCGTCGCCGCCGAGACCGGGCTGCCGGTCTCGCTCGGGCACCGGATCGGCGGGCTCGGTCTGCTCGAACGGGAGAACGCGAACCTGCTCAACGCCTCGCTCGGCGACGTGATCGAGCGCGTGATCGACGGGCTCGAGGCGGCGGTCGCGACACTCGGGCCGAACGCACTGGCCTTCCTCACGCAGAACGACGGCACGCTCATGGCGCCGGGGCTCGCTCGGGATGCGCCGATCCTGACGATCGGGTCGGGACCGTCCAACAGCCTCCGAGGTGCCGCGGCGCTGACGGGTCGCACCGACGTCCTCGTCGCGGACGTCGGCGGCACGAGCACCGACGTCGGGGCGCTGGCCCGTGGGTTCCCGCGGGAGTCGGCGGCGGGCGTCACGGTCGGCGGGGTCCGCACCAACTTCCGGATGCCCGACCTGGTCTCGGTCCCGGTCGGCGGCGGCACGACGATCGTCGAGGGTCGTCTGACGCAGGCGAGCGTTGCCAGACGGATCCGACAGGAGGCGCTGGTGTTCGGCGGGTCGACCGCCACGCTCACCGACGCGGCCGTCGCGGCCGGCCGGGTGGCGATCGGGGACGTGGTGCGTGTGGCCGGCCGCGACGACCTCGAGCCCGCGCTCCGCGCAGCCGACGCGCTCGTCGCCGATGCGATCGACCGGCTGCGTCTGTCCAACGCCGAGGTCGACCTCGCCGTCGTCGGCGGCGGCAGCGTGCTGCTGCCCGATGCGATCCCCGGCGTGCGTTCGCTGGTCCGCCACGAGCACGCCGACGTCGCCAACGCGGTCGGCGCCGCGCTCGCCCCGGTGGCGGGCGAGGCCGAGCTGATCGCCGATGTCGGCGGCGACCGCCGCATGAGCGAGATCGAACGCTGTCTCGACGAGGCGAGGCAGCGCGCCGTCGCCGCGGGCGCCGACGCCACCAGCCTCGAGACGATCTGGGTCGAGGAGACGCCGCTGGCCTACCTGGATCGACCGCTGTCGCGGATCCGCGCGAAGGTCGCCGGTCCCGCCTCGGACCGCGCCGTGCTCTAGGCTTCGAGCATTGGGCTCGACGGACTCCACGGAGGTCGCTGAAGGATGCGCTTGGACGGCAAGGTCGCTCTGATCACCGGTGGTGGCAGCGGGATGGGCAAGGTCGCGTCGCAGCTGTTCGTCGCGGAGGGTGCGCGCGTGGTTCTCACCGATGTCAACGACGACGCCGGGGCGGCAACCGCCGCCGCGATCGGTGACGCCGCGCACTACGTCCATGCCGACGTGTCGCTCGAGGCCGACGCGCGGGCGATGGTGGACGCGACGATCGAGCGGTTCGGGCGACTCGATGTGCTCTACAACAACGCGGGCGTGATGCTGCCCGACGACGGCAGCGTCGACGCGATGGACGAGCGCATCTGGGACATCACGCTCGGCGTCAACGTGAAGGGCGTCGCGTTCGGCTGCAAGTACGGGATCCCCGCGATGCTCGCCACCGGCGGCGGGTCGATCATCAACGTCGCGTCGTTCGTCGCATGGCTCGGCGCGGCCACCAGCCAGACCGCCTACACCGCGTCCAAGGGCGCCGTGCTCGCCATGACCCGTGAGATCGCCGTTGAGTACGCGCGAAAAGGCATCCGCTGCAACGCGTTGTGCCCCGGCCCGATCGAGACCCCGCTGCTCCTTGCGCTCCTGTCCGACGAGGAGAAGAAACAACGGCGCTTCGTGCACATCCCGATGGGGCGACTCGGCCACGCCGACGAGCTCGCCAAGGGCGCGCTGTTCCTCGCGTCCGACGACAGCAGCTTCATGACCGGTGCCTCGCTGATCATCGACGGCGGTATCACAGCCGCCTACGTCACCCCCGAGGACTGAGGTCGGGTCGGTCGTCCCGCTTGGGCAACGTCAGCTGTGCGCGGCGAACACCGGCCGCAACGCATCGTAGACAGCTCGGTACCGGCGATAGGCATCGTCGTAGCGCTCCGAAACCGATTCGTCCGGCTCGTGCACCTCAGGTCGGAACGAGACGAACGACTGCACGGCGTCCGCCACTCGGCTGTGGAATCCGGCGGCGACGGACGCCAGGATCGCGGCACCCGTCGCGGTCGTTTCGACAGAGGTCGGTACCCGCACAGGAAGCCCCGTGACGTCGGCTTTGATCTGGCGCCACAGGGGTCCCTTCGCGCCGCCACCGACGATCGTCAGACGCCGGACGTTCAATCCGGCATCCCGCATCGCGCTCAGGATGTCGCGGAGTGCGAACGCGCTGCCTTCGAGGATCGCACGGGTCATGTGATCACGCGTGTGCGCGAGCGTGAGCCCGTAGAAGACGCCGCGGGCGGCTCCGTTCCACTCAGGCGCCATCGCTCCTTGCATGCAGGGCAGGAACACCAAGCCCTCGGCACCGGCTTCGACGTGCGCGGCCTCGGTCGACAGGAAATCGTAGGCGTCGCCGAGCCCAACGGTCTCAGCGTCCCTCTCGATCGGCGCGAATTGGTCCCGCCACCAGCGGAGGTTCCCGCCCGACACGAATCCTGGATTCTCGAGAAGCCATGCGTCGGGATCCGCATGCGGGTGGCACTCGACCAGCATCGTCGGATCCTCCCGCGGCTCCTCGCTCGCAGCGCACACCGGCTCCGCAGTGCCCACGACATCACACACGTCCCCCGACGCATAGACGCCGGCGCCAAGCGTGGCGGCCATCTCGTCGCCGCACCCGATGGCGACCACCGTCGAGGGGTCGAGCCCGGTGGCCTCTGCGAATGCCGACGTGATCGTGCCCACCGTCTGCGTCCCGCCCCCGAGCTCGGGGAGCATCGCCGAGTCGATCTCCGTTGCGTCGAGCGCCGCCGCCGACCAGCTGCGAGTGCGTGGGTCGAGCAGGGCGAGCGACGAGGCGTTCGAGTAGTCGACCGCCAATGCGCCGGACACGTGGCGAAGGACATACGAGCCGGGCGGCATGACGTGCCTCGTCTTTCGCCACGCCTCCGGTTCCTCGTCGCGTATCCACAATGCTTTGAACACCGCGTGTGACGAGTCCAGATTGGCCCCCACTGCCCGATAGAAGTCGGCGGGACTGATACGTCCCGCGACCACGTCCGCCTGTGGTTCTGCGCGTCGATCCATCCAGATCATCGCCGGCCGCACCGCGGCTCCGCCCTCGTCCACCGCCACCATGCCGTCGAGCTGGGAGCCGAACGACAATCCACGGATCGCCGCCGCGCCGCCCGGACATGCCTCGAGGAGACGCCGACACGTGCTCGTCACCGCCGCGTTCCAGTCGTCAGGATCCTGCTCCGCCCAGGTCGGATTGGGGTATGACAACGCGTAGGTCTCGTAGGCCGTCGCCACCAGCGTTCCGTCGCTCGCGTACAGGGCGGCGTTGGTTCCCTGACTCCCGACGTCGCAACCGATGACATACCCGTCGGTCATGGCACGATGACCATCTTCAAACCGGTCCCGGCCCGGATCGTCTCGAACGCCTCTCCGATCCGCTCGAGCGGGAACCGATGCGTCACGACGCGTGCCAGCGCGTCCTGTTTGCGATCGAGGTAGTCCATCGTGATGCGGTACTGCCGATGCGTGGCCCCGTATGCACCTCGGATGTCGAGCTCCTTGTAGTGGAGTTGATTCATATCGAGCGGACTGACCGGATCGTGCTTCGGCAAGCCTGCGAAGTACACGACGGTTGCGCGCTTCGCGGCCATCTCCAGTGCCGCCTGCTGGGCGGGCTTCGCCGGCGCGGCGACGCTGACGCGCTCCGCTCCGTGACCACCGGTCCGTGACAGCACTTCCTCGACTCCGTTGTCCTCGCCGGCGACCCACGCCTCGTCGACAACGCTCCCGATCGCCTCGAGGGCGACACCCAGTCGTTCGGCCGAGACATCGGTCATGTACACCCGCGACGCTCCTCGATCGCGCGCCATGACCGCCTGCCAGCATCCGATCGGTCCCGTCCCGAGGATCACGACCGTGTCGCCAAGTCGCACGTCGAGCTGTTCGATGCCGTTCAGAGCGCACGCGAAGGGGTCGGCGACCGTGGCCAGATCCGAGGGCAGCTCCGGGGGCAACGGGATCAGGTTCTTCATGGCGATCGGCGGGACGCCGGCGAGTTCCGCATAGGCACCCGGAAACGGGTCATAGCCATACAGCAGATGGTGCTCGCACAGGTTTTGGAACCCTTCCAGACACCAGCGGCACGTCCCGCACGTGAGGATCGATCCGAGGAACACACGATCGCCCGCCCCAACGCCTGGCGGAAGATCGGCGTCGGGTCCCACTTCCTCGAGCACCCCGACGGGTTCATGGCCGAGTTGCCATGGGACGGGCGCCTTGGGGTCGCCGTTGAAGAACGTCCGAGCGTCGGTGCCGCAGATCCCGCACGCCTCAACCCGAAGCAGCGCACCGGCGGGATCGACGACAGGTTCGACGGTGTCGTCGCGGACCTCGACCGCGTTCACGGCCGTCATATAGGCCGCGCGCATCAGGCACGCTCCTCCTCGAGCGCCGCGAGTGCCTTCTCGGCCGTCCACCGCTCCCGGATCACACGCGAGAGCGCGCGTGTGATCGCTTCGGGATCGTCGTGCATGAAGATGTTCCTGCCCACCGAACAGCCGATCGCACCCGCCGCGATCGCCTGCTCCATCCGCGTCAGGAGCTCCGCGTCCGTGAGGCGCGACCCTCCTGCGAGCACGACCGGGATCCCGTTCGCCGCCTCGACGCATGCAGCGAACGACGATTGATCGCCGGGCCAGTTCGTCTTCACGATGTCGGCGCCCAGCTCTGCACAGAGCCGGACGTTGCGGCGGAGGTACTCGAAGCCGTACTGCTGCTGCAACTCCTCGACGGTGGCATACGTGGTCGGGAACTCGGCTTCGGCGATGAAGGGCATCCCCAGGGTCGCGCACTCCCTGCCGACCGACGCGAGGATGTCGATCATGCCCGCCTCCGTGTCGCCCCCAAGCGCCGTGAAGAGCACGACCGCGTCCGCACCAAGAACGAGGGCCTCCTCGACCTCGCCGATCTGCACGATCTGGGGACGATCTCCATCGGGACTCGCGCTCGCGGACAGGAGCATCGCGAGCGAGGTCGTCGGCGAGAACGCCTCGTGGGCGATCCGGATCATCCCCTTACTCATCATGATCACGTTGGCACCGCCGGCGACCGTCTCGCGCGCTCGAGCGGTGATATCGGCGAGCGGTTCCAGGAAGGTCGGCGACGTCATCCCGTGATCGAGTGCGCAGATCACCGACACGCCCGCTCTATCGACGACTCGCTTCATCCGCATCGCCTTGCCGACGCTCATCCCGATCTCCTTCCTGGTCCACGACGAACCACGCTGAACTCGAACGCATTGGCGATGTGCTGCTCCTCGGACAGCAGGAGAGGCTCGCCTTCCGCCCCGTAGTCGATCTGACGAAGGAACAGCAAGAGCTCGCCGGCCTTCACGTCGAGACGCTTGGCCGTGGCCTTGTCCGCGCGCGCCGGCGCCACCGTCACGATCCCGTGCGCCACGGGATGCCCATGTCGTTCCAAGAGCTCGTACAGCGACCCGTCGAGTGGCATCGCTGCGAGCTCGCTCGAGGACAGTCGGGTCGCGGCAGAGGATGTCGCGCGAGAGCACCACGGGCCGCGTGTCCGCCGTCCGGACCCGCTCCAGGACGACCACAGCATCGCCCGGGACAAGGTCGAGAGCCGCCGCGTGGTCGAGCGTCGCCGCCTGTGTGTGGATCGCGCTTTGTTGCGTCCCCGGCCGCATGCCGGCAGCATTGATCGACTCGGTGACGCCGAAGTTCACGTCGAGGTTGTTGCGGAGACGGGGCCGACGTGTGGCGTAGGTGCCAGCCCCACTCGTGCGCGTCACAAGCCCGTCCTCCTCGAGTGAACGCAACGCCTCCCGGAGCGTTGCCCGCGAGACGCCGAGCTCCTCGGCGAGCTCCGGCTCGGGCGGAAACTTCGACCCTGGGCCGATCCTCCCGCTCGAGATCCTGGACACGAGCTCGTCGCGGACACGGAACGACAGCCGCTTCTTCATGACCTTCTCCCTTGGACCATCACCGTACCTTTGTCAGACAAATAGCGTCAAATGTGAGGCCCCGGTGAGCCGGCCTAGGGGGGACCTTGGATGCAACACATCCGTTTGACAGACAAACCCCGTTGTGGCTCGATACGCGCGATGCCGGGGCGGGACCGGCGCAAGGAGGGGGGCATGTCCGAGAAGCGGAAGGTTGGCTCGGTCACCTACCAGGAGGTCGGTGAGGGGTACTTCCAGGAGCGCGGACTCCGGCGTCACGCGGCCTTCTGGTCGCTCTGGTCACTTGGTGTCGCCGCCGTCATCTCCGGCGACTTCTACGGGTGGAACGCCGGTCTCGCGGTAGGTGGGTTCGGCGGGCTTCTGATCGCCACCATCGTCGTCGCGATCATGTACTACGGACTGTGCTACTGCATCGCCGAGATGTCGCCCGCGCTCCCCCACACAGGCGGGGCATACTCGTTCGCTCGATCCGCTACCGGTCCGTGGGGTGGGTTCGTCACGGGTCTTGCGGAGAACATGGAGTACGTCATCACCCCCGCCGTCGTGGTCGGGGCGATGGGGTTCCTGATGCACGACGTCATGGGCGGACTCCTGAACGTCGTTGGTGAGCCGTGGTGGAACAGCTACGTCACGTGGACGCTTGTCTTCTACGTGATCTTCGTGGGACTCAACATCGTGGGGATCGAGGCGACCATGCGATTCACGGTCGTCATCAACATCCTTGCGCTGTCGATCCTCGGCTTCTTCTTCATCGCGGCGCTGGTGTCCGGCAAGTTCAGCACCGACTTGCTGACGAACATCGTGCCGGAGGAGGGAAACACGTCCTTCCTCCCGTTCGGCATCAGCGGGATCTTCCCAGCGATCCCATTCGCGATCTGGTTCTTCCTTGCGATCGAGGAATTGCCGCTCGCGGCCGAGGAGTCGCACGATCCCAAGCGTGACATCCCACGGGCAACGCTGTGGGGTATGACGACCCTGCTCGTCGCCGGTGCGCTGACGCTGTTCCTCAACACCGGGGTCGTCGGGGCGGATCCGCTCGGCGGGTCGGCCACTCCCTTGTTCGATGGGTTCACCACCATCTTCGGGGCCGGCACCAGTGCGGAGCTGCTGGGCCTGTTGGGGTTGACCGGACTCATCGCCAGTTTCTTCACGATCATCTACGCGTACGGCAGGAACACCTACTCACTGTCGCGTGCGGGCTATTTCCCGAAGTGGCTCTCGGTCACGCATCCGAAGCGCAGGACGCCTCATGTCGCCTTGATCGCCGGCGGCATCGTCGGCTACCTGCTCAGCCTGCTGATCTACGAGCTGGGCAAGTCTGAGAGCAAGTCGGCGGGCCAGATCGTCGGCGCGCTCCTGTACATGGCCGTGTTCGGCGCGGTGATCTCCTACGCGATGCAGTGCTACTCGTTCATCGTGCTGCGTCGCAAGATGCCGGACATCGATCGGCCATATCGGAGCCCGGTCGGTATCGTCGGGGCCGCGGTCGCCGGGGTGATCGCCCTGGTCTCGCTCGTCTCGCTGTATTCGAACGAGGACTACCGACCCGCGGTGTACGGAACGCTGATCTACTTCGTGCTGGGCATCCTCTACTTCGCGATCGCGGGGCGCCATCGTCTCGTGCTTTCGCCGGAAGAGGAGTTCGCCTTGACACAAGGGAAGGCCGGCGTGCCCGGAGAGGCGGGGTTCAGGACGTCGCAGGCGGAGCAGGAGGCGATCCTCCGTGGAGGTGGCGGCGAAGGGACGCCGCCGCCCGCGACACCACCCGCATCGTCGTAGTGACGGATCGACGTCGAGGCGGCGGGTCGCGAAGCGGCCCGTCGTCTCGCACGTGAGGAGGACAGACTTCGATGCAGACGCAGGGCATGCTGACGGTCGAGGAGCTCGCCGAGCTCTCCCACACGGGCCAGATCGACACGGTCCTGTGCATGTTCACCGACCTGCAGGGCCGGTTCATGGGCAAGCGGATCCTGCCGGACTTCTTCCTGGAGGAGGTGCTCGGCGCCGAGGGCCTGCACGCGTGTCTCTACCTGCTGGCGGTCGACATGGAGATGGAACCGCTCCCCGGCTACGCGTACGCCAGCTGGGACACGGGCTACGGCGACTTCCGCATGATCCCGGACATCACGACGCTGCGCCAGTGTCCGTGGCTCGAGAAGACCGCGATGGTGATCTGTGACATCGCCGATGAGGAGACGAGCGAGCCGACGGCGGTCGCGCCCCGGCAGATCCTGAAGAACCAGATCGCCGGCGCGGCCGAGATGGGCTTCCAGGTGAAGACCGGCTCCGAGCTCGAGTTCTATCTGTTCAAGGATTCGTTCGACGCGATGGCCGAGCGCGACTATCGCGAGGCCCGTCCGAGCTCGAGCTACATCATGGACTACCACATGCTGCAGACCACCAAGGACGAGTGGTTCATCCGTCAGGTGCGCAACGGCATGCGGGGCGCCGGCATCCCGGTGGAGTTCAGCAAGGGCGAGTTCGGCAAAGGCCAGCACGAGATCAACATCACGTTCTCCGACGCGCTGTCGAACGCCGACAACCATGCGCTCTACAAGCACGGCGCCAAGGAGATCGCCGCGCTGAACGACGTGGCGGTCACCTTCATGGCCAAGTGGACGATGGCGGAGGCCGGCTCGAGCTGCCACGTGCACTCCAGCGTCTGGAGCGCCGACGGCACGAGCAGCCTGATGTGGGCCGACGACGGGCCGCAGCACATGTCCGACACCTACCGTTGGTACCTCGGCGGCTTGATGACCACCGCCCGCGAGATGTCGTGGATGTACGCCCCGTTCGTGAACTCCTACAAGCGCTACCAGCTCGCGTCCTGGGCCCCGACGGCGATCGTCTGGGCGCGCGACAACCGGACGGCGGGCTACCGCACGGTGGGCGAGCACAAGGGCGCCCGCGTCGAATGCCGGCTCCCCGGAGCCGACGCGAACCCCTACCTCGCCTTCGCGGCGACGATCGCGAGCGGCATGTGGGGCATCCGCAACCGCGTCGAGCCGCCCGCGATGTTCAGCGGCAACGCCTACGAGGCCAAGGACATCCCGCGCGTGCCGACCAGCCTGCATGAGGCGATCGAGGCGTTCCGAGCCTCGGCGGTCGCACGCGAGATGTTCGGCGACTTCGTGTTCGAGCACCTGCTGAACACCGCCGAGCAGGAACAGATCATCTTCGACAACCAGGTGGTCACCGACTGGGAGCTCGCCCGCTACTTCGAACGCGGATAGCTGTCCGCTCACGCCGAGCTTCGCGGGAACATCGACCGCGCGATGATCAGCCGCTGGATGTCGTTCGTGCCCTCGTAGATCTGCTCGAGCTTCGCGTCGCGCAGCCATTTCTCCACCGGGTACTCGCGGGAGTAGCCGTAGGAGCCGAGCGTCATCACCGCCGCGTCCGCCGCCTGCCACGCGGCCTCCGACGCCGCCAGCTTGGCCATCGAGGCCTCGGTCGCGAACGGCTCGCCCGCGTCGGCCAGATCGGCCGCATGCAGCGTCATCAGCCGAGCCTGGTCCAGCGCCATCTTCGCGTCGACCAGCCGGAAGCTCACCGCCTGGAACTCGTGGATCTTCTTGCCGAACGCCTCGCGCTGCGTGGCGTAGTCGACCGCGTACTCGAGCGCCGCCCGGCCGATCCCGATCGAGTTGGCCGCGAGCGTCACGCGCGAGCGATCGAAGGAGCGCATCACGCCGTAGAAGCCCTGCCCCTCCTCGCCGATCCGCCGGTCCTCGGCCACGAAACAGTCGGTGAAGAACAGCTCGCCCGTCGGGTAGCACCGCGACCCCATCTTGGGGAGCTTCTTGCCGAGCGTGAACCCCGCGTCGCCCTTCTCGACGACGAACGAGGTGATCCCCTTCGCGCGCGTGCCCGGGGCGACCGTCGCGTACACGAGATAGAACGCCGCGTCCGGGGCGCCGCTCGCCCACGTCTTGGCGCCGTTCAACAGGTAGCCGCCCTCCACCCGTGTCGCGGTGGTGGTGATGGCGGCCGCGTCGGAGCCCGCGCCCGGTTCGGTGATCGCCAGCGCGGTCATCGGCGGGTCCTCCGAGCACAGCGGTGGGATCCATCGCCGCCGCTGCTCCTCCGTGCCGAGCTCCGCCAGCGGCCCCGCGAAGAACGAGGCGCTGCCGACGATCGACCCGATCGGCGAATCGCCCCACGCGAGCTCCTCGCCGATCAGGCAGCCGGTGCGCACCGAGTCGATCCCACCGCCTCCGTAGGCCGCCGGCAGGTCGAAGCTCGTGAGGCCGATCCGCGCAGCCTTGCGCACGATCTCCGTCGGGAAGGCCTCGGTCTCGTCGTGCTGCGCGGCCACCGGCCGGATCTCGTCCGCCGCGAACGCATGCGCGAGCTTCACGAGCTCGCGCTCGACGTCCGGATCGGTTCTCGTCACGCCTCGCCCCGGGCGCCGACCAGCACCACGTCCGTGCCCTCGAGCACGATCTCGTCGCGCTGGTTGCGCGTCGCCACGTGCAGCGTGACGATCCCGCGATCGGGCTTGGAGCGCGACCGGCGCACCTCGGTGATCTCCGACACGGAATGGATCTCATCGCCGGGCAACACCGGCTCGACGAAGCGGCGCGACTCCTCCAGGTACGCGCCGATCGCCCAGTCGTCCTCCTCGGATCGGAGCCCGGTCGCGATCGACAACACGAGCAGGCCGTGCGCGATCCGGCCCGCGAACCCGGCGGCCCGCGCGTGCTCGTCGTCGGTGTGCAGCGGGTTGTGATCGCCGGACAGTTCACAGAAGGCGTCGATGTCGGCGGCGCTCACCACCCGGCGCTCCGACTCGATCTTCTGGCCCTCGGCCAGGTCCTCCAGGTAGGTCGTCATGTCGCCACCTCCCCCATGCCCCGGATGCTAGCCGGGTCCTTGGTCATCGCGAGCAGAGACGTCGCGCCCGCCTCGGCGTAGGCATGCGCGCGCTCACGCACCCGCCCGACGGGACCCACCAGCGTCAGGGCGTCGACCAGCTCGTCGGTCACCGCAGCCGTCGCGTCCGCCATCCGCCGGTCCAGCGCCGCCTCTTGGATCCGGTCGACCTCGGCCTCGAACCCGTAGCGCCGCACGAGGTCCGCATAGAAGTTCTGGCCGCGAGAACCGTACGCGCCCACGTACAGCGCGATCTGGGGCCGGACCTCGTCACGGGCGCGTCGCAGACGTCGTCGTCGATCGCCGTCAGCACCATCGGGGCCACGTCGAAGCCCTCGGGCATCGCCGGCAACCCGAACACGTCCACGTGCTCCGGGCAGAACAACAGCGGCAGCCATCCGTCGGCGATCTCGATCGCGAGCGCCACGTTCTTCGGGCCCATCGCCGCGAGGTAGATCGGCACGTCGGCACGCAGCGGTGTCACGTTCGTCTTCAGCGTCTTGCCCGGCCCGCCGGGAACCGGCAGCGTGTAGACCTCGCCGTCCAGCGCGAGGGGTTCGCGCCGTTCCAGCGCCGCGCGCACGAGCGTCACGTACTCGCGTGTGCGCACGAGCGGCGAGCCGAACGGGACGCCGTGCCAACCCTCCACCACCTGCGGCCCGCTCACGCCGAGCCCGAAGCGCAGCCGGCCGCCGGAGAGGTGATCGAGCGTCAGCGCCGCCATGGCCGCGGCGGCCGGCGTTCGCGCAGGGATCTGCAGCACCCCCGTGCCGATCGCGATCGTCGAGGTGTGCGCGGCGATCCAGGCGGCAAGCACGGTCGCGTCCGAGCCCCAGGTCTCCGACACCCACACCGATTCGAGGCCGACATCCTCCGCGAGCCTCGCAAGACCCGCGACATCATGCGGCGACCCCTCCCAGTGACGCAGGTGCACCCCGATGCGCATGCGCGCAGGCTAGCGGGTCGCGGCCGGGATACGATGCACGCATGCCGATGGATGAACGGTTCCGCGGGCTCCAGAACCACCAGCAGGACGTACACGTGCGCGACACGGGTCCCGGTGCCGACGGCGCGGCCCCCCGTCGGATCAGCGGGCGCGGCCTCGCCATCGCGATCGGGGTCGTCGCCGTCGGGCTGCTCGTGCTGATCGTGGCGCTCGCTCGCTGACGCGCGTTCGTCTACAACACGATCCCCGGCGGCGGCTCCGGCAAGACTTGATCGATCGCCTGAGCCCGCTCCACCGTCCGCAGCCACTCGTAGGCGAGGCCCTTCAGTCCCACGACTTCGATCCCGGCGTCGCGCATCCTCGCGAGACCTTGCTCGTGCGCCTCGCCCGGCGAGCCCACGGCATCACTGACGACCACGACGCGCATCCCACGATCGTCCAGGCCGAATGCCGATTGCGCGACGCACACGTCGGTTTCGAGGCCACACAGCACCGCGGTGCCTCGACCTGAGCGTTCGACATCGGCCACGATCGGCGGGCACGCCGCAAGCCCGAAGGCGGGCTTCGTGTGCCGCGTCACGTCCGGCGGCACAAGGGCGTCGACCGACGTCGCGGGGCCGCCGTTGCGGTCGGGCTCCTCCTGGGTGACCACGATGGGCACGTCGAGTGCGAGCGCCAGTCGGACGAGCCACGCGATGCGACCCTCCAGCGTCGCGGCCAGCGAAGGGTCCAGCTTGTCCAAGAACCCGGGCTGCGTGTCGATCACCACTAAGACGCTGTCCGACTCGTCGATCAACGCCACCATGCGATTACGTGTAGGCGCGAAGGCCGGTCAGCGCTTCGCCGATCACGAGCGTGTGCACCTCTTCGGTGCCCTCGTAGGTGACCACCGACTCGAGGTTCGTCATGTGACGCATGATCGGGTACTCCAGCGTGATGCCGTTGGCGCCGTGGATGCCGCGCGACGTCCGCGCGATGTCGAGCGCCGCCCGGGCGTTGTTCAGCTTCCCGATGCTCACGTGCTGCGGCCGCAGCCGGCCCTGCTCCTTCATGCGACCCAGGTGGTAGGCGAGCAGCGTGCCCTTGTTCAACTCGAGCGCCATGTCGGCGAGCTTCTTCTGGGTGAGCTGGAACGACCCGATCGGACGCTCGAACTGGATCCGCGTCTTCGCGTAGTTCAGCGAGGACTCGAAGCAGGCGCGCGCCGCGCCCATCACGCCCCAGATGATGCCGAACCGCGCCTCGTTCAGGCACGACAGCGGGCCGCGCAGCCCGGTCACCTCGGGCAGCACCGCGCCGGCGGGCAGCCGCACCTCGTCCATCACGAGCTCGGAGGTCACCGACGCACGCAGCGACAGCTTCTTGTGGATGTCGGGCGCGCTGAACCCCGGCGCGTCGCACGGAACGACGAACCCGCGGATCCCGTCGTCGGTGTTGGCCCACACGATCGCGACGTCCGAGACGCTGCCGTTCGTGATCCACATCTTCGTGCCCGACAGGACCCAGTCGTCGCCGTCGCGCTTCGCGAACGTGCGCATCGACCCGGGGTCGCTGCCGCTGTCCGGCTCGGACAGCCCGAAGCACCCGATCGCCTCGCCCGACTGCAGCCGCGGCAGCCACTCGGCCTTCTGCTCGTCCGACCCGAACGACCAGATGGCGAACATCGCCAGCGCGCTCGTCACGCTGACGAACGAGCGCAGCCCGCTGTCGCCGGCCTCCAGCTCCAGCTCGACCAGCCCGTACGCGACCGCGCCGAGCCCGCCGATCTCGGGCAGCTGCATCCCGAGAAATCCGAGCGCACCGAGTTGCTTCGCCAGGTCCCGCGCGGGGAACTCCCCGCGCTCGTACCACTCCTCGACGTTGGGCAGGATGTTGTCGACCACCCACTCGCGAGCCAGGTCCCGGATCTGGCGTTCCTCGTCGGTGAGCAGCGCGTTGATGTCGATCAGATCGAGCGGGTTCAGTGGCTCAGCCATGGAGCGCTCCTTCCTCGAGGGCCGGCGCGAGGCCGGCGATCGCACGATCACGGTGGGCGTCGAGCAGCGCCAGCAGCGCATCGACGTCGCGGGCCTTGGCCGCGGCGAGGATCCGACGGTGGTCGTCGTGCACCTCCGCGCGGTGCGCTTCGTCCAGGTAGTACACGGATCGGTAGTGATCGGACGCGTTCCACAGCAGGCCGATGTGGCGCAGCAGGTGCGGCATGTCGCTGGCGGCGAGCAGGGTCAGGTGGAACCGCCGGTTCGCCACCGCCATCGCCGCCACATCGTCCGCGCCGAACGCCTCCATCTCCTCGCACGCCTCCGCCATCGTCACCAGGTCAGCATCGCGCAATCGGCTCACGGCCGCGCGCGCGGCCTCGTCCTCCAGCAGCGCACGGATCCGGTAGATCTCCACGAGATCCTCGCGGTGCAGGTCGGCGAGGACATAGCCGTGATGGGCGCGATAGCGCACCTGCCCCTCACCCTCGAGGATCTTCAGCGCTTCGCGGACGGGCACGCGGGACACGTGCAGCTCCGCGGCGACCTGATCCGGGCGGATCGGCTCACCCGGCCGGAGGTCGCCGACGAGGATCCGGCGCCGAAGCTCCTCCAGCACGAGCTCCTGCGTCGTGCGCGGCCGCGCGAACGCAACCGGCTCGCTCACCGCGTCAGCTCCGCCCGGATCTCGTCGGAATGCTCGCCGACTCCCGGTGGTGCGAGCCGGTAGGTGGGCGGCGTCCGCGAGAGATGCAATGGGTTGGCGACCGTGTCGACGGCCCCGTCGGCACCCACGACGGTCGCGACCGGCTCGAGCCCGACCTCGCGCGCCAGCGCGAACGCTTGGTCAATCTGGTTGACCATTCCGCAGGGGATGCCGGACGCGCCCAGACGCGCGACCCACGTGGCGGCCGGCGCCGTGCGGAGCGTCTCGGCGAGCGCCTCGCGCAAGGCCTCACGGTGCTCGACCCGCGCGCTGTTGGTCGCGAACCGGTCATCGTCGGCGAGCGTCGGCAGGTCGAGGACGACGCACATCGCACGGAACTGGCCGTCGTTGCCGACCGCGATGACGAACGGCCCATCGGCCGCCTGCAACGTCTCGTAGGGCGCGATCGAGGGATGCCGGTTGCCCATCCTGCCCGCCGACGACCCCGGCCGTGAGCCAGTTCGAGGCCTGGTTCGCCAGCGAGAACAGGGTCGTGGAGAGCAGGTCGACCTCCACCAGCTGGCCTTCCCCCGTGCGGTCGCGATGCCGAAGGGCCGCCAGGACGCCGATCGCGGCGTGCAATCCCGCCATCACGTCGACGAGCGCGACGCCGACCTTGTGCGGCTCGCCGTCCGCGTCGCCGGTGATCGACATCAACCCGCCCATCGCCTGTGCCAGGAAGTCGTAGCCCGCGACGTCGCCGCGACCCAGACCGGCGATGCGACACGACACGAGGTCGGCTCGTTCCGCCGCCAACGACGCGTGGTCGAGCCCCGCGCGCTCCATCACGCCCTGTCGGAAGTTCTCGATCACGACATCGGATCGAAGCGCCAGCGCCCGCGCCGTGGCCACGTCGGCGGGGTCCTTCAGGTCCAGCGCGATGCTGCGCTTGTTCCGGTTCGCGCTCAGGTAGTAGGAGGACACGCCCGCCGGAGACCACGGCGGTCCCCACCGGCGTGTGTCGTCGCCCTCTCCGGGGCGCTCGATCTTGATCACGTCGGCGCCCAGGTCGGCAAGGATCATGGTGGCGATCGGGCCGGCCAGGACACGCGAGAAATCGGCGACGCGGATCCCCTCGAGGGCCCCCGGAGTGTCGGGCATCCAAGGACTGTATACGATATCCCATCTTCGCCGCAAGACGTCCGACCGAGCGTCACCCAACCGGATACCCGCGCCCAAGAGAGGTAGGTAGCATCCGCAGCCATGAACATCACCGTCCTCGCGAAGTACGTCCCCAACCCCACCGGCACCCCCGAGCTCGGTCCCGACCATCTCCTCGTCCGCACCGGCGGCGACGGCGCCCTGGACCCGGGCGACGAGTACGGCCTCGAGCTGGCTCTCCAGCTGGTCGAGGCCTCGGGCGGCGAGGTGACGGTCGTGTCGATGGGCCCCGACGAGGCGCTGGCCGGCGTCCAGCGCGCGCTCGCGATGGGCGCGCACAAGGCGGTGTTGGTGACCGATCCGGCGCTGCGCGGCGCCGACGCACTCGTGACCGCGCGGGTGTTGGCCGCGGCGATCGCGCGGCAACCGACGGACCTCGTGGTCGCCGGCGCCGAGTCGACCGACGGCTACACCGGCACCATGCCCGTCACGCTCGCCGAGCTGCTCGGCATGGCGAGCGTCACCGCCGTGCGCGCCCTCACCACGGACGGGGACGGGTTCCGTATCGAGCGGCAGACCGAATCCGGCTACGACGTGTTGCGCGCGCCCTCCCCCACGCTGGTGACCGTCACCGCCGGGGCGACCGAGCCGCGCTATCCCAGCCTGAAGGGCATCATGGCCGCGAAGTCCAAACCGGTGGAGCGTCTGACGGCCGCCGAGCTCGGCGTCGAGGATCTCGCCGCGACGCAGTCGGTGGCCGCGGTGACCGACGCGCCGCCGAAGGCCGGCGGCGAGATCATCACGGGCGACGACGCCGTCACGCGCATCGCCGATCTGCTCGCAGACGCGAAGGTGATCTGAGTGGGCGCCATCTGGGTCTACGCGGAGGTCACGGCCGACGGGCCGCACGCCGGCGCGCTGGAACTGCTGACGAAAGCGCGCTCGATCGGCGGCGACGTCGCCGCGGTCGCCCTCGGTCCCGGCGCCACCGCGGCCGCGCCCGAGCTGGGCGCGCACGGTGCGGCCACCGTCTATGCCAACGACGAGCAGGTGTTCGCCGACCAGCCGGGCGGCCCGGCCGCGCACACGCTGCGCGCGCTCGTCGACGCGCACACCCCATCGATGATCCTGTTCGCGGGCACGTACGAAGCGCGCGACGTGTCCGGGCGCCTGCAGGCCCTGACCGGCTCGACGCTGATGGCCAACGCGACCGACGTCGAGAGCCCCTCGAGGGCGCGCACCGAGATCTTCGGCGGCACGAAGTACGTCGACGTCGACCTGGCGGGGCCGGAGCCGCGACTCGTGCTGGTACGCCCCAAGTCGTTCCCCGCCGAGCCGAGCGGCGGCACGGCGACGGTCGTGCCGGTCGACGCCGTCATCCCCGAGGGCCCGTCGGCGACCGTGATCGAGCGGCACGCGGAAGCCGCGGGCGGTCCGAAGCTGGAGGAGGCCAACGTCGTGATCGCCGGCGGGCGCGGGCTGGGGGGTCCGGACCCGTTCGCCATGCTCGATGACCTTGCGGCCGCGATCGGCGGCGCCGCGGTCGGGGCCTCGCGCGCGGCGGTCGACGCCGGGTGGGTGCCCTACAGCTACCAGGTCGGCCAGACCGGCAAGACCGTGAAGCCGGAGGTCTACATCGCGGCCGGGATCAGCGGCGCGCTGCAGCACGTGGTCGGCATGAAGGGTGCGAAGCGCATCGTCGCGATCAACAAGGACGCCGACGCCCCGATCCTGCGGATCGCGGACCTGGGCGTGGTGGGCGACCTGTTCCAGATCGTTCCGGCGCTGACCGAGGAGGTGCGCAAACGGGCGAGCTCCTGAGCGCCGTCGCGCTCGCCGCGGTCCTCGCGGTGGCCGTCGTCGTCTTCGTGCGGCGCGCGCGGGTGCGGTGGGCCCTGATCAGCGCCGCCCGGCCCACCGCCCGCACCGACGGGCTCGGCACCCGGGCGGGTCGCGAGCTCACCCAGGTGCTCGGCCAGCGCAAGCTCTTCCAGAAGGCGCTGCCCGGCGCGATGCACGCCTTCATCTTCTGGGGGTTCCTCGTGCTGTTCCCCACGATCGTCGAGGCGATGCTCGCGATCGTGAACCCGGACTGGACGCTGCCGATCCTCGGCCACGCCGCCTGGTTCGCGTTCCTGGTGGATCTGTTCGCCACGATGGTCGCGGTCGGCGTCGGCATCGCCTTCTACATCCGCAAGGTGCAGAAGCCCGACCGGTTCCGCGGCTCGCACATGGGCGAGGCCGACCGGATCCTGCTGACGATCCTGTCGATCGTCACGACGCTGCTGTTGTGGAACGCGACGCAGATCGCGCTGGGCACGTTCTCCCACCCGAGCGCGGCGCCGGTGGCCAACGCGCTGTCGAACCTGTTCGGCACCGGCCAGCCCACCGAGGCGCTCGAGCGGGTGTTCGTCTGGGCACACGTGCTGATCGTGCTCGCGTTCCTGACGTACCTGCCGAAGTCCAAGCACCTGCACATCATCACGGCGGCGCCCAACGTCTTCTTCGCGAAGAACGGCCCGAGCGGGTATCTCGCCCCCGAGCGCATCGACCTCGAGAGCGCGGAGGAGGACATGCGTTTCGGCGTGGCGACCGCCCAGGACCTGTCGAAGAAGCAGCTGCTCGACCTGTTCAGCTGCACCGAGTGCGGACGCTGCCAGGAGGTCTGCCCCGCGTGGGCCACCGGGAAGCCGCTGTCCCCGAAGCTGCTGATCATGGATCTGCGCGACCACGTCGCCGGCATCGACCCGGCCGCGATGGCCGCGGGCACCGTCGAGCTGCAGCCGCTCGTGCCGAACGCCGTCACCGACGAGGTCGTCTGGGACTGCGTCACCTGCGGGGCGTGCGTGCGCGAGTGCCCGGTCGACATCGAGCACGTCGACACGATCGTGGACCTGCGCCGCAACCTCGTGATGGCCGAGTCGCGCTTCCCGAGCGAGGCGGGCACGATGCTGCGCGGCGTCGAGGGGCCGAACGAGAACCCATGGGGACAGCCGGCGGCCTCGCGCACCGATTGGATCGGCGACATCCCGGTGCGCGTGCTGCAACCCGGCGAGCAGGCGCCCGAGTACCTGTTCTGGGTCGGGTGCGCCGGGGCGTTCGACGAGCGCGCGAAGCAGACGACGCAAAGCGTCGCCCGATTGTTGAACGCGGCGGGGATCGAGTGGGCCGTGCTCGGTCCGCGCGAGCGGTGCACCGGCGACCCGGCGCGGCGCATGGGCCACGAGTACCTCTTCCAGATGCTCGCCGAGCAGAACGCGGCGACCTTCGCGGAGGCCGGCGTCCAGAAGATCGTCGCGACCTGCGCGCACTGCTTCAACACGCTGGCCAACGAGTACCCCGACTACGGGGCCACCCTCGAGGTCGTGCATCACACGGAGCTGCTCTCACACCTGATCGCGGAGAAGCGCCTGCTGACCACGCCCGGTGGCAACGGCACGGTCACCTACCACGACGCCTGCTACCTGGGCCGCCACAACGGGAACTACGACGCGCCGCGCGACGTGCTCGGCGCCACCGGCCTGTCGGCGACCGAGATGGAGCGCGCCCGCGAGCGGTCGTTCTGCTGCGGCGCGGGCGGCGCGCGCATGTGGATGGAAGAGGGCGGCGACGCCCGGATCAACGACACGCGGTTCGCCGAGGCCGCGGGCACCGGCGCCGACACCGTCGCGGTCGCCTGCCCCTACTGCTTCGTGATGCTGGACGACGCGGCCAAGGCCGCCGGCTCCGACGATGCGGGTGGCCGACGTCGCCACTCTCCTGGACCGAGTCCAGAACCCTCGTGCGACTCGCTGCATCCACTGAACACTACGCCGAACATCTATCTCCAGTTCGATCACATGCGAACAGCACCCCTCGGTACCTGGCGCCCCTCTACAATCGGCCTCCGATGGGGCCGATCCTGTTCGTGCGTGCGGACCACGACGAGACCTTCGGGGTCGCGCCGGCGGCGTTCGCGGAGATCGACCGCGCCACCACCGTGTGGGACGCGATCGGCGGCGAGCCCGTGCCGGACCTGGGCGACGTGAGCGCGGTGATCGTGTTCGGCAGCGCCTTCAACACCGAGCACGCCGACGAACAGCCCTTCCTCTACGGGGTGCGCGACGTGATCCAGGAGACGCTCGCGCGCCGGCTGCCCTATCTCGGGATCTGCTTCGGCGCACAGGCGCTCGCGTGGTCGCTCGGCTCGTCGGTGCACCGGGCGCCGGTTCGCGAGATCGGCTTCGTGCCGATCCGGCGGACCGCGGCGGCCGCCGCGGATCCCTTCCTGGACCTGCTGGTGGATGGCGAGCCCGCGTTCCAGTGGCACATGGACACCTTCGAGCTCCCCGACGAGGCCGTCCTGCTGGCGACGAACGACACGGTCGCGAACCAGGCCTTCCGGCTCGGGGATCGCACGTGGGCCACGCAGTTCCATTTCGAGGTCGACCGAACCGAGATCGAGGCATGGATCGCCGGCGTCGGCGACGAGGCGCTCGTCACCGAGTGGGGCCGCAGCGCCGAGGACCTTCGGGCCGAGGCGGTCGCGCTCGGCGACGCGCACGAGGAACGCGGGCGGCGCATCTTCCAACGGTTCGCCGCGCTCGTCGAGACGGCGACGACGTGAGATACGTCCCGCTGATCGGGATCGTGACCTACACGCTGGACGGCGACCGCGTGCGTCGCTGGCCCGACGGCGGCTTCGGGGTTCCGGCGCCCTACGTCGAAGCGATCCACCGAGCAGGCGGGCGGACGGTCCTGGTGCCGCCGGGACAGCCGGGCACCGTCGAAGAGGTGCTCGAGCCGCTCGACGGGCTCCTGCTCGCCGGCGGCGGGGACGTCGACCCGTCTCGCTACGACGGAGCGGCCACCGACCATCTGTACGGGGTCGACCCCGCGCGCGACGAACTCGAGATCGCGCTGCTGCACGCGGCCGACGCCGCGGCGATGCCGACGCTGTGCATCTGTCGCGGCATGCAGGTGATGAACGTCGCCTTCGGCGGCACGCTCCATCCGCACCTGCCCGATCTTCCCGGCCTCCTGCCCCACGGCGTCCCGATCGACGAGACCGAAGCGGTGCACGACGTCGAGCCGCTCGCGGGCAGCAGGCTGGCGGCGCTCACCAAGAGCGGCGCTCTGTCCTGTCGCTCGCATCATCACCAGGGCGTCGACCGCGTCGGCGACGGGCTCGAGCCGACGGGCTGGAGCTCGGACGGGCTCGTGGAGGCGCTCGAACGAACGGTCGAGGACCAACAGGACGAGTGGGCGACCTGGATGCTCGGCGTGCAGTGGCACCCGGAGGAGACGGCGGCCCACGATCGGGCCCAGCAGTCCTTGTTCGACGCGCTCGTCCTCATCGCCCGGCTCCACGGCACACGCGCGGTCGCCGGCTCGCCGGTCGGGCGATCCCGTCCCTACGGACTCGCGGAGCCCGATCCGACGTGGCCGTCTCGCTTCGAGCAGGTCGCCGACGAACTCCGCACGGCGCTCGGCGACCTGGCGCAGCGGATCGACCACGTCGGCTCCACATCGGTGCCGGGGTTGCCGGCGAAACCGACGATCGACGTCCAGGTGTCGGTCGCGTCGATGGTGCCGCGATCCGCCTACGTGGATCCGCTCGAACGGCTCGGCTTCGAATGGACGGTCGACCCGTGGGACGACACGCACGAGTTCTTCAGCAGAGACAGCGGCCCCGACCGAGACGTGCACGTGCACGTCTGCGGTTCGGGCAGCCTCTGGGAGCGGCGCCACCTCATCTTCCGGGACTGGCTGCGGACCCATCCGGACGATGCCGCGGCCTACGCGACCCTCAAACGAGAGCTGGCGGCCGCCCACCCTCGGGATGTCCACACCTACACCCACGAGAAGGGCGCCTTCATCCGCGGGATCGAGGGCAAGGCGATCGGCGGAGGGAGTAGGAAAAAGGGACTAGCGTTTCTCGCCCGTTCTCCGGATAATGCGCGCCTACGGGCGTATCCGGGTCCGGATGGATCACGGTGCGTGGGAGCGGAAAGGGAACGATCTACGGACGTGGGCACGCTTCGCCGGACAACCTTCGGTCCTCACCCCAGAATCGCGGCTCGCCCGTGACGAACGTTGCGGCGACGCGCTTCGGCCGCCCACTGCCCGCGGGGGGCACGATCGGGGTGATGGCCCCGTCGGGCCCCTACTTCAACGGCAGCGACATCGACCGCCCGCTGCGCTGGTGGCGCGACCGTGGCTACCAGGTCAAGCTCGCCGACTCCGTGTGGGCGCAGGACGACTACGTGGCCGGCCCGCCCGAGAAGCGCGCCGAGGACCTCACCGCCCTGTTCACGGACCCCGAAGTCGATGTGATCCAGGTGCTGTGGGGCGGCACCGGCGCCATCGAGATCCTGCCGTTCCTGGACTACGAGGCCATCGCGGCCAACCCCAAGGCCCTGATGGGGTTCTCCGACATCACGAACCTGCACATCGCGCTGCGACAGTCGGCCGGGCTGGCCACGTTCCACGGCCCCGGCTTCGGCTCGATGGGGATCCCCGACCGCGCGCCGTTCACCTGGGACTCCGCGGTCTCGGCGTTCCAGAACGGCGGCACCGGCGAGGTGCCTCGCGACCCCGACGACCCCTACGTGCGAACGATCGTGGGCGGCCGCGTCACCGCGCCGATCGTCGGTGGGAACCTCTTCACCTTCGTCCACCTGCTCGGAACACCCTGGGATCCGGTCTTCGACGGGGCGATCCTGATGTTCGAGGAGGTCAACGAGCCTCCCTATGTGATCGAGGTCCACCTGCACCAGTTGCAGCTCGCGGGAAAGCTCGACGGGCTGGCGGGCGTCGTCGTGGGCGAGCTGTTCGAGTGCGATTGGCGCAAGGAACGGCCCGAGGCGCCACGGACCCGTTCGATCGAAGACGTGCTCGAACGGTGCCTCGCCCCGCTCGGGGTCCCGACGCTCTACAAGCTCCCCCTCGGACACGGGAAACATCTGGCGAGCATCCCTCTTGGGGTGCAAGCAACCCTGGACGCCGACGCCCAGACCCTGACCATCGACCAACCCGGCGTCGTCGCCGCATCGTAGGTACGTACGGAAGACAAGACCTGAACGCTCCACGGAAGGAGGCACCATGAGGAAGGTCCACAAGGGACTCCTGGTTGCCGTCAGCGGGTTCATCACGATGATCCTCGCTGCCGGCGGCGCCTGGGCCCAAAGCGCGACACCGGCCAGCGGGAGTGCATCCAGCGCCGCTCCGACATCGACCTTCGTCGAGGGCACGATCAACGACATGCGCACGGTGAACCCGTGGAAGGCGTTGGAGACCCCCGAGTACGAGGTTCTCTCCTTGAACTTCGACCTGCTCCAGAACTTCGACAAGAACAACCTGAGCGCGGCGCCCGGCCTCGCCACCGACTGGAGCCAGTCCGAAGACGGCCTGACCTGGACCTTCAACCTCCGCGACGACGTCACCTGGCAGGACGGCGAGCCGTTCACCGCCGACGACGTCGCCTTCACCTACAACAAGACCCTCGAGTGCAAGCTGGGCAACTCGCTCGACTACCTGGTGCCGGACTTCACGGAGTCGATCACGGCCACCAGCCCGACGCAGCTCGCGTGGACGACGAACGTGGCCACCAGCGCGCCGATCCGTCCCCCGTGGGTCTACATCGCCCCCGAGCACCTCTGGGGCAACACGTCGTGCGACCAGATCAAGAAGGAGCCGTTCTTCGAGGACGGCAAGCCCATGGTCGGCACCGGTCCCTTCCAGCTCACCGAGTGGAACAAGGGTGAGGACTGGACGATGACGGCCAACCCCAACTACTGGGGTGGCGCGCCGCACATCCAGCAGTTCAAGGTGGTCCGCTACGACAACTCCGAGGCGATGGTCAACGCGCTGAAGAACGGCGAGATCGACTACACGAACCTCGGATCGGTCGACCTGTTCGACCAGTTGGTCGCCTCGGGCGCCGAATCGGGCATCACGACCCACGTCGGGCCCGCGGTGTCGTTCGGTCAGATGAGCTTCAACATGTGCGACCCGACGGCCGCCGACGCGGCGAAGTACTGCGTGAACGAGGGCTCGTCGGGCAACCCCGCGCTGCGGGACCCGGCCGTGCGTACGGCGATCTCCTGGGCGATCGATCGTCAGACGATCGTCGACAAGGTGCTCGCGGGGTACGGCGCGCCCGGGACCACGATCGTGCCGCCGTTCGCCAGCTACTACCACTATGAGCCGACCGCCGACGAGGCGATCGGGTTCGACATCGCCAAGGCCAACCAGATCCTGGACGATGCCGGGTACACCGATACCGACGAACGACGGCACGCGGAACGATCCGAAGACCGGGGACAACCTGGAGTTCCGGTTCATCCAGCGATCCGAATCGGACATCGGCGCACGCCTCGGCGAGTACATCTCGGGGTGGCTGAAGCAGATCGGCATCGCCACGAAGTCCGAGGTGATCGGTGACGGGAAGTTGGTGTCCGACTGGTACGCCAACGACTACGACATGTACATCTGGGGTTGGGGCCCGGATCCGGACCCGGACTTCATCCTGTCCACGTTCACGTCATCGCAGTGCGGTGGGTGGAGCGACACGTGCTACTCCAACCCCGCCTACGACCAGCTGTACAAGGACCAGCAGACCGCCCCCACGCCGGAAGAGCGGCAGGCGATCATCTACCAGATGCAGCAGAGCTCTATACCGACATCCCCGAGATCCCCCTGTACTACGACAAGTCGCTCGAGGCCTACGACAGCGCCAACTGGGAAGGGTTGGAGGACAACATCTCTCCGACACCGGAAGGCTTCTTGTGGGGTCAGTACACGCCCTACTCGGCGCTGACCGTCCGGCCGAGGGGCACCGAGGCGGCGACCTCGTCGTCGAGTTCCTCCTCGACCCTGCTGATCGTCGGTATCCTCGGAGCCATCATCGTGGTCGTGGGGATCGTCATGATCGCTCGTCGAAACAAGTCCGACGAGGATCTGGCGTAACGGCGAGCTGAAGGGAAGGAAGGGCACGCAGGGTGGGGACACAGCGATACCTGCTGAGCAAGCTGGGACAGCTGTTCCTCACCCTGTTGCTCATCCTGACGTTGGCCTTCTTCCTGTTCCGGGTGTGGCAGCCGGGCGACCCGGTGCAGACGTTCGCCCGGCAGAGCGGCGCGAAGTACACGCCGGAGCAACTCGCGGCGATCCGGCACGAGTGGGGTCTCGACATCCCGCTCCCGCAGCAGTACGTGCGGTACATGAAGGAGATGCTGACCTTCAACTTCGGGGTCTCGACGATCGTGAACCCGGGCACGAGCGTCAGCCAGATGTTCCTCGACCGGATGGGCAAGTCGATCATCCTGATCCTGACGAGCACGCTCGCCTCGATCGTCCTCGGGGTTCTGCTGGGGATCTACGGCGGCTGGCGACGGCAGAGCAAGCTCGACAACGGCGCGATGGGCAGCTCGATGCTGCTGTACGCGATACCCGAGTTCGTCCTCGGGATCATCTTCATCCTGCTGCTCTCCGGGTTGGTGCATCTGGTTCCCGTCGGGGCGCTACGAGGACAACATCGCCACGACGGGGCTCCCGCGCATCCTCAACATCGCGCACCACATGTTCCTGCCGTGGCTGACCTTGACGCTTGCGTTCATGGGCGAGTTCTATCTGGTGATGCGCAGCTCGCTGCTCGACGTGCTCGGCGAGGAATACATCAGCCTCGCTCGGGCCAAGGGCGTCCGCGACAAGTTCGTGCTCCGACACCACGCGGTGCCGAACGCCTTGCTGCCGACGATCACGCTCGTCGCGTTGTCCTTCGGATTCATCCTCAGCGGGGTCATCACCGTCGAGCTCGTCTTCAGCTACCCGGGGGTCGGCAAGCTGTCGGTCGAGGCACTGCAGGCCCGCGACTTCAACGTGCTGCAGGCGACCTTCGTGATCTCGGTGATCGCGATCCTGATCGCCAACCTGATCGCAGACCTCACCTACGGCTACCTCGACCCGCGCGTCCGGAGGGCATGAGATGAAGACCGAGCCGGCGATCACGACACAGCAGCCCGCACCACCGCCGAGGTGCCGCGCAAGCTGACCCCGAAGCAGGTCAAGCGGGCACGACGCAAGCAAGCGCTCTCCCGGTTCTGGGCACAGTTCCGCACGAACAAGGCGGGGATGGTGGGGCTCGGCATCCTGCTCCTGTTCGTGGTGTTGGCCATCTCGTCGATCTTCGCCTACAAGGGTCGGCTCGACCCCACGATCGTCAACGGTCCACGTCTGGCCGGGCCGTCCATGAAGTACCCGCTCGGCACCCAGGTCGACGGGGTCTCCGTGCTGTCACTCGTCGTGGAGGGCTCGCGCATCTCGCTGTTCGTCGGGTTCGCCGCCGCGCTGATCTCCATGGTGCTCGGCACCACGATCGGCATGTGGGCCGGCTACAAGAGCAGCGTCACCGACGCGGTCCTGATGCGTCTGACCGACGTGTTCCTCGTGATCCCCTGGCTCGCGCTCGCCATCGTGCTCGCCTCGATGTTCGGGCAGAACATGTGGATCATCATCCTGATCATCGGGCTCACCTCGTGGGCGGGCACGTCTCGACTCGTGCGCTCCCAGGTGCTCTCGGTGAAGGAGCGCACCTACATCGAGCGCTCGCGGGCGCTCGGGCGCCAGCGACTTCCACGTGGTCGCCAAGCACATCACCCCGAACCTGATGCCCGTCATCTTCGCGAACACGATCCTCACGATCGCCATCGCGATCCTGTCCGAATCCCAGCTCTCGTTCCTGGGTCTCGGTGACGCGAAGTCGAAATCGTGGGGGACGGTCATCGAGGACGCGTTCCACGCGGGAGCGCTCTCGCTGCACGCGTGGTGGTGGCTGATGGCGCCCGAGCCTGTGCATCGTGCTCGTCGTCCTGGCCTTCACGATGGTCGGGTTCGCGATGGACGAGATCCTCAACCCGAGGATCCGCGAACGATGAGCGTCCTGTCCGTCGAAGACCTGCGGGTCACCTATTCGACCAAGGGCGGCGACGTCCCGGCGGTACGCGGCGTCAACTTCGCGATCGAGAAGGGCGAGGTGCTCGGTCTCGCCGGCGAGTCCGGCTGCGGCAAGTCGACGATCGCCGGCGCGATCCTGCGACTGCATTCCCAGCAGACCAAGATCGAGGGCAAGCTCGAGCTCGACGGCAAGGACATCCTGTCGCTGACGCCGGGCAAGTTGCGTGCCGTCCGCTGGACGGGTGCGTCGATCGTGTTCCAGGGGGCGCTGCACGCGCTCAACCCCGTGCAGAGGATCGGCGATCAGATCGCAGAGGCGATCACGGTGCACGGGATGGCGACCGAGAAAGAGGCCATCGTGCGCGCCGGTGCGCTGCTCGAACAGGTGGGCCTGCCGCCGCGCCGCATCGAGGACTACCCGCACGAGCTTTCCGGGGGTCAGAAGCAGCGCGTGATGATCGCCATGGCGCTCGCGTGCAGCCCCGCGCTGATCATCGCCGACGAGCCCACGACCGCACTCGACGTGATGGTCCAGGCGCAGGTCCTGCAGCTGCTCCGCTCGCTGCAACACGACCTCGGGCTCGCGATGCTGTTCATCACGCACGACCTGTCGGTGCTGGTCGAGGTCTCCGACCGCCTGGCGATCATGTACGCCGGCAAGATCGTGGAGGAAGGCAGAGCCGACGCGGTCTTCCACTCGCCCGAGCATCCCTACACGAAGGCGCTCGCCGACGCGTTCCCCGCGATCGGCGATGCGCGGTTCCGGCACAAGCCGGCGGGCCTCGGCGGCGACCCGCCGGATCCCCAGCACATCCCCGACGGCTGCCCGTTCAATCCGCGTTGCCCCCGCAAGATCGACATCTGCGAGACGCTCGTCCCCGAGCTGTGGGACGCGGGCGCGGCGCGCCGCGCCGCCTGTGTCCACGTGTCCGGCGCCCCCAGCCTGGAAGGGGTCGGCGCGTGAGCGAGACACAGGAGCACGCCGTCGAGGAGCTCCGGCTCGGTCCGCCGCTGATCGAGATCAAGGACCTGGAGGTCAACTTCAAGGCGCGGGTCGGATTGATCTCGGGACTGATGGGCAAGACCGGCACCGACGCCAAAGCGGTCGACGGGGTCGACCTCGTGTTGCACGAGGGCGAGGTCCTCGCCGTGGCGGGCGAGTCGGGCTGCGGCAAGACCACGACCGCGCGCGCGATCCTCGGGCTGATCCAGCCCGACAAAGGGACGATCTCGTTTCGCGGCACGAAGCTGCCGACCGACACGAAGGGCCTGCGGCCGTTCCGCCGCGAGGTCCAGATGGTCTTCCAGGACCCGACCGCCTCGCTGAACCCCCGCCAGACGATCTACGAGATCGTCGCCGAGGGTCTGCGGATCCACAAGATCGAAGAAGGCCCGAACGGCGAGACCGAGGAGGACCTGGTCGCGCAAGCGCTCAGCCGCGCGGGCCTGCGCCCACCCCAGCGCTTCTACCTGAACTACCCCCACGAGCTCTCGGGTGGACAGCGTCAGCGCGTCGTGATCGCCGGCGCCCTCGTGCTCGATCCGAACGTGATCATCGCCGACGAGCCCGTCTCGAACCTCGACGCGTCGGTCCGCGGCGAGATCCTCGGGCTGCTGATGAAGTTCCGCGACGAGCTCAACATCTCGCTGATGATCGTGACGCACGACCTCGGGCTCGCATGGACCGTCGCCGATCGGGTCGCGGTGATGTACCTGGGTCGGGTGGTGGAGATCGGTCCCACCGCCGAGGTCCTGCTCCGCCCCCGGCACCCGTACACGAAGGCCCTGCTGGATGTCGTGCCGGAGGCGGGCGGCGTCGACCGGCCGATCCTGCAGGGTGAGCCGCCGGACCCGACGCGCATCCCGTCAGGCTGCCGGTTCCACCCCCGCTGCCCGGTCGTGGCGTCGGGCCGCGCCAGGGAGCTGGGCATCGAGGAACGCTGTAAGGGCGAGGATCTCGCGTTGGCCGATGCCGGCCACGACCACCACCTCGCGGCGTGTCACCTGGTGGAGCTCAACCAGCAGCCGTAGGCTCCTCGGCCGCCACGGCCTCGTCAGCGGCCTCGGCCTCGTCACCGCGAAGCACGCCCAGGATCGCGGCCATCTCGGCGTCGCCGACCGGCGTGTCCTGCTTGGCGCCCGTGCGGGCCGACGCGAGCAGCGCCCGCAGGTTGGCCTCCGCCATCTCGGCGCGCCCTTCCAGCTCGCGCGAGCGCTCGGCGAGCGTGCGTGCGCGTCGCTCGGCGTCCTCGCGGGCCGACTTGGCATCGCGGGCGTCCTCCCGAAGCTGCCGCACCTCGGCGCGGAGCTCCGCGTTCTCCCGGCCGAGCTCGACCAGCTTGTCGGCCACCGCCCGTCCGAGGTCGGAGTAGGACCCGCCCGAGCGCCCGGCGGCCGCGGGCAGCCCCTCACTGGGCACAACCTTCCGCCGCGGCCGCCGCCCGATCGACTCGCGCTCGCCGGGGTCCAGCGGCCGCGCGTCGAGCAGCCGGTACGAGCCGTTCGCGGGCTCGAGGCGACGGCGGGCGATCAACGCCCGGACGGCGCGCGCGGTCGACAGGGGATCGGGGAGGTCGAGGTCACGCCCGATCTCGGCGGGCGTTTCCTGCAAGGTCTCTCCCACCGCAACCCGTTGGGAAACGGCAGCAAGGAACGCGTTCGCGCGCTGGAGGCTGAGGTCGTTCATGCGCGGCAATCATGGGCCAATGGAACCCAATTGGCTAGTTGCCCGAGGGAAAACCTTGGTTCATTGCAGGGAAAGCTCCACGCGACTGTCGGAGCTGTAGGAGCCGAGGTCGCCGTCGGGCCTGCTCACCTGTGCAGAGGCCGTTGCGCGCTCGGAGCCATCTCGGATCCTGAGCACGGGTCGGATCCAGTGGAGGGTGTTCGTGAACCCCCCGAGGTCCTGGGACCCGACCGGGGTGCGCCCCGCCTCGGAGAACGAGAGCCGAAGGGACCCGTCGGCGAGCTTGCCCGTCACGACCAGCGCGATCTTCTTCGTCTGGACCTGGGATTGCGGGAAGTCGCAGGTCGCCGGCCCGCTGAGCACCGCCGAGCCCTGGCCGGCCGCCGTGCCGTTCGGCTGGATCGTGATCGCGCCGCGGACCTGCCAGTCGCTTCGGCAGGAGCCACCGACGTGGAGGTGGTGGGCCGTCGCGCTGGTCATGTCGAGCGCCCACACGGTCGGGCTCGGCGCCGTGTGCGTCGGTGTCGGGGTGCTGGTCGGTCGGGCACCCGGATCCTCGACCCCGGGCGGGAAGGGGTCGGATCGCGAGGCCATGAACGCGCCGGCAGCGACGGCCGCCGCGAAGACCACGACCCACAGGATGATCTTGACCGCCTTCGGCACGCTGGCGAGCCTATCGCGGGGTCGATCAGGCAACGCCGAGGCCGGTCATCAGCGCGCGCAGCGACAGCCCGAAGCAGATGAAGGCCGCCGCCGTGAACAGGACCCACGGCTGGGTCCAGCGTCCGCCGCCGGCCTGCCCGCGTGAGACCTCGCGCGACATCACGTGCGCGACGCCGAGGATCACGAGCGGCCCGAACCCGTAGACGAGATGCAGCGAGGTCTCGGGGCGGTACCCGAGCAGCAGCAGGATGATGCCGACCAGCGCCTGCACCCCGGCCACCACTTGGGCGACGGTGAGCCAGGTCCAGAAACGCTCGCCGGGGTCGCGCCGCAGGATCAGGGCGCCGACGCCCCAGACCCAGCCCACGGTGAACACCGCGAGGACGAAGAACCCGATCGTCTCGTGCACCTTGGGCATCGGCGCCGGGAGTCTAGCGACCGATATCCAGCAACGCCGGTACGTCCGCCAGCGAATCGACGACCACGTCGGGCGTACCTCTCGACAGGTCGCCCTCGCGGTACTTGCCGGTGCGAACCAGGATGCCGGTCAGGCCGGCCGCCCGCGCGCCCTCCACGTCGTTGACGATGTCGTCGCCCACCATCGCCGTGCGCTCGGCCGGGAGGCCGAGCACATCGAGCGCGGCGCCGAAGTACGCGGCCGACGGCTTGCCGCACACGACGGCTTCGGTTGCCGCGGCCGCTTCCAGCCCGGCGATGTAGGCGCCGGCGTCCAGCTCCCACCCGCCGGCCGTCTTCCAGTAGAGGTTGCGGTGCATCGCGATCAGCGGTACCCCGTCCATCAGTCGCCGGAACACGTCGTTCATGGTCCGGGTAGGAGAAGTCCTCGGAGGCGCCGCCCAGCACGACGACGTCGGCGTCGGCGGCTCGGTCCACCAGCGTGAGGCCACCCATGTCGTCGGTCGCGTCGCCGTCCGAGACGAGGAACACCGAGGCGCCGGGGTGCGTGACGCGCACGTAGTCGGCGGTGGCGGTCACCGCCGTGACGATCTCGCTCGGTTCGATGTCGAAGCCGGCCTCGCCCAGGATGTGCGCGAGCCCCGCCCGCGTGTGGGTGGTCGTGTTCGTGATCAGACAGACGGGCATCTGCGCCCGGCGAAACGCCGCGAGCGCCTCGATCGACCCGGGGATCGGCTCCCACGAGATGGCCAGCACGCCGTCGATGTCGAGCAGCAGGCCGTCGATCTGCACCGCGTCAGACCCCGAGACGGATGCCCAACGAGCGGCGCGCACGCTCGATGTCGTCGGGCACCGGCAGTCCGCGCTGTCGCCGGCGCCACGCGTCGTAGGGGGCGAGGTACCGGTACTTCGCCGGCAGGAACGGGCGCACGGCACGCGTGGCCGCGAGCGTCGTATCGACCACCGCCTGCCGCAACGGGCCGACGGGGAACCCGTACATCTCGCGGACCAGCGGCGGCAACGTGGCGAAGGCCAGAGCGCGACACGCCGCGCAGGACGGGGCGCCACTCGGCCTCCGCGGGCGGGTGCAGGAAGAGCTCCGCCACCTTGCGCGCGTTGTCGGTCACGAGCAGCTCGCCTCGGTCCTCGAAGTCGGCGAGCCACGCGCGCAGCGCGGGCACCGTCGGTGGGATCAGCTCCCGCGGCACGAGGCACAGCTCGGCGGCGAGCATCTGCTCCTCGTGGAACCGCTGGCGTCCCGCGTCGTCGAGCGCGCCGACGGTTCGCTCCTCGAACAACAGGGCGGAATCGACCAGGCAGGCGTGCACGAAGAGGAGCAGGTTGGGGTCGAGCGCGTCGTAGTGCAGGCCGGTGACCGGATCGATGCCGTTGATCCGCGTGTGCACCTCGTTGATCTTCGCCGCGGCCGCGTCGGCCTCGGCCTTCGTGCCGAACGTCAGCGTGTAGGTCAAGACCAGCGTGCGCTGCAGGCGTTTCCAGGGGTTCCGCTCGAACATGCCGGTCTGGCCCGCGCCCGCGATGATCAGCGGGTGCGCCGCCTGCATCAGCAAGGCGCGGGCGCCGCCGAACAGGACCGTGACCTCCCGATGGACCTGCCACGAGACGCTGTCGGGTCCGAAATAGCCGAGGTCGTCGCTCATCTCAGGCAAGCGTACCGGTGGCCTTCGATTGTGCCTTGCGTGCCAGGCGCGCCGCGACAAGGCAATATCGGGGGCGAATGGCGACGTTCGTGCCCTACCTCGTGCTGTTCACGCTGGCCATCGGGACCGGCTTCGTGCTGGGCGGAAGTCTGCGCGAGTTCGAGCACCTGCGGATCCACCGCTGGGGGTTGGCGCTGATCGCCGCGCTGTTGCAGGCGCCCGCGATGGCGATCGCAGGTGTGCCCGCCTCGGTGATCGGGCCGGTGATGCTGGCCCTGTCCTACGCGTTGCTGCTGGCGTTCCTGTACGCGAACCGCTGGATCCCCGGGGCGACGGTGATGACCATCGGGCTGGTGTTGAACCTGACCGTGGTCGTGCTGAACGGCGGGATGCCGGTGCAGGCCGCGGCGATCGAGCGCTCGGGCGGAGACCCGGCGGTGCTCGAGCTGGCACAGGACAACAAGCACCACCTGATGGACGGCCGGGACGTCCTCACGCCGCTCGCGGACGTGCTCTGGTTGCCGGCGCCGGCGTCGATCGTGATCTCGATCGGCGACGTGCTGCTGTACGGCGGGATCGCCTACTCGCTGGTGCAGATCATGCGGGGACGGCGCCGCGAGAATCCTCGGCCGCTGGCGTTGTGGTTCCCGGAGTACCGAGGGAAGCATGCGCCTGAGTATTGGAGGATGCCGATCCGTTACCGGCATCCTGATCACGCTGAAGCAGGGCAGTCGGGAACCGAACCGTGATCGCGGTGCCGTCGCCGGGAGCGCTCACGACCTCGAAGGTGCCACCACCGACCTGCGCGCGCTCGCGCATCATCGCCATCCCGAAGTGACCCTCGGGGCCCGGCGCGCCCGCGTCGAATCCCTCGCCGTTGTCGCGAAGCGACAGGACGATGTTGTCGCCGCTCTCCGTCACGGCGATCCAGACATCGGTCGGGTCGGCGTGCTTCAAGGCGTTCATGACGCCCTCGCGCGCGATGTGGAAGATCAGCAGTGCGATCGGCGCGGGGAGCTGGATGTCCTGCACGTCGTGGTGGAACCGGATGCCGGAGTCGCGGCCCACCTCGTCGGTGAACGACTCGAGCGATTCGGCGAGCCCGGTGGCGCCGAGCGGTGACCGGTGGAGGTCGCGGATCAGCGCGCGGATGCGATCGGAGGTCTCCTGCTTGGAGTCGCGGATCTTCTCGAGCTGCGTGTTCAGCTCGTCGAGGTCTTGCTTGTCGAGGAGCTTGCGCGCGATGTCGACCTGGAGCGAGAGGCGGAAGAGGACCTGCGCGAGGTCGTCGTGGAGGTAGCCGGCGATCTGGAGGCGTTCGTCGGCACGCTCCTCCGCCATCGTGTTGGAGAGCTCACGCAAGATCTCCTCACGCTCCTGGAGCTCCACGTGCGCCTCTTCAAGCGCTCGGGTTCGAAAGAACATCTGACGAGCGAACATCAGAGGCGCCAAGACGGCCGGAAGCATCCATAGGCCCACCTTCTGATAGAACACGGCGAGGGTCAGGCCGAGTATCCCCAACCCCAGATACGAAACGACGAATTCGCGACCACTGCCGATAGTGAGCTGCCTGATCATCTTGCCGAAGGGCACTCGTAGTTTGATGCCCATGAACGTGGCAACAAGCCCCGCGTTTACAACGTAGTCGGCAACCGCAGCCAAGCACGCTGCAAGGATCAGCACCCATGTAGCGGTCAGCATCAAGTCAACCAGCGGCTCTTGGAACAGGTGAAAGACGTATCCGGCGGCCATCACGGCTAAAGCGACTTGAGATCGATTGAACAGAGCGGTTGAGAGAGCGACCTCTCGTTTCAGTTCCCTCGGATCCGAGGCCCCTACGAAAGCGATCACTCCTGCCACCTCTGGCGGATAGAGGATCGCGATCATCATGAGCAGAGGAAAGCCGACACTGAGCGTGAGCCCCCTCCAGGTGGGCACAGGAAGCAATTCGACGCCCGCGACAAGCGGCGCCCACAGGAACCACCTTGGGTTGATGGTCCAATTGCCCTGCTGGCTGGATGCCCAAATGCCGGCTGCCGTCAGGGCGACACAGACTCCCGCGACGACGGCAAGACCGCGAGATCGACTGTCAGAAGACACTTGAAACCATCATGAAGCCTGGATCGACCCCGTGAAAGTAAGCCAAGCGGGGTTCCCATCTAGTCCAAATGACGTACTCCAATTCGGGGGCTTGTCCCCCGGATGGGGGCCCCCCAGAATGCGTGTCCTATCCCCCGATTGGGGGCCGCCTTACGAAGGAGGGACACCATGAAGCTCGTGCGTCGAATCACGATCGCGCTCGGATCGATCGCAGCTCTGGCCCTGGCGGGCGGCGCCCACTGGCGGGCCGGCTAAGCCTCAGATCTAAGAGACCACAACAGCCCTTCAGGGAGACATCCCTGGGGGGTTGTTTCATTTGTCTTGCTCATCCTCTGAGTGGCCTCCTTGGCCCCCGACGGCATCAAGGATCGGCACGACGGCGGTAATCGAGGTCCCCGCCCCCGGTTCACTGGTGATGCTGAGTTTTCCGCCCGCGGCCTCAACGCGGTCCTTCATCAGTTGGAGACCAAAATGCGTCGAGGTATCGACCGCGGTGGGGTCGAACCCATCCCCATTGTCCTCGATCCGCAGATAGGCGTAACCCGCGTGGCGTTCAGCGAGCTCCACTCTGACGTGGGACGCGCCTGAGTACTTGCTCGCGTTGACTATGGCCTCACGTGCCACCTGAATAAGGACCCGATGAGCGCGCTTTGTCACTCGCAGCTCGGCCAGCCTCAGTTCGAATCGCGGCCTTCCATCGCCCTCTTCTTGATCAGCGCAACTCCGAATCGCACTCACCAAGCCCTGAGGTCCAGAGTGTTTGACACGCAAGTTGCCCACGACATGTCGAACCGCCCTTTGGGCCGTGCTGGTCGCCTCTAGTAGTTCGGGCAGGTCATCGTCAAGGTCTAGAAGCCGCCCGCTCGCCAGATCCTGCTTGAGTACTTCTCCCATGAGATGCACCTTGAACAATGCAGGAAGAACTTCGTCATGTAGATCGCCCGCGACAACGAGACGTTCGTCTCGACGCTCAAGTTCAGCCGACGCGTAGGCTTTCTGAAGGGCCGCCTCGCGAAGCCGAACGACTTCCAGAGTCACCCCGAGTCGTTCGATTCTGGCGTATGCGAGCCTGAAGGGCATGAGGATGGCCGTACAAGTCAAGAGGGCCAATCCACCCCACGCGAGATAGATCAAGCCAAAAAGAGGAGCGATTAGAGACATCGACGCGTAGAGGACTAGGGATGCAAACGGCTCGACCCCCCACATCCCTTTGAGCGTCGCGATCCAGGTCGCTCTACCTGATAGGACAGTGGAGGTCGTCACGAAGGCGACGTTCACGACACAGTCGGCGGCGAGGCCGAGCATCGACACACCAACCGCCACAGGCCAATCAACTGCTTGCAAGCCGACGGCATGCATGGTGAGGCTGGCCGCCGCGGCCGCAACAGCAATCTGAGAACGATTGAACAAAACTCGCTCGAGCGGGTAGACGCCGCGAAGCTCAAGTGGATCAAGGCACCCCAAGAACGCTATCAATGCCGTGACTGGCGGCGCGTGGAAATAGGCCGCAGCAAGAAGCACGGGCAGGGACATGCTGAGCGTGATGCTCTTCCAAATCCGAACGAACATCAGGTCTGCGAGCAAGCTGGCCAAGACCCATGTCGCAATGTCGAGTGGTCGAACTCCAGACGCCAGCGACCTAGGAACCGCAAGGCACAGGCCTCCTACGACCAGAACGGAAACAATCCACTGGAACACCCTGGCCGGATTCGCGTCTCGCACCGACCTGTTCGACTCGAACTTCGTTGCCGTCGTGCCCATCGCTCCCTCCGTGACCCGCAGTCCAGGCGGGTAGGCAAGTCGATCTGTAGAAGGGTTTGTATGGGAAATGGCTGGGCCGAGGCAAGTTATCCACAGCGGAAAGAGTGACAAGACCGGGCAGGTATCAAGTCAAACAGGTCACGGGCGGGAAAGAAGGCGCTTGCTTCAGCCACGTCTACGCAGGATGGCCCAAATCGCGAGGCCGACCATGAAGGCCGACTCGCAAGGGAATCGGTTCAGCCGGTCCGGGCCACAAGGCAACTGCTGGCAGCTCCGATCGTTGTCCGATTTCTAGAGAGAACTGGCATCCACAGGGTCGGCGGGCGAACACGGCGGCCCGAGCTCCGGCAGCGACAATCCCGACCCGGACGACGCCCCTGACCCTCAAATCCGGGACCGTGAGAAACTAGCGATCCGTATGGGAGAGGCGGACCTCGGGGGGGATCCCTTCGACCGCGACCGCTCCGTCTGGGGTGATGACCCCGAAGAGATGGATGCGTCGGCGGTCGTCGAAGAGTTGCCCACCGCCTACCCGAAGGCCGAGCGCCGCTGGCACGACCGTCCCGCCTTCGTGCCGTTCAAGGCGATCGGGATGTTCATCGAGAAGAGCGGCAAGCGCATCGCCATCACCGCGGCCGGGTTCCTGTTGCTGCTGATCGCGGTCATCATCATCCCGATACCCGGGCCCTGGTCGATCCTGCTGACGATCGTCGCGCTGAGCATCCTGGCCACCGAGTACGTGTGGGCCGAGCGACTCTTGCGGACCGCTCGCGAGAAGGCCGAGCAGGCCAAGAACATGGTGCTCCGTCGCAATGACGACTCCGAGGACGACGCCGCCGAGTCTTAGGCTGGTCGTCGCGGGCGTCCGGAGAGGAGGGCGATGCTGGCGACCGACGCATCCATGGTGTTCCTTCGTATCGTCCACATCGTCACGGGCGTTATCTGGGTCGGCTCGTTGTTCGTTGTGGTGGTGTTCGTGCAGCCCAGCGCTGCGACGCTCGGGGCAGCGGGGACGCCGTTCATGTCGGAACTTCGCCGGCGTCGATTCGTGGATGTCGTCTTCATCGACGCCGTGTTCACCGTCGTCGCCGGGTCGTTCCTGTACTGGCAGGACTGGCACACGTATCCGAGCTTCGGCGACTGGATCGGATCGAGCTTCGGGGTCTCGTTGACGGTGGGCGCGCTGCTCGCGATCTCGGGGCTCGTCGTCGCCGCGACGCTTCACGCGTCCCACGATCGCTCGACTCGTATCGCTCGGGACAGCAGGTCGCCGAGTCAGGCGGCCCACCCACGCCCGAGACGGCAACGCGGATCGGCGCGCTCCAGCGCAGGCTCGTCGTCGCCGAGCGGGTGAGCTTCTCCCTGGTCCTGCTCGCGGTCGTGGCGATGGCGTCAGCGCGGTACATCTGACATGGCCGGACAGATCCTGATCGGCACCTCCTCCTGGACCGACCCGACGCTGGTCAAGGACGGCCACTTCTATCCGTCCGACGCCAAGAGCGCCGACGCGCGGCTGCGGTTCTACGCCTCGCAGTTCCCGCTGGTCGAGGTCGACTCCACCTACTACTTCCCGCCGAGCGAGAAGAACTCGGTGCTGTGGATCGAGCGCACGCCGCCGGAGTTCACGTTCAACATCAAGGCGTACTCGCTGCTGACGAACCACCCCACGAAGCGCGACTCGCTCTACAAGGACCTGCAGGAGCAGGCGCCGACCGACAAGCGCAACATCTATCGGGACCAGCTGCCCGACGAGGTGGTCGACGAGGTGTGGCAGCGGTTCCGCGACGCGCTGATGCCGCTGCACTCGGCGGGCAAGCTCGGCGCCGTGCTGTTCCAGTTCCCGCAGTGGTTCGTGATCTCACGCAAGTCCAAGGCCTACATCGAGGAGTGCAAGGCGCGGCTGCCCGACTACCGCGTGGCGGTGGAGTTCCGGCACAAGAGCTGGATGGAGGAACGCAACGTCGAGGAGACGCTGTCGTTCCTGGAGGAGCACGACCTGCCGTACGTCTGCGTCGACATGCCGCAGGGGTTCGAGTCCTCGGTGCCGCCGATCGCCGCGGCGACCGCGAAGGACCTCGCGATGGTGCGCTTCCACGGGCGGAACAACGCCGCGTGGGAGGTCAAAGGGCAGACGGCGGCCGAACGGTTCAAGTACGACTACCCGCGGGAGGAGCTGGCCGAGTGGGCGCCGCGCGTCGAGGCGTTGGCCGCCGAGTCACGCGAGACCCACGTGCTCATGAACAACTGCTACCAGGACTTCGCGGTCCGCAGCGCCCGCGAGCTCGGCGACCTGCTCGACCTCGACTCTCGGCTGATCGCGACGAGCTGACGCTACGGGAGCTGCACCAGCAGCTGGCCGTCCCAGGAACGCACCGCGGGATATCCCGGGAGCCGCACGTCGAACCCCGGGTCGTTGCCCGGTTGGGGGCGCCCCTCGAAGTCCCAATCTCCCCCCGTCCCGTCGTTGCAGGTGACCCCCGCAACACCGGTTGAACGCACCTCGAAGCTGGGTCCGGAGCAGGCACTCGGCGCGGGCCCGAACAGGGTGCGGACGCCATCCACGTTGGTCGCGAGGTAGTTCTCTCCGTCGCCCGTCACCGCGTACATCCACTCCGCGGACGATGCCGGCAGGATCTCTCCCACGGCGGTCCAGCCGTTCCGTTGATCGCCGGTCTGCCAATGCTGGAACTTGATCGACTCGACGATGCGCTCGACGACGGCGCTCTGCTCCGGCGTCAGAGGGTCTGGCGGTGCCGGTCAGCCACTGGATGATGAAGGTCTGCCCGTCGCCGTAGAAGTGGGGCTGGTTGTCGTTTTCGTAGTCGGCGAAGTTCAACGGGAACGTCGAATCGTCCCGTGGCGGGCCGTTCACGCGATTGATCTGGATGTAGGGATCCCCCTCCGGCGCATTGACGACGATCTCGTCGGCGAGGCTGGTCGTTCCCCAGTCGGCCGGCAGCTCCATCGTGAACCCGAGGCCGCCGTCGAACGTCGTCCACTGCGACGGCTCTACCGTTCGGGGAGACAGACTTCACGGGAGTCGGGCTCGTCGACGCGGTCGTCTCGCCGGTCGAAGCGGGAAAGATCATCGTCACCGGCGCGGCCGTGATACTCGCCAACGCCGGGCGGCCGCCGGCGAAGGGATCGACGATGCCGTCACCGGTATCCGCGAGCGACACGTTCGAGGTGGCGGCCCACACGTAGCCGGGCTGCTCGCCCTCGCATCCGCCTGTGAGGTGAACGTCGCTCTGGATGCCGGCGCCGCCCGACCCGCCCGGCGAGTGGTAGGCCGAGGATGCTTCGCTCTGCCCGCACGACCCGTACCCGAGGGTCGGAACGAGTCCTCGGTCCATCACGAAACCAGCCGACACCGACGAACCGTCGTGCACGACCTGTCCCGGCGCGACCGACAACGTCTCCTGACCCTGCGCCTGCAGCACGGCCCAGATCTGACCATCCCCCTGCTCGAGCGGCTGATAGACCTGGACGGACTCATGCGGCAGCCGACCAGTCGGAGCAGTCGGGCCGCAGGGGAAGACCGACGTAGCTCCTGAACGCCCCGTCTGGGACGGACCCGCGGAATTCGTGCGCGATACGGAGGAGCTGCCGGAACGCCAGCACGGGGCCAACGGACGATCGACGCACAGCCCTCGACTGAAGGTGCCGCCGGCGATCGGGCGGGGAGGAATAGCCCGGCGAGCCGGCAGCGTACGCCGGAAGATCGCACGCCAGCGCTCGCCAACGAAGGCACCCGACCAGCCCATGACCTCCTGAGCGAAGTGCTCGGCCACCTGCTTCGGATCGAGCGCCCACGTCGGCGGGTTGCGCCTGCAACTGCTCGCAGCTGATCGGAGGTCTGCGCCGGCCACAACGGCAGCAGCACAGAGCCCTGGCCGGCGGCCTGTGTTGCCGATCCGAAGCGCCGGGATCGCGAACACCGAGATCGCAAGCGCGAACACCAGGAACGCGGCGACGATCGTGATCACGCGCGTCGACATGCGTGGGCCCGGCAGCGGGTCGTCGCTGTGCATCGGGCCTTCCTTCGCGCGTTCGAAGACGTCGTCGCTCGGCGACGCGCCGTCGATGCCCTCGAGCTTCTTGCGCCAGCGTTCGGTCATGCGTCGTCCTCCTCGCCGAGGAGCTGGGCCAGCCGGCGACGACCGCGCATCAGATGCACCTTCACCGAGGCGACCGACATGCCGGTGAGGTGCGCGACCTCGCGCACGGGCATGTCGGCCCGGTAGTGCAGGTAGACCGCGGCCCGCTGGGCGGGCGTCAGCTCCTTGAGCGCGCGCAGCAGGTCGGGCAGGCCGTTCTGCGTGGGATCCACCGTGGCGATCTCCGGCATCTCGGCTGCCTCCTTCCCGCTGCGCGCAAGCTCGGCGCTCGCGACCCGGAACGCGACCCGGTACAGGTACGGCAGGGGCTCGCGCACCTCGGCTCCGCGGGCCATCACCCGCGCGAAAGCCTCGGCTACCGCGTCGTCCGCCACGTCGCGGCGCCCGCCCGCGTACGCGTACACGGCCCGCCACAGCGTGGTGCCCGACCCGCGCCAGATCGCGTCATAGTCGTGAGCGTTGTTCACTCCGTCACCCTGACAGAGCGCAGGGGCCGCTGAAAGGTGAACCGCTACTTCACGACGATGTCGAGCCGAGACATGGGTGCACCACGTCCGACAAGACGTAGTGACCCGCCGGCAGCGGATCGATCCCGAACGACTTGCTGTCGATGCCGGTGATCAGGTCGGAGCTCCAGATCGGATCGCCGGAACAGCCGCGCTCGTCGCAGTCGGATGGACGCGAAAGAGCGAGCCCGATCAGCCACGCCCGCGTCGCGGTTCTGCGAACGTCAGGTCGATCGGCGCGTCGGCCGCCCAGGCGAGGCAACCGGCCAGGGAGATATCGCGCTCGAGGATGACGACCTGCGTCGCGGGGTTCTCGTCGCAGTACTGGACACCGTCTGGCGACGGCGACGAGACCGACTGTGCCGAGGGCGTGGGCTGCACGATCGGACTTGCCGGCAAGCTGAAGGGCACGATCGTGATCCACGGGTACTCAATCGCCGTTGGCTCGTTGATCGGGTCCGTTGACGGCAGCGTCGTGTTGTCGGTGACGTAGGCGTACGCGTACCCGCCGGCAGGCGCAGCACAGGAAGGGGCTGCCTGGTAGAGCTTCGGGCACCAGTAGGATCGCTGCTTCCGCCGACCTGCAGCGTCCTTGGGCGTCCGTCGACGACGTTGCAGCCGTTCGACGCGACGATCCCGAGGTGCGCTGATCGTCCGCATCGCAGGATCTGAGAAAGGTCGAAGTCGACCTCGTCGCCCTCGTTCGCGTTGGCATCGACCGCGACGTTCAGAGGGGAACCGATCACGGATTGCCACGCTCCAGATGCCGCCATCGCCCCGGAGTGGCGGGCTGCGCGAGTGCGGATCGTCAACGGATCGCCCTGCAGAGCATCACAGCTCGTCCGCGACCGGCTTCTCACCTGGACGGGCAGGGCCACGCTTCGGCCACCGCTGCCGCCACCCTGCGTCCGTCAAACCGACGCGATGCTGCAGGTTTCGGCCAAGGATCTCGAGCTCCGAATCGCTGCAACGACCTGCTCCGGATCGGTGCGCCAACGAAACGTATCGTCGCCCGCAGTCGAGGGCCGCTTGTACGTCGTCGAGCGGACGTCGCCGTTGATCGCGTTCTCCGGCCAGACGGTCAGTCGGACGCCGAGCTCACGACCGGCGGCGTCGACGTGTCCCCGGGCATGATCGAGCGGAGTCGGAGAGCTCGCGGAGCGCGAACGCGATCGAGCAGCGCGGCGATCGCAACACCCCGGCTCCGCCGATCAGGCCCTCGGCGCGGCGGCGGCGCTCGCGCCGCCGACGCGCCGCTGCGAGGTCGTCCAGCCCCCGCGGCTCGCCGACGAAGTCGGCGAGCCGCCCCAGGTCGTCGCGAAGGTCAGGCATCGTGGTCCTCCAAGGTGGCTCGTAGGTCGGCGCGGGCGTCCTGCGCCAGACGTCGAACGGTGGCGTCGGCGACGCCCATCATTCGGCCGGCTTCCGCCGAGCCGTACTCCAACAGTTCGGTCAGGACGATCGCCTCGCGGCGCCGCGGCGACAGGGCGGCGAGCGCCCGCGCGATCTCCACGCGATCCTCGGCCTCGGCGAAGCCGTCGCGGCCGTGCGCCTGGCCGATCGCCAGCCGGGCCGCCCGCCCGACCCGCCGCAACCTGCTCCGGTAGCGGTTCAACGCCGTGCGGTAGAGGTAGCCGGTCGGATCCTCCATCGCGCCGACCCGGTCCCATCGCTCCCACAGGGCGATGAACGACTCCTGCAGGACCTCCTCGGCCTCCTCGGCGTTGCCGGTCAACAGGTAGAGGGCCCGCTGCAGCCGCACCCGTTCCGCCTCGAAGAACGCTTCGAACGCGACCGGTTGCCCGACCACGTCGCCCGTCACGATCGTCTCCATCGGCCCATGAACGCCCCCAGCATCGGTTCCGTTCATGGGCCGGACAACCCGGGATGCTTCGCGAGGCCTGCGGGTAGGCTCGAAGGATGTTCGGCACCGGTCAGAAGTTCAAGGTGGCGAGGGTCGCGGGGATCCCGATCTACGTCTCCTATTCGTGGTTCGCGATCGCGGCCCTGTTCGCGTTCGCGACCTACGCCAGCTTCACGACCACGAGCTACGCCGACGAAGCAGGCGCGCTGACCGCGGTGACCCTCATCCTGTTCTTCGGCAGCGTCCTCCTGCACGAGGGAGCGCACGCGGTGGCCGCACGGGGGTTCGGGCTCCCCGTGCGAGGCATCACCCTCGTGTTCTGGGGTGGGGCGACCGAGACGCGCTCATGGCGAAGGGGACCCTCGGCCGACTTCGTGGTCGCCGCGGCCGGCCCGGCGACCACCCTCGCGATCGGGCTGTTGTTCCTGCTTCATCGCGGACCAGATGACCCCGTACACCGGTCTCCAGGACGTCATCGCCAACCTCGGCCGACATCAATCTGCTCTTCGCGGGACTCAACGCGATCCCGGGATTCCCGCTCGACGGCGGACGGATGTTGATGGCGCTCGCCTGGGGTATCACCCGCAAGCGGGTGGTGGCCTATCGGGTCGCGGGGGCCGGATCGCTGATCGTGGGCGCCGGCTTCATCGTGTGGGGGTTCCTGAACTTCGGCAGGAACGGGCTCGCGTTGTTCGCCGGCTACCTCGGGTTCGTGATGATCGAGCGTCGGGCGCCAGATACCGGCGCAGGCGGGATTGCGGGAGCGGCTCCAGCGCGGCACTGCCCGCGACGCGATGCAGCCGATCGGCGCGATCATCGCGGCCGACAGCAGCCTGCTCGACGCGACCGAGCGGTATCTGCGGCCCTTCCCCGATCAGCTCTTCCCCGTGCAGGAAGGTGGGCGGATCGTGGGGGCTCTCTCGCTGGACGACGCCCTCGACTACGCGGCGTCGAGCCCGGTCGGCGAGGCGATGATCCCGTTCGACGACCCGCCGATGATCGAGGACACCGAGCCGTTGGACGACGTCGTCGACTGGATCGGCGCGCGGAACGGGCTCGTCACCGACATCACGGGCCGCACCGTCGGGATGATCTCCGTGCAGGACGTCGACCGATGGCTCAACGAGCATTGGTCGAGCGGCGAGTACGTCGAACGGCCGATCGTCGCCGCGCCGCCGCGCCCTGACCAGTAGCGGCGAACGCGCTAGTCTCCGGTCCGATGACTTCGCGGATCGACCACACCACGTTCGACTGCCACAACGCGTATGCGCTGTCCAAGTTCTGGGCCGAGGTGTTGGGGTTCACCGATGTGCCCGGCGACCCGAACGAGCCGGGCCATGTGGAGTGCATGATCATCGACCCAGCCGGTGGCCAGCAGGTCTTGTTCATCGAGGTGCCGGAGGACAAGCAGGTGAAGAACCGCGTCCACTTCGACCTGGTGCCCACGGATCGGACCCGCGACGAGGAGATCGAGCGGGTCCTCGCCTTGGGGGCCACGTCCTTCGATGACCGGCGTCAGGCCGACGGCACGGGGTGGCTCGTGCTCGCCGATCCCGAGGGCAACGAGTTCTGCATCCTGCGAAGCGACGCGGAACGCCAGCGCCCTGACCAGTCGCGGCGGGCGTGTCGGCGGCGAGGGGTAGCATCCAGCACATGGCGGCCCCCCCGTTGGACTTCGATGATGCCCAGAAGGCTGTCCTGGCGCATCCGTCGGGGGCGCTGCTGGTCACCGGCGGCCCGGGCACCGGCAAGACCGCCGTCCTGCGGGAACGCTTCGCGCGCCTGATCGAGGGCGGCGCCGAGCCCGAGCGGGTGGTGCTCGTGCTCGGCTCACGCGGTGCCCGCGACGCCGCAAAGGCCGCGCTCCTCGAGCGCCTCCCGGCGTCGCTGCCCGGCCTGCAGGTGCTGACCTTCCACGGCCTGGGCTACCGCGTGCTGAAGCTCCGCGAGGGCGAGCCGCCCGAGGTGCTGGGCGCCGCAGAGCAGTTCGCGCTGGTGCGTGAGCTGCTCGCCGGGCAGGACCCCGCGGCGTGGCCGGCGTACGGGCGGCTCCTCGGCGTGCGGGGGTTCGCCGACGAGGTGCGCCAGCTGCTCACCCGGATGCAGGAGTCGCTGCTGTCGCCCAAGGATCTCGAGCAGGCGGCGGGCGCCGCCGGGCTCGGCGGTTGGGCCGAGCTCGCCCGCTTCGCACAGGAATACCTCGACGCGCTCGATTCGGTCAATCAAGTTGACTATGCGGGTCTGGTGCAGTTGGCGTCGGTCGAGCCCGGCACCGATCTGTTCGACCACGTGCTGGTCGACGACTATCAGGACACGACGCTGGCGGCCGAGGCGCTGCTCGGCTCGCTCGGCGCCGCGAGCGTCGTCGTCGCGGCCGACCCCGACGCCCACGTGTTCTCGTTCCAGGGCATGACGCGCGTGCCGTTGGATCGGTTCACGACCGAGGCGTTCCCCGACGCCGAGCGCATCGAGCTGGCGGCCGCGTACCGAAGCCCGGCCGGCCCGTCCATGCAGGCCTGGGTGGCGCCGCATTCCTCCGAGGAGCACGCGGCGATCGCGCGGGAGCTGCGCCGCATCCACGTCGAGGACGGCGTGGCCTGGGGCGAGCTGGCCGTGATCGTGCGGCGCCAGGGCACGCACCTCGGCAACCTGCTGCGGGCCCTCGACGACGCGCGCATCCCGCGGGCGGTGCCCGAGCGCGGGAAGTCGCTCACGTTGGAGTCCGCCACCTACCCGTACGTGCTGGCGTTGCGCTGGCTCGTGGCCGATGCGCCGCGACGCGAGGACCTGATCGAGCCGCTGCTGACCTCCGACGTGGTCGGGCTGTCGCCGGCGGCGGCGCGCGGGTTGATCAGGTTGGCCAAGAGCACGGGCCCGGCGCCGCGCGCCGCCGCTGCCGCCCTCGATCGCACCGACGGGCTCAACCCCGACGAAGCGTCACGGGTCGAACGCGCACGCGCCACGCTGGACAAGGCGGCGCTGTTCGCGGGCATGTCGGTGCAGGACGCGTTCAAGGTCCTGTGGGAGGAGCTGCCGTGCTCCGCACGTCTGGTCGAGGCGGGCGGGCAGGAACTCGACACGGCGGTCACGTTCGCCAACGTCGTGGCCGAGGCCTCGGAGCAGGGCGACGCCGGCGTGCAGGCGTTCCTCGAGGCGCTCGATGCCGGCGAGCACGGGCCCGGCTGGAGCGCACGCGAGGTCGCCGTGCTCGACGCCGTGCAGGTGCTCACGGCCCACGGCGCGAGCGGCCTGGAGTTCGACACCGTGCTGGTGGCCGGCGCGACCGAGGGCAACTTCCCGTCGTTGTCGCGGCCGGAGCCGATGTTCGACCTTGCTGCGCTGCAGCGGATCCGCAGCCGCTCCGAACAGGTCCGCGAACGTCTGGAAGACGAGCGGCGCCTGTTCCGGATGGTGCTCGGGCGGGCGCGTCGCGGGGTCGTCCTGATCGCGGCGGACACCCACCCCGACGCCGACGAGCTCACGCAGCGCTCGCGGTTCGTCGACGAGCTGCCGGGCGTGCGCTGGACGGTCGCGCCCGAGGCCGGCGTGGACGAGCCCGTCAGCGTCGGCGAGGCCGTCGCGGCCTGGCGGCGCCAGCTGGCCGACCCCGGCGCCGAGGCGTGGCGGCGGCTCGCCGCGCTCGAGGGGCTGCGCGCGCTCGACGTCGATGCCGCGCGGTGGTGGTTCCAGCGCGACTGGACCGACACCGGACGTCCGCTGCACGAGACGCTCCGGCTGTCGTACTCCCGGCTGTCCAACCTCGAGAACTGCGAGCTGCAGCACGTGCTCGGCGACGAGCTCGGGCTCGGCCGCGTGGCCGGCTACCAGGCGTGGGTCGGCAAGCTCGTGCACGGCATCATCGAGCGCATCGAGAAGGGCGAGCTCGGCAAGACCAAAGAGGAGATCCTGGCCGAGGTCGACAAGCGCTGGCGCGACGAGGAGTTCCCCTCCAAGGCCGTGTCGGTCGCGCATCGCCAGATCGTCGAGACGCGCATGTTCAAGAACTGGTGGTTCCAGTACGGCGAGGAGGACTCGCTCGCGAACGAGGAGTTCTTCTCCTTCGAGTTCGACGACGCGACGATCGTCGGCGTGATCGACCGGATCGGCGCGTTCGGCGAGGGCACGCGCATCACCGACTTCAAGACCGGCAGCGCCGACTACGCGCCGAAGGCCGAGGAGAGCCTGCAGCTCGGCATCTACTACCTGGCCGTGCAGGAGTGCGAGGAGCTCGAGCCGTACCGGCCGGTGCGGCAGGTGGAGCTCGCCTACATCAAGGGCGACTGGAAGCGCGGCGAGCTCGTGCTGAAGTCCTGGCAGGTGACGCCCGACCACGAGGAGCAGTACCAGAGCAACGTGCGTGCGGAGCTGTCGCGGCTGATCGAGATGAAGCGCGAGCTGATCGCGAGCGAGACCTACCGGCCGAACCCGGCCGCCAACTGTCACTGGTGCGACTTCAAGTCGCTGTGCCCGCTGTTCCCCGAAGGGCAGCAGGTGTTCGATCTGGCGGTGCCCCGATGAGCACGAGGGTCGCGCCGGCGGAGGTCGTGGCCGCGATGGGCGCCGAGCCCACCGACGAGCAGTGGGCGGCGATCGCCTGGCCGTTGGAGCCCTGCGTGCTGATCGCCGGCGCCGGCTCGGGCAAGACCTCGGTGATGGCCGCGCGCGTCGTGCATCTCGCGCTCGCGGCGCTCGGCCGGGTGGAGGGCCCGGGCGTCATGCCCGGCAACGTCTTGTGCCTGACGTTCACGAACAAGGCCACCGACAACCTCCGGCTGCGGGTCCGTCGTGCGCTGGCCACCCTCGAGCTCGCCGAGGGCGAGGAGCCCGAGATCATGAACTACCACGGGTTCGCGGCCTCGCTGCTGGACCGCTACGGCGTGCTCGCCGGCTTCGAGCCCGGGCGCCCGCGTGTTGAACCAGGCGCAGCGCGAGGAGCTGTGCGGCCGGGTCCTGGACCGCGTGACCTTCGAGTTCACGCTGGCGACGTTCCAGCCCTCGCTCGTGAGCAAGATCCTGGAGATCGACGATCAGCTCCAGAACCATCGGGTGACGCCCGGCGAGGCGCTGACCTGGCTCGCGAACCGTCTGGACGTGCTGAAGGCCCACCGGTCCGAGCGCTCCTACAAGGCCGCGCAGGAGCGGATCGAGCTGATCGAGGCGGCCGCGGTCTACCGCGAGTTGAAGGCCGAGCTCGGCGTGATCGACTTCGGCGACCAGATCGACCGCGCGCTGGAGGTCGTGACCCGGTTCCCCGACGTGGTCGCCGACCATCGCGCCCGCTTCCAGGCCGTGCTGCTCGACGAGTACCAGGACACGAACGTCGCGCAGGCACAGCTGATGGCCGCGCTGTTCGGCGCCGGCCACCCGGTCACCGCGGTCGGCGACCCCGACCAGAACATCTACGCGTGGCGCGGGGCCTCGCTCTACAACCTGTTCCGGTTCCCGCAGGAGTTCCCGAAGGCCGACGGCACGCCGGCGACGCAGCTGCCGCTGTACACGAACTTCCGCTCGGGGGCTCGCATCCTGGCGGCGGCCGACGCGGTGATCGGCGCCGTGCCCGAGGCACAGCGGCCGCCGGGCAAGCGGCTCGTCCCGTTCGAGCCCAACGGGCAGGGCGAGGTGCGCATCGTGCGCGTGCTCGACGAGTGGACCGAGGCCCGGCGGATCGCCGACCGGTGCGTCGACGCTGCACGCCGCCGGCTCCGTCTGGTCCGAGATGGCGGTGCTGTGCCGCACGTCGAGGCTGTTCACGCTGCTGCGCCAGGCGTTCGACGAGCGCGAGGTGCCGGTCGAGATCGTCGGGCTCGCCGGACTGTTGCGCATGCCCGAGGTGGTCGAGGTGTTGGCGTACGCCCGCGCGGTGCAGGACCCGACCGCCAGCGTGGCGCTGGCCCGCATCCTGCTCGGCGCGCGCTACCGGGTCGGCTTCAAGGACATCGCCTTGCTCGCGCGCCTGGCGACCGAGAAGACCAAGAGCCTGCGCGACGACTACGAGCTGGAGGACGACGACATCGAGAGCCAGCCGGTGCTGCTGGCCGAGGCGCTCGAGCACCTCGAGGACGTCGAGGCGCTGTCCGAGGAAGGGCGCGAGCGGCTGGCGGGGTTCCGCGAGGAGCTGCGGGCGCTGCGCGTCGAGGCGCGGCGGCCGGTCGGCGAGTTCCTGGGCGAGGTGATCCGGCGCATCGGCATCCTCGACGAGCTGGACGCCGACCCCGACCGGCGGCGCGGCATGGGCGCGCGGCGCAACCTCGCGGCGTTCCTCGACGAGGTCCACGCGTTCCAGCCGGTCGACGGCGAGCTCACGCTGCGCGTGTTCCTGGATCACATCGACGCGGTGGAGCGGCTCGACAAGCAGGAGTGGGCGCCGGTGCAGCCCTCCGACGCCGACTCGGTCAAGGTCATGACGATCCACGTGGCCAAGGGCCTGGAGTTCGACCACGTGTTCGTGCCCGGCTTCGCCCACGAGCTCCTGCCGAACCCGAAGGTGCCGCAGAACCCGGCCGAGCGCGGCAAGTCGCTGGACTTCGAGCTGCGGGGCGACGCCGACATCCTGCCTCGCTACGAGGGCAACCTGTCGGCGTTCCGCGACGCGCTGAAGGCGCAGGAGATCATCGAGGAACGCCGGACCGCCTACGTCGCGCTCACCCGCGCGCGCAAGACGCTCGACGCCAGCGGCTCCTACTGGTACGGCGACAACATCTACCCGAAGAAGGAAAGCCGGTTCCTGAACGAGCTGATGGCCTGGGCCGCCGACAGCGGGCTCGCGGCCGTCGAGGCCGACGCCACCGAGCCGGGCGAGGACAACCCGATGCTCGGGCTGCGCGAACGGTTCGTGCGCGACTGGCCGGGCCCGGCGCTCCCCCCCGCGGCCGATCCGCTGTTCCCGCAGGGCTGGCGCCCGGCGGCGCTCGACCCCGCGGAGCAGACCGGTCTGATCGAGCTGCTCGAGCCGGCGGCGCGGGCCTCCTTCGAAGCGTTGACCACCGACCGGGTCCAGCTCGCCACGCATCTGCGGGAACGCGAGACCGCCGAGGGGCTCCGCACGGTCGACGGGGACCGGATCCCGCGCACGCTGTCGGCGAGCTCGCTCATGGATCACGCGCGCTGCCCGAAGCAGTTCTACTGGACGCGCGTGCGGCCGCTGCCCCGCTTCAGCGGACCGGCGGCGCGCATCGGCACCGAGATCCACCGGTGGATCGAGCGCCGCGCCTCGGGCCAGGGTCGCCTGCTCGAGGCCGACGACACCGTCGACCTCACCCAGGAGGAGCTCGCCGGGGATCCCGGCAGGATGGACCGGCTGCGGCAGGCGTTCCTCACGTCGCGCTACGCGGACCGGGCGCCGCTGTTCGCCGAGCGCGCGTTCCTGCTGCGGGTCGGCGGGTTCGCGGTCAGCGGCCGCATCGACGCGATCTACGGCGAGCCCGACGGACCGTGGGAGATCGTCGACTGGAAGACCGGCGTCGGCGCGGCCGACCCGCTGCAGCTCGAGCTGTACGGGCTGGCGTGCGTCGAGATCTGGCACAAGGCGCCCGAGGACCTGACGCTCACCTACTACTACCTGGCGCGCGACGAGGCGGTGTCGCAACCGATGGGGAGCCCCGAGGCGGTGCGCGAACGCGTCCAGACGTCGTTGTCGGCGATCGGCACCGGCGTGTTCGAACCGACGCCGGGGCGGTGGTGCGGCTACTGCGACTTCAAGGGGTTCTGCGAGACCGGCCGCGCCTGGCTCGCCGACAACGCCTAGCGCGTACGGGCGTCGAGCCGCTCGAGCTGCTCGTCGAAGGGACGGTAGCCGGCCGCGGGGTCGTAGCCGCCGGCGGCGAGACCGGGCACGAACCGCGCCGCAAGGCCCGAGTCGACGCGCGCGCGGGTGTTCGCGACGGCGCGGAACCATTCGAGGCTGCCGGGCTGCATCACGACGTCGCCCGAGGTGCCGAGGCGCCGGCGCGAGGCATCGTCGACCGCCACCGCGGAGCGCCGGAAGGCGTGGGCGAGCAGGTCGCGGATCGTTGCGTCATCGGCGGTGACGGTCACCTCGGCGCCGTCCCACACCGCCGTGGCCACGGTGGTCTTCTGCTCGTCCTCGGGATCGTAGAACTCGACCTTCATGGTGACCCCGAGGGCTAGTGGTACGCCTCTTTGCTCACCTGGCGGAACATGCGGGCGAGCTCGGTCATCAGCTGGTAGGCGATGTCCGGGTCGTCGCGCAGCGCCTTGAGCAGCGCCGGGCGCGTCATCACCGCGAGCGTCATCGGCGTCTCGCTCGTGACGGTTGCGGAGCGATCGCCGCCGTCGATCGCGGCGATCTCACCGAAGTGGTCCCCCGGGACCATGCGGCGGATGAACCGCTTGTTCGCGGTGACCTTCGCCTGCCCCTTCAGCACGACGTAGAACGCGTCGCCGGGGGTGCCTTCCTTCACGATCGAGGCGCCCGCCATGTAGTCCGCCACCTCGCAGATCGACGCGAGGTGCTTCAGTTGGCGCTTCGTCAGATCGCGGAACAGGGGCACGTAGCCCAATACGGTCTCGAGCTTCACGGTTGCCACGGTGATCCCTCCTGGACAGCTTCGAGAAGCCTACCGGGTCGGGCGTGTCAGTGGGTGTCGATAGGGTTCGCGGCGGGTGGTGCTGATGGTGGTTCGCCCGATGGGCGTCGTCGAACCACTCCCCCTCGTGATCGTGCGCACCGGGCAGACGCCGGTCCGCCAAGACGAGCCGTGCGCCGACCAGTGGAGGATCGACGCCGGTGTGTTCGCCGTCTCGGTCCTCGATCCCGACGGGCGCACGATGCTGCTCGACCTGCTCGGCCCGGGCGATGCGCTCGGGCTCCCCGAGCGACTGCCCGCCCCGTGGACGGCGACCGCGCTGCGGCCGGCCCGGCTGCGACCGGCCATCGGCGCCGACGGGCTCGCCACCACCGCCGCGCGGCTCACCGCGATCGCGACCGAGCTCGCGTGGTTCGACATCGCCGATCGGGTCGAGCGCCGTCTGCTCGACCTCGCCCGCCGGCTGGGGCGGCCGGCTCCCGGCGGCACCGCCATCCCGGTGCGGCTGACCCAGGACGAGCTCGCCTCGATGGTCGGCGCCACGCGCGAGTCGGTGAACCGCGCCGTGCGCGCGCTCGTGGCCCGAGGCTCGATCGACGTGCGGGGGCGCGGACGCTACGTCGTGCGCGCGCAGCTGCGGTTGGTCACCGACGACGACTAGCTCGTCGCCTCGCCCTGCAGCAGCGCGAGCGAGCACGGCCCGCAGTACCGGCCACGGCCGTGCACCGGCCGGCCGCAGCGCGCGCAGGCGTTGGGAGTGGCCGCCGTCCACGTCTGCGACGAACCCCGACCGGCCTTGTCCACCCGGCCCTCCCGATCCAGCTTGCGCAGGTGCGCGGTCACCGAACGGGCCGCGAGCGCGTGCACCTCCGACGGATAGTCGGCATAGATCCGCTCGACGAGCTGGGCCACCGTTCGGTCACCCGCCTCGAGTCCCGCCAGGACCTGCTCCTCGCGCTCGGCGCGGTGCGCGACGTACTCCCGGAGCTTGGCACCGGCGTCGACGACGACCGGTCCGTGCCCGGGGTAGATCGTGCGCGGCGCCAGCTCCTGCATGCGATGCAGCGACGTGAGGTAGGCGGTCAGATCGCCGTCCGGCGGATCGATGAAGCTCGTCCCGTGCCCGAGGACCGCATCGCCGGTGAACAGCGCGCCGTTCGTTCGCTCGAAGAACACGACGTGGTCGGCGCTGTGGCCGGGGGTGTGCACGGCCTCGAGGTCCGCGCCGGGCACCGCGAACCGTTGCCCGTCCCGCACGTGGGTCGCAGCCGCCAAGCGCCAGGCAAACAGCGGCGCGTGCGCCCGTTCGGCAAGCACCGCCGCGCCCGCACCGTGATCCTCGTGGTCGTGGGTCACGAGCACGAAGGCCACCTCGCCCGCGGTATCGAGCACCTCGTCGCGATGCGCGGGGTCATCGGGACCGGGGTCGATCACGATCGTCGGACCGTCGCCGACGACCCACGTGTTCGTCCCCTCGAGCGTGTAGACGCTCGGGTTCGGCGCGAGCACCCGGATCGCACGCAGCAACCGGCTACTCCTGCTCCATCACGTGACGGGGCATCGTCGCCTCCTCGTCGGGCGTGGGGTCGCGCGTCTCGAACCGGAGGGCGCGCACCTCGGCGACCGAACGGCAGGCCGCCAGCTCCGTCACCGTGAGCCAGGTCGGCCAGTAGAGCTTGTGCGCCCCGTCCCCCCATTCCGCGAGCAGCCGCTGCGCGGTCGTCCACCACAGGGCGGTCACCTCGGCGCCGTCGGGCGTGGCCTGGACGCCGGCGTCGGCCTCGACCGTGAAGTAGCGGGCGTCGAAGCGAACCGGCACATCGGGGGGAGCCACCCAATGGCACAGCGCCGACAGCTGTTCGGGCGACGGCGGCGCGACGTCGGTCGGCCCGAACCCATCGGATGCGACGAGCCCGGCGGCGGTGAGGGTGATGCCGGCCTCCTCGACGAGCTCGCGCACGGCCGCGGCTCGCGGGGCGAGCGCCGGATCGCCGAACCATCGCTCCGCGTGCGCCGCGTCGCCGGCATCGACCGCCCCGCCGGGGAACGCGACGTAGCCGGGCAGGAAGCGGCTCTCCGAGCTGCGTCGCACGACGAGCACCTCGGGCTCGCCGTTGCCGTCGGCGCGCACACAGACCACCGACGCGGCGCGACGGATGGGTCGTTCGTCCACGGCGCTCATCCTCGCAGGTCGACGCCATACTGCGTCCGTGGGAAGCGATCCGGCCGCCGCGATCCGAACGCGCATCCGCGCCGAGGGCCCCGTCACGTTCGCGACGTTCATGGAGCTCGCGCTGTACGGGCCGGGCGGGTTCTACGCCGATCCGCCGGTGGGCGCCGACGGCGACTTCGTGACGAGCCCGCACGTGCATCCCGCGTTCGGCATGTTCCTCGCACGGGCGCTGGCGGAGCTCGCCGACGCAGCTCGGCTCACCGAGCCCGCTCCGCATCACCGAGGTGGGCGGCGGCGACGGGACGCTCGCCCGCCAGATCCTCGCCGAGCTCGACGCCTCCTACACGGCCGTCGAGGTGAGCGCGGGCGCGCGGACGGCGCTGCGCGAGATCGACGGGATCGAGGTCGCCGAGCGCCTCACCGCCTCCCGTCGACGTGGTGGTGGCCCACGAGCTCCTCGACAACCTCCCGTTCCGACTCGTCCGTGACGGACACGAGGTCCTGATCGGTCTGGACGGCGACGACGCTGGTCGAGCATCGCGTCGCGCTCGATGACGAGCTCGCCGGTCTGCTCGCCGGCATCGACACCACCGGGGACGTCGTCGTGCCCGTCGGCATCCTGGGCTTCATCGACGAGCTCGCCGGGGCGCTCACGCGTGGCTACGCCCTGCTGATCGACTACGGCGACGAGTCGGGCGCCGGGGAGCCGCACGGGTACCGCGAGCATCGGATCGTGGAGGACCTCCTCGCCGCTCCCGGCACCGCCGACATCACCGCGGGCGTCGACCTCGGGTGGGTCGCCCGCCACGCCGAGCACCGCGGCCTGCACGCCTTCCCCGCGGTGCGCCAGACCGACGCGTTGCTCGCCCTCGGGTTCGAGCCGTGGCTGCGTGGCGAGCTCGCGCGCCAACAGGAACAGCTCGCCGACGGCCAGGGGCTGGAGGCCGTCCGCACCTGGTCGGCTCGCTCCCGGGCGTCGCTGCTGGTGGACCCGGGCGCGCTCGGCCGCATGCGCTGGTTGCTGCTCGCCACCCCCGAGCTCCCGGAGCCGGACTGGCTGCGCCGCGCTCAGGACCGAAAGACCGATTGACCGTTTTCGCCGCGCCCGACTAGCGTTCTCCTCCGCTCTCTGGGAGGGGACACCATGACTCGCCGTTCCGCGATCGCCACGCTCGTGGCCGCGCTCGCACTCATCGTCGCCTTGGCGACGACATCGACCCTGCGCACCTCGACGCCGCACGCGGCACCGGCCACCACGGAGCCGGCCGAGCCGGGCACCACGGAGCCGGCCGGGGAGGAGGGTCACGGCGGCTCCGCGGAGGCGGCCGAGCAGGCCGAGGAGACGCAGGAACGCCTCGAGGCCGCCGAGCAGGCCCGGGAGGCCGGCACGTTCCGCGTTCAGACCGGCGCCCTGGCGTCTGGATCCGGCCCCAGGCTGGTCGGGCGAGATACGTCTTGAACGCGACCGCCGACGATTGGGAGCCCGCGATCGCCGCCGACCCGAACGCGCCGTACGTCTACGTGGTCGCGACCCGGTACGCGGCCAAACCGTGCGCCGGCAACTGCCCGACGCCGTGGATGGCGCTCGCGATCTCCAAGGATGGCGGCGCGACCTGGGGCAAGCAGCGGCCGCTGTGCGCGTGCAAGGGATCGGGGCAGTTCGACCCGATCATCGAGGTCGCGCCCGACACGGGTGCCGTCTACGCCCTCTACATGAACGGGTACAACGTCGTGTTCATCCGATCCACGGACCACGGCAAGACCTGGTCCGACCCCGTCCCCACCTACGGCAAGGTCAGCTGGAACGACAAGCCGGTGTTGGCGGTCAGCGACGACGGTCGCGACGTGTACGCCAGCTGGAACGGCCCGAAGGGTGGCGACCCGTGGCTCGCCCAATCCCACGACGCCGGCAAGACATGGACCCAGACACGCCTGGCGAGCACGGAGCACTACTTCTACGCCTACGACGCGGACGTGACATCGAGCGGGCGGGTGGTCTTCGCGGAGGGAGCGGTGACGTACGGAAGCAGCACGGGCCTGGACGGGTCCACCGAGGTCCACGCCTTCGTCTCCAACGATCGAGGCACAACCTGGAACGACGTCGTCGTGGACTCGTTCCCGCCGTCGATCGCCTGCGCGGACT